>CANQRH010000001.1 GCA_947626225.1 Candidatus Gastranaerophilales bacterium
GTATTATACGGCGGTACTGACCTTACCGGTGCAATTGCAAGACTGGTTAAATAAAAAATCCTCCAAATAAAAAAAAACAAAAAAGCAATCCTCTCGGATTGCTTTTTTGCATGAGTAGGTCGGATTTACTAATCCGACAAATATTAAAATACTTAAACATCCGAGAGATATCAGTAGTAGGTCGGTTTTACCAAACCGACAATATTACAAACTTTATTTGTCACGTAATAAAATTGTCATGCTGAACTTGCGGATTTCCGTACGGACGAAGGCGAAGCATAGTCCGGATAGCGAGAACATTGAGCTACTTGAACCGAAGGTTCAACCGCGAAACTGTTCGAGCGTGGAGGAAATCCAAGACAGTTTCAGCATCTTACCAATTTGCAGATAATCATGTAGGTTGGGGAGTCCAATAATTTTAAAATGCCATATCGTTTATTTATTTTGTCGGATTAGTAAATCCGACCTACAGACTTTTTTGCATGAGAAAAATGTAATTTTCCTGTATAATAAACTTACAGAACATTTACAAATTTATATGCAGGGTAAAAGGAACTCTTTTCTCAAGGTAGCCAATCGCCAATTTAATTTAGACTTCGGGTTGGTACCCGACTGGAAAGGAGGTCGTATGAACGATTTCAATGTTAGTTTATTACTAATTTTTATGATTTTGTGCATATTAAAAAACGGCTCTCATCTGAAAAGATAAGAACCGCTTAGACTTCGTACAGAGTTCCCGATAGTCCGGTAAACTATCACCCTGCATTTATATTATAAACGATTTTTACTAATTTTCAACCCCAAATGTAAAGTTTTATAATAATATGATCTTTTTTTGTAGAATTACAAGTTTGTAGGTCGGTTTTACCAAACCGACAATATTAAAATACTCAAACTACGTTTTTGTCCATTGTTTTTATTATAACATCCGAAAGATATCAGACCCTGAAACGAGTTCAGGGTGACATTAAATTTGTAGATTGGGGAGCCAAACGATTTCGAAATGTCATATCGTTTCTTTACTTGTCGGATTAGTAAATCCGACCTACAGACTTGCCAAACAAAAATTAAGAGAGATGGAAAAATCCCATCTCTCTTAATTTACGCCCGGCGCGATTCGAACGCGCGACCCTCTGCTTAGAAGGCAGATGCTCTATCCAGCTGAGCTACGGACGCATATCAGTCTGTTTCCGCCAAAGACTTACATCCCAATATTAACACGAAAATTTTTTTGTGCAAGCGATTTTTAATTTCTCTTTTTCGCCTGCCATACAGGTATTAGACCAAATAAGTAATATTTTTTTATATCGGGATAAAAATAAAAACATTTCATATACGTTATTCCGAATATCCTGTACCTGTCTCGCTGCGCAAGCCTGAAGCCTTTAGGCATTTTTATGTTTTTTTCTCTCGCAAATTCTATCATCTCTTGCTCTGATAGTATTGAATCGTTCTGCTTTTTAGCGGATTTTTCAGATACTATGGATTTTGGGTTCTTTCTGTAAAAATATTCCGTATAAGGTACTGTTACCAATCCGTTCAGGTAATAAACCGCCTTTATTGACCAAGCTTTATCTTCAAACAATCGACCGTACGGGAATTCAATATTATATTCGATTATTTTTTCCCTGTTGTATATCTTGTTCCAAACATAATTATTTTTTGGAATTCCCGCTAACAAAATTTTTTCATCAGTGTTGTAACTGTACTTTTGCTCTTTGTATATAAATTTATTATATTTTTCGTTTCCTTTTAATCGTACAATATTAGCACAAGCTATGTCACACGAATATTTTTTTGCCGCATTATAAAGATTTTCAAGAAAATTTAAATCAACATAATCATCCGAATCAATGAATGATATAAATTCTCCCGTTGCCTTTTTCATACCGATATTTCTTGACGCCGAAACTTCCTCATGTTCCTTATCAATTATGATAATTCTCTTATCAGTTTTTTGATATTCCCGTAAAATTTTTAATGAATTGTCCGTTGAACCGTCATTAATACAAATTATCTCAATCTCTCTGAGAGTTTGATTTACTACCGACTCAAGACATTGGCGTAAATACTGTTCAACGTTATATACAGGTATGATGACAGAAACTTTTATCATTTTGCATCTCCGATTTTTGCAAGCAGTACTTTAAACTTTAACCCGTAATAAGATTCTTTTTGCTTAATGTTCAAATTTTTCCACCATTTGCCCCGATATTTTTCCGACAGATAAGCTTGAAGTTTTATCAGTTCCGTATAAAACTCGTCTTTAATATTCTCATCGGCTTTTGTATACCATGAAAGCGATTTTTCAAAATATTTGTTCACTATGAATGTTTTAAAATTTTCCTCAATATTTAAATCCGAAAGCAATTTTTCCGTTTCATAACAGTTTAATATCGGAGAAAGACTTGTTTTTTTGTTTACGGCGGTAATTGCACCTTTTCTCGTTTTCAAATAGTAATAAAGATTTTCGGGAATTACGGCTATTTTTTTTGCAGTGAGCATCGAATGTATAAAAAACAGTTGATCTTCACCGTTTCGTATTTCCTGAAAACGTATATTATTTTCTTTTATAAAAGATGTGCGGTACATTTTGCTCCAAGCTGTCGCGGGAAATTTAAAAATATCTTTTCCGAAATCATCTTTGTTAAAAGTTTTTTTAAAATATTTACAAGGGATTTTTGAATAACCGTAACCGCCTGAAGTTATTTTATCCTTTTTTACGGAAAACGCACCGAAAACCACAATATCCGCATCCGCCGTGTTTACACATTTTTCGATAAGAGTTCTGTCAACATAATCATCCGAATCGACAAACAAAATATAATCCCCGTCAACGTATTTCATCCCTTCATGTCTGGCAGAAAACAGTCCCCCGTTTTCTTTTTCCGCAATTTTTATTCTGCTGTCCTTTTGCGCGTATTCGTAAAGAATTTTTGATGAATTGTCCGTTGAGCCGTCATTGACACAAATAATTTGAATATCTTTATAAGTTTGATTAATCAGGCTGTCCAGACATTTTGACAAATAATTCTCTACATTATAAACAGGAACTATAATTGAAACCGTCATGAAATTATTATTTTATAATCGGTATAAATTGTCAAATGACTTCATAATTGCGGGTAAACCCTTAACCTGCTTATTTTAAGTACCTGCTGAAAAGAAATATTTTTTTGCAAAACCTTTTTGTTTAATATATATTTATAAAAGAATAATTAAACAAAAAGGAAATTTATGCTGAGCGGAAATGAAATAAGAAAATTATATTTGGATTACTTTAAAAATAAACATCAACATACTGTTGTTGAAAGTTCAAGTCTTGTCCCCGACAATCCGACAGTGCTTTTGACCACAGCCGGCATGTTACAGTTTTTACCGATATTTTTGGGAATTGTAAAATCACCTTACAACCCGGCAAGAGCAACTTCCTGCCAGAAATGCGCAAGAGCCGGCGGAAAAGATTCGGATATTGAAAATGTCGGAAGAACTCCGCGCCATCATACTTTCTTTGAAATGCTCGGAAATTTTTCATTCGGTGATTATTATAAGAAAGAAATTATTCCCTGGGCGTGGGAATTCGTAACCGAAGTTTTAAAGCTCGATAAAAACAGATTGTGGATAACGATTTTTGAAACCGATGACGAAGCGTATGAAATTTGGCGCAGTGTCGGAGTTCCCGCCGAAAGAATTAAACGGAAAGGCAAAAAAGACAATTTCTGGGGGCCTCCCGGGGCATCAGGTTCTTGCGGTCCGTGCTCGGAAATTCATTACGATTTGGGTGAAGATTTGAAATGCTCTCCCGATTGCGGTATTGATACCTGCGAATGCGACAGATGGGTTGAAATTTGGAACCTTGTTTTTACCGAACTTTATCAGGATGAAGAAGGCAACCAATCACCTCTTGAAAGCAAAAATGTCGATACCGGTATGGGTTTGGAACGTATTACAATGGTTTGTCAGGGTGTTCGCTCAACGTTTGAAACCGATTTATTAAAACCGATTATGGATAAGGTCAGCGAAATAAGCGGTGTACCATACAAAAAATCCGAAAAAACGGATATTTCTCTGCGTATAATTACAGACCATGCAAGATGCGTTACATTTCTGATTTCAGACGGTGTTATGCCGGGAAATGAAGGCAGAGATTATGTTTTAAGGATGATATTGCGCCGTGCACTAAGACACGGAAAAATTTTAGGAATGAATCTTCCGTTCTTGTACAAACTGGTTGATGTTGTCGTTGAAAATTACGGCGAAGCATATCCTGATTTAGTTAAGAATAAATCCAAAATTATCGAAGTTATTAAAGCCGAAGAAGAACGTTTTGCAAAAACTTTAGACCGCGGTTATAAAATGCTCGATGAATTTATTGACGGCAAAAAAGATATAGACGGTGAAAGCGCTTTCAGACTCTATGATACTTTCGGCTTCCCGTTTGAACTTACTAAAGAAATTGCGGAAGAAAACGGATTAAAAGTCGATGAAGAAGGCTTTAAAAAAGCCATGAACGAACAAAAAGAGCGTGCAAAAGCCGCTGCATCAAAAATCAGCGTAACCGGCGACATCAAATATGCAAAAATTGAAGAAGAAGTCGGCTCAACCGATTTTGTGGGATACGACAAAAACGAATGCGATGCAAAGATTTTGGCTGTTGTTGACGGAGACGGATTTACTGATATAGTGCTTGACAAGACTCCTTTCTATGCCGAATGCGGCGGACAGGTAGGGGATTCCGGTATAATTGAAAGCAGAGCCGGTGATATTAAACTTGATGTTTTAACGACATTTAAAGTTAACAAACTCTTTGTTCACCGTTGTAAAGTCATTAACGGCGATGATTTTATCGGAAAAGAAGTTCATGCAAAGATTGATGTTAACCGCAGAGAAGAAATAAGGCTTCATCACTCATCCGCGCATCTTTTGCAATCCGCACTTATCAAAGTTTTGGGTAATGAAGTTCATCAGGCCGGTTCTCAGGTTGAAGAAAACAGAATGCGTTTTGACTTCACATTCTCCCGTGCAATGACACCGGATGAAATTTTTAAAGTTGAAGATATCATTAACAAATGGGTTAGCGAAGGGCTGGAAATTAACACCGAAGAAATGGATATTGAAAAAGCAAAACTTACGGGCGCAACCGCACTTTTCGGCGAAAAGTACGATGACGTTGTAAGAGTCGTTTCAATGGGAAAAGGTGATGTGTGCGTGTCAAAAGAATTTTGTGCGGGTACTCACGCAAGAAATACCAGAGATTTAAGACTTGTAAAAATTGTTTCCGAAGGTGCAATATCCGCGGGAACAAGACGTATTGAGCTGGTTGTTTCAAAATCCGCGTTTGATTTTATGAATGCAAAAGTTAAAGAGATGGATAAATTATCTCTTATGTTTAAGGCTCATTATGATGAAGTTATACCGCGTATTGAAAAATTGCAGGAAGAAAATCGCAATTTGAACAAAAAGCTTGAAAAACTTTCAGAGGAAGCTTCACGTGCAAAATTTGCAACCTTCCTTTCAAAAGCTCAGGATATTGAAGGCGGGAAACTCTTTATATCCAAGGTTGAAGATTTAGACGGCAACGCTTTAAAAACAGGCATTGAGTATATGGCGCAGAAACTTGGTGAAAGTATTATAATACTCGCTTCGGAAAAATCCGTTATAGTAAAAGTTTCCGACAGCTTTGTCAAACGCGGAGTTCAGGCAGGCAAAATTGTCGGAGAAATTTCACGGGCAACGGGAGCAAACGGAGGCGGACGTCCGAACTTTGCGCAGGGCGGTATCAAAGATGCTTCCAAACTCGATGAAATTTTGGTTAAAATTGAAAAGGAATTGAAAGCTTAAAAAAAAGACAGGTTTAAAAACCTGTCTTTTTTTATTTGATTTTTGCTTAATCATTGCAAGTTAATTTGTATACCAAACCCGCAACTGCACCGCCTGCGAGGTTAGTTAATGCGGTTATTCCGATTACTGCCCAGGTTGCATTACCCATTACGCCCAATCCCAAAGCTACTGCCGGATTGAATGCGCCGAGACATGTTCCTGCCGTTGCAAATGCTCCCGCAAGAACAGTTCCGCCGATTGCAAGTCCGTAATATGAATTGCCTTCAGTATCTTTTGAAGTTGCGGTATGCAATACAACATAGCAAAGTGCAAAAGTAAATAAAAATTCGCACAGAATCAGTGCGGGTGTATTAAATTTTGGCTGTGCTTCCGCAGGATTAACCGCAACAAGATAAGAAACCGTCACTGCCGCAACAGCACCGCCGATAATATGTGCTATCCAATACGGAATGATATGTTTAGGCGGTAAAGCACCTCTGATTGAAGCTGCAAGTGATACTGCAGGGTTGTAATGACCGCCTGAAATATGTCCGCCTGCATATACCATTACCATTAGCATAAATCCGATTGCAACAGGCGGTACTACACCGCTTCCGTTTGAAAATACCGAACATCCAATTGTCAAAACCAAAAAGAATGTTCCGATAAATTCCACCAAACATTTTTTCAAAAGTTCTCTCATATAAACCTCCTTTATTAACTTTTCAATTCTAGCATAAGTATTAATTTTTGCAAATTAGCTTAATAAATATAGCAAAAAATTTTTATCACGTTTTTTAAGGGAGATATGAGAATAGAATTTATCCCAAATTATATTCCTAAAATAAATTATATGAGTCATCCCGTATCTGCAATCCAAACCCGCCCTCAAATCAACGGCTTGTCGGGATTATTCTATTACCCGTTAAATTTTGGCTCAAACAACGACTATGAACAGGCGTTACTAAATACAAAAGATGTTCATTGTCCCTGCTGCGGGGTCAAAATGATTTCTAAAGATGAAAAGGTTGAATTGCTTAAAGATGCCGAAAATATAGAAACTACGGATGAATTTTTGAATTATCTTGATAAAAACAGGGAATATTTTAACCCGAGATTTCATACTGTTATTGATATTATGAAATCATACGCGAACTTGCATCAAAATGTTTCTCCAAAAGATTTAATTTTTTTGATATGGGCTCAGTCAGCAAGAAGATTTACTGAAGCTATAAAAAAATGTACTGAGCAAATGGATGTTCTTACGGAAACTGATATGTTTTCACAATTTGATAAACAAAAACTCCGAGAATGTAAAAATAACTTATTATCACTTTCGGAATACAAAAATAAAAACATACAGTATAGAAAATTCTGTGACATAATGAAAGATACATTTAACGCAATGGAGAACCCCAAAAAATGGGACATATATAATGAATTAAAAACTCCCGTATCAAAAGCAATAATATCTAAAAATATAGTTTATACAGATCCAAACCTCTTTAAAGATAAATCTTTAACTTATAACTTTATATATAATGTTTTAAGCAAATCGGAAAAAAATATATTAAGTGCTAATGATGAATATGAATCCGATAAAATACTTGTATGTACTCATTGCAGTTCAGACAAAAAAAATATATATAAATTATTATTCCCCGAATCCGATTGGAGAAAACAAAATATATACAATTATTTGAATGATATATCGAAAAATTTCACAGATAATAAACAATATAAATATCAGTCATATAACTGCAAAATGTTAAAGGCTCTGAACAAAATCAGTAAAGGTGCTCTCTCTGATATTTATACCATAAATCAGACGGGAAACAGCAGAATATCAAATTCTGATAAAATCGATTTTGAACCGGTAAAACTTGATGATATTCCATGCGCTATATGCGGTAAAAAAAATAATTCACTTAATCAAAAACGGAAGTTAAACAGAAATATCAACGATGCTTCTGATTTGTATGAATTAAACTTTATAATTAATAAAAATCGCAATTTAATTCGGGGTAAATACTTTTCCGTTATTTCGGATTTTCAGGAAATATTAAAAAGTAATCCGAATATTAGCGAAGATGAGATGCTTGAAGCTCTGCGCAACAGATTAACCGTTAGATTTAACAAACAGTTAGATATATTGACTAACGATTCCAACGACAGAATTTTATTCCCGTATTTGTCACATCATGAAAAGGAAAAAATAAGAGATTTAAGAAAATATCTTACAAATAATTTTAAAAACCAAGGTAATATATTTCCGTATGAAGAATTCAGCAGACTTATAAATGATTCGTTCAAAGACTTTAGTAATATGATGTATTATATTACCGCTTTCAAAGATAAAATGAAACGTTTAAATTCCGTACAATATTTGTTGTATCCTTCGCAAAATGATATTTCTAAGAATAAATCTCCTTTAAGAGCTGTATTGTGTGGTGTTTTTGATATGTCGGTTTCCGCAACAAGTCATTTGGAACCTGTTTCAAAGAGCGGAGATAACTCAATCGATAACTATATAGTATTATGCAAAGACTGCCATACGGATAAACGTAATAAGGATTTCAAAAACTGGTACCGCAGAAAACCGTATTTTAAAAAGAATATTCAAAATCAGATTGATTTTATAAATCAAAAAATTAAAAAAGGACAACTCAGCGAAGATTATTTAGAGTATCTTTCAAAACTTTCAAAAAAAGTTTACGATTTGTCAGACGGAGATATTGAACTGTACTATTAAATTTTGATATTATATAAGTATGTTTTATTTTGAGGAAATCAGCGGTAAAAAAGTAATGAAAAGCACCCTGCTTGAAGGGTTAAATCATATTTTTACGACAAGAGAAAGTTTTATAAAGACAAAAGAGACCGAATTTTTAAGTATTGCAGAAAAGAATAAATCCGATATCCAAAAATTTCTGGGTGCGGAAAAAATGATATATCCCGAACAGACACATTCGGCTAATATCCGAATTGTTCGGCCGAATGAAGATTTTTATCCCGATACTGACGGATTAATCCTTAGCGAAAAAGGGATTGCGGTATTTTTAAATTTTGCCGATTGCACTCCGCTGATTTTTTACGATGAAGAACATGGTATTTCGGCCGTTTCTCATGCCGGCTGGCGCGGTACTGCAAGTATGATAGGGGTAAAAACCGTTAAAATGATGCGGGAGTTTTTTAACTCAAAACCCGAAAATATAAAATGCGCCATAGGGGCAGCTATTTCAAAATGCTGTTATAATGTAGGCGAAGATGTTTGCAGAAAGCTAATCTCCACCGTTAAAAATCCCGAAGGGCTTTATGAACTGCGCAACGGAGAATTGTATGTCGATTTAAAAGGGATAAATAAGCGACAGTTGGAAGATATCGGAGTTAATATGATTGATGTCTGCCCTTATTGTACCGTTTGCGATAATGACAATTTTTTTTCTTACCGAAAAGAAAACGGTACGACAAACAGACATAGTGCAATTATTATGATTGACTAATCCGATTTCACGTGTTAAAATTGCGTCGGAGAAATACTATGTTTTGCCCGAATTGCGGAAAAAAAGTTTTTAAAAATGATAATTTTTGCAGATATTGCGGTTCAAGTTTGAATGATGGCGAACAGACCCAATACATCTTTGAAGATGAAAGTCCGGAAAATATATCCGATTTGGACACTGAAGAAGAATTCGTTTTATACGAAGTCAAAAAACACTCGGCATCACTGTTTTGGGCAATAATTCTTATACCGTTTTTTATTTTTTATTTTTGGACAATATTTTTAAACACATACAGTTTTTTCAGCTGGATTATTATGTTCGCTCTTTTGGGATTTATCATATATCCCGCAATGCGGTTTAAATCGGACAAAATTATTATCACCAATAAGTTTGCTCATGTAAAAATCGGAGTGGTAAATTCCGAAGAAACCGATATTCCGCTTAATCGTTTTAACCGTTTTGAAATATCTCAAGGTTCGTTCGGCAAAATGTTCGGATTTGGTGCGCTTGCTCTTTTATCGGATTCAGGCAGGATTGAATACGGATATATTGAAGCTCCGGAAGATTTTCAATATATAATTGACAATCCCGAAAGGTTTGTCAGAGAAGCAATGTCTGAAGATACCTCGGTCAGCCGATATTAGCGGAAAGACAATTCTTTTCGTAATGAATTTTTTCGGTCAGTTGATTTAGCCTTGACATTACATCCTTAAACATAGCGATAGGCAAGCTTTGTTTTCCGTCTGAAAGGGCATTTTCGGGATCATGATGAACTTCTATCATTACACCGTCCGCACCTACAACCAACCCGGCTTTTGCCATCGGTTCTATTAAGTATCTCTCTCCCGTGCCGTGGCTTGGATCTACTATGATGGGAAGATGTGAGTATTTTTTAATGACGGGAATTGAAGCTATATCCATTACATTTCTTGTAAAAGCACTGTCAAAACTTCTTATTCCGCGCTCGCAAAGAATTACGTTCGGATTTCCGTTATACAAAATATGTTCGGCTGCAAGCAGAAATTCCCTTATGGTACTGGAAAGCCCGCGTTTTAATATTACCGGTTTTTTACATTTGCCGACTGCATGCAGAAGTTTAAAGTTTTGAACATTTCTTGCACCTATCTGCAATACGTCAATATATTCGCACATCAAATCAATATCCGATGCATCCATAATTTCGGATACGGTAAGTAATCCCGTTTCATTTCCCGCTTTTTGGAGAAATTTCAAAGCTTTTTCACCGTAACCCTGAAAGTCATACGGAGAAGTACGCGGTTTAAAAGCTCCGCCTCTTAAAAATTGGCACCCTGATTCTTTTGCGGCTTGGGCAACTTTAATTAATCCGTCGTAATCTTCTACGGAACAAGGTCCCGCCATAAATACCGGTTTGTTATTTCCGCCGATTTTCACTCCGTTAGAAAATTCAACAATTGTATCATCGGGTTTTCTGTCGCGGGATGCAAGTCTAAAGGGCTCTCTGATGATTTTTACTTCTTTTACACCGTCAAATCCGGAAATTCTTCCCGGCGTTACGGTCGTTTTATCGCCAATAGCGTCTATTACGGTATGTATTTCACCGCGGTTAAATCTTATTTCAAAACCGTTAGCTTTTAAAAAGTCGATTACCTTTTGAACCTGTATATCGGAAGCTTTCGGCTCCATTATAATAATCATTGAATTTATCTCCTTAAACTGAGTGTATCATAAATCTATATCTTATTCAATAATTTCCGTTTCATACTCACTGCCGGGTAATAATCGGGAAGAATGTATAAACAGTTGTCCAAAGCGGTTTGTACATTTGCATAGTCTTTATCCTGATAATAAATGTATGCAAGGAGATAATGAAGCTCCGGATCGTTGTAAAAGTAATCTTTTGCACGATTCAGAAAAAACATTGCATTATCTTTCAACCTGTTGTTATATAAGACTCTGCCGATAAATTTATGAACTTCGGGATTTATCGTAAACATAAAATCTGCATATCTGATGATATTCTCAACGTAATTCCCTTTAAAATAATTTATTAGAATATTCAAGTCTATTTCCAGAAAATTTCTCAATTCAAAGTAGGACGGATATTCCTTTACATCGCCTCTGATTAAAGAAATCATAAACATTCCCCAATGTGCCCTGATATCATTATCTTTGACGAATTCAAAAAGTTTGTAAGCTTCCTCAAGGTTATCATCAAGAAGCTCACAATATGCCAGTTCAAGTGTATAACCGTGTTTGCGAAAAAATTGCCGACAGGACAAATCATTGCGTGCCAACAATTTTTCTATAGCTTTTTTGTATTCCGAAATCATAAATTTAATATCTGTTATTATCGTTATTAAAAGTAAAATCAGGTATCATTGAATTCATTATAACAGCCTGCATAAATCTCGGATCAATATTTTCGCCCTTTTCTGCCTGACTGTAAAGCATAGGTATAACATTATTCATCATATTGTTGTTGTTATTGCTATTATTGCCGAGAAGCATACTCATTTCAGCCATTGAGGGATCTTGATAACCTGTATCATGCTGTACGGTGAGATTTAAGCCAGCTTCTTTTAATGTTTTTACGGCTTTTACAATATCTTCGTCAGAAACCTGAGCAATCTTAATATTTTCTTCGTTCAGCGATTTGCTGTTCTGTTGTTTTTCATCAAACTTTCTTAACTGTTCGATATCATTGTAATCAAGATTTTCTTTTTTGTTAATTGTTTTTTGAAATTTTGAGAGTTCTTTTTGTTTGAGTTCTTCCGTCAATTCCGGTGATAAACCGTTGCCGTATGGTGCATTGATAAACTTATCCAATTTTTGTTCTTCAATTTGTTCCGGTGTAAGATCAATTTTACCTTCCGTAACTTCTTCAACTTTATCGGTTACGCATGCAGGGCCGCCCGTAAGACAATCTCTGCCTTTTGTTGCATATTCGACAATATAATTGTTCGGATTTAAGGCAATTACTTTTTCATAAGCTTCAACGGCTTCATCCTTTTTATCCAAATGAGTGTATGCCATAGCTATATAGTAGTATGCAAGTGCATTGGAAGGATCTTTCTTTGTTAAAGAAAACAGTTCCTGCAAACAACCTGTATAGTTGCCCTTTTTGTATTTTGCCACCGCACTTTTTAAATTTGCATGCGGGTAATACATGGTCTCGGTATCAAGTCCGGAGCTTGAAGTGTTTTCCGCACCGATTACCGTTGAACCCAGACATAAAACTAATGCTAATGTGAAAATTATTTTTTTATTCATACTTTGCCCTTCTTTATTTTAATAATTTTTTCGGATTAATCAACTATTTAATTATACAACATTTTTTTAAATATTCATAGTGCAGATATATGATTTAGTGCAAATTTACACCCGCAGTAATTTTGTCTGTACAGGTTAAGTTTTTTTGAAATATTGTTAGTCTTTAAAAATCCGTCATTTTTTCTGAAATTTAGCGGAAGATAATTCAATCCGTATTTTAAAGCAGTATTTTGACCGACAGCGGAAATCTTTTCAAAATTTTTGTGAGGGCTTATTACCATTGATGTTGTAAAATTTTCAATATTGTTTTGTTTTGCAAACAGAGCGGTTTTTTCTAACCGCAGTGCAAAACATTTATCACATCTAAGTCCTTTTTCCGGTTCATTTTCAAAACCTTTTACGGCTCGGTAGAATTCTTCAGGTTCATATTCGCCGATGACAAGTTGGCATTTGAAGTGAGAGCATAATGCTTTTTGGGCGTTTAGTCTTTTTTGGTATTCTTCTTCGGGATATATGTTAGGGTTGTAAAAATAGACGGTAACGTCATATCCGGCTTCTTTAAGATAAGATATGGGATATCCCGAACATATTGCACAACAGGCATGCAGGACTATTGAGCTTCTTTCGCCCATTTTACAAAGTCCTTATAAGGTTTTATTCCTATATAAATTTTATCGTTAATTATAGTTGCCGGTGTTCCGATTATTTTGTTGTTATAAGCATAATCAATGTCATCTTTTATGGCTTTAACCGTTTCGGGACTGTTGGCATCATCTTGAAGTTTTTTGATGTCAAAACCTTCTTTTTCGGCAAGTTTTAAAATTTCTTCTTCCGTTTTTGGTTTATTTTCAAATAAAAGGTTATTCATTTCCCAGAATTTTCCTTGTTTTTCCGATGCCACGGCATATTGTGCATCAATGCAGGAGCCTTCGTGGAAAGGTGATTGAAGATATCCGTTGCAGGTAGTATCAAGCGGTAAGTTGTGGTGAACAATTTTCACACCCTTAACGTCTTTTACAAGTTTATGCATCATGTTATTGTGTACGGGACAAATCGGGCATTGATAATCCGAAAAAGTATATATAACGATTTTTGCGTTTTTATCGCCTAATAAATTTCCTTTAACCGCATATTTGTTTTTGCCTTTAAACTCTTTATATTCCTTCTGTTTTTTAACCTGCGGTGCAAATACATAACTTGCGGATGTATATGCCAAAAATGCCGTTATCGGAATTATTACCGCTATAAAAGCAATTAGGTATTTTTTTATGCTTACGGCATCCGCAAAGTCGATAAAACTCTGCTTTACGGAATGTATAAATCCGCCGTTTTTAAAATCTGCCGCCACACAGCCGATTAAAAGGTTTAATATATATGTGAAAGCGCAAAGTACGCAAAGTTTCTTTATGTCAAACAAACTTATGCAAAGCAGTGACATTGATATGATAAATGAAATCAAACCCAGAGATGCAATATAATCCATGGGATTTTTAAATACTTCCATAAACTTGAAAAGTTTTATATTTTTTAGTTTGTCAGCAAAAAGCATTAAAAGGACAAATGCATAGAAAAACATTCCCCAGTATGCAAGGGGGATACCAAAAAACTGTGATTCCGCAGTTTTGGCAATTCCGTCGCAATCTATAAAATCATTTACCGAACAAAAACTTGACAGTGCATAAGGGTTAAAATTTGCATTGTAATAAATCATGGCAAGTTTTACCGTTGTAATTAAACCTAATAGTGATAAGGCTGTTATAAAAATCTTTTTCTTCATCTCTATCTTCTCCTGCATTAATAATACAATTTATAACTTATTAAATCAATAGAAAAAAGCAGAAGATTAAATACTTCTTTCAGGTAATATTGTTGAATAAATAATTATTTATTGTATAATCTTTTAAGGAGAGTCGATTTGAACAATTTTGAATTATTTCTCAGCAGGATTTTTGATATTCCCTTATGGGCAAGACAAGTTTTGTATTTGAAACTTGCCGAAAATATGCGCGAAAATCTCTGCGAAAATTATTTGAGAAAAAATCCGCAAAATGTTTTTGCAAACTATGTTCCGACTCTTACTTACGAAGGTTATGCCGAATTAAAAGATAAAAAAATGGGTTTTGACGGGAATATTTACCGCTTTCTTCAAAACTGCGAAAAAGGTATCAGCATTTTGGAAATCTGTGTAAACTCATATTTTTCCATGGAAGAAACCGCAAAATATTTTGAATTTTGTACGGAACAAAATCTTCTCAATAAACCCGAAACAAAAGAACTCCGTGCGATGTCGGAATATATCGCGGGTAAATGCAGAGCCGGGGAATATTTATATTATATCGGTGAATTAACGCAAGAACAGTTTGAAAAAGCACTTGAACTTTCTAAAAAAGATTCTTCAAAAAAATTCGGCGAAATCCTGCTGTCTATGAATTTTGTCAGTGAAGATAAGCTTAAATCACTTTTTGTTCTTAAAGAAGAAGCGCAGAAACGTTTTATTCTGGATTATAATTCTCTGCCAAAGACGGATATACAATTTGCGGATAATGATAAAAAATATCAAAACGATATTGAAAAATTAAATTCGGAAAATACAAAACTGAAACAAAAATTGCAAAAACTTCTTGAGTTGGTGAAAAATGAACAAAATACCTGAATTACTTGTAAAATATATGAGAAACGGCTTGGCAGAACAGGAACATTACGGTTACATCGTTCTTTCGGATAAAAAACGTTCGTTTGACTTTGTAGGTGATACCAAAAATCAGCCGTTTTATCTGCGGTCTTGTGCAAAACCATTGCAGGCAAGCCTTTTGATAGACTATGAAATGGATAAAATCTTTGATATGAGCGAAGAAGAAATTGCTCTTTGCTGTGCATCACACGCAGGTGAAAAGATTCACACCCGAATTGCCGAAAATCTTTTAAACAAAATCGGATTGGATGAAAGTTATTTGAAATGCGGACTGCACAAACCGCTTAGTAAATCCGAACTTCTCAGAATGTCACAAGAAGGTGAAAAAGAAAATGTTTTACAGAACAATTGTTCCGGAAAACATATAATGATGCTCGGACTTTGCAAAATAAAAGGATGGGATTTAAAAACTTATGACAATCCCGAACATCCGCTGCAGAAAGCAATTCGTGAAAAGATTAATTATCTTTGTAAAGTAACCAAAGAGTATCCCGAAACAAAAGACGGATGCGGTGTACCGATTATGTCAATGCCGCTTTCAAATATGCTTCACGGGTATTTAACATTATTTGCAAATTATGAAAAAATTAAAAATGCGTTTCTGAATTGTCCATACATTATAGGCGGAGAAGGAAGAACAGACACAATGATTATGCAAAATTCCGAAGGCCTTGCCGTTAAGGTTGGAGCAGGCGGACTCTGTATCGTTGTGAATACGAAAGAAGAAGAAGCTTTTGTCGTAAAAATCAGCGATTGCGATATGAAAGCACGTGAACTTACGGTTTTAAAAGTGTTGAAAAATCTTCACTGGGCGAATATTCCCGTTGATACATCAATTAAAACCCTTCACGGTGATGATGTAGGGCAGATTGAAGTTTGTATTTAATTGTTTAGATTTGTAAACAAAATCTTATTTTGTGAAAATCTCTCAAACTGAATTTTTTTTTAATAGGTGAGAGAGATTTTTTATGAAGATTGCAGATTTTGAAAGTTACAAAAAATATGTAGATAAACTCGATTCTATGGCTCAAACCGATATGACAAAGCCGGATTTGGTTTTCAGGTTTGATAAAAAAGATGAATCGGTTGCCGAAAAAATGCAGAAATTCTTTGACGTGGCTGACGGAAACGGCTGGAAGGTTTAAACTTCATCAACAGAAATGCTTGTAATTCCGGAATTTCTTGCACTGTCCATAACTTTAACCATTGCGCCGTGAGAAGAATCCGAATCTGTTCTGATTAAAAGTCCGTCAGGATAATCTTTTGCCTGCGCCTTTATGGAACTTTCAAGGTTTTCGGAAGGAATTTCTTCTCCGTCAAGATAAAATCTGTCATCGGCAGAAACCATTATAGTCATAATTTTGGACTCTTGATTTTTAACCTGTTCTTCCGCTACATTTTCCGGCACGGTAAGATTAAGCCCCTGCTGGTCAAGCATAGGTGCAATTACCATCATTATAATTAGCAGTACCAAAAAGATATCTGTAAGCGGTGTAATATTTATTTCGTTAAATGTATCTCTGTTTCTTGACATAATTTATCCTGCCGTTTTGTTTTTAAGTTCTTTTTGTTCTTTTTTGCTCAAAGGCTCGCCTGCGACAATAAGTTTTTTGTATTCGGCATCCTGAGCGGCATTCATAATCTCCATAATCTTTGAGCTTTTAACTTTCTCATCAGCTTTGACAACAAGTTCGGGTTTTTCCAGAGTGTCTTTAATGGCAACGAGTTCACTTGCAAGGTTTTCTTCCGTTATCGGATTTCCGTTTAAGAACATAGAGCCGTCTTTTGTTACGGAAACCGTAGCGTTTCTCTGTTCAATCGCAACACCGCTGTTAATTTCCGGAATAACTATGGAACTGTCGGTGGATTGGAATGTAGGTGCCACAACCATCATTATAATAAGAAGAACCAGAAATATGTCCGTTAACGGTGTAATATTGATTTCGGTGAACAGGGCTTCTTTACCCTTGTTTGTTTTCATTGCCATAATTTTTTACCTATAATGAAATATTTGCGTTGCTCGGAGTTGTTGATTCATCGTTTGAATCTACAAAGCTCAGGAACAACAATTTGATTAACTGGAAGTCATCTTCGTATCGTTTAACGATAGACTGGAATGAGTTGTAGAATATTACCGCAACGATAGCAACTCCGAGACCGAAAGCTGTTGCAATCAACGCGGAACCGATACCCATAGCAACTGCCGCCGATTGGTTTCCTTGAGTGGCCAAATCCTGAAATGTGTATAATATTCTGACGACTGTTCCGAACAAACCTAAGAACGGTGCTACACCGCCGATTGTACCGAGAATTGTTAAGTGGCTTTCAAGTTTTCTTGTTGCAAGTGATGCTGCAATATCGAATGAACGTGAAAATCCGTTTTTCTGTTCGGAAAAAATTCTTACGGCTTCTTCCGTTACTTCGCCGATAACTCCGCCGCACTGAACGGCAAGATTTTGTGCGCCGTCAAGGTTGTTTTTAACAAGTTCTTTTTGCAATCTCGGAATAAAGAGAACAACATCTCTTTTGTTCTTTTTGTAAAAAGAAAATCTGTTAATCACAACACCGACTACCAAAATCGAGCAGATTAAAATCGGTAAAAGTACCGGCCAATCCATTGCAATTGAATGTAATAATAGTTCCATAGTTTTTATCCTCTCTAATTGTATCCTGACGCTCCAAACACATTGTAGTCAAATGTAAATTGAATATCAATGCTCTGTCCTCTGAATTCCGCAGGCAAAGGCCTGAACGGAGCAGTTGCCTGCACGGCATTTATTGCCGCTTTATCCGCACCGGGCAAGCCCGATGACTTAAAGACGCTGCATGAAAGTAATCTTCCGTCTTTTGCTATTTTAAACAAAAGTACAACACGTTTGCTTTCGTTTCCTTTCGGAGGATCCCAATTCATCTTAATACGTCTTTGTAATTCTCTCATATAAGGTCCGAAATCGGGTTCTCTTATTGCATCAATTCCCGGTCTGCCGTTGGGGTTTCCGGGGCCGGGGTTACCTATTCCGCCTGAACCGCCTCCGCCGCCTTTGGCAAGTTTGCTTCCGCTTCCGCCTGTGGGTGCAAGTGAAGGTCCGGGAGAATATTTCCCCGAAGATGAAGCACCGGAAGAACCGCCGGCTCCGCCTTTAGATGATGAACCCGAACCGCTGACCGGGCCTGTGGAATATCTTCCGCTTCCGGTTCCGCCCGAAGGTACGGGAACTTTAAACGCAGATGAAGGTTTAGCAACGGGTTTAGGTGTGGAAGGCGGTTTTAAAGACGGCCTTGCCGTGGGTGGTGCAGGTTTTGCCTGCTGTGGTTTTTTAGGTCCTTCCTGCGATTGCGGTGCAGGCTTGGTTGAAGGTTTAGCCTGCTTGGCGGGTTTAGGCTGAGCAGCCTGTTGAATAGCTTTTTGTATAGGGTTTTGTTTTACCGCCGGTTTTGGCGCAGCCTGTTTTGCAGGTTGGGAAACTTTTTTAGGTGTCCCGGGAGCGGGAGAAGGCATAGAAACCTTTCTTGTCGGATCGTGATGTCCGCCCGCACGGGAATTTATATCCGCGCGATAAGGTGTATTCTTGTTTATCGGAGTTTCTTCCTTTTCCACAAGAACAAATTCTATATCGTTTAATTTCGGTTTAGGTTTTTCAAAGAGGGTAAAAGTTATTCCCATCAATGCGAGAATAAACACTATAAGCCATACGGCACCTGCAACGGTAGGGTGAAGAATTGCCGATATTATAATTGATTTTTTAAGGCTCAAATCTTCATCGTTTTTTAATACCGCAGGCGCGGTATATCCCGTATTTTGCTCCTCTTCTTCTATAAAATTGTCTGTATATTTTCCCAACAATGACATTTTTTTATCCGATGTTTATGTGATTATTTTATTTTAAAACAAAAATAAAATTATTACCCGATTTACCGATTATTAATAATTTGACGGATTTACGGTAATCGGCTGAGTCAAAATCAATTGTATGGCTGAGTTTGCCGGAATTTCAACATCATTGCCTTTATCCCATATTGATTTAACTAAACCGCCTCCTGCACCTACTGCGGTTGCAAGAGCAGTACCTTTACCCACGCTTCCTCCTGCCAGCGGAGAAATAATTACCCCTGCCAGAGCGCCTGCCGCGGAACCTACTGCCAAATCCTTCCCGTAATCAAGTGCAACATCCGTTTTTGTTCCGCCGACCAAAACTCCCGTATTATCATTGGTTTTAATTACCGCAGAAATAGGAATTTGTATGCCGTAAGGTGTTACAATTTGAGTAAATCTTATTAACAATTTACCGTTAAGGCTTCCGTGTTTTGCTTTTGATACTTCAATAACCGTACCTGTTACGGAACTGCCTGCAGGTGCTATAAGATTTCCGTTATTGTAAAAATCCGAACCTAATGCAAGAGTAACACTTTGACCGGTTATTAAAGCCGCCGAGCTTAGCGGTGTTGTAACGATTGCCGAAAAAGTTTTTCCGGCCGGAACGGTCACTACACTGCCTTTAAGTGTTTGATTTGCATTAACGGTCTGGGTAGGCAAATTGTAGTTATTCACTGTCGGCGCAGGATTGTTCTGACCGTAGTTATAATTCGGTGCGGCTATTGCTGATGCACCTGCTAAAATTACAGCTAAAGATATTATAGTTTTCTTATTCATAATTTACCTCCCTTTTATAACATTTTATTTTACAATCAAGTTTAAGTCAATTTGTTAAGGTATGTGTTATCTGAACCGGCGCAGTCAGTACGACAATTTCATTAGAACCTGACGGAATTGTGATGTGTGTACCCATTTTTCTTTCGTAAGACGGCTTCAATTGGAGCGTGGTTCTTCTTACTTTAACCTGTCGTTGTGCGACTTTTCTGTACTTTACGGGTTCTGAAATTCCGCCGCCGAATACGTTGTTGTTTGCCGTATAAATGTATCCTTTTATCGGAATTTCAATTCCGTCCGAATAAACAAGTTTTGAAACCCTAATTACCATGGAAGCATTGGTTCCGACAACGGGATCATGAATTTTTTCCACATAGCCGTAAATCTCGGTATTTTGCGGAACTATATTGGTATCATGCATGTAAAGGTCATTTGTTACGATAAATTTAACTTTGTATCCTTCGGAACAATATTGTGTTGATATTTCCTGTGCATTCATCACCGGAATAAACGTTCCGGCCGGAACTTCTATTGCATCGTAATCGCGCATTTCAAGTTGTATATCTTCCATTTCCCCAGAGAAAACAAAAGACGGCATTAATAATAAACCAAGTATTATCAGTAATTTTTTCATAATTTTAATTATAACATTTTTTTCTTTAATATCAATATAACGAAATAAATACATAAGAGTTCATATGTTACAATTGTAAAATTTTTTATTATTGCAGGCAATTTAAATAAAAAAAAATACTTTATATATATGTGTAGAAAGGAAATGTTATAGTGTTTAGTGCAGTTGCATCAACAATATTTGCAGTTCGTAATGTCAACAAAACCCAAAACGGTGAAGTCGGCAGAGGTACTGTTGCATTGGGACAGACTGCAGGTGTTATTCAAGAGATTGCAAAATATGATAATATAGTTTCAAATACTGCAAGAAGTGCTTTGAGCGTTTTTTCGGATTTGGCAAAAGAACATAAAGCCTTTGAATACGCGGGAAAATTTACTAAATTTGCGGTAGATAACGTTAATCCTTTAATATGTGTATCAGGTGTTATAAAAACTATGACATCTGATGATAAACTTAAAACAGGTATTACGGAAGCGGCAGCTCTTTCTGCAATGTTTACGGGTGAATCTCTGGTTAAAAAGAATTATGACAAAGTTGTTAATTCATCCGCATTTAAAAATTCATTAAACAAAGTTTCCAAAAATAAATACGCAAAACCGATATTTGAATATCTTGAAAAACATAATCTCAAAGGTAAAGCAGGTTTGATAATTAAAGGTTTGTTTTTTGTATCCGCATCAATCGGTTCATATTCAATTGGTCAAAAACTCGGCGACAAATTAGCCGATGCGGTTAAAGAAAATGAAACCGCTCCCCGTAAAATCAACCAAAAGGCTTAAAAATATTTTTAACTGCCATGATATAATTCTTTTGTGAAAAAGTTTAGTATAATAGTTTTTGCATTATTTCTTAATATCATATCGGCATCTCCTTGTCATGCGATAAAAATAGGGCTTTTAACCGATGTGCAATCGGCTTCCGTAGGCACTTCCGTGAAAGGAACCATAATTGACGCCAATACAAATCATACCGTATGCGATTTGGAAGCAATGAAAGCTTATGAAATAAAGCCTTTTCACGATGTTATGGCAATAAGATATAAAGGCACTTATTACAAAATAAGTTCAAATAACATTGTAATCAAAACGCTTGAGCCCGGATTTGTAAGCACAAAATCCAAATGGTACCGCGGAATAATTATGGTAAAAAACAAAAACGGAAAACTTACGGTTATAAATGATGTTTCAATGGAAGACTATATAAAAGGGGTAGTACCGTCTGAAATGCCTTCCGGGTGGGAAATTGAAGCACAAAAAGCTCAGGCGATTGCGGCAAGAAGCTATGCACTTGCAAATCTCGGGAAACGTGCACAATTTGGATATGACCTTAAAGACACTCCGGAAGATCAAGCCTATGGCGGAGCATCATCGGAAACTCCCAAAACCAATTCAGCGGTAAAAGATACAACGGGAGTAGTTTTAACCTATAATACAAAAGTAATCAGTGCATATTATTCGGCATCAGCCGGCGGTCAAACCAATACAAACAGCTGGGGAACAAATCTTCCGTATCTGCGTTCTGTTCCGTCATTTGATGAAAGTGTCAAAAAAAACGGGCATGGTGTCGGCATGTCACAGCATGGTGCAAATAATTTAGCTAAACAAGGGTACAATGTGTACCAAATTTTACAATATTTTTACAAAGATATTAAATTTGCTAAAATAAATCCGCAATCTTATAATTAGCCTGAAACCCTATTATATCAATATTTTACAGGTATGCTCCCTTTAAAAAGTGCATATCTGTTGTATATATAAAAAGAATTTTAGCGAAAAGACTTGCCAAAATTAAAAAAAATGCTATAATAAATTCTGTCGATAGGAAAGGCATGCGTAATAGAATGGTTTCATTTACTGTATGCACAAGGAAAAAGGAGGTTCTAAATGAACAAAGAAGAATTGGTAAAAGAAGTATCAAAAAAAGCAAAAGTTTCTCAAAAAGCAACTGCTGACATTATTGCAGCAACTTTAGAAACAATTCAAAAAACAGTTTCTAAAGGCAAAAAAGTTACTTTAGTAGGCTTCGGTACTTTTGAACCGCGTAAGAGAGCTGCAAGAACAGGAAGAAATCCTCAAACGGGTGCTCCTTTGAAAATCGCTGCTAAAACAGTTCCCGGCTTCTCTGCAGGTAAAAAATTCAAAGAATTGGTAAAATAGTTTTTTGAAATAATAAAAAAGGGCGGAAATTTTATTTCTGCCTTTTTTTTATGCAATTGTTAAATTAAATGCAAAGACTTAAATAGCTTGTGCGCATTCTTCGCAGATGCCGTCAGAGTTGAGTTTTCTGTACTTCCAGCATCTTTCGCATTTTTCACCTTCGGCTTTTACAACCCAAACGGTGCATCCTGCTTCCGTGTACTCATTTAATACATCAGACGGTTTTTCATCCGTAACGTATGCCTGAGAGGTAATAAAGATGTTGCAAAGTTCATCTTCATTAGCTTTCAATACTTCACTGTCATCTGCATGTATGTATACTCCGACTTCTAATGAGCTTCCCACTTTCTTATCGGCTCTGAGGGGTTCTATTGCTCCGGTTACAATTTCTCTGACTTTTAATATTTTTGAAAAATCTTTTTCAAGTTTTTTATTATTCCATTTTTCATTCGGTTTTACCCAATCTGACAAAAGAATACTTTCCAGTCCGCCTTTTTGACATTCGGGAACGCTCATCCAAATATCTTCCGCCTGATGAGGCATAACGGGAACGAGCATTCTCACAAGGGTTTGTAATATTTCATACAAAACGGTTTGGCAGGCTCTGCGTGAAAGGGATTTTTTGCCTGCGGTGTAGAGTCTGTCTTTTACAATATCAAGATAGAACGAACTTAAATCTACTGCGGCAAAATTTTGCAGCTGTTGGAAATACTTGTAAAATTCGTAATTGTCAAATGCTTCCGTTACGCTTACGATAAGCTGATTTAACTTATGCAGAGCGAATTTATCGAGTTCTTTAAGGTTTTCGTATTCAACATAATCTGTTTTAGGATCAAAGTCAAAGAGATTACCCAGCAAAAATCTTGATGTATTTCTGGTTTTCTTAAAGATTTCCGCAAGCTGTTTGACTATGTTGTTGCCGATTTTTGTATCGTTTCGGTAATCAACCGATGCTGCCCATAATCTCAATATATCCGCACCGTAATTTTTAATAATTTCATCAGGTCTGATATAATTACCCAG
Organism: Candidatus Gastranaerophilales bacterium; assembly: GCA_947626225.1. Lineage (GTDB taxonomy): Bacteria > Cyanobacteriota > Vampirovibrionia > Gastranaerophilales > Gastranaerophilaceae > Stercorousia. Next base: position 23,729 of record CANQRH010000001.1, read on the forward strand.
AGATTTGGACATTTTTCTTCCGTCCTCTCCGAATACAAAACCGTGAGTAAGAACGGATTTATAAGGTGCAATTCCTTGTGTCGCAACGGATGTAAGAAGTGATGACTGGAACCAGCCTCTGTGTTGGTCTGAACCTTCAAGGTACATTTCAACCGGAGTTGTACCGAGTTCCGTCGAACGTTTGTTTACCACGGCACGCCATGTTATGCCGGAGTCGAACCAAACATCCATAATGTCATTTTCTTTAGCAAAATGGTTTTTTCCGCATTTCGGACATTTAAAACCTTGCGGTAAGAGTTCTTCCGCAGAATATTTTACCCATGCATCCGAGCTTTCTTTTTCAAATATTTTTGCAACATTTTCGATAGTTTCATCGGTTACAATAACTTCTCCGCAATCTTTACAGTAGAATACGGGTATCGGAACTCCCCAAGCTCTCTGGCGGGAAATACACCAGTCGGTACGTCCGGCAACCATGTTGGAAATTCTTGCTTCTCCGCTTGAAGGAATCCATTTTACTTTTTTAATTTCTTCAAGTGCCTTTTCTCTGAATTTGTCTACTTTGACAAACCATTGAGGTGTTGCCCTGTAGATTACGGGATTTTTACATCTCCAGCAATGCGGATAGCTGTGGTTTATGTCTTGCTGTTTTAAAAGTGCTCCGCAGTTTTGAAGTTTTTCGATAACTATGGCATTTCCTTTATAATACGGAATACCTTCCAAATCTTTGTCTTGAACCGCTTCAGTCCAAACCCCTTTGCTGTCAAGCGGTGAAAAAACTTCAATACCGTATCTGCATCCGACTTCGTAGTCCTCAAGCCCGTGTCCCGGAGCTGTATGAACCGCACCGGTTCCGGCATCAAGCGTAACGTGTTCGCCTAAAATTATGGGTGATTTTCTGTTTACAAGCGGATGTTTGGTATTCAAAAGCTCTAAATCCTGTCCGATACAAGAGGCGAGTACTTTTATGTCGCTTTCCCGCCATTCAACATCCGCAAGAAAACTCCCTAAAAGTTCTTGCGCCGTAACATAAATATCTCCATTATATTCAAAGAAAGTATATTCAAATTTCGGGTGCATACTTATTGCCATATTGGAAGGTATTGTCCACGGAGTTGTTGTCCAGATTATGCTGTAAATATCGGATTTTTCGGGCAGGTTAAATCTGCTTTTCAGCTTTTGAGTGCTTTCATCGTCAAATTTAAATCTTACGTAGATTGAAGTTGATGTATGATCGGCATATTCAACTTCGGCTTCGGCAAGTGCAGTTTCGCATGATGCGCACCAATAAACCGGTTTCAAACCTTTTTCAATGTAGCCTTTTTTATACATTTCACCGAAAACTCTAACCTGTTCGGCTTCAAATTCGGGGTTAATCGTAAGGTAAGGATTTTCCCAGCTGCCCAATACACCGAGTCGTTTAAATTCGTTTTCCTGTCCTATAAGGTTTTTATGAGCAAATTCACGGCATTTTTGTCTTAATTCATAAGGAGTTAAAGCACTTCTTCCTCCTTTGATATTTTTGACAACGGCGTTTTCAATAGGCAGTCCGTGTCCGTCATATCCGGGGACATACGGGGTGTAATATCCTGCCTGAGCCTTGTATTTTAAAAGAATATCTTTGAGAATTTTGTTTAAAGCAGTTCCTACGTGAATTTTTTCGGAACTTAAATACGGAGGCCCGTCGTGAAGAATAAATTTATTTGCTTTATCGCGCTGTGAAATAATCTTTTCATATATATTATTTTCCTGCCAGAATTTTTGAATTTCCGGTTCGCGCATAACGGCATTTGCTCTCATTGCAAGAGTTGTTTGAGGCAAATTTAAGGTTTCTTTGTAATCTTTTTTTGTTTCACTGCTCATAAAAATTATCCTTCTTGTTTTATAAATTCTTTCATCTTATCATAATCAAAATCTTTTTCCCATCTTGCAATAACGACCGTAGCAACGCAGTTGCCGATTAAATTAACGGTTGTTCTGCCCATATCAAGAATTTGGTCAATTCCCAAAAGTATTGCAACACCAAGGATAGGAATATTAAAACTTGCCAGAGTTCCCGCAAGTACAATAAGAGAAACTCTCGGCACACCTGCAATCCCTTTGCTTGTGAGCATTAGGGCAAGCATAATAACTAACTGCTGATTTAAATCGAGGTTAATCCCTACGATTTGAGATGAGAAAATAACCGCCATTGCAAGATATAACGTACTTCCGTCAAGGTTAAACGTATAACCTGTCGGCATAACAAAGCTTACTATATTTTTCGGCACTCCGAAACGCTCCATAACATCCATTGCTTTGGGAAACGCAGCTTCCGAGCTTGCCGTGGTGAATGCCAAAAGAGCAGGCTCCTGCAAAACCTTTAAAAGACTTCTGAAGGATATACGTGCTATTTTGCATGCGATAAACAAAACCAGAACTACAAAAACCGCCAGTGCAGTGTATAAAGCACCGATTATTCCGAAATAACTTTTCAAAACCGAAAGTCCGTTCGCTCCTATGGTTGAAGCTATGGCGCCGAATATACCGAGAGGGGCAAAATACATTACGTATTCCGTGAATTTAAACATTATCTGGGAGACGGAATTTAATATATCAATAACGGGTTTTGCGGTTTTTCCGACCGCTACGATTGCAATTGCAAAAAATATTGAGAACACAACTATTTGAAGCAAGTTGCCCTGAGCCATGGCATCAACAATGCTTGTGGGGAAAATTGTCGTCACCATTTCGCTCACTGACGTATGAGCGTGAGATGCAGCCATAAGCCCCGCTTCCTGCATGTGTTCAAAACCGCTTACGGTATTGAAGCCTATTCCCGGCTTGAAAATATTTGCGGCTGTCAAACCTATTATAAGCGCGAGCGTGGTAACAATTTCAAAATAAATAATAGTTTTAAGTCCTATTTTACCCAGGCTTTTGACATCGCCGTGTCCGGCTATTCCTATTACAAGCGTTGAAAAAAGCAAAGGCGCAATAATCATTTTAACCATTCGCAGAAAAATTACCGCAAACGGTTTCATTTTTACCGCAAATTCAGGGGTAAAATGTCCGACTATAACACCTAATATCAGCGCTATAAATATTAAGGCTGTAAGTTTTGAATGTTTCAAAAGAAATTCCTCTTTGAACATTATATTATAAACATGCCAAAGGCGTAAAAATAGTTTAAGTTATATTAAAGTTTTTGTAACTTAATAAGATAATTATAAGTTATGACTCTTTTATTTTTATGATATTTTTTTGTGATAAAAGGACTTAAATAAATTTTAATTTCTGTTACAGTTTTGTTATGCTGTTGCAAGTCTGTAAAATCTGATGTACAATTGTGAAACAGTCATGCTTTCGGCATGCCGAATTATAAGGGATAGTATCAATAAATTAATAAAAAACGGAGGTTAATGTGACGGATACCACATGTATGGAAGAATTGGAACTTTCCGAAAACGCGGTGAAAGTTCTTGAAAAGAGGTATTTGAAAAGAAACAAAGACGGAAAATGCGTTGAAACACCGGCTGATATGTTCAGACGTGTAGCAGATACAATTGCATCAGGTGATTTGCAATTCGGCAAATCTCAGGCTGAAGTAAAAGAATTATCGGACAGATTTTACAAATTTATTACAAACAGATATTTTATGCCAAACTCTCCGACCTTGATGAATGCAGGCAGAGAACTCGGACAGCTTGCAGCTTGTTTTGTACTTCCGGTTGAAGACAGTTTGGAAGGAATTTTTGAAACCGTTAAAAATACGGCTTTAATTCATAAATCGGGTGGCGGAACAGGTTTTTCTTTCTCAAGATTGAGAGCTAAAAACAGCGTGGTACGCTCTACAATGGGTGTTTCTTCGGGCCCAGTATCATTTATGGAAGTTTTTAATGCCGCAACCGAAGCCGTTAAACAGGGCGGTACAAGACGCGGTGCAAATATGGGTATCCTGAGAGTTGACCATCCGGATATTTTAGAATTTATTAACTGTAAAAACGATACGTCAAAACTCACAAACTTTAATATATCCGTAGCTTTGACCGACAAATTTATGGAAGCAGTTAAAAATAATACCGATTATGAACTCATTGCACCAAATACCGGCGAAGTTGCAGGTAAAATGAATGCGAGAGAAGTATTTAACTTAATCGTTGACGGAGCTTGGAAAACAGGCGAACCCGGTATTATATTTATTGATAAAATGAATGCGGACAATCCGACTCCGCTTATCGGAGAGATTGAATCCACAAATCCTTGCGGAGAAGTCCCTCTGCTTGCTTATGAAGCATGCAATTTAGGCTCTATTAATTTGGGGAGAATGGTTGAAAACGGAGCAGTAAATTGGGATTTGCTTGCAAAGACAACAAGAACGGCTATCAGATTTTTGGATAACGTTATTGCGGTAAACAATTATCCGCTGCCGCAAATATCGGAAATGGTTCAAAACAACAGAAAAATCGGACTCGGTGTTATGGGCTGGGCTGATATGCTTATGAAAATGGGGATTTCTTACGCATCGGAAGAAGGAACAAAACTTGCTTCCGAAGTTATGGAATTTATCGACTACGAATCCAAATGCGAGTCTATTGAACTTTCCAAAGAAAGAGGAAGATTTAACAACTTTAAAGGCAGTGTCTATGACGGTAAAAACTTCCTTTACAACAAGTACAAAGGGAAGTCGGCGGGAAAGGTTTCCGATGAGCAATGGAGAGAACTTGATTCCGAAATTGAAAAATACGGAATAAGAAACGCGACAACTACATGTATTGCTCCAACGGGTACTATTTCAATGATAGCATCGGCATCAGGCGGGGTTGAACCGTTATTCGGACTCGTATTTATGAGAAATGTTATGGACGGAACGGAAATGCTTGAAGTGAATCCGATTTTCAAAGATTATGCGGTTAAACACGGCTTTTATTCCGATGCCGTTATGAAACAGATATCCGAAGAAGGAACAATTGCACACGTAAACGGGGTTGATGAAGTTTCAAAACATATCTTTGTTACGGCTCATGATGTTTCTCCGTACTGGCATGTAAAGATGCAGGCTGCGTTCCAGCTTCATACCGACAATGCGGTTTCCAAAACGGTTAACTTTGTTGAAAGCGCTTCAAGAGAAGATATTATGGAAACTTACGTACTTGCATACGAAAATAATCTTAAAGGAATTACGGTATACAGAAACAACTGCAGACCTATTCAACCGATGAACTTAACTAAAAAAACGGAAGATAAAAAAACTGAACCCGTTGAAGAAAAAGTTGAAGAAGAATACAATCCGACAGGAGAAGTTAAGACAATAAAATGCCCCGAATGCGGAAATGAAATTCAAATGGCGGAAGGATGTTTTATCTGTCTTAAATGCGGTTATTCCGGTTGTTCATAATTAAAAATATTCTATCCGTTTAAATAAAAAAGGACATCTGATGATGTCCTTTTTATCTTACATACACTTCTTTAATATATTTTTTCAAGATTGTTGTTATTTGCGTAAAGTCGGAATATGAGATTTCATTTTTAAGTGATTCGTCAAATATTTTTGACGATACAAATTTTTGCAGGTAGTATCTTTTTGCGCCTTTTATTAATTTCCCGATATTTTCAAAGTCCTCAATATTTAATTGTGACTTCAAAACGGTTGTACGGAATTCATAATCCGCTGTGCTGTTCATAATAATATTGATACTTTCTTTTATCTTTTCGGTATTTATATTGATTTTTGCAATTTCCGAATACTTTTCAAGCGGTGCTTTAATATCCATGGCAACATAGTCAACATCCGAGATTACCTGTTGCAAAACATCGGGCATACTGCCGTTTGTGTCAAGCTTTACGCAAAATCCCAAGTTATGTATTTTTTTTATAAAATCATGCAAATCCGTTTGAAGGCACGGTTCACCTCCCGTGATGACAACCCCGTCAAGTTTGCCTTTTCTTGTTTGAAGAAAATCAAAAAAACCGGATAACTCCGGCTTTTTTTTCATTACGATTAATTCGGGATTGTGACAGTATCCGCATCTGAAATTACAACCCTGAGTGAATACTATAGCACTGATTTTGTCAGGATAATCCAGAAGTGAAGATTTTTGAATACCGCCTATTTGCATTGGCATTCCCTGACAGAAAATTCTTTTCTGTCTTTAAATTCCTGTTTTTTACCTTTATTCCATTGCTGAACAGGTCTTATATAACCTACTACACGGGAATAAACTTCACAGTCCGCACCGCATTCGGGGCATTTGAAATGTTCTCCGGCGATGTAACCGTGGTTTGGACATGTACTGAATGTCGGAGAGAATGTGAAATAAGGCAGACGATATCCGTTGCAAATCTTTTTAACAAGATTTTTCATCGTTTCTGTACTGCGGATTCTTTCTCCGGCAAAAATGTGTACAACTGTTCCGCCCGTATATTTGGTTTGTAAATCGTCCTGATGATCAAGTACTTCAAATATATCATCGGTATAATTTACCGGAAGTTGTGTAGAGTTTGTATAGTAGGTATAATCTTTGTCTATCTTTGCCAATCTGTAGGAAGTTCCTTCGCCCGGCGTAGCTTCAAGATTGTAATTATTTCCGGTTTCTTTTTGAAATTCAACGATTTTTGCACGCATAAAATCCATAACTTCAAGTGCAAACTGTTTACCTCTGAAACTGCCGATATTATCGTTCAAAAGATTCAAGCAAGCTTCGTTCATTCCGATAAGACCGATTGTTGAAAAATGATTTTTCCAGTATACTCCGAAACGTGATTTGATATCTCTTAAATAAAATTTAGTGTAAGGATACAAATTCTTATCAGTCAAATCCTCAAGCAATTTACGCTTGATTTCAAGACTTTCTTTTGCTGTTGCCATTCTGCATGCTAGTTTTTCAAGAAATTCGCCTTTGGATTTGGAAGTTTTTGCAAGTTTCGGAAGATTGATTGTAACTACACCTACCGAACCGGTTAAAGGATTGGAACCGAAAAGTCCGCCGCCTCTGTATTCAAGTTCTCTGTTGTCAATTCTCAGTCTGCAGCACATTGAACGTGCATCTTCAGGCGACATATCGGAATTAATAAAGTTAGAGAAATACGGAATACCGTATTTTGCTGCCATTGCCCAAAGACCTTCAATATTTTTGTTATCCCAGTCAAAATCTTTTGTAATATTGTAGGTCGGTATCGGGAAAGTAAATACTCTGCCTGATTTGTCACCTTCCATCATTACTTCAAAGAATGCTTTGTTGAGCAAGTCCATTTCATTTTGGAATTCTTTATAAGTTTCTTCTCTGAATTCTCCGCCGACAATTACCGCTTGATCGGCATAATACGAAGGAACGGTCAAATCCATTGTTATATTTGTAAACGGAGTTTGGAAGCCTACTCGTGTAGGTACATTCATATTAAATACAAATTCCTGGATTGCCTGTTTTACCTGTGCGTAATCAAGGTTGTCATATTTTATGAACGGCGCAAGTAAAGTGTCAAAGTTTGAAAATGCCTGTGCACCTGCAGCTTCACCCTGCATCGTGTACATAAAGTTTACTATCTGCCCCAATGCTGTTCTGAAATGTTTTGCGGGAGCGCTTTCAACTTTCCCTTTTGCTCCGGTAAAACCTTCCGTTAATAAATCTTTTAAATCCCAGCCGACACAATATACGGAAATGATATTTAAATCATGAATGTGAATATCACCGTTTACATGCGCATTCTTAATTTCAGCAGGATAAATTCTGTTAAGCCAATACTGTTTGCTGATTTCGGAAGCAATGTAATTATTCAAACCCTGAATTGAATAAGACATGTTTGAATTTTCATTGACTTTCCAATCAAGCTGTTTTAAATAACCTTCTACCAAATTGAGGTTTGCATCTTTGTCAGATACATAAGCGTTGGACATAAATTTCGCGGTGTCCAGATTGACAACATTGTTGTCGAAAATTGCATTCTTCATAAAAATTTTCTCCCAGATTTCCGTGGTGTACTACAACTTTCCAAAAGCATTCCGACTGTAACGGCTGCGGCCCAGTGAGGGAATTTCACCCATGCTTTCCTTTTAGAAGTAACATGTATTTTATCATTTATTTTCAAATGTGTCAATAAAAAAAAGATGATTTTTTATCATCTTTTTTTATCTTTTCCTTTTCCTGTTAATTAACCAACGACTTTTACTACAAAGTTTGCTATTTCAAAAAATGAATCTTTTACAAATTCTTTTGCCAATGTTTTTATCGGCCTGTTTTCAATTACATCGAATACGTAATAAATCGGATCTTTTGAATTGTTAAAACGCATTCTTCTGTCTTTTTTTTCAAGATAATTGTAATCTTCAATATTAAACTCTTTTGCGGAAGTGTTATTTCTTCTGTTTCTGAGCAAAGAACCGAACTGTCCGTTGCCGCTTGTATTGTTGTGTGATTCTGCCGTAGTTGCTAACATTTTCTTCTCTCTCTTATCTCTTACATATATATAAAGTATATAAGAATAAAAAAATTGCCTTTTTTAGAAAGTTAAAGTTAACATTTTGTAACAATAAGGCGTAAAGCTTGATATAGTTATGTTTTTAACTTTTATTCACCGAGTTCTATAATGTCTTCGGTATTTGCGGTTAAATTTTTTCCGATTGCTTTTTCAAGCTCGGCTTTGGCGGAATTATATTGATACAGCGCATTATAATAGCTCAATTGTGCCTGCTGATAGTTAATCTGCGCATCTTTAAGTTCTGTCGGGCTTGCTTCTCCCACGCGGTATCTGCCGTAAGATAATTCATAGTTTTCTTTTGACTGTTTTACATTCAGCATTGCAACCGGCATTTGATTTTTCTTTTCTTCAAGTTTTAAAAATGCGTTTTGTATTTCAAGATAGATTTGGTTTTGTGTATTTTTTGCGTTTGCGATTTCTTTTTCGTATAAAAATCTTGCTTCTTTTATTTCATTTCTGATAAGCATGCCGTTCACGGTAGGGAAATTTAAATATCCGCCGATATTGTAACCGTGATTTGAAGTCCATTGTTTACCGCCGAGCTGTAACTGTCCTTCAACCGATAATGTCGGGAAATATGATTTTTTGACAAGTTTAAGAGTTTGTTTTGCGCTTTCTACTTTCAATTCGGCTGCTTTAAGTTCCGGACGGGCTTCTCTTGCTATGTCAATTGTTTCGTTAAAAGTAATATTTATAGGCTGATATTTCAGACGTTCCTGCACATTGTATTTATCAATAAACGGAACTCCCATAACATTGTTTAATCTGGCGATTGCCAAGTTAACCGCATTATCAGCCTGAATGAGCTGAAGTTTTGCGTTGCTCAGGTTTACCTCGGCTATTGTTACGTCAACTTTCGGGTTCATACCGATTTCATAGAAAGCTTTTGCCTGATTATAAAACATTTCAAACTTATCAACGGTATCCTGAGCTACTTTTTTATTTTCGAATGCATAAAGCAGATTGTAGTAAGCATCTTTTGTTTGGTAAATAACATCGTTAATAGTTGCACCGAGAGTGGCTTTAGAGGTTTCAAAGTCTAAACGTCTTATGGTAGCTTGATTTTGCGTTACTCCGAAGTCATAAAGCATTTGCTGTAAAGTTACCTGCCCCAGAATGTAGTAATTAAACGTAAGGTTTCTTCCCAAAGCGTCAGACAATTGCAATTGACGAATTCTTGTATAACCTGTCTGCCAGCTCACTTGAGGGAAGTAATTTGACCAGACCTGTTTTATTCTTGAATCTGAAGCCAAAATATCGTGGAATGCCGAATTAATCTGCGGATTATTTCCGAGAGCAAGCTCAATACACATATCAAGCGTCATATCAATGTTTTTTTCGACGGAACCTTCAATGATAAAATCCGTGCGGTCTTTAGCTTCGGGGAGAACTTCATTGGCTTTCGGGTATTCTTTTTCATTAACCGTATTGCCTATGTCCTGTGAAATTGCGCTTAATCCGTTGAGCGATAATATTAAACTAATTATTATAAATTTTTTCAGCATTTAGTTATCCTTTTTTTTGAAGCGTTTAGCTTTTTGTGCGGAGAAGATTTTAAACTGTTCGACGATTACAAAGAAAGCCGGAACAAGGAAAGTTCCGATAAACGCAACGGCCATCATGCCTCCGAACACTGTCATACCGACGGAATTACGGCTTGCTGCACCCGCACCTTTTGCAAATACAAGAGGAAGCAGGCCGAGAATAAACGCAATATTTGTCATCATAACGGCTCTGAACCTCAATTTCGCTGCCTGTATAGCGGCATCTTTAATTCCCATACCGCCTTCGTGCGCGTCTTTTGCAAATTCAATAATCAAAATAGCCTGTTTTGTTGACAAACCGATTAACATAACAAGACCGATTTGTGAATACAAATCAAGCGAGTATCCTGAGATATACTGGAAGAACAATGCTCCCACAAGAGCAACAGGTGAAATTAAAAGTACGGCAATCGGAAGCATCCAGCTTTCGTAAAGACCGACCAAAAACAGGTAAATAAATACGAGTGACATTGCAAGTATCGGACCTATTTGACCGCTTGATTCTTTTTCCTGTAAGGAACTTCCTGACCATGCGTAGCCCATGTCCTTTGGAAGCACGCGATCCGATATGCTTTCCATGGTTTTAATGGCATCACCCGAGCTTACTCCTGCGCGGGATTGACCGTTAATTGTGATTGCAGGGTACATGTTAAACCTTGTGAGACTGTAAGGTCCTACGATATTGCTTATTGTTACGACTGCCGACAGAGGCACCATACTTCCCTGCCTGTTTTTAACGTATATTTTATCAATATCGGACGGTTTTTCTCTGTACTCGGAATCCGCCTGCAAGTAAACACGATAGACACGTCCGTATTTATTAAAGTCGTTTACGTAAGATTTACCGAAATAGCCTGATAATGCGCTGTAAATTTCGGAAATATCAACTCCTTGCGCCAGAGCTTTAGCTTCGTCAACTTTTATCAATAACTGCGGAAGGTTTGCGGTAAAAGATGTGTAAACGAGTTGGAAAGCGGAATCCTTATTTGCTTCCGCAATAAGTTTCATAGCTTCATCATAGAGTTCCTGCGGAGATCTGTCGGCTTTGTCAAGAAGCTGGTATTCAAAACCGCCGAACATACCCAGACCTGAAATTGAAGGCGGAGAGAAAGCCGCAATTGTAGCAGACGGATAATTAGCAAATTCTGTTTGAACTTTTTTCAAAATTGTCTGCATGGATAACGCTTTACTTTTACGTTTAGACCAGTCGGCGAGTTCTGCGACAATCAGGGCGGTATTTTCACCAGAATAGCCTACGAGTGTAATCGTATTTTCCACGCCGTCTATATTTAAAATTCTTTCTTCGACTTCAGTTGCGACAATATTTGTTCTTGATGCCGATGAACCTTCGGGGAGCTGAATTTGGGCAAAAACGGCGCCTTTATCTTCTGTCGGCAGAAATCCTTTCGGGACGAGCCAGAACATAAGCATAATAAACAAGATTATTAATGCGTAAACCGACATGGTTAATTTAGGTGCATTAATAAAGATATTTACGCCTTCGAGGTATTTATCTCTTATTTTATTAAACCAATCATCAAATTTTCGGATAAATTCAAAATCTGCTTTTTCTTCACCGCTTTTCAAAATCATGGCGCACAGTGCGGGTGCAAGAGTAAGTGCAACAAGTGTGGACAGACCGATTGAAGATGCTATACACAGTGCAAACTGTCTGAACATTTGTCCGGTAATCCCCGACATAAACGAAACGGGGACAAACACTGCCATCAAAACGAGTGATGTTGCAAGTACGGCGCTGAAAACTTCATCCATAGTAATTTCCGTTGCATCAAGCGGTGTTTTACCTTCCTGAATGTGTCTTTGCGTGTTTTCAAGAACAACTATGGCATCGTCAACAACCAAACCTACTGCAAGAACAAGTCCGAACAGTATTAAAAGGTTAATGGAGAAGCCGAAAAGGTTCATAAATATAAATACGCCGATTAAAGATACCGGAATTGCCGCAAACGGAATAAGTGCGGCGCGTCCGCTGCCCAAGAACAGGTAAGTAACCATTCCCACAAGCAGGATTGCTAGTCCTATAGCGTTGATAACTTCTTTTATTGATTCTCTTACAAACAGAGTTTCATCACGCTGAATTTTATATTCAATTCCGGGCGGAAACCCTTTGCTCAATTCTTTCATTTTTTGGCTTACTTTGTTGGAAAGGTCGATAGCGTTAGCTTCGGGGAGCTGGCTGACCGAGATAACCGCCGAATCCCTTCCGCCGATACGTGAGAAGTAAGAATAATTTTCCGCGCCGAGTTCGACTCTTGCGATGTCTTTAAGTCGAATTTGTGAGCCGTCAGGTTTTGAACGGATAATTATGTCTTCAAATTCGGTTGTATCTTTAAGACGACCTTTTGTTCTCATTGTAAGCTTAATCATCTGCTTGTTTTTCATCGGTTCAACACCGAGATCGCCCGCCGGCACCTGAGTATTTTGAGCTTGGATTGCGGCATTGACTTCGGAGACGGAAACTCCGAGGTTTGCCATTTTCACCGCATCAAGCCAAATTCTCATTGAATAATCCGATGAACCGAACACCATAACCTGACCGATACCCTTTATACGGGCAAGTTCGTCTTTAATATAAATTGATGCGTAGTTTGCGATATACAAAGAATCGTAGGTATGTGTCGGAGAATTTACCGAAATCATCATCAATCCGGGGCCGCCGGTTGATTTTTTAACTGTCAGGCCGTATCGTTTAACTTCTTCGGGCAGACGGGGGGTAACAAGCTGTAATTGGTTTTGCACGTTAACAACCGCCATATCGGGATCGGAGCCGATTGCAAAGTAAAGTGTCAGCTTATAAGAGCCGTTTTGAGAGGTAGAAGACATATAAATCATATCTTCAACCCCGTTGAGCTGAGCTTCGACCGGAGCCGCAATTGTATCTTCAATAACATCGGAGCTTGCTCCGGCATAAGTTGCCGAAACTATTACCTGCGGCGGAGTAATTGAGGGATATTCTTCCAGAGGAAGGGTGCTAATCATTAATATACCCGCAAGCATAATTGCAAGCGAGATTACTATCGCCAGTTTGGGGCGTTTTATAAATAGATTTCCCGAATTGTTATTTGACATGATATCCCTTTATTTGTTTTCTTTTTTACCTTTATTTTCGGTAACCTGTTGTGTTTTAATTTTTTGAATTTCTTCTGCCGAAACGATTGTTACGGGTTTACCCGGAGTAACTTTTTGGAGTCCCTCGGTTACAATTCTGTCACCTTTTTGAAGTCCTTCGGTTACAATCCAACGGTCGCCTGACTGTTCGCCTGTTTTAATATAAACAAGCTGAGGCAGGTTTTGTTCATCAATTTTGTAAACATATTTGCCCGCCTGATTTTCAAGAACAGCGGTAACAGGCACTACGGGAACATTTGAAGGTCTGTTAGCGTACAATTTTATTGTAACAAATTCCCCGTGAATAAGTTCGTTATTGGGGTTTTCAAATGTTGCACGCATAGTTACGGTACCTGTGGATACATCGACTTTGTTGTCTTGAAAATCCTGAACACCGTCAAATTCATATTTTTTACCGCCCGAGAGAATCAATTCGACTTTTCTGTCTTTGTTTGCTTCACCGTCCGAGTTTGCAAGAAGTTGGAAATCGTTGGAATCTAACGGGAAAGTGACATAAATCGGGTTTGTACTGTTAATTGTTGTCAAAGCTCCGGTTGAGGGAGACACATAGTTTCCGACGGTAACGTTAATTATACCGACTTTCCCGTTGACGGGTGATTTCACGCTGGTATAGCCCAGATTTCTGTTTGCATCGCTGTATTGGGCTTGAGCGGAAGCAAGCTGAGCTTTGAGAGCATCTCTGTTTGATAACATTTGGTCATACTGTGCTTTAGCGATATAGTCTTTTTTTACAAGTTCTCTTGCGCGTGCAAGCTGTTTTTCCGCATAAGCAAGCTGAGCCGAAAGGTTTTTTACGTTTGCGCCGGCTGATGCCGATGCGTTTGAATATTCAGTCGGTTCAATTTGAAAAAGAACCTGTCCCTGCTTTACGTTGTCGCCTTCTTTAAAATAACTTTTAAGAAGATATCCCGATATACGAGCCAAAACATCGACTCTGTAAACGGAAACAACTCTGCCCGGGGCTTCAAAACTTCTTATAATACTTTGTTCGGATACTTCTTCGACTGATACTGTCGGTGCGGGGCGCATTTTCAGTGCTTTACCCTGCATAATCCCGCCGAACAACGAAAATCCGTATCGAATTAAAATTGCCGCTACAATAACAGACAATATAATTATAATATTTTTTTTCATTTACTCTCCCTGTGTTGTTTTTACAACAATTGTATTATTAAGGAAAATCTATGTCAATAGTGAATGGTTTAGTTCTTGCCCGAATGTAATATCAGGAAATTTATGCCGATATACTTTAAAAATAATAATAATTATTTTTATTGTAATCTTGACAAATTCCCGAAAATAGCGTATAATTAATAATGTTATCAAACAAGAAAGGGTATGAGATTATGAAAAAATTTAGCGCATTCACACTTGCGGAAGTGTTGATTACTTTGGGTATCATTGGGGTAGTTGCCGCAATGACTATGCCGACATTGATTAACCAAACAAACGGTGCTCAATATCGTGCTGCATTCAAAAAAGAATTGTCAGTAATTTCACAGGCAGTTACACTTAACGTTGCTTTGGAAGACTTTGACTTTGCGGATTTGACAACAAGTGACACCACCGGAATGGGTACTTTAACCACAATGCTTAAAAACAGAACAAATGTTGTCAGAGTTGCAACAAAAGATGATATTGGCTCGGATTATGTACCGCAGGCAGCGCCAGCAACAAATGTAAGCTATGACAATGCTGCACGAACTAATAATGGTAACAATGCACCACAATTGGCAATTGATGGTTGGGATACAGCCTTAATGTTTAACGACGGTTCTATGTTTATGTATAAGGCAGCTGATGTAACCGGATGTACAGCAGCGGAAAACGGAACAGGAACAGCAAAAGTTTGTTACGGTTGGTTTGACGTAAACGGTATGAAAGGACCTAACAAAGAAACCAGATGTGATTCTACTACAACTAATGACACATGTACGGTAAAAATCCCGACGGATATTTTCCCGGTTAAGTTCTTTGATCAGACAATCCTTCCCGCATCAAATGCAGGCAGAGCCGTATTATATGACAACGGTAACACCGCTACCCGAGCAGACGGTGCAGGTACAGGTGCCGGTGCAGGTGTAGGTGGTTAATAAGTCAAAGATAAATAAAAAAACGGCGGTTATATCCGCCGTTTTTTTATGCACAGGGGGAGAGTGACTTCGCCACACACATATGATATAAAAAGTTTCGCGAATATTTACACAGAGGGGAAAATAAAAAAACCGGTGAAGATATCTTCACCGGAAAAACATTTTTTTGTGTTATCAAACAAGAACCTATCAAGGTTAATTGTTTTTCTTTTATTTAAAAATTAATCACTACTACTGTCAGCCCTTGTTGCAGTGTTGCCGTTGTCATATAACACTGCTCTGCCTGCTCCTGAGTTCGGTAGGATTGTCTGGTCATAGAATTTAACCGGGAATATATCGGTAGGGATTTTTACCGAACAATTACCGTCATCAGTTCCGGTTTTAGGATCACATTTAGTTTCTTTGTTAGGACCTTTCATACCGTTTACGTCAAACCAGCCTGAACATTTAGTTCCTGTTTCGGAACATGCCTTAACCTTAGTATCATCAAATATAAACATAGAACCGTCATTAAATAATATTGCTTTAGTACCCATACCTGTAGGATCGCTGTCAGTAACAGTGCTTCCAATAGCTACATCATTAGTTTCAGGTGCTTGTTTTCTGTCATCACCGGCAAAAATAGGTTTATAGCCTTCACCTTTTATAGTCGATACATCTGCTACTCTGACAACATTAGCTCTGTTTTGAAGCAATTTTGATAATGTACCTACACCACTATTATCATCTCCAGTCAAATCCGAAAAATCAAAGTCTTCCAAAGCAACGTTAAGCGTAACTGCCTGTGAAATTACTGACAATTCTTTTTTGAATGCAGCACGATATTGAGCACCGTTTGTTTGGTTAATCAATGTCGGCATAGTCATTGCGGCAACTACCCCGATAATACCTAAAGTAATCAACACTTCCGCAAGTGTGAATGCACTAAATTTTTTCATAGATAATTCCTTTCTTTCTTTTAATACCCTTTTGCATTACGCAAAAAATATAAACTGTACACTTATTTTAAATTATTTTTACGTGATTGTCAAGTACCTATAAGTAATAATTACTGTATTATTGAAAAAATAAGTAACCATATCACTTATTTTGCCTGAAAAAATAGGTTAACATATATAATATGGATAACAAAAAACTTTTAGGGAAACGTATAAAACAAATTCGAAAAAGTAAGGGGTACACTCAAGAAACCTTATCCGAACTAATCGGAATTGAAACATCATCGCTCAGCGGTATTGAATCGGGGCGGTTTTTCCCTTCACTCCATGTTTTGGATAAAATGTCCAATGTTTTGGATATTCGGCTTGTTGAGTTTTTTAACTTTGATTCCGTTGATATTCCGCCAAACCTCGATTATGCGATTGATGAACTTTTGAAACTGCTTGATGAGAAAAATAAAATTGTTATCTATAAAATAATTAAATCCGCATTCGCTGTGTAATTCTTATATAAATTTGTCGTAATAACGGTTATTTACATCTTTTTTTGTTTATGATACTATCCGAACAAAGAGGAGAAAAAATGTTACACAATATTGTTGCTGATTACGGCATGATTATTTCAGGTGCAATTCTTTTAATTGCATATATATTTATAGCTTCGGAAAAAATTCAAAAATCCGTTGTCGCTCTTGCGGGAGCTTCATTAACTATGCTTTTGGGACTTTTACCGTTTCAGGGGCATTACAGTGCTGATTTAGGCAAATATATCCGCGGAGTTTTTGATTACGTGGAGTTTCAAGTTATATTCCTGCTCATCGGTATGATGATTATTGTTCATATCGCAAGCAGAAGCGGTGTTTTTAAATGGCTTGCATTACAGCTTTTGAAAGCAACCAAAGGACATCCGAAACTTGTACTTTTTGCGCTTGCGGGATTTACTGCCGTGGCATCGGCGTTTTTGGATAATGTTACGACCGTTGTGCTTATCATGCCGGTTACGTTTGTTATTGCAAAGGAATTTGAATGTGATCCGGTTCCGTTTTTGATTACGGAAGTTTTAGCATCAAATATCGGCGGTACGGCTACTTTAATCGGAGATCCGCCAAATATTATTATCGGTGCAAAAGCAGGGTTAAGCTTTATGGATTTTGTCCGTGAACTTACACCGATTATTACTTTAATTTTTCTTTCTTGTGTCGGAATACTCATTTTCCTTTTCAGAAAATCTTTGAAAGCAACAAAAGAAAAAATGGAGCATATTGCAAACCTTGATAACTCGCAGACTATTACCGACAAAAAACTTATGATACGTTCAGTCACAACAATGCTGTTGGTTATTTTGGGATTTGTAACGCATGATATTACAAATATTCCCGCTTATGTTTTTGCTGTTGCGGGTGCTTCTTTTCTGCTTTTATTTGAAAAGCCGAAAGAAATTTACCGTGATGTGGAATGGTTAACGATATTTTTCTTTGTAGGTTTATTCATAATAATCGGCGGTTTTGAAGCAAACGGCGGAATAAGCTTTTTGGCAGATAAGCTTATACAGCTTACGCACGGAAGTCTTAATGCGGCGGCAATGTTTATCCTTTGGGGTTCGGGATTGTTATCGGGTGTAATTGATAACATACCTTATACCGCGACTATGGCGCCTTTAATTGATCAGGTTCAGCACACATTGCCTTATAGCGGTGAAGGGCATCATCCTTTATGGTGGGCTTTGTCTTTAGGTGCATGCCTTGGCGGAAACCTTACAATTATCGGTGCGGCTGCTAACGTAATCGTAAGCGAAACCGCTAATACAAAAGGGTTCCCGATATCATTTATGAGATTTATGAAATACGGTTCACTTGTAACCGCAATTTCACTGATATTAAGTTCAATTTATCTTTATATCAAATATTTACATTAATTTTGATTAAAATCTTTGTTAATGATAACATGCTGTTATGGCAAAAACTATTGAAGAACTCGTTACCCAGATAAAAGACCGCATTGATATAGTAGAACTGGTTTCTCAGCAGGTAATTTTAAAAAAAAGCGGAAATCATTACTGGGGTTTGTGCCCGTTCCATAAAGAAAAAACTCCGTCATTTTCGGTAAATCCCGCATTGGGGATTTACAAATGTTTCGGCTGTGGTGCCGGCGGTGATGCTATTACGTTTCTTATGAAAACTCAAAACAAAGAGTTTATGGAAGTAGTTGCCGAGTTGGCACAACAATTCGGACTTGAAATGCCAAAATATCACAAGCGCATTGAACCTAAAGAGGATAAAGATGAATTAATCCGCGCCTGCACTAAAGCGGCAAAATTTTATAATCTCAGACTTTTAAAAGACAAATCTCCCGAAACAACAAAAGTTTTGGATTATTTGTCAGCCAGAGGGATTACAAAAGAAATTATTGAAAAGTATTCTCTGGGGTTTGCACCGCCTGCTTATGCAACTTTTTATAAAAAATTCAGAGATGAAATACCCGAAAAAGTGATGGAAAAAGCGGGTTTGACCGTAAAATCAAGCGAAGATGAATATGTAGACAGGTTTAAAAACAGAATTATCATCCCTATTCAAAACGAAAACGGCGAATATGTCGCATTCGGAGCTCGCGCGCTTTCGGATAAGCAATCTCCGAAATATTTAAATTCTTCGGATTCAATCATTTATAATAAAAGTAAGTTATTATTCGGGCTCTACACCGCAAAAGGCGCGATTAAAGAAGAAGACAGCGTTATTTTAATGGAAGGTTATTTTGACGTTATATCCGCACAGGCTCACGGAATAGAAAATGCCGTCGCAACTTGCGGAACTTCTCTGACTCAGGATCACATTAAACTTCTTTCAAGATATACTTCTTCACGTAAAATTTATCTTTCATTTGATACGGATTTAGCGGGACAAAAGGCAACTAAAAGAAATGCCGATTTAATTAAGCAGGCATTTCAGGGGCTCGGAAATATTAAACAGTTTGATGAGAGCTATCTTTCCGCATCCGATGATAAATATTCGTGCGAAATAAGAGTAATCGCACCGCCGGAAGGCAAAGATCCGGACGAATTTATCCGCTCGGCAGGCGCACAAAAATACAAAGAATATCTTAACCACGCTCCGCTTTTGCTGGATTTTCAAATCAATGCCATAATGAAAGAAAAACCCAAAAATCCGTTGGAAAAGACTAAAACGGTTAAAGAATTAATTCCTCTATTGAGTGAAATTCAAAACGAAATAATTCAATCGGAATATGTAAAAATGGTTGCCGGCGCATTGAATATTGACGAAAATGCGTTGATGAACGAACTCCGAAAAGCAAAGGTTTCCGGAGAAATTCAAAATCAATCCGTACAACGAATTGTTAAGAAAAGTATACCAATTTTAGAAAAAGCGCAAAAAAATTTATTGAGCGTTTTTCTAGTTATCGACAATCCTCTTTCATTTGAAAAAATTAAAGAAATGATTGGCACCACAGAGTTTACAAACCAAACGTTAATAAATGTAAAATCTACAATTGACAAATTAACTTGTACCGTAAATAATGTGAAAGAATTGATTGATAAGTTGTATACAGAATCGGCTGAAAACCCCGAAACACAAGCTGTTATAACAGATTTAATCAGTATCGCGGAAACATTCCAAAATCTTAATGAAAATGATTTCGCAACGGTAATCAGAGAAAATATTAACAAAATTAACCAGTGTCTTAGAGAAAAAGAACACGAACAACTGAGAAATCTATATAAAAGTGCAAATGATAACGAAACCGAAGCATTAAAAATTCAAATACAGCTTAGAGATAGGATAAATAACAGATTAAAATCGGAGAAAATTAATGAGTAAGAAAAGACAAACAGGCTCCTCTATTGTAAGCATTATGGATGAAGACGAAAACCTAAATATGCAGGAAATTGACGATGACAATTCTAACGCAAACGACGGCGTTAACTATATGAATGTAGACATTAGTACCGATAACATTGAAGATATCGTTACACAGAAAATGGATTCGAAAATTAATATCGATGATATCTACATGCTTAACAACAACGAAGAAGAAACCGAAACAGATATTGAAATGCCAAAAGGAATTGCCGTTGATGATCCTGTCAGACTCTATTTGAGAGAAATCGGAAGAATTAAACTCCTCTCGGCAAATGAAGAAATTGAACTTGCAAGAAAAATTCTTGAAGGCGGAACCCCCGGAGCCATTGCCAAAAGAAAACTTGTTCAGGCTAACTTAAGACTCGTCGTAAGTATCGCAAAAAAATATGTCGGACGAGGTATGCTGTTCCTTGACTTAATTCAGGAAGGAAACCTCGGACTTATTCGCGCTGCCGAAAAGTTTGACCATGAAAGAGGATTTAAATTCTCAACTTATGCTACATGGTGGATAAGACAGGCCATAACAAGAGCTATCGCCGATCAGGCAAGAACTATCAGAATTCCCGTTCACATGGTAGAAACAATTAATAAACTCAAAAAAGTTACAAGACGCCTTGCTCAGGAACTTTCAAGAAAACCGACCGAAGATGAACTGGCTCTTGAAATGAATGTTTCAATCCCCAAACTGCGCGAAATAATCAAAATTGCACAGGAACCGCTTTCTCTTGAAACTCCTATCGGTAAAGAAGAAGATTCAAGACTGGGAGACTTCATTGAAGATAAAGAAGCCGATGCTCCGATTAAAACCGTTGCTTCGGAACTTCTAAGAGAAGACTTAGCGGAAGTTTTGTGTACGCTTTCTCCCCGCGAAAGAGATGTTTTAAGACTCCGTTTCGGTATGGACGACGGACGTCAGAGAACTCTTGAAGAAGTCGGACAGCTGTTCGGTGTTACACGGGAACGTATAAGACAGATTGAAGCAAAAGCTCTCAGAAAATTACGCCATCCAAACAGAAGCAAACGATTAAGAGAATATGTAGAATCATAAAAAAACTCCCAAAAGGGAGTTTTTTTATTACAAAAATTTAACAAAAAATCGGATTAAACGCAATTTGTAAGAGAAAAAATACTTTATATAAGAGTAAAGGTTGAAAGGTGGAATTATGTCTTCAAACTGGGCATTTAATCTCGATATGTTGGCACAGAACGGTGTTCTTGATTACGATGCCGCATCTTTTATAATGGGACAGCCTCCGCGTTATGTCGGCGCGCCCGATAAAATACCCCCTTTCGTCAGCGGAATTCCTACTTCAAATTCCTTAAATCAGCTGAACAAGGATGAATTTAAAAAGCAAAATGATACAAATATCGTTCACACGCCGGTTTGGAAAAAATGGGCTTTCGGCTTAATTATGACAGGAGCACTGGTTTTTGGAGGATACAAATTTAAATCCAAACTCATTCCTATGATAAAAGCCGTTCCGTCAAAATTTAAATTGAGTTCAATAAAGAATTTTTTCGTTAACAAAGCAAAATCAATCGGAAATTTTTTCAAAAATCTGAAAACAAAAACTAAAAAGCCGTAATTTCATCAATTCCGATTTCCAATTCCTCTGCACGGGAATAGTCTGAAGGTAAAATAAATTTTATCTTTTTCCCGTCTGATTTTTTATCTAACCGCATTATTTGCGCAAGTTTAGCTGTATCATACTTTTCAATTTCGCGGAAATTGAATTTTTTTATCAAATCAAAGGCAAAATATTTGTAATTTTTATCGATAAGATTTTTTTGAAGTGCAAGTTCAAAGGCAAATTTTATACCCTCTGCCACGGTTTCGCCGTGGGTATATTTTTTGTAGTTAGTAATTTTTTCAACCGCATGAGCATAGGTATGTCCAAAATTCAATATTCGTCTTAATCCGTTTTCTTTTTCGTCTTTTTCAACAACAGAAACCTTTAATCTTATACATATTTCTATCAATCTTTTCAATATTTTTTCATCGCGTTCAAAAATTTTATCCGTATTTTCGGACAAAAAATTTATCAGATTAAATTCTTCATTGCACTGACAACTTTTTTCAATAAATGCATATTTTACGACCTCTCCCAAACCGGTTTTATACTGCCTGTCATCAAGAGTTTTTAAAAATTTCGGGTTGATAAACACAACTCTCGGCTGATAAAATGTTCCCGCAAGATTCTTTCCGAACTTTGTATTAACCGCAGTTTTACCGCCCGCAGAACTGTCAACACAAGCGAGCAAAGTCGTAGGCACTTGGATAAAATCAATTCCGCGCATGTAAATTGATGAGGCAAATCCCGCCAAATCTCCCGCTACTCCTCCGCCGACAGATATAATTGCATCAAAACGCGTAAGTTTATTTTTCATTGCAAATTCTAAAATTTTTATACAGTTAGAAAAGTTTTTTTCTTTTTCTCCGTCTTTGAGTATAAATTTTACAGACTTGTCAAAAGGTAATAATTTCCCGTACAGTTTTTCAACTTTTTCGGATATTACAACAATATATTTCTTGTTTCCGACAAATGAAATTATTTTTTGAAACAAGTCGTTTATCGGCTGATTTTCAATAAATACGGAATACTCGGATGCGGTTTTAACGGGAATTTCTATCATTAACAATCCTCAAAATTTCTTGTACGATATTATACGGTGTTTTGTCGGAAGTGTCAATTTTATAATCCGCTTTGTTATAATTAATCTCACGTAATTTCAAAATATTTTCTATTTTTTCAACGGAAAAGTTTTTTTTCAAAAGCGGTCTGTGAGTTTCGTTTTTAATTCTTTCATAAAGCGCTTCCGCCGACGCTTTCAGGTAAATTACAATACCGTTTTCTTTCATAATTCTTCTGTTTTCATCAGCCTCAAAAGCTCCGCCGCCCGCACTGATAACCAAATTTTCTTTTTTGCAGAACATTCTGATTTTTTCCGCTTCAAGCATTCTGAAAAACGGTTCGCCGTGTTTAAGAAAAATTTCTGAAATCTTGCTTTGAGTGCTTTTTTCAATTTCTTCATCGATATCCGCAAGATTATATCCGTCAAGTTTTTCTGCAAGAAGCTTGCCTATAGTGCTTTTCCCGCTCCCCATCATACCGATTAAAATAATATTTCTTCCCATAAAACAATTCTATCCTATCAGAATTTTTTGTAAAGATTAGTTTAAAATTACCACAATAAATGTGTTTGTGATATAATGATATCAACAGATAACAGACAAAAGAGGGGAAAAAATGAGCAGCCAGCAGAACATGTTCGCAGACGGAAAAATAATTCCGGTTAATATAAGAGAAGAAATGAAGCGTTCATACATAGACTACGCTATGAGCGTAATTGTCGGAAGGGCATTGCCCGATGTGCGCGACGGTTTAAAACCTGTTCACAGACGTATTTTATATGCAATGAACGAACTTGGAATGACACCCGATAAACCGTTTAAGAAATGTGCCCGTATTGTCGGCGAAGTTCTCGGTAAATATCACCCCCACGGTGACAGTTCCGTTTATGAAGCTCTTGTACGTCTTGCACAGGATTTCAATACAAGATACTTAGTTGTTGACGGACACGGCAATTTCGGTTCCGTAGACGGTGACGGAGCAGCTGCAATGCGTTATACGGAAGCCCGTATGCACAAAATTACCCAGTCAATGCTTGCCGATATCGATTGTGAAACCGTTGAATTTGAACCGAACTTTGACGGTTCTTTGCAAGAGCCTTCGGTTTTACCCGTAAGACTTCCGATGCTTTTGCTAAACGGTGTATCCGGTATTGCCGTAGGTATGGCTACAAACATTCCGCCGCACAACCTTTCGGAAATCGTTGACGGTACGATTGCATTAATTGATAATCCGAACATTACGGTATCTGAGCTTATGGAATACATTAAAGGCCCCGATTTCCCGACTGCGGCAACAATTATCGGTATAAATGACATTAAACAGGCTTATGAAACCGGCAGAGGTTCAATTAAAATGCAAGCTGTGGCGAATTTTGAAGAAATCTCCGGAGGTGCCGGACGTCAGGGACGTACGGCAATTGTAGTTACCGAAATTCCTTATCAGGTAAACAAATCCGTCTTAATCGAAAAAATTGCAGAGCTGGTAAAAGACCAAAGAATTACCGGCATATCCGATATCAGAGATGAATCCGATCGTGAAGGCATGAGGATAGTCATTGAACTTAAACGTGATGCTAAACCCGATGTTGTTAAAAATAATTTGTTCAAATTTACACAACTTTCAACAACTTTCGGTGTTAATATGCTTGCTTTGTGCGGAAAACAGCCGAGATTGCTCAATTTGTACGAAGTCTTATCCGAATTTGTCGAACACAGAGTGGAAATCGTTACAAGAAGGACAATTTTCTTCCTTAAAAAAGCAAAAATCAGAGCGCATATCTTAGCCGGTTTAATTATAGCACTGGGTTCAATTGATGAAGTTATTGAGCTTATCAAAAAATCCAAAACAACCGATGATGCGCGAATCGGATTGATGAGCAGATTCGGACTGGATGCCGATCAGGCAAATGCTATTTTGGAAATGCAATTGAGAAGATTGACAGGCTTGGAACAGGATAAAGTAAAAGCCGAATATGACGAGTTAATCAAGAAAATTGCCGAATATGAAGAAATCCTTGCAAGCCGTCAGAAAATTCTTAACATCATCAAAGAAGAACTTCTTGAAGATAAAGAAAAATACGGCGATGACAGAAAAACTCAAATTCTGCCCGAACAGGGAGAAGTTACGATAGAAGATTTGACTCCGAATACTCCTATGGCTGTATTTATTACACATCAAGGTTATTTAAAACGTATTTCACTTGATACGTTTGAACGTCAGAACCGTGCAACAAGGGGTAAATCAGGAATCAAAACAAAAGAAGATGACGATATACAGCATTTCTTTACGGCAATGATGCATGATAAAGTACTGTTCTTCTCATCAAAAGGAACTGTATACAGTCTTAATGTTTACGACTTCCCTGAAGGCGGACGTCAGGCAAAAGGTTTGCCGATTATAAATGTTTTGCCTATAGAGCAGGATGAAAGAATTACGGCAGTAGTTCCCGTAAGCAATTTCTCGCCGGATTTAAATCTTATCATGCTTACCAAAAAAGGTTACATCAAGCGTATAGGACTTGATAACTTCAACAACATCAGAAGAAGCGGTATTATTGCTATCGGTCTTGAAGAAGGTGACGAACTTTGCTGGGTAAAACTTGCATCATCAAGAGATGAAATAATTATCGGAACATCTTGCGGTATGGCAATAAGATTCCCGATAGAAGATTTGAGACCTTTGGGCAGAAGCGCCAGAGGCGTAACCTCTATGAAACTCAGAACTGGTGATGAAATTGTCGGATGCGACATAGTTCCCAGAGATTATGATGCTGACTTGCTTGTGGTAACATCTGACGGTTTCGGAAAACGTACAAAACTATCCGAATTCAGAAGCCAGAACAGAGGCGGTATAGGTCTTATTGCAACTAAGTTTAAATCAAGTACATCGAGACTTGTAGCACTCACAATCGTTCAAGATTCCGATGATATTATGATGGTTACCGCTAACGGTGTCGTAACAAGGTTGAATGCCGGTTCCATCTCTCGTCAGGGCAGACCTGCAACCGGTGTCAGAGCACAAAATCTTGTTGACAATGATACGGTCGTATCGGTTAATAAAATCGTAAACCCTGATGAAGATGAACAGATTAAAAAAGATACGGAACAAATAAATGCCGAAGAAAAATCCGTAAACATCTCACAGACAAGTCTTTTAGATACGGAAGAATAATTATGAGAACGCTTTAAATGAACGTTCAACGTTTTTGCTGATTACTTCTTTGATGGAATCGTATTCGGTTTGAAGGGCGGAATGTTCGGTATCAAGTTTTTTCAAATCCTGATCGTATTTCTTGTCCTGATGTTCAATTTCATCTATCTTTGTTTTGTATTTAGCTTCCGCTGCGGCTATTGCAACTTCATCATCCTGAGATATAATATCCGATGCATTGGTGTATATAATGGATTTCCAATCAAAACTACCCATATTCGGATAAACTGTTGAACCGTTTTCATCATATTCGGCATGTTCCATTGTGACAACACCATGTTCCAATGCAAATTCAAGCCATTCCGCATTATTCAGAAGGTTTTCATCCAGTTCTTTATATTTTTTGGTATCAGATTTACGGGATTCGTCTTCTCCGCCCATTCTATACCACAAATTAACATACCATCTGTATTTTGCATCATTTTCATCAGGTATTTTACGAACCGGCAGTTTAGATATTAATTCTTCATATTTTGTTATCATATCCTGCGATTTTTCAATCCAAGGTTCAAGAGTGTTCTTAAATGTTTTATATTCTTCAACCTTTTTCATATATTCTTTATAAGCTTGTTCGTATTCATTGAGTGCTTCTCTGTAACCTTGTAATGCAGTTCCGTTGTATCTTTCATCTTTAGTTTCAACAATATCTTCCGCAACCGCAACAAGCAGTTCATTAATCAATTCATAATAACTCTTTGTAATATCAGCTTTTAACGGTGTAGAATGATTACCGTTATTTGTAATAGAACCTGATGTTAAACCTCCGTTTGTATTATTAGCTTTTATATGTAAAGCAATTTTATAATACAATTCAGTAAGTTTTTCTTTCAGTTCTTGATTTTCATATTTATCAAGAACATCTCTGACTTTCATCGGATCTTCACCGTTACCGCCGCCTGATGACATAGCCCATGTGCTACCATTATTTGTCATAGTTTCTTTTTTGCCTTCATATGTGACATCAAAAGATCCATCTTGACTGCTCCATAAATACTGGGCTAAAACGTGTTCCATGTGCCATATATTATCATTCGTAGCGGTAAAATCGGTTTTAAATTCATCATTCTCTCCGCGCATACTTTCTATACCGGTACTTGACCAGCATTGCGGGCTTAAAAGACTTTTTGCATAATCAAGCAAATTCGGAGGAGTTTTGGTAAATTCACCCGGATACGGTGCGTATTCCGGTGGATTATTCAACCAATTTACCATACCTTCAAAAAATCCGCCGAGACTTTTGTTTCCGCCGACCAAACCCGCACTTTGCAATGCATTTAAATAATCTTGAATAGTTGAATTATAAGTTTCTTCACCTAAATTATCGGCAGCCAGAGCAGCAGTAAGCGGCTCCATTTGTCCGAGTTTGTCTACATATTCAAGATATGCTCCGTCAGCACTGCTTCCGTTTTGACGTGTATAACCGTACGGAGATTCTTCATTAAAAAATTCTTCGTAATTTTCACCGAAAATTTCATCCAAAGCTTTTAAATACTTCGGGTTGTCAGTTTTTGCAATTCCGTATTGATACAAAAAGTCTGCCATTGTTTCTGATGATTCATATTTTTTGATATCAGAACCGTTTAACAACACTTGTCCCGCGGAATTTACAATTGAATATTGATTTTTCAAATCACCGTAAGTAAACAGTAAATTAGGCGTTAATGATGTATAAGTTCTGTCACCGTTAGAATCATATGTACCAAATACCAATTTTTGGGAATTCAAAGCATCCATGTACTCTTTACTTGCATCGGATGATTGTTCTGCAAGTCTGAGTTTTCTGTCTGTAATTGTCTGTGCGCGAAACTCATTATTCGTAAGTCTTGCTGTTATACTAAGCAAACGCGCCTGTGATGCGGACATTCCCATAAGTATTTTCCTTTTTAGTTTTCACTGTATTATATATCGGCAAAACAACCGAAAAACTTTAAAGATACATGTATTTCAAATTCGGTTAAAATCCTTATACAGCAAATAATTCAGCCTATTTTAAGGCAATGTTTACATTTTGTAACAATTTGTGTTATAATTTTCGTATGAAAAAAATCGGAATTATCGGCTTAGGATTAATCGGCGGTTCACTTTTCAAGGATTTAAGAAAAAATTATGATGTAATTGCCGTTTCAGCATCTCAAAACGGAGAAGGAATTTTTAAGGATTATGACGTTTTAAAAGACAGAGATATCGTTTTTGTCTGCACCCCAATGAATAAAACACTGTCAGTACTGGACGGATTAGAAAATATTTTGAACCCCGAAACCGTTGTCACGGATGTATGCAGTCTGAAAGTATTTGTAAGCCAAAAACAAAGACCTTACAAATTTATTCCGTCACATCCGATGGCAGGAACTGAACATAAAGGGTTTGAAAACTCATTTGAAGGTCTTTTCAAAAACGCAAAATGGGTTGTAACAGGTGAAAAAAATGAAATTTTGGAAGAAATTATCGCATATCTTGGCGCTGAACCGATTTATACAACGGCACAGGAGCATGACAGGGCTGCCGCTTTGATTTCTCACATGCCGATGGTAATTGCACAGGCTCTTATGCTTACCGCAAAAGATAATCCGCTTGCTATTGAAATGGCTTCAAGCGGATTTCGCGATATGACACGACTTGCTCTTTCCAATGAAGAAATGGCGGTTGATATGGTATCCATGAATCATAAAAATATTGAGCAGGCAATTTTAAAACTCTGCAAATCCGTTGGTGAACTAACGAACGGCAATTATCCCGAAATGATTTCGGAACTCAAAAAAATACGTTCAAAAATGTTTATACCTAAAGGTGTTTAACCTGCAAAAGCTTCCGCTATAGATTTCTTGTAATCCGGACGCAGAATACCTTTCTCGGTAATTATTCCCGTAATAAGTTCGTGCGGAGTTACGTCAAATCCCGGATTAATAATATTTACCTCGGGTGCGCAGATAATTTTTCCGTTAATATGCGTCACTTCTTCTCTTGAACGCTCCTCAATAACTATCTCATTACCCGTTTTTATTGATGTATCAATAGTTGACAGCGGAGCTGCAACATAAAACGGTATATTATGATATTTTGCGGCAATTGCAACTGTATAAGTACCTATTTTATTTGCGGCATCACCGTTTGCGGCAATTCTGTCAGCCCCGACAACAACCAAATCAATCATGCCTTTTTTCATAAAATATGAACACATTCCATCGGTTATTAAAGTCGTCGGTATGCCGTCCATTGTAAGTTCAAGAGTGGTAATTCTTGCGCCCTGCTGTCTCGGACGTGTTTCATCGGCAAAAACCTTCACTGTCTTATCATTTGCAAAAGCCGAACGAACAACACCCAGAGCTGTTCCGTAACCTACGGTTGCCAAAGCTCCCGCATTACAGTGTGTTAAAATTGCGGCACCTTTCGGAACAATTTGTGCACCGTAATCACCGATTTTTTTGTTTATTGCTACATCTTCGTTTTCAAGCTTAATACCGTTCCGTTTTAATTCTTCAACTATTCCTTTAATATCGGATTCGGAATTTTTAATCAGGTCTTTTTGTTTTTTTACCGCCCACATCAAATTCACTGCGGTAGGACGTGAAGATGCCATATAATCAGCTTTTTCAAAAAGTTTCTTCACAAATTCTTCACGGCTCAAATTTTCTTTTTCAAGCTCCTGAGCGTAAAGCGCCACTCCGTGTGCTCCCGCAACACCGATTGCAGGTGCACCTCTTACAATCATGGTTTTAATCGCATCAAACATCTCATCACCCGTTTTTATATCAACATATTCAAAATGCTCGGGTAATCGAGTTTGATCAACCATTCTTGAATATTCTCCCTTCCACTCTATAGTTTTAATTTTTGAATGAAATTCCGCCATTGTTTATTTCCTTATCAAATCTATTACATAAAAAGTTAAAAATCCCGTAAAAGCATTAACGGTAGCACTTAAAACTCCCATAAAAACAGACAGCACAACTAATATAAAGAAACTTGCATTGTTAAGAGTTAAAGCTATGCCGTAATTTGATGAGATACCGAAAAACTTGTACAAAATTACCGTAACGGGAATATAAATTATTGAAAATCCCAAATACGAAATAAAACCCGCCAGAGCTCCCGTTATAATACTGTCTTTTATTGAATTTAAAGATATACAGCCGTATTTAATTAATATCCATATAACCAAAGGAGCAATAAAACATATTAAAAATGTCAGAGAAAATGTCCCGACAAACGGGATAAGTGTAATCAAACCCGTTACCGCCCCAAAAAATACGCTTAGTATCGAAATCTGCCTCAGTAAAGTTAAATCAAAATTCATAAAATTTATTCTAGCACAAATAAATTTATTTCATAATTTCGTCCAAATATTCTACACCTCCGTCATCAACTTCAGGCAGGCAACCTGCTATTCTCGTTCTTCCGTTTAAAGGAGGACCTGTTAATTTGATTCTGTCACCGTTATCATTCATTACCAAAGATAATGCATATATATCATATCCGGACTTATTCGGACCTTTTTTACCGTTTACATCTATTCCAAATGTATATAAACCACTATTGTAAGTAAAAATTATACCGCCATCGCTTAATACTATTGCTGTTGATTTTGTTTTTACGTTATTTGAGTCATATCCTGTGCAACCGGAACTTTTGAAGCTCCAATCGTAATTTGGTACACAGCCGTTGGTATAAGCATTATTTTTACATAATTTCAAAACTCTCAAATTCTCCGGTAAATCATTCCTAAAAAATGATGCACAGCCCGAAGTATTGCTTTTTTCAATCACAAATCCATTTCCATCAGGATATTTAATATAACAATCCATATTATACCCTTTATCAAGCAGTGTTTTTTCTAATGCTTGAGATATGGTGGAATACATTTTCTTGAATTGATTATTTAATACATTTCGTTGAACTTTTGCATAAATTACCGGCATGGTCATCGCTGCCACAACACCTATTATGGCAAGAGTTACCAAAACTTCCGCTAATGTAAAACCTTTTGAAAGTTTTTGCATAAATTACCTCTCTTGTAAATTAATATTACTAAATTTTATATAAATTTAATAAAATTTATATATTTTTATTTAAAAATATAGCATTTTAACTAAGACATGTCAAGACTCAATTAAAAATATATAATTTTATTATGAGTGTTAATGAGGACTTAAAAATACTGCTGTTAAAAGAAAAAATGACTTTAACCGAACTTGCAAAAGAAGCTCAAAATATTTCGGGGAAAAAATATACCGTTTACGGACTTTCTCAAAAACTCAATAACAGCTCTATGAAATATGATGAAATGAAGTTTCTTGCCGGAGTTTTGGGCTATAAAATTAAATTTGAAAAGGAACGCGTATGACAAATAGCTATAGCAATAGAATCCACCGTGTCATCAAGTTTAGGGAGATTGTCAGTGTTTAAGGCTAATTTAACCATTCTTTCAACTTCTTTTTTGTCCGACCTTCCGTAACCTGTTAAAACCTGTTTTACCTCAATAGGCGTATATTCATATATGGGGATTTGAAATTTTTCAAGCACTGTAAGAATTACACCTCTTGCATGCGCTACAGGCATTACTGTCGTTCGGTTTCTAAAGAAAAACAACTTTTCAATCGCACATACATCGGGTTTATATCGCTCAACTATTTCATACATATCCTCAAAAATTTCCAAAAGCCTTGCGGATTCTGATTTATCTTTTGAGGTTTGAATTGAACCCGAATGCAAAAGCTTGAGATTATCCCCGTCAAGAATGGAATATCCGACAATACCAAGCCCCGGATCTATGCCTAAAATCTTCATAAAATAATTATAGCACACAACTTTTAAATTTTATAGCATATCACTTTTTTCTGGCAAACGATAACCCCGCAGGAAGCGGCAGAATAGTATTTTCATAAAGAGGATGAGCGTTAACGGCATCTATAAAAGGTTTACATTTTTCCTCATGTGATAAAACATTGTCACATGCCAGTATCCCGTTGGCTTTTATATGCTTATCCAAAAGTTCAAAATATTTGATATACTCGGATTTGTTTGCATCAATGAACACAAAATCAAACATTTCATCTTCCGGTAGGTATTCCAAATGCATCAGCGCCGAACCTTGAAGCGGCGTAATTATATCGTCAACCGAACAATTTCTGAAATTTTCTTTAGCTATATCAAGCCGTTTGTCATAAAATTCAACGGTTGTAAGATGTCCGCCCGTTTCTTTCAAAGCTTTTGCAAGCCAAATGCCCGAATAGCCGTTTGAAGTTCCCAATTCCAGTGCGTTTTTTGCATTTATTGATTTTATTATCGTAAATAAAAATTCAGCCGTTACACGCGAAATATTCCAAAATTGTTTTTGAGTTTTTTCAAGTTCCAAAAGAATATTTTGAGTTTTTTTGTCAAACTTTTCTATCATTTAATCTTTTTCACTTTTTCGGTAACGATAATTGTATTAACGGGAATATCAATAGGAATTGTTTTAATTACTTTATTGTTTTCCAAGTCAAAAACCGTATATAACGCGGATTTTGTATCAGTTATTAAAGCAATATTACCCATCGGGAAAATCTTTGTTGAAAATCCGTTTGTATTTAAATAAATCGAATCCGTAACAGTGTCGGTATTGGTATCTATAACCTGAACAGAGTTGTCACCCGCACCCAAAACGTAAACTCTGTCTTTATATACAGCCATATCAACAGGTTTTTCACAAATGTCGATTTCGTTTACCAAACTGACGGTATTATAATCCACAATAGCTATACGATTTTTGGTACGGCTTGTGAGATACACTTTGCCCGCTGTGTAAGCTATTTTTGAAACATTGGGGAATTTTCCTATCTCTTTCAAAAGGTAGTTATTATCAAGTTCGACAGCCCAAACATCACTGCTTTTCTTGTCATAATAAAAGAGTTTTGTTCCGTCATCCGAAAGGGTAAGCTTTTCGCACATACCCATAATTTTTATTTGTTTTGAAAGCGTCATTGTTTCAAGGTTTACAAGATAAATGGCGGAATCAACGGAACTGGATATAAAAGCTGTTTTATGCCCGTTATCAATCAAAATTTCATCGGGCTGTGTTTTAATGGGAATTTGTTTGATAATTTCATCATCAGCCAAAGAAATAACATCGACCGAAGGTTTTTCAAAAGTAGTTACAAGCAGAAATTCATTATTGTAAACCTTCATGGAAATAGGTATGTTAATCTGTTTAAAGGAATATTCGGGCGTTTTGGCATCGGAATTATACACGTGAATATTCTTTGAGTAAGGTGATGACATATAAAAATTCTTGTTATTAAGACAGGGAATTAACGATAAAGTTTTTAATGTCGAACCTGAAAGCTTTTCAACAACAGGTTTTGCATTTTCTACACGAACCCCTGACGTACCCGAGGCAATATTCAAATCACCCGTTATGGATTTCAGATTTTCGGGAATAATGAGTCCTTTAGGAACAAGCATATCTTGAGGAAGAAGTCCGGTACGGATTTCATCCGGCGGATTTACCATTGAAAATACTGTTTTATTCCCCTTTTTATCTTTAATAACTTTCATAAGAACAAAGTCATTATCAAATATTACAATATCCGGTTTTGAAGCAAGTGTAGAATTTGCCGGGAAAGTTTTTGTTATTTCTAGATTTTCCTTTTCAATAATTTTTGCGGGAAACAACGGCAGATAAATTGTAGCATCCGGCAAAATAATTACCCCGTCAAATCTGAAGTTTGCATCGGGAAATGCCTGAGTGACCGCCTGTTTTACATTATCCGGAACAGTTGCTGCCATTGATAAAGAAGAATATAAAAATAAAATAAGTACTAAATAAAAAATTTTGTTGAATAATTTAAACATTATTAAATACCCCTTTAACTTTATCCATAATTGTAGGAGCAGGCTGTTTATTTTTTTGAATTTCATACAATTTTTTGTATAAACTCTTTTCTTCATCGGTTAATTTAACCGGAGTAACAACAGCAATTACAACAATATGGTTTCCTCTTTGTGAAGGTCTGGCGATATTAGGAATACCCGCACCTTTTATTTTTATTGTATTTCCGCTTTGGACACCGGCCTGAACAGTAATTTTTTGTTCTCCGTCAAGTGTTTTAATAACCGTTTCATCACCCAGAGCAGCCTGAGCCGGAGAAATATCAAGCCTTGTATATACATCATAACCTTCTCTTTTAAAGTAATCGGAAGGCTTGACATGCAAAACTACATACAAATCACCGGCAGGGCCGCCGTTAGTTCCCGCATCGCCTTCTCTTGAAACCCTGATTTTAGACATATTGTCAACACCCGCAGGAATTTTTACGGTAATTTTCTTTTCCTTTTCGATTTTTCCGTGTCCCGAACATGCTTTGCAGGGAGATGAAATTATTTTACCGGTTCCGCGGCACTGAGGGCAGGTAACTATTTGAGAAATAGAACCCAGCGGAGTTCTCATAACCTGCTGAACTTGACCTGTTCCGTGACAAGAGGGGCATACGGAAGGTTTGGTTCCTTTTTCGGCACCTGTTCCGCCGCATTCGGGACATAATTCAAGGTGGTCAAATTTTATTTCTTTTTCGCAACCGAATACCGCCTGTTCAAAATCAATTTCAATATCAAGTCTTAAATCATCTCCCTCTATAGGCGCATTAGGATCGGCATGAGCGCCGAAGCCAAAACCTGCCATTGAACCGAAAAATGAATTAAATATTTCGTTCAAATCGCCGAAACCGCCTGCAAAAGGTCCTCCTGTATCAAATCCGGCATTTCTCAAGCCGTCTTCGCCGTATCTGTCATAAGTAGCACGTTTGTTATCGTCGGACAATGTTTCATAAGCTTTTCCGAGTTCTTTGAATTTTTCTTCCGCATCGGGAGCTTTATTAACATCGGGGTGCAATTCACGGGCTTTCTTTCTGAAAGCCGATTTTATTTCGTCTTTTGTGGCATCTTTCGACAAGCCCAGTATTTCATAATAATCCGTCATTTAAATCTTTCCTGTGATAATTCTATTTTATCACGTAAATATTCACGGGCAAATTAACCCTCAGAGGTTGCCACATTTACAAGTGCGGGCCTTAAAACTTTATCGCCCATTTTGTAACCCTTTTGAAGTTCATTTATTATTGTATGTTCAGGGTGTTCGGATGTCGGAGTCTGCATAACCGCATCATGAAAATTGGGATCAAATTCTTTCCCTTCGGTTTCAATCTGTTCAAGTCCGAGTTTGCCGAGAGCTTCCATTACTTGTTTGTGAACCAAATCAAAGCTTTCTTTAACCTTTTCGCAATCATCGACATTTTCAAGAGCTTTTTTACCGCGTTCAAAATTATCAAGTACTTCAATCATCTTTTTAAGAGTATTTTCCGTACCGAATTTTAGAAGTTCTTCTCTTTCGTGTTCCTGTCTTTTTCTGTAATTGTCAAAATCGGCTAAAAGCCTTATATATTGCTGATTTAATGTATCATATTTTTGTTGAAGTTCATCATTTTCAGTATTTTCGGCAGTTTCATTTTCAACATTTTCCTGATTAACTTCATCGCTGATACTTTCGGCATTTTTAAAAGGATTGTTATTGTGTTTGTGTGACATAATTTTACCTCTAATGATATTATAATTTATCAATCCTCTTAAACAAGAAAAATTTATTATTTTTTAATATTTATATTTCATCCCAACAAATTGTCCTTTATAAGCATAAAGGAAATTCATCACAACGCCAAAATTTATAAAATATTACAGGTCAGTAGGTCGGATTTACTAATCCGACAAAAAATTAAAAAGCAATGGACTTCTTGAAATTGTGGGATAAGAATGCCAAACCTGCGAAAGCTTTGAGTATTATGATATTGTCGGTTTCGTAAAATCGACCTACAATATTGGTCCATTGTACTTCTTATACAATGCCATTACGTCATCAGAAAATTTATGACCCTCAATTAGATTAGCATAGGTCTCAGCTATAAATTCTGCAGGATTTTCTGCCGCATAGGAAGAAACTTCTCCAGCAATCCTTTGCTTTTTAATATCATTTAGCCATTCTTTAAGCTCTGTTGGATAGATTTCTTTATTGGCATCATAGAATTGTTTAACATGAGCCCTATTCAATAATTGAGAGTCATTTAAATGTCCAAATTCATGATAGATGTTATGAAATCTACTTACTGGTTCAATTGTTTTCTTTATATTAGCTTCTCTAAAATATTTTAATAATAAATCTTGTTGTTCATCAATACTCATTTTGGATATGTTTTCAATATTGTTTTCCAGACCAAGTTGAGAAATTCTTCTCTTAACTTCAGGGTTTTTCAAGAGGGATTTAATTCTGTTTATTGGATTTGATAAGAAGCTACTCACTCCATCTGTTACCATTTGTAAATTTTCAAACAGTTCAATTTTTTCTTGAAAGCTATACTGACTAGAATTATTTACAAAATTTCTTAGCTTTCTTAATAATTCTTTCATACTATTTGTAGAATATATTTCAGGGTGACTGAATTTTCCATTCTTAAAGGTTACAAGACTACCATCATTCAGATAGTTATTAATTGTTTTATCAATATTATCAAAGACAGATTTATTTATACTTAATATTTTACCAGCGCTATCAACTTGAAGTATTGTTTGATGATCTATTACTTTATAAACTATTTTTTTAGGTATCTTAGAGTTTCCTTTCTGTGCATTACTTATATTTACAATACCTTCATTAATCCAATTAATAACATCAATGTCTTTTGTTTGAAAGCCTTTATAATCCTTTATACCCAAGTTTACTTTTCCAAATTCAATAGCTTCTTCTATGGTTTTGGCGGGTTTATACTCAATATGTTTAGCCAATTGTTGAACAGATTTTCTTCCGACTTTACCTCTGCTTAATATATAAGCAGCGACTCCAATTCCTACAAGTGCCAATGCTCCCAGCCCAAGCTTAGCATTCTTAGACAAACCTGTTTTTGTTTCTTTTTCTTGATTGTTAGCACTTAATGTAACTGTATCAGGTTCACTTGTAAAGGCAACATTACGAGTATTTACCATATTATTTAACGGGTAATAACCGTAATTCATATATGGAATGTAACCTTTAATTTGGTAATTCATCAGAACTTAACCTTTTACACCTATACACATATATTAA
This sequence comes from Candidatus Gastranaerophilales bacterium, assembly GCA_947626225.1. Lineage (GTDB taxonomy): Bacteria > Cyanobacteriota > Vampirovibrionia > Gastranaerophilales > Gastranaerophilaceae > Stercorousia. The sequence continues at coordinate 60,730 of CANQRH010000001.1, forward strand.
GTCGGATAATTTCCAAAAATTGACATAATGATAAATAATTTCTTCGAATTGTTACATTTAGAAATATACAAACTCTCAACACAGAATTATTTGGTCTGTAGTCTGTAGGTCGGATTAGTAAATCCGACCTACAATACTAAAGTCATCACCTGCCGATTTCAACAGCTTTTAATGCCATTGATTTTGTAATATTAATCAAAGCAAGGTTAGCTTCATAAGCTCTTTGTGCAAGTATTGCATCAGCGATATCGACTGCCGCATTAACGTTTGAAGCTCTGATATACCCGTTTGCGTCGGCATCGGGATGTCCCGGACGGTAAATTTTATCTCCGAGTGTCGGATCTTCAACACAACCGCTGAAAGTAACTCCGCCTTGAAGATAAGGTAAAGTGCCGACTCCGAAAACATCTTCTTTCATCGTATTCATCAAGCCATGAAAAGATATATCCTCTGTTGCATTCAAGACAGGTATTTTTCTGACATAGTTTGGTGTATCAACGTTTGCTACGTTTTTTGCGTGAATATCAAGCCTTAAACCGTGTGCTTTAAGCGCATTTGAGCCGATATTCATTGATTCCATTATACTCATAGTTTATACCTCTCTTTACTTGCCTACGTTTATAACTGTTTTCATTTGAGTAATTATATTTGACATTCTTCTTGTTGCCATTGTATAAAGAAGCGAATTTTCCTGCAGTTCCATCAATTCATTGGCAGGATCGATTTCTTCATAAGTTTTTTCTTCAATAATTGCAGAAGGCCCGAGTTTCTCAGACAGTTTGGTTTCAAGCGGATTGTTAATCGTACCGAGATAATCGGCAAAATTTATATTCCTTCTTACGTACCCCGGAGTATCGATATTCGCAAGGTTTGAACCTAAAGCCCTTTGTTTTTGGGCTATCAAATCCATCATTAATGAAACTTTACCCATACTGTTGAGTGTTGAATACATTCGTTATCCTTTCAATTATTCTCTAATATTAATTGCTTTATTGTACATATCATCAACGACTTTCATCATTCTTGTGCTTGCAAGAAGTGAAGCGTTAAGCCTCAGCATATCAGATGTTGATGTATAAATATTGGTGTTGGAATTTTCCAAATTATTTTGGCAAAATCTTTCATGATCTTTAACCAGTATCGGTTCGCCCGATTCCTCGGTCGGAACAAGTCTGTTCATGCCTGACGGTTCGAGAGCTTCCTGCGATGCAAAAATCACAAGAGGAATAGTACCGAGTTTTTTGGGTTCGGTATTTGCCGCATCGTATGAATAAACATCTCCGTTCGGTTTTATTTCAAATTTGTAGCAATTAGCCGGGATTTGTATTCCTTCTCCGACAATCCAGTCATCGTTTGTAACAAGGTAGCCGTTTTTACCCTGTTTAAATGAACCGTCACGGGTGTATTGAACTTCCCCTTCGGGAGATACAACCGGAATAAATCCCACGCCGTCAATTGCGACATCGTAAGGATTGCTTGTAACCTGAATTGAACCCTGCTTATAATCCGTTCTTATAGAACCCGTTAAATATCCGTCTTCTCTAAGCATTTGTTCAAAAGTTACGGATTTATATCCGCGTGTATTCATGTTGGCAAGGTTATTGCCGACATACCCGAGTTTTTCAAATTGGGTGGTTACGTTATTTACGCTTTTTCTGATTATTCCTTGCAGGGTGTACATAATTTATACCTCTTATGATGTTGTACCTAATTGAGAAATTGTTTTTGACAAATTTTGGTTTTGTATCATAAATATTTGTCTGTTTGCTTCAAAATTTCTAATCACCGGCATCATTGAAATAAATTCATTTTGCAGTGAAACGTTTGAATATTCGTTAAATCCTTGTTTTACATGCGGTTCCATAACAACTGCGCCGTTAGCATCAACCACACTGATATACGCAACTTTTTCCAATTTGTTTGTATCTTTGTTAAAGACGCTTACAAGTCCTTTGTCGCTAATTTTGACATCATTAAGTTTTTCCGGAACTATATGGAGCTGTATAGGAACACCTGCATTGGACAAAACTTTTTCATCAAATATCGTAAGCAGATTTCCTTCTTTATCAAGTTTAAATCTGCCGTCACGTGTAAGTTTTATGCCGTCGGGAGTTTGAATTTGAAAATATCCTTTTTCGGCAATGGCTACATCAAGCGGATTGTCAGACATTGCAATACGTCCGACTTTATCATCCGTAGCTTGTGAAAGCCCGTGTACTCCAAGAAATTCCGTAAACGATGAAACAACGGGATCTTTTCTTTGATAACCTATTTTATCAAATCCGTTGACATTCTCGTTGTACATGCCGATAAGCTCGCTTTGAACATGCATGGCTCTCAAAGATACTGTCAGGCCTTTTTCACAAAATCTGATTCCGCCGTTAATTTTCATTTACTACCTCTTTTTAATACACTGACGGACAATTTTTTTATCGTTTCAGTAAAATTATTCAAAATCATCCGTTTGTACGAGGTTTAATGATTATTTAAAAAAAGTCAACTTCATAAATTCAAAATTTAATAAATAACCATATTTTACTATTTATTGCTTATACCTAAAGGGGATTATTTAAAACAAAATCGCGTTTAAAATTTACATAGAACATATATGTGGAGTAAATTAACAATGTTAATGGGAAATGATTGTCATGATTGCAAGTACAATCGCTTGGAAATGAAAAATGTAAATAAGGACATTCTTGCGTGGCTTGAAGATATTGTAGAAGAAAATAACAGCCGTGTCGAAAGAAAGGAATGGAAAAGCAAATATAACAGTTATGTAGTGTATGACTATGAACCTTTCTGTACGGACGGATTTGAAATAAATTTGGTAATAACTTCATACAACGCGGCTTATTTAAATTTTATCAAGTACCTGTATGACGAAAAAATAAGTACAATTGAATATTTGAACAGTTGTATTAACGTATAAAAAAACAGACCTTAAAAGGTCTGTTTTTTTTTATTATTCCTGAACCGCTTGTTCTTGTTCTTTACTAAAACATTCTTTACAGTAGACTTCTTTTCCCGGAATGGGTTTAAACGGAACTTGAGTTTGTGCTCCGCATTTGGAACATACAGCATCATACATTCTTCTGCGTTTTCTGTTGTTGTTTCTGCGTTTTTTTCTGCATTCGGGACATCTTTTGGGTTTGTTTACCAAACCTTTTTCAGCGTAAAATTCCTGTTCACCTGCAGTAAAGACAAATTCTGCTCCGCAGTCTTCACATACAAGTTTTTCGTCTTGGTACATTTGTTTTCTCCTGATTTAATAAGTACGTCAAAGAAACCGTATTTCTTTTGCCTGATTATACAACTTTTTCTAAAATTTTGCAAGCATTATATGCTTGTGGAAAGCGCAGGCGCAATTCCTATGAAATGACGAATTAAATCAGCATCCCACTGTTTTCCCGCGCCTTCTTTTAATATTTTGCAGGCGGTTTCAATGTTCAAACCTTTACGATACGGTCTGTCGGAAATCAGTGCATGGAATGTATCAGCTATCGCTACAATTCTGGCAGCAAGCGGAATTTTTTCACCTTTAAGGTGTTCCGGATAGCCTGAACCGTCAATATGTTCGTGATGATATTTTACCATCGGAATCAAATCTCTCAAAGCTTCATTAGGCGCAAGCACCTTTTCCGCACCAATTACGGGGTGCTGCTGCATAATCTTCCATTCTTCATCCGAAAGTTTTTCCGGTTTTTTCAAAATATTTTCCGGAATACCGATTTTGCCTACATCATGCAAAAGTGCACCCAGTTTAATTCTTTCAACTTCTTCTTCCGGAAGGTTAACGGCACGGGCAAGTGCTTCGGAATATCTTGAAACTGATGTGGAATGACCTTTTGTATACGGATCTTTCGCATCAATAGCACCCGCAAGAGAGTTGGCAAGCTCCATCAAGTGATTTTGTGAAACGATTTGTTCATTGTTAAACTTGTGAACAAGTTCTTCTTCAAAATTGATACCAAGCTGAGAATGACGTTTTGCAATAACTTCCGCAAACGAATTAAGTGCATCATCATCCCAGAAATTAAAATCCGATGAACTTACAATAGCTGACATTCCTTCTTTGTAGCCTTTAGCCTGAGAAATATACATGGCTTGTTCGGCAAGAATAAGCAGTTTTTCCTGATCACGACTGCATTCCGGGAAAGTAGCGATTCCGACCGATACCTTAACAGGCCCTACATCATCAACAAAACAGCATGACAGACAGTATGTAATATACTCCGCAAGATATTTTGCATCTGAAGTACCAGTGTCGGGAAGTATTATTGCAATTTCATCACCGCCGTATCTTCCCGCTTTATCGGTGCTTCTGATGTTTTGTTTAACTTTTTCCGCAAGAAGTTTTATAACTTCGTCCCCTTTTGCATGCCCGAGTTCTCTGTTAATTTTTGAAATGTTGTTGACATCAAGCATCACAATCGACAGGCTGTAATCCTTATCATTTGCCTGTTTAAGTTCGGCGGACAAAATCTCTTGAAATCCTCTGTGAGTATAAAGCCCGGTAAGAGTATCGGTGTTAGCATATTTGTTTGTCTGTTCCATAAGTTCAATATTTTGCATAAACAATCCGCAATAATTTGCGATAAAAGAAAACAGACCGATTTGGCTTTCCAAATCGTTTTTCCCGACAATCATAACTCCTTTACAGCCGTTTACCGTATTTAACGGCAAAACAAGCGAGGAAGTTTCCTGCAGGTATGGTATATTTAAAAATTTATCGTTGTCGGTCAAAATTGCTTTTGAATTTATAAAACATTTAATAACAGGGTTATCTTCTTCGGAAAGAAAAAGTTTTGAAGTATAAGTACTGCCCATGGAACTGAACAGTTTCATATTAATACATTTTGACTTTTCCTGATAAATACCGAACGCCGTATAAACACTTTTCAATTTTTCGCTGAACAAATTGTGTACTGCCAAAAAGAAATCATGAATATTGGTTTTATCGGACAGTCTGCTGTTTAAGGATTGAACAAGGTCGGAAAAATCAACAACTCTGTGAGAATTTACGGCGGAGTTCATATACCCCGCATACATTCTGTTTGAAGTTTTATTGGTATTAAAATTGTTAATCCTTGCGACAATATCAGAGGTTTCAGACGTTATGGGCGAAGTAACTTTCTTAATATCTTCGGATTTTTTAGCAGGTTTTGCAGGTAAATTTATCTGTTTCGCAATCGGATTGGAAACATTAGATTTATTTTTAATGTTTTTCTTTGTTTCAGTTTTAGTTTTATTCAATACTACACCTGCTACAATACTAAAATCCGTAATAAGGATTTTTTGCCCGGACATGGAACATAATTTACAATCCTTAAAACTATTCTATTATTAGTTTAAAAGAATTGCAATACGCCATATAGACGGGAACTAATACAATGTAATCCTTATTTATTGCCACACGATACTACAATAGTAGTATAACTCAATTTCAATAATTTTTCTACCCTTTTATGATAAAAATTTTACACAAATACACAAAAAAAATCCGAAAATATAAATTTTCGGACTAAGTATTTGTTCTTTCCCTTTTTTATACTTTTTATTATCGGCAAAAATTTTAAAAACTTAAACGGGCACAAAGATGCTATGCTATGCTATGCTATGAGCAATTATAGCAAGGGTTTCGGGCATATGTAAATAGTGTTTACAATTCGTTACAATTAATGAATTGTTAAGATTTTGTAATATTTGCGCTCTTAAACGGAAGGCGGTTTTGCCGTTTCAAAATTCAAAAGTTTAAATCCCCGATTTTTCTTTTGGTGTTCTGCATCGGGTAATTCATAACATTTAATACATCTTGCTTCATAAGTTTCATCACCGCCAATCATTATAAGCGGTGAATTTTTATCTGCCGGTTTGCCGTCAATCAAGCGTTGTGTACGAGTAGCATTTTCAGCTCCGCATTTCATACATACAGCGTGAAGTTTATCAACTTTTGTTGCTATACACATTAATTCAGGCATGCTTCCAAACGGTTCGGCTTTAAAATCAAGTTCAAGTCCCGTTCCGATAACCTTTTTACCCTCATTCATAAGTTTTGTAATAACTTTTACAATATTGCTGTCAAAAAATTGAAGTTCATCAATTGCAATAACTTCGTCCTCGGGTTTAACAACACTCATAATCTGGATTGCATGCTTAACCTTTATTGCATCAAGCCATAGTCCGTTTCTGGATTCGATGTAATCACCTTTTGCTCTGGTATCAATATCCGGTGAAATAACTTTTACTTTTCTTTTCGCAATAATAGAACGTCTTATTCTTCTTAAAAGTTCTTCCGTCTTGCCGCAACTCATCGGCCCCGTAATTAATTCAAAACTGTATCCGTACATTTATATCCCCAAATTTGCTATCTCCATGTTTATTATAATAGCGTAAATTTTTTTTGGAAAGTTAATGTAAAATTTTATCACGAAGTTTTTTAAATCCGCTGCCGTAAAAGTATCTGAGCTGTTCCGGAAAATTGTTTTCAATATCAATAATGTACATATTGTGCATACTGAAAGCTTTTATAAGAAAAACAACTTCCTTATTCTTTGTCCAAACCATATCGGGAATTTCACCTTTTACAACATCAGTCGTTCCGAAAATTCCTTCATTATCGTCAACGGTTAAAAAAATAAATTTGTTGTGTCTGTAATGTTCCGTAAACGGAATGCCCGAGTGCTGAAAAACCGCTCCGAAATTGCATACAAAATTGTCATATTTTACAATTTTCAAATCCAAACCGCGGTTATATGCATCTAACAGATGCTGTTCAAGATATTTAAAATCTTCATGCCAGAGGGAAATAAATATATTATTTTTAGCGCCTTTAATAATTTCGATAATCTTATCGAGAATTTTTGTCCTTCCCGAAATTGTCAAAACCGGTTCGGTGTATGTTTTTTCTTTAACATCCGGTAATTTTTTCTCAAGATAATTGATTGCACTGTCGAGTTTTCTTTTAAATCTGCCCGTCAGCTCTTTAGGTTTAATCGGGGTGTACATTTCGGGTTTTGTATTGGAAGGAATTGCAATATGCATAGCTTCCAAAGATTTTAATGTATCATAAGTTCTTGACTGCGGTACAGAGGCAATTTTGCTTATTTCATAACCGGTTGCGGGATATTTTTTAAGCATGGCAATATAAACTTTTGATTGATATTCATTCAGCCCCAATTCTTTAAGCTTTTCTATAAGTTCATCCATAATCCGAGTGTAGACCATTTTGCATGTTCTTGCAAGAATCCTATGTAACAAATTGTTAAATTATATACTTTTTATATAAAAAAATGTCAATTTTTTATCGGATTACTTTTTTATAAGTATAGAGGTATAATAAGTTTATGAGAGATTTTACTTTAACAGATAACGAAACCAAAATCGGCGAAAAGGTTGAAACAAAACAAATCCGCCAGACAAATCCTATCGCAAAAAAATTTCTCAAATTCCGTAAAGAAAATTTGAATAAGTTTAGTGTGAAAGAACTTTTTAATGTATCAGATTAAAAATCAGATATATTTAGGTATGACAAAAACACAGAAGTCCGCTCTGTGTAATTTTTTGCGTGCATTGGTAAAAAAAATGCCCGAAAAAAATTACAACGAAATTTATAATAAATTCATTGATGATGAAACGTATTATTTTGAAATTAACAATCCGCATTTTGAATTTTTGGAAAATTATCTTGATGATGAACAGTTTCAATCTGATACTATTGCATATATAAAAGAGTGTATAAAGTATTACGAATATAAAAAGAAGCAGGAACCGATAATTCAAGCGCAAAAAGAATTTGAAAAGAAGAAAAGAGCATTTTTGCGGGAAGTTAAAATGTCAAAAGAACAGCCTACAAAAAAACAGCTTTATTATTATGAGCGTTTATGCAAAAGATATGGTATAGATAAAAAAGAATTGACTTCCAAACTGGAAGCGAGAGATGAAATAGACAGGATAATAAATGAGTATTCGAGAGATTTTGAAAATATTGACGGATGCCGGAATTGAACCGAACGAAGCGGATATTGAGGTAAAAATTCTTCTGGAGCGCTTTGCAAATTATACGGTTAAAGACTTAATCTGCGGAAATAAACTTACGGAAGAAAAACTTGCGCCCGTAAAAGAAAAAGCTCTGTTAAGAGCTAAAACACGTCAGCCCATACAGCATATAACAGGATTTGCATACTTTATGGGCGAAAAATTTATTGTCAATCCGTCCGTACTCATTCCGCGGGATGAAACGGAAATTCTCGTAAGAAAAGCTGTTGAAATTATTACGGAAAAAGGTTTTAAATCAGCTCTTGATGTCGGAACAGGCTCCGGGTGTATTGCATGTATGATTGCAAAAAATACCGAATCACAAATTATCGGACTCGATATTTCTACGGATGCTTTAAACACTGCTCTGGACAATGCTTCAGCACTTAATTTATACAACAAAGCTGTTTTCAGAAAGTCCGATATTTTTTCCAATGTAAAACCCGATGAAAAATTTGACATAATTATCTCAAACCCGCCCTATATCCCTCCGCAAGAAAAAGAAAACATTCAAACTGAAGTGAAATTTGATCCCGAAATTGCACTTTTCACACATGACGAAAAAGGCATTGAATTTTACGAAAAGATAGCTAAAGATTCACCGAAAATCCTTAATCAAGGCGGATATCTTCTGTTTGAACTCGGCATCGGACAATCGGGATATGTAAAAGGTATTATGCACGATGCGGGGTTTAAAGATATAGAAATTACAAAAGACCTTGCGGGCATAGACAGAGTAATTTCAGGGCATATTTAGTCTTTATTAATGGAAAAATAAACTTCTTTAAGCCGTCTTTTGCTGATATGCGTGTAAAGCTGGGTTGTGGAAACATCACTGTGTCCCAAAAGCTCTTGTACAACCCTTAAATCGGCACCGTTTTCTATCAAATGCGTGGCAAAACTGTGGCGGAGTGTATGCGGAGAAATTTTTTTATGAAGCTCTTTTCCCTGCGCTTTTATAAATTCATAAACCTCTTGCCGCGTAACAGTTTTACCTTTGCCATTAATCAAAAGTAATTTTGTATTAAGATTAAATTTTTGTACAATATATTCCCGCATCGGAAGATATTTATTTATGGCTTCCGCCGCCTTATTGCCCAGCGGAACAATTCTTTCTTTAGAACCCTTTCCCGTGCATTCCAAAAATTTTGTATTTAAGTTGTAATCGGTAATTTTCAAATTAACCAATTCGGACACCCTCAATCCGCACCCGTACAAAAGTTCAATAATAACCCTTTGGATTTCGGTTAAATTTTTGTTCAAAATTTCTTGAATTTCGGAAACCGTCATAACCTTCGGAAGCCTCTGCGGAAGCTTGGGCGGTTCAAGAGTCTGTGCGGGATTGCCTTTTGTAATTTCGTTTGCACAGGCCCATTTAAAAAAACCTCTGAGTGAAGCTATTTTTCTGATTATGCTTGAAGGACTGTATTTTTTTTCGTGCAAATCTCTTATATATGAATTTATCTGTGTTCTTAAAATGTTATTTATATCAATTTCACTGCAATATTCAAAAAAATTTTCCAAATCAGTTCTGTACGCATCTAAAGTGTTTTGCGACAGCCCCTTTTCAATTTCCAGATAATCTAAGTATTCGGACAGTATTTGAATATCCATATATGTAAATTTATACTACATATTTAGTTTAATGACAATCTTATTTTCATGTTATAATATGAACAAATTAACGATAAATTCGTTTTAAATATTAAAAGGAGAAAATATATGAAAAAATTATTAACTATGCTGACGGTAACCGGAATGTTACTTCTCGGAGGTTTAAGAGCATTCGCTGATGATGCGCAGGAAGCTTTAAAATTCTTCAACAGTTATGTCACTGCGGCAAATTCATACAGTTCAACAATTACCTCAATGTATTCACCTAACGCAAAAATTATCAGACAGGTAATTAAACCGGACGGAACGCTTGTAAATGTTGATACAAATACCGCAACTTATATTAAACAAATGAAACTCGGACAGGCAGGTGCAAAATTAAGAAATTACAAAAATACTTACACCAACGTAACCGTAGCATCCGTAGGAAACGGAGCTTATAAAGTAAGTTCTTTAAGACAACCTTCAGGTGAAACATATAAACTTAAAACTTATATGGTAGTTAAAAAAGTAAACGGTAAATGGCAGATTGTAGAAGAAATGATGCAGACAAAAGTGCAAACTTTCTTAAAATACGCTAAATAATAATGGAAAAATTCAGATTTTTAACGGCAGGTGAAAGCCACGGAAAGTGCTTAACCGCAATAATAGAAGGTATACCGTCAGGGTTTGAAATAAACCCTGACTTTATCAATGATGAATTAAAGCGCCGTCAGGGCGGATACGGCAGAGGAGCAAGAATGAAAATTGAATCGGATACCGCAGAAATTACATCCGGTGTTCGTTTCGGCAAAACCATAGGTTCTCCGTTGACGCTTGTTATTTACAATAAGGATTATCAAAATTGGGAAAAAATAATGAGCATCAATCCCGAAGATTATACCGAGGAAAAATCATTTACTACATGCCGCCCCGGACATGCCGATTATGCCGGATGTATAAAATACAATACAAAAGATTTGAGAAACATTCTTGAACGCTCAAGCGCACGTCAAACAGCGGTTGAAGTTGCCGTAGGTGCGGTTGCAAAACAGATTTTAAATCATTTTAATATAAAATGCAGCTCAAAAATTCTTCAAATCGGAAAAGCCGTTGAAAACTTTGAACAGGAAATAGATTTTGCAAAAGAAAACGGAGATACTTTAGGCGGGAAATTTGAAGTTACATTTGAAAATCTACCTGTCGGATTAGGCTCTCATGTACACTGGGACAGAAAACTGGACGGAAGAATTGCACAGGCTGTCATGAGTATTCCCGCCGTCAAAGCGGTTGAAATAGGTGAAAATCCTCTCGGATATTCGGGCAGCGAATATCATGACGAAATGTTTATTCAAGACGGAAAAATTGTACGTAAAACAAACAGAGCCGGCGGAATTGAAGGCGGAATGACAAACGGAGAACCGTTAACAGTAAAAGCCGTTATGAAACCAATTGCAACAATGCAAAAACCTCTTAACAGTGTTGATATGGCTTCCATGACCGAAAGTCAGGCACATTATGAACGTTCCGACACCTGTGCCGTTGAGGCTTGCGCCGTGGTAGCGGAAGCACGAATTGCATGCGTAATTCTTAATGAGATTCTTTTAAAATTCGGTGCAGATAATGCAGAACAAATTAATATCCCATAAACATATTATTCATTCCGCCCTGTATAAGCATCATGCTGTTTGAACTGTCATAATTTTGCGGGAATTCATTGTAAGTCATGGGTGCTTTTTTATCATTTGACGGCGTAAATTCACTCATGTGTCTGACGGATTTAGGTTTCATAAAATCTTCACGGGTATCAACAGTATCACTCATAACAGGTGTATTAAATTTCGGATATGCCGGCTTTATACCTTTATTGTTAACGCCTGAAAAAGTACTTTGCGGTGTCATGTTAATTTCTTCCGCAAAAACGGGCGATACAAAAATTAAAAGAGTAAATATTAAAACCATTTTCCTAATCATAACTTTTCTCCTTAGTTTTATTATATCATAATAATCCTGACATAAATAAAAAGTTTCACTTATATTTCAGGGGTTTTTATAAAGTGTTACATTATATGAAAATATATTCAAAAATCGGCAAAAAAGTTAATTTAATTAACGTCAACTTTGCTTTCGTAATCAATACCCATTTCTTTAAGCGTTCTGATAAAATTTTGAGCGCATATTTTTTGAGCTTCGGGTGGCACAATTCTCAATATTTCAACGGTTTTTGATATAACGGGATCTTTGTCATACCAACGGTTATTGGCATTAACGGGTTTGACCATGGCATAAAATTTATCAACGGTTTCTTTGGAAACTTTTTCTTCAATTTTTTGCAAAAAGATTTCCGCTTGAGCTCTCAATTCGGTTTGATAATTTTTTAAAAGCTCAATAACTTCCAATAATAGTGGATCATGATCATACCAGCGTTTATATGCAGGTGCCATTAGAGTAAGCCCTCCGTTATTTTCGGTTCAACAGGAGAAATTATATCATCATCTTTTCTCTCTATTTTCCCTCCTAATAATCTTAGCTTATTTTCAAAATTTTCGTATCCTCTATCTATATGATGTAAGTTTTCGATTGTGGAAGAACCTTCCGCCATCAAAGCTGCAACAACCAGAGAAGCTCCCGCACGCAAATCGCTCGCCGCAAGAGTTGCACCGGTAAGCTTTTTAACACCTTTAATAATTGCATGGTTTCTGTCCTGATGAATATCCGCACCCATTCTTCTGAGTTCCGGCACCTGCATAAACCTGTTTTCATAAAGGCTTTCCGTAATAATTCCGACACCGTTGGCGGTCGTTAAAAGCGTCATTGCCATTGACTGCAAATCAGTCGGAAATCCGGGATAAGGCTGGGTAACAAAATTGATTGAATTAAGTTTGTTTTTACAGGAAACTTCAAGCGAATTAGGTTCAATAAGTTTTATATTGGCTCCCATTTTCAAAAGTTTATCCGTAAAAAATGTCAAATGTGCGGGATAAACACCTTTTATAATTGCTTTTCCTCTTGTTGCAATGATAGCCGACATAAATGTTCCCGCTTCAATTCGGTCGGGAATAGTCGTATATTCAATCGGATGTAAATTCTCCTGTTTAACACCGTTAATAATAATTTCGGAAGTTCCGGCACCGATAATATCAGCACCCATTGTATTCAAAAAGTTTGCCAAATCAACGATTTCCGGTTCTTGTGCCGCATTTTGAATTCTTGTGGAGCCTTCCGCAAGAATAGATGCAAGCATAAGATTTTCGGTTGCACCGACGGAAGGTATGTCAAGATAAATTTCGGCACCCGTGAGTTTTGAGGCTTTGGCGTGAACATATCCGTTTTCAATTTTAATTTTTGCACCGAGAGCTTCTAAACCTCTGATATGGAAATCAACTCTCCTTTCACCTATTGCGCAACCGCCGGGAAGTGCAACTATAGCCTCCTTACAACGTGATACAAGAGCACCCAGAACGATAAATGATGCTCTCATTTTGCTGACAAGTTCATATTTGGCGGTAACGTTGGAAAGCTCGGAAGCATCAATAATAACTGATTTTTCCTGCTTATTGTAATTTGTTTTTGCCCCCAACTGTGCAATAACGTTAAGCATAATTTCCACATCAGTTAGATCCGGAACGTTATAAATCTTTGTTTCACCTTTGGCAAGAAGCGCAGCCGCCATAAGCTTCAGTACGGAGTTTTTTGCTCCGCCGATTGAAACTTCACCTTTTAAAGGGGTACCGCCTTTTATATAAAATTTGTCAGTCAATTTTGTTTACCTATACAATGTTCTGCTACTATAATAATACAACCCGTCCGTTTTGGTGTAAATAAGTTAAATAATGTAAAGAAAAAAAAAGACCTTTTCAGGTCTTTGAATTGAGTAAATGTGTGTGTAGAATTAAGCAATTAGTGTGTTGAAATATTTTATTAAACCTTCTTGAGTTTCTCTGCTCAACGGTTTTTCAAGATGTTTTTCAAGTTTAGCTTTGTCAACGCCCGTAATATTAGCCATTGCAAAAGCTGCAAAATCTTGTTCAAAACCTTGAAGTTCGTTAAGTGATTTCATAAACGCAGAGCCGGCAAAAGCTTGTTCAATTCTTCTTGCTGTAGCTTCTTCGGATTTGTCGATTTTTGAAAGCTGTGCTCCCCAATTTTGAGCCGCAACAGCATCCAATGCGCTTGCTTCGACTTTCTTGGTTTCAAATTCTTTTACAGGTTTAGTTTCTTCCTTTTTTTGTTCCTTTTCCGCTTTTTTAGGCTGTACATTGCCGTAAAAGGCTTTTACCGCTTCTAAATTGCTGTGATTAATTTTGTTCATAGTTTTGTCTCCGTCATTTACTCACAACAATACTATCGGCTCATTTATCAAAAAACTTTAATAAATTCGGTCTTTTTGTTAAGAATTATTACAAAAAAGTTATCCGTTATAAATTTTATTGAGTATCTGGAACAATTTCATACCGATTTCCTGTTCAGCCTCGGTAGCTTTTTCAAGTCGATCAGGATGAATCTTCAAGGCAATTTGTCTGTACTCAGTTTTTGTAAGATTGCCGAGTTTTTCCGGAGCAATATCAAACATTTTTGCCAATTTTGAAGTTTCTTCTTTTGTTAAAGAGTTTAAACCGTGTTCGGCTTTACTTAGAATGTCATCTAAAAATGCCTTTGTTGAATTTAATTCTGCTGCTCCCGCACTTCCTGCGGCTTTAGCGCCTGTACTTGCCGCATTATTTGAAGCTGATTCTGCTGCTCCCGTATTTCCTGCAGCTTTAGCGCTTGTATTTGCCGCATTATTTGCAGCTGCTTTAGCACCGCCTTTTGATGCAGTACCGGCTGCAGATTTTGCAATCGCTCCGGCTTCCGCCTGTCCGCTTCTTACGACAATTGCTTCAGTGGCTTCCTGCCCGCTTCTGACAACTAGAGCTTCAGAGGTTTCGGCAGCAGCTTGTGATGTTTTAGAGAATAAACTTCCCGCACCTTTAATAACACCGGCCGTGACACCCGCTATTGCACCTTCAACCGCCGCTTGTTTAGCGATATCACCAATATTTTCACCGACATCGCCTTCTACATCATTAGTAGCTAAATCGGTAATTTCTGCAGTTGCTCTTGCTGCTGCCGTTGTACCTGCGGCAACAGCCGCCGTAGCCGCTAATGATGCACCGCCGGTTGCAGCTGCCGCCGCTATGGTTGCTGCCGCAACTGCTGCACCTTTAACGGTTTTTGCACCTTTTTGCTGTGATTCATTATAAACGGCGACACGTTTTGCTATATTGTTTTTCGTACCATAGGCCTTTTGATAATTTTCGTTTGTCGGATTTTCAATATATGCTTCAATATTTTCCATATTATATTCAACGCCGAAAATTTCTTCAAATTTAGCTTCAAATTGTTCAACACCTTGTGATTTAGCTTCTGCCAATTCTTTTAATTGGTTTTCATATTGTTCAAGGTCTGCACGGACTTTGACCGCTCTGTTATCAGAACCCCATAATGCACTGACTGCATCGGCTGCTTTTCCTGCCCATCCGTCTGATGCCAATTGAGCTTCAAAAGCAGTTTTTGCATCTTGAAGAATTCCTTCCTGAGTATCAATCGAACTGTCTCTTACTTGGGTTTCATGTTCAGCTTTTTGTTGTTCTTCAAGTCGTCTTTGTTCTTCTTGTTTTTTTGCTTCTTGCAGTTTTTTGTAAGTTTCAAGATTTGCATTAAGCTTATCTTGCAATTCTTCCACATCAACGGAATTTACGGACACATTGCCGCTTTCATCGACCGTAACCTGAAAATGTCTGTCATGTGCCGAGGATTCATAAATACCGTTCTCGGCATCAATTAATTTAAGTCTCATCTGCGCACCTTCGCCGTATCCCTTTGAAGGTAATGACATCATTATAGTTTCAGGGAATTTACCTTCCTGAACCTGACTGCCTTTAGGTATTCTGATTGTACCTTCATATGAACCGCTTGTAAGTCCCGTTACACCGCCGCCAATTTGGGCTTTTACTTTGCCTTGAGCAAGTTTTTCATTCAAAATATCTTGCACGGAAACTTCTTCTTCTAAAGATCCTTGTTCAACAGGAGTGTCTTCTATAAGTTCACCATTTGCATCAAACTTTTGGATTTCTCCCGTTTGTTTATCCTCAACAGTTTTGGAACCGTCACTATTTATGGTAGTTATAGTATTTTCATCTTCTGTTACCGTTGTACCGTCAGGGTTTGAAGTTGTTGTCGAAATAATATTACCGGATTCATCATAATTATATTCCACCGTTACAATCATTCCGGAACCTTTATTTATCTCTTTTTTTGTTACATTTCCGTTATCATCCATATATTCTTTGACTGTACCGGATTCACGAATTGATGATGATACATTTCCCTGTTCATCAAAAAAGCTTGTTAAACTTGTTCCGTCTTTCACGGTTTTTTGTCCGAATAATTTACCGTCCGCAAGATTAATCATGTCAGTTTTTACTGCCCCTTCATCATCGGGTTTATATTCAACATTTATGGTTTTTACTCCGTTATCCCAAGAACAATTTGTTGTTTTATTTATTTTGTCTGAAGCAATCCCCAATTGTGTTAAAAATTCAAATACATCTTTTTTAAGAACTTCGCCTTTTAAGCCGTTTTCTTTAAGGAATTTTTTGGCTTCATGTTTGGTTATTTTGCCGTCATCAGCATAACCGCTTAATGAATCAAGCAACTGTTGCAATTCATTCTGAGTAAGTACACCGTTTGAATCTTTATCCAATTTTTCAAAAAGTTTTATTTGTGAAGCATTTTTTAAATCGCTCTTTTTAATTCCGGCATTAAGATTATCCAAATTTACGGAACCGAATTTAAAGTTTTTGCCCAAACTGATATTTTCACCCATAGTTAACTCCTTATAATTATCTGTGTGATAAGTTTTTCTACGGGTGATAGGTTAAAAATCTTTAATAGGGCGCAAAAATGCTATGCTATGCTATGCTATGCTATGAGCAATTATAGCAAGGGTTTCGGGCATGTGTAAATTAATATTTACATTTCGTTACAATTATTTTTTTGTTAAGTTTTCGTAATATTTAGATAAATAATGTAATAAATCACACAAATATCTACACAGTGGGGGAGTGGTTACACAACACATGATATAAAAAGTCACACGAACATCTACACAGGGGGAGAGTGGCTTCGCCACAGCATAACACATGATATGGAAGTCATAAGAGTGTCTGCGCAGTGGGGGAGTGGCTTCGCCACAAATTCCCGCTCTGCAGACCAAAGCGGGAATATAAAAGTTTTATGATTTTTATTATTTTACATATCGTTTCGTACCAAATATTCCAAAAATTCTACGGTAGATTCAATACCTGTATATTCAGGAGCTCCACGCAGTTCCAACCCCGGATAAAATCCGTCATTTTTTACGGAATTTGTTTGTCCGATCGGAAGAGCGGATGATGTTTTATCCGTTTTGGGTGCCGACATTAATCTTTGTATCGGTGTTGAATTTGATCCGTTAATTCCTTCGATTCCCATAGTGTATTCTCCTTTTTACTCACATTCTCTTAATAAAATTAAAAGCATGTTTATACTCTGTTTCCTCAATTTGATTCTCTTATTTATATAAAGTAATTTCGTAATTAAAAATTGCGCAAATTGTATATATTTGTTATACAAATGTTACAATTCTTAACATTCAAGTATAGCGTGCGTTTGAGGCATATTTTATATTTTTCGGCTCATAAATGTAGACTTTTAGCTAATAGCAAAAAGTTTATGGTTTTAATATTTTTATAATTGTTCCAGTATTAGGAGAGAAGCAATATGAAGAAGAAAAAAGCAGGTCTAACGGAGAGACAGCTTGAAGTACTCCGCCTCGCGGCTAAAGGAAAAAGTAACAAAGTAATAAGCAGAAGATTGTTTATTACCGATGCAACTGTGAAGGCTCATTTGACACAGGTTTACAAAAAACTGAAAGTGATTAACCGAACAGAAGCAGCTTTAAAAGCAAGAGACGAAGGAATTATTCCTCCTGAAGACTAAGAACAGCCATGAAAGCTTCTTGAGGGACTTCTACCCGGCCGACGGATTTCATCCGTTTTTTACCTTTCTTTTGTTTTTCCAAAAGTTTTCTTTTACGGGTAATGTCACCGCCGTAACATTTGTCAAGAACATTTTTTCTCATAGCTTTTATATTGGTACGGGCGATAACTCTGCCTCCAATTGCAGCCTGTATGGGAACTTCAAATAACTGGCGGGGAATTATATCCTTCAATTTAGCGGTAAGTTTCTGACCTATATAAAAAGCGTTGTCCTCATGACAGATAACCGAAAGGGCATCGACAACTTCGCCTGCAAGCATAACATCAAGTTTAACAAGGTTAGAGCGTTTGTAATCCTTAAACTCATAATCCATACTTGCATATCCTTTAGTCCGGGATTTAAGCTGATCATAAAAATCAGTAATGACTTCACTGAGCGGTATTTCGTATTCAAGATTTGCGCGCACTTTGTCAATATATGACATATTAATAAATATACCGCGTTTAGTTTGAGCCAAATCCATAAGAGTTCCGACATAATCGTTCGGTGTAATAATTTGAACTTTTACGTACGGTTCTTCAATGTATTCTCTCAGCTGGGCGGGCGGAAGGTTTGCGGGGTTATCAATTTCCGCAACTTCGCCGTTTGTTTTGTGAACTTTATAAATAACCGACGGTGCGGTAGTAACAAGTAAAAGTCCGTATTCGCGCTCCAATCTTTCCTGAGCGATTTCCATATGAAGCATTCCCAAAAAACCGCATCTGAAACCAAATCCCAAGGCGCTTGAAGTTTCAGGTTCAAAAGTAATACTGCTGTCGTTAAGTTTCAATTTTTCCAGAGCTTCTTTCAAATCCGCATAATCATCGTTATCAACGGGATACATGCCTGAAAATACCATAGGCAGAGCTTCTTTGTAACCTTCTAACGGTTCGGATGCCGGATTTTCCACCGTTGTAATTGTATCTCCGACAAATCGTGTTAATTCTTTTATTGAACCGGCAAAGTATCCTACATCACCGCAGACAAGTTCATCTACCTGTACTCTTGAGGGTGTTTGATAACCGAGTTCAACGACTTCATATTCTTTTCCCGATGCCATAAATTTGACTTTATCACCCGTTTTAATTTTTCCGTCTATAATCTTGAAAAAGCAAAGAGTTCCCAGATACTGGTCGTAAGCACTGTCAAAAACCATAGCTCTGAGAGGTTTGTCACAATTATCTTCCGGCGGAGGAATTAAATCAACTACGGCTTCCAAAACTTCATCAATACCGATACCTGATTTTGCGCTTACGGGAATAGCCAAAGACGCATCAATACCTAAGACTTCTTCAATTTCTTCTTTAACACGTTCGACATCGGCGGAAGGCAAATCAATCTTGTTTATAACGGGTATAATCTCAAGATTTTGTTCTATGGCAAGATAAACATTTGCAAGCGTTTGTGCTTCCACACCCTGTGTCGCATCAACAATAAGCAGTGCGCCTTCACATGCCGCAAGAGAACGGGAAACTTCGTAAGAAAAGTCAACATGCCCGGGGGTATCAATCAAATTTAAAATGTAATTTTTACCGTTTTTGGCCTTGTAATTCATTCTTGCGGAATTTAATTTAATTGTAATTCCGCGTTCACGTTCAATGTCCATGGAATCCATAATTTGATTTTGCATATCGCGTTGAGCAACCGTACCGGTTTTTTCAAGCAAACGGTCGGCGAGGGTAGATTTTCCATGGTCAATGTGGGCAATTATACAAAAATTTCTGACATTTTCTCTGTATTTCATAATTATCATTATATAAGAAAAAATCCCTTCATCAATATTCTTTTTTTCTTATTATTAAAAAAGAAGGTCTTTTCGCGGTTATAATTTTGTTATACAGCTTATAATATTTAACAGCGGATTAAATTACACAGTACATTTTTGTAGTATTATTATTTTGTAACAGATAAACATAAGGAAATTAAATTATGGAAAAACTTTCACCATTACAAATTGAGAGATTAAAGTATCAGCCAAAACTTCCTTCAAGTCTTTCAAACGGCATTAACAGTCTTGAAATGACAGAAGGTTCGGCAACTCAATCCGTCAGAGATCAGGAACAAATCCAAAACCTGTTTAAAAACACTTACGGAAAACCCGTTGTAACATTTAAAACATCATCCGCCGTTTCATCTTCCGAAGTAAGAAATGTCGGTGTAATTCTTTCCGGAGGTCAAGCTCCCGGGGGACATAACGTCATTGCAGGTTTGTATGACGCTTTAAAAAGTGCAAATCCCGCTAACAGACTTTACGGCTTTTTAGGCGGGCCTTCAGGTATTATTGACGGTAAATACGTTGAATTTGATGACAAATTCATTGATGCATACAGAAATACCGGCGGTTTTGATATTATCGGCTCGGGCAGAACAAAACTCGAAACCGAAGAACAATTCCAAAAATCATTGGAAGTATGCAAAAAATTGAATATTTCCGCCGTTGTAATTATAGGCGGTGATGATTCAAATACAAATGCCGCTCTTTTAGCAGAATGGTTTGTAAAAAATAATACCGGTATTCAGGTAATCGGCTGTCCCAAAACAATTGACGGCGATTTGAAAAATGACCGTATTGAAATTTCTTTCGGATTTGATACCGCTACAAAAACTTATGCGGAATTAATCGGAAATATTCAGCGTGATGCAAATTCCGCAAAAAAATATTGGCATTTTATAAAAATTATGGGAAGAAGCGCATCTCATGTTGCTCTTGAAGCAGCTTTGCAGACACAACCCAACATTACACTCGTGTCGGAAGAAGTTGAAGAAAAGAAAATGTCGCTTGAAAGCATAATTAATTATATGTGCGATATTATTGTAAGACGTTCAAATAACGGCAAAAACTTCGGTATAGCAATAATTCCCGAAGGTTTGATTGAATTTATTCCCGAAATGAAATCAATGATTTCCAATTTGAACGATATCATGGCATCACTTGAATCGGATCCTTCATTTATGAGCGCACCTTCCATGCGTGAAAAATTTGATGTTGTGGAAAACAGACTCGAACCGTCCAACGCTAAGGTTTACAACTCACTTCCCGCACTGATTAAGTCACAACTGCTTGCAGACCGTGATCCTCACGGTAACGTTCAAGTTTCCAAAATCGAAACCGAAAAACTTTTAATCGAAATGATTACAACCAGATTGAACGAACTTAAATCACTCGGAGATTATACCGGTAAATTCAGCGCTCAGTCACATTTCTTCGGATATGAAGGCAGATGCGCATTCCCGTCAAACTTTGATGCGGACTACTGCTATTCACTCGGATATAATGCTTTCGCATTAATCAATTTCGGTTTGACAGGGTATTTGTCATCAGTAAGAAATCTGACGGCACCGGCATCCGAATGGATTGCAGGCGGTGTACCGCTCACAATGATGATGAATATGGAAAAACGCCACGGTGAAATGAAACCTGTTATTCAAAAAGCACTTGTAAAACTTGACGGTCCGGTGTTCAAACAACTAGAACAAAACAGAGAGGACTGGGCAATGAATGACAGATATTTGTTCCCCGGTGCAATCCAATATTTCGGACCTTCAAGTGTGTGTGATTTGACAACCGTAACACTCCAGCTTGAATGGTCAAAAACTCCGGCAAATGTATAAAAAATTAAGGGCTTAAAAGCCCTTAATTTTTATTTAAAATTATTTATATAAATTCTCAATATCAAAAGAATATTTATCAATATTGTCAAACGAAAATATTTCTTTTAAATCAACCTTTAATGCACGAGAAATTTTAAACAAAGCACTTATTGATACATCTCGTTTTCCTGCTTCTATCATCGCAATATGTGAACGTGAAACACCGGATTCTAAAAATACGGTTTCCTGCGTAAAACCTTTTAATTTTCGAATTTTTCTAAGGTGTTTACCTAAATCTTTTTTAAAGTTATTGCACATATATTTATATTATGATATGTTACCCTTAGCGACTGTCGCTGGTAGTGACATTTTAGAACATGGAGGGTATAAATGAAAAAATTTAATTGCGAAAAAACTGATTTTAAGCCATCAGGATGTTTATTTAATCGATTACGGAAAAATCGAAAAATTGCTTTTACTCTGGCTGAAGTTCTTATTACTTTAGGTATAATTGGGGTTGTAGCGGCTTTAACCGTTCCGGTTTTGGTGCAAAAATATAATGAAAAGGCAACAGTTGCAAAACTGAAAAAGATTTATTCCGTTTTGTCACAGGCTTTTACAAGAGCCGTAGCAGAAAACGGGCAGCCGGAAACATGGGGAGTGCGTGTCCCATATTCGACTAATGAAAACGGTTCAATAGATTCTGAAGCTTCCGGAAAATTAGGGATAGAAAAAGCTATACTTTTAACAAATATAATGATTCCGTATTTAAAAACCGCAAAAGTTTGTTATACAGAATCAGGTTGCTGGTATGATGATAAAGTTTATGCAATGAACGGAAAACAGTACGATGGTTATACCGGTGAACGTCCCAATTTATCTAAAGTATTGCTTTATGGCGGAACAATGATTGGATTCGGAATACAATTCAGTAGTGAATCAGCTAAGAATATAGGTTGGGTGCTCGTTGATGTAAACGGTTCTAAAAAACCTAATAAGTACGGAAATGATATTTTTGAATTTGCTATATTTAATAAGGGTGTTCAGCCTTATGGTTTTAGAGAAGATAATCTTTATACTTTTGAAAAAGACTGCACCAAAACTTCGGAAGGACATGGCTGTACATCATGGGTAATTTTTAATGAAAACATGGATTATCTGCATTGTGACGGACTTTCTTGGAACGGAAAACATAAATGTAAATAAATAAATCACATGAACATTTACGCAATGGGGGAGTACACCATACATGATATAAAAAGTCATACGAACATTTACACAGTGGGGGAGTGGTTACACCACAGCATAACACATGATATGAGAAGTCATACGAATATTTACGCAGAGGGGGAGTACGCCACACATGATATAAAAAGTCATACGAACATTTACACAGTGGGGAAGTGGTTACACCACACACAAAACACGGAGCATTTCTGCTCCGTGCATCGATTACCGTCAACCAAGATATGCGGCGATAGCGCTCAGCCTTTCGGTACCCGTTTCTAAAAATATACGGTTTTTATTGAAAGGTTTCACCTGTCGGGTAATCGTCCGTATCCCGCCGCTGTTCTGCAGGAATAGTGCAGATTATATGTCATCTGCTTCGAAATAAGCCCGAAATTTACGTTTTCGTGCTCCTGCACCCGGAATATCCCGGATAATTCGGATTAAGGGATACGAATTAATTCTTTTCAGTGATTTCCAATTTCTTGGGTTCTTTATTTTCCGTTTCGACTTTAGGTACTGTAATTGTTAATACTCCTTTGTCATAAACCGCCGTACTTTCATCGGTTTTTACGGGACTGTCAAAAGATATTGTCCTTTTGTATTTTCCGTATCTGAACTCCGATGTATGATAGCGTTCATTTTTGGATTTTTCTTCTTTTTCTTCTTTTTCTTCATGAATTTCTGCGGTTATGGTCATAAATTCATTGTCGAGTTCAACCTCGATGTCGTCTTTTTCCACTCCGGGAAGTTGAACTTTTACGGTATATTTTTTGTCATTCTGCTTAACTTCTATTGCAGGCCGCCAAACTGATGTTTTTTTGATATTCAGCGGATTTGCCATTGAGTGAACAAGCAATGTATCCCGAAGAAAATTGTTTAATTCGTTATGGATACTGTCAAAATATAAATCCGGTTCCCGGATTATTAAGTCGTGTTTCATGTTTGTTTCCTTTCACATTTACACGATAAACTTTTTTGAAATTAATTTCATCAGACTTTTTATTAATTAATTACACTGAAAAGTTGTACCTTTGAGCAATAGAAAATATGTCATTTTATTTGATAATACCTTTAAAGGAGTACTTTTATGACTGTAAACATGCTCGTTTTTGATTACCGTGAAAGTGAGAAAAATTTTTTTGACACAAATTCTTTGGAAAATTTTGACATAACATTTTTTGAAGAAAGTTTGAATGAAGAAACATTAAAACAAATTCCGCAAAGCCTTATTGACAACACAACCGTAATAAGTGTTTTTGTAAATTCTGAAGTAACAAAAAATGTAATATACGCATTTAAAAATTTAAGAATAATATCCACGCGCTCGACAGGGTTGGATCATATTAACCATAAAGCGGCGGTAGAAAAAAATATTGATGTGATAAATGTGGGAAGTTACGGTGCAAAATCGGTTGCCCAGTACACAATGGGTTTGATGCTTGCGTTAATAAGGCATATAGTCCCCGCATCACAATATATTCAAAACAAGCATGAATTATGTCCGAACTATGTGGGACGGGATGTTTCACAATTGACTATGGGTGTAATCGGAACAGGTTCAATAGGTGCAAGTGTCTGCCGTTTGGCAAAAGTTTTCGGCATGAAAATTCTTGCTTACGATATAATGCCTAAACAAGAATTGTACGGTGAAGTTGAGTATACCGATTTGGACGTTCTTTTAAAAGAATCTGATGTTGTAACACTACATCTGCCTTTTACAGGAGATAATTACCAAATGATAGGCGATAAGGAAATCCGCCTTATGAAGCCTTCATCTTATCTGATTAACACTTCGCGCGGAGAGATACTTGATTTTTTTGCGTTGTATGATGCAATATGCGAGGACAGACTGGCAGGTGCCGCAATTGATGTGGTAAATTGCGAAACAATAAATTTTAACTGTCACAGACAGTCCAAGAAAACCAAGACGACACTTTATTGTATGAAAGAAGCAGAACATGTAAAGCGTCTGACGGAGTTTCCAAACGTAATAATAACCCCTCATATTGCTTACGAAACACAAGATGCTATTGATTATATTTTAAAGATGACATTTAAAGGAATAATTGATTGCATACAAGGCGGAAGCAGATTTAAAAACATGTAAAAATTTTTTATAATAATTAATCCGATTTTAACCTTTTACTTTTTGGGATAAAAATATAATTTGCCTTCTGACAATTATAAATTTGCGCCTTACCCGTACAAATTGCAATACTAATTTTTTATCATAATTTGCGCGGATATCGCACCAAACATAAAATCCAGCCGTTTAACAAATGAAAAACCTTTGTTTTCAAAATCCTTTATTAAATCGTCAGGCTCGGGAAAAATTTTCTTGGAATCTATAAGATATTTGTAAGGAAAAGTGTTTTCGGTAAAACTGCGAACTATCAGCGGAGTAAAAAAATCATAAATTTTACTTGCAATATTTTTTTCTCCGAAATCCAGATGAAGAAATCTGCCTTTTGGTCTGAGAATACGATACACTTCTTCCACGGCTTTTTCGGCATTTTGAATATTTCTAAGCCCAAAACCCATTGTAACAACATCAAAAGTATTATCGGGATAAGGCAGATTTGTAACATCGCCCTGATAATACTTAACCCCGTCATTTCTGTTTTTAGCAATTTCAAGCATATTTTCCGAAAAATCAATACCCGTTACGTTGGCTTGCGGTTGATATTTTTTTATTAACCCCGCTATATCTCCCGTTCCGCAGCATAAATCTATTACATTATCATGCGGTTTTATATTTATATTTTTAATACATCTGTCTTTGATAAATTTATGCAATCCAAGCGACATAACATTATTCAAAAAATCGTATTCTTTTGAAATCATATTAAACATCGTATGAATTACGGCGGGAGATTTATCAAGTGTCATATATTTTAACCTTTTTGCTTATTTTACATATTAACATATAATGAGGATATGAACATAGCTTTTATTCCTATAGATAATCGTCCTGTCTGCTATACTTTGCCTGTTCAAATTGCATCCGATAATATCAAATTATTAGTGCCGGAAAGAGAATGGCTGGGAAATTTGAACAAAATTGCGGATATCGAAAAAATTTTTGAATGGCTTGAAAATCTTGAAATGGTTGATGCCTTTGTAATTTCTCTTGATACAATTGCATACGGCGGACTTATTCCTTCAAGGCGTTCGCCGGATACCTTTGAAACAATAAAAACACGTACAGAAAAATTAAAATCGATTATTAAAAAACAAAAAGCCGATGTTTACGCATTCTCAAGCGTTATGAGAATTTCAAACAACAACGTTAATGAAGAAGAAAAAGAGTATTGGAACAAATGGGGGAAAAAGATATTTGATTACTCGCAAAACTGCCACAAATCAGGCAGAGAAAGCTGTATTTCAAACTTGATTCCTTCCGAAATTTTGGATGATTACCTTGCAACAAGGAAAAGAAACTTTGAGATAAATAAAATTTATCTTGAATGGGAAAAAGAAGGCTTCTTTAAAACTCTTGTATTTTCAAAAGATGATTGCGCAGAATACGGATTTAACGTTCAGGAAGCAAGAGAACTCGAACGTTTGGGAGGTTATGTAAAAACCGGCGCCGATGAAATACCTTTGACTCTGCTTGCAAGAGCAATGAACGGTAAAATGAAAATTGCTCCCGTTTTTCTGTCGCCCGATAACAAGCATTTGATATCAAATTATGAAGATATTTCAATTGAACAAAGCGTAAATTCTCAAATTGAACTTGCAGGTTGTGAAATCAGCGATGAAAAAAATGCGGATATAATTCTTTATGTCAACAATTTTGAAGAACGTCAGGGCGAAATTGTTATGAAAATTCCGACAATACCGTTTTCATCAAAATGGGAAAAACCCGAAAAACCATATATGATTGCCGATGTCAGATATGCCAACGGTGCCGATAATCAGTTCGTCAAACAACTGTTTGAAAACAGCTGTGATGAGAATTTCTTCGGCTACAGCGGATGGAATACCTCGGCAAATACACTCGGAAGCTTGATATGTACCGCAAAAGCAAAATTTTTATTTAACGGAGATATAAAAAAACTTCAAGCCGTAAGACTTCTTGATGACTGGGCTTATCAGGCAAATGTTCGTCAAATGCTTGAAAAACCGGATATTACAAAATTGAAAAAGTTTATGAAACCTTATGAAGAAAAAGTTTTCAGCTTTTTAAAAATTAAATATAATGTTGATTATAAATTCCCGTGGAACAGATTGTTTGAGGTAGAAATTGAACTTAATTGAAATCATATTTTTAGCAATAGTCCTCGGAATTGATTGTATGGTAGTTTCATTTTCTCAAGGACTGATTTTTCAAAATAACAAAATCAAAAATTCATTGCTTTTGGCAAGCAGTATGGGCTTTTTTCAGGGTTTTCTTCCCTGTGCGGGATATTTCGGAATTAATTTGTTAAGCAGTTATATAGAACCTTTCAGCAAACTTTTGGTATTCGCTATTTTTATGATTCTCGGAATGAAATTTATTATTGAAGCTTTTCAGACCAAAAAAAATGTAACCTGCATGGATTTGAAATGTCTTGTTGCACTCGGTATAGCAACCAGTATTGATGCCCTTGCATCAGGTGTGAATCTGAATTTGACTTCAACACCGCTTTTAAAATCGGCTCTGATTATCGGAACGGTTTCGTTTTTTATGTCCTTATGCGGTTTTTGGTTCTCCGTGTTTCTAAAATCATTCCCGTCAAAAATCCTTGAAATATCAGGCGGATTAATATTAATAATACTGGCTTGTATCAGCCTTATAAATTAAAAAAAGGCATGCCCGAAACGCTTATTTAATGCAATCTTTTACAATTCTTAATAAATTATCAAATCATGGAAATCCATGCCATGAGCATGTTTGCATGATTTTAAATCTTTAAATCATGTTCGTGACAACGTTTCAACATGCGCCGGTTTTGAAAACCCGCAAAAAGCGCGTAATTACAAGGTTTGTTACAAATGTTAATAATCTCATGTTATGCTCTTGAAATAATTCAATTATTTTTTATACTGTAAATACAGCTAATGGGGATTTTGGCAGTTTAAAAAGCTGACACGGTTGCCATACTTGGGTAAGATAAAATTGGAGATTATATAAATTGTTTAGAAGCAGGGATATGGGCAGAGCAGTAGCAGTCAGAAGATGGACACCGACCGCTCTTGAATGTTATAAAAGAGGATGCAATTGCGAAGGATGTTTCTACAGGGACTTTTTCAGCGGTTCTTCTCAAAAATGTCAGATGAAAGCCTCGGTTTTGGAACTTGTAAGAGTTATCGGAACTCCAAACGTAGAATTACAGCAATTTATTATTGAAGATTAGGGCTTTAAAAATTAAAACTTCTGTGGTATAATATACAGGCAGTATGTTATAGGAGGTTCACATGCATATTTACGTAAACGGAAGAAATATTGAAATTACCGACGCTATCAAAGCTTATGTAAAAGAAAAATTCTCAAAGGTAGCAAATCATTATGACCAAATACAAGGTATTGAGGTTATTTTGTCGGTTATTAAAAATCCTTCAGCTTCCGGAAAACATGTGGCAGAAGTTAATTGTAAGATGAATACAGGCAATCTTCGCTGTGAAGAAGCCGGAGATTCAATGTATGAAAGCATTGATTTACTTGCCGATAAATTGGACAGACAAGTTAAAAAATTTAAGGATAAAAGTTTGGGTTCCGACAAAGCATCAATCAGAACGGAAACTGAAGATTCAAAAGAATAATTTAAATTTGAGCAATAAAAAACGGCCGATATCGGCCGTTTTTTTAATCCTTTTTGTTTTTTATACGATACCGGCAGGTTTTTTCTGAGCCGTAGCACCGGGGATTGACTGCCAGTTAGCCGCCATAATCTTTTTAAATGATTTCAGAGCCGTATCTTCCAATTCTCCGAGTTCTTCAGCTTCCATAATAAGTTCTCTTAAAGGAAGCAAAGCTCTTTGATCTCTGAGCACACCCAATGCCGCTGCAGCACCCGCTCTGACTAGTTCATTTTCCGAACGGTTTTTCATAACGTCAATCAAAGCCGGAACAGCTTTAACATCATTTAATTTACCCAGCGAAGTTACCGCATAAATTCTGACGTTAACCCATTCGTCATAAAGCATATTGATAACTTTATCAACCGCTTTTTTGTTTCCGATTTCACCCAAAGCACGAGTTGCATCACATCTTACGTTGACTTTTTCATGATCCAAAGATTCAATCAAAGCATCAGTTGCAACGTCACCGATTTCAATTAATGCATCGGTTGCCGTAATACAAACCTGCGGGTTTTCATCATTGAGAGCTTCAACAAGCGGTTCAACAACAATTTCACCGCCTAAACGTCCTAATGCACGTGCCGCACGAACTCTTACATCAACATTTCTGTCTTCACGCAAAGATTGAATCAAATGAACAGTTGCTTTGCAGTCACCCAGCTCACCTAAAGCACGTGCCGCATAAAGTCTGACAGAACCGTTCTTGTCATGCTTCAGTACATCAATCAAAGGTTCAACGGCTTTGGAATCACCCATTTCGCCGAGAACACGAGCAGCATTATATCTGACTTTTTCGGAATTACTTGTTTTCAAATCAGTCAATAATTCATCAAAAGATTTTTTTACTTGTTTTTTCTTGCTGTTCACACTAATTGTCATTAATTTTCCTCCGACACACAATAATTTTACTACACCTATGATTTAATAAAAAAAATGGAGAATAAAATATTGCCTTTTTTACCTACTTTTATTAACTTTTATTAACATTTGATTTTTTTGCAAATAATTAAATTCCTTGCTGAATGTGTCTGTCCACTATAAGGGTAAAGTTGACACTTTATATTTATAATATAACATACATTTTTCATTTTGTGTTGAATTTGTTCTGAAAATTCAAAAAAAGGGTAAATTGTTTTTTTAAAAATTGATGTCTTACGCTTATAGCTGTGTCATTTTTGTAACAAAAATTCACAATTATTACTCACTGCGGATAGTAATAATAAACTCGCTACCCCTGCCAACCTCACTGTTTACAATAATTTCACCTTTATGCTTTTCTATTATTTTTGAACAAATTGCCAATCCCAAGCCGGTACCGACACCCGCTCCTTTTGTGGTAAATCCGGCGGTAAATATCTTGTCAAGCTGGTTTTCGGGAATTCCTTTGCCCGTATCTTTTATACTTACCGTCAAAAAATTATCTTTAAAACTTGTACTGACAGTAATAGTTCCGGTGTTATCTATAGACTGACAGGCATTTATTAATATGTTCGTAAACACCTGATTTAACATGTTTGGAAAGCATTTAATCACGGGGATTTCACCGTAGTTTTTTATAATTTCTATGCGGTTTTTGGTTTCATGTCTGATAAGTTCAAGTGTTAAATCCAGTTCTTTATTTATATCCGCTTCCTGTAATTCCGCTTCATCAAGCCTTACAAACTTTTTCAGAGATGTAACTATACTGCTTATCCGATTTACTGCCTCTTTGTCTATAGAATTTATATCGGAAAGCATTTCTTTCAATTCGGCGTCTTGTATTGAATCAAGCAGTTTTGCGACTATTGTGTTGTTTGATTTTATGGAAGCAACCGGAGTATTAATTTCATGTGCCACACCTGCAACCAGTTGACCTAATGATGCCATTTTCTCGGAATTTATAAGTTGAATTTGAGTTTCCTTCAGTTCTTTCAACGTGTTTTTAAGTTCGTTTACCGTCTGAATATTTTTCCTGTACAATTCAGCACGTGTAATTGCACTTGAAAGCTGTGCGGATATTGCTTCCAAAATATCTATTTCTTCTTCGAGACCGCGTTTTTGATGACTCAGCAAAACTATTACACCCATAAGCTTTTGCACATGATGAACCGGAACAACTATTCTTAAAACGGATTGTTTAAAAGGTTTTGCATCTACATATTCTATCAGGGAATTGTATACCGAAATCTCTTTTCTGCTGATAGTTTCAAAGGTTTTATCGTCAAATTTTATTTTTTCGGGCATTTTGGATTTTTTCTCGCCGAAAACTTCCTGAACGGTAAAACTTCCTTTGTCGGCTTTTGCATAGTATGCTTTGTAAGCATTAAACATTATTGCAAGTTCTTTCAAAGCCGATTGAAGTATTTGAGATATATCAATACTTTCTCTGATGTTGTTTGAAACTTTATTTATCAGCGCAATCCTGATTGCCTGACTTTGGGCTTTCTGTTTAATTTTTTGTAAATCCTCATTTTCCTCAATCAGTTTTTTATATTTTTCGTTTAGTTTTTCATTTTGTTTATAGATGTCATCAAGCTTATTTTGCGCGCTGACGTCCGTAAAAAATATTATTGTGTAATTTCCTTTTTTTATTGCCTGCAAATCATAATAATATATTTTATTAAGTTCGGACTGATAAGAAATTCTGGCAAAAAAATCTTCTTTTGATATAACTGCATGATAGATGGGAGAATAGATTTCAATGTTTTCAGAGTTTAGGGGACAGATATCGAAACTTGAATTGTGAGAAAGTTTTTTTACATCAATATTTTCAAACCACCTTTTAAAAGTATGGTTTTTGTAAACCGGTTCATTTTTTTTATTGATTACTAAAACACCATCTCTGAATTGTCTGAAAAAATCAAATTTCTTCATGACTATATTATATTGAATAAACAATCTTCGGGCAATTCTTTGATATGAAAAATAAGATTAATAATTAATTTTGCCTTCTTTAATAACTTTTGCCGCACAATCCAATCCCGCATATGCAGTATTGTCCGATTTGGTACAGCGCGCGGAATCATTGTCATTCCCCGCCGGAACTATTATACCTTTTTCATTTAACATAACAAACAAAAATACATCTCTGCCTAATGCATTCGGTCTTTTATCACCGTTTACATCTATATAAACAAAAAAGAAACCTTTATTAGCCGGCAAAATGCCCAGATAATTTCCCGTCCAAGTATCAAAACTTATATTTGTACCGTCCGCAAGTCTTGCAGCACAATAAGTATCACCTATACCCGCTTTGTGAGCATATTGATAATTTAATTTACCGTTTAATATTTTTGTTTCATCATTACTCCAACAACCGGGTGCAGTCATGCCGCATCCGCAATCTTTTGCAATCTTTAGAAACGGTTTATAATATTCATAAATTGTTTTAGTATTGTCCAAATTGCCTTCTACCGTCTGCCAATCCATACTCGGGTGTTCAATCTGAACCATAGTCGTGGCTTGAGAAAATATTGAATATGATTTTTTTAATTTTGCTATGATTTCTTGGTCTTTTGTATCATTTAAAAGTGCAGGCATCGTTAACGCAGCTACAACACCGATAATACCGAGAGTAATCAGAACTTCGGCAAGAGTAAAGGCAGCAAGTTTATAATCACCGATCCTGATTTGCCTTTGTATAACATTGGATAAATTCATATGTATGTTAGAAGTAACTTTGTAAAATTTTAACCATAATTTCATTAATATCTCCTTTTTCATATTTTTTATAACTATAGTTATTATTTATAAATATAGTTAGTTGAGAGGGTTTTGTCAAGTGAATATAATGTTGTAAATGGATAAAAAGGAATTTTTAGATAAATACGGTTTAAATCTGAAAATTGAACGTATTAAAAATCGCCTTACTCAAGAGGAGCTGGCAGAAAAAGCCGACTGCACGGCTGTTCATATCGGTTATATTGAACGCGGGTTGAAATGTCCCACATTATACCAATTTTTAAAGATTGCAAAAATTTTAAAAATAAACTTAAATGAATTTTTCAAAGAATTTTAGTCAATATTGTACTTGCCTGACGGGTTGTGAAATGTTATAATTTTGGGTATGAATAACAGGCAGGTAAGTTTGACAACACAGAACAGGCTTATCATATCCGGACTTGTATTAAGTACGGTTCTTATTGTCGCAATAGCTGTTTTTGCTTCGTTTAACATTCAAAAGAAGCTTAATGAAGGGTATCAAAATTTCGGTCAAATTGTTTCAAGAGCGCTTGCAATAGAATGTGTAGAACTTAATCAACAAAAAAATTATGATATTTTAAAATCTCATGCCGATGCAATCGTTTCATCTCACAGTGATATTGCGTTTATTGAATTTCGCGACAAAGACGGAAAACCTGTTTATAAAACCAAAAATTCCGCAAATATAAAATCGCCGGATATCACGGTTAATTCTCCGATGATTGATAAGAACAACGTAAATATCGGCTCGGTTACGGTAGGTTTTTCGGGCGGTATTATAAACAGAATATCAACAACTACAAGAGCATCCCTTTTATTTGTTTTTACCGTTGCATGGGTTGTTTTTGCATTTGTAATTTTAATAAATACATATCTTATAACAAGAGAGTTAAGAATTTTGCATAACGGTGTGCGCAAAATTTCGGGCGGGGAATTCGGATACAAAATTACCGATAAAGATGTAAGCTCCGAAGTTAAAGAGTTGTTTAATTCGTTCAATAATATGTCTGCAAGGCTTCATTTATATGAGGAACAGAATATTGAACAGCTTACACTTGAAAGAAACAAACTTGAAGCGGTTTTAATGAGTATTGCAAACGGAGTTGTCGTATGCGACAACAACGATAATGTTGTTTTAATTAATAATCATGCACATAAACTTCTTGAACTTGAAGAAAATCAAATTATTGATATAAAAATACAAAATTATACCGATACCGAAGGTAATTTCTGCTTCAAAGACAAGATTGAAGAATTTAAAGATACTCCGTTGGAAGTTATGGAAAATAAACCGCTCGAATTTAATATTCAGGTGGATAAACGTGTTATCAAATCAATAATTTCTCCAATGTTCACAAGGAATAAGGATTATGTCGGATATATTATTGTCCTTATTGATATGACAAAAGAAGCCGAAATGGATCAAATGCGTTCAACATTTATTTCCAATGTATCGCACGAATTAAGAACGCCGGTAACAGTTTTGAGAAGTTACATAGATACTTTATACAATTTCGGAAACGATTTCGATTATAATACTCAAAAAGAATTTATAGGAACTATAAATCAGGAGATTATAAGATTAAACGGTATGGTTAATGATATCCTTGATTTTTCAAGAATGGAAGCCAATGCCGATATGGAAAAATCTTTAAATAATATTTATGAAGTCGTTGACAATTGTGTTGCAAATGTTCAGGCACTTACAAAAGAACATAACCTTACAATAAATGTATTTAAGGAAGAAAATATTCCCGAATTCTTATTTAATTATGACGGCATAGAAAGAGCATTAACCAATCTTTTATCAAATGCTATCAAATACTCGCCGGAAAACGGGGAAATTAAAGTTGAATTAAAAAAGAACGGTGAATCCGTTGAAATGAGCGTAACCGATAAAGGATGCGGAATTGCTCCCGAATTTCAGAAAAAGATTTTTGACAGATTTTACAGGGTTGAAAATAATATTCACACCGTAAAAGGTACGGGACTGGGGCTTCATCTTGTAAAACAGACGGTTGAAAAATACCATGGCGGAAAAGTTTCGGTATATTCTCAGGTCAATGAAGGTTCTACTTTTACAATTTCACTTCCTATACTGGTTTTAGACGGAACTTTAATATGAACAGAAAAGAATTAATAAAACAATGTTTAACTTTTGATGATGCATCGGAAACTTATCCGTTTAAAGATTATCCCGATATGGCGGTTATGAGGCACAAAAGCAATAACAAATGGTTCGGATTAATTTTTTATCTGGAAAATAAATTATACATAAATCTTAAATGCAATCCTTGGGAAGCTTCTGTTTTAAGGGATGAATATCCCTATGTCATGCCTGCATGGCACATGAACAAAGCTCATTGGAATAAAGTTGACGTTGAAAAAGCCGAAAAAGACATATTAATCGGAATGATTGAAACGAGTTTCGATTTAACCAAACCCCGGAAAAAAATTAATTAAACAGGTCATTAATTTTATCAAGAATATCCTGAGGATCGATTTCGTTTGTAATTTTGTTTATGTCCTGAGCAATTTGGTAAAGTTTGGCAGCTTCCACTTTATCACCCGAAATAGCAACGGCACGGGCAAGATTGAAATGAGCAAGTGCATAATTCGGATTGCATTCAATAGATTTGGTAAACAATTCTTTTGCCTCTTTTACTCTGCCCAAATCATCAAAATATATTACACCCATATTGTTATACGCAATCGCATATTCGTTGTCATATTTTATTGCAAGTTCATATTCTTTGATAGCTTCATCAATATCGCCCCTGCCCCAGTATAAAAATCCGAGGTTGCAATGAATTTGAGCATTTTCGGGATCTAAATCAAGAGCGTTTTTATAAACCTGTAATGCGTTGTTAATGTCTTCTTTATCGTAAAAAGCACTGCCGAGATTTATATAAATTCCTATATCTTTGGGAGTCTGAAGGTACGCACTGTGATAAGAACTGATTGCGGCATCCAAATCCTGTTTGGATTCCTGATAAACAAATCCGAGAGTTTGATTGACAATACTTGTCCACTGTTTTTTGGGATTTAGCGTAACTGCGGTTTGAAAATGTGAAATAGCACCGTCAATATCGCCTTTTACATACAAAATATTCGCTAAATTTGAATGTACATCAGGCATATTCGGCATAATTTGAATTAATTTTTCATAAATTTCTACCGCGCTGTCATAATCACCCTGTTCTTCATAAGCCTGACAAAGATGCTTGTAAGCAGGAATATTCAAACTGTCCAACCAAATTGCCATTTTGTATTCGGTAATCGCATCATCAAATTGTCCGAGCATTCTGTAAATATCACCGAGAAGATAATACAACGGGATAAATCCCGGAGCTTTTTCAATTGCGCTGTTATATAACTCCAATGCTTCATCAAGCCTGTTTATCTGAACAAGAAAAGCTCCTTTAAACATTAACGGCAAAAATCTTACGTAAGACAGTATTTTACAAACATTTGCAACGGCATATCCGTCAAAAGGCAGAGTTAATATTGAAAGCAGCAGTTCAAATTTGGATAAAACAGCATTTTTAAAATTTCTTGCGGAAGAAATATTATGCAGTGCCGCAAGCAGAAAATGTCCGCGTGAACAAGAAAGAGGCATAGCTTTAATTGCTTTTTTGGCATAAATTTCCGCCTCTAAAAATCTTGCTTTCTTTGTATACGTTTCCGCAAGAAGATAGTATGCTTTTCCGAACTTATTATCTTTTGAAACCGCATGGTCAAGGTAATTTATGGCTTTATCCAAATCACCTTTATAATAATGCGCCTGACCTATCTTAAAATAAATTTCCGCCGAATCTATACATGTTTCCAGCGCTCTTTGATATTCCGTAATAGCTTCGTCAATATATCTGCAGGAATTATAAATATCCAAATGCCAAGCAAGATATAAATCTCCGAGTCTGATATGTAAATCCGCATTTGAAGGATCATCCTGCAAACCGATTTGGCAAAGTTCAATAGCATGTTTCACATTGCCTGTTTTGTATTCTTTATTAATCTTTTTTTCCAGTTGCTTTGTATTAGACATAATTTAAACTTGACAGATATGCCAAAAGGTTACATACTATTAACATTGTAAATAATTTAACCAAAAAAATCAAGTTTTTAAGGAGT
This sequence comes from Candidatus Gastranaerophilales bacterium, assembly GCA_947626225.1. Taxonomy (GTDB): domain Bacteria; phylum Cyanobacteriota; class Vampirovibrionia; order Gastranaerophilales; family Gastranaerophilaceae; genus Stercorousia. The sequence continues at coordinate 96,841 of CANQRH010000001.1, forward strand.
TTCAATGAGAGAAAACAAAATATATTTTGTAGACGTAACGAACAGAGACGGAGTCCAAACTTCACGTTTGGGGCTTGCAAAATTACAAAAAACCATAATTAATCTTATGCTTGATGATATGGGGATAACTCAATCCGAATTTGGTTTCCCGACAACGAAACACGAAATAAATTATCTTAACGGAAATCTTGAACTTGTTGAAAGAAACGTCATTGCAACAACAAAATTATCGGGCTGGATGAGAGCCATAGCAGCCGATATAGAACTTTCTTTCAAAAATGTTCCGAAATTAAAAAATTTAAATCTTTCACAATCAACATCGGAACAAATGGTTAACGGAAAATATATGGGCAAGAAAACTTTGCGGGATATAGTTAATATGACCTGCGAAGCCGTTGAATGCGCAATATCTCTGGGAGCGGAAAATGTCGGAGTAAACGCGGAAGATGCATCGCGCAGTGATATAGAATTTTTAATTCATTACGCAAAAGAAGCAAAAAAATGCGGTGCAAAACGGTTTAGATATTGTGATACTCTCGGTTTTGAAGATCCGCAGACGACTTACGAAAGAATATACAAAATTGCAAAAGAAGTTGATATTCCCATAGAAATGCATTTTCATAACGATTTGGGAATGGCGGTTGCCTGCTCGATAATGGGTGCGCGTGCCGCAATAGATGCGGGAGTTGATGCATATATTAACACTGCCGTTAACGGAATGGGAGAACGTGCAGGTAACGCCGATTTGGTTTCATGCCTGCTTGCCGTGCTGAAATCCGCAGGATTTCGCAGAAGATACAGTATTGATCCAAACATTGATTTAAGCAAAGCTTGGAAACTTGCAAAATATACATCTTATGCATTTGGAGTTCCGATACCGATAAATCAGCCTGCGGTCGGAGATAACGCTTTTGCTCATGAATCGGGAATACACGCAGACGGAGCTTTGAAAGACAGAAGAAATTATGAACTGTATGACTTTGAGGAATTGGGCAGAGGCGAGCCTGAAATAATCGAAACGGGAAGAATGATTACTACAGGTGAATATGGCGGAATTAAAGGGTTTAGAAATGTTTATGACAATCTTGAAATAGAATTTAAAGATGAACACGAAGCAAGAAATATTCTTGAACTTGCGCGTTATGCAAATGTTCATACCCAAAAACCGTTGACATCAAGTGAATTGAGATTTATTTATTACTATCCCGATATTGCGGCAAAAGTAATGACAGTATCTCCTTACTATGAGCCCGAGGGTGCAATAAAAGAAAGAGTTGATGCAAGACTGCTTACAAAACCGCACAGGATTATTTAAAATCTTCATAAAAATTTACACAAAACAGCGCAAAAAAATTTTTTACGTGTTTTAATATTTGAAAACAAGGAGTAAAGTCATGATTTCTGCAATCAACGGCAACAACCCTTCTTTTACCTGTTCCATTCCTACAAAAGTATTTATTGACGGATTGGAAACTTTTGATGAAAAATTAATAAAATCATCCTGCCGTCAATTAAGCACAATTTTGGCAGGCCCGTGCAAAAATAAACACCAGTATTCAATTATAGAAAGATTTGCCGAATTTGTTCCCGATTACAATATAAATAAGGGAATCAAAGGTTATGCAAATACAACGGAAAAAGCCAAACCTTCGGATTATATACGTTGTGTAATCAATAAAAAAAATACATATCTGTTAACCGGAATTCATGCAAATTATCTGCAAAACTACGGGAGAAATATCGGATATGAACGCGCAGTATGCAAAGAAAGAGGTGCTAAAACCAGTTTTGATTTAATGGCGGCAAAACAAAATTATAAGTATCATGTAAATAGTTTAATAAACAATACAAAAATAAGATTAAGAGAAATTATTAATAAAACACAGCTTGGCAAACCGCTTACTTTAAACATAAATATGAAAAGTAACGGCAAATACGGTTTAACAACTTTTAAAATCAATTTGGAAAATATAAAATTTTCGGCATCTTAACAAAAACTTCATAATATCTTCAAATTCGGCTTTGTTTAAGTTAGGCTTATAAGGTTGAGTAATCGGAGACAATAAGATGTATAACGTAGCAATTATCGGAGCCGGTCCCGCAGGAATTTTTTCGGCATTAGAAATAATGAAGTTAAAACCTGACTGGAAAGTAGTATTAATTGAAAAAGGTGAAAAAATAGAGAAGCGGAAATGTCTGCTTCGTGAAGGTTATGAAAAATGTCCTACTTGTAAAAAGTGCGGATTGCTTTGCGGATGGGGAGGAGCAGGAGCTTTTTCGGACGGAAAACTTACATTAACTCCCGATGTCGGCGGACATCTTGTCGATTACATGGACAGAAAAAAAGTGGAAGAATTAATTTCCTATTCAGACAGCCTTTATCTTGATTTCGGAGCAACGGATGAAGTTTTCGGAACGGATATCAATACTTTCAGAGAGCTTGAAAGGCAGGCTTCACTTGCCGAATTAAAACTCATTTATTCTCCCGTAAGACATCTCGGTACGGAAAGAAGTTTAAATGTTCTGAAAAATATGCAGGACTTTCTCAGCAAAAAAATAACCATTATTAACGATGTTTCCGCTCAATCGTTAATTGTTGAATGCGGTCAGGTAAAAGGAATCGTGCTTGATAACGGTGAAACAATATGTGCGCAATACACGATTATTGCCCCCGGCAGAGAAGGCGCCGATTGGCTTACGCATGAATTTTCAAAGAATAAAATCGGTATGGTAAATAATGCAGTTGATGTTGGTGTTCGTGTTGAGCTTCCCGCTCCGGTATTTGAACCCTTAACCGATAAACTTTATGAATCAAAGCTTATTTATCATTCTCCCACTTTTGGCGATGAAGTAAGAACTTTTTGTATGAACCCGAACGGAGAAGTTGTTCAGGAAAATTATAACGGTATTGCAACGGTAAACGGTCACAGTTATGCGGAAAAAACAACAAATAACACAAACTTTGCCCTGCTTGTTAGTGAAAAATTTACGGAACCGTTTAAAGAACCCATTCAATACGGTCAGCATATAGCAAGACTTGCAAATATGCTCGGCGGGGGAATACTCGTTCAGCGTTTTGGTGATTTGCTTGACGGACGCCGTTCCACTCCCGAAAGAATTAAAGCAAGTATTATCAATCCGACATTGACCAGTGCAACTCCGGGAGATTTAAGCCTTGTAATTCCTTACAGACAAATGACAAGTATTATTGAAATGCTCTATGCTCTGGATAAAATTTGCCCAGGAGCTGCATCAAGATACACTTTGCTATACGGTATAGAAGTTAAATTCTATTCGGCAAGAGTAAAATTAACCGATAAGTTAGAAACCGAAGGAGTTAAAAATCTGTTCGCAATCGGTGACGGTGCCGGTGTAACAAGAGGACTTATACAAGCTTCCGCATCGGGTGTCCATGCCGCAAGAGTAATTTGTGAAAGAGGATAATACCTTTAAGGGTAATTTATTTTCCGAATAATTTGCGTCCATAATGAAAATCGAGGAGATACCTTTATGAAAAAAGCAATCAATGCGTTATTACTCGGTTTAATTATGAGTGCACAGATAGGAAATGCCATGGAAAATAAAATCAAATTTGACGGAGAAACTTACTACCTTTCAAACCCTGACAGCAAAACAAAAGATTACAATTACGTTTTAAAAGATGAAAATATAGGCAATTGGCACACTAAACTGAATCTTTCAAATATTGAAAATGAAACAAATCCGACAGAAGGAGCAGCCGAATTTGCACATCAAATTCAATCGGAAAACCCTTCCGCATCCGTTCTTGTTTACCCCGAAGCCGGAGTTGTAGGTTATTTAAAACCATCGGCTGATTCTTACGAATATTGTGCGGTTGTATTTAAAAACGGAAAAAACGGTCTTGAAAAATTCAGCTATTCAAAAAGATTTTTCTGGTCCGAAAATGAAGGACAGGAAGAAGCCAGAAAAAAAGCAGTGGAATTTGCGGAAAAAAATAACAAAAAATATATGGAGCTCGTAAATAAAGAGGCATCAAAATATAAAATTTCCGATTAAAATATTTCCGGAACATTTTTTATTTATAAAAAAAACCCTTTCGGGTTTTTAAAAAATAAGCAACTCATAAGCCGTGTTCTGTTTCTAAATAATCATCTGTCTTATATCGGAATTACTTCCGATCTTCAGCGATCTGTTCCGAAGCGGGCGGACAACCCTTAACCTTCGACTCGATCTTGCATTCTGCAGGGGTTTACCTTGACCGATACCTTTCGATATCGCAGGTGAAGCTCTTAACTCACCGTTGCACCATCGCCTGTGACTTTTGTCCATCGGCAGTCTGTCATTTCTGTGGCACTTTCCACCGGCTCACGCCGTCCGGACTTTCTCCGGCTGCCTGTCCTTGAATGCACGGACTTTCCTCACCCTTTAAGGGCGCGATTATTCGATTGCTTATTGACTATCTCTGATTGATGTATTGATTGTTACGTATTCCAATGCTTTTACATCTGCCGGATCAATTCTCAGTTTTCCGTTTGCAAGTATTTCCACATTGTATTGGTCACAATCTTCAACGCCTGACGCACACCGTTTATTTGGAGCATCAGCACCGTTTACATCTATTTTGATTATACCTTTACCGGCTTCCGGACTGGAATCATCAAATGTTCCGACTTTCTTTTTGTGAGACTTCCAAGCATTTATAGTTCCGCTCAAATCCCATTTTACACCGTCAGATGTATAAAATACATGATTTGTTGAATCTTCACTTTTATAATTTATTCTGTTTTTGAATAATTCATAGAATTTGTTACTGCCGGATGCATCTTCTCCTTCATAATTAACTTTTCTGGTATCATCAAAACCCCAGTAACATTTTTTGTCATCCGTAACTGTTACACCGCTTGTTTCTTCGGTGTAATTGCTTCCGCAATTACTGCGCATATCGGGATACATATTGTCATCGTTAATCATTGTACTGACAACCTGTTCCACAATATAAAAACTCTTTTTAACCATCATTTTATTTTTGTTTGGTCTGTTTTTAAATATTGCCGGAGTTACAATCGCTACCAAAATACCGATTACTGCAAGGGCAACCATAAGTTCCGATAATGTAAAACCTCTAAACTTTTTCATATAAAATCCTTTCGTTTTTTATTGTTATATTAACATATTTACACAGATTTTTCAATAATTTTCTCCTACGTTAAGAGGATTTAATTAAAGTTTTTATTAAAATATACCGATTAAAAAATTTGAGAGGTATTTTTCATGTTCAATAACGTAAACAATCCCTTCAACAGAATAGTTCAGTCATCCACTTCTTCGGACAGTAACGGAAAAAGGCAGAAAGAAGAACCCAAAAAAGAACTTAAAAAATATATTGAAGAAGATGAACCCGATGAAGTTAAAATAGGGGGACTCCCGCTATTGACGGAAGATGATATTATTTCCATGACACAAAGTTATATTGCTAAATTGAAAAGTGAAAACGAAGGAAATGAAAAGATTATCAAAAAACTCGATAACTACCTTGAAAAATTTGATGTTTTTAAGTTTATGAAAAAAAATCCCAATATGACCAGTCCTGATTTTTACATGGTTATGTTTAACGAAACGGAAGGATTACTTAAATAAAATTCATATTCATGGTTGACAAATTTTTCGTTTCATGTTATAAAAAGTGTGGGGTAAATGTATATTTATAAGTCTTGTCTATGACAAGACTTCTTTTTTGCAAAAAATTATTTGTAAATTAAATGTTACAATTCACAATTTTTATTAAAGTTTTTGGAGCATGCTTCCGTGAATAAATATACAAATCGGAGGTAATAAATGGAATCAAAAACTATTACGGATTCAACCGCAGCATCAAACATTATTTTGAAAGAAATTATTGATGCCGAACGCGCTGACAGGATTTTAAAAACCGAATTAAGTTCACAGGATTTATTTAAAATTGACAGTGCAATCCTATCTTCATTAAGAAGTACGAGAGATTTTTCAAGAGATTTACTAAAACAGCTTGAAAACGGTGTATTTGAAAGCATTACCGTTAAAGCGCCGAAATCAATTGATAATGAACTTCAAAAAATTCAATGTCAAACTATTGTTGATATTACAACCCCGCTAAACGATATGTTTAATGAAATGGCTGACATTGTAACGGCAGAATTAGTAAAATAAAGAGGTAAATAACCTCTTTATTTTTTTTCCGAACGTTCACGTATTGAAAGCTTTACGGGAGTGCCGAAAAATCCGAAAGCTTCTCTCAATTTGTTTTCCACATAACGTTTGTAATGGTCTTTCATCAAATCCGCGTTGTTAGCAAAAATTACTATATGCGGAGGCTTTATTCCCGTTTGGGTAACATACATTATTTTTAGCCGTTTACCTTTTGAAGATGCCGGCGGATTAAGCATATAAGCTTCTTTTATAACTTTGTTTAAAAGTCCGGTTGAAATTCTTTTTGTACACTCTGAGTAAACTTTTTCCGCTTCCGTAAATATATTGTTTAACCTTTGTTTTGTTACGGCGGAAATATAAATTTTCGGTGCGAATTCCAAAAACGGTATTTCATTGGCAAGTTTTTTGTCATATTGATTTATGGTATTTGATTTTTTGTTTTCGATTAAATCCCACTTATTAATTGCAATAATCAAGCCTTTTCCCGCTTCGGTTATTATAGAAGCTATTTTCTTATCCTGATCCGAAATACCTTGTGAAGCGTCAATTACAAGAAGTGCAATATCGCAGTCGCGAATTGAGCGGATTGCTCTGTCAACCGCAAATTTTTCCACACCCCAGTCAACTTTTGATTTTTTTCTTATACCGGCCGTATCAACTATTACAAAATCTCTGTTGTTTACTTTTACGTAACTGTCAATGCTGTCGCGTGTTGTACCCGATACATCGGAAACTATTACTCTTTTTTCATTAAGAATTGAATTTACGATGGAAGATTTTCCGGCATTCGGGCGGCCGACTATGGCAATTCTTATTGTATTGTCTTCTTTTTGTTCAAGATTCCGTTCAAAATTTTCGGTTACCAAATCCAGCAAATCACCGACTCCGCCGCTTCCATGTAATGCGGAAATACCTATCGGATCACCCATTGATAATGAATAAAAATCATTTACCATTAACAAAGATTCAGGGTTGTCGGATTTGTTTACCGCCAGAAATACGGGTTTCCCGGATTGTCTTAAAATATTTGCTATATCATAATCAACAGGATTTACACCTTCTTTTCCGTCAACAAGAAAAATTATTTTATCGGCTTCTTCGCAAGCGATTTTTGCCTGGTCAAATATGGAAACCATAATTTCATCTTCATCATCGGGAATTATTCCGCCTGTATCAATTACTGTAAACTGTTTATTTTGCCATTCGACATCAAAATAAATTCTGTCGCGCGTTACTCCCGGCAAATCATCTACTATGGAACTTCTTGTTCCTACCAAACGATTTACCAGTGTTGATTTTCCCACATTCGGGCGGCCGACTATCGCTACAACGGGTTTTTTCATGATTTTAATTATAGCATGAAATTAAAGTGATAAATAATAATCTTTTAAAAGCTTACAATCATCTTCAATATTAGGACTTTCGCATACAAGAGCACCTTTAATTTCAAACTTTTTCATGGCTTTCAGCAAATCTTTGTAATTCATGTCCGAATTTTCAAGATTAAGATGATTTTTTTCACCTTTTGCAGTGTATTCGATCCCTGCAAGATGTCCGTGAAAATTTTCAAGAGCGTAGCTTCCCAATTCTTTTCCGAGTTTTTCAAAGATTGAACAAAATTCATTATACGAATTTATTTCACCGTTTGTCCGCGCATGAAGATGAGAAAAATCAATACAAGGTAAAACATTTTCAAACTCTTTGGAAAGGTTTATTATTTCATCCAAATCTCCCCATTGAGTACCTTTTCCGGTTGTTTCGGGACGAACCCATACTTCTGTTTTTTCTTTATCCAAAATATCCGTTATCCGCTTGGTTTGAGCTTTAACCTGATTGAAAACCGTCTGTTTGTCCTGTCCCATATAAAATGCCGCATGATATGTAATACTGAATGCTCCCGCCTGAAATGCAACGGATGCTGTGTCAATTATTCTTTGCACACTGGCATCAATTTTTTCCGGCTCTCGGGAATTCAAATTTATATAGAAAGGTCCGTGTGCAGTTATTGCAAAATCATTCGACATGGTTTTTACATATTCACGGTGTTCTTCTTTCATTCTTACACCGTGGACAAATTCCAATTCCATACCGTCTAATTTCATCTCTTTCAAAATATCAAATGCATCAGGATAAGTTCCGTTTCCTGTTCTTAACGGCATTCCGGCTGTTATAAAATTTAATTTATCAAATTTTTTCATACTTTTACCTTTAACAAATCGTTTAGTATTTCACAGACATCCGAAACATATTTTGAACAATGTTCTTTTTTGGCTTTGCCTTCCAATCCGGCTGATAATATTCTGCAACAGGTTACTTTATTCCTTTTCTTAAATTCTTCAACAATACTTGCGGAAATTTCTCTTGCACTTTCGGGAAAACAAAATCCCGCAATCATCTGTGCGGCAGCCAGTGTTCCGCATATACATCCCGAGGACATACCGCCCGAAAATGCTGTCGATGCCGAATAAAATGTTTCCGGACAAAGTCCTTCTTCAATTGCTGTTTTTATGACGGCTTGAGAACAGGAATGTCCGTTTTTAAAATAATTTATTGCTCTTTTTGTATCCATGACAGAATTATATCATAATTGTAGAAAAGTACATGTTTTTTTGTAGAAAAGTATGTTTTTTTCTACAATTTTTGTTTTTTTGTGTGATTTTATTTTTTTTCTACTTTTTTTTAATATATTTTTCTACTGTTTTTCCTACAAAATAAAACCTGTCATAACTTCATTTCAGATGGTTTTCTACAAATTTTTAAAGGTTATTATGATTATTATATATATTATTTAATTATTAATATATTTATAATAAAAAGAATTGTTTGTTATTTAGAAAGCAGGATAGGTGAAATAACAATTGTTTCACCCGTCACCTTGGTTATGTAGGTCGGTTTTACTAAACCGACAATATCAAAAGATTATTTACCAATTGCTAAAAAAAGTAAAATTTTCAGATAATTACTTTTATTTGTCCGTTGATTTTGTATAATTTTCTTGTAAGAAGGAGTATGTATGAAATTTGTTGTAAAAAAAGATGATTTGTATAACGGTATAAAAATAGTTGAAAGAGCGACATCGGTAAAAGCATTACAGCCGGTTCTGCTAAATATTCTTATTGAAACCGTTGATAAAGGAACGATACGATTAACCGCTACGGATTTGGATTTTACGGTTATTGCACTTGTTAATGCTCAAGTGGAAGAAGAAGGTAAAATAACTCTGCCGTCCAGAACTTTAAATGAAATCGTTTCAAAACTCGGCGACAAATTAATTACATTTAATATGAATGAAGGCGAAAATTCGGTTGAAGTCACCTGCCAAAATTCAAAATTTGATATTATCGGTATTTCCGCATCAGAATTTCCGAAAGAACTTTCTGCCGTGAATGTAGATTCTGCGGAAGGTTTTGATATTGAAATCAGACCGTTTGTAAAAGCCGTTAAAAAAGCGGGATTTGCTGCGGCAAGCTATGAAACAAGCAATCTTTTGTCGGGTATTGTTTGCGATATCTCGGGTAATACGCTTGAAATTGCTTCCACTGACGGAAACCGTCTTGCAAGAGTAAGAGAAAAGATTGATAACAAAGACAACCACTCAAAACAACTCATTATTCCTTCCAAAACACTTAATGAATTCATTAAAATGAGTGCATTTATTGAAGAAGATACAATAAAGATTTATACCGAAAAGTCAAAAATAATTATTAAATCTGAAACAACAACAACAATTTCAAGACTTCTTGAAGGACAATTCCCGAAATACAATCAATTAATACCGCAGGAAAGCCCGAAAGAAGCCGTTGTAAATGTTTCAAAATTTGTATCGGCACTTGAACGTGTTTCTATTATGGTTAACGAAAAAACAAGCATTGTTAAATTGGAATTTAGTCATAATAATTTAAAACTTCTTGCGGATACACCGGATTCGGGTAAATCTGAAGAAAGTTTTGATATAGATTATACCGGTGAAGATTTGACCATTGCATTCAATTATAAATATGTTCTTGAAGCATTGAAAAATATTGATTGTGACGATGTAAAAATAGGATTAAATACACCGCTTTCGGCAACAATGTTTAAACCCGCAAGTGATGAGGACTTTGTCGGATTAATAATGCCGGTTCAAATCAGGTAATCAATTTTTAACTTCCCATTTTTCCTGAAGTTTGATAAGTTTTCCGGTATTGACCATATTATCAATGACATAGTTAATTTTTGTCATTAATCTTTCCGATAACTTATCTTTTCTGAAAGCAATGGCATAAGGTTCTTTCGAATACCTTTTTGGAAGGAGTCTTACGGATTTGTCGTTTAAAGCATAACCGAGAAGAATGGTATCATCAGCCACAATTCCGTCAGCTTTTCTCTGTTTTAATGCGTCGAATGCATCATTGTATGTTTTAAATCCCATAACTTCAACTTCCGGAACATTTGTTCTTAAATTTTGTTCTCCGGTTGATCCGAATACAATTATTAATTTTTTACCTTTAAAATCGCCCAGTGCGTGATAATCTGAGGAAGAATTAACCATTATGGCTTGTCCTGCAATATAATAAGGGTTTGAAAAATTCAAAATCACCTGTCTGTGGTTTGTTATTGACATTGTAGCAATAAGAATATCAACTTCACCCGAGAGGAGTTTGGAAATTCTGTTTTGTGCCGTCACTGGAACAAATTCAACTTTGTCCTCGCTGCCCAAAAGACATAACGCAATATATTTTGACAAATCAATATCGTAACCGTCAAGTTTACCTTCTTTGTTTCTGAAACCGAAAGGAAAAGTGTCTTCTCTTACGCCGACAATAATTTTTCCTCTGTTTTCGATTACGGATAAATCATCCTGAACAACTTTTTTCTTACCGCATCCGCATAAAAATAAGCAAAAAAATGATAAAATAAATACTAAAAGCTTTTTCATAGCAAAATAATAAATAATATTTTAAACAAAGTCAATTAATAAAACTATCCAGATGAATAACCTCTTGCGGTAATGTTTATCCCATTGAATAAAGTACATAATCAAGTATCAGTTTTTTAACGACGTTTTTTGGGTTTTTTAGAAAAAAATCCCGCAACACAAGGAGGTAAAAATGACTATTAAAAAACTTACTGTGGCAGCTGCAATTGCCGTTGGAATAGCAACGTGTTCCTTGAATCAGGCAATGGCTGCATGCCCTTGTGCAGAGCCTTTGCCGACAGTAACAGGCCCTGCCTGCCCGATTGAGGAAGCAATGCCTGTAGTAACAGGCGGTGCATGTCCGTGTGAAAAACAGGTACCGAAATGCGATAAATGCAAAAAACCTATACCTGACTGCGGATGCAAAAAAGCTGATCCTTGCGACAACCCGTGTGAAGAAAAGAAACCTGATTGCGGATGTCCCGATGAAGTCAGCTGTGACAAACCGGCAGAACCTGCATGTGCTTTATGCCCTCAAACAGGCAAACCCGACAGAAAAGATATGAAACAAGTTTACGGTTATCCTAACGCAATTTACGGAACCAACAACTATGTAGGTCAACCTGCAAATTCAATCTTTTCTACAGACACACCCTTACTCGGAACACCGAGAGTTCTGTCCTCAGCAGTAAACGGAACTACAGTATCTTCAGCAGGGAACGTAACAGGTGCGGCTTCTCAAATGCCCTGCCTTAACGAAGCACCTACAAGACATAACGGTATTCCGATTGACAGAAACGAAAGAATAATGGACGGTAACAACTGCCCGATTGATTTTCAATCAACAAACTCAATTGATGCATTAAAAAAGTCTTTCGTCCCTTACGAAATCCCTAATCAGGTATTTCCGCAGACAACCGGTGCTGCGGCAAACTTCGGCGGATGTCAATTTCCCGATGTCCCGAACGGTTTTTGGGCGGCATGCGACATCGATAAACTTGCAATAAATGATGTTGTTGTCGGTTACCCTGACGGTTATTTCAAACCTAACAGAAATATTACACGTGCTGAATTTGCAACAATTCTTGTTAAAGGATTCAACTTAGACAAGGCTGATATGCCCCGTGAAGGTTTGTTTAAAGATGTTCCCATGAGCAACTGGGCAAACCCCGCAATCGCAAAAGCCGTTGATGAAGATTTGCTTAAAGGTTATCCTGACGGCAGATTTAAACCTAACCACCCCGTTACAAGAGTGGAAGCTTTATCAACAATTGCAAAAGGTATGACTTGTGATATCGACCAATGCAAAGCGGATGAAATCTTAAGCAGATATTCTGACGGTGCATCCGTTCCTAACTGGGCAAGAATACCGGTTGCAAAATCACTTGAAAACGGTGCATTAAAAGATATGCCTAACCCGAATATGATTATGCCGAACAAAGAAGCTTCACGTGCCGAAGTTGCGGCAATGATGCAGACAGTCCGCGTTGCTTTAGGTTATGATACTAACCCGAAAACAGCAAACGATATTTGCCCTGCATGTCCCGTAAACAAAAATGCTTTTGTTGAACAGGAAGAAATCGTTAAAATTCCTACATTGAAAGTTAAAATGATTGACCAATTAACTGCAAAATCTTCACACGTAGGACAATACTTCAGAGCTAACACTCTTGAAGATGTTACAATTAACGGTGTTACATATCCTTGCGGTTCAACCGTAACAGGTCAGGTTGTCGAAGTTATCAGACCGTCAGGCTGCGATAAAGGTGCATTGAAATTATCATTCACTTCTATCAAAAACGGTGATTGCAAAGCAAACTTGCCGAAACAAATTTTGCAGGCACAGGTTAACAAATCAAAACAGGTTAACCCTGTAGCAAGATTGGTTGAAGCTCCGTTCACACTTGCCGGTTCTTTGGTAGGTATCGCAGGCAGAACAGTCGGCGGTGTTGTTACCAACTTAGGTAACGCTGTAGAAAACGTATCAAATGATGCAGGTTATATGTTAGGTCACGTATTCCAAGGACAATTTGGTGCAGCTGCACGTAACCTTGGCGACGGAATTTGGGAAACCGTAAAAGCTCCTGTTGACGTAACAAGAACGGCATTGTCGGGTACAATGGGATTATTCCAAACTACAGGCGATGAATTTGCTTACCTTGTTGACCCCCGCGGATACAAAATATCTGCAGTTAACCCGAGAGAACACATAACAATTGCATTTGGCTGTAACGAATAGCCGCAGTATAATTGTTGCCTGAAAAATACCGGTGTCAAATGATGCCGGTATTTTTTATGTCAGTGTATGTCTTCAACTTTTTTGATTTTTTTCATAAAGAACAATAACGGAACTACCGCAAAACACATTAACCCGAAAATTCTGAACGAATCAATAAATGCCCATAAAGTCGATTGCTGTATCAATTGACCGTATAATGAAAATTGAGCCATATAATGTGCAACGGTGGTTTGTGTATATTGTGCAAGTGCTGACGCTGTTGATTGTACATGTTCAATGTATGCGGGGTTTAAATCATTCAATCTTCCGACAAGCATAAATTGATGAACCTGTGCATATCTTGTAAGCATGGTTGCAACAAGAGATGTTCCTATTGCACTGCCTATGTTTTTAAGCAAATTCTGAATACCCGTTGCATTTGTCATCTGTTCGTTTTTTAAAGTGTCAATGGATAAATTCATTATCGGAATCATAGACAATCCCATTCCCATTCCCATAAAAAAGTTTGGTATAACGATATTTATACTTGATATTTGAAGGTTTAATAAACCGAAAGCAAGAGAAGATGAACCGATTAAAGAGAGTCCGATAATAACAAGAAGTCTGTTATCAATTTTATTTGATATAGTTCCGACAAGAACCATTGAAATCATGCTTCCGAAACCTCTCGGCATCATTGTTGCACCGCTTAAAAATGCCGTATAACCCATCATATTCTGCAAAAATTGAGGCAATATTGCAAGCGATGCATACAATACAGCCTGAATTACCACCTGAATAAATGTTCCGGAAGAAAAATTCCAATCTTTAAAAATTGATAGGTCAATCAAAGAATCTTTGTTTGTAATCTGTGAATGAAAAAATAAAATACATGCAATACAAGAAACTCCAAATGTCCAACAAATCCAAGGAGCATTGAACCAATCCGCATTGTTGCCTTTATCAAGTACGGTTTGAAGGGTTATAAGCCAAATCGTCAAGTAAAAGAAGCCTTTTGCATCAATTTTTACATTCTTTTGTCTTTTTGCATAAGGCGGATCCTCAATAAGTTTTTTTGACAAAAGTGCGGCTAAACACCCAAGAGGAACGTTAATATAAAAAATCCACGGCCAAGTCCAATTATCGGTAATCCATCCGCCCATAACAGGCCCTAAAATAGGCGCAATAATTATTCCCATTCCGAAAACCGCCATTGCTCGCGCACGCAATTCTTTCGGAAAACTTTCTATCATAATTGCCTGTGATATCGGCAAAATTCCCCCGCCGCCAAAACCCTGCAATATTCTGGCAAATATCATGAATTCAATATTTTTTGCCATACCGCAAAGCATGGAAGCTATTGTAAACATCATTATGCTGATTATAAAAAAGTTTTTACGTCCGCAAAGTTTACTGAAAAAATCAACAGCCGGAATAACTATACCCGCGGCAATCAAATAGCTTGTCAAAATCCACATGGATTCATCACGCGTAGCTGAAAAACTTCCCGCCATATGAGGAAGCGCAACGTTTCCGATTGTTCCGTCAAGCACGTATATAAATACCGCAAGCATTACGGGTATTACCATTACCCACGGATTTATTGAAGGTTTCCATTCTTGTTCTTGTAATTGTTCACTCATATTAATAAATTAAATCTTATTCGGCTGTTCTGTTCTCTCCCTTTAATAAAAACATAAATGGAACTAAAATAAAACATGCAATCGCAAATATCTTGAAAGTTGTCATATAAGCACAAAACATAGACTGCTGTATAAGTTGATTATACAAAAGTTTTGCACCCATATAAGCTGAATTTAGCATATCACCTGCCTGATTTATAAATGAACCGGCATACATACTCAATCTGTCAGCATAAACAGAATTGAGTTCATTCATATTCTTGACAAGTCCGTTTTGATGAACCTGTGAAAATCTTGAAAGCATTGTTGCAACAAGCGAAGTTCCGATAGCACCGCCGATTGTTTTTAAAAGGTTCTGCAATCCGGATGCATTTGTCATTTGCTCGTTTTTCAAAGTAATACATGAAAGTGTTGTAATCGGCATAAATGAAAGTACAAGCCCGATACCGAATATGAAGTTTGGAACGGCGATATTCATCGGATTTATTTGTAAATTCAAAAGTCCGAGCATCCATCCGCCCGCGCTCAAACAGATTAAACCAATTACCCCGTATGTCTTGTATGAAAGTTTACCGCCGACAACCGCAAAGAATAACAGAGCCACAAGCGAGCCTAAGCCTCTGGGCATTATGGCAACGCCGCTCAGAAAAGCGTCATAACCAAGCATTATCTGAAGCATTTGAGGCAATATAGCCACTGATGCAAGCATTACGGCATTTACCATAATAAGCATTACCGTTCCGGTTGAATAGTTTACATCTTTAAATACATCAAGTTTAACAAGCGGATTTTTTCCTTTTATTTGGGTGTAAAAGAATAATGCACAACCGGTTAAAGCTATGGCGGAAAACCAGCAAATCCATGGAGCATTAAACCAATCCGCATCATTACCTTTATCAAAAACAATCTGTAACGGCACAAGCCATACACAAAGCCATAAAAATCCAAACTTATCAAGGTGGATATTTTTCTGTTTTTTTGCATAAGGCGGATCTTCAAGGAATTTTTTTGCCAATGCTATACAAAAAAAGCCAATCGGCACATTTATAAAAAATATATACGGCCACGACCAGTTTTCCGTAATCCATCCGCCCATGACAGGTCCGAGAATAGGTGCAAAAATTACAACGAGCCCGAATAACGCCATTGCTTTATTTCTTGCTTCACCTTTAAAACTTTCCATGGTTATTGCCTGTGCCATCGGCATTAAACAACCGCCGCCTATACCCTGCATTGCACGTGCAAGAACAATCATGCCTATTGAAGTTGAAATTCCGCATAAGAAAGATGCAATGGTGAATATAAAAACTCCAAGCATAAAAAAGTTTTTACGTCCGAAAAATTTGCAAAAGAAATCAATCATCGGAATTACAATACTGCTTGCCATCAAGTAACTTGTCAAAACCCAGATTGATTCCTGCGAACTTACGGAATATGAACCCGCAATATGAGGTAATGCTACGTTAGCAACTGTTTCATCTAACGCATACATAAATGTTGCAGTCATAACAGGCATTAGCATAAGCCACGGATTTCCTGACGGCTGCCATTCCTCACTTGTAAGGTTTGTTTCTTGAGACATTCTTTTAACTTCCAAGGGTTATTTTATTCTGACTTTGGGTACTACAGACATTCCCGGTACAATATTGTATTCTTCGGGATTGATTTTTTCCGTAAATACAATTTTAACAGGTATTCTTTGAACAATTTTAACAAAGGAACCTACTGCATTTTCCGGCGGGAAAAGACTGGATTTTGCACCCGAAGCACGTTGTATACTGTCAACTTTGCCTTTAAATGTGTGATTGGGATAAGTATCAATCTTTATATCAACTTCCTGGCCGGGTTTCATTTTACGAAGCTGATTTTCTTTATAGTTTGCAACTATCCATACATTTTCCGGAACTATTACAAACAAAGGAGTTCCGACATTGACATACATACCTTTTTCAACACGTCTTGAAGATACCGTACCGGTTTGAGGTGCATATATATTTGTATATCCCAAATCAAGTTTTGCTTTATCTCTCAAAGCCTTAATTTCTTTCAAATCAGCATCAGCAACTTTATTACCGCTTTCTGATAGCAATGCTTCATCCGACTGTGTTAAATTTGCCTGAGCCGCATCGAATTTTGCCTGAGCGTTATCAAGAGTTTGTTTTGAAACGGCGCCTTGTGCGTACAAATTTTGATATCTTTCCAAATCTTTTCTTGCCGTATCAATATTGGATTGGGAAGCTATATAATTTGCTTTTGCATTCTTTTGATTTAAAAGAGTTCTTTCATATCTTGCTTCTGCCTGTGCAAGTTTGATTTCATAATCTGCCGGATCAATTTTTGCAACCAAATCACCTTCTTTTACTTTTTGGTTATCGGTTATGTAAACTTCCGTAATCTGACCGCTTACTCTCGGTGCTACCTGAACGGTTGTTGTTTCCACATAAGCATCATCTGTAGTTTGAAATGCCACCGCATCATAAATAAAATATGCAGCAGCACATGCTAATACTATTCCTATACCGATTACAAAAAATCTTTTAAAAGGTTTTTTGTGATTTTCTTCCTGTGTATTTTGTTCAATTGTTTTTTGTTCTTCCATGTTTACCTCATATATTAATGTTTACTGCTTTTTCCAAATTTAATCTAAACTTTTTCAATACATTTTTTACTTTTTCAACTTCATCCGATGCAATTTTTCGGATAGTTCCTTTCATATATGTTTTCAATTTATGATTTATATTTTCCAGTTCCGTCTCACCTTTTTGAGTAACGGATGTTTTTTTGACAAGTCTGTTATTTTTTGTATCGGCACATCTTTCAATAAGCCCTTTACTCTCAAGACTGTTAAGAATTCTTCCGGTGTTTGCTCTGTCTTTCAAAATGAGTTTTGCCAAATCTCTCTGACATATACTTTTGTTTATTAAAATTGTGTCAAGTGTAACATACTCATCAGGCGATAAACTTATTTTTAAATCATTGAAAAGCTGAAGGGACAACTTTTTTAACAACCTTGCGTTTTGTTCCAGCTCATAATGTATACTGTCTGTGTAATGCATTATTTCAGTCATGATTATTATTTGAATTATTGTTGTAAAAAAATACTTGTTGCATTTACAACAATAATATGCTAGCATTTTGTTATATTAAAAGTCAAGCAGTTAATAAACAAGGAAATTAAACACGTGAAAAAGATTATTGTAACAGCATTATTGGTAAGTTTCGCAAGTGTAAATTTTACACCCGCATTTGCAATAGAAGATAAGAGCGCAGCTCAACCCAAACAGTTTAAAAGCATGGTCAAAAAGAACAAAAAAGTTTCCGATGATTACAAATTTGCTTATGTTAACTTGAATTGGTGGGAAAATTTTGATGATGATATTTTAAAGAGTTATATAGAAAAAGCTATAATTAATAACTATGACCTTAAAATGGCAACATTGAACGTTGATGAATATTATCAAAATGTCCGTGCTCAGCTTGCATCGGAACTCCCTTCCGTTACTGCCGGTTTCGGACCGGGACTTATAAAAATGCCCGGCATGACAAAGACGACCATGAACTTCGGTGTGCCTATGGTGGTTCAGTATGAAGCCGATATTTTTCTTAAAAACAGAAATAAAACACAATCCGCAAAAAAACTTTATGAAGGCTCAAAAATGGATGAACGAGCTGCTTATATTGCCGTTGCTTCAGCCGTTGGTGCTTCATATTTTAATATAGTTACTCTGGATAAAGTTATAGATTTACAGGAACAAATTGTAAGTTTAAGAAAAGATATATATGACCTCATGCTTGCAAGAAATAAAGAAGGTTTAACCTCTACTGCCGATACAATTAAGGCAAATAAATCTCTTGTTCAGGGACAGACGGATTTAATCGAATTGAAAAAGCAAAGAGAACAACAGCTCCATCAGTTCTGCGTTCTCATCGGTGAAAGTCCCGAAAATTCAGACAGTATTGAAAGAACATCTTTAGATAATATCAATTATGAACTTGCTGTTCCTTCACAAATCCCGTCGGAAATCATTATGAACCGTCCGGACTACATGAAAGCTGAATTGATGGTTGAAAAAGCCGGTATTGATGTAAAAATTGCAAGAAAAGAATTTTTGCCCTCAATAAATATTTTAGGCGGCGGACTGTTTAATGCAAATGATTTGGGAAGCATGTTTACAACAAAAAATATGCTTTTAGGCGTTGCAGGCGGTATCATGGCTCCAATATTTACCGGCGGTTCATTAATTGCCAATTTAAGAATGAAAAAAGCTGCTTATGAAAGAGTTTTGCAAAACTATTACAAAACTAATTTGACATCCATTCAGGAAGTCAATGATGCTCTTGTAGCTTCAAGGTTGGACAAAGATAAAATGTCTCGGACACTTAAACAATACAACCTTGAAAAATCAGAATACGGCTATAATGAACATAAATATGACCAAGGTACAATATCTAAATTGGATTTAATCCAATATCAAGAAAATCTGCTTTCAATAGAGAAACTTGTTTCTCAACAGAAAGTTGAATGTATGCTTGATGCAATAAGTTTATACAAAGCTGCGGGAAGTAAACCTTACGAATACATCCGATAGTGGCGAAGCCCACTCCTTCCCTGTGCAGATATTCATGTTATTTTTTAGATAATGCATAAAGCTGTGGCAAAGCCGTCTGCCCTCTGCGCAGGTAGTTATGTTATTTTTCAGGTTATATATAAAGTTTTTATTCTTCTTCTTGATATTTTATTAATCCTGCGGTTGCAGCATACATTGCAGCGGATATTTCGGATGCTGATGTAAAAGGGCCGTACATTCTTATAAATTTTGCAACATCAAATTCCGCTAAATATTGTTCTATCAATGCTTGTGATTCTTCCGTCAGATTGCCGATAAGTATATTTTGCAGATAATTTCGGGCTTTTTCCTCAACGTCCGCTTCATCAAAATCGGTTCTTGAAAATTCCGCCGTATCGTTTTCATCTTTGGAGATTTGGGCAGTTTCTTTTTCCTGAGCTAATTCCTGCTCTTTTTGTTTTTCATCATCCTGAGCAATTTTTGAAGCTGATGTGTAAGCTGATGTACCTTTAATTTCCATAAATATACCCTCCTTTTTTTATATATTAACGGCAAAGTTATAAAAAACTTTAAATAATTTAAGAAATATTAACTTTTCTGTGTTATAATTTTGTTATGAAAGAGTGGAAAATCAGACCATACAACGGGCAGGAGAAATCTTTAATAAAACGGCTTTTATATATGAGAGGGATAGAAACCGATGAGGAAATATATGAATTTCTCAATCCGCTCGAAATGAAGCTTACTCACCCCAAAGCTTTTTGCGATATGGAAAAGTGTATTGAAAGACTTTCAACCGCTATAGATAACGGTGAAAAAATAATTATTCACGGTGATTTTGATGCGGACGGTGTTACATCAACTTCGCTTTTGTACAGGACTTTTAAATATTTGGGTGCCGATGTAAATTATTTTATCCCCGACAGAGAAAAAGAAGGTCACGGTTTTGATACGGCCGCTCTGGTAAAAATAATGACACAGGTTAAGCCAAAAGTTATAATATCTTGCGACTGCGGTATATCTGATGTTGACGCCGTAAATTTTTTGAACAGTTTTAAAATAGACGTTATAATTACCGACCACCATGAAGCACCGGAAATTCTGCCTAAAGCGTTCGGAATTATTAACCCCAAAGCCCCGAACGCCTTGGATGAAAACTTATCTGCAAAACAGATTTTAAGTTTGACATCATTAGCGGGAGTCGGTGTGTCATTTAAAGTTGCTCAGGCTCTGTTGGAAAAATACGGCAAACTTGAATTTATTCCGCAAATTCTTCCCTATGTTGCTGTCGGAACGATAGCCGATATTGTTCCGCTTATAGGGGAAAACAGATATTTTGTAACAAAAGGGCTTGATTTGATTTCACAAGGAAAGCATTACGGGATTTCACGTCTGTTGGAAAGTGCCGGATATAAAGGTCAGATTACATCGGAGCAAATCAGTTTCGGAATTGCACCGAGAATTAACGCTTCGGGCAGGCTGGATACGGTTGATTCGGCGCTAAAAGTGTTGATTTCGGATAACAAACAGGAAATTGAAATAGCTGTTCAGGCACTCAATGAATTTAATAAAGTTCGTCAGGAGCTTTGCAAAGATATTTTTGCTCAGGCTGATGAAATGGTTAAAAAAGAAAAAAACAGAAACAGTGCGATTGTATTGTTTAACAAAGACTGGCATGTAGGTATTATCGGAATTGTAGCTTCCATGCTTGTTGAAAAATATTACAAACCCGCTTTTTTAATGACTTATTCCGATGAAACCAAACAGTACAGATGTTCCGCAAGAAGTGTTGAAGGAATAAATCTTTATGACGTTATATCAATGAATGCCGAGCTCTTGGACGGTTTTGGCGGACATGCAATGGCTGCCGGTCTTTCTTTTTCGCAAGTTCCTTTTGAACAGGTAAAAGCCGCTCTTTGCAATACCGTGAAAGAAATGTCGCAGGGAAAAGAATTTAAACCGTTTATTAATATTGATTTGGAACTTACACCGAATGATATTGATTTGAATTTAACGGAAGATATTTCAAAATTAGAACCGTTCGGAGCGGAAAATCCGACTCCGATTTTTACCGTAAAAAATTTAAAGATTAAAGAAAAACGTCTTATGGGCGAAAATAAAAATCATTTAAGACTCACCTGCACCGCCGGAAATTCTGAGTTTGTCTGTGTTCGCTGGCAGGATGGCGATATTGCTCTTGCAAACGGTGACACTTTGGATTTGGCTTTTCACCCTCAAATTAACGAATATAACGGAAATACTTCCGTTCAATTGATTATTAACGATATTCATTCTCCTTATTTGACGGAAGATACACCCGAACAGAATATAAAACTTTATGATCACCGTAAAAAAACCGATATTTTACCGCAAGTAAACGATTATATAAAAGCTTCAAAGCAAAATATTCTGGTTTTTGCCGAAAGCAAACCCGTCTATGATATGCTCAAACCGTTTTCCACACTTTTGGAACGGACAATCACACGTGATAATCTCAAACCGTGTGACGGGCTTATGTTTTTTGATTACCCTGCGGACAGAGAAACTTTTGACAAAATTTTGGAAGTTACAAATCCTGTGTCAGTTCATTTTATGAACTATAATGTAAAACATTTTGAGGAAGAAGAATTTCTAAAAACAGTGTACGGCATGCTCAAATATGCATGCAGTAATAACGGCGGCAGAGTTGATTTATACAAATGCGCAAGCTTTTTGGGAAAATCTTATAAAGTGTTTGAACTTTTATTTGAACTTTTTGAAGAAGCCGGAATTATAAAAATAAAAGAGCAGACTTCGCAGTATTTTGTCGTGGAAGTGACAGGAAACGCAGATTTTGCAAAAATTCTTCATTCGCCAAAATACGCTATCTTACTTGACAGAATAGAAGAATGCGAACAGTTTCAAAAAACACTTTTGGAAGATGATGTTTACAATCTGCTGTAAATTATTTTTTAGCGCTTTTGTCTGCAAGTTCACTGTCAAGTCTTAAAAATACCGGTTTGATATTTTCTTTCTCGATAAGTTTTCCGACTTTAATACTGTCTGACGTCAGGTCATCCAATTTTGTATTTATATTGAATGAAAGCTGTGATGCCATGCTGCGGGCAATATTCGGGCAGTAAGGATAAATTAACGATGCTATAATGCACATTATATCAAGCACATTTGTCAAAACTTTTCCGCATTCGCTCATTTTTCCTTCTTTTGCAAGCGTCCATGGCGCAGTATCCTGAACATACTTATTTGTACTGTCTACAAGAGATATAATTTCAAATCCGGCTTCGGAAATTTCAAAATTATCAAAATGATTTTTAACAATTGAAATTGTATTTAACGCTTTTTTGGCAAGCGGATTATCACCTTTAAATTCCGATTTTACTTCACCGTCAAAGTATTTTACAAGCATTGAAAGTGTTCTGTTAAGCAGATTACCCATACTGTTTGCAAGATGAGCATTTACTTTTTCTTTAAAGTCATCATCCGAATAGTTTCCGTCACGTCCGCAGGGTGCTGATGTTGCCATGTAATATCTGAAAGCATCGGCATTTTCCATATTAAAGTTTTCCATAACCGATGTGGGAGAAATTACATTGCCAAGTGATTTGGACATTTTGGATTCATCAATTGTAATCCAGCCGTGTGCAAAAATATGTTTCGGTAAGGGCAAATCAAGTGCAAGTAAAAATGCAGGCCAGTATATACTGTGGAATTTCAAAATATCTTTACCTATTACATGAACATCTGCAGGCCAATATTTTTTGAAATCATCCGATTGGTTTTCAGTATCGTATCCGATTGCCGTAACATAATTTGATAACGCATCAATCCAAACATATATTGACTGTTCGCTGTCATCAAGAACATCAATTCCCCATTGAACATTTGATTTTGAACGGGAAACGGAAATATCCTGAATGTCTTCAAGCTGATTCAAAACTTCGTTGGCTCTGAATTGCGGAAGGATAAAATCCGGATGTTCTTTTATGTGTTTAACAATTGCATCTTTATATTTTGTCAATTTAAAGAAGTAATTTTCTTCACTTACAACTTCGGGTTTTTTAAGGTGTGTGGGGCATAGTCCGTCTTCGGTTAAATCTTTCGGGTTCAAAAAGCATTCGCATCCCGTGCAGTATAAACCTTCGTATGAGTGTTTGTAAATATCACCTTTTTCAACAAGTTTTTTGAAAATGTGCTGTACGGCTTTTTCATGGTAATCATCGGTTGTTCTGATAAATTTTGTATAGTCAATATCAAGAGCTTTCCAAGCATCTTTAAATTTCCGGGAATTTTCATCGCAGAGTTCTTTTGGCGTAATATCCTTTGCTGCAGCGGTTTTTTGAATTTTTATACCGTGCTCGTCCGTACCGGTCAAAAAATAAACATCATCACATCTTTGTGAATAGTGTCTTGCAATTATATCGGTTAAAATTTTTTCATAAGCGTGTCCTATATGGGGTGCTCCGTTTACATAATCTATAGCTGTTGTTAAATAATATTTTTCCATTTTTTCTCTCCTGTTGTTGAAATTTTATCATAAAAATAAAAAGCCGATATAAATACTCTTTGCAGAAGTGTAAATAAAAGTAAATTGATTGTCACAATTAAAAAAATTTTTTATAATCCTTTTGAGGAGAGAATATGGAAAATTTAAAGAAAGTTGATCCGCTTGTTGCGGAACAGATAGAAAAAGAATTTGAAAGACAACAAAATACAATCGAGCTTATAGCAAGTGAAAATATCACTTCAAAAGCTGTTATGGAAGCCTGCGGAAGTGTTTTAACGAATAAATATGCCGAAGGTAAACCTCATAAAAGATTTTATAACGGCTGTGAAAATGTTGATGTTATAGAAGAAACCGCCCAAAAAAGAGCCTGCGAACTTTTCAAAATGGATCATGCAAATGTTCAGCCCCACAGCGGTGCACAAGCTAATATGGCAGTATTTATGTACATTTTAAAACCCGGCGACAAAGTTCTGGGTATGGATTTATCAAACGGCGGACACCTTTCCCATGGTTCTCCCGTCAACTTTTCAGGAATGTATTTTGATGTAAAAAGCTACGGTGTTGATGAAAACGGATACATAGATTATGAAAATGTCCGTCAAATGGCACTTGAACATAAACCTAAATTAATAGTATGCGGTGCAAGCAACTATTCCAAAATAATTGATTTTAAAAAGTTCAGAGAAATAGCGGATGAAGTCGGTGCATATTTACTTGCCGATATTGCTCATATTGCAGGTCTTGTTGCCGCAGGGCTGCATCCGTCGCCTTCAGGTTATGCGCAATTTGTTACCACAACTACGCATAAATCTTTGAGAGGGCCCAGAGGCGGAATAATAATGTGTGATGCGGAACATGCACAAGGAATTGATAAGGCTGTTTTCCCGGGAATGCAAGGCGGGCCTTTAGAGCATATTATTGCAGGTAAAGCCGTAGCGCTTTATGAAGCTTCCAAACCCGAATTTAAAGTTTATGCCGAACAAATTATCAAAAATGCAAAAGCTCTTGCACAAGGCTTGATGGATGAAGGTATGGATATAGTCGGCGGAATGACCGAAAATCATTTGATGACTCTTGATTTAAGGAAAACCGGTAAGATAGGTAAAGATATGGCTAATGTCCTTGAAACCGTCGGAATTACCGCAAATAAAAATACCGTTCCGAATGATCCTCAAAGTCCTTTCGTTACAAGCGGAATAAGACTTGGCGTACCCGCAGTAACCACAAGAGGATTTAAAGAAGATGATATGATTGAAGTTGCAAAAATTATTGCATCTGCAATATTTTCGTCTGATAATGAAATCGGCTTGAAGAATTTAAGAGAGCGTTCTCTGAAATTATGCCGAAAATATCCGTTATACAAAGGTTAAATAATGTTAATAAAATTAACTCATGCACATATAATCGGAACTGTATTAGCCTATTTGATAGGTGTATGTTTGGTACCTTTAGTTATAAGTTTTTCCAAAAAAGAAGGACTTGTGGATGTTCCCAATGAAAGAAAAATTCATACCAAACCGATATCAAGGATAGGCGGGGTTGCAATATGGGCAAGTACAATGCTTGCATTTTTATGCCTTGTATTTATGAGTTATTATCCTTACGGAAGTTTACTGTCGGGAATTTTGCTCGGCGGTTCTTTAATGTTTCTGCTTGGACTCGTTGACGATATTTACAACCTTAATGCAAAATTTAAACTTTTTATTCAAATATCCGTTGCAACACTTGTGTACCTTCTGGGTGTTCAAATTAACAATATACCGTTTATCGGTGATATAGGAATTTTTTCATATCCTATTACGCTTTTATGGATTGTGGGAATTTCAAATGCATTTAATTTTATAGACGGAGTTGACGGGCTTGCGGGTTCGGTCGTTACGGTTAATGCTGTTACACTTGCGGTTATTGCCGTTGCAATGACACCGCCAAATCCGATAAGTGCATTAATCGGATTTATACTTGCAGGTTCTATGCTTGCATTTTTAACTTATAACTTTAATCCCGCAAAAATATTTATGGGTGACAGCGGTGCATTATTTTCGGGATTTTTACTAGCGGCAATATCAATTACCGGTGTTATGAAAGCTGCGACTCTTGCCATTTTACTTCCGTTTCTTGTGCTTGCCGTTCCTATTATGGATATAACGTTTTCATCTTTAAGAAGAATATTGAAAGGACAATCGCCGTTTGTTGCGGATTCCGAACACATTCATCATAAATTGCTTCATGCGGGATTTTCTCAGAAAAAAACCGTTATGATTTTAACGTCCGTTGCAATTATTGCAGGCGCTATTGCTTCACTGTTCTTGGGTTCATCGGTTACGAAACACTACTTTATGTATATTTTGGCAATAGTTGTCATAATGTTTTTGCTAAATTTCATAAAAGTATTGACAAAAAAATAATGTTAGTATATAATGCGCATGGATTTAATTACTCAGTTTTGAATGTCGTTTTCGTTCAGAATATTTAAGTGTAAATCTGCCATATGTAGGAAGTTGAATTTAAACAAATTCAACAAAGGATAAGGATTATGACTATGACTGTAAAAGCGATAGGACAAAATCAAGATTCTTGTATTTACACGATTGTTAAATCTACGGCAGTCGGTACGGCAGGAGGATACGCTATGAAGTATCTTTGGCCGATTGTTAAGCAGGAAGAAACTATCAGTAAAAGAGACTGGGTAAATTTCAGCAGAAAACAGGCTAATGCCGAAAAAGTCAAAATGTTTCAGTCTTACAAAAAAATGACTCCGGCTCAGGATGCTTTTGTGAAAATGATTGATGCCGATAAAGGTTCAAAAGTAAAAACTTCTTTTTCACCTGTCAATATTAACAATGTTATTAAAAAACTCGGCGGTGAAGATTCTGTTGCGGGAAAAGAGCTTAAAGCAATTATTAAAACAACAAATGATGCTGCTCACAATCTTGCAAGAGATTTGATTATAAATTACCGCAGAACATTAAAGAGTAAAAGACCGGTTATACCGTTTTTAGTTGCGGGTGCAGGAATCGGTTTTATAGCAGGTTTTATGCATAATGTTGCAAAAACAGATGTATAAAAAATTATATTTTTTCACCAAAAAATAGAGGCCGAAAGTAATTTCGGTCATTTTTTTATTCTAAAGTATTAATCGGCAGATAAGATTGCGGATAGTTATAATCTTCTTTAAATCCGAGATTTCTGTACATTCTTAATGCGCTGAAATTATTGGTTTCCGTTGTGGTATTAACTTCTATAATGGGTTTTTCGCCGTTATCCGCCCAATTAATAAGCTTCTGTACGGATTTTTTAAGCATATGTTTTGACAAACCCTTGCCCTGATGAACTTTCTTAATGGAAACAATAGGAATATTCGCAATTCTGCCACCCGTAAGGTTCATAAAACAAAATCCTACGGGTTCATTCCCGTATAGAAGAACTGTTGTTGCTTCAGGCAAAAATTCGGCATACAAATCTTTTACTATTTTGGTAATTATGTCTTTCGTACCTTCTATTGTGGTAAAACGCGGATCAAAAAGTGCGTCTGCACTTTCGGCAAAACCTTCCTGAACAATTTCTACGGCATCATCAAAATATTTGTCATCCCATTGTGTCAATTCATAGTGAGCCGGAAGCGGAGAAAGTTCCGCCATATCCATAATTTCACGCGAATTTGTTCCTGACATCAAAAATCTTAAAACAACGGTTCCGACAAATTTAAACCCGTAATTTGCTATATCACCGACCAAATCAGTCTGTGCACCGAGCATCGGATAGCAGACAATTTTATCCGCTCTTTCGGATTTTGTAAATTCAAGAAATTTTTCCAAAAGATACATTGAGCGTTCGACTTTATTTTCCAATTTGTAAGAATGAATTATATTCAACTCAATCGCTTCCGAAATTGCAGTAGTGTAAACCAAAAAGCCCACGGGAGCCGATTTTTCAAATAATACAAGACATTCAATCAACTCTTTTTCAACCGCTTCTACAAAATCTTCAAAACAAAGCGGTTCAAGTTCAAAGCAATATTCGGAAATTGCTCTTGTTCTGAAATCGTCATAAACAGGTGCAAAATTTTTGTAATCTTCTTTTGCTAAAACTCTTACTTCATATTTGTATTTTTCCGCAGACATATCCTAATCCCTATAACATATGATGCATTTTTTCTTTTTTTGTTTCCATATATCTTCTGTTATAACTGTTTATTTGAGGTTCTATTTTTACTATATCGTGAACCGTTAATCCATAACCGTTTAAACCGATAATTTTTTTCGGATTATTTGTAATTAAATTAAAATTATTAAATCCCAAATCCAAAATAACTTGAGCTCCGGTTCCGTAATCTCTCAAATCAGGCTTAAACCCGAGAGACAGATTTGCTTCTACGGTATCCTGACCGCATTCCTGAAGCTTGTATGCCTTTATTTTATTTATAATTCCTATACCTCTGCCTTCGTGTCCTTTCATATAAATAAGAGCACCTTTTCCGTAGCTGTTAATCATTTCCAAAGCGGTATGAAGCTGGTAATTGCAATCGCATTTTAAGCTTCCGAAAATATCGCCCGTCAAACATTCGCTGTGAACTCTAATCAAAGGTATTTTATCCGATACGTCATTCTTAACGAGAGCAACGCATTCTTGTCCGGTCACATTGTTTACGTATCCGTAAATATCAAATTCTCCGAATTGAGTCGGCAGATGAGCTTCGGCTTCACGTGTAACGATTTTTTCCGATTTTAACCTGTATGCTATAAGCTGTGCAACCGAGATAAATTTCAGTCCGTGTTTATCCGCAAATTCTCTTAATTCATCACGTTTTGCCATATGCCCGTCAGCGCTCATAACTTCGCACATAACCCCTGCAGGTGTCTGTCCGCATAATTTTGCCATATCAACAACGGCTTCCGTGTGTCCGGTTCTTGTCAAAACTCCGCCTTTTCTTGCAACACAAGGGAAAAGGTGCCCCGGACGGCGAAGATCTGAAGCTTGAGCATCATGTGCAAGGCAAACTTCGACCGTTTTTGCTCTGTCAAAAGCGGATATACCTGTTGTTACTCCGAATTTTTCATCCGCATCAATTGAAACCGTAAATGCGGTTTTCATGCTTTCCGAATTTTGTTCAACCATTTGATGAAGGTTTAATTTTTCGGCAATTGTTGAATCAATTGCAAGACAGATAAGCCCTTTTGCGTTTTCTGCGAGAAAGTTTATTACATCGGGAGTAACTTTTTCACCCGAACATATTATATCGCCTTCGTTTTCTCTGTCCTCATCATCGGCAACAATTATCATTTTGCCGTTTTTAAAATCTTCTAATGCGTCTTCTATAGAGTCAAATTTAAAGTTTTCCATTTACATAAATCCGTTTTCTTTCAAGAAATCTACAGTAATATTATTTTTCCGTGACAAAAATTTTTCAACATATCTTCCCGTAATATCGGTTTCAATATTTACAATATCACCTGATTTAAGATACTTAAAAGTTGTATTCTCAATAGTGTGAGGGATTAAGGCGGCAGTAAATATGTTTTTATCTGCACTTGCAACGGTTAGACTTACGCCGTTTATTGCAATTGCGCCTTTATAAACCACATACTTTGAAAGTTCTTCGGGCAATTCAAATGTACTGTTTCCGAGATATTTTCCAGTGCCGTCAATGTGTCCTTGAACTGTATGTCCGCCCATACGGGTTGTCGGAAGTAAAGCTCTTTCAAGGTTTACATAAGCCGAGGGTTTAAAACCTTTTGTAATATTAAGCGTTTCCGTGCTGACATTTGTTATGAATGAGTTTTTATCAAAAGAAACCACGGTTTGACAACACCCGTCAACTGCAATGCTGTCGCCGATTTTGATATCTTCCAAAACTTTGGAACACTCAATTACAAGTTTTTTACCGTCAAAACTTTTAATCTGCCCGATTTCTTCCGTAATCCCTGTAAACATACTTTAATTTTAACATGAAAAAATATTTTACAGTAAATCTTTCAAATAATTCGGCAGTGCAAAACGTGCATTATGGTAATCTTTATTGTAAATCTTGCAGGTTTTTAAAATATCCTGATACCTGTCATCTGCAAAGTAAGACAGAGGTTTTACCGATTGCGAGCAAAAAGCCCATGCCCAATATCCGCCCGGATAAGTCGGAATATTGGATGTAAATGTCGAACATATCGAAAAAACTTTTTTCAACAGATTGTACATTTTTTTGATTTCTTCTTTGTTTACAAACGGACTTTCGGATTGCGCGCACACAATTCCGTCCTGTTTAAGCGAGTTTTTAACGTTTGTATAAAATTCTTCGGTAAACAAACCTTCTCCCGGTCCCATCGGATCGGTTGAATCAATTAAAACAATATCATATTCATTCTTTTTATCCTTGATAAATTCAATGGCATCTTCCACCTTTATTTCAACACGATTGTCGGAAAGTCCGCATGAAATTGTCGGTAAAAACTCTTTGCAGGCATCAATTACCATTGAATCAATTTCACAGAGAACAACTTTTTTAACGGTTTTATGTTTGAGAACTTCTCTTACCGTACCGCCGTCACCTCCGCCAATAACCAGAACACTTTCGGGGTTTTTGTGGTGCATCATCGGAATATGCGATATCATTTCATGATAGTGATATTCATCACCTTCCGTAGTCATCATTAAATCATCAAGAGTCAAGACTCTGCCTAAGGATGAATCTGTTTCAAAAATTTCAACCTTTTGAAAATCCGACTGTTTTGAAAATAAAACTTTTCCTGCTTTAATTGCTACTCCGAATCCTGCAGGGGTAATTTCGTGATAATATCCGTTTTCAATTCCGTTTTTCATTATTGTTTTTTCTCCTTTATGAAGAATCATACTATAAAAACATTTTGATAACATCAAAATTTCCGCCTGCTTGAGAGCGGGATAAAAATTTTTGCGGAAAATTCGTTAAGTACACATTATAAAAAGTCTTTTGAACATTTTCACAAAGGGATGAGCGGCTTCGCCATAGCTACAATCATGATATAGGAAATCACATGAACATTTACACAGTGGGGAGGGCGGCTTCGCCGCCGAGTATATGCACGTGAAGGTGAAACACTTCCTGTCCCGCTTCTTTTCCTGTATTAATCAATGTTTTATACGATTTTAAGCCGATTTTTTTAGTTGTTTCTTTTACTGCATATAAAAGTTCACCCAGCAAATTTTTGTCCTCGAGTTCGTTTAATGATTCAACATGAACTTTTGGCACTACAAGAAGATGCACGGGCGCTTTTGGATTTATATCCTTAAACACTGCCACATAATCGTTTTCATAAACGAATTCCGTGTTAAAATCACCGTTAATTATTTTGCAAAATATACAATCCATCTTTTCTTACCTTTCGTGTTTAATTATAACTTAAAAAAATGTAACTTTTTTGTCTTTTGTATTTATGTAAAGTATAATAGAATCGGGAGGAAGAATAGAGTGCCGAAATTGGCTCAACGATATGAATATCGCGAATACCCCTTGCACACGGTTTATTCGAAACCGCCCGTTACTCCTGCGGTACGAAGAACGGTTGATTCAAAAAAAGTGGCAAGAAATTATCTTATTCACAGGATTATTTCCGTTTCCGTTGTAACATTTTTAGGGTTGAGCATTCTGCCTTACGGGTTTAATAAAGTTACAAAAATGATTTTTAATCCCACCCCGTATAAATCCGTAAAAGCGGATTATGCACAGCTTCGCTTTCCTACGGTAAATTATTTGTCAAACGATTGGTTTATGGGACAAAGAGCTTTAAGAAGTGCTGAAGTGAAAAAACCTCAAATGATGACTATTACGGAAGGAAACGAGCTTACCGGATTGGAAAACAGTCTTAAAAATCTTGCATCGCTTTACCCTTCGGTACATCCTTCAATTTATGTCTGGGAATATGACAGTCAAAATTATGCCGCATTGAACGCGGATGAAGTATTTCCCGTTGCAAGTATAATAAAACTCCCGGTACTTATAAATCTTTTCAGATCAATTGAAATAAACCAACTGTCACTGAATGATACAATGCCTCTTACGGAATATTACAGAACTGAAGGCTCGGGTAATTTACAGTTTAAAGCACATAACTCCCAATACAGTATTGACGATTTGGCTCGTGTAATGATTACCGATTCGGATAACTCAGCAACAAATATGCTTATATCAAAGCTGGGTTCAATGACGGATGTAAATTCCGCAATAAGACAGTGGGGGTTAAAGCATACTTATATTCAAACTTGGCTTCCCGATTTGGGCGGAACAAATCATTCAACCGCGCGTGATATGGCACGTATTTTATACAATATTGATAATCCTGACTTTCTCGGTACAAGTTCAAGAGAAAAAATCTTTGATTATATGGGACATGTTCACAATAACCGCTTAATTTCCGCAGGATTACCTCAAAATGCCGAATTCCTGCACAAAACCGGTGACATAGGCAAAATGCTCGGTGATGCAGGTATTGTATTTGCTCCGAACGGCAAAAAATATATTGTGGTTATTTTTGCAAAACGTCCGCACAATTCCGTACTCGGAAAAGAATTTATCGTAAAAGCTTCCGAAATAATTTATAACAGTTTGGTGCAATAAATGTTGAAAAATTTATTGGAAAGCGGAAAATGTTTTAAACTTGTCTGCGGAGCGGGCAATGAAGATTCAACCGAAGTTGAAAAATTGGTTAAACTCTATTCTCAAGCGGGATGCAAGTTTTTTGATTTATCGGCAAAACCCGAAATTGTCGATTCCGCTAAAAAAGCTCTTGAGGGCAGAGAAGGATATCTGTGTGTCAGTGTGGGAATAAAAGGTGATCCGCATATCAGAAAAGCCGAAATTGATTATCATAAATGTAAAAGCTGTTATAAATGCGAAGAAATATGTCCTCAAAAAACTATTTTTAATTGCAAAGTTAAAAAATCAAGGTGCATCGGATGCGGAAAATGTTTTTCCGTATGTTCTTACGGTGCGGTTTCTTTTATTGAAGAAAACAAAAGGTTAGATGAAATTTTACCGCCTTTGATTGAGAAGGGAATTGATTGTATTGAACTTCATGCGATGAATAAAGAAGATGAAGAAGTTTTTGAAAAGTGGGATTATATAAATTCCGTTTATAACGGATTTTTGAGTATATGTACTGCCCGTGCAAATTTGTCAGAGCATTCAATGATTGAGCGTATAAAAAAAATGATATCTTCCCGAGCGGAATATACAACGATAGTTCAGGCTGACGGTTTTCCGATGAGCGGAAGCCGGGACGATTTTAAAACAACTTTGCAAGCCGTATCAACGGCAGAAATCGTTCAAAATGCGAAGCTTCCGGTTTATGTAATGCTTTCGGGCGGAACGAATTTAAAAACAGCAGAGCTTGCCAAAATGTGTTCCATAAATTATAACGGTATAGCAATCGGAACTTTTGCAAGAAAAATCATTAGCAGATATATTGAAAGAGCTGATTTTTTAACAAACGAAAGAGTATTTTCCGAAGCTTTAAAAATCGCTGAAACACTTGTCAACAGCACAATACTTTAGTGTCGTTCAATGTTTGTTTCGTATAGTAAAAACTCTCTTTTACTCTTATAAAGTTCGTTTTTATTATTTTCTGAAGCAGTTAATTGTGCATAGCAGGCATATTTGCTTTCATCTGTCAGTTCATTACAGGTTTTGAGATATTTTTCAAAACTTTCACGTCTTTGTGCCCAGTAATTCTTTTTTGCACGTTCAGCTTTTACAAAACTCAAGTAATTAAATACGTCATTGCTCTGTTTATACACAGCGTTTTCATATCCTGCTTCGCAAAAATCTTTCCATTCCGGAGCTTTTGGATAATCCGCAAGTAAAACATCATCCGCAAATACGGGTGTACTAACCACTAATGCAATTAAAATAATTAATCTTTTCATACGGTCACCAACTGTTTAACTTCTTTTCTCTTAACTTTATTAGTTGCTGTTTTCGGTAAAGCCTCTTTTCTTACAACTATGTTGATAGGACGCTTATATGCCGTCAGACGCTGGGAAAGTTTTTTAACTTCATCTCTGACAAGTTTTTCAACCGTTTCCCAATCATATTTTGATGTAACTTCTTCTGTAGGAACAATAACTGCGGTAATTTCTTCCGTACCGTCTTTTGAACCGAAAGTTCTTGAAGTGCCGAGGATACAAACTTCGGAAAAATAAGAACTCTTTTCAAGAACGGATTCCACTTCTTCGGGGAAAACTTTTTTACCGCCCGAAAGTACAATCATATTTTTAATTCTTCCGGTTATATAAATATGTCCGCCGTTTTTAATTTCTGCTATGTCGCCTGTATGAAGCCATCCGTCAGGTTCAATTACTTCCGCCGTTAATTCGGGTTGATTATGATAACCTTTCATAACGGCAGGTCCTTTAAGCATTAATTCACCCGTATCGGGATCGGTTTTGTATTCATAACTTTTTAACGCATGTCCGACAGATGCAATATCGCCGATTCTGTCAACATTTATTGATGCAACGGGGCTGACTTCCGATAAGCCGTATCCCTGATATACATGAATTCCTATTCTTTCAAAAAATTCACCTACCGCCAAATCTAACGGTGCTCCGCCTGATATGCAGCCCATGAATTTTCCGCCGAATTTTGCATGTACTTTTTTGAACATCCATTTTTTTAATCTGTATGAAGGTACAAATTTTGCCAAATTAAATTTGAAATCAAACCATAATTTTTCACTTGGTGTCCAATTATTCATATCGGCTTCAATTGTGGTTTTTAAGAGTTTCAAAAATGCAGGTACAACAATCATAAATTGAACACGTTTTTCTCTCATTATGCTCAAAATATCTTTAGGTTTTAAACTCTGCGTATAATAAATTGAACATCCGAAATTTAAGAAAG
The DNA here is from genome assembly GCA_947626225.1 of Candidatus Gastranaerophilales bacterium. Lineage (GTDB taxonomy): Bacteria > Cyanobacteriota > Vampirovibrionia > Gastranaerophilales > Gastranaerophilaceae > Stercorousia. Next base: position 131,706 of record CANQRH010000001.1, read on the forward strand.
TGGCAAATCCCACCGTCATTTCAAATAAATGGTTCATTGGCAGAATTGAAAGCAGATTGATATTTTTGAAAGGCAAAATTTTATCCAGTGCATATTTCAAATCATCAAGCTGCGAGAGCATGTTTGAAAAAGTTGTTTCAACGCCTTTAGGTTTTCCCGTTGTTCCGGAAGTGTAGATATAAAAACAGGTTGATTTGGAACTTCTTACTCTCCACTTGGTTTCATAATTGTCGGGAAGCTGGTAAATACTTGTATATTCAATATTATGATAAGCTTCATCCATAACGAGAATATGTTTAAGCGAATCAATTTCTTCTCTGAGGAATTTTGCCATCTCAAGGTGTTTACGTGAGACAAGAATAACCGTAGGTTCACAGTCGGACAGGATAGATTTCAATTCATATTTGGTAAGTTTTACATCCAGAGGAACCGTAATCATCCCTGATATAATTGATGCGAAAACGCAAGCACCGTATTCCGGTTTGGATTCGGACAAGATCGCCAGTCTGTCGCCTTTTTCTACTTTCAAATCATTAATAAGATAGCAGGCAAGCTTTCTTGTGAGAAAACTTATTCCCCCGTAAGTAAGCTCTTTCCATCCGTACTGGTTTTTCATACCCAAAGCCACTCTTTCGGAATACTTATCCGTTCTCTCTTGTAACAATGTTAAAATACTCTGTTTCTTAAATTCCATACAATACTCCTCGTTCTAAAAGAATAATATTTATTAATCCGAAAGTCAAGAGTATTAAGTATTTTTGTATTATAATTAATTCAGAGGTAAGAATGAAAACAGTATATATAGATACAATGGGCTGTCAAATGAATAAGTCCGATACGGAAAGAATGCTCGGTATGCTATCTCATTTCGGATATGAAGAAACAAAGACTCCCGAAGATGCCGATCTTTTAATGATAAATTCCTGTTCAATCCGTCAGTTATCGGAAGATAAAGCATTCAGCGCGGTCGGAACCTGGGGAAAATGGAAAAAAGAGGGCAAAAAAGATATCAAAATCGGTTTTTGCGGATGTGTAGCGCAGCAAAAAGCAAAGGAAATATTTAAACGTGCGCCCTATGTGGATTTTATTCTGGGTACTCACAAAATTTATGCACTGCCCGAAATTATAAAAAAAATTAACAAAGGGGAAAAAGTTTGTGAATGTACCGAAACAAATTCGACTGAAGATGACAGGGCAAAAGATTTTGAAATCAGACGTGTTAAAGGTGTAAATGCATGGATACCGATTAGTGAAGGCTGTAACAATTTCTGTACATACTGTATTGTACCGTATACCAGAGGGAGAGAACGTTCACGTCTGCCGGAAATTATTATTAAAGAAGCAAAGGATGCTTTAAATGCGGGTTACAAAGAAATTACCCTGCTCGGTCAGAATGTGGACAGTTACGGCAAAGATTTTAAGGACAGAAGTTATCGTTTAGCGGATTTGCTGAAAGAATTGAATGCCGTTGAAGGGAAATTCAGAATACGTTTTGTAACATCTTATCCGACTGATATAACGGATGAACTTATTAAAACAGCTGTTAGTTTGGACAAGGTTTGCGAATATTTTCATATACCGATGCAGTCGGGAAGCACACCGGTTTTAAAGGCTATGAACAGGCGTTATACAAGAGATGAATATGCAAAAATTGTTAAAAAAGTACGCGATATGGTTCCTGATGTCACTATAACAAGCGATTTTATTGCGGGTTTTCCCGGTGAAACGGAAGAACAGTTTAGGGAAACACTTACTGCAATTGATGAATTTGAGCTTGATTACTGTAATGTTGCGGCGTATTCTCCCCGTGAAAAAACTGTTGCGGCAAGATGGACGGATAAATTTATTCCCGAAGATATTAAAGACGAACGCTTTCAAAGACTTAACAAAAAAATTCAGGAAAACTGCCTGAAATCCAATAAAAAATATGTCGGACGCGAAATGGAAGTTTTAATTGAAAGTTTTTATGAACATAAGGGAAGAATGATTAATTCAGGTAAGACAAGGAATTTTAAAACGGTTCATATCCCTTGTGACAAAGACCTTACGGGGCAATTTGTAAATGTTAAAATAACGGAAGCCAAAACCTGGTATGTTAAAGGTGAAATGATATAATCCTTTCCCTGTGCAAAAAAGAAGCAAATATGACAGTTACTTTTTGAAATTATTTCCCCTGCTCCCGAAAAAAGTATAACTTAGTGCGAAGCACCGAAATGAACCTAATAACTATTAACTTAATAACTTAATAGCCTGACAAAAAAGCCTCCGAATCGGAGGCTTTTTTTTAGAAATATCTTTTTAACAATCCGTCAAAACCTTTACCGTGACGGGCTTCATCTTTTGCCATTTCATGAACCGTATCATGAATTGCATCATAACCCAATTCTTTAGCACGTTTTGCAATGGCGAGTTTGCCTTCGCAAGCACCGTGTTCCGCATCGGCTCTGAGTTCAAGATTTTTCTTTGTTGAATTTGTAACAACTTCGCCGAGAAGTTCCGCAAATTTTGCGGCATGTTCAGCTTCTTCAAAAGCATATCTTTTATAAGCTTCCGCAATTTCAGGGTATCCTTCTCTTTCCGCAACTCTTGACATTGCAAGATACATACCTACTTCGGTGCATTCGCCGTTAAAATTAGCTCTCAAACCGTCCGTAACTTCTTTATCATCAACAATGCCGTCGCCGACATTATGTTCGCAAGCGTAAACTTTTTTACCGCTTCCGATTTCATTGAAAGTTGTTGCTCCGCAAAGAGGACATCTTTCGGGTGCGGTTTCAGATTCGGTTGACCAACCGCATACAGTACAAACATATTTTGACATAATCTACCACCTTTCTTAATTCTTTAATGGTAGACGAAAAAACTATATTTGTAAAGAATTAAATATTTTCAAATTTTAAATTGTTCCGATAAAGTTTATCTATAAGTTTTGCAATATCATCTTTACATTTATTGTCAATTGCTTTTATGTTGTCATAATTTCTTGTGGTAAATTTTGCCGGTTCAATCGGTTTGTAATCGGTATTTTTATTATTTACCCAATTTGTAACTTTATCCGTAACGGGATCAATTTTTTTAACGATGCTGATTGTTTTCCCGTCGCGTTTGTATATGGAAATCGTTATAATTTTACCTGTTTCAATGTCATAATCCTGAATGGAAGATATTTTCGAGTCGTCTTTTACATTAAAGTTAATGGTACGAACCTTTTTGCCGGTTTTAATATCGTATTCATCAATGGATTTGTACAAAACATAATTTATTGTGCGGATTTTTTTGCCCGTATTGTAATCGTATTCATCAACGGAACGAACTTTTTTATCGTTAAAGTAGTCGTAATAAGTTGTTTTTACTTTAGAACCTGTATTTTTGTCAAATTCAACAATTTTATCAACGGTTTTACCGTTTCTGCGATAAAACACTTCTTCTCTGATTTCCGGATTCATGTGGGGATAGAGAAGTTTAAGATTAGAATTGTCTTTAATGTTTTTTTGATGTTTTTTAGGTCTTACTGCAAGTAAATTCATTTTTTTCTCCTGATTTCATAATACACAACGAAGTTTAGTTTATTATTTTGGTATTATATAAAGTTTTGTATTAAATAATAAATTAGCCGTCAGGCTATATTTTTATGTTTTTCAAGAAGTTTTACAAAAGTTTTGTAATCCGTACCCCAGCCTGCCATGGCGTTTAAAACCGGAGCGAGGCTGTATCCGACATCTGTCAGAGTATATTCAACACGCGGCGGAACCTGATTAAAAACTTTTCTGTGTACAAGTCCGTCATCTTCCATTGAACGAAGATTTGCGGTCAAAACTTTTTGTGAAATCCCGCTGCAGGATTTTTTGAGTTCACCAAATCTCTTTGTACCGTTCAGCAAATCTCTGATAATAAGAATTTTCCATTTTTCCCCTATTAGGCATAACGTAGTTTCCACGGGGCATTCCGGTAATTTTTCCATAAAGTAAATCCTTTAGTATCTTTTATATACTACATGTTAAAATCGAATTTTCCAGTATGTATAAAGTTTTGTAAAGAACAAGTGAACTAGGGGCAATAAATCAAAAAACAATTTTTTTTATAATAAATGAGGATATAAATATGTCTGTAAATAAGCCGGAAAAAATAAATAATGTGCAATTTTCTCGGGACACCAAAGTTGACTATAAAAAAGGTGATCCGTTTATCAACTGTATATTCAAACAGTATGATAAAGATTTGAGCGGTGATTTTAACGATGAAGAATACGATTTGTACAAGAAACATCTTGAAAAGATGGCAAATCGTGAAAAAGAAATTCAAAATATAAAAATCAATAATAAAACGGTTGAACATTATGATAAGCAGATTCTGAGAGCAGATAAAAAATTTGAAGAACTCGGAAAAGAAATGGAATCGCTTCATACATCCGAAATATTTGAAAAACTTCTTGAATTTGAGAAAGCACATCCTTCCGTAAATAGGATGGGCTGTTCAAAAGATGAAGAAATACCTGAAAATGCGGTTAAATGTGATATTTCCGCTTTTGAAATGGGTATTTACGATGAAAAAACCGATAGTTTTACGGGTGAAATCTACGAGAAAGGCTATATAACCGGACTCGAAACCCTTTCCGAAGATGAAAAAGCAGAATATTTAAAGCTTTTTGAGGATACAAAAAATGTTTTAGGTAAATACTTAAAACTCAGAGAGCGGGAACAAAAATACGAAGAACAGCTTGACAAAGCTTTTGCACTGAGAGATATGGCACAGAACGGACTTATTAAAAAAGTCGGTTCCGAAGAATACGAAAATCAGGCTTACCAAACTTATGTTAATATCAGGCAGCAATCAAATCCTTTTTATAAAGAAATTCAGGAAATTGAAGAAAAATATAATAAGATGACAAAAAAAGCCCACTTGACGAAAGAAGATAAAAATCTTTTGCAGCAATACAAAATTCAGCTTGATAAGTTAGAAAAGGCGAGCAAAGAATGGTCAATTTCAGATATGGACGAAACACAAAAGGTAGAATTTGAAAAAGGGTTCAATATTACCGATTTATCCGAACAGGTTTCCTGTCAAGACGGTGAAAAATCACTAACCTTTGCACATTCAATCGGTGCAAGCTATTCGGATGAAAACAAAAATTTAAACGCAAGCTTTGCAAAAGAAGAAACTTACAAACGGAATGAAAAGACGCAGCATACATATAACTTAAATCTTAACGGTGAATATTCCCGCAATGATTTATCAATAAATGCAAATTCAAACTTTTACGCAAACAATCAAGGAATGATTAATTTTACGCAAGATGCGGGAGTGAAGTACAAAAATACAAGTTTAAATTTATCCGAAACCGTCAGTTCAATGAAATTACCGGATGAAAACGGCAATTTGTCCCGCAGTACTACATCTGATACCAATGTCAGTTTAAGCCACAGTATGGGAAACTTTACAAACAAGCTATCGGCAAACTTTGCGGAGTACGGTAATTCATATTCACTTTCTACGGATGCCGGCTTTAATGTTAAGGCGTCAGAGGGGTTATATTTAAATATTAATCCTTCATTAACCAATACTTATAATGTAACGCTTGACTCGTATACTCTGAATCCGTCATTAGGTACCGGGCTTAATTATTCAAGTAACAACATAAATGCAAATGTAAGAATTTCCGATGATTTTTCCACAACCGTTCAACACGGAGCAAAACCTCAAATTAACAACAATTTGAATATAAGCACGGGAGTTTCTTTTAAAGGTATTGAAACAAATTTAAAATTTAATGATAATTATTCACCTTACAGCCATACCCAAACTTACGGTGCGGAAGTTTCGTATACCAATGAAAAAGCCGGCAGGTTTGCTCTTGGATATGACTATTCATCATTAAATTCGGGCATGATTACGGCAAAATATTCTTTACCGATTGACAGGTTAATAAAAAGAAGTAAATAAATTATTATACTTTCTTCGCATTAAATCGGCTGATTAATAATTCATAATGTTAGTGTGGAAAGGAGAATTGCCATGAATAAAGAAACTATGAAAGAGAAAGCCGATGAAATGAAGCACAACCTCAAAACCGGTGCGCAAAAGGCAAAAGAAAAAACCGCCGAAAAGACCGCACAGTTAAAGGAAAACATTAAAGAGGGTGCCGAAAAGACCAAAGAAAAGGCTCGCGAAGTAAAGGAAAATGTGAAAGAAAAAGCCGGCGAAGTTAAGACAAAACTTGCCGAAGGTGCCGAAAAAGCAAAAGAAAAAGCACACGAAGCCAAAGAAAAAATAGCCGGTAAAGCCGAAGAAATGAAAAACAAAAAACATGTGGCTTAACCCCGAAAGGCTCGAAACCTGTGACATGAAAAATTAAGAAAGTACGTTAAAAAAGAGGCTAAAAAAGCCTCTTTTTTTTCTATACAAGTCCTTCTTTAAGAGCTTTTACGGCAGCTTGAGTTCTGTCATCAACTACGAGTTTTTGAATAATATTGCAAACATGGGCTTTTGCCGTGTGTTCCGAAATAGTCAATTCCTGAGCAATCTCATTATTGGACATTCCGTCAACGACTAGCTTTAAAACCTCATATTCTCTCTGGGTAAGGTTTGCGTGCTGTTCTTTAAACATTGCGCGCGACATTTGTCTGGGCGGAATTATACCGCAGTTTTTCTCTCTCAAAATCGGTACAACCTGCGGATCTAACCACATTGCACCTTCCCGAACCGTTTTTATAATCATTTTTAAAACATCCGTGCTTATATCTTTCATTACATAAGCACAAGCACCGGCATGCAAAGCGTCCATAATTTCCTGTTCGCTCAAATGAGATGTCAAAATAATTACTTTTGCTTTGCCGTCAAGTTCTAAAATTCGTTTGGTGGCTTCTATCCCTGAGATGTCGGGAAGTCCGATATCCATAAGAACGATATCGGGTTTATTAAGACGGAATTTTTCTACGGCTTCTTTTCCGTTTTGTGCTTCAAGAGTTACTTCAATTTCGTTTTGACCTTCAAAAAGAGATTTCAGGCCGACACGTATAAGTTTCTGATCTTCTACAAGTAATACATTTATTGTCATAATAAATTCTCCCTATATTACTTATAAAATTAATTTCAAACCAATTAATCCCATTTTTATGGAGAAATGCAGATAATATTATAAAAGGTTAATTGAGAAATAAAATTTGAATAATAAACTTAAACGATATCTTTAATCAATTTGTAAATGGTTCTGAATTTTTCGTCAGAAGTATGTTTAAGACTGCTTACAATAGTTTTTATAACTTCATTACGGTTATAAAAATGTTCTGTTTCTAAAAAGCTGCTGACAGGTTTGTTCAATTTTTCGGCAATTTTGTCGAGCAGTTCAAACGAAGGAAAGCATCTTCCGCATTCAATCTTGCTGATATGATTAGATTCAACTCCAATCAGTTCGGCAAGTTCGGCTTGTTTAATTCCCTGTTGACGTCGGATTTCCTGTATCCTCAATCCGAGGTATCTTTTTGTATTGCTCATCTAAATATCCCTTCTTTTCCAGAATAAACAATACTTTAAGGAATTTAAACAGTCTATTTTTCATCCTTATTGACAATAATATGCAAATTGTGCATAATACTATGTGTAATACCCACAATTTTTTAAAAAATAATGAAAATTAGGAGAAGTCATGAAAAAGAAAAACTGTAATTATACAAATTTTTTATTTTTTAAGAAGGTTAAAAATGAATTTTCGTTACGGCAAATTAATTGTTATTCGGGGTGTAAATTCCATGCATTTTCGCTTGCCGAAATGATGGTGGTTATGCTCATAATGAGCATAGTTCTTGCTGCGATGGCACCGATGATTACAACGAGAATAAAAGCCGATCAGGCATTAAAAGCGGGTGAAGCTGCCGCACCGCAGGAAGATAACAATCCGTGGAAATGGGTTGAAGGTTCTGATACTGATGCTTATTCTCAGGCATCAAGAAACATGATAGGTCAAACCGCAGCCGAAGAAGATGACGGCGATGCGATGCTGATTATCAATAAGGGGAAAGACGATAAAAACGATATTTTGTTTAAGAATTCAAACGGTATTGTCGGACGTTTAGATATGTGGAACCTTTATAGCGATGATAAGGGGCTTATACTCGGTGCTACAACTACAGATACGAATAAAAAAAGGGGAAGCATATCTATCGGTTTTAATAATGCATTGGGGGGAAAATATGATACATATGATTCTGTAATACTCGGCTATAAAAATTCAATAAATAATAATTCAGTAGATTATACGTCTTCTATTGCGATTGGAATGAGGAATACAACGACTTCTACTTCTTATCCTGCAATAGCAATTGGTATAAATTGTGAAGCAGGAGATGCTTCTGTAGCAATTGGTAGATTTGCAGAAGCTACTGAGCGTAGTATGGCAATACAGGGTTCAGCAACCAAAAACTCTATAGCAATAGGTTCAGGTATCAGGACAACAAACGCAAGCGGTAATTTTTCTGTTGCAAAAGGACCGTTTTCAACTTCCGAGAGAGTTTTTGCTTGAGCAAGTGCTGAATAGAATTTCTTTAATGAGGTTACTGTGACATTTTTTTGATGTTTTGTTATAAGTGTCGGCATGGTAAGTGCCGCAACAACGCCAATAATGCCGAGGGTGATTAAGACTTCGGCGAGAGTGAATGCGTTTTTCTTCATAAATGTTCCTTTCATATTTTAAATTTTATTAAATTCTTAATTATTATATAGGAATAATTATTCCTATATAATAATAGACTTTACCATATTGTAGTAAGTATGTCAATATAATAATGGAAAAGGGGAATATGAGCGTTAGGACGGATATAAAAACTTTACTTGCAGAGAATGATGTTTCAATAACAAAGCTTGCGGAAAGACTAACTGTTAAGACTGGAAAATATTATTCTCAATCAAATATTTCTCAGAAACTTATGCGTAATACTCTGAAATACGAGGAGGCAAAGCTTATCGGTGAAATTTTGGGGTATGATTTAAAATTTATAAGAAAAATTTAAAAATTGATAATAAGAGGCAGGAACTATATTCTTGCCTCTTAAATTTTACCATGGATAATCATCCGCAATTTTCCAGCCGTCGTGGATAATTTTATTTCCGCAGGCATAACCTGATTGATAGCAGGAATGCCACATTTGCTCGCGGTCTTCTTTATCAGGTTCAGAATAACCTGTTGCCAGACCTCCGGGCACGACAGTAAATGCAAATACGTCTTTAGAATACTGATTGGGTTTTGCAAAGCCGTTTAAATCAAAAATTATACCACGTGCTTTGTTGTTTGAATAAAATCCGTCAATTGAAATAAATACTCCGTTATTGATTTTTGCTGTAAAAGAATTGTCATTGCCAAGAGTACCTTTGGCATTTGTAGTAAGTCTGTCACCATTAACGTATCTGTATATAATACGTTTTTTTATTTCGGATTGCGGGACTTCTTGATATGATTTAATATAGTTTTTCAAATATTTGTTATAAAAATCTTTTGCAGATAACTGGTAATTCCAATCTTCCATACTTCCGTTGTCTATTTCGGATAATTTGAGTGCCTGCAGAACAGTAGAATAAGCTTTTTTCAACTGTGTTACGGTTTGCTGTTTTTGATAATTTACAATTAAATTCGGCATTGTAAGCGCCGCAACAACGCCGATGATGCCAAGGGTTATTAAAACCTCTGCAAGTGTAAACGCCGCTTTGTCATGCTGAACTTGTTTCAGCATCTCATGTTTGAGACCCTGAAACGAGTTCAGGGTGACATTATCAGTTTGCTTCGCAAACGGTAATAAGCCTATCTTCCTACCTTCATATCTTCCTATCTTCGAAACAGTGTTTCTTCCACAACACAATTTGTCGGCATGGCAATGACGACCTACAATTTTCCCCCTAAATAATCCCGAAAAATAATCTAAAAAGTCAATTATCGACTTGTCGGGGGGGGGCCACTGACTGCATTATTTTTAAATCTCAACATATAAATACCTCCATTTAAACTCATTATTTACGATAAAGTGGTTTTTGTCAACCCCGTCTTGGATAAATTTTACACGTGTTGGTCAGAGGCTTTTGTGGACCTTTTCGCTGAAAAATAAATTTTTCCTTAAGATTTAACAAAAATTCCTTGTCTGTGTTAGTATTGAAATAAAGACACGGAGAGGAAAATTTTATAATGCTTAGTTTTTTATTCAAAATGTTGGGCGACCCTAACGAAAAAAAAGTTAAAAATATAATGGGAATTATTGACCATATCAATGCTTTGGAACCTCAATTTGAGGCAATGACAGATGATGAGCTTAAGGCAAAAACAGGCGAATTTAAAGAGATTTTGGCAAAACGTCCCACTTCAAAAGATTTTAAAACGGATAGAAAACTTGAAAAAGAAGCATTGGATAAAATTCTTCCCGAAGCTTTTGCAACTGTCCGCGAGGCAGGCAAACGTGTTTTGAATATGCGTCATTTTGATGTTCAGCTTATCGGCGGTTATTTTCTCCATAACGGGCATATTGCCGAGATGAGAACAGGTGAAGGTAAAACACTTGTCGCAACGTTACCCGCTTATTTGAATGCTTTGACGGGCAAGGGAGTTCACGTCATTACCGTAAATGATTATCTGGCAAAACGTGACAGCGAATGGATGGGTAAAATTTACAAATTTTTAGGGCTTACGGTCGGCGTAATCCTTTCCGGCGGAAAAACTGCCGAAGATTTTGAAGCTAAAAAGGCGGCTTACGACTGTGATATCACTTACGGCACAAACAACGAATTCGGTTTTGATTATTTGAGAGATAATATGGCGGGAAATTTGAACATGCTTGTTCAAAGGCCATACAACTACGCTATTATAGATGAAGTTGACAGTATTTTGATTGACGAGGCAAGAACTCCTCTTATCATCAGCGGACGGCTCGACAAATCCGCCGAAACATATCATCTTATGGCTAAAGTCGCTCCGCAGCTGGAAAAAGTTAAAGATTACGAAGTCGATGAAAAAAATAAAAATATTATTTTAACCGAAGACGGTATCGACAGAGCGCAGGAAATTATCGGAGTAAAAGACCTTTTTGATATCAACACGCAATATGCGCATCATCTTTTACAGGCGCTTAAAGCAAAAGAATTGTTTATCAAAGACACGGATTATGTTGTTAAAAACGGCGAAGTAATGATTGTTGATGAGTTCACCGGACGTATAATGGAAGGCAGGCGTTGGTCTGACGGGCTTCATCAGGCAATCGAGGCTAAGGAAGGGGTTCAAATTCAGGACGAAACCCAAACGCTTGCAAGCATAACTTTCCAAAACCTGTTCAGACTTTATCCTAAATTGGCGGGTATGACAGGTACGGCAATGACGGAAGAAGCCGAATTCGGAAAGATTTACAACCTTGAAGTTACGTCAATCCCGACCAACAAGCCGGATATCAGAATAAATTATCCCGATATTATCTACAAAACCGAACGTGCTAAATACAATGCGGTAGTGGAAGATATCATTAAAATGCACAAAATCGGCAGACCTGTTCTTGTCGGTACGATAAGTATTGAAAAATCGGAATACGTTTCGGCATTATTGAAAGAGCGCAGAATTCCGCATAACGTATTGAACGCCAAGCACCACGAAAAAGAAGCTTACATAATCGCGCAGGCAGGCAGAGTCGGAGCGGTTACAATCGCAACAAACATGGCGGGACGCGGAACGGATATTCTCTTAGGCGGTAACGCTGAATTTCTTGCAAAAGAAATGCTTGATACCCGCGGTATTACACCGGAACATCCGAATTATGAAAAAGAAAAGGAAACCGCATTAAAAGAAGCCCGTTCAATTACCGAAGATGAACATGCAAAAGTGGTGGAAGTCGGAGGGCTCCATGTAATCGGAACGGAACGCCATGAGTCAAGACGTATTGACAACCAGTTGAGAGGGCGTGCGGCTCGTCAGGGCGATCCCGGTTCAACAAGATTTTTCCTTTCTCTTGAAGATAATCTTATGAGAATCTTCGGCGGTGAAAAAATTACCGCGTTAATGAACATGCTTAACGTTGAAGAAGATTTGGCAATAGAAAATACGCTTATCACAAAACAAATTCAATCCGCGCAGAAAAAAGTCGAAACCTATCACTTTGACATCAGAAAAAGCGTGCTTGAATACGATGATGTAATGAATATTCAGCGTGAAAAATTCTATGCACAGAGAAGAAAAGTTCTGGCGGGCAAAAACTTGTCCGAAGATATCAGATATATGATTGAAAAAGAAATCGACAGGCTTTTAAGAAGTTATATCGCGCCGGATATGCACCCTGAAGAATATATCTATGAAGATTTACAAACCATGATAAAAGAACTTCATTCAATTATTCCGCAGCTTTCGGGAGTTCAGGTTTCCGATGTTCAAAATTTGAGGTTTGAACCCATTTATGACAAACTTAAAGACCTTGCTTTGAATGCTTACAGAGAGCATGAGCAGGAAGTTATCAATTTCTACAATCAGGTTGTTTCCCAATACGATACCGAAGCTGTTTTGCAGGAAGCGTTCAGCGATAACAACGTTATAAGAAATCTTGAAAGAGATATTTTGCTCAGAGTTGTTGACAACAAATGGATTGACCACCTTCACAATATTGATATGCTCAGGGACGGAATAGGTTTGAGAGCATACGGACAGAAAGATCCGTTAATCGAGTACAAACGCGAAGCATACGATTTGTTCAACAAAATGATGTATGAAATTCAGGGCGATACGGTAAAACATCTGTTCAGAACAAAATTCGGGATACAGGTTATCGGCCCCGAACAGGCTTAGTTTACGAGAGCTTTAACAATTTTGTATATATCTTTGACTTTATTCGGATTATTGTTAAGAATCTCTATAATTTCCTCAATCAACTGGTTTTGATGCTTAAAATGTCCGAACTCAAAAAGTTCATGCGGTTCAATTTCAAGTACGTCAATTATCTTTTCAAGGGTATCTGCCGAACAAAAATGTGCGCCCGCTTCAATGTAACTAAGGGTATTTTGAGCAGTGTCAATCATCTCTGCGAATTTTTCCTGAGTTAAGGATTTGTTTTTTCGCAGCTCTTTAATTCTCCTGCCAATTTGTTTTTTTAATTCCATGTAACCTCATAAATAAGAATAAGTTTTTCATAAGATTAAAAAAATAAATCAAATATGATAAAACTATTGACAAATATCACGTATAATGATATAATATAAATATTAATGATTTTTTACGGTGGAATTATCAATGGAGGATATATGTTAAAAAAATCAAAAATTATTAGGAAAAGGGCTTTCACGTTAGCGGAAACTCTGGTTACTTTGGTGATTATCGGGGTTGTAGCCGTAATGGTACTTCCCGTTCTGATTAATAACATCAGGGATAAACAGTTTGATGCATTGGCTAACAAAGCAAAACGAACTATCGTTAACGGTTACAAGTTGATGATGTCACGTCAGGAAATCGCAGATGTAAATCTTATCGATTTTTTGGGCAGATGTAACAATTTAAATGACAAAGCTTGTGTATCATTAGCACACAAGGCAAGTTTCAACGTTCTGGATGACTCGGCAAATTCTTTTAATGTTGACAGACTGCCTTCCAAATATTCAATACAGAACAGTTATGATCAGTCACCGTTCAAATGGTCGGATGCAAAATACATCTTTTCTACACCGGACGGTATAATCTACGGACTTGTACCGAGTGAAAATAATACAACAATTGATGTTGTTACTGACTTGAACTCCTCTAACAGACCGAATACCGTTTTCAGGGATTTGAGAAAATACAGATTCAGCGGACACGGTGAGATTTACGATGTAACTCAGGAACTCGCTCCGGGTGTCAAATGCAGTTGGGAACATATGGAAGCTTGTACATCAGAAGAAATGTGTCTGGGTGCGGAATCACCGGAAGGTCACCAGACAGTTTGGGATGATGGACGTTGCTATCAAGACGAAGTATAAATTTTAAATTATTTCACATTTTTGCATGTAATTACCATGTCAGATTGGTTACGGCCGATAAAGCGGCCGTAACCTTTTCATGTCTTGACAAAATTTAAATTATAGTGTAAAATAGAAAACGGATAGGATAATATGGAGGGTATATGAATTACAAATTTAGAATGTCCGATAGGGGGGGGGGCTTCACGTTGGCCGAAACCCTTATCACTCTTGGAATTATCGGTGTTGTAGCCGTATTAGTGCTTCCCGTAATGATTAACAATATCCGGGATAAACAGTTTGAAGCACTTGCTAACAAGGCAAAACGAACTATCGTTAACGGTTACAAATTGATGATGTCGCGTCAGGAAATTGCAGACGTCAAACTTATTGATTTTTTGGGACGATGCAATGAACTTAGTGATACAGGATGTGTATCACTCGCCCATAAGGGGAGCTTTAATTTACTGCAGGATTCGGCTGATTCTTTATCAACCGACAGACTGCCCGCCGAATATTCAATTATGAACAGCGGCGACAAATCTCCGTTCAAATGGTCGGATGCAAAATACATCTTTATTACACCGGACGGTATAATCTACGGGCTTTTGCCGAGCGATAGTAATTTATCGATTGATGTGGTTGCTGACTTGAACTCCGCTAACAAACCGAATACTGTTTTCAGGGATTTAAGAAAGTACAGATTCAGCGGACACGGTGAAATTTTTGATGTAACCGAAGAACTCGCTCAATCAAGCGCATGCAAATGGGATAACTTAACTGCTTGCACAACCCAAGAAATGTGTATGAGTGTAACACCACCTAAAGATAGTGTTGAAATGGTTTGGGTAGACGATAATTATAAGGGTGATATAGCGAAAGAAACAGTTTTCGCTAAAGGTAAGAACAGATGTTCTTATATATCACCGGGCTAAATCCGAAATAATGAATAATGAATTATTCCGGCATTTGAATTTCTTATGCCGGAATAATATTAAAAGGAGAGCTTTTTGATATCAGATGTTTTAAAAAAAATTAATCCCGCGTATTTCTTTATAATACTCTATATTATTACAACAATACCCGCGATTATGTATGGTACGGTATGGGATAAGTTATACTACAAGTATTCCGATATTTTGCTGATAACCGAATACGTACTCTTTTCCTTATTTATACTATTCAGCATATTTATCTATAAAACATATACACTTAAAAAATTTCTTATACATCTGTTAATAACGCTTGTAATACTGTTTGTTTCAATAAATGCGCATAAACATTACATTTTTAATTTATGGATGTTTATATTATGCACATCGGGAATAAGTTTCAAAGATATAGCAAAAATTGCCCTTACAATCACATCCGTTTGTGTTTCGACAATTTTTTTACTGGTGGTTTTCAAACAAGGTGCCAATCTGGTAATCCCCCGATTGGAAGCCGTTTACTTAAACCGATATTCTTTCGGCTTTATCGGGCCTAATATATTCGCCGCATATCTTGTACAGATTTGCCTCGCTTTGACATACGTAAGATGGAAAAAATTCGGAATTCTTGATAATTTATTTATATTCTCCGTGTTTTGTCTTGTGCTTTTCTGTGCAAACAGCAGAACTATGTCAATAGTGCTTCTTGCCGCGCTTGTGATGATTAATTTATCCAAATATGTATTGAAAAATTATGCGGATAAATTTATGTATTTCATTTCAAACTCGGTGATGTTTTTGTGCCCGTTATTTTCATTTGTTACGGCAAAATTGTTCTGTAACTCCGTTCCGTTTGCACTGATGTTGAACGACCTTGTATCCTGCAGAATTCGCAATATTTGCTTTTGCATGCACGAATTTCCGCTGACTTGGTTCGGAAATTGGATACAAGTAAGGGGAGATTTGTACGTTCTGGTAAATATATACGCCGTATTGCTTTTAAAATACGGTATCGTGCTGTCTTTAATGTTTTTTATTGCATTTTTTATGATTTTAAAAAAAGGACGCAAAAATATTCCGCTTTTGATAATCTTAACGGCAGGCTTTTTACAAGGTTTCGGAGAAACTTATTTCCTTACTTCGTATGCTAACTTCGGAATTTTCGCACTCTCATATCTGCTAAATAATAAAGACCTGCTTAATGATGAAAAATCCCTTTTTACATAAATTTTTTATAAAACGGAATTAATTAACTTAACCACGGATAAATGAATTTCTTCTATGGATTTTGATGCGTCTATTACTTTTATTCTCTCAGGCTCCTGCTTTGCAAGCTCAAGATAGCCCTTTCTTACGCGGTTTTGAAATTCTATGCCCGCACTTTCCATTCTGTCTTTATCTTTGCCTACACGCTTCATTGAAGTTTCAACATCTATATCGAAAACAAAAGTTAAATCGGGCTTTCTGCCGTTTACCGCAAGGTCATTAAGCATTTTTATCCGTTCAATATCAAGCCCTCTGCCCCGGCCCTGATAAGCTACAGTAGAATCTATATGCCTGTCGCAAAGAACAATTTTCCCTTCCTCAACGGCGGGATTGATTATTATATCTATGTTCTGCGCCCTGTCTGCAAGAAAAAGAAAACTTTCACACCTGTCCGATACTTCTCCGTCATAGTTAAGCAAAATTTCTCTGACTTTCTCACCCAATCCTTTCGCACCGGGTTCGCGCGTGAGAACAACTTCATGCCCGTTATCTTTCAAATACCGCGCCAGCAAATTCATCTGAGTGGACTTTCCGCATCCGTCAGCACCTTCAAATGTGATAAATAATCCCTTGCCCATATTTTAATTATATCAAAAAAATTTGATTTTTTACCTCCGGCTGTGATAAAATTCATTCGGGAGAGTTATATGAACGAAAAATTTTCAAAACTTAAAAATAATATAAGTTTTATTTACAAAAAAAATCCTGACACCCCGCGCAGTGCTTTGAATTTTAACCTGTCGCTTCCGAGTGTCGATGTTCCTGCCGGAATTTACTGTCTTATGGTTCGCCTTTTTATGCAAGGAACTAAAACCCGTTCCGCACAACAACTTTCACGGGAACTCGACAGATACGCAATTGAATTTAGCGCCGAACTTAAACTCGATTATATAAAATTCAAGTTTGTCTGCCTTAATGAAGATTTTGACAAAGCAACGGAAATTTTTACCGATATAATTAAAAATTCCACCTTTGAAGAATTTGAAAAAGAACGTACAAAACTTGAAGGCGAAATTATTGCTGAACTCGATTCCCCGAGAGCCGAAGTTATTGACTCGTTTTATAAAAATATTTACGAAGGGCACAGTTACGGTTACACAAATACCGTGATTCTGGAAAATTTGAAAAATATTACCAAACGGGATGTTACGGATGCTTACGATAACGTCCTTAAAAACAGTAAAAAAGTAATCGCTTTCGCGGGAGACTTGGACTATGAAGAAGTTAAAGATAATCTTGAAAAAAATCTTTCCGATATCGCCGCTTCCGCAGACAATTTGCCCGATCTGAGAAAACCTGTCTTAACAGGCGCAAAGTATGATGAAATTATTAAAAATGACTTAAATCAGGCGCATATAATCAAGGGCTGGCTTATAAATAATAATGAAGATTTCCCCGCACTCTCGCTTTTAAATGTAATAATGGGCGCAAGCGGTTTATCTTCCAGACTTTTCCTTGAACTTCGGGATAAAAAAGGACTTGCTTATGTTGTCAGAAGCTCGTATGATAACGCACGTCTGGCATCAAACTTTTCCATTTATATTGCAACAGAACCTAAAAATATTGAGGTTTCTCTGAAAGGTTTTGAAGAAGAAACCCAAAAAATTAAAACCGTTCCGCCAAGTAAAGAAGAACTTGAAAATGCAATCAATAACCTTTTCGGCAAATGGGCTTTCGTAAGTGAAACCAATTCACAGCAGGCTCATTGGCTTGCACATTACGAAATCATCGGCGCGGGATATGATTTTCGCGATAAAATATCACGGGAAATTAAAAAAATTACTCCCGAAGATATTAAAAATTGCGCAAACAAATACCTGACGGATAAATATGTATTATCTGTCATAAAGCCGTAACCTCATCAGGTAATTTATTATACCCTTGAATATCGGATAATAATTTCAGGGGCATGTTTTGAAAAACTTGTGTACAATTTTTTTGGTTATTACGGCATTTATTTGTTCGGGGTTTTCCGCCGAAATCAGTATCTCTTTTCAGCCTAATGTCGACAAACTTGAAAGTATTTTTAAATCAAATCTCCCGCCGTCAGACAAAATTATATATACAAAAGTTCCGCGCGGTTTGGTTTTGAGTATCGATGAAGAATATTTCTTCTCACAAGGAGAATCAAAAATTAAGGAAAGCTCTTTATGCATCATTGATACGATAGTTAATCTTTTGCATGAAATGCCCAATTATTGCGTTGTCGAAAACCATACGGAAGAAAATTACCAAAATTCAATACTTGAAAATTGGGAGCTTTCGATGAACCGCTCGTCAAATATCGTTGAATATATGATTAAATGCGGGAAATTGCCGCCTTCTCAACTGTTTTCGCTCGGGTTTGGAGAATTTATGCCGTTTAAAGATAATGTTTCTTCAAATACCGGCATAAATAACCGCATGGATTTTGTTATTCTTGAATACGAAACTAAGCGATAATTCTCTGGCTCAATCGGGTGCTTCTGCTTTCGCTTAAAATATTTTTCAATTTCATAATCCCTTGAGCATGGAGCTGGCAGACTCTTGATTCGGACATGTTGATTGTTGTACCGATTTCTTTAAGTGTCATGTTCTCCTGATAATACAAAACCATTATAATGCGTTCACGCTCCGGCAGTCTGAGCAATGCTTTTTCCAATTGTTGTTTTACATTCTTTTCTTCCGCCTGTTCCTGCGGATTGAGCCTGTTTGTATCTTCTATCGTATCAATAATCTCAAGGCTGTCATCGTTTGAACCTTTCTTATCGTATAAAGAAGTTACCGTAGCGTCTTCGGAAAGAAATTGAACAACTTTTTCGGGCTCCATATCCATATATTGAGCAATCTCATTTGTGGTAGGCATTCTGCCCAATTCTTGTTTCAAATGCTCCTGAGCATTTTTAATATCTTTAATTTTCTTTCTTATGCTTCTCGGCAAGAAATCTTCCGACCTTATTTTATCTAAAATTGCTCCCCTGATTCTGATTAAAGCATAAGTTTCAAATCTTGTATTCTTCTGCGGGGAATATCTTTCAATTGCATTAATAAGCCCTTCTACACCGTAGCCCGCAATATCTTCAATGGAAATCGTAGACGGCAGAGTGACTTTTACACGCCCCACAACGTATCTGATAAGGTAAATGTATTGAACAATAAGAGTATCACGCAGGTTTTTATCGGATTTGTTTTTCAAATACTCATCCCAAAGAGAAGCAAGTTCTTCCTCCGACATCCTTTTGATGTTATTGTACGATGTAAAATCATAACTTTCACTCATAAACTGCCCAAATATTGTTCTTAACTATTATATTTTATATGATATGAGTTTTGTTACATCATTTAAAAAGAGGAAATAAGGGCAAATTTATTAAAGTATAAAAAAGACGGGTGATTCCCGTCTTTTTCTTATAAACTTGTTTGAACAAACAGACTGATTATATCATTTAATGCAGAATATTGTCTTTGGTATTTCTGCGCCTGTTTTTCCAGAACTCCGATTTGTTTTTTATATTCCGCCATAGATGTCTGACATTCTCTTGCGGAAGCGTTTAAACTTTCCTGAACCTGTTGTGCTTCCTGCAAAACACTTTTCATTGAAATTCCGAGTGCTTCCATTGTCTGTTTAATAATCTGTGCGCCGGTTTGTTTTGACACTCCTGCCGGAAGCTGATTAATCAATTGTTTTAATACGGCAACGTTTGTCGGAACTTCAAAGTCGTCCAAATCTTTTGCAAAAACTTCCTGATGTACGGCAGGTGTTGTAAAATGTTCCGTATTTAAAGTTTCCGCATAAACTTCCGGTTGTTCCGTAACAATCGACTGCTCAGTTATAAGTGTTTTTTCCGCGGGAGTTTCTTCATTAACGAAACTTTCCGCATATTCATTTTGTTCCGAAATATTTTGAATTTCTTCTTCGTTTTGTAATTTCAAGGCTTCAACTATTTTTCTTCCTACGCCTTCGTTGATTCTGTTGCTTACCATAACTCTACCTCTTTTCTTCATATATAATATAACAAAAACATATATTTTATAATAAATAGTTACGAAATGCTAAGAAACTACCCGCCGGGGCTATAAATGTTATAATTTCAAAAAAGAGGGAAATATGAAAACAATAAATTTGGAAAAAATAAGCGATTTAAAATACGGAGAAAATCCGCACCAAAAAGCTTCTCTGTACAAAACCGAAAACATGACGGATTATGAGGTTTTAAACGATAAGCAGTTGTCATTTAACAATATTTTGAATATTACCGTCGCCGTAAATATCATAAGCGAGTTTTATGATGTTAACTGCGCAGCGGTAGTAAGATATTCAAAACCATGCGGAGTCGCATTAGGGCGTTCATTATATGAAGCTTATACCAAAGCTTTTGACTGTGATCCGATTAGTTCGTTCTATGGAGTTGTAGGATTTTCAAAACAAGTTGATGCCGAAGTAGCCAAGCATTTAAATTCAATGTCGGTGGAAGTGGTTGTAGCGCCTGACTTTGACAAAGAAGCATTGGAAATATTTAAATATGACCGAATTATACCGGTCAAATTAAACACTCCGCTGAAACAATACAGACAGCTTGCTGCGGAAGAAGTGGTTATGACTCCGTTTGGTGCGTTAATTCAAGACAGAAATATTAGTGAGCTGGATAAAGATATATTCAAAGTTGTTACAAAAGAAAAACCGACAGCCGAACAAATTGAAGATGCAATTTTTTCATGGAAAGTCGCTAAATACGCTAAAACAAATTCCGCGGTAATTGCAAAGGATTTCAAAACAACGGCAATTATGCAGGGACAAACAAATACACTCTCAGCAATAGAAAATGCTTTAAATTATGCCTGTGACAATTCCAAAGATGCAGTTCTGGCATCGGATTCTGCCATATCATCGGAAGAATGTATATTTGCGGCCGCTCAAGGAAGAATAAGCCTTATAATTCAACCGGGCGGGCTTATTAAAGATGAAAAAATCATTGATACTTGTAATAAATACGGAATATCAATGATTACAACAGGTATAAGAAATTACAGACAATAGCGGGAGAAAATTAATCCCCCACTATGCTGAACGAAACGATTTTATCGATTGCAATATTAAGCCAATCATATTTAAAGCAAACATAATCATTACATTTGCACTCATCATCTTCACATGTGCAGTAATCGTTTAGTCTGCAAACTAATGCGTTTTCAAGAGTGATATAATCATCGTTGCATTCTTCGCACTTGCCCTCCGGACGAAAAACGTTTCCGTCAATTTTTAAATGTGATGTGAATATTGTAATTTTGCTGACTCCGCTTGAGTCAATAATTTTTTCAACAGATTTAATTAAATTTTTTGCCATAATTTTTCTCCCGAATTTATTATAATCAGATTATAATTTTGATAAATTAGCCTGTCAGACAGAAAATATGGTTAAGTTTTTGTCATAAATTAGCAAAAAAAATGTGTTTATGATACAATATAGTCAAGGATATCAGACTATTGGGAGAAAAAACATGCCTGACGGAATTACAGAAACACAAGATGTTCAGATAAATGAAAAAGTGGAAGTCAATGAACTTCCCGATAATGATGAAGCTATTGAAACCAAAACATCAGATTCATACGATGCAAGCAACATCAGGGTTTTGGAAGGATTGGAAGCCGTCAGGATGCGTCCCGGAATGTATATCGGTTCAACTTCTCAAAGAGGTTTGCATCACTGTATTTACGAAATTGTGGATAACTCCATTGATGAATCACTTGCAGGGTTTTGTACCGATATTTTTGTAACGGTAAATAAAGATCACAGTATAACCGTTGAAGATAACGGACGCGGCATTCCCGTTGATATTAAACCGGAAACAGGCAAATCCGCTCTTGAAATTGTCCATACCGTACTCCATGCCGGAGGAAAATTTGGCGACGGAGGTTATAAGGTATCGGGCGGACTTCACGGTGTAGGTGCTTCCGTTGTAAACGCTTTATCCGAAAAATATAAGGTGGAAGTTTCCCGTCAGGGTTATGTTTGGCGTCAGGAATATATGAGAGGTGAACCGCTTACACCGGTTGAAAAAGGTGAAGCAACCGACAAAACAGGTACTAAAACCACTTTCTGGCCTGATCCCGAAATCTTTACCGAAACTACGACAGTTGACAAAGATGTAATAGCTAACAGACTTCGTGAAATGGCGTTTTTAAACAAAGGGTTAAAAATCATATTTATCGACGGAGCAACTCAGGAACAGGAAGTATTCCATTATGAAGGCGGTATAGCAAGTTACGTTGAATATTTAAACGAAAATAAAACCGTTTTGCATGAAAAACCTATTTATATTGACAAAGTTGTAGACGGTATGCAGATAGAAGCTGCATTGCAGTACACGGATTCATACAGCGAAAGTGTTCTGTCTTTTGCAAACAATATTAATACTCATTCGGGCGGTACTCATTTAACGGGGTTCAGAAACTCCCTGACACGTGTGTTTAATGATTATGCAAGAAAGAACAATATCTTGAAAGATTCCGATCAGAACCTTTCCGGTGAAGATGTAAGAGAAGGTTTAACCGCAATTGTCAGCGTAAAAATTTCCAATCCCGAATTTGAAGGACAGACAAAAGAAAAACTCGGCAATGCGGAAGCTTTGACAGCCACACAAGATGCGGTTCGTGACAAATTACAGGAATGGCTTGAATTTAATCCGAAAATTGCAAAAATCATTCTTGAAAAAACTTTGCAGGCGCAAAGAGCAAGAGAGGCGGCAAGAAAAGCAAGAGAACTTACAAGAAGAAAAACCGTTCTTGAAAATTCGACACTCCCCGGCAAACTTGCAGACTGCTCAAACAGAGAAGCCGACAAATGCGAAATATTCATAGTTGAGGGAGATTCTGCGGGCGGTTCGGCAAAACAGGGAAGAAACAGAATGTTTCAAGCTATCTTGCCGTTGAGAGGAAAAATACTTAACGTTGAAAAAGCAAGGCTTGACAGAATTTACGGTAATAACGAAATTCAGTCAATGGTTCAGGCTTTCGGTATCAATATCAGCAGAAATGAAGAAGAAATTAATATTGAAAAACTGCGTTACCACAAAATTATCATAATGACCGATGCCGATGTCGACGGTGCTCATATCAGAACATTGCTTTTGACTTTCTTCTTCAGATATGCAAAACCGCTAATCGAAAACGGTCATGTATATATTGCACAACCGCCTCTGTTTAAAATTACTACAGGCAAGAATATTGAATACTTATACGATGAGCATGCTCTTGATAAGATGCTTAAAGAACGCGGAATTAAAAATCTCAGCCTATCCGATAAGACTAAATCAAGAACAAAAACGGGCGATGATTTGTTGGAATTAATCAAGAACATGTCAGCGTTTTACAATTCTTACAACAACCCGATTTTAAATCTTTATCCCGCGGTTGTTTTGAGAGGTCTTGTCCGTTCCGGCATAACAATTGAAGACTTTGACAATCAGGCAAAGATGAATGAAATAATTACTTATTTAAACAACTATCTTCAAGACCACGCTAAAAACTACAATATTCAGGAAGCATCAAACTATAAATGCTCTCTGAAATATAATCCCGAAAATGCAAAATATTCAATTCAGCTGAATTTGAATGAAGAAGAACATGTAATTATTAACCAGAATATAATCAAGAGTTCGGAATACAAACGTCTGAAAACGGCGTATCCGCTAATTAGAGATTATTTGATTGAAGAAGAAGATAAATTGGTTTTGGAAACCGATACGGAACAATACGAAATTAATTCATTTGAAAAGCTTCAAAAAATCATAGATGACCGCGGTCAAAAGGGTATGACAATTCAGAGATTTAAAGGTCTCGGAGAAATGATGCCTCAACAGTTGTGGGAAACGACCATGGATCCGGCAACAAGAACGCTTCTGAAAGTAAATGTTGAAGATGCAATGCTTTGCGACCAGCTGTTTGATATTCTTATGGGTGATAAGGTAGATCCCAGAAGAAACTTTATTGAAGCCAATGCCGTATATGCCACCAATATTGATACATAAACTTTGAGCAGCACGACACTTGCAGATGGGGGGGGGGCAAATGACAAGCACACAACTCTCCAGAGTAGGTTGGGGTTACTACCCCAATGTCATGATTTTTCCGACAAAAATTGCTCTTTGGTTGAGGGTTGGGCAAGTATGCTCAACCGACAAAATCCCAAGGGACTTTAAGCAACACGAGAAATTCCTGTGGTTCGAAGACTCTCCGATTTTTATATCAGATACAAAAAAGACAATAAAAAATTCCCTCAAGATGGATTCCCCTCAGATGCAGGCGAGCAACACGAGACTTGCAGATGAGGGTGCATAGCTTACCAAGGAATTTCGAGCAGCACGAGAAATTCCTGTGGTTTGAAGACTCTCCGTTTTTTATATCTGACACAAAAAGACAATAAAAATTTCCCGGAGATGGATTCGAACCACCGTTGGAAGAGCCAGAATCTTCAGTCCTGCCACTAGACGATCCGGGAGTACTTTTCCATATTACTTCGGACAAAACAAGAATGCAAGTTAGTTGAATAAAATTTGTTCTTGATGTAAAATCCGATTGAGAGATATTATGAAAACAGAATTGATTTTTTTAGGTCCGCCGGCGTGCGGCAAAGGAACACAAACAGCAAAACTTGCAAAGCATTTAAATTTACCGCATGTTGATACGGGTTCACTATTAAGGGCGGAAATTTCCGCACAAACACCCGCCGGGCAGGAAGCAAAAACTTTTATTGACAAAGGTCAGCTTGTGCCTGTGGAACTTGTTTCAAGGATTATAAAAAACAGACTTTCACAGCGGGATTGCAAAAACGGATATATTCTTGACGGATTTCCGAGAAGTATTGAGCAGGCAGAACAGTTAGAACTCATAAACAAAGAATTAAATGCCGGAAATGAATACAGATTTCTTGCCGTATACTTTGATATTGACGAAAAAATTCTTGTTGAACGTATTATAAACCGCCGTTCATGTCCGCAGTGCGGAGAGATTTATAATCTTTTGTTCAAAGCACCTTTACATGAAGGTCATTGCGATAAATGCGGAGCAAAACTTACTCAGCGTAAAGATGATACAAAAGAAATTGCAGAATCCCGATTTGAAACTTATGAAAAAGAAACCGCACCGCTTGTTGATTATTATAAAAAACAGGGTGTTCTGAAAACCATTAATGCAAACGGAACTATAGATGAAGTTTGGGAAAGGCTTTTGAAAGTAATCAATGATTAAAAGAAAATCACGTGATGAGATTAAAAGAATGCGCCATGCAGGGCATATTGTAGCTCTCGTTCATCAGAAGATGAAAGAAGTAATTGAGCCGGGGATAAGCACAAAGGAGTTGGACGATATTGCATATTCCATAATAAAGAAGGAAAGAGCAATTCCGACATTTAAGGGTTATCACGGTTTTCCCGCAAGTATTTGTGCTTCAATTAACGAGCAGGTAGTCCATGGCATTCCGCATGAAGATATAAAAGTTAAAGAAGGCGATATTATAAGTATTGATGTCGGCGCCACTTATGCGGGTATGGTAGGTGACGGAGCCTGGACATATCCCGTGGGGAATGTATCGGATGAAGTTAAACGGCTTTTAAAAACAACCGAAGAAGCTTTGTTTGCCGGAATTGCGCAGATGAAACCCGGAAATGTTCTTGATGACATATCCGGTGCAATAGAAGCTGTAGCAGTTCGTGAGAAAATGGGTATAGTACGTCAATACGGCGGTCATGGTGTCGGACATAATATGCACGAAGATCCTTTTCTGTTCAATTACAAAGTCGGAGATAAAACTTTGATTAAACAGGGTTATGTAATAGCAATTGAGCCGATGCTTAATCTCGGGTGCGATGAAGTTACCGTTGCGGATGATGAATGGACGGTAAGCACACAGGATAAAAAACCTTCCGCACACTTTGAACATACGGTTCTTGCGGATGATGAAGGACCTTTGATTATCACACAGCTTTTGGGGTAGTAAGATGAATTATTATATAGGATTATCATTATCGGCATCATCAGGAATGGACAGCGGAGTTGCCATACTTGATGAAGAAAAAAATCTTATTTTGGTAGACAAATTATACACAATGAATGATGTTATGTTCTTTTTTGACAATAACCCGTTTGTAAAATATTCCAAAATTTGTGTATCTCTTGTCTGGGACAGAACAATGCTTAACGGTAAATGGCGGGTTCTTGCAAAACCTTATCAGCAGGTCGCAACCAATACTCTTATGCCGAACAGAGAAAGCTGGACACAAAGATATTCCGCAAGAGGAAGCGAATATTTTAAATCTCTGACGGAAAAGGGAATCGAAATAAACAGATTTGAACTTTATCTTACACGTCAAAGCCTTCATCTGAACTCTTGCTACAAAGAACGTTCCCCTGCGGATTGCAAATTTTTACAGCAAACGCTTAAAAACGAATGGGGGCTTGACCTGCCGTCAAATATGATGCCCATGTCCCAACTTGAAGGGATTGTCGGCGCGCTTTTAGCACACGAAAAAGCTCATAACCCCGATAACATAAAAATTATTTCAACATTCAAAGATTTTAATGTAATCGATGTAATTCAGCGTCCCGCTAATTTCTGCTTGACATAAGTCCCAATGCAAGCCCTATTCCCGCACCAATTCCCGTTCCCCACCAAAATTTGGAGCGTTTAACCGCTTTAAAAGCATCAGATGCAATATTATCCGTTAAAGCAATGTTCTTTTTATATTTTTCAAAATTGCCCGCATAATGCTCTTTTATTCTCTTTACCGATACTTCATCCGTAACTTTAGCCTTAATTTCTTTGCATTTTGCACTTATTGCATCGACACTCGGGGTTAATCCCATTTCTTCAAGCATCATTTTACTTTTTGAGGACAATTTATTTTTTTCAACTTCTTCCGCTATTTTCTCCAAATCGGAAGCTTTTTGTAATGCATCATATTGTGTTAATTCAAAAGCTTTGTTTACAAATACATCTTTTTTAACAGGCATATAATATGCATTCATACCGATTAATCCGCCTGCAAGCATCAGACCGGCTTTGCGTTTATTAGAACCGGAAGGCGTTACCGGATAATAAGGATAGGGTATTTGATTTACTTGCGTGTTATAATCCATAATAATTTCCTTATCGCCTATAAAACCCGTAAAAAAAATTTTTTGCTATCGGATTTACAAATTTTTACATGTACCAAACAGCACCCCAAATCAGTCAAGATTTGAAAAATCTCAATTATTAACTTCTATATAATTAGTATTGGGGATATATGAGCTTTCGGAATTTATTTCCATATTATTTATAATTTTAGCGCGTTTTTTGCGGAAAAGCATATCTACAAAAGCTTCCAAACGGGTAATAAAACCTGCTTCTCCGGTTTGTTCGTCTATCGTAAGATTTAAAAGCGGTTTGTTGAATTTTTTTGCTTTTCTGATAATTCTTTCTATCATCAAAGAATCCGGCCCGCAACCGAACGCAGTCAACGTTATAATACCGTCTATCTTTGCGCTTTTCAGATAATGCCCTGCACATCCTGTCATTTCACGTTCGTTTGCCCAGTACATGTCCTGTCCGAGTGCAGCAATACCGTCATCCATCTGCTCATTGGAAAGATTTAACGAAGAATAAACCTTAACGTCCATTTTTTCCAATTTATCAAAGATTTTCATTGATGTTCTTTCATCAAAAATATTATATCCGTGAGAAACCAGAGCTATTGAAATCGGATATTCTTTTGTTTGATTTTCGATAAAAACTTTTCCCTGCAGTGCATAATTCATTGCCTTTTTGTAGCTCATGCCAGATTTAGACATTATATGGAAGTTGTTATAAGTTCTCCAGCCTGCTTTGGCAGCCTTTTTAATTCTTTCCGTATCCGTAATTCCGAACTGTGATGCAATTTCATATAAAAAGTCATAAAGCCCGTGATTTTTTTCGGATTTGTCTAATGTTGCTTCAATCATTGTAAAATCTTTTTTCACGACATTTCTTACAAGATCGGGAAGTCCTCTGATTTTAGAGCAGTTATAAATTTTAGGAGCAATAGATTGGATTGAAGGTACAAATATTTTGTCAACACCTCTGTCAATAAGGTTCAGAACATGGCCGATATAAACTTTTATAGGCAGACACGTTTCCGTTACAACAAGAGAGGAACCGCTTGTCATCGTTTGTTTGGTAGTCATATCAGACAAAACTATTTTTATTCCCAAGTCGGTAAAGAATCCCCAATAAAAGGGATAATTGTGATAAAATGACATTCCGCGGGGAATACCTATTACTTTTTCATTATTTTCCAAACTTATTTTCCTTTTTGTTTTCTGCTACTTTTATAATACTTCAAAAACATATGTAAAGTACAATTTATTAATATTTTTAACAAAAAATTTTTCTTTACTTTTATTTTTTACGGTTATATCATTGATTGAAATGTATAACCCTAAGTCAAACAAAGCCGAAGAATTTATATCACATGAGGAGATATTATCAACCCTTGAATATGCTGAGGAGAATAAAAATAATATCCCGCTAATCAATGAAATTTTAAAGAAAGCAAAAGAAGCAAAGGGGTTATCGCACAGAGAAGCTTCCGTTCTTTTGGCTTGTGAAAATAAAGACAAAATTGATGAAATATTCTCACTTGCCGAAAAAATTAAACAGGATTACTACGGGAACAGAATAGTTCTTTTTGCACCGCTTTATCTTTCCAATTATTGCGTAAACGGCTGCATATACTGTCCTTATCACAAGCAGAACGAACATATTCCGCGCAAAAAACTTTCACCGGAAGAAATCCGAAACGAAGTTATTGCCTTGCAGGATATGGGGCATAAACGTCTTGCCATAGAGGCGGGGGAAGATCCGGTTAACAATCCGATTGAATACATTTTGGAATCCATAAACACTATATACAATATCAAGCATAAAAACGGTGCAATTCGGCGTGTAAACGTAAATATTGCAGCAACAACGGTTGAAAACTACAAGAAATTACACGAAGCGGGTATTGGCACATATATTCTGTTTCAGGAAACTTATAACAAAGAAAGTTACGAAAAGCTCCACCCGACAGGGCCGAAACACAATTATGCATACCATACCGAAGCTATGGACAGAGCAATGCAGGGCGGAATTGATGATGTGGGACTCGGAGTCCTTTACGGGCTGGAATCTTACAAATACGAATTTGTCGGACTTTTAATGCATGCGGAACATTTAGAAGCCGTATACGGCGTAGGACCTCATACCATAAGCGTTCCCAGAGTAAAAAAAGCTGATGATATTAATCCTGATGAGTTTGATAACGGAATTGACGATGATACTTTTGCAAAAATTGTTGCCTGCATAAGAATTGCCGTTCCGTATACGGGAATGATAATTTCAACAAGAGAATCGGCACAGTGCAGACAAAGAGTTTTAAAACTCGGCATATCACAGATTTCGGGCGGTTCAAAAACAAGTGTAGGCGGATATTTCAAACCTATGGCATCTGATGAAGATTCGGCACAGTTTGACGTATCTGACAGACGTTCACTTGATGACGTTATCAAATGGCTTATGGAACTCGGTTATCTTCCGAGCTTTTGTACGGCTTGTTACGGAAGCGGAAGAACCGGCGACAGGTTTATGGAAATCTGCAAAAGCCGCCAAATCAGTGAATTTTGTCATCCTAACGCGATTATGACTTTAAAAGAGTATCTCAACGATTATGCCTCGGAAGAAACTAAAAAAATCGGTGAAAATCTTATCAATAAAGAAATTTTAACCCTCGGCGGTTTGAGAGATAAAGTATGTGAAAACCTTGCTAAAATAGACGGCGGACAGAGGAATTTTAAATTTTAGAACTTAACTTGAAATTGTAATTAATTTTAAATATAATTTGCTTATGAAAAAAATAAGATTAAGAGATTTTGAAATCGGCGGGGATAAATTAACCGTACTTGCGGGGCCGTGTGTTGCTGAAAGTCAGGAAATCCTTGATGTAACAGCTGAACGGCTTAAAGAAATTACAACGAAACTGGGTATAAATTTTGTTTTTAAATCATCATTTGACAAAGCAAACCGCTCGTCAATAAATTCATTCAGAGGTCCGGGACTTGAAAAAGGGCTTGAAATGCTTCAATTGGTAAAAGAAAAATTTGATGTTCCTATCGTAACTGATATTCATTCGCCGGAACAGGCTCAGGCCGCTTCCAAAACAGCCGATATACTGCAAATTCCCGCATTTTTATGCCGTCAGACTGATTTGCTTGTCGCTGCGGCAAAAACCGGAAAAATAGTAAACATTAAAAAAGGACAGTTTCTTGCTCCCGAACAGATGGAATCACTTGCCAAAAAAGTAAAAGACAGCGGAAATGATAATATATTATTGACCGACAGAGGTACAAGTTTCGGGTATAACAATTTGGTTGTGGATTTTAGAGGAATTCCGATAATGAAAAGTTTCGGTTATCCCGTTGTATTTGATGCTACACACAGCGTACAGCTTCCGGGAGCAAACGGCACAAGCTCCGGCGGGGACAGAAAATTTGTTCCGACACTTGCAAAAGCGGCAATGGGTGCGGGAGCGGATGTTTTATTCTTTGAAGTTCATCCGGAACCTGATAAGGCTAAATGTGACGGTCCGAATATGATTGCGCTTGATAAAGCGGAAGAACTTTTCAAAATTTGTAAAGATATTTTTGAAATCGTGAGAAGATAATGATAATAAAAAGATTTACCGCCGGACAACTGGAAAACAACATGTATCTGCTTCTTGACGAATCGTCAAAGAAAGCGGTGCTTGTGGATGCAACCGAATATCTTCCCGAAATAAAAGAAGCAGCACAAGGTTATGATGTTGAATATATCCTGCTAACCCACGGACATTTTGACCATATAACGGGTTTGACGGAATTAAAAAAAGAACTTAACGCTCAAGCGGTTATGAACGAAAATGATAAGGTAATTTCCGATAACATAAACGAGTTTACAAGACTTTTTAATCTTCCTGACAGCGTTCCGCCTGTTTACGAAAAATATGTAAAAGACGGTGAAGAACTTCAAGTAGGAAATATGAAAATAAAAGTTATCACAACTCCGGGACACACTCAGGGCGGTGTATGTTACCTTGTTGACGGGAATTTGTTTTCGGGTGATACTTTATTTATGGAAAGTGTCGGAAGAACCGACCTTTTCGGAGGGAACTTTAAACAATTGTCCGACAGTATTAAAAATAAGTTATTTGCACTCGATAATGATATAAAAGTTTTTCCGGGGCACGGTGATGCAACAACAATCGGGCATGAAAAAAAATTTAATGAACTTGTAAGGTGAGAACTATGAAAGAACAATTGGAAAAAATTTATGAAAATGCACGTCAGGATTTGGAAAAATCATCTTCTACAGCTGATATTGACGAAATCAGAGGAAAGTATTTAAGCCGTAAGGGTGAATTTAACGAAATTAAAAAGAATTTGAAAAACTTGTCTGACGAAGATAAAAGGGTTGTCGGTTCGCTTGCGAATGAAATTACGCAGAAACTTGAAAGTGCGCTTAAGACTAAATATGACGAGTTTTATGCCAAAGAATTAAACGAGAAACTCTCATCCGACAGAATAGATATCACCCTTCCCGGGAAATATGTTCCCAAAGGCAGAACTCACCTTCTGACTTCAACAACAAATGAAATTGTTTCCATATTCCGCACCCTCGGATTTTCCGTTGTACCTTCAGAACATTCTCCGGAAGTTGAAACCGAATACTACAACTTTGATATGCTGAATGTACCTAAAGATCATCCGGCACGCGATGTTCAGGATACTTTTTATACCGAAATTGCTGAAAATGTTGTATTGAGAAGTCAAACCTCGGGCGCACAAATACATGCAATGGAAGGTAAAAATCCTCCGATAATGGTTGTTTCACCGGGGAGAGTTTACAGAAATGAAAATATTAATGCGCGTAAAAACAACTTTTTCCACCAGATAGAAGGTCTTTATGTTGATAAAGGCATTACTTTCGGGGATTTAAAAGGTGTTTTAAACGAATTTATCAGAATCTATTTCGGAGCAAGCCGTCCGACAAGATTCAGAAACAGCTTCTTCCCGTTTACCGAACCGTCGGCTGAAGTTGATGTTCAATGTATTATGTGCGAAGGCAAAGGCTGCAGAACCTGCTCCGGTACGGGCTGGCTTGAAGTTTTAGGCTGCGGAATGGTTGATCCCAACGTACTCAAAGGTGTAGGAATTGATCCGGATGTATATTCTGGGTTTGCATTCGGCATGGGGGTTGAACGACTGGCAATGCTGAAATATGCAGTCGATGATATAAGACTGTTTTTCAATAACGACGAAAGATTTTTAAAACAGTTTTAATGTGAAAAAAGCTTAAAAAAATTTCGGCTATTTTACTACTTTGTCCAACCCGTGCGGTTTATCAACATTTCTGCCCAAAGTTTTGGCAATTTCAAGTGCAATTAGCTGTATTATTACAACCAGACAAAAAGATTTTACAATTTCACTCTCACATTCAACATCAATATGGAATTTCGGATTAATTTTTTCGTTTGAACTTCCGATAACACATATAAAGGGAGCATATTCACCATCTATTTTGTTTAAATTTTTAATTGCCGTATAACTCAATTCATTAATTGAAATGTGTATCATAGCCGGTTTGTTATTTAAAATTGCAAGGTGTCCGTGCATAAATTCGCCCAAAATATTAGAATAAACATTTATATACGATGTTTCCTTAATTTTCAGCGAAGCTTCTTTAGCAAGAGCGTAAGATATTCCGTCTGCCGTGGCTACTATGTTTTTGTATTTTGACAAAAATTTTGCACATTCTTTTATTTCATTATGTAACAGGTAAGTTTTTTCAATATAGGAAGGCAAAGTTTTTAATTCGTTTATAAATCCTGAAATATCAATGCCTTTGTGCGCCGCATATTTTAAAACTAACAAAGTTCCGCAAAGCATTTGTGTTGTAAGTGATTTTGTTGCGGCAATGCTCTTTTCTTCACCCGCAAGGCAGTCAATCTTGAAATCAGAGGCTTCCCAAATTGTAGAACCTTTTTTATTGGTAATACAAAGAGTGCGCATACCAAATTCCTTTGCTTTTTTGAGTGCGGAATTTGTGTCGGATGTTTCACCCGATTGGGTTATAAAAACATAGAGAATATCATTATCGTGCGGAACGGCAGTTTTAAGCAAAAATTCGCTTGAATAAATTGCACGGGCTTCAATATTTGCAACATTACCGAACAAATCGGCAGTGTATCTTGCACAATGATAAGACGAACCGCTTGCAACAATTACAATCTTTTTAATGTCGGAAGGAATATCAAAAAGAATGTAATTATTATCACTGACATGGGTTCTAAGCAGGTTATCAAGGACCGATGCCTGCTCAAAAATCTCAGTTTCCATGCTTGATTTTTCTTTGTTTAAAAACATTATCCGAGTATCTCTTTCAAAATTTCGTTAACGGATTTCGGATTAGCTCTGCCTTTAGTTTCTTTCATAACCTGTCCTACAAAGAATCCTAAAAGCTGAACTTTTCCGTTCTTGTATGCCGTAACCTGTGCCGGATTTGCATCACAAACTTTTTGAGCAATTTCTTTAATTGCACTTTCATCGGAAATCTGGCTTAAACCTTTTGCTTCAACAATAGCGGACGCTTTTGTTCCGTCTTTAAGCATATCTGTGATAATTTGTTTTCCGATATTGTTCGAAATAGTATTTTTTTCGATTAAACCGATTAACTCCGCAAGATTTTCCGGAGTCAATTTTGTTTGTTCAATTTCAAGTTTTTCTTCTTTAAGATACGCTGCAATTTCACCCATGATAAAGTTTACCGCGATTTTTGCGGAAGCACCGGTTTTTAAAACTTTATCAAAGAACAGTGCAAGTCCCATCTGTTCAACGATAACGGAGGCATCATATTCGCTTAAACCTAAACTCATATAGCGTTCACGTTTTGCCTGAGGAAGTTCGGGCATTTTATCTTTAATTTCCTGCACCCATTCTCTTGAAATATGCAGTGGCATCAAATCGGGTTCGGGGAAGTATCTGTAATCGTGTGCATCTTCTTTCCCTCTCATAGACTTGGTTTCACGGGAATTATCATCCCAAAGTCTTGTTTCCTGAACAACTTCTCCGCCTTCTTCAACAATTTCTATCTGTCTGTCTATTTCATATTCAATAGCTCTTTGCAATGCGGAAAAGCTGTTTACGTTTTTGATTTCCGCACGTGTACCGAAAGTTTTTGAACCTTTTGGCATAACAGAAATGTTGGCGTCACATCTCATTGAACCTTCTTCGAGGTTTCCGTCGCAAACACCTATGTAACGTACGATATTTCTGAGTTCTTCCATATAATTTCTTGCTTCTTCGGAACTTCTCATATCGGGTTCGGATACAATTTCCAAAAGCGGTGTACCTGCTCTGTTTAAGTCAACAAGAGAATAACTCGAACCGGCAATGCCGTCTGCACCGGCATGAACAAGTTTACCGGCATCTTCTTCAAGATGTGCACGGGTAATACCGATTCTTTTTCCTTTTACATCCAGATAACCGTTAACACATATCGGTTCATCATATTGAGATATCTGATAACCTTTCGGTAAATCAGGATAAAAATATTGTTTTCTGTCAAATTTGCATCTTTCGGGAATTTCGCAATTAAGTGCAAGCCCGAGTAAAATCCCCATATTAACCGCTTCTTTATTCAAAACCGGCAAAACTCCGGGCATTCCAAGCGTTATAGGACTTGTCTGTGAATTTGGCTCATGTCCGAACTCACATCCGTCAGGGGCAAATATTTTTGATTTGGTTTTTAACTGTGCATGTACTTCCAAACCTATTACAACTTCGTATTTATCTCTCAAATTTTCCATAACTTCTCCTTATGAAATCATTTTATCATAAACATTTTCATCAAATCAATCAAAGTTTTATGCATTTTAACGTTATGAACACGAATATAATCTACCCCGCGCTCGCATAAAAGTGCATTAATTGCAGTTGTATATATATCCCTTTCTTCATTATCTTCCGATCCGAGAAAACTCTTGCGGGAAATTCCCAGCATAACGGGATATCCCAGAGATTTAAATTCTCCCGCCCTTCCGATTATTTCAAAATTATCTTCTCTTGATTTTCCGAAACCTATTCCGGCATCAACAATGATATTTTCAACTCCTTTTGAACGGGCAAATTTAATCTTGTCATTTAGTGACATAAAAATTTCTTCAATCACATCATCATAATGAGGATTGTCCTGCATATTTTCAGGTGTACCTTTTGAATGTTGAATTATAATCGGAACATTGTATTTAGCGGCAACATT
Source organism: Candidatus Gastranaerophilales bacterium (assembly GCA_947626225.1). Classification (GTDB taxonomy): domain Bacteria; phylum Cyanobacteriota; class Vampirovibrionia; order Gastranaerophilales; family Gastranaerophilaceae; genus Stercorousia. Next base: position 167,161 of record CANQRH010000001.1, read on the forward strand.
AACCATTTCATTGTCATAATCCAATCCTGATACGTCATTTATAATTTTTGCACCCGCTTTTATACACTCCCGTGCAACTTCTGCACTGCGGGTATCAATACTTAAAATTATTTTATCTTTGGCAAAATCTATTAAAGGCAGAAGCTTTTCAATTTGCACCTTTGCATCAACCGAAGCCGAATAGGGTTTTGTTGATTCCGCGCCCATATCAATAATATCGGCGCCGTCATTTATCATCTCAATAATATGTTCTTTAGCTTTTTCAAAATCATTATATAAGCCGCCGTCGGAAAATGAATTGTCCGTAATATTTAATATTCCGACAATTTTAGGAAGTAAAGGGCTATCAAATTTTATTTTTCTGAGCTTTTCAGCTAAATCTTTCAAACCAAACGGCTGATATTGAAGTTTATCGGCAATTTTAGCAAGCTGAGAGATACTCCCCGTCAAAATACAATTTGATACTTCGGCTTTCCCCGTAATAACCTCTCTGTGCGTTGCGCAATCCGCTCCTAAAGATATGGCGGTCTGTTTCAATATATTTGCCTGAGCGGTAGTCAGAGAATATATTTTTATATTTTTATAATTGAATTTGTCGACAGCTCTGTGAATATAAGAAGAATCAAAACCTATTCGGTTCAATTCCGATTCCATATTACAATTTTCTATTTCTCTCAAAACAAAATCGTGCATAAGCAAAGCTTAGCACGATTTTATATAATAAACAACCTTACTGTTTCATACCGTCTATTGCATCGGATGTAACTTTAACAATATCGCTGCAGCCTGATATCAAAGTCAAAATTCCGAATCCGTAGCCTAGGAATGAAGCCAAGCCTCTAAATGCAGGGCTGGCAACCATATATTTAACAATTCTCATATTTTGGAATTTTAAACCCCATTTAAGAATTGCGCCTTTTGCCCATTTCATATTTTCGGCAGCTTTTGCCCAAATACCTCTGCTTTGCTTGGAAACATTAGTAACAACTTTTGCGGAATTTGTAATCCCTTTCATTCCGGCGGACAAACTTTTTGCGGATTTAAACGCATCAAAACGGGAAGCTGTTGCGGCTGCACCGACTACACCGCCGCCGGTAACTATTTTTTTACCGGCTTCTTTTTTCTTTTCGTCGGTCATTTCTCCTGCGAAAGATACATTGCAGTTTTTAATAGTATTAAATGTTACTGCCATTTATTCTTCTTCCGCCTCACTTTTTTCTTTGACAGCAGTAATGGCTGATGCCGCACCGCCTGAAATACCTACGGTATTAACAATTGCTTTTTCATAAGTTTCGGGTTTTACATTTTTTATTTTGGTTCTTGTGTCAGCAATACCTTCCGCTAAATCTTTATATGCGGTTTTGGTTTTATTTCCTGATTTATTTAAGAATTTTACAATCGGTTTACCGAATTTAGTTTGACCGAATTTGTTATAGCCTTTTTTAATTGAATTAGCGGGCATTTTATAAATATCGGATTCAAAGAATTTTGTTTTTACGGCTTTGAAAATATCTTTGATAAATTTTCCCATTGATTTGAAGTATTTTTTAATTGAAATCATTGTAGGAGTTTTTACCATTTTTTTCCAAAGTCTGATACCTGTTTTTGCGCCATATCCCGTTGCAACGGTGCCTACAGCTCCGGTTGCCACAATTGCGGTGCCTTCAATAGCTTTTTTAGCGATTTTAGGGAATTTTATATCTTCGTTATCAGCTAAACTTTCAATCTCGCGTTTTTGATCTTTCAAATCCGCAAGTTCTTGTTCATACTCCATTTGTTCACGAATTTCTTCGGGAGTCATTCTTCTTGTAAAATATGTATTTTTCATTATAGGTTGTACTGTTAACATAGACTAATCTCCATTCATTTTCTTTCAGCATAAAATACGTAAAGAAAATTTTTTGCTACGGTAACAAATTTTTGTAAACAAAATGTTACATTTTCCATGTTATTATCTCATATCAGCTGTTATTTGTAAATAAATTTACTTCCCTGATGTGAATTTCTCTTAATAAATTCTCTGTCAATTTTATTCAGAACATCAAATTTTTTACCGAGCCAAAGAGGAGCAATTAATGTTTTTGAATATCCGTTACCCGCAAGACGGTGAATTGTTGTACTTTCGGGAAGGTATTCCAAGAAGTCGCACACGGTTTTCACATATTCATCTTCGCCCATAAAATCAATCCCGCCCTCTGCATAAATTTGCGCCAGTTTTGTATTTTTAAGGGCGCAGAGCATGTGAATTTTTACCCCGTCCGCTTTCAATTCAGCAAGGGTTTTAGCCGTTTGCATAATTTCTTCATGGCTTTCCCATAATCCGAAAATTACATGAACACAAACATTTATGCCCGCTTCTTTTGTTTTTTCGTAAGCTTTCAAAAAGCATTCAAAATCATGCCCTCGGTTAATCCTTTCGAGTGTTTTATTATGAACGGACTGCAAACCGTATTCTACCCATGTGTAATAGTCATCTTTGTAGGAAGAAATGAGTTTTAATTTTTCATCATCAATACAATCAGGACGCGTGCCGATTGACAAACCGACTATATCAGGATGATTTAAAGCCGAATTATAAATTTTTTCAAGTTCGGATAAGGGTTTGTACGTATTGGAAAAGGCTTGAAAGTATGACATAAACTTTTCAGCGCCGAATCTATCTTTCAAATTTTTTGCACCGATATGCACTTGTTCTTCAACTGACAAAAGGTTTGAATGCGAATTGGAAAAACTTCCGCCTTCGTCACAAAAAATACAGCCTCCGGTTGATAAACTCCCGTCCCTGTTAGGGCATGAAAAACCGGCGTCAAGAGTTATTTTATAAACCTTAACGCCGAATTTATTTTTCAAATGAGCACTAAATTGATTGTAGCGCTTCTCATTTAACATTTTCTTCATTGTTATCGTCATAAATCGGATAAACGTAATGTTCTCCGCATCCCGGACAAATAACTTCCTGCTGTTTGCCGTCTTCTACCTGAGCGACTTCAAATAATGTTTTACATCCTGATTGTACACATCTTATTGCCCAGCCCGGTCTAACTAATCTTGCCATAAATCATTATCCTTTCCAAAAATATTTTATCATTTCAGTCAACTTTATGCAAGTGCTTAAATATTAGACCAACATTTAATTTATTATTCGGGCGCATAAGTTAAAATTTAATCGTGAGGTCTGAATCATGAAAAAACTTTTTATATTTTTTTGTATATTTACGATAATTTTAATAGCATTCTTTGATGCAAGGGACAGATTGCATGAACTTGATGAAGTTGCGGCAAATACGCCTTCTCAAGTCGAAATGAAACAACAGATTAATGAACGGAACGAACAAAACCAAAACAGTACGGAAGCTTCAAACATGCAAAAAGAAGCTGAAAAACTTCATCAGAAAATAAACCAAAGTTCCGATTCCTTAAAAGAAAATCAGCTTAACAACTTTGAAAAACGCCGCAATACTATTGATAAACAGTTTAATTAGTATTTAAGCATTGATACAATTCTTGGTGAATCGACAAGTTTTTCTCTGCCGTTTAAGTCTTGAAGTTCAATTAAAAAAGCCGTGCCGACTAAATTTGCGCCTGTTTTCTTTACGAGTTTGCAGGCAGCTTCGGCTGTCCCGCCCGTTGCAAGCAAATCATCAACTATCAAAACATTTGCACCTTCATGGAATGCATCTTTATGGACTTCTATAGTATCGGTCCCATACTCTAACTCATATTCCTGAGAATAAGTTGGGGCGGGAAGTTTGTTAGGCTTTCTGATGGGAACAAATCCCGCATTGAGTTTGTATGCCATTGGCATTCCGAAAATAAATCCTCTGCTTTCAATACCCGCAATAAAATCTATTTTTACATCTTTAAACTGTTCGCAAAGATAATCTATCATAACCTGCAAAGTTTGGGCATCTTTCAGCGCGGTTGTAATATCACGGAATATAATTCCGGCTTTCGGAAAATCTTTCACCGCTCTGATTTTATCTTTTACATCAATAATTGTTTCCATTTATTTTTCTCCTTTTTCAACAAGTATTTGTTTTAATTTTCCGGTATATTGCTCTGTTTTTTCAAGAGTATATTTTTTTGTTTTTTCCAATTCCTTTTTAATAAATGCTTTTATGCTTGCTTCTTCTTCCAAAACCAAACCGTGAGCTGTTTTACCCCAGTTCATATCTTTTTTCATAAATAAAATTTTGAAGCAGATATAAAGAACAAGCGGGAACCAAACTATGAACAAATACACAGAAGTTTGAAGCGCTTCAAAAGTTGCATCTAACCTCGGCATATAATCATATCTTCTGAGTGCATATCTTGACGCATAAAAGAAAGCAAGCCCGATTATACAACTGATAAAGATTGAAGAATAAAGCATGTGAGGCGGAGCCTGTTTTGCCAAAACCTTAAACCCCCGGATTAGAATTTCCATCAAAAGCCATCCCGGCATAATAAATTCGGATATATATGCCGTCATATCAAGACTTGCACGGAGCGACATTTTTTTTGAAAAAAGTACATCGCCGAAATATTCAAGATATCTTCTTATCGTACCTTCAAGCCATCTTCTTCTCTGCCTGTATAAAGGTCTTATATAAGCAATACCTTCTTCATAAACAACCGCATCAATACAAAATCTTATATCCCACCCTTTGATATGAAGTCTTGTTGACATATCCAAATCATCAACAAGGGTATTATTATTCCACCCTCCGATATCCGTTATTGCTTCCCGCTTGATAAGTTCACCGTTTCCTCTGAGTTCAACGGCACCTTTAACGGAATCTCTGCTGACCTGAAAATGGGTATCAAGTGTATATTCATTGTTCTGGCAGCGAGTCAAAAGATTTTGATTTTTGTTTCTTATAATTTTTCTTGCCTGAACAGCTCCGACATCTTTAGGCTCAAGATTTGGAACAAGTATACTCAAAAAATCCGGCTCTACCGTTGCATCGGCATCAAATACCAAAACCGCATCCCCTTTTGCAATTTTGAAAGCATCATTTAAAACCGCGGATTTACCGGGAAATGCATCATGCGGTCTTATTAATGCAGTGACTTTTTCATAACGCTTTTCCAAATCTTTTATCACGGATGCCGTATTATCGGTGCTTCTGTCATCAATGACAATAATTTCAAATTTTTCATAATCCATTTCAAGTATATTTTTGACGGTGTTTTCAATGACGCCTTCTTCGTTATGTGCGGGAATCATGACGGAAACAAACGGCTTATAATCTTCGTTTATAATTTGGGGGTATTTTGCCAATTTACGTTTTTTGAACTTGTAGGAAAGACTTGTAAAAAATGCATATATAAACATAAATGTGCACAAAAGCGCAAGCCCCCAAACGGTATTAAAATAGCTCTGGAAAATGTATATGAAAATTCCCAGCCCGAATACTATTGTAAATAAAAGAATTCTTTCTTTCATAAATCCTCTCAAAAACATTATACCAAAAACTTAGTAAGTTGATTATATATACGCGTATTTCATTACTTTTTGTAAAAAAAATTCCTCTGTTTAGATGTTTTATCGGATAAAATATGTTAAAAAACGTTAAAAAACTTGCCATAAAAATTTATTTCGCTATAATTAGGCATGTACAAAGAAAGAAGGAGTTTTATTATGAACAAAGAAGAATTGGTACAAGAAATTTCAAAAAAATCAAACGTAACTCAAAAAGAAGCTGCAGAAGTTTTGAGCGCTTGGATTGAAACTATCGAAAAAACAGTTTCTAAAGGCAAAAAAGTTACTTTGGTAGGTTTCGGTACTTTCGAAGCAAGAAAAAGAGCAGCAAGAGTAGGACGCAATCCTCAAACAGGTAAAGAATTGAAAATCCCTGCAAGAACAGTTCCCGCTTTCTCTGCCGGCAAAAAATTCAAAGAAGCTGTTAACAAAAAATAAGCTTTATCAGGATTTGAAAAAGCACTTCCTTTCAGGGAAGTGCTTTTTTTATTTTTTTTATCCGCTATTTATCGCCTTTTACATCTTCTTTAATTACAATAAGATTATTAATAACTTTCATGGCGCAAGTCGGCAAAACAACATCATTTAAACCGTTTGCAATACTGATAATTTTTCCTGCGCCTAAGATTACTTCATCACCTTTGTAAAAGAATTTGTAATCGTCTTTTCTGTCAGAACGGATTGTAATTTTATCCATTTTTTTCTCCTTTTTTGTTGTAAAAAATTCCTTCATCCATTACAGTTTGGTAAATTTCTTCGTCTTTTTTGAAACTTTCGGGTGTATAAGGATACAGATCAATACAAACATCCATTTCCGTTTCTATTTTACCCACAACGGGCCAAATCAGTTCGCGTTTGGATTTGTCCTCAGTGTCAAAAATTGCTGCAAGTTCAATGTCTTCATCTTCATGTAATTTCCCGTCAACACATGCTCCGAAAAGGTAAATTCCCTGAAAATCAGGAAATACACGGTTAAATGCCCTTGAGAGTTTTAAGATTACTTCATCAACTGTCATAATTTATCCTTTAATTTGTTTAACCACATCTTTTCTGTCTACCGTTGTCTGTACGGATTTTTCCAAATCCTTAACGGAAACTTTGCCGGCTTTTATTTCATCTTCGCCGAGAATAAGTGCAAATTTCGCAATTTTAGAAGCCTTTTCAAGCTGTTTGGTAAATTTTTTATCCGCTAAATCAAATTCCGCTTTAATACCTTGTTTTCTGAGTTCCTGTACAAGCTCAAATGCATCGGCAGAAAAATTTGAAACGACATAGGCATCAAGTTTTTCGGGTTCAACGGAAGGCAGAAGGGAACATAATCTTTCCATGCCCATTGCCCAGCCCACCGCAGGGGTATCTTCACCGCCCAAGTTTTTTACAAGACTGTCATAGCGGCCGCCGCCGCATACGGCATTTTGTGAACCCAAATTGTTTGATTTTATTTCAAATACGGTTCTGTTATAATAATCTAAACCTCTTACGAGGAGCTTATTTTCACTGTATTTCACATGCATTTTATCGAGATAGGATTTCAAATCCGCAAAATGTTTTGCACATTCTTCGCAGATAAAATCCGATTGAATAACTTTTTTAATTTCGGGTTTGTCAAAAATTTCTCTGCACGAATCAACTTTGCAATCCAAAAGTCTCAAAGGGTTTTTCTCATAACGGTTTTGGCAATCTTCACAAAGGTTATCAAATTCGGGTTTAAGGATTTCTTTTATTTTCTTCTTATATTCTTCCCTGCAGGAAGGACAACCCAGAGAATTTATTTCAACTTCCAAGTCACACAGCCCCAGTGATTTCAGATATTCAACGGCAAGCAAAATAACTTCCGCATCTGCACTTGGCTGTTCAATCCCGAACATTTCAACACCAACCTGATGGAACTGTCTTTGTCTGCCTGCTTGGGGACGTTCATACCTAAACATAGGACCTTTATACCAAAGTTTTACGGGAGGTGACAGTCTTGTCATACCGTTTTCAATAAATGAGCGAACAACACCGGCGGTATTTTCGGGACGAAGCGTAATTGAACGATCGCTTTTCTCAAAAGTATACATTTCTTTATTGACAATATCGGTAGTATCACCGACACCGCGGGCAAAAAGTTCCGTTGATTCCAAAATAGGCGTTCTTATTTCCTTGTAGCCGTACTTTGTAAATATATCAAGCGCACGGCTTTCAAGTTTATGCCACAGTTCAATGTCTTGAGGTAAGATGTCTTTCGTCCCTTTTAACGCTTTGATAACCATAAAAAAATTATATAAAGCTGATATCTAATTGTCAAATTAACTTGAGTTTATTTTTATTTTGACAGGAGATTATTAAACGATTTTTCAGCCCACATTATAGTATCATAAAATTTGTTATTGCGTCTTTCAAGCAATTTTTTTACGGGATTTTTTGTATTACTTTGTATAAATTTTCTGCTGAAGAAGTTTGTGTTGTAAATATGTTTATCTAAAAATTTTTTTAAATATGCTTCATACATATTTCCCTGTTCTTGTTTAATTTTACCGAGTGTTTTACCTTTTGTAATATCGTAAAAACACGCCATATGCGCCGTTCTGTGTTTTCCGGAATAGCAGTGAAAAAGAGTTTTACCGCCATTTTTACCGTTGTTAACCACGTTTTGAGCCACATTTTGAAATTGTTCTACGGTAGGGAATTCTCTTTTTAAATAATTATAGGGATACTTATTATACTTTATGTGAAATAGCTTGCATAATACTCTTTCCTTAAATTCAGAAAAATAAGCGGTACTGTTTCGAAAATCAAAGATATTATTTACCCCTTCTTTTTTCAACTGTATAAAAGTTTTCAATTTAGGTTTGGGGCCTCTGATTAAAAAATCATCAACCATGGTATATCTGTTTGGTAACGCCGTAAAAGTAATGTTATTAATTTTGTCCATCAATAATGCTTTCTTATTATAAATTCAAATTTATTAAAAAGCCTGAAAAATTTTTTTTGCTGTCATTGAGGTTATTATTTTAGAACTTAGCGACAATAAAATATTATTACAAATAATGAAGCAGGCAACATATATCAAAGGGTGGTATCTGTTATGCAGCAGTCTGTAAAGGAATATTACAATACGAGATTGGCTTTAGGATTGGAATGTTAATTTTTATTTACAAATTTTACAAATCATGCAATTTTTGAAAGCAAAAATATTTTATATAAATATAACGGGGAAATAAAAAAGGAAAATTTATATGGGGATAGCAAAAGTCGGTTTAAAGCTTGAAAAAGAGATTATTGCTTGGGCTAGAACAGGCGGTAAAAGTATGCTTGCGACAACCCCCCCCCCCCCGTAAAGGTTAATATAACAGGTTTAAAATTAGCACCATTAACGTCTGATACCGTTTGCATTACAAATCCGCTTAATCAAATAAACAATTCACTAAGAAATCTATACGGAATTGATTCTAAAATAACAGATTTTCCGCTTGCAGAAAAAATGCTGAGAACAGTTGAAAAATTTAGCTCATTAAATAAAAAGAAAAATTTATTTAACGGGCTTGAGTTAAATTGCGAAGTCCTGCCGACAAAAGAAATAGCGTTAAGAAATTATAATATTGACAACGGCAGATTCCTCATAAGATTTAATAAGAATTTTGACTTTGCACATCTTGAGGAAATAACAAAAGAAGCTTACAATGCAGGAAAAATCCCATCAGATGATCCCTATTGTCTTTTGTATAGAGAACTGGGACATTTTTTGAATTTCAAAAACAATCCGAGTGCTTATCATATAGCAAAAGGCAGACAGTTTGTTAATGAAAGCGGATTAGTTGCCCGTAGATTATCAGATAGTGTTAATATCGCAGATTTTAATGCCAATTATATAGCAGGCAGAATGTGCGGAAAAACTTATCCTAAAAAATTATATGCTTATTTTGATGAAAATTTAGGAAATATTAATTTAAGATATCCAAAACCAATTCCGATAAATATTAATCAAGGCAGTATTCACAAATTTAATAAAATAGCGGATGTACAAAAGTATCTGTCGGAAAATTACGGAATTGAAGCTGAATTTGTAAACGTACAGCAAGCGAATTATTTTGCAGGTGCAGTTGATGATTTATGCAAAATGACGGGTAATAAAGATTGTTTTAGAGGTTTAAAAGTGACAAAAGAATTAGAGTCCGATGTAACGACTCAAATGTCTACACATTGGGATTATAAGACAGGAAAAGCATCAATCACATTTAACCCTGCATATGATTGGAAACAAGAAATAAAAAAAGCAAACATAGATTTCCAAGCCGGATTACATCCAACAGACAATCCAAAGGGCACATATATACACGAACTTTCTCATTGGCTTGATTTTAAGGGTAATCCCGTAAATTTCGGACAAACCTGCATTAAGTTTGCATCAGGGAAAGGTAAATATTCAGATTATGGATTAATAAGCGTTTCAAAGGTTTCACAATATGCAGCAACGGATCCTGCGGAATTTTGTGCGGAATATATAAGGGCGAAATTTGACGGTATAAAATTTCCAAAATGTGTTGATGATACATTTAAAGAACTTTGGAACGGTCCAAATCTTAATTTTCCAAAATAGTTTATAAATAATTGTTGGGGTAGAAACCGCTAACTTTTATTCAGCAGTCTACACAGGAGTATTATAATATTAGATTGGTTTTAGGATTAGATGTTTAGCATATAAAAGTCAGGTTAATTTTATTTTCCGCTAAATATTTAATCATATCACGAAATTCTTGAAGTTGTTGCCTTTCGGTTTCCGTAATGAATTTTGTTGGCTCTACAAAAGTTTTGTTAATTTTGTTTTTAGCTAAATAGTGTACGAACTCTTTAAACTCGTCTTTAGTAATATTATTGGGGTTATAATCAATAAGATGTGAAATAACATCCTTCTTAAACTTGGGATTTCCCTGAAATTTTTGATTGTAATTTTGATTAGAAATTTTCTGCACTTGCATAATATACCTTTCATTTAAAAATGCCGCAGGAGAGGATTTCTCAAAAGCCTTCGCCCTCAGCTCACTCGCGTTGAACCACGGAATTTTTCTCAACAAGAAACTTTTCCGATTAAATCACCTCGAACGCAAAAAAGACAGGATTAAACGTGTTTTTATGTCGTAGGGGGGACTTGAACCCCCACGGATTTCTCCACACGCCCCTCAAACGTGCACGTCTACCATTCCGCCACTACGACAAGATTTTATTCTTTTATTAATGTTCGTATTTCAATCCTATAACAAACAAAATTAAAAATCCATATATATTAAATTTGTTTTTAATTTTTTACGTGTAATAATGTAGTCATGCTAGACACAATCACTATACGAGGAGCAAAAGAGCATAATCTCAAAGATATTTCCATAACTTTGCCGAAAAATGAATTAATTGTTTTTACGGGAGTTTCCGGCTCCGGAAAATCTTCTCTTGCATTTGATACCATTTTTGCGGAAGGACAAAGACGTTATATTGAAAGTCTTTCAACTTATGCAAGACAGTTTCTCGGACAGATGGATAAACCTAATGTTGAATACATTGACGGACTTTCTCCCGCAATTTCCATCGATCAAAAGTCCACAAGCAACAACCCGCGCTCTACTGTCGGAACGGTTACGGAAATTTATGACTACCTCAGACTGTTGTATGCTCGTGTCGGAACCCCCTATTGTCCCGAATGCGGTGAAGAAATCAAACCTCAAACCGTTGATGAAATTGTTAACAGCATTTTAAAATTGGGTGAAGGTACAAAAATTCAAATTCTTGCACCGATTGCAAAAGGAAAAAAAGGAGAATTTTTATCAACTTTTGATGAATTACGGCAGGAAGGCTTCGTCCGCGTAAAAGTTGACGGAGAAATTTATAACCTTGATGAGGATGAAATAGAACTTGCTAAAACTAAAAAGCATGATATTTATGTCGTTGTAGACAGAATTGTCGTTAAAGAATCGGCACAATCCAGAATTGCAGACAGCGTTCAAATCGCCCTCAAAAAAGCTGACGGAGTTGCGGTGGTTGATGTCGTAGGTGACAAAGAAATTATATACAGTGAAAAACTTGCATGCCCTAAATGTAATCTTAGTTTTGAAGAACTTGCACCGAGAATTTTCTCATTTAACGCACCTTACGGCGCATGTGAAAGATGTTCCGGACTTGGGGCGGATTTCGTTATTGATCCGAATTTAATCGTTCCCGACAAAACAAAATCCCTGAATGACGGGGCTATTTATCCGTGGTCAAGAACTTCAACAAATTATTATATTGATGTTTTAAAATCCGTTAGCGAACATTTCGGAATCGATTTGGACAAACCTTTTGAACAACTTACCGATGAAGAACAGAAAATAATTCTTTACGGACACGATGATATTATAAAATTCCACGTTATGCGCTTCGGCACTCACAGATACGAAACAAAATACAGGAAATTTGAAGGTGTAATTCCATACCTTGAAAAACGTTACAATGATTTCAACAGTGAGTATTGGCGTGAAGAAATTGAAAAATATATGACTACAACTCCCTGTCCTGCCTGTAAAGGAGCAAGACTCAAACCTTTTCCGCTTGCCGTAAGAATAAAGGGCAAAAACATATATGAATTTACAAAAATGCCCGTTGATGAAGAATTGGAATTTATTTCAGATTTATACCTTGAGCTTGACGGATTTAAGATGCAGATAGCAAAGCAAATTTTGGATGAAATCAGAGCTCGTTTAAGATTTTTGAAAGATGTAGGATTGAGTTATCTTGATTTGGCACGTACCGCAGGAACATTATCAGGCGGAGAAGCACAGAGAATAAGGCTTGCAACACAAATCGGAAGCGGTTTGTCCGGAGTTTTGTATGTTCTTGACGAACCTTCAATCGGTCTGCATCAACGGGATAATGACCGGTTAATAAAAACTCTTATAAAATTAAGAAATCTCGGAAATACGCTTATTGTAGTCGAGCATGATGAAGATACGATAAGAAATGCGGATTATATAGTCGATATCGGCCCGAAAGCGGGTATTAACGGCGGTAAAGTCATTGCTTGCGGCTCGGTTGATGACATAATAAAAGCAAAAAATTCCATAACGGGAAAATATTTGAGCGGTGAAAAATATATTCCTCTGCCCGAAAAAGTTCGTAAAGGCAACGGCGAATATCTTCACATAAAAAATGCTCATATAAATAATCTTAAAAATCTTGATATTGACATCCCGCTTGGAAAAATTGTATGTTTAACCGGAGTTTCCGGCTCGGGAAAATCATCTTTGATGCAGGATTTGATATATGAATACGCTATTCACAAACTCCGCAAAAACAGACCTAAGCCGCAGGGCGTTGACTCCATTGAAGGTTTTGAACATATAGATAAAATTATTGACATTGACCAGTCGCCAATCGGAAGGACTCCGCGTTCAAATCCCGCTACATATACGGACTTGTTCACACATATCAGAGAATTATATGCAAAAACCAACGAAGCAAAACTCAGAGGTTACAAATCGGGCAGATTCAGCTTTAACGTAAAAGGCGGACGCTGTGAAGCCTGCAAAGGTGACGGCGTAATTAAAATTGAGATGAACTTCTTATCTGATGTGTATGTAAAATGCGATGTCTGCAAAGGTAAACGTTACAACCGTGAAACTCTTGAAGTAAAATACAAAGGCAAAACTATCGCAGATGTGCTCGAAATGAGCGTTAAAGAAGCATTGGAATTTTTTGACGGAATACCTAACATTAGACAAAAACTGCAAACACTGAACGATGTCGGTTTGGATTATATGAAACTCGGACAATCCGCTACTACATTATCCGGCGGAGAAGCTCAAAGAATTAAACTTGCGGCGGAACTGAACAAACGTTCGACAGGCAAAACTTTATATCTTCTCGATGAGCCGTCAGTCGGTCTGCATTGGTACGATTTGGATAAACTTATTAAAATTCTTCAAAAGCTTGCAGATCAGGGAAATACAATTCTTGTAATCGAACACAATCTTGATTTTATAAAAATTGCCGACCATATAATTGATTTAGGTCCGGAAGGCGGAGTTAACGGCGGAAAAGTAATAGCGCAGGGTACGCCTTCGGAAGTTTCAAAATGTAAAAATTCCTATACCGGACAATACCTTAAACCTATATTGACAAATTCTAAAATATAGTCTATGTTGAGAAAAAAGGGGTATTTATGAAAAAGATATTTTTCTTGGTATTTGCTATCGTAATTTTTTGCTCGGCTGTTTCCGCCCAAACCATACATGTTCAAGCGGTAGAGGACTTTTCAACCGATAATCCTCCGGAAATATTTTGCGTAAAACTTTTTGACAATTTATACGATAAGGAAGGCAATGTCCTGTTTAAATACGGTGAAATTTTAGAAGGAGAAGTTAAAGTATCAGCTCCGAAAAGAATGAAACGTAATGCGGGATTTTCGTTTTTGCCTAAATATGTAATTTCAAAAGAAGGTGTTAAAACGGAAATTACCAAGGAATACCCCGCAAAATACACAACAAAATTGAATAAAAAAGATATGGCAAAATCTGCGGTTCTGGCTGTGGGAAACCATTTTGTAAAAGGAATTTCATCAGGTGTTGCAGCCGTTGAAGGAGCAATTAAAAATGAAGAAGGAAACAGATTAAAATCATCCGCCGTATCCGTTTATGAAAGTTCGCCGTTATCGTATATCGAAAAGGGTAAACCTATAGTTTTGGAAGAAGACAAAATATTTTTGTTAAATTTCAAAATCCGTGAAGATGACGAAGAAGAAAATGATGAGCCGAATTACGAATACACACCGTTGGATAGTCCCGCTGAATGATTTATCCTTTACAAAGTTGTTTAAAATGTCAAATTAGATTATAATATTAAATGTAGAATGACTTTTTAGGAGAAAGAGATTATGTTTAAAAAATTCACTTTTCTGTCTGCATTGATGACTTTTTTGTTTTCATTGCCGGCAATGATTTCACCTGCATTAGCAAGTGAAGCTGATTTAGTCGTTCCGAATATCAAAACGGCAAGTCTTTCAAGCTATAACCTGCTGTTAATCGGTATTGCGATTTCCGTAATCGGATTGATTTTCGGATTTATTGAATTTGTCAGAATTAAGAAATTGGATGTTCATCCCCGTATGGCGGAAGTGGGCAGTACAATTTTCGAGACCTGCAAAACTTATTTGATTCAGCAGGGAAAATTTTTACTCGTACTTGAAGTATTAATCGGATTATGTATTGCATTTTACTTCGGATACCTGCAGGGAATGCCTTTGAAAAACGTACTTATTATTTTGGGTTGGTCCGTAATAGGTATTCTGGGTTCTTATGCGGTTGCATGGTTCGGTATAAGAATGAATACGCTTGCAAATGCAAGAACGGCATTTGTTTCATTAAAAGGAAATCCTTTAAACATTTTAAATATTCCGCTCAAAGCCGGTATGTCAATCGGCGTATGCCTTGTATCGGTTGAGTTAATTTTGATGCTCACAATTTTACTGTTTGTACCCGGAGAGATTGCGGGAGCCTGCTTTATAGGTTTTGCAATCGGCGAAAGTTTAGGTGCATCCGCACTTCGTGTTGCTGGCGGTATATTTACCAAAATTGCGGATATCGGTTCGGACTTGATGAAAATTCAGTTCGGTATAAAAGAAGATGATCCGAGAAATCCCGGTGTAATAGCCGATTGTACCGGTGACAATGCCGGAGATTCCGTAGGGCCTACGGCAGACGGATTTGAAACTTACGGCGTAACCGGTGTTGCTCTTGTTTCATTCATTCTGCTTGCTGTTGCGGGTGAAGCTAATCAGGTTCAGCTTTTAACTTGGATTTTTGTTATGAGATTTTTAATGATTGTAACTTCTGTTGTAGCGTACTGGATTAACGGGGTTGTTGACAGAATTTACGCATCAGGAACAAATAAATTTGACTTTGAAAAACCGTTAACAAATCTTGTATGGTTAACGTCCGTATTATCAATTGCCATGACTTTCTCCGTAAGCAAATGGTTGTTGGCGGATATGGGAAATAATTTATGGCTCATACTTTCGTCAATCATTTCTTGCGGAACTTTAGGTGCGGCATTGATACCCGAATTTACAAAAATATTCACATCACCTAAGGCTAAACATACTGAAGAAGTAGTTACCGCATCAAGAGAAGGCGGTTCTTCACTTACAATTCTGTCCGGTATTGTTGCCGGAAACTTCAGTGCATTCTGGATAGGAATGGTAATTGTTCTTTTAATGGGGCTTGCATATTATGCATCAACCATGATTCCTGACGGTGTAATGATTTACAGCTCGGTATTTGCATTCGGGCTTGTTGCATTCGGATTTTTGGGAATGGGGCCTGTTACAATCGCTGTTGACTCCTACGGTCCCGTTACCGATAACGCTCAATCCGTTTATGAATTATCTTTGATAGAAGATGTTTCAAGCGAAGAAATTGAAAGAGATTTCGGATTCAAACCGGATTTTGAAAATGCTAAAAAATATCTGGAAGAAAATGACGGTGCGGGAAATACATTTAAAGCAACTTCAAAACCCGTTCTTATCGGAACTGCGGTTGTGGGTGCAACAACGATGATTTTCTCGTTGATACTTGTAATTAAATCTACATTGGGTATTGAACCGGAAATGATTTTAAACATGTTAAATCCTTACACACTTCTCGGTTTCTTATCCGGCGGTGCGGTAATTTACTGGTTCTCGGGTGCATCAATGCAGGCCGTTACAACCGGAGCTTACTCTGCTACAGAGTATATTAAAGAAAATATAAAACTTGATGATGCAAATTCTAAGAGTGCAAACGTTGCCAATTCAAAAGAAGTTGTAAAAATTTGTACTCAATATGCACAAAAAGGTATGATAAACATCTTTATAGCACTGTTTGCTTTCGCTCTCGCGTTTGCATGCCTGTCAGCACCATGCTGTTCAACATCGGCACCGGTCGCATTCTTTGTAAGCTATTTGATAGCAATTGCGGTATTCGGGCTGTTTCAGGCGGTATTCATGGCTAATGCCGGCGGATGCTGGGACAATGCTAAGAAAATCGTAGAAGTTGATTTGGCGGAAAAAGGCACACCGCTCCATGAAGCCACTGTTGTGGGTGACACTGTCGGTGATCCTTTTAAAGACACATCTTCAGTTGCTATGAATCCGATTATTAAATTTACTACATTATTCGGACTTCTTGCAATGGAAATTGCCATTTCGCAAAACTTCCGTTATATAGCACCGCTGATCGGAAAAGTATTCTTACTGATAGCGCTGGTATTTGTAATTCGTTCATTCTATTCGATGCGAATACCCTCTAAGAAATAGAAAAAAAGCACCCCATCAGGGGTGCTTTTTTATTAATCAAGCATTTCAGATAACTTTACCCCGAGGGCATCTGCTATTTTTTTAGCGGTTCTGATATTTATACATCTGCGCGCAAGCTCATATTTCCCTATAGTCGATTTATCGAGACCGACTTCAAATCCGAGTTCTTCCTGGGATATTCCTTTTCCCGTACGAATTTTATAAAGCTTTTTACCGAATATTTTGCAGATGTCTTTACACATATATTTAATTGTGCTATAATATCTTCGAATTGTCGTAGACATATTGTCTACTAAAGTAGTGGAATTTATTGTTACATCAAGCATTAGGAGAAATAATTATGATATTTAATTTTTCATTCACAAAGCAAACGGAAAATAACTGTATGACTCGTTCACTTAACTGTTTAACAGCTTCCCGAAAAAAATTTGCTTTTACATTGGCAGAAGTTTTAATCACTCTCGGAATAATCGGTGTTGTAGCGGCATTGACTATGCCGATACTTATAAATAATCATCAAAAACAAACTTTTGTTACCCGCGGGAAATGGTTTTATTCATTTATGAGCCAAGCTCTGCAAAGATCCGAAGTTGATAACGGTGCTATGAGTAATTGGACTGTTGACGACAATAATGCGGATACCGATGTATCCATGCAGTTTTTTAACAATTATATAAAGAATTATATTAAATATTCCGATATTAAACCTTGTCCTTCAACTATTACGGGTGATGACCATTATAATAACCATTGCATTTATCTTGCAAACGGTTCGGTTTTTTGGATTCGTTCAATGGGTGAAGGTAAAGCAGTTGATATAGGATTTTATGCTGATTATAACAAAGGTGATACATCTGACAATTACCTGCTTTTTATGATTCGTAACGGAAAATTTTCAACATATTCAGAAAATTGGGACGGAACTCGAAACGGACTTTTTAATTCATCAAGAGGATTCGGATGCAATGGTGACGGAAACAGTATATTAGCTTATTGTGCAAAATTAATAGAGTACGACGGCTGGAAAATAAGTAAAGATTACCCATGGAAAGCAAAGTCTAAAGGTTCAAGATTATAATTGTATTTTTAAATATGATTATGTTATAATTTTTCCAAAAGGAAGTATAACATGAGTTTAACGGTATATTTAGGGATAGATGTCGGTTCGGTAACGACAAAACTTGCACTTGTCGATGAAAAAGGTAAATACGTTGACAGCTATATGCTCAGAACTGCGGGGAAGCCCGTTATGGCAGTTCAAACAGGTTTGAATGAGCTTTATGCAAAGAGAATTACGGATTATGATGTTGCAGGTGTCGGAACAACCGGTTCGGGAAGAAATCTTGCGGGAGCTTTGGTTAGTGCCGATGTCATAAAAAATGAGATTACGGCGCACGCGGTAGCCGCAAGCGTAAATGTTCCCGGAGTTCAGACCATTCTTGAAATCGGCGGGCAGGACAGCAAAATTATCATTATGCGTGACGGTATTGTAACGGATTTCGCAATGAATACGGTTTGTGCCGCCGGAACGGGAAGTTTTCTTGAT
Organism: Candidatus Gastranaerophilales bacterium; assembly: GCA_947626225.1. Taxonomy (GTDB): domain Bacteria; phylum Cyanobacteriota; class Vampirovibrionia; order Gastranaerophilales; family Gastranaerophilaceae; genus Stercorousia. The sequence continues at coordinate 185,470 of CANQRH010000001.1, forward strand.
CATCAGGCACAAAGGCTTAATGTTCCCATTGAAGAATTCGGCGATACGGCGCTTAAATCCGAAAATCCGGCAAGAATTGCCGGAAGATGCGGTGTATTTGCCGAAAGCGACTTAATCCATAAACAACAGCTCGGTTATCCCGTTGAAGATTTATTGTACGGGCTTTGTCAGGCACTTGTAAGAAACTATCTGGCAAATCTTGCATTGGGAAAAGAACTCTTGCCGGTATTTTCGTTTCAGGGCGGTGTTGCAACAAATTCCGGTATGGTAAAAGCGTTTGAAGAAGAACTGGGGCAAAAGGTTGTTGTTCCTCAGCATCATCAGACAATGGGCGCTATCGGTGCGGCTCTGCTTGCCATGGAAAATCACCAATACACGGAAACCAAGACTAAATTCAAAGGCTGGCAAGTCGGTGATATGGAATTTCATTCAATTACCTGTGATTGCAAGGGCTGTTCAAACAATTGTGAAGTAATTACGATTGTTGAAGGCAAACAGGAAGTTCAGCACACGGGCAATATTAAAGATATTAAAGGTAATATAATCGCACGCTGGGGCGGTACTTGCGGACGCTGGGATATTTCTTAACACATTTGTGATATATTATTGTTATGACTGACTTAAATTCTTCAATTAAGAGTATGAAACAAAAATACCGTGAGATTTTTCTGAAATCCGTTGATGCAATAAAACAGCGTGTGGATGAGATTAAGCCTAAAGATTTTGACGGTGATATTTTTGATGAATACGAACCCCAAAGCTTAGGTACTCAATGGCAAAGCGCCGTTTTGGAAATGTTTGAAGATGATATCTGCCATGAGATTTACAGAAAATGGAAAGAAATTCTTGATTACAGAAAGAATTTTGAATGCAAAGGTTGTGCAACTTGCTGTAATCTTGCCTGTTCTGAGTTTTCACCCGAACAATTAAGAGAAAAAGCTCAAAATGGCGACAAATTTGCATCTCAATTTACAAAAATATTCATACCGTACAAAACACGCGAAGAAGCAAGGGCAATTTATCCCGAATATTTGGAATTGCTTGACGGCACACTGGAAGATGAAGTTTATTTTTACCACTGCCCGAAACTTAACGAATGCAAAAGATGCTCGGATTACGAAAATCGCCCCGAAATTTGCAGAACCTTTCCCGATAATCCTTTGAGCATTCTTCCCGAAACATGCGGATTTTATCAATGGCGTGCGGAAGTTGAACCTGTTGCTTTAATGCTTCACTCAATGGTCGAAATCATTGATTATTACAAACAGAACATTCCGAGGAAAAAATGATTACTTTATCAGGTTTGAGTTTGGAAGAAATTGAACATATTACCGACGAATTAGGTGCATCAAAGTATAGAGCGCGCCAAATTCATAACGGAATTTATTTAAAATCCGCAAAAACCATTGATGAAATGACCGATTTGTCATTAAAATTCAGAGAAGAACTCAAAAAAATTGCCGTTGTCACCGATGTTAAAATTAAAGTAAAACAGGAAAGTGCAGACGGGACATTGAAATACCTTCTTGAATATCCTGACGGCGAATACGTTGAAACGGTTTTGATGCGGTTCGATAACCGTGCAAATTTGACTGCCTGCGTAAGCTCACAGGTCGGATGTGCCGTAAACTGCTCTTTTTGTGCGACAGGAAAACGAGGATTTATAAGAAATCTTACTTACAAAGAAATTATTGAACAGGTTTTGACAATCCAGCGCGACACGGGTTTGAAAGTCACAAATATCGTTTTTATGGGACAGGGAGAACCGCTTTTAAATCTCGACAATGTGCTTAAAGCCATGAAAATTTTTAACGAAAATTTCCAAATTGGGGCAAGACGTCTGACGGTTTCTACATCGGGAATTATTCCCGGAATTGAAAAACTGGCAGAAATTGATATGCAATCAACTCTTGCAATATCGCTTCATTCAGCTAACCATGAAACCCGTGCACGATTAATGAATATTGAAAATAAATACCCGCTTGACAAACTGCATAAAGCCTTAAAAAGCTACATTGAAAAAACAGGCAGACGAATTACTATTGAATATCTTTTAATCAAAGATTTAAATGACACCGTTGAAAGCGCAAAACAGCTTGTTAATTACCTGAACGGTATTAAATGCAATATAAATCTGATACCATACAACCCGACCGAAAAGAACGATTACCAAAAGCCATCCGGGAATTCGGTTATGCGCTTTAAATCACTTCTTGAACAGTCGGGTAAAAAAGTTACGGTCAGATTAGAACGCGGAGCGGATATCGATGCTGCCTGCGGTCAACTCAGAGGAAAAATTTAAAGATGAAAGCACTAATTCAGAGAGTAAAAAAAGCTTCCGTAACAATTGACGGTCAATTGTATTCGTCAATCGGTAAAGGTATTCTTGTATTTGTCGGAGTCGAAAAAACAGATGAGGAGCTTAATGCCGAAAAACTTGCCGAAAAGATATTAAAACTGCGTATATTTGAAGACGAAAACGAAAAAATGAATTTTTCCGTTACTGATGTGAAAGGCGAAATTCTGACAGTTTCACAGTTCACACTCTGCGGGGACTGTAAAAAAGGCACCCGCCCTTCATTTGACAATTCCGCACCTTTAGATAAGGCAGTGAAACTCTACGAATATTTCGTTGAAAAAATTAAACAGAGCGGATTAAATACTCAAACGGGAAAATTCAGAGCGATGATGGATATAGAGCTTATAAATGACGGGCCTGTAACTTTTTGGCTTGAAAAATGATATTACTTGCAAAATTTTTCAAATCATGTTATACTGTGGAATATATTGTTTTTGAAATCGATTTTATTTTACTGAGGAGAAATTCTTAACCCGCGGAATTACTTAATTAAGAGGCTTATTAATATGTATGTAAACAAGTGTATCAAATGTGGTCGTGAGTTTGAAACCAAAAACCCCAAAAGAGTTATTTGTCCCGACTGTTTATATCCGGACAAGAGCATGATGCCTACAGCACCTTCGGATGACACTCCGCAAGAACCTTTAAAAGGATACAGTGCGGGAGGCAGCGAAGAAGCTCCGCGTTATTACAGCGCGGGAGGAGAACAGGAGAACAGGCCCCAAAGACCTTACAACAACCAGAATAACAGAAACCGTCAAGGTTATAATAACAATCGTTTTAACAACAGAGGCGGATATAACAACAATCGCAGACAGGGCGGTTTCAATAACAGACAAGGCGGTTTTAACAGAAACGGCGGATTTAAAAAACAGGGAGGATTTAACAATAAAAAACGTCCTCAAATGAAAAAAGCGCCTAAACAACTTTTGGTAAGCAAGGAACAGCTTGAACAAATTGAATTGCTCTATAAGGCAATGCTTCCGCTGCCAAACCCCGATTGCCATGAAGTTATCGGCGAAAAAATCGGTCTTGAACCGAGAAAAGTTTTCTTCGGAATTAACCTTGTAAGACAAAAGATGATGCTTCCGAAATTGCCGTTCCCAAAACGCAAACTTGCAATTTCGCCGGATCAGCTTTTTGCAATAAAAAATCTTTATGAACCTTTATTACCTTTACCGCCCATTGGGTGCCATAAAATTATTGCGGCACAACTCAAAATGGACGAATGGAGAGTTCATGTAGGTATCGGACTTATTCGCTCTCAAATGGGACTTGAACGCTGGAACGAAGATAGAACGGATATTCCTGCCGAGATGAGAAAAGGTTCTCAAACCAAAGACGAAGAAAAACCAAAAAGAGGCAGAAAACCCAAAAAGGCAGATGAAGAAGCCTAATGACAAAATATATTTCTGTCGGTAAGATTTTGAATTTTCACGGAATTAAAGGAGAAGCTAAAGCGGGATATTCCAGAAAAGATTTTCTTGCTTCGCTTGATAACGTTTTTATTAAAAAGGACAACGAATATAAACCGTTTAAGATTGAATACATACGTTTCCATAAAAATTTTGCAATTATAAAACTTGAAGGAATTGATTCCATAGACAAACTTTTGGAATACAAAGGCGCATTTATTTATGTTGAAGAAAATACTATCAGAGAAAATCTTGAGAAAGATGAATTTTTGATAGATGAACTTGTGAGCCTTGAAGTTTACGATGAAAACGGGAAAAAAGCCGGATTTGTTACCGGAGTTTCCAATAACGGAGCAAGCGACTTGCTTTCCGTCAGAACAGAATCAAAAAAAATCGTGCTGATACCTTTTGTAAAAGCAATAGTAACCAACGTAAACATAAAAGAGCGAAGAATAACAATTAACAACATTGAGGGACTTTTAGAATGATATTTGATATTATGACACTTTTCCCCGAAATGATAGAAAATGCCTGCAATTACAGTATTATGAAACGTGCGGTTCAGGCGGGAATTTTTTCCGTTAACACCATCAACCCGCGCGATTTTACCCTTGATAAACACAAAAAGGTTGATGATACCCCATACGGAGGCGGCGCCGGTATGGTTTTAATGGTTCAGCCGTATGTCGATGCTTATGAAAGTATAACCAAGTCTGACAAATCAGCCACAATAATGCTTTCCCCGCAGGGAGAACCGCTGAACGAACGTATTGTAAATGAACTTGCCGTATATGACCAAATAATTATGCTTTGCGGACATTATGAAGGTTTTGACGAACGTATAAGAGAAATTATTCAACCCAGAGAGATTTCTATAGGAGATTTTGTATTAACCGGCGGAGAACTGCCGGCATTGTGTCTTATTGATGCCGTAAGCCGAAAAATTGAAGGGACACTGGGCAAAATCGAATCGGCCGATGAGGACAGCTTTTCAAACGGTTTAATCGAATACCCGCATTACACCAAACCGCGGGAATTCAGAAACCTAAAAGTACCCGATGTTCTTTTAAACGGCAATCACAAAGAAATAAACGATTTCAGATTAAAAAAAAGTATTGAACGAACTCAAAAAAGACGTCCCGATCTTTATGAAAAATATATAAAAAATCAATAACTGCCTGCTTGTCTAAAACTAAAGGACAATTCTTTTCTAACATTAAAGTGTTTTAATTTTTGTATGAAAAAATTTATTCTTACAATTTTAACTTTATTATTTTCTCAGGCAGTTTCATTATGTGAAGAAATTCACTTTGATAATGAAATTTATAAGCTGAAATTCAGCGCGCCGGCACCGGCAACAGGCGGTTGGGGAAACGAATATTATAAAAACAATGAAGATATTTCCGATTGGACTAAAATGATAGGAATTTACCACTATCCGAAAGAGGATAATCCCGTAAAATACGCTCAAAACTTTGACAACATCGTTGAAAATACCGACAACAGCATGCTTTTAAAACTTATTGAAAATAAAAAAACCGATAAAGCGGTAATAAGCTTTCTTGTAAACGGATGCGAAAACGAAAAGAAATTTTTTGAATACGATGTATACAAATTTGAAAAACATCCGACAAAAGGCATGCTTGTTTCAAAATATGCGGTAAAACATTTTTTCAACAGTGATGAAGAAATCAGCTCTCTGGCTTCCGATATAAAGAAAAATAACGACAAATATCTTGAAATGCTTATTGTATCACCTGCACCGACGGTAATAGAAAAAGATATCACGTTCACGAACTAAATCTCAGTAATATTGACATAATTTTTTTATACAATACCATGAGAATATGTTAGCTGAAGGTACGACAAAAATAAAAGATTATTTAACAAAAACAAAGCTGGAAACACTTGATTTTGTGATTAATCCGTATTCGGGATGCCCGCACAGATGTTTATACTGCTATGCGGCATATATGGTAAGTTTCAGCAAACATGCCGAACGCTGGGGAGAATTCTTGGATATACGTTATACCAAGAAAAAAATTAATTTATACAAGATAAAAAACAAAAAAGTCATGATAAGTACGGTTACGGATCCTTACAATCCCTATGAAGAAAAATATAAAATAACAAGAAATGTTATGGAACAAGTTTCAAATTCGGAAGCATTCATAACCGTAATGACAAAATCTAAACTGGTTTTAAGAGATATTGATTTATTCAAAAAAACTAAAAATATAGAAATAGTTATTTCAATATGCACGACAGACGAAACTTTAAAAGAAAAACTTGAACCTTGTTCATCATCCCTATCGGAAAGAATTGAAACTTTAAGAGTTTTGAAAGATAACGGAATAAAAACAGTAGTATTTATTTCTCCGATATTACCCGGATTAACCGATTACAAAAAAATTATTGAGATGACAAAAGAATACACTGATGAATACAGATTTGATAAATTAAATCTCAGAAGCAGTTTTAAAACAAATATGCTGAATTTTATATCATACGAATATCCTTCATTGGTTTCGTTATATTACGATATTTATAAAAACAAAAATAACCGCTATTTCGAAGAAATATCGTTAGAAATAGAAGATTACTGCCGTAAAAACGGCATAATATATAGAAACTTTATTGCCGGCGAAAAATTTGCTTCTTGAATAATACTTATTTGCCGGCTTTTCCTTTTTATCAGAATTTTTTCAATTTGGCATAAGATGCATCCATTGCCTTTATACCCTGTCTGCCAAAGTCAATTGTATACATCAAACTGTCACCTATCTGCGTAACTTCTTTTATATATCCGACTCCGAGTTTGTCATGGAAAACTCTTTCTCCTTCGTTAAAAACATATTCAACCGGAGAAGCATTTTCCATTTTTTTCCGGCGTTCTTCTTCCATTTCACGCATAATAAGGTCATTTGCCTTTTTTTCTTCAAGCATGCGTTTTATAGCATTGTTTTTCAAAAACTCTTTTACTTTTTCATCGTCACGCTGCTTATTTTCTTTGGATTTGACAAGTATTGTACGTGAAGGAGTTCTGACACTTTGACTGTTCGGAGCAACAAAACCTTTGCCGAAACTTGTTGAAGGTTTTACAAATCCGTAGCTGTCGGTTTGTACAGCCGAATAATTGTAATCGGACTTTCCCGTTTTAACTTTGGAAACGGCATTTCTGAATGTTGAAGATTCCGATGTACTGCCTTCAAACACTGTCGAATTGAGCAAATTTTTAGGAATTTCTTCGATAAACCTTGAAGGATTGTAGTATTTGTATTCGCCCCACATTTGACGGCGTTTGGCAGAAGTCAAATAAAGCCTTTCTTTGGCGCGTGTAACCCCGACATACATAAGTCTGCGTTCTTCTTCCATTTCTTTAGGCACGGTAAAAGCTCGTTGGTGCGGAAATACGCCTTCATCGCATCCCGCAAGAAAAACTTCGGGAAATTCCAAACCTTTTGCCGAATGCAAAGTCATTAAAGTAACATTATTAGCGATATTATCCATTCCGTCAATGTCCGATACAAGGGCAACCTGCTGTAAAAATTCTCCCAGTATATTATCTTGATCATCCGCTTCAAACTCACCGGCAACATTTACAAGTTCCTGCAAGTTTTCAATATCCGCTTCGCTTTCGGGAGTGTTTTGAAGCTGAAGTTCGGCAAGGTAGCCTGTTTTCTCTATAACAAGAGTAACAAATTCCTGAAGCGTGTAAGAATTTTGCGCATCACGAAATTTGTTAATAAGTTCGGTAAAATCCTTCAACTTTGAGCGAGTTTTGGAAGGTATTTCAAGTGATTCATCAATAATTTTACACGCTTCAAAAAGACTTATGTCACGTTCGTCGGCAAATTGTGTAAGATTTTTTATCGTAGTATCACCTATTGCACGCCTGGGGACATTAACAATTCTTCTGAAACTTTGTGAATCATCAGGGTTATAGATTAATTTCAGATAAGCAATAATGTCTTTAATTTCTTTTCTGTCATAAAATTTCAAACCGCCGTATATTCTGTAAGGAATGCCGGCTGCCATACAGGCTTCTTCTATTGCACGGGACTGTGAGTTTGTCCGGTACAGAACCGCATAACGATTATAATCACCGCCCGAATCCTGTTTTATACGGCTGACAATATAATTTGCTTCATCGGCTTCATCCTGAGCTTCAAAATAGTCAATGAGTTCACCTTTACCTTTATTTGAATACAATACTTTATCCACGCGTTCGGTATTGTTTTCAATAACAGCATTTGCAGCATCAAGAATATTTGATGTCGAGCGGTAATTTTGTTCAAGTTTTATAAGTTTGGTATTTTTAAAATCTTTTTGAAAATTCAGGATAATTGTATAATCTGCACCTCTCCAGCTGTATATTGACTGGTCGACATCACCGACAACACACAATGAGCGTTCCTGCGGAATATCAGCTTGAAGGTTTGTATACAAAAGATTAACCAGTCTGTACTGAGCGGCATTTGTATCCTGAAACTCATCCACAAGTATATGTTTAAACCTGTTGTAATAATATTCTCTGACATCAGGACACTGCTCAAGAAGTTTGACAGTAAGCATAAGCATATCATCAAAATCAATTGCATTGTTATTGTTTAAAATATTTTCGTATTCTTCAAAAACAGCTGCTATTTTTTGTGATTTAAAATCTCTTGCAAATGTCGCATATGTATACGCATCCTGCATTTTGTTTTTTGCGTTTGAAATAACGGTTTTGACATATTTAGGCTGATAAATTTTATCATCAAGATTTAATTTTTTGACTGCCTGCTTGATAACCGCAAGACTGTCAGTGTCATCGTATATAGTAAAATTTTTGTCCAGTTTTTTACCTGATTGAAAGCTGTATTTTTCAATGTTTTCTCTGAGCATTCTTCCGCAGATACCGTGGAACGTTCCAACCCACATATACCGCACAACTTCATCACCAAGCATAAGCCCAAGACGAAGTTTCATTTCTTTTGCCGCTTTATTGGTAAACGTAACCGCAAGAATATTTTTTTTGCTGACGTAACAATTTTTTATAAGATAGGCAATTCTTGAAGTTAAAAGTTTTGTTTTTCCGCTCCCTGCACCGGCAAGCACCAAAAGCGGGCCTTGCACTGTTTTTACCGCTTCTTGTTGTTCTTTGTTAAGATTATCCAATATATTTTCCATATCCCTATTCCCAAAATAAAATTTTTGTGATATAATCAGCATAAACCAAAAACAGTTTTATTGCAATTGTAAGAAGGTAGGAAAAATGGCTGACATGACAAACGTATTGATGAGTTCTAAAGACGAAGAACAAGAAAAACAAAATTCTATTATGGTTCCGATTGATGATATGGACACGGTTTCTTCAGACTCACCTAATACGGTTGATGAATTGGCTATGGAACTTGCAACTATTAAACAGTCAGCAAAAAAAATAGCAATTATCGGAAGCCGTAACCTGCCTATTACTCATCAGCAGATGATTGAAACTCTTGCAACGGCACTCGTTATGCAAGGTAATACAATTATCACTTCGGGCGGTTCATCAGGTACAAATGCCGCTGCCATCAGAGGCGCAATGAAATCAAATCCCGATAAATTGAAAGTTATTTTGCCCCAGACTATCGGTCAGCAGCCGTCTGATGTTCAAAACCAGCTTATCGGTGTTCCCAATATCGTGGAACATCCCGACAGAGCAATGATGACACTCGCTGATGCTTCAAGAGTCTGCAACAGAGAAATTATTGACGATTGCAATCAGTTAATCTGCTTCCTTTCACATACAAGTAAAACACTGCATAATGCCGTTCAATATGCCGAAGAAGGTCACAAAGTCATTACCGTATTCTATTTGGATTAATTATGTCGGAAAACTTCAGGAAACTTACCGGTAAACACGACTTTGAAGCTGTTGTCAAACATCTTGTTGATGACTGCGATTGTGAACTTTTTAAAGAACTTATTGAGAAAGATGATTTTTTGTTTGATTTTGTAAAACAAAATGTTGCAAACAGAATTTCTAAAGCAATAAATGAAAATAATTTTAAAAGCCTTTTGAGCTTTATGAAATACTATTCACCGGCTTATGAGGACGTTATAGTATCAAATCTCGTAAAATATGCCGATGAAGATTTGACGGATATTCTGCTTGAAAAATTTTCAAACGGCAATGATGATGAAAAGACGTACTGCGCAAAGTATTTCGGCATTATAAAAGATTCTTTGGCTTACGAACTTTTGAGAAAAAATTCATATTCCCAAAATCAATATCTCTGCCAAAACTGCGCCATATCACTGGCACAGTGGGGTGATAAAGAATCATATAACGAAGCGATTTTAAAACTTGATTCAAATGATGATTTTGAAAAGTATTCGGCCGTAAAGTTTTTGAGCGCATACGGTGAAAAAGATGCGGTAAAACCTATTATCAACGCCATGAAATCATCCGCAACGGCTGAAAATATTGCAGGCGAAATTCCGTATCTTCAAAACCTTTTTGAACTGCTTGATGAAAATTATCAGGATGCATTGATTGTAATTAATCACATAGTCAACGGGTTGGGTGAAATTCTTCCGCTTAGCACGGTCTTTGACTTTGAACTTTATGACGTTTTTGAAAAGCTTATTAATGATTATAATGACAGTAAAAGTGCAATTGTATTACTGAATGCATCGGAAAAATTCGCAACTCTGACCGAGAACGATGAATATTTATTTGATGAAGATAAAGATACTCAAAATGAAATAAAGGATATAAAAAGACTTCTCAAATCCGCAAAAGACTTGAACAAATACATAAACAGCGAACTTAATCAGGAAAGCCCTTTTGTATATACCGCACTGGATCTTACGGATGATTTGATTGCGGTACGTGAGCTTTTAAAATCCGACGACCAAACGCTTATACTCAAAACTGCGGAAGTTTTAAAAAAACTCGGAAGCCTTGATGAAACTGCAAAAACCATCGCACTGGGCAAAGTATCGGATATAAACATCAAATCTATTATCAGAGCACTATAAACTGTTTTACAATAACGGATATATTAGAAATCGGATATTTATTAAATAAAAAAAAGCCGTTATAAAAACGGCTTTTTGTATCCGTTAAACCTCTTTAATTACCAGTGAAGCGTTCTGTCCGCCAAATCCGAACGAATTGGACAAGGCCGCATGAACCTTGGCTTTACGCGCCTTATGAGGAACGTAATCCAAATCGGCAACCGCTTCATCCTGATTATCAAGGTTTATGGTTGGAGGTACAATACCTTCATTTATTGCCTTAATACAAGCAATACATTCAACAGCACCGGTTGCACCTAAAAGGTGGCCGTGCATTGATTTTGTAGAACTTACCATTAAAGACGGGTTCTGTTTTCTGTCACCAAACACTGATGCAATAGCTTTTGATTCGGCAACATCACCGAGTCCCGTGCTTGTACCGTGAGCATTAATATACTGAATGTCGGAAGGTTTCAACTGTGCATCTTCAAGAGCAAATTTCATGGAATGAATTGCGCCCTGTCCTTCCGGATCGGGTGCTACTACATCGTACGCATCGCCTGTTTGACCGTAGCCTGCTATTTCCGCGTAAATTTTTGCACCGCGTTTTTTAGCATGTTCGTATTCTTCCAAAATAAGAACTCCGGCACCTTCGCTCATAATAAATCCGTCACGGTCAACATCCCAGGGACGGGAAGCTTTCTTAGGTTCATCGTTACGTTTTGAAAGTGTTCTTGCGGAAGAAAACGCACCGATACCGACATCGCAGATAGTTGCTTCACATCCGCCGGCAACCATAATATCGGCATCGCCGTACTGGATTGAACGGAATGCATCTCCTACGGTATGAGTACCTGTTGCACAAGCCGAAACAACAACTTTATTTACACCTTTAAACCCGTATTTCATTGAAATACGACCTGATGCCATATTCACTATCATCATAGGTATCGTAAACGGAGAGCATTTGTTAGGGCCTTTTTCCAAAATTCTGATATGATTTTCTTCAAATGTTTTAAAACCGCCGGCTGCCGAGCTTACCATAACACCTATTTTGTAAGGATCAACGTCATGGACTTCTTCCAGCTTTGCATCTTTAACCGCTTCATCTGCGGCAATAAGGGCAAATTGAATAAATCTGTCCATTTTCTTTGCTTCTTTGGCATCAATATAATCCTCGGGATTAAAGTTTTTAATTTCTCCCGAAATTTTTACAACATGTTTTTCAATGTCAATGGATTCGGAAGTCGAAATCCCGCTTTTACCTTCTACAAGACTGTTCCAAAATTTATCAACACCGACACCAAACGGTGAAACCACTCCCAGTCCTGTAATTACTACTCTTCTTTTTGTCATCTTTTTACCTTATTCCTAAATAAACGAGGGTAAAAATAGTATTCAATTTTACCCTCGCAACTTTTTTATTCTCACTTAAAATTAAGTGCGAAGCACTTATTTATGAGAGTCAATGTAGTTAACCGCATCTTGAACGGTTTGAATTTTTTCAGCTTCTTCATCAGGAATTTCGCAGCCGAATTCTTCTTCAAAAGCCATAACCAATTCAACCGTATCCAAAGAATCAGCACCCAAATCAGCTGTAAAGCTTGCTTCCGGAGTAACTAATGCTTCGTCAACACTTAATTGATCAACTACAACTTTTTTAACTTTTTCTAATGTACTCATCTTTTTTTCCTCATAATTTTTGTAAATACTAATTGTTCATTAATATTATACTTAGTACAAAATTAATTTGCAACAGATTTAAAAAATTGTTACATTTAGCCTTTAAAATTACGGATTTGATTAAAATATTTTAAATTTGAACTTAAACTTTTTTGTAAACAAAAAGACGAGATTAATCCCGTCTTTTTGTTTTTAATTATTTGAAAAATTATAACATCAAACCGCCCGCAACTTCGATTGCCTGACCTGTAACGTAATCGGTATCGAGCGCAAGGAATTTAACAACTTTTGCAATATCTTCCGGTGTACCGAGTCTTTTCATCGGAATAGCCTTCAAGTATTCGTCAATATTCGGGAGTTCCGCCGTCATTGCAGTTTGAATAAATCCGGGGCATACGGCATTAACTCTGATATTTCTTGAACCGAATTCTTTCGCAAGAGTTTGGGTAAGTCCGATAAGTCCTGCTTTTGAAGCGGAATAGTTTGCCTGACCGGGGTTTCCGTGGCGGCCGACAATACTTGACATATTTATGATTGCACCCTGACGGGCTTTCATCATATATTTAACAACGGCATGAGTAACACAGTATGCACTTGTTAAGTTAATTTTAATTACTCTTTCCCATTGTTCCATATCCATTCTCAAGAATAAACCGTCTTTTGTAATTCCTGCATTGTTAAGCAAGATATCAATTTTGCCGTGTTCAGCAATCATTTTATCAACAGATGCCTGAACTTGTTCGTCATTTGAAACGTCAAACTGATAAAAATAAGCATTTGCACCGCAAGCTTTAATTTCATCCAAAGCGGGCTGTGCTTTTTCGGCATCACAAATATCGTTAATGATAATATCACATCCGTTTTTAGCAAGTTCAAGAGCGCAAGCCAAACCGATACCGCGCGAACCGCCTGTTACCAAAGCAATTTTTCTTTCTGTCATTAATTTTCTCTCCTTATTTAATGTCCCTAAAAAAATTATACCATAAAGATATTTATGGCATAATTTGTAAATATTTTGTGTAAATTTGTGTAACGGAATTATTTCTTGCAGCTGCGTTTTTTATCCCAATCGAGTTCATCTGGGCAATGCAAATAGTCTAAATTGCCGTTGTAAATAACCCATGCTGTACATCCCCAGCCTGTTCCCAAACATCCTCGTTTAAAATTAAAATTTGTATCAGCGGTATAATTTGCATTACCTGCTGCAATTACACCGTATTTTGTTGCATGAAATAAAAATATGTCTTTACCATACTGATTTGGTTTGTTATCTCCGTTAATATCTACGGTATATTCTCCGCAGATATTACTTTCATTTTTATCGCTGCCTAATGAGTATGAACAACCACCGCTTTTAATAAGTGATTGCATAATCAAACCGTCAGCCAATCTTGCAGATGGTCTGCTTGTGAAATAGTTGGACTCCCGATTGCCGTTATTTTCTAATATATATGTGCCTGAATGGCAGTCCCCATTTCCTTCCGGACAATATTCAATAAATTTCAAATACGGTTGTAAGTTTGTCAGAAGAATTTCTGATGTTAATCCCCATTCTTCAGGGCTTCCGTTATTAACTATCGCCATTTGATAGGCTTGAGAAAGCATACTGTAAAATTTTTTGACTTTGGTAACGGTCGCTTTTTCCTGATATTTTTGAATAAGTGTCGGCATAGTCATTGCGGCAACTACCCCGATTATCCCGAGAGTGATTAAGACTTCTGCTAAGGTGAAGGCATTTATTGGCTTTATATCTTTTGCATTAAATGACATGAAAATTCTAAGATACTTAAATAAATTCACCATAACAGAATTTTCGTGTCTTGCTGTCTTTCCGACCCTTAACATAGTGAACCGAGCATTGTCATGCCGTTTCAGGTTCTTCTCCACTGTCATCGAGTTTTCAATTTTTTCTTTCATATTATTATCTCATTGTATATTAACCAATATATTAGTCATTATACTAATGAATTATGTAGAATGTCAATATAGTAGTTTTATAGAATATTTATATGAGTGAAAATATAAATATAAAAGTCGGATTAAAAATTCGTGTGGAACGCCAAAAGCGTAAAATTTCGCAGGAAAAACTCGCCGAACTCGCTAAACTTAACAGAAATTCAATCGGTTTAATCGAGCGAGGAGAAATAAACGTCACACTTAAAAATTTGTACAATATTGCAAATGCTCTGAATATAGATATAAGAGAATTGTTTAATTTCGTTATTTGATTATATTTCAACAAATAACTCTTTCAATGCACTAATGGTATTTTCAAGTGACTCTTTATCATAAATATTAAATACTTTAGCTTCCGGTGCAATTTTTTTGTTTAAGCCCGCCAGAACTTTTCCCGGCCCGATTTCCACAAATATTTCAACTCCTTCGGATATCATTTTTTCGATAGTTTGAGTCCAATGTACCGACGAATATATTTGTTTCGGCATTTTTACTCTGAAATCCGAAGCATAAATTGTGTCTTGAGCATCAACGTTTGTAACAACCGGGATTTTTGTATCGTTTAAATCCAAAGATGATACAAAACTTTCAAATTCTTTTCCGGCATTTTCCATAAATTTTGAATGAAACGCACCGGAAACAGCAAGCGGAACAACACGTCTGACACCGTTTGCAAGCATATAATCACTTGCGGCTTTCACCGCATTTTCATCACCTGTTATAACAACCTGCGAAGGAGAATTGTAATTTGCAATATCAACGTAGCCTGTTTTTAAACCTTCTTTTAATCCGTTTTCCAACTGTTCCTCAGTAGCATTCAAAACTGCGGCCATTGCACCGCCTTTTGTTTCACTCATCAAGTCTGCACGTTTCTGAATTGCTTTTAATGTCGTTTCCAAGTCCGTAACACCTGCGGCATACATGGCACAATATTCGCCTAAGCTGTGTCCTGCCGTATAGTCAGGTTTTATATCAAGTTTTGATTTAAGAGTTTCCAGACAAGCTATCGACATTGTTACTATTGAAGGCTGAGTATTAACAGTTTGTTTCAGAGCTTCTTCCGGCCCTTCAAAACACAACTTTGTAATACTTTTACCTAAAACTTTATCTGCAGTATCAAATACATTTTTTGCACTTTCAAAATTGTCATATAAATCTTTTCCCATACCGACAGACTGTGCACCCTGTCCCGGAAATAAAAATGCAATCTTTTTCGTCATATAATTCTCCTTATTAACAGATACCTTCGCGAAGTCTTACAATAGCGCCGCCCCAGGTCATACCGGCACCAAAACCGCACATCAAAGCCGTTGTGCCGAGTTTAACATTTCCTTTTTCAACACTCTCGGCAAGTGCAATCGGAATGGATGCAGCCGATGTATTACCGTAATATTTAATATTTGTAACAACCTTGTCGTCAGAATATCCCAAACGTTCCTGAACTGCTTGAATAATCCTGATATTTGCCTGATGCGGTATTAAATAGTCAATATCCTCAGCTTTTAAACCCGCATTTGATATAAGTTCTTCCACATAATGAGGAAGAATTTTGGCAACAAAGGTGTAAACTCCTCTGCCGTTCATTTTTATAACTTGCTTTTGCGGTTCATATTGTTCAACAAGCGGACAGTTTTGACCGTCAAGATGAAGTTCAATCAACTCACCGTAATTTCCGTCAGCTTTTATATCAATTGCAATAACATCATCAACACCGTCATCTGATTGGGTAACAACCATTGCACCGGCTCCGTCACCGAACAGAATTGATGTACTTCTGTCAGTCCAGTCAACAAGACGAGAATTGTTATCCGTAGCAACGATTAAAATATTTTTATACATTCCCGATGCTATATAACCCTTTGCAATGCTGAGTCCGTAAATAAGTCCGGAACATGCGGCGGTTATATCAAATGCGGGAACGGGTTTGGATATGCCCAAACCTTTATGAATCAGGCAGGCAATAGCGGGATAAAGTTTCGGAGGTGCTGATGAAGCCGAAATTATTAAGTCGATATCCTCCGGATTAATTTTAGCTTTTTCAAGAGCTTTTTTTGCCGCATCAAGTCCTAAATCCGCAGCATTTTGATTACCGGAAACAACCCTTCTTTCTTTTATACCGGTTCGTGTATAAATCCATTCATCAGATGTTTCGTATAACTTTGTTAAATCATCATTTGTGATGACTGTTTCGGGTAAACTGTATCCGACACCTGCTATTTTAAGTGGTATTAATTTATCTGTCATTTATTCCTCGTAAAATTGAGCGATTTTGTCGTTTACGCAGGTTTCAACAGCGTATTTTGCAACCTTAACCGCATTTTTAATAGCATATGCTTTACTTCTTCCGTGAGAGATAACAGTAATTCCTTTTACACCCAGAAGCAAAGCTCCGCCAAATTCTTCATAATTAATTTTTGTATAAATTCTTCTCATAAACGGTTTTGCAAGCAATCCGATAACTTTTCCGAGAATATCCGCTTTAAATTCCTGTTTGAGCATCCTAAACAGCATGGAAGATGTCCCTTCGGTAACTTTTAAAGCCACGTTGCCGACAAATCCGTCGCATACAACAACATCACATATATTTAAGAAAATTTCTTTACCTTCAATATTACCTACAAAGTTAATTTTGTCATGCTGTTCTTCAAGAAGCTTATAAATTGCCTGAGCAAGTTCGTTTCCTTTTCCGGCTTCTTCGCCGATGTTTAATACACCGACTCTGGGGTGTTCAATGCCGAGAACGTTCTTTGAAAAAGTTGCACCCATAATAGCAAATTGATGAAGCATTTCGGGAGTACAATTACTGTTAGCACCGCCGTCAATAACAACTATCGGTCTTTTGATTGTCGGAAGCGTAACCGCAATTGCAGGTCTGTCAATCCCCGGTATTCTGCCGAGTCCGAAAAGACTGGATGCCATGGCAGCTCCCGTGGAACCTGCCGCTACAACAGCATCGGAACTTCCTTGTGCAACCGCATCAACAGCCAGAACTATTGATGATTTTTTCTTTTTACGAATAGCCTGCCCCGGAGCTTCGCCCATTTCAATAACTTCTGATGCATGAGTGATTTTTATATCAAGCTTTGAGGTATCGATTTTCATTCGATATCTTGCCGCACCGCCTTTTCCCATATCGGTCATAAAGCCTTCGGTAGAAATCTTGTCAAGTTCCTGCTCAATTTTATCTTGTTTTCCGACAAGTTCTATTGCGACATCGTATTCTTTCGCTGCCCAAACCGCTCCCGCTACGATTTCGTGCGGTGCATGATCTCCACCCATTGCGTCAATTGCTATTCTCGTCATTTTTCCCTCTCCAAAATAAAGAATGGTTGAAGGGTTATTTCAACCATTCAAATTTTGCCTATTATTCCGCAGTTTCTTCCGTTGATTCAACAGTTTCTTCAACGGTTGTTTCTTCTGCTTTAACTTCTTCTTTTACCTCTGCTTTAGATTTTTTAGCGGTTGATTTTTTAGGTGCTTCTTTTTTATCAGCCGCAGTCTTTTTAGCTTTGGTTTTCTTTTCTGTTATAACTTCTTCTTTTCTGTCTTTCAGGCTGACGGGTTGTCCTTTGTATGTTCCGCAAGCCGTGCATACTGTGTGTGCTAAAACTGTTTCGCCGCAATTAGGGCATTTTACCGTAACCGGTTTTGAAGCTTTCCAGTTGCTTCTTCTGTGTCCCTGTGCGGAATGTCCTGTTCTTTTCTTAGGTACTGCCATTTTTCTTTTTCCTTTTTATTACTGCTACTATTTATTTTTCGGTTGTATTTTAATATTTTTAAATACATCGAGTCTGGGATCCGGCAAATTTTCATCTTTTTGAAATTTGTCCCCATTACAATTTATACCACAAACTTTTTTATTTGGTAAATTTAATATTACAGATTGATACAATAAGTCATAAATATCTATTTCATCACTGCCGTCAAGATCCGTAACAAACTGTCCTTCCTTAATTTCGGTCTCTTGTGCATAATTTTCGGACAAAGATGTTTTTGCAAACATTTCATCAATATCAAAGTTCAAATCGTATTCAAACTCTTTCAAACATAAATCACATTCAAGTATAACTTTGCCTTTAACATTTCCCTTCACTTCAATAAATTCACCCAATGATGTAATCGTCAAATCGGAAACAATCGGGTTTACGCAATTTAATCCTTGAATTTTGTCATCAAAATGAAAATTCAAAGTTTTTGAAGGGGTATTTTCAAGTTCCTGAACAGATATTTTGTAATTCATGTTAACCAACGTATTGTTCGTCCTGAACGGCAACTGCCGCGACTTGATTTGAAATAAATGAAACTTTTCTCAAAGGACCTTGAGTTTCCTTTTCAATCAAAACCGCAGCTGCAGATTTCATAACCTGCTGCAGTTCCGCATAGAGTTCATCGGGGTTTTCGACATACAATACCAGAGGTGCCGTTGAACCCTTTAAAAACACCAGTACGGAAGTTCTTTTTTTAATATTTTGAGCGTTAAATTGCTGTGCCATAATTCTCCTTTTCGCAGAACAATTATAAAACAAAAATTTTGTACAGTCAATTTTAAAATTAAACTTCAAAAACCGCAAAATCGTTATTTATAAACAATTTGTATAACTTATCAACATGCTCGCTCATTTTGTCGATGATAATTCCCAAATAAGCAACTTCATCAATCGTAAGATTGTTTTCAATATAGCCGTCAGCCACTTCAAGACAGCTTTTCAGTTCAACCGAAGCACTCTCAATAATTCCTAAAATAACCGCTCTTTTTTCTTTTTTAGTCAAAGTTTTCATCTTACTTCCTCCTTTTCTTAATACTACATACATTAATATATGTTAAAAAAATTGTATAGTATATTAACCAAACGTCTAATCTTAATAACAAATGAGTCTTATATAATTCAAATTAATTAATATATTGATATGATAAAAAACAGATTTGCATTAATGTTAGCAATAAAACGAATGGACAGACGAGAAGTTTCCAAACTTACAGGAATTAATCGACATACATTACGCAATATATATCTGGATAAGTCCAAAGGTATTGAATTTGAAACCTTGGACAAATTATGCTTTGCACTGGATTGCACACCGAATGATTTGTTCAAATACATCCCCGATGAAAACTTGACAAAATCCGAAAAATAGTAAATAATATAAAAGCAGGGTGAAGCCCTCAGTAGCTAAGCTATGGTACTAAGAGCTTCTCCACACCCTACATCCGCTTAAGAATAATTTCTAAAACCGTTATAATTACCGTTATAACGGTTTTTATCATTCTTTTGGACATAAGTATCACCTCCTTTCTTTTGCCAATTTCTCCAAAATTGAGTGTGCAAAGAGGAAGTGTTGTGTACCTGCATTTTAATTATATCTCCGTTTTTTCAAAAATGCAAGCAGTTTTTTGCGTGTCACTTGACAAAATCCAAAAAATAGTAAATAATATAAAAGGGCGTGCGGATTGCACTCCGCACTTTAAAAGCCCGTTAGTGTTTTAGCACTAGTACTATCAATAAGATAAGCACTAGTGCTTTTTCAGTTATACTGAAATCCACTTTACCACCTCCTTTCAACGTTATACCGATTTTGAGTCCGTGCGCTGAAAGCAGAATAGCAGGGCTTACCCCAAATTTATATTAACATAAAATATTTTTTCTGTAAATATTATTAAAATTATACATGTTTGACTTCTTGTAAATAACCCTTAAATAAAATATGCAGATTTCATCCGAAAGTATGACGTCTGAAAGCAGGTTTTAGTATATAGTAGTTTTGAGGTCAGACTTGTGTTAAACGGTATATTTCAACGTCCATATCTAAATAACAATCAGGCTTTTGTAAGGAAAAAGCAGGATGAAGAAAAAAACGCTTCCGCTCAGCGTGAACAGCAGACTGACCAAAATTCAAGAAGCAAAGGACTTCAATACGTTGAAAAACAGTCTCCGGAATACGAACAGCAGGTTGACTGGCGTCAAATGCGTTCGCAAATTCAGGCTCAAGCAAGACAAAACGTAAAAGAACCGGTTCAACAAACGAGAAGTTCAACCATTAATATTGCTCAAATATTGAAAGATTTCAGAAATACCGCAACCGCTATCGGAACTCCCGATAACTTAAAAGAAGAAGTAAACGGATATCTTTCGCTCATTGAAACACAGGTTAAAAAAGAAAATCCCAACACAAAACTTGTAAAATCAAATTTAAAAAATGCATCTTCAATTCTCGACAGCTATATTTCCGAAACTTTAAACAAAGATTCAAAAGTAGTTGAAAACTGGGTTGATGCATTGTTTCTTCAGCAAATCGACTTTAAATATGATGAAAGCATAATCAATCCGCAATTTTTGGTGAAATTTCCGGAAGGAAGCACTGTTGAAGAAAATAAAATTCAAGAAAAAAATGTAGTGGAAGACAGCGTTACGGAACCTGTTCAACAGGAAAGTGAAACAAATTCCAAAGTAGTTTCTTTGGTTCCGCAGGATAAAGAATTAAAATCGCTGTTTATTCAGTCGAAAAAACTCACTTATGCAGGCAAACCAGAAAAAGCTATAGAAACTTTTGCAAAAGCAATCGAAAGAGCCGATGAAGTAGGCGATATTGAAACCAAATCAAAAATTTTCTACGAAGTGGGAAGAATTTACGATGATCATTCATTTTTATCCGAAGCTTTGAAAAGTTACAACCAATCAATAAAAATAACTTCCGACAACAATGTAAAAACAAAAGCTCACTATTCCATGGCACAAATTTATGATGATATAAATCAGGTAGAACCCGCGTTAGACCATTATTTTAATTCTATATCTTTTGCCGGGGAAGCCGAAAACCTTTCCGCACAGTCAACTTCACTTGCCAAAATGGGTAATATCTACACTGAAATGTATGATAATCAAGGATTTCAATACTATTCCACCGCTGAAAATCTGGCTGAACAAACAGATAATGCCCGTGTAAAAGGTTTTATATCCGCAAGTATGGCAGATGCTTATGAAACTTTCGGCAATTCAAAAGGAGCTTTAAAGGCTTATTCCAATGCGGTAAAACACTATACGGAAGCTGATTCTCCGCTCAAAACCGCACAAAATTATACAAAAGCTGCCGATATCATGGTTGATTTCAGCAATATTGACAAGGCTAAGGGACTTTTAACAAAAGCTCAAAGCTATGCCATACGTACTGATGATTTGAATTTGATTAATGAAATCAAGGGAAAACTTGACAGTTTAAGCTTATTGGGGTAGTTTTCGGATTATATTTATAATTGTAAATTTTTATTAACAAACTAGCAAAATAATATATTCAGACGAGTTATTATACCATTAAATCTGTTATTATTACCAATAACGAGGGTTAATAACTATGGTAGACAACAGGTCAGCCGGTTTCTTCGGAATCGGAGGCTCATTTAATTTTAAAAGCGGAGATATCTCAGGCACAGCTGCAAAAACTCAAGACGACAAAATGGGGCAGGGCAGTGAATATTTCGCACAGCAAAGACGCCAAGATGATGATGAAGATAATGACAGCCAAAGATATACGGACAGAAGTGCAGTTCTGCGTGCTACCTTAAATTCTCTTGCCATGATGAATGTGGCAAATGTTATTAACGCCCGAAAACGCGCTCTTGAAGAACAAAAAGAACGTGAAAATTCTCTGCCCGATGAAGATGAGCAGAGAGAAAAACTTGAAAAAGAATTTTACAATATTGCCAGAGAGATGAATGAAGAAGATACTACACAGTAGCGGATTCTTCGTGTTCTTTATCTCTTTTAATGAATAAAAATTCACCTTTGTAAGAAGGTGCGGAACCGTTTTTGTCTTTTCCCGCAGCTAAGCTTACTATGCTGTTGAATTTTGGCAAAGCTTCGGATTTTTGAATATTTCCGACTCCTTCATTCAATGCAATGGTAATTTTTCCTTCAACATTTTTTCCGATGTTTTGTGCAGCTTTTGAGTTTAAAAATTGAATTGAGTTTAAAACCTCCTGATTAAGCTGAATTTGAAGTCCCGAATTGTTCATGGCAATTCGGCGTGCAATGTCGGTATCAACATTACCTCTGTACAAATCAAGCCCCATATCAGCGGGTTTTGCAACAGTATTAACCGTTGTTGTGTTGTATTGACTGTTTTTTTCGGCAGCACGTTTCAAAATCTCTTGTGAAACCTGATGTAATGTTGATGTGTCAATACCTAATTTGTACTGTGCATTGTAGATACTCATTGTCATTTTTTTATCCCTTTTTTATTGTTTCCTTACTCTGTTTAACGGCATTTTTTTTCGTAAACTTTAAGGTTTAAGACTATCTCCGTTACAAAACTTTACAAAAAATAAAAAAACATGCAATTTTTTTTACTCTATATACTTTATATATATATAAGAACAGAATATGAGGATATGCCATGAGTTGGGACGGAATTAACAACGCAATTTATGCTCTTTCAAATATTAATGCACTGGGACAGAGCTTTCTGAATTACAGAGATAATTTAAAAAGCGGAACATCTTACGCAGATGCAACTTTAGGACTGGGGTTTAGTATTATGAATGCGGGTGCCAGAAATTTAGCATCACGTGAAATTGCAGATTCTACCGGAAGTTATTTGGGATATGCGGTTAATAATACGGCAGGGTACGGAACACCGGAGGCCGATGCAAAAGGTACAGCAGGAACAATAGCTGCGGCGCAATTATCATCCCCGTGGGGATTATTTTCAATGATGCCCTCCGTGTCTTATATGCCAATGCCTTTTATGGGCACACCGATGATGGGAGGATTTTTCGGGGGGATTCCGGGCAGCGGATGGTTTAGCAACGGGTGCTGTCATACAATGTCACACAGTTTCTTCTCGCCGTTTGGCGGCTGGCGCTGTTAATCTAATGATTTAAGTTTCATAAAAACATCATCGAGAATTTTTTCGGTGGTGTTTTTATTTAGTAGAATTTGTTGTACGGCGGTATTTACAACTGTATTTACTTCTTTTTGATTACGCGAAGTTTTCATTGCAGGCTCGGTTTTGTTAAGTTGTTTCGCACTGATAACTCGAGCTTGCGACATTATATCATCATAAGTTGTATAGAAATCATCTTCCAATGTTTTTTGGTTTACGGCAAGAATATTGGCTAACTTTGCAAATTCAAGCTGGTTTTCAAAATTTGTTAAATACAGTGCAAATTTCAGTGCATCTTCTTTATGTTTTGCACGCAGCGGAATAACCAAATTCATAAGCGAAAAATCATATTGCCCGAGTTCTCCGGTAAACTGCGGGGCAACTGCAGTGTGTTCATAAGTTGAAGGTGCATTTTCTTTAATCATAGTCAAAAAGTTTGCTCCCGCCTGAAAAAACACCGTCTGTTCCGCCATATATTTTTCAAGAGCTTCGCGGTGGGTTTGAGTTACCGATTCTTTGGGAATTAAATCTTTTTCATAGAGTTTTTTAAACAATTCAAATACCCGAACTGATTTATCGGAATTTATATTACTCGGCGAAACGCCGTATTTATTAAGTATTCTCAGCATGGTATCGTTTTCGGTAATATTGGGTAAAATAACATACGCTCCGGTTTTTTCTTTAATTTTCGGGGCTGTTAAAAGCAAATCTTCATAGGTTGAAGGAATACTGACATTTGATTTTGCAAGCAAATCTTTGTTATAAATCGTGACCGCCGATGTTGCATACCAGGGAAGCGAATACAGTTTGCCGTTATATTTTAAAGAATTTATAACGGATTTGTTATATTGAACCGTGTATTGCTCGTCAATCTCATACAGAGCGCCTCTTTGAGCAAGAAGTGCGGAAAAGTCCGGATTTAGGTTTATCAAATCCGGCGGATTATCACTCAAGACAGATGCAAGCGTGCGTTTTTCGCCTTCCGAAAAAGGGACATCAATCCATTTTATTTTTATATCAGGGTTTTCCCGCTCAAAATTGTTGATTACTTTTTGCATATAAGGCGCAAAATCATTCATCTGCAATGTCCAGAAAATTATTTCATCCTGATTGTTCCGTTTGCGGAAAACAAACATAAATGCGAGACAGAAAACAAATAATAATACCGTAATTTTTAGAAATAAATTTTTCATCATTACTCACTTTTCACTAATCATGTTACAATTATACTATGAATAATTTATTTACGGAACTGGAAAACCAAAATAAACAAATTCCTCTTGCTGAGATTTTGCGGCCGAAAACCATTGAAGATTTTCTCGGTCAGAGTAATGTAGTGTCAGATAACAGTCCGATAATAAATCTTTTAAAAACCAACAGACTCTTTTCACTGATTTTTTGGGGGACTCCGGGCTGCGGAAAAACCACTCTTGCAAGACTAATCGCAACCAAAACATATGCAAATTTTATTGAAATTTCCGCCGTTACCTCCGGTGTAAAAGATATTAAAGATGCCGTGGAAAGCGCTAAAGAAGCATTAAGAGCCGGAACCAAAACCATTTTGTTTATCGATGAAATTCATCGTTATTCAAAAACTCAGCAGGATGCTCTTTTACCGCATTTGGAAAACGGGACTTTGTTTTTAATCGGCTCTACGACGGAAAATCCTTCGTTTCAAGTAATTCCCGCACTTTTGTCACGAGTTCAGGTCATAAGATTAAATTCCATTGACGATGAAAGCATGGAAAAAATTATTAAAAAAGGTTTTGCATATCTGGCAAAGAATTATTTGCCTATGGATTGCGAGAGCGGTGCAATAGATTTTATAATAAATCTTGCCCGCGGAGATGCAAGATATGCCTTGAATATAGTTGAAAATGCTTATTTTGCAAGTGATTTGAAAGATAACCGGCGCAATTTGACCGTAAAAATTATTGAAGAAATATGCCAAAAACGCAACACAAGATATTCTCAACAGGAACATTACGACTGTGCATCGGCTTTCCAGAAAAGTTTGCGCGGTTCTGATGCCGATGCGGCGGTATATTATCTGGCTAAAATGATAGTTTCCGGCGAAGATCCGAGATTTATCGCAAGAAGGCTTATAACCTGCGCGGCGGAAGATGTCGGCAATGCCGATCCGAACGCTCTTAACGTAGCTTTAAATGCCTATAAAGCAGTTGAATTGTTAGGACTGCCCGAAGGCAGAATACCGCTTTCTCAAGCGGTAATTTATGTAGCACGCGCACCAAAATCCAATGAAACCGTTATGGCAATAGATATGGCGCTTTCGGATATTGAGCACGGTAAAGATTATCCGCCTCCGATGCATTTGCGCGATGCACATTACAAAGATGCCGAAAAATACGGTTTCGGAATAGGTTATGTATACACGCATTCCGCACCCGATGTGAAACAGCAGTTTCTGCCCGATGAATTGAAAGACAGAAAATATACTAATCCATAGGTATTGTCAACTTTTGACCGATGGAAAGCTTGTTCGGATTTGTAAGATTGTTAGTCTTTAGAACAAGAGCTTCTTTTTCCTTGCTGTAAGAACCGTAAAATCTGACCAAAACCGCTTCCATTGTATCGCCGCTTTGAACGGTATAAACTTCATTTGAAGAAGATAGCGAATTTGATGACGGGATAAAGTTCAAACTCATTTTTTGTTTTTTAACAGGTGCGGGAGCGGAATTTTCAACCGCAGAACCGATACCTTTTACCGTAAAACTGATTAATACGGTAAGAACAAGCATGACAACGGCACCTGCTATAAATCCTGCCGCAAGATAAATATTCGGTGATTTTTCCGATTTTTGGTTTACTTTAAAATTTTGCCAGAGTACATCCAGTTCTTTTTCTCTGTCAGGTCTGACATAAACGCCCGGAGAATTGTCATAAGCTTCGTTTCTGTATTTTGACAATGCTTCCAGTACTGCCATTTTTTCTTTTGATAAATTTGATCTTCTTATGGTTGAACTTTTCATCTTTTTAACATATCCCGATTAATTCCTTGTATTGAAAATATACCATAAGAAAAATTTTTATTCAAGTTTTTTGTAAAGTTCGTAATTTTTTGTTATTAATCGCATTTATGCTTACCATTCCAAGATAAGTCGTCACAATGCAAATAATCCATGTTTTCGTTATATATTACCCAAGCGGTACAGTCGCTCCCAGTACTATTTCTATCTGTACTTTTTCTGTCACACTTGTATCTACCTAATTCTTGCTCAATAACACCAGAAGGGACTATTTTTGATTCCGTTATATCAAATACAAAAAAATCCTTTCCAAATGTGTATGGGCCTTTGAAGCCGTTTATATCCACTTTTATGTTTCCACGATAACTAGCACCACTAGAAGAAGAATAATCCTCTATGGGCACATAAAACATAACACTTGTACCATCGGCTAAAATAACACGATATTCATTCTTGTTAGAATTATAATCTCTATAATCAACCCCGCCTAATGTTTTTACGGGCCCTTCAGTCAAACAGCCCTTTTCAAATCCGCAATCTTTAGTTACTTTTAAATATGGTTTTAAATGTTTATAGAATGCTTCAGAATTCTCTCTTGTCGTTGTATATGAATCATACCAGTTTTTAACATTTTCATCTTCTGTTTTAGCCATTAAATATGCGTTAGACAATACTGAATATGCCTTCTTTAATTTTACAACCGTAACTTTTTCCTGATGTTTCTGTATTAAAACAGGCATTGTCATCGCAGCAACAACACCGATAACTCCCAAAGTAATTAAAACTTCTGCCAGAGTAAAACCAAATTTACGTTTGTTTTTCATAATATCCTCCAGATAATATTCATATACGAATATTTATATTTTAAAACGAATATAATTATAAATTATTTTATATAAAATGTCAATATAATATATAATTAAGCTTATATGAATATCAAAAACCGTATTAAAATGTTAGCTGTTTCAAGAGGGATGACTCTAAAAAAACTTTCTGAAAAATTGAGCGACATCACCAATAAGAATTATTCATACAACAGTCTTTTAGGAAAACTTAACAGAGAGAGTCTTTCTCTGAAAGAAGCATTTATAATCGCCAATATCCTTAATTATCAACTGGATTTTATTGATATAAACAAATAAGTTTTTATTAATTGCACTTTATAAATTTTAACATGCTTCTTGATTTTTGAGATTTTTAATATATGATATAAATTGCACAGACCGAAAAAAGGAAATAAAATTATGGCTAAAAAATGTGAAATATGCGGAAAAGCACCTATTAAAGCAGCAAAACTTACTTTCTCGCATAAACAAATTGTTCATACACAGGAACCAAACCTGCAATCCGTAAAAGTCAATGTAAACGGAACCGTTAAAAGAATCAGAGTATGTACATCATGCCTGAGAGCGGGTAAAGTTCAAAAAGCTGTGTAATAAACAAATTAAGAATAAAAAAAGAGAACCGAAAAGGTTCTCTTTTTTTTTCGTTATCTTACTGATTTGTAAATCAATCCGTATTTAAAATCAACTTTAATATTTACGTTATTAACTTTTTTCCCGATTGAAGGGAATGTATCAAACGGAACAGACTGCTCAATCGCACTGATAATTGATCTGTCGGTGGCTTTGTCACCTGACAATCTTGAAAATCTGTAATTCAACAGGCTTCCGTTTGAATCTATCGTCAAAATTACTTTTGCCAGAGTATGACGACCGGATTTTGGCGGGTTCCACTTACTTTGAATTTTACTCATAACATTTTTCACATATTCATCAACCGAAGCGCTAACTGTCTGTTGATAAGCCGTCGGAACAACATTTCCTTTGGTTCCCGTATAAGAAGCCGATTTTTCGGGTTCCGGAGGTGTCTGCAGTGCAACTTCAGTATCTATACCCGCATATTTGTGAGCATAGCTGAGTAATGTGTTTTCTCTAAACGGTTTCATAAATACATGATAGTCAGATAAAACCCTATTCGGACTGTAATTATTTTCATCATAATCCTGCTGAGTTATAACTCCCATAAGATTTTTACCGTAATCGGATTTCAAATAAACAACTTTTTCCGTATCGTTTCCGATTTGATATCTTACTGCATATACATATTCCTGAGCTCCGGTTTGACGGACGGAATCCGTATCAATAAACATATTTATATTAGGATTTTCAGTATCAATAAACTGCCAATCCGCTGCACATAGAGGCATTACGGATAATAACAAAGCTCCAACAAACAATATCTTTTTCATAATTTCACCCGCCTTTACTATATTTGATATTATAACTTAAAATTACTAAATATAGCAAGTATGTAAATCATACAAAAGCATGATTAATCAAAATCAATAAGCTCTTTCGGATTAACTCCGAGTACATCGGCAATGATTTTCAGTTTTGACAGAGTAATATCGGTTTTTGCGGTTTCAACCATAGCAATTGTTGAACGTGAAATACCGTTTACATCAAGAAAATCATCCTGTTTTACGTGTTTTGCTTTTCTAATCTTTTTCAAATGATTTGCGAATTTTTTTAAGTATTCATAATTCATTTTTTAATTATCAGCCAGATTGATATTGGTTAAAATCAATGTCATTGACATTAAAACTCTAAATAATTTATATTTTTTAATAATATATCCGTTTTTGTTGAAATTTTTTCATATTGTATTATAATAAAAATGTTGGAATTAAATATAAAGGATAAACGATGAATCAGGATTTAAAAAAGGAAATGTTAAAAACAATTGATATTACAAGAGAAAATATCACAAACAGTATGCAGGTTATGCTTGAAAGTTATTCAGAATCACTTGCGAAACTGGATTTACTTGTATATTTAATCAACAATGAAAAAAACTAAAATGTTTAAATACGTTGATTATTTTCATTTTTTTATGATTGTGTTATTATAATTTTACAAAAAAATACTTTTTACGTGTTTTGCAGGAAACTTTTTCATAAAAAATACATCTATATAGTTGTGCAGCATGGTTAAGAGTATTTGGAGGGAAAATTAGTGAGAAACATTATGAAAAAAAGTGTAATATTTTTAGGTGCATTTGTGTTCCTGTCAGGCTGGGTAATTAAAAGTAATGTCTTTGCATACAGTCCGGTTGACTTGTACGATAATGTATGGAGACTTATTAACAACAAATTTGTTGACCAGACAAACAACGATCAAAACTGGGCAAAATGGCGCCATAAATATGACAACCAAATTCAAACAAACGAAGATGCTTACGTAGCTATCAATACAATGGTTGCAAGTCTTAACGATCCTTATACAAAATTTTTGGATCCCAAAGAATTTGCGGAAGAAACGAGTTCAATTAAGGGTTCACTGAAAGGTATCGGTATCCAAATCGGTGTAAAAGACGGCAAATTAATGGTTATTGCGCCGATAGAAGACACTCCTGCAGAAAAAGCGGGATTGCTTGCCGACGATGAAATCCTTGAAATTGACGGAGTAAGCACTAAAGGTATTACGGTAGACAAAGCGGCAGACAAAATCAGAGGTAAGGAAGGCACTCAGGTAACTTTGCTTATCAAACGTAAAGATACCGAGCCGAAAACTTATACCATCACGCGTGCGGAAATTGAGATTAAATCAATTTCGCAGAAACTTCCGTTTGATTTAAAACTGCCGGATGATATCTGCTATATAAGATTAAGTTCGTTCATAAGCAGAAATGCGGCAAGTGAATTCGGTTCAATAATAAACAATAATAAGAACAAAAAAGGGTTTATTATTGACCTTCGTTCAAACCCCGGCGGACTTTTGACAAACGCAATTTACATCTCTGATATGTTTTTAGAGGGCGGAACTATCGTAAGTACGGTTGACAGGGACGGTTACAAAGAAACTCAAAGAGCATCAGCCGGTGTTTATACCAAAAAACCGGTAGTCGTACTGATTAACAAAGGTTCCGCATCAGCATCGGAAATTTTCTCAGGTGCCATGAAAGACAATCACAGAGCGGTAATTATCGGCGAACAATCATTCGGTAAAGGTCTTGTACAGGAAATTAACAAGCTTCCTTACGAATCCGGTATAAATATTACAATTCAAAAATACCTGACACCGAACGGAACCGACATCAATAAAAAAGGGATTACACCTGATATTGAAGTAAAACTTACCGAAGATGATGTCAAAAATAAAAACGATGTTCAGCTCAAAAAAGCTATAGAAGTCCTGAGTAAAATGACAGGCGGACAATCAATAGCTGTTCAATAAACAACAAAAAACTCGGTTTTTAACCGAGTTTTTTTTATTTCAAATCGAGTGCTAAGCGGCTGCAAGTTTTTCTCTGACAAGAGTTTCAACCTGATTTAAAATATCAGGGTTTTCCGTCAGAAAATCTCTTGCCTTATCTCTGCCCTGACCAAGCTTTTCATCGTTAAAACTAAACCAAGAACCTGCTTTTTTCACAATATCGAGATTAACCGCAACATCAAGAATATTACCAATTTTACAGATACCTTTACCGAACATGATATCAAATTCGGCAGTTCTGAAAGGCGGTGCAACTTTGTTTTTAACAACTCTGACTCTTACATGGTTTCCGACATCGCCTTCTTCGCCTTTGACACCTTCGGTACGTCTGATTTCCATACGTACCGATGCGTAATATTTAAGTGCGTTTCCGCCGGTAGTAGTTTCGGGGTTACCGTACATAACACCGATTTTCATACGAAGCTGGTTAATAAAAATAACCGTGGTGTTCGTTTTGCCGATAATACCGGTTAATTTTCTGAGCGCCTTGCTCATTAAACGGGCCTGCAAGCCCATCTGCTGGTCTTCCATTGAACCTTCAATTTCAGCCTTCGGCACGAGAGCCGCAACGGAGTCGACAACAACAATATCAACAGCACCGGAGCGCACAAGTTCTTCGGTTATATCAAGTGCCTGTTCTCCTGTATCCGGTTGAGATATCAGCAGTTCATCGACATTTACACCCAAATTTCTGGCATATTCCGGATCCAAAGCATGCTCTGCATCCACAAATGCAGCTATTCCTCCCTTTTTCTGGCATTCGGCTACAATGTGCTGGGCAAGTGTTGTTTTCCCGGAGCTTTCAGGGCCGTAAATCTCAATAATACGACCGCGCGGAACTCCGCCGATTCCGAGGGCAACATCCAATGACAAAGAACCTGTCGGAATAGCATCGACATTTACGGTAACCTTGTCGCCAAGCTTCATTATAGAACCTTTGCCGAAATCTTTTTCTATCTTCTCAATGGCAAGTTTAAGAGCCTTGCTTCTTTCTTCACTTATTGTTGTTTCTGTTACAGCCATAACTACTCCCAAACATGTTTTTCTCTTTTTTTATAAAATCCCAAACCTACAGATTTGTAAGAGTTTAAATCATTTTTAAGCTGATAAATTTCTTTGTTTAAATCAATTATTTTCTGTCTTAAAGTCTCATTATCAGTTTTACAGCGGATAAGTTCAACAACCACCTCATCCATTCCTTCAAGTTTTTCATCAATAACTTTGGAAATCTTATTGCTTAAATTGTTTTCCATATCCCTTAATGAGTTTAATATACTCATTACGGCAGAAGTTTCTTTTGTTGATTCAACAGGAAAATTCATTTTCATAGCCTGAACTTTTCTAAGATTTTTGACTTCATCGTAAGAGAAATACGTCTGCCCTTTGCTGTTTTTTCTCGGCAGAATTGAAGCCCGCTTGCAAAGTTCAACAATTTCCTTATTATCAGTCTTTAATATTCTGCGAACCTCTTGCGGAGATAACGTTTTTCCCTCTAATTCCTGTTCTAAAATCATCTTATACCCCTTAAAATTTCTCCTCTTATATTCTATTTTATATAAGAAAAAAAAACAAATTTTTTTTGCAATCTTGTAACATCACTTAATAAAAAATTTTTAAAATACTGTTTATTTATGCTTTTAAATAAATATATTACAAAATGTAAAGTATCTCAAAGGCTTTTGCAACGATATTTTTATAAAAAAATTTTTTTTTGTTATAATTTCACTAGCAACAAAATATATGTTGATTTTTTATATAATCATAAAATTAAATCGGAGGTTAATAAACTAACATGAACGTAAAAGCAATTGACAGTGTAAACTTAGTACAATTTACCGGCAGAAACGGTAAAGCGGGAAAAAGCAAAAACCCGGAAAATAATTATCCGCAAATGGATAGTCCCGCATCACAAACTTCAGCTAAAGCAATGAGAAATCTGCTGGCAGGTTTGATGCTTTTGGGTGCCGCCGCAAGCATGGGAACAATTAATACAAGCTGCAGTAAGTCTGAAGCTTATTCATTCGCTGATGCTATATCTTGGTCATACGGATGCCAAGGCGGCCCGCAGCGTGATACGACTTATATAAGAGATACCGTTTACATAACTGAATTTGTTCCGAAATTCTATAAAGGATACAATTTCGGACTTGCGGATTCTCTTATTCATCAAGGTTTGAATATCGGTATTCCTCTTGACGGACCCGTTCCTAACGGAAATAATAATGTAATATTTGTCGGTGCGAAAGCATACAACAGATATGACAAAAAGATGTATGAAGTTCAAGGTGACAGTATTGATACCGACAACTACAGAATTTCATTAATTACAAAAATAACCGATACTTATGACAAAGATAACCCCGAAGTTCAATGGGTTAAAACAATTGTTACCGACGTTCCTAACAAAGGTATTAAATTTGACAGATATGTATTTAACGGAGATGAACAACCTTCCGCAAATGAACAATGGCGTTGGAATTATGCCGGATATGAAGTTCGTACTAACGGAAATAACGGAAAATCCAATACTGTAAGTGATGTTTACGACAAAAACGGTAAACTTATTTGGAAAGGTGAATACTTAAAAGGTGAAGAAGCTGCTACATTTATGTACGGGACCTTCGTTTATGATGAAAACGGAGAACCGTACAGAGATGAAGACGGAAATCCGGAAAAAGCATATTACGACTTTGAACAGGCAAAAATGTATTCCGATTACTGCAAAATGGAAGAAATTCCCGGTACGGAAATATAATAAAAATGCTTTCTTAAAAAACAGCCTCTTGTATAAAGAGGCTGTTTTTGTCTATAATAATTTCTATGGAAACATTAGCAAGATTTATACAAAAGAAAAGAGATAATTTGGGATTGTCCCCGAAAGGGCTTGCCATGGCATCAAACCTTCCGTTAGAAACCATTGAAGATATTGAATCGGGAAAAGATTTGTTTCTGTCGGTAACCGTGCGCCAAAATCTTGCAAAAATTCTCAAATGCTCTCCCGATGAAATAAAAAAGCTTGAAAAAGATTACACTAACCATACCGTATCAGAAGAAGTCATCGAGAGTCTAAAAGAGTTAATTTTGAATGAAGCCGGAGGCTTAAAATGTCCTGTTTGCGGTGCCCCGCTTATAACAAGAATACAAAAGCTGTATGATTTGGAGGACAATTTGATGCTTCACCCGAAAGCTCATTGTACAAAATGTTCTTTCCAAATCCACTCTTGAAAAAATACAATACTGCGTTATAATACTAAATACAAGTACTTTGAAAAACTTCATGGGGACGTTTTGGATTTGACAGGATGTTCGGTGAAAATAGATTGCGAGTGCGGGCGCTGTTCCCGCTTATCAACGAGCAAAACAAATTAAATGCTGACAATGTAATTAAAGCAGACTTCTCCAGAGCACAAGCTTTGGCAGCGTAGTCGCTACAGCTGTTTATAAATCCCAGCTTGCCGGATTTATAAGCCCACTATGCAAGCTGCAGTGTGTTCAAGCATGGCAGACACATCAAGATTAACCATGCAGGGTTTAGTGTTTCCCTTAAATAAAACCTTTGACCGATTTATAAGGTTGTGATATTTTCCCGAATCGGTTGAGCTGATTAATATCTACACTCGTAGAGGTTTATTTTAATCCATTTTGGACAGGGGTTCGACTCCCCTCGTCTCCACCATTTAAAAAGAGAGCCTGAAAAGGCTCTTTTTTAGTGACTTTTGAAGGTCGAGCAAGCGTTTTAGACTTGTTTAAATTTTAAAGTAAAAATTTTAAAATCGTCAAAACGCTTATATACCAAAGGGTTCAAAAGTTCGAACCTCTTAACGGTTATTATACTCTTCTAAAATACTCTCTATGACTGTCTTTAAGAATTCTTTTGGGATTTTTATATCTCTTGCTTCCGCTAAAATACTAAAAAAATTTTGATAAAGAATAATAGTTTCTTCTTTTGAATATTTTTTGTTGTCAAATTGAATAATTATTCCAATATCTTTTTTTCTTTTCATATTAACTTTTATAAGAATAAATCGAAAAAAGTAAAATTTTTAATTATAATATGAATATGGATAACATATTAAAGCCAAATAAAAAAGAATTACTTTTTTTAAATATTGCTTATGAAAGATTTTTTCAATTATGTGATATTATTACAAACGATAAATTTATGACTTTTTCTGATTCAGTGCGTTTGTTCTACATAAAAGAAATTATAAGTTTATATACAGAATTATTAAACTATGAGCCCATAAAGTATGTAATTGAATATTTAAAAACACATCGCCCACCAATGGAAGCAGAATTAAGTAGTGAATTGTTGAAGTTTATTAGGAATGTTCTTTCTCATTTTCCATTATTTAACTCTTGGAATGATATATGGATAAATACAGATATGTGTACTTGGAATAAAAAAGATGGTTCTATACTTAAATTTCTAAAAAAATATTCTAAACACGGCCAAATAAAATATAGAATTTGGGATAATCAAAAAAAGGAAATGACATACTTGGATATTAATTTTACATTTGATATTAGTTCTTCCAAAATATATTTAAAAGATATTTTAGAAGAGAAATCTGGAGTTAAATTTTTGGTAGCATTAATGCGTCCAGTTTTAAATTCTCAACTTGAAAAATAATATTCGTTTAACAAATATACTCTTCTTTAATGATATTTAGTTTTTCAATTATTTGTTGAACTTCACTTTCTTTTAAATAATCTAAAAGGTTTTTAATACATTTTAAAAAGTTCGAACATTGCCTCTCAACGCCCACCATTTAAAAAAAACATCTTAAACGGTTTTTATTGCTATTATTGCATTTTAAGGTGTTTAAGTGTGTATTTTAAAGTCCGATTTGCTGCTTGGAAGTAAAATTTCAAAATGTAATCCTGAACTCGTTTCAGGATCTTATAATAGTGTGGCATTGAGTCAATTTATACAGATCGGAAGCTGCTTGATTATAAAAAATCCAATTGGACAAAATCGGATTTTATTAAGACACAAAATTACAAAGAATATTTTTAAATTTGGCTAGACACTTCCAAAATCAAAGAAATTTCTTTGTCCGATTAATATCCGATTTACGTACTTATTTTTATTCCCTCCACGCCTTTAGCATTCCTTGTTCAGGTTTAGAATAAAAAATTTTTTCAAAAACAGTCTTTGCGGTGTTTCGATCTCCTGATAATTTATCGGAAAAATAATCTATTCCGAACAAATCTTTGTAATCGGCTTTACCGACAACACTAACTTCGGATACAGGTATATCATCAATATATACAAACTCCAGATCAGCTTTTTTTTGCTTAAATAGCGGACTTAATCTTGCTTCATATCCTTTGGTTACTGGTTCTAATTCTTTTGGCATCATATCTACATATTTTTTTAATGCAGTTTTCTTACCATATTTTTGAACTAGTTGATCAAGAAGTAATTTTCTTTCTTCAGGCATCGCAGTATTATTAAGCCATTCTCGAAGTTTCATTACTGCATTTCTTCCCAATCCGCCATTTTCAACTTGTTTTTGTGTTCTTATTCTTAGTTTTGTTGAGTCCAAATTTTTGGTTGGTATTTTTAACATTACAATCTGTTTGGAGCGTCCTGTGTTAAAAATTTGATCACACAAAGCATTTCTCAAACTTTTACTCCAATATTTTCCAAAGCTGTCCAACTCTAACATATAGACACCATCAGGCAATCTCCATCCCATGGGTTTAAGAACTCCGGATTCAAGCATTTTTTGATAATTCTCAGGGGACGTCATATGGTATAAGTATCTTGGAATTTTATGTTTCCCGATTTGTGTTGACAGCTGGACGGTATCGGTTTGCAAAGGTGCGGCTAATTTTAACTTATTAATATTAGCCTTTACAGGTCTGGTTGCAAGTAAACTTTTGCCTGTCTTTGTCCAGGCATTAATTTCTTTACCTATGGCTGTTCCAATTTCCCCTATTCCCATTAAATTCTCCTTTATTTTCCCTGGTATTTATATAAAGTATTTTCCCTCTCAAAAATTGCCTGATACATATATTTTTTTATATTTATGTTAAGATACAAATAATATGCAAGATAAAATTTTATACATAATAGCAGGGGCAAACGGGAGCGGTAAAAGTACTCTGGCAAGTGAACTTTTACCATCGGAAAATTTAGACTTTCTAAATGCAGATGAAGTTGCAAAAGAAATTTGTCCTGAAAATATTGAAAGTGTAAAAATTAAAGCCGGTAAAATTGTCTTAAAAAGACTTGACAATCTACTAAATAGTGAGAAATCTTTTGCAATAGAAACGACTTTATCAGGTAAGAATCATATAAAAACTATTCAAAAAGCTAAAGATTTAGGATATTTCGTTGTTTTAATATATTCTTATCTTGATAATCCGACTTTATGTGAAAACAGAATAAAAATACGGGTATTAAATGGCGGACATGATATTCCTAAAAATGATATTATAAGACGTTTTTATCGTAGTAAAGGAAATTTTTGGAATATTTACAAGGATTTGGTTGATGAATGGAATTTATTTTATAACGGGACATCAGAGTATATTTTAGTCGCTCAATATGCTAATAACGAGATTGAAATATTTAGTGAAAATTTGTACAATAAATTTATGAAGGATTTTAAATAATGACAAAATTATCAGAAAAACTTTTAAAACTCGGAAACAGGGCAATAAAGAAAGCTCAGGAAAATAACCGTAAAAATGGTATTCCAAATGTATATTGCATAAACGGAAAGATAATTTTTGAGTTACCAAATGGTGAACTAACAACGAAATATAGTTTTTCATAAATATTCAAACTTATTGTTAAACATTGTCAAATCATTTGTTCCTTTGCAAAGTGATTTTTATAATTTTATAATAATAAAATAAATTTGTAGGTCGGATCTACTAATCGTAGGTCGGATTTACTAATCCGACAAGTAAAGAAACGATTTGGCATTTTGAAATCGTTTGGCAGGAATGCCCGACCTACAGACTAAAGCGTAGTTGAGTATTTAATATTGTCGGTTTGGTAAAACCGACCTGCAGACTACAGACTCCAATTTAATGTCACCCTGAACTCGTTTCAGGGTCTGATATCTTTCATATGTTATAATAAAACAATGGACAAAAATGTAAGTTGGGGGTTCTACCCCAACAAATTTTAATGTAAAATATTAGTTGTTGGGCTGCCTAACCTACATGATTATCTGAAAATTGGTAAGATGCTGAAACAAGTTCAGCATGACAATTTTATTATGTGACAAATAAAGTTTGTAGGTCGGATTTACTAATCCGACAAGCTAAGTTGATGGGTGAAATGAAAATCGTTTCACCCATCCTACTTTCTATTTTATTTTTAATCAATATACTTATATAAAAAAAAGAGCCATTAGGCTCTTTTTTTTAGTAATGACGTTGGCATGAATTACATCTTGGCGTTATCGGTACCGTGTAAATGTTGTCCGTGTCATAATAAGGTTCCGCAAATGCTTTTCTGCAAGTAGGGCATACTTTTACCTTTGTGCATTCATCACATTTTTTCACTTTTTTGCAAGGATCACAGTTTTTAAATCCTTTAAACGGGTTTAAACTAAAGTTAGTTTTGTTTTCACCGATTCCGAAATAAGGTAACGGATTAAGGTAAGAAAGATAAGGCATCGGATTTAAAGACGAAATACCTTCCCAAGCGAATGCACCTTGTGTTGAAAATGCAACTGCACCTATCAGTGCAAGAGAAATACATAATTTTTTCATAAAACATACTCCCTCCGAAATAAATCGGAATTTAATCTACATTTTCATTATAAAATTTGTGCAAAAAAATTCGACACCCGCTCAGACAAGTCGACTTATACTTTTATACGTAAACAAAAAGGCTATAAAAAAACAGACCGACAATCATATCGGTCTGTTTTAAGGCTTATAAAAACCTATTATCTTGCAACAGCTGCATCGTCAAGCAGGATAACCTGAATAGCTTCGCCTGCTTTTGCGTGATATTCAAGTCCCGGAGAAACGAGTCCGTATATCAAGCCGACTGCTGCACCAACAGGAGCACCGATTGCAATACCGGTACCGATTTTGTGCGGGCTGGGTATAAATGCCAAGCCAACACCTGAACCAATACCTACAGCACTACCGGCAACAGTTGATAATGCAACTTTACCTGCTGTCATCCAAGGACCTTCTTTTAAAGAATAATCTTTAGTGAACGGTTTTGCATTGAATGCCATTTCTCTTCCGTCAGGTAAAACAATTTTGCATAACTGAGGATATACTCTTGCATTTTTGTTGAACCATCTGGGATCTTTAACTTCATCAAGTTTTGCAATGAATTTTGATCCTGCGGGAATAACAAGCGTACCTTCTTCTGTGTAAATATCTTCCTGAGCTAAGAAAGTAACAACATCACCTGCCTGATGGTCTTCCGATAAGAATTTATCTTCAAAAGACAATACAAGAACGTTACCTTCAGCGATAACACTTTGAAGGTTATTAACTCTTACTTCGTTGTTCGGAGCTTTTTTAGTAACGTTCAAGTGTTCAACTGAAGAAGTACCGATATATTGAGATTTAACAAGTCCCAATTTAGCTTTCAATCTTGCTAAAAGAACAGCTGCTTCAGCTCTAGTTAATTCATCATTCGGTCTCAATTCTCTTGAATCCGGATAATTTACGTAAATACCGTAGTTAAGAGTTTTTGCGTAAACTTGTCTGGCCCAAGCAGGAACCTGAGAAGCATCTTTGAAGTTTCCGAGGACAGCTGTATCAGCTTTCATATCTTTAGTGATGTGGCTGATAACTGATTGAGCTTCAGATCTTAAAACAACTCTGTTCGGTTGGAAAGTTCCGTTCGGATAACCATAAACCAAACCTAACTGTTGAGAACGTAAAATGTTGTCATAATACGGGGTATCTTTTGATACATCCGAAAATTTGTTCGGAATGCTGACATTAAGATTTTCATTTGATAATACTTTCAACAAAGCATTAACAAACTCAACTCTTGTCATCTTTTCTTCCGGATTAAAACGACTGCCTGAAAGATACATAATATCGTCATTTACTACGCTGACAATTTCAGGTGCAGCCCAATAATTTTGGCTTACATCAGAGATGGATACCGCCATTGAAGGAATAGCCGCGAATGCTAATAAACATGCCGCTATAGCTCCTGTTGAAATAAGTTTCTTCATTTTCTAATTCCTCATATTTACTAGTAAACCTTTTTCGGTTATGATTATACATCAAATTAAAATTTTTGTAAACATGTTAATCTAAATTTTAGTATATAAATTATGTATTTAAATTTTTATGATAGAATTTTATAAAGAAGGGAAATAAAAAAATGTCAGGACACTCAAAATGGTCAACAATTAAACATAAAAAAGCAAAAGTAGACTCACAGCGCGCGGTTGTGTTTCAAAAATATTCAAGAGAATTAATCGTATCCGCAAGACTCGGCGGAGCGGATCCGGCGGGTAATTTCAGATTAAGAACCGCAATTGAAAAGGCAAAAGCTGCCGGTTTGCCCAACGACAACATTAAACGTGCCATTGAAAAAGGTGCCGGCTCCGGAGCTTCGGATAATTATGAAGAATTAATATATGAAGGCTATGCGGCAGGCGGTGTTGCAGTTGTAATAGAAGCAATGACAGACAACAGAAACCGCACGGCAGGCGATATAAGAAGCTTTTTTACAAAATATAACGGCAGTCTCGGTGCCACGGGCTGTGTCGGCTGGATGTTCGACCAGCGCGGAGTTATTACTTTCGGTGAAGACGTTGATTTTGATAAACTTTTTGAAGCTTCCATAAACCTTGACGCCCTCGATGTTACGGAAGAAGACGGGACATATAAAGTTTTAACTTCTCCCGAAAATTTTCAAAACGTTGCCGAAGGGCTTGAAAAAGAAGGGTTTAAATCAGAGAGTGCGGAACTTTTAAGGATACCGCAAAATACGGTTGAAGTAACCGATGAAAAAGTTGCGGATCAGATTTTAAAACTTTTGGACAAACTTGAAGAACATGATGACGTTCAAAATGTATATGCAAATTTTGATATTTCGGACGATATTTTACAGAAATTAGAAAATTAAATATGCTCGATAATTTAAGACAAATATTTTCATTTCTAAACAACGCTCATAATGCACAAACCATTGTGAGCGTTATTGAAGAAGCTTTTCCTTTGAATGCGGTTTATATTTATGATTCCACTACAGAAACTCTCAGGGATTTTTCTCAGAGCTGGAAATTTATAAAGTCTAAAGAGCTGAATGAAATTTTTGAGAAACTCAGTACGGAAAAATATATAACGTTTAAAAACCGTTCTTATTATGCACTTTTTAATAACGATAAAATTATAGGAATGCTTGAGTTTAAAGAAAAACTTCATGAAAAACTTCTTGAATTTCTTGAACTTTCAATTTTTTGTATATCTTTAAAAATCCAAAATATAATTCTTACGGAAAGAATGCAAAAAAACATTGATTTTCATGATTCAATGAAAAATATAGCAAAAATTATTGAAACTCAGTATGAAACGAATTACATAATTCCGATAATCGGTGAGATGATTGACAAGTTTGTATCCGATCATCTTGTTTATATATTTATCAACAACAAGCTTGTATGGCCGTCATCATGTAAAGACAACAAGATTTTTGAACTTATAAAATGTCTTAATAACAAATCCGAATATGTTCTTACACCGGACAAAAAAATCGGATTATTCCCTCTAATCAGTGAAAACAAGCTTTTAGGCTGTATTGTAACAAAAAGCACCGAAAGTATTTTGAGTGAAAAAGAGATTGAATACCTTGAACAGCTTTCCACACAGGCTGCCACTACAATAAATCGGGCTAATGTATACGCCGAAATTTTAAAACATGCGACATTAGATGCTTTAACAGGTTTCTATAACAGACGTCAGCTTGAAGAACGTATAAAACAGGAAGTTTCGAGTGCAAAACGACACAAGCGTGATTTATGCGCAATTATGACGGATATTGACTTTTTCAAGAGCGTCAATGATACTTACGGGCACAGTGCCGGAGATTTAGTCTTGAAAACAGTTGCAAGAATAATAAAATCGCAGCTCAGAGATTACGATACAGCGGGCAGATACGGCGGAGAAGAATTTGTTATACTTCTTCCGTTTACAAAGCTTGATGAAGCGGAGCTTGTAGCCGAACGTTTGAGAAAGGCCGTTGAAGAAAAGAAAATTGATATTTCAAAAATTGTTCCAAACAAAAACGACATTAGCGTAACAATCAGTCTCGGAATCTCTCAATATAATAATACGGAAGATAATACGTTTATTCAAAATGCCGATAAAGCATTATATAAAGCTAAAGAAAGCGGAAGAAACAAAGTATGCAAAATGTAACTTATAAACAAAAATGCAAAACACTTGAAGATACAAAACATCTTGCGGAAAAATTTGCAAGTCTGATAAAAGACGGTTGTTTTGTAAATCTTTACGGAGAAATCGGCGCCGGTAAAACCGCTTTTGTAAAACTTGTTGCATCCGCGCTTGACGTAAAAGAACGTGTAACGAGTCCGAGTTTTGTAATTCTTAACGAATATCATACCGGTTCAATTCCCGTGTACCATTTTGATTTATACAGATTGGAAAATGAAGGGATAAAAACCATATACGATGAACTGCGCGAATACAGCGAAGGCAGACAGGTAACATTTGTTGAGTGGGCGGAATTTAACAGGAATGAAGCTCCGTTCAATCACATTAAAATTAATGTAACTTATGATGATGACGATTCAAGGATATATGAATTCATTTCATGCGGGGAAGATGATATTGTAAGGAGGCTTAATGATAACTCTGGCGTTTGATACATGTCTTGATAAAATGTATGCCGCATTGGAAAAAGACGGTAATATATTGTCCTCACGCGTAGTTGAAAACCATGACAACAAATATCATTCCGCGTTTTTAATTTCAACATTACGGGAAATTATGAGAGAAAACGGCATAAAACCGCAGAATATTGATTTGATAGCGGTAAATATAGGGCCGGGAAGCTTTACGGGAATAAGGGCATGCGTTACCGTTGCACGTGTTATGGCACAGCAATTGAATT
This sequence comes from Candidatus Gastranaerophilales bacterium, assembly GCA_947626225.1. GTDB lineage: Bacteria > Cyanobacteriota > Vampirovibrionia > Gastranaerophilales > Gastranaerophilaceae > Stercorousia. The sequence continues at coordinate 228,105 of CANQRH010000001.1, forward strand.
GCAAAACCGCCGGAATTTCATCTTTGGAAATTCTGGCAAAAGCCGCCCGAAAAAATCTTGTTGCGCTCGATGCAAGAAAATACAGCGCCTATCTCTGCGTTAACGGAGAAATAAAGGGAGCAGTCCGGCTTGAAGAAATAAAAGAAATAATTGCAAACGGAAATTTCGATATTCTGACTGATGATAAATTACAGCCTTTATTGGGCGGAACATCTTATCAAAAAATTGAATTACCGATAGGTGAAACAATTGTCCGTCTTGCACAAAACAGAGGGGATGATTGGCGAAAACTGAAACCGTTATATATCCAGCCGCCTCCGATGGGTTATCACGGATAATCATCGTCTATCCGTGTCATATTATTCTTGCAATGCAGACTATGGGTGTAACGATTTATTTATGATTTTACGGGAAATTCGCTCAGCCAGTCTTTAAGGTGATTATCACATCCGCCAAGTTCTAAAAATTCGTTATCGGAAACCAATTCTTTATTTAGTTTCTCCACGGCGTTTCTATCCAGGGAAGAATTATATGCCTGATGAAAACTTTCCGAAGCTTTCAAAAGTCCGTATGATTTTGTATTTAATTCACGGACTGCCTCCGATACATGGTTCGTTCTTTCAGTGAGATAATAAGGATGCGCAAGTGCAAAAAATACATTATCATCTCCGCCGAAAGCTCTTACAATTGAATCAAAACTGTTTTCTCCTGCATAATATGTGCCGTTATTTCTCTGAACGGGAGAGAATTTTTCTTTACATAATGCGGTTATATTATTATCATCTCCGTAAGATGACGGGACAAGTCCTTTTTCGCGCAGATAAGAAAGAGTCTTGTTATTATCTGTTTGTGCCATTATTTGTTCATAAAATTGGGATTTGTCTGTTCCTTTTGAATTTGCCAAGCCGGCGGCCGCATTTTTTGTCTGTGCATAATGGTGAACTTTCCATTGGTTATTCATCATAAAATAATCCCGCCCGGAATTATAAATCTTTCGGAATTCTTCATAAGAAAAATCCGCATAGCCATATTTTTGTTTTAAGTTTTCGATAAAATCGATTGTGAGTTTTTTCCGTTTAGCTTGTATTTCCTCAAGAAATTTTTCTATTTTTTTATCGGACGGATTAAATCCGTAAACAAGAACTTCCGCTGTCTCAAACGGATTGGCTGTCTTATCCGCTTTAATTGCAAAACTCATTTCCACTCCGGGGATAAATTTTACATTCTTATATTTTTGCGGGTTTGAGGAAATTATTTTAACCGCTTCTTTTACCCCTTCAATACTGTCATGATCCGTCAGTGAAAATATAAATTGCTTACCCGTTTTTTCATGGGCATAATCGGCATATAAAGCAACTTTATCCAATATATCCTTTACGGATGCTTTTCCGTCGGAATATAAACTGTGAGAATGCAAATCCGCCAAAAAAGTTCCGCTGTTAATATTTTCGACTGATGCAATATAATTTTCCGGTTTAAGAATTTTTAATTCATTCAGCAGTTCTTTACCGGTCATTAATTGAAATATGTTTTTACTCTTTTCTGCGGATGAAGCCGCGTTAGTTTGAACGGGAGCGGAAGCTGCAATATTTTGAACAGGAGCTTTCCTTTTCAGTATAATTGCCGTTACTATTGCCGCTGCCCCGAGAAGAATTGCCGCTGCTGCGGTTTTCCTTTTTCTTTGCTGAATTTGATAAGATATTTGCCGATTATCAACAGCATAATTCTTCGCAGAATTCTGTTTTAAATTTGACGATATTGTATTTTCCGAATTGAAACTTACCGGTGCTATTCTCATATAATCCCCTCATATATATTTTTATTATTCTTAAATGCATATTTAATAGGATAAAAATAAACTCCGTTTATACTTGCATTTGGTTTAGGACATTGAATCTTAGTAACATCTCTGAATAAATCACATTGTTTAATTTTTTCCATTTGCCTTAAAACTTCATTAATAGCTTGAGCATTGTTTGTATCCACCCAGAGAATATTTTTGTTATATCCCTGATAAAGATTTACACTTTTGTCTTTTGAATATTGCATTTTCAATCCGTTTTCAATAACCGAAAATTCCGGACGGTTATAATAATCCGGATTGCCTCTTGTCAAGCGGTTTAATAACGGTTTATACGCATCTTTTACATTTCTGTCATTTTTAAAATATTCAATAAAATCCTCATTGTCCTCGCAGGAATACTTAATTAAATTACATATAAATTTGTATTTTTTATCCGTATCCCAATTATTATACTTTTCAGGCAGTTTTTCACGCAAAAGTATTTTTGTTTTATTTTCACGACCTTCGTCAATAGCTTTTTTCATTGCTCTGATTTGACCGACATTGCTGTAATTATAAAAATCACTGTCTTTAATTTCGTCAATAAGTCTTTTAAATTCAGGGGTACTTATAACAGGTTTTCCTTCTCTGACGGATTCAATAAAATAACCGAAATTTTTTACTTCGGTTTTTGTGGGACCGAACATATTTTTATCAGTGTCAAAATATTCGGATACAGCCAGATTGTATTGTGAAGCTTTTTCAAGATCAATAAATTCCTCATCCATTAATTCTTTCAAATATTCTCTGTCTAAATCAACATTATTTGCAAAGTTGTCAATTGTTCTTAACATGGTTTTAATTTGATTAACCGTATATATGCTCGGAAAAGAAATATCATGATTAAAACTCAAAATTCTCTGGTCGGTATTATTCCACAAATTTGCTTTAAATTGTTCCACGATTTTATTATCTTCATAAGAATAGTCAGAACCTTTAAGTATTATATAAGCTTTATCTAAATCACTTCCCGGAAATGCACATCTTTTCCCGACGGAACATGTACGGTCATAGCCCGCTGCAATACATTCGCTAACCCCTAAAGAACTTTTCTTAATACTTTTGATAAACTCGCGCTCTATATTTTCGGAAACTTTTTTTAAATCGGGAAAACCCGTAACATATTCATAGTATTTTATAAATTCTTCTTTATCTTTTTCAGACTCCAACGCATCAAGAAAACCTAAATTATTTTTTCTTATTATTTTGTTTGCCTCAGATACATCATCATCTGCGGAGTCCAAATAATTCCCTGTTTTTAAAAAATCAAATAAAACCATTGCATCATATGAATTTTTTACATCTACATAAGGTATATTCCAGGGCTTACCCGAAAAAGAAACCGTATCATGTACAGGTTTCAAATAATTTTTATCAGAACAGAGATATTTCCCGTGCTGTGTGTTTTTTTTATCGGAACAGTTACGGTAAAATCCGTAAGACATAGGATAATTAGATACAGAAATTTTTTGAATAAACATAAGATACCGTTGATATTTGAACATAAAAATATAATTTTTTCAACCCTTTCTGAATAAAAAATATTAATTATTTTTTTATACTTCTTTATTACCCGAAACAGTTGACAGTGCCTTTGGCAGAGATTATAATTTTTATAACTGCGGAGTTAAATTTATGAAATCTGTAAAAGAACAATCACTTGAATCAAAGATATTAAAACGACTTGAAAACAACCCCGTTTGCACTGAACTTGTAAACTACCTGTTTGCCGATGAAGAACTTCAGGAAATGCAGGATTATGCTAACAATGTTTCAATAAAACGTTTGGGCTACAATGACCACGGCCCCGTTCATATGAGGCAGGTAGCCGCAAATGCGATAAAAATGCTCAATATTCTTCAATTATCCGGAATACAAACTTCTCTTGAAAAAGAAGAAATCGGAACTTTTGAGGACAGCATGTGTGCCGTAATTATTGCGGGGCTTATGCATGATTTGGGAATGATGATAGGCAGGCAGGGACATGAAGATATGTCGGTAATACTTGCAAAACCTATTATTGAAAGAACGCTTATGAAAATATTTCCCGACAATCTGCACAAGCGCACAATAATTAAATCTCTTGCGATAGAAGCAATAATAGGGCACATGTCATCCAGAAAAATTCATTCGGTAGAAGCGGGAATTATTTTGATTGCAGACGGATGCGACATGACAAAAGGCAGAGCAAGAATACCTATGGCTATTAACACAACTCCCAAAGTCGGAGATATTCACAAATACTCGGCTAATGCAATTAATCGTATCGGAATTCATCACGGCGACAGAAAGCCAATCAGAATAGATATAGAAATGTCTGCCGAAGTAGGATTTTTTCAGATAGAAGAAGTTCTTTTGACAAAGATAGATTCAAGCCCCGCAAAAGAATACGTTGAATTGTACGCGGGAGTATCGGGAGAGGAGCCTAAATGTTATCTGTAATCGTTAAAGGAAGGATTTTATAATGACTATAAAAGTATCAATTATTATTCCTGTTTATAATGCTCAAAAATATTTAAGAAGATGTCTGGACAGTCTTATAAATCAAACCTTGAAAGAAATTGAAATCATTTGTATTAATGACGGTTCAACGGACAATTCCTTAAATATTTTGAAAGAATATGAACAAAACGATTCCCGAATAATTATTATAAATCAGGAGAATTCGGGAATAGGTAAGGCTCGCAATTCCGGAATAAAAATTGCTAAAGGCGAATACATAGGATTTGTTGATGCGGATGATTGGGTTGACAAAGACTATTATGAAAAACTTTATAATGCCGCAAAAAAATACGATTCCGACATTGCCGCAGGTGATTTTTACAGAGAAGGCAAAATATTTAAAACAAAAAAATTAAAACACACCGCAGAAGAATTCATTACCGATAAGGAAAAAATTTTTAAAAAAGCAGTTATTCCGAGATATAATTATGTATGGAATAAGATTTACAGAAGCAGTGAAGTAAAGAAATATTTATTTGACAAAGTCAGGTACTATGAAGATATTTTATGGCTGTGCAAGGTTCTGTTTTATTTGAAAGGTTATGTAACCGTTGCTGATACATTTTATCATTATATAAGAAATCCAAAATCAGTAGTCACACAAAGAACTTCCGCTCATAAAGCTGATTATATCAAATCCGGCAATGAAATGATGAAATTTTTGAAAGAAAATAATATACCGATACCGCCTCATAAACTCGGTAAGAAAGATAAAATAAAAGTATTCGGAATACTTTTTCTCAAAAAAGAATATTATTATCCTTCAAAAATTAAATACAAATTGTTCGGATTTATTCCTTTTATTGAAATCAATTTATACGATCCGGATGCATTCTAAAACCAATCAATCAAAGCTCTTTTTTCACCGAAAGTTATGTTGAACTGCTGTTCCATATCTTTACTTGTCAAAAAATCATAGCTGACATTAAACGCCAGAGGTTCTTTATCAATATTGAGTTTTTTATATTTTTCCAACGAAATAATCTTAGTTTCAGGCTCAAGAACGTTAGCATAATTCAAACCTTCAAACGCGCAGAAAGGAATTTTTGATGCTCCTTTATCATTAATACTGATGAGTCCGAAACTTCTGCATATTATTCCGCGATAATCGTAAACACAGCACTCATTATCGATAAGAAACGGGCATTTGTGCATAAAATCTTTATCCGGAAATTTATTTTTATGTTCCGTTTGTTCAGCTTTCAGTTTGTAAATATTGGCTTTCACTTTTTTTTGAATTTCAGCGGGAAGTTTTAAAAAGCCGATTATCAAAAAATCGAATTCCGCTTTGGAAAACGGATAACAACCGTCCTCACAGCATTTTGAACAACCTTTTTTGCAGCGGATATAAGGTGATTGGTTTTCAAAAAATTTTTCTAGTTTAGTTGTTACAAACGCCAAATACAAAATATAATTGTCTAAAATCATTAATATTTACCTTTGTCAATTTCTTCAATAAGTTCATTATATTTCGGGTTTGATGAATTTTGTATATAACATTCAAGTCTGCGTTTAGCAATAACTTTCAGATAAGCTTTTTTGTTGGGATTTCCGTTTTGGATAAAAAACAGCAAAGCCTGTTTCCGGTGTTCAAAAAGTTCTTCTTCCGAAGCTCTTGCAATAACATCACCGTATGTTTCGGGGCGTGATTTTCTGTCCCATTCGTAAAGCGGAGATTTCAGGTAACAGAACTTATCCGCATAAGAAAGAACGCATGGTGTCCAGGAGACATCATCAAATCTGAGACCTTTACCGGGCAAATGTTCTTTCACGATCGTATTTCTGTACATTTTGTTCCAGACCATACAGTTGTAATATCCGGAAGTATACATAATTTCCAAATATTTATCCATGTTATACGGAACATCTTCCAAGAACGGCAGACTGCACAAAACTGAATATCCTTCGGGCATAATTGCATAAACAGGTGCAATAACAACATCACAGTCATTTTTAACGATTGAATTATACATACTGCTAATCATATCGGGGCGAATCAAATCATCATCATCCATAAAGGCGATGAATTCACCGTTTGAAGCTTCTATTCCTCTGCCTCGGGCATCTGCTACACCGCCGTTTTCCTGTTTTATCGAAACAACGTTGGGATAATTTTTGTCATACCAGTCAATTATTTTTTGTGTATCATCGGAACTTCCGTCATTAACGATGACAATTTCAAGGTTGTCAAAATCCGATGCAAGTGCACTGTCAATACTTCTTGCTATATAATTTTTTGAATTGTAAGCGGGAATAATTAAAGATACATCGGGTTTTTCATATTTTCTGATTGATAAAGAAACGGGTTTTGATTCGGCAACAAAAATTCTGCCGTTAAAGGTATTTACAAAGGCTTTTACAATAAACTTTGTACTTGATTTAAATTCAGTCAACAAAACATTATGTGACAATCTGTTATAAACTTCGTATACGGGAAATTTTGAATTTAGGGTATAAACCGCAAATCCGTCCGCATAGCCTTCATAATCCCAAGAGAGAGATAAGTTAAAGTTGTATGATTTGTACAAAGTAACGGATTTAAAACCGTTTTTCCTGATACGAAAAGGGTTTGACGAGGTCAAAAAGTTTTTAATCCCTTCATTTCCGTGAGTAAAGGGTTTTAGCTGATATTCGGTTTCAGCCGAATAATTTATATTAATCGGGAAAGTTTTATAATCTTTGCACGCATTAAATTTTTCTTCGTTTTCATTGCTGAACAGTCTGAATTCATCCGCCTTATCACAACTGCTGTAAAAAATTTCGGCGTGTTCATCATCCAAAGTCCGTGTAACTGTATCAACAGTATCAAAAATAAACGGTCTTTTCGAAGATGTTTCAATAACTTTATCATCTTTATAAGCTTTTACAAAGCATTCACCTTCTCCGTACGGTGCAAGAGAGAGGATAATCATATTTTCGTTTGTTACGGCGCATTCAGTGCAGATAGTGTCTTTTGTAAAAAATACTTTATAATAATCGGCATTAATATTTGCCCATGAAAGCAGTATTTTTGACTCTTTAAGCTCCAGTCTTAAATCCATAATTTTTCTCCACACATATTATATCATAAAGTAGGATTTAAAGAAAACTCCCGTCTGAAAGACGGGAGAGGAATGATATGTTAAGCTTACCGCTTACGCGGAGCCTAAGTTGAATGAGAAATTTTTTTTAATTCCGTTCGCGTAGCGAACCTATTTGAACCTAGCGCGAGTGAGCAGAGGGCGAAGGCTTGTCGGCAAAATGACAAAGTCATTGCAGACGACAACCGTAGACCCGTTTAACGCGAACGAGCAAGACATAACTTAATAACTATTAACTTACTAACTTTTACACTAACAAGTTATTGTTCACTCCGTGACAGTCGGATTCTTTTAATTCCGTTCACGAAGTGAACCGTAACGAACTTAGTAACTGTTAACTTAATAACTTACTAACTTCTTTATTCCGTGCGAAGCACCGATAAGAACTTAGTAACTACTAACTTAATAACTTAGTAACTTCTTCAATGTACAGATTTCTGCTCTAAAGTATCGAGCCGCTGATTTATTCGTTTTTGTTCCGCTTGAACCTGTTTAAGGGTTTGGGTTAGTTCGGAAACTTTGCGGTCAAGTTCTTTTACGGCATTGACTAATGTATAGATGATGTCATCTATACGGATGGTTAAGAACCCGTCAGAGCCTTTTTTGACGGCATCGGGAAGGATTTTTTGTAGTTCTTGTGCGATGACGCCGACTCTGGGTTCTTTGTTTTCATCTTTTTTGAAGGTGAAGTCGTAGATTTTCATCTTTTTGATTGCGTCTAATCCGTTTTTATTTTCACCTTTAATATATTTCAGTCGTTTGTCTGATGTGACTTTTGTGCCGTTTACGGTGAGTGTTCCGGGTATTTTTACATTATGCTGGTCACAACCTAAAACAAAATCATAGTCATTTGCTGCTTGCGCTTTATAACCAATCGCAACAGAACGCTTACCGTGTGCTACTCCGGAATAGGGGAGAGGTGTATTCCCATCAGGCATATATACAGCAGAATCATTTGTACATATTACAATAGAAGATTCCCCTGTAGCATGTGCATAATTACCTAATGCCAGTGAATATTTGCCCGAAGATAAAGAACGATATCCTATTGCTGTAGAATACGAACCGCTTGCAGTGGTTGAATTGTCTTGTCTGCCAAAATACTCAATACCTATTGCCACAGCGCCGATAGCGGATGCTTTTGAACCCATACCCATTGCCAGAGTATTACTGGAAGCTTCGTTTTCCATACCTATCGCCATAGCAAAGTTGCCTACTGCTGTATTTTTGTAACCAAATGCATAGCACTTAGCATCACCATTATAATTTCCATTTACGGTATTTTCATGTCCCAAAGCCATTTCATTAGATCCGTTTAATTTATTACTCGCTCCAACTGCATAACCTGATTTACCATCAGCTACATTTCTTGCACCAAATATATAATAAGATCCGGAATTATTTGTATTACTGCCACCTATTATATAACCGCTACACCCACTCTGTTTTGTAGTGTTATTGCTTCCAAATATATATGCATTATTTCCTGCAGTATTCCAAGTTCCAATTGCTACTCCAGAATAATTAAGCGTGGTATTATAACTTCCAATCGCAATAGAACTCGAATTATTCACTGAATTATTATAGCCGAGTATTATAGAACTAGAGGTATAATTATCCACCCCCAAGGCATTACTAAAACCGATAGATACACCGCCTGTTTTTCGAGAATCTGCAGTTGTATCTCCGAGTATAATACCTTTTTGGGAAAGGCGCATATCTAAATGTCCGAACTGACCGTTAGAATTCTTAAACAAAATATCGTCTTTATCATCTTTCCCCTTATTCAAAATCAGCATCGCATCGCCGTCATCTTCTTCGGCTGCGGTTTGACCTATCATGTTTCTTGATGCCTGAGAATAAGCATCAGTATCAGAACCTTCAACCCATTTCCAGGGATTGTTATCTTCCTGCGGTGCGGCAGCTTCCCCCGCTTTCAATGCCTGATCGGCTTTTATCCTCGTTGTAATGATTGGCGCCATCGCAGCCAAAACTATACTCATTATGAGCATGACTACCATCATCTCCGCTAAGCTGAATGCGGTGAGCTTAGACCTTCCGCCCCTTTCCGTCAGTAAATATTTACCTGCATTTGTGATTGAATAATCTGAAACAATTGCTTTGCCGTAAATTTTATCCTTATCTATCTTATTTAGCATAATATCTCCCATTTATTTTACCTTTAATATAGAAATTGTAAATTATATTTCTATTTTTGTCAATAAATTTTACCTTATATTTCGTTTTATTGTTTAAAAGTTATTTTTATATTGAGGTTCAAGTTATGAATTTAAAATATTGTTTTGCCACAAACTTAAAAAAAATAAGGAAACAAAGAGGTCTTACTCAGGAAGATCTCGCGGAAATGGTAAATGTTGCCCCAAGACATATCTCTTTTATTGAAACAGCAAGGAGCTTCCCTTCATGCGATTTGATAGAAAGGCTCTCCTCGGCATTAAATGCAAGTTATATTTCCTTTTTTGAAGATGACGGTAATATTTCAAGGCTTGAATTACTTGAAAATATCAGCAAAATCACGGAAAAATTGGATGAACAACGGCTGAGATTTGTTTATAAACTTGTTTCTAATGTATAAAAAAAAATAACCTGCCGTAAGCAGGTTATTTTTTTGGTTGTCAGTTTGATTAATCAAAAACGTAATCAATGATTGCCGCTTCTCTTGCACGTTTAATTGCAGTTGCAATCATTCTTTGATGTTTTGCACAGTTGCCGGTAATTCTTCTCGGAATTATTTTCCCTGCTTCCGTGAGGTATCTTTTCAATTTTGCCGCATCTTTGTAGTCGATTGATTCAACTTTATCAGCACAAAGACTGCAGTTTTTACGTTTTTTCTTTTCTTCTAAACTTGGTTTTGCCATTTTTTCGTTAGCCTTTCTAGCCTTTTTGTTTTACTGTACCGCTAAAACGGGATTTCATCCTCGTTTATAAGTTCGTTAACCGATTCATCGGATTCAAATTTTACGATTTCTTCGGTTGAATGTTCAACGTTTGAAACTCCGCTGAGTTTTTCAACCGTGTTTGCTTCAATTTCATAAATACGTTTTTCCGAACCGTCATCGGTTTTTACCGTTGCCGTTTGAAGTCTGCCTTCAACAAGCACTCTTTCGTTTTTGTTAAGCGAAGACACTACTTCATCAAGAGCGTTTCTTCTTGAAACAACTCTGATTAAAGATTCGTCTCTTTCGCCGATATTAAGAACAAATGCAGAAACCGCAATATTGTTTTGTGTAAAACGTTTTTCCGGTGCTCTGTATACTGTTCCCGTTACCGTTGCTTTTGCTAAACTCATGTTTTATACTCCCGCTTTAGAAACTTCCAAAAACATAGTTCTTAAAATGTTGTCGCTCAATCTCAACTGACGTCTGAATTCGGCAACTTTGTCTTCGGGAAGACTCAAAACACTTGTTACAAAATATCCGTCTCTGAAATTTTGGATTTCATAAGCAAGTTTTTTTCTTCCTGTTTTGTCCGTAGATTCAACTTTTCCGCCAAAGTCGGAAATTACTTTGCCGAAAGATTCCAAAGCCTTATCTACTTCGTCTGCATCTAAATTGGGTTTAAATACAGTCAATAATTCGTAAGTTTTCATTTAAAATTTCTCCTATTCCAGTGTATGGACTTATATTATCATGGAAATATTTTTTTTTACAATACGTACTCGCCAAAAAATAAATAATCCGCCGAACCGATAAGAAAAATATCCTGATCGGGATTTGCCTGACAGCCTTGCCATTCAACAAATACGGCTCCGCCCAAAAGGTTAACTTTAACTTTATGTTCTGTTAAGTTATTTAAAATACAAACTGCGGAGCTTGCACATGCTCCCGTTCCGCAGGCAAGAGTAATTCCGCATCCGCGTTCGAATACGCGCATATCAATTTCCATATCCGATTTTACTCTTACAAATTCAACATTGGTTTTTTCGGGAAAATATTCGTGCTTTTCGATTTCAGGCCCGTATTTCAACGCCAAATCCATTGGATTGTCGTCTGTAATGATTACGCAATGAGGATTTCCCATGGAAATCGGGAATATTTCAAATTCTCTGTCGAGAACTTTTATTTTTCTTTCGCCGTAAAACGGAATTTTCTTATCTTCCAAAATCGGTTTTCCCATATTTACCTTTATAAGCCCGTTGTCTAAAAGCTCCGGTTTAATTATGCCCGCAAGAGTTTGTACGCTGAAAGATTTTTCCCGAATGATTTTGTTGTCATAAACGTATTTGGCAAAGCATCTCATGCCGTTACCGCACATTTGAGCGGTAGTTCCGTCACAGTTGTAGAAATACCAGCCTATATCGGCATTTTTTCCATTGAGATTCGGAATAATCATTCCGTCCGCACCGACACCGAAATGACGGTCGCAAATCTTTTTTGCCAAATCATCCATTTTCATTGCGGTTTTTTCGTATTCATCGTAATCAATTATTACAAAATCGTTTCCGCACCCCTGCATTTTTGTTATTTTAATTCTTTTCATAAATTTATCCTCAAAAATATTATATTATAAAAATACTGACTGTCTGATGCGTAAAATTTCGGTTTTGTTTATTCTCTCAAAAAAGGAGGGAAAATTATGTTTTTTAACGTTTTGAAAGCTAAAGATATTGTTGATTTAAAGGACAAAGAGTTTGACCGGGAAACTCTGCTTGAAAACAACGAAAGCAGTTTAAATATAATTGCTTTAAAGAAAGGTGAAATTATTGATACTCACACATCAACCTGCGATGCGGGAGTTTATGTTCTTGACGGGGAAATAGAAATTCATTTTGATGCCGAAAAGTTCAAGGTGGAAAAGGGAGAATTACTGCTTTTCAAAAGAGATCAAGAACATAAAGTTGTTGCGGTAAAAGACAGCAAATTTTTTGTTATAAAAATATAGATGGCGGCGGCAACGGGAGTTGAACCCGTGTCAACAGAATGAGAATCTGCTATCCTAACCGCTAGACGATGCCGCTGATTTTATTGTACAACAAAAAAATTAAAAGCAAGAAATAAAAAAAAAGCCGAATTTTCGGCTTTTTTTAATCTGCGTTGTTGATTGTAACCATATTGATAATGAGACCGAGAAACGACAGAACGATAGAGCCTAAGAATGCACTCAAAAATCCGTCGACTTCAAATCCCGGAGCCAGATATCCCGCAAGCATGAATAACAGAGCGTTAATTACAAGCGTAAAAATTCCGAGAGTCAGAATGTTTATCGGCAGAGTTATAAATACGATGAGCGGTCTTACAAAGATATTTATAAGTGCCATAATTACCGTAACAAGCATTGCACTCTGAAAACTTTCCACACCGATGCCCGGAACAAGCCATGCCGTGAACATAATGGCTAACGTAAACAAAATCCATCTTAGCAATAATATCATAAATTCCTTCCTTTCTTTTTTATTTTATGATTTTGCATTAAAATTTTCATTGCCGGAATGTATAATATATTGAAAAATTTTTATATTTAATAATATAATATAACCGACAGTAAAAAAGAGGTGCTTATGAAAGAAAATATTTTAATTGTATTGGCATTGTTAATTTTGTTCGGAATGTTTTTACAGCCCAAAAGTAACAGATATGAAGTTATCAGCGGGCCGAGTATGTTAACGATTCTTGTAGATAAACAGACCGGTGAAACTTGGAGAAACTGTATTTGCGGTGAAAAATCAAATGTTCCCGGATGTTGGGAAAAAATGTTTACGGTAAATCCGGAATTATTTAATAAACCGCAAGGCGAAGCAAAAGCTATTAAGAAAATGATTGCACTTCAAAAGCAGCAGGAAAAAATGCAGGAAAAACTGCAGAAACAACAGCCTCCCGTTGCTCCGAAACCTGAAAAATAAAAAGTTTTATTTTTTATCGAGAACTTTTATGAGATGCCATCCAAACTGTGTAAATACAGGGTTGGAGACTTCTCCTACGGGTGTTGCGAAAGCGGCTCTTTCAAATTCTTTAACCATTTGTCCGCGTTCAAAGTAGCCTAAATCTCCGTTATTGGCTGCCGAGGGACAAATTGAATATGTTCTTGCGTAATATTCAAAATCTCCGCCGTCATTGATTGCTTTTTTAATCTGTTGTGCTTCCGCGGCGGTTTTTACGAGAATATGTTCGGCATGAACGCTGGTATATTCTTCCGCTTTGACTGCTCCCGTGAGGAAAAATACCATTACAAGTAATTTACAAAAATTTTTTATCATAATTCTATCCTTAATTGTTTTTAAATTTTTATCTATTGCTCTGCTGACTTAACTCTGTTTCTACCTTCATTTTTTGCTTTATAAAGTGCTTTGTCGGCATCTTCGAGCATTTTATCACAAATCTCGAATTCAATATTTGAACTTACTCCGATGCTCACGGTAATTTTTAATTCATGATTGTCATAAATATATTTATGGTTTTCAATTTTTTTTCTTAATCTTTCTAAAGGGACGGGAGCATTATTTGCGCTTGTTTCGGTTAAAAGTACGACAAATTCTTCTCCGCCGTACCTGAACAGGGTATCTGTCTGCCTAAAATTTTGTGCCATTAGATATGCGGTTTCTTTCAGAATGTAATCTCCGCATAAGTGTCCGTACGTGTCGTTAACTTTTTTAAAGAAATCTATATCAATTATGGCGATGCTCAAATCATTTTTATATCGTTTGGCGCGTTTGAATTCTTTTTCAAATTCCGATTCAAAGTGCCTGCGGTTGTATAGTTTGGTCAGGGCATCGGTAACTGACAACTGCCGAGTTTTTGTATACATAAAGTTTATTTTTTTAATAACTTCGGTTTTGTTCGCATCGGGGATATCAAAGCTTTGGATAATATCCTGAATATTGTTTTGTATTTCATCCAATAAATCGGAAGGGATTTCAAAATCCGTTAATTTGTTTTCCATAATCTAAATAATAACAAAAATCTTGTATTCAATCCATTTTTTTGTTAAGATTAATCGTAATGATTAAACAGACGGCAACAGAGCTGCTTAACAAATTTTCAAAAAGTACATCTCATCCGAATGAAGTGCGCCGTCTTTCCGTGATGATTTTTGACGAAGTCAGCGAAAAGATAAAGGAAATGCCTTCAAGGTATCGTCTTTTGCTTGAGGCGGGTGCGCTTTTGCATGATATCGGGTATTATATAGATTCAAAAGGTCATAACAAACACAGTATGAAAATGGTGCTTGAGAACGGACTGGAAGGATTTACGCATGATGAGGAAAAAATTATTGCCTGTATTTGCCGATACCACAGAGGCGGACTTCCCGATAAAGAGGAGCATGAAATTTATAATACTTTAGACAAAAAGGAAAGGAAGGCAGTTAAACGTCTTGCCGGAATTTTAAAAATTTCTGACGGTCTTGACAGAGGGCATTTAAATTTAATAAAAAAAATTCATTTAAACTATGACAAAGAGAATAATATAGCGGAATTTATTCTCACACCTAACACTCCGGAATTCCGTCCCGATATATCATCTGCAGTAAGAAAACGGGATTTGTTTGAAATCGGTTTTAAATGCCAGTGTGTGCTGAAGTTTGAATAATTATTGTCATTTCGGGTTAAAAAGTATATTGCTTTTTGTTTAATATATGGGAAGTTAATAGGTTATTAAGTTACTAGGTTAATAAGTTATTAGGTTCTTATCGGTGCTTCGCACGGGAATGAAAAGTTAATAGAAGTTAATAGGTTATTAAGTTATTAAGTTATTAGGTTCGTTACGGTGCTTCGCACGGGAAAACAAACCACAAACCTTTACCGTTGATATTTTTCATTAATCAACGGAGAGGGGGAAAAATCTCATTCAACTTAAGCTCCGCGTAAGCGAGCGGATTAACATATCATCCCTCTCCTGTTAAAGGGTGGCAGGAGGTTTTTTACAGCTTATGCAGCACTTAGTTACTAACATTGTAAAATTTTTGTTACATTTAGCCAAAAATTGTAACATTTCTTTATGAAATTTACTTTATATATATAAGGGAAAACGGAGTTTACGATTTATCGTAAATAAGGGTGAAAAAAAATGAGTTTCGATGTAAATGTTCTTAGCACAAAGCCTATTATTAAAGCGGCGGCTTCCATGCAAAATGACGGCGGCGGCGGAAACTTAGGCTATATGCAGCAAGGACAGCGCGAAGAAAAAGAAAAAAGAAAATACCTTGATGAAAGCATATTCCTTAAACAACAAGGCGAAGATATGTTCGGGTTTGATAAAGAACCTCAAATGCCCGAAGAAAAATTCTCTCTCGCAGCTTTGATTGCAAAAATTATAGATACTGTAAAAAATATTTTGAGAAAATAATATTCGTGTTATGATTTTCTTATGGAAAAGAAAATTAATGTAGGATTAATCGGCTTAGGTACGGTTGGCTCGGGAGTGTTTAAAACCTTGAAAGACTTCGAGTTTATTGAAGTTAAAAAAGCTGCCGTCCGCGATATTACCAAAAAACGCAACATTGAAGGCTTAGACGCATCTATTTTGACCGATAACCCCTATGAAATCGTTAACAGTCCCGATATCGACATTGTTGCCGAACTTATCGGAGGTGTCGAACCCGCATTTGATTTAATTGCCGCCGCTCTTAAAAACGGAAAACATGTCGTTACCGCAAACAAAGAACTTCTCGCTAAACGCGGTTACGAACTGTTTAAAATCGCAGGCGAGTGTAACAAAGTTATCCTTTACGAAGCGGCAATCGCCGGCGGTATACCGCTTATCATGCCTCTTAAAACAATACTTGCGGGAAACAAAATTGACCGTATTGATGCAATCGTTAACGGTACTACAAATTATATTTTAACCAGAATGGATGTCGAAGGTGCATCTTATCAAGATGTGTTGAAAGATGCCCAAAAACTCGGCTACGCGGAAGCTAATCCCGAAAGCGACGTCGAAGGATTCGATGCGGCATATAAAATCGCAACTTTAGCCACTATAACATTTAAAAAACGTATTAAAATTGAAAAAATTTACAGAGAAGGAATTACCAAAATCCGCACAAAAGATATGAAAGTCGCAAACGATTTGGGCTACAAAATTAAACTTATCGCTTCGGGAAAAATTTATGAAAACGGCAGAGCCGACGTAAGAGTTCACCCCATGCTTGTCCCGAAAAAATCCACTCTCGCTCATATTGATTACGTTACTAATGCGGTGTCTTTAACCGGTCACCCCGTCGGAAGTATTACTCTTTCAGGTCCCGGTGCCGGAGAATTTCCCACTGCAAGTTCTGTTGTCGGCGATATCCTTGCAATATCCGCTGAACTCGGTACTTCTGATTATATTTTACCGATGATGAGATGCCATCACGGCACGGACGCCGATATGGTTGACATCTCCGAAACCCAAAATAAATATTATCTTTCTATTAACGCAAATAATAACATTGGTGTTATAGGCAAAATCGGAACAATTTGCGCGGAAAATAACATTAGTCTTGCAAGTATTGTTCAAAAATGCGTTTCCGATGACAATACCGCAGATATTACGGTAATTACCGAAATCGCCAACGAAAAAGCAATGCAAAATGCCGTGAAACTTTTGGAAAAATCAGGTTATAAAGTTAACAGTCTTATTAGAGTGCAGGTGTAATTATGTATTATCAAGGATTAATAAACACGTTCAAAGAATATTTACCGGTTTCGCAAAAAACTCCGGTTATCACCTTAAACGAAGGCAACACACCGCTTATTAAAGCGGAAAATCTTGCAAAAAAAATCGGCATTGATGCCGAAATTTATTTGAAATTTGAAGGCTGCAACCCAACTGGAAGTTTTAAAGACCGCGGAATGACAATGGCTGTGTCAAAAGCAAAAGAAGAAGGCTCTGAAGCAATTATCTGTGCATCTACGGGCAATACTTCCGCCTCTGCAGCCGCTTACGGCGCAAAAGCAGGCATGAAAACTTTTGTTCTTATCCCCGACGGTTACATCGCACTCGGAAAACTTTCTCAGGCAATGATGTACGGTGCGGAAGTTATTGCTATTCAAGGTAATTTCGATGAAGCACTTGATATGGTCAGAAAAATTTCCGCAAAGTACCCTATTACTCTCGTAAATTCCGTTAATCCATACAGGATTGAAGGTCAGAAAACCGGAGCTTTTGAAATTTGTAATGCCTTGAATCAGGCACCCGACTACCATTTTATTCCGGTCGGAAATGCCGGTAATATTACGGCATACTGGAAAGGTTATAAAGAATTTTATAATTCGGAAAAAATTCCGTCTCTGCCTAAAATGATGGGATTTGAAGCCGAAGGAGCTGCGGCTATCGTTAAAGGCGAAAGGATTTTAAAGCCCGAAACCATTGCAACGGCTATCCGTATCGGAAATCCCGCAAGCTGGAAACAGGCAGAAGCCGCAAGAGATGAAAGCAACGGTATGATTAATTTTGTTACCGATGAAGAAATTGTCCGCGCTTATAAACTTCTTGCATCATCTGAAGGCGTTCTGGCCGAACCCGCCAGCGCTTCATCAGTCGCAGGCTTAATAAAGGTTAAAGATAAAATTAAAGAAGGTTCAAAAATAGTTTGTATTCTGACGGGAAACGGTCTGAAAGATCCGGACAATGCAATTAAATATTCAAACTCCGATGTTAAAAAGACATCTTCCGATTTGAATGACGTTTTAAGAATTATGAATTTGTAATATTATAAATCTTCGGTGATTATACCCCCGGAACCTTTGTCAATCTCGCGTTTGTAAGGTTTGTTGTCTTTGTCAAAATAAATTTTTACCGAACCTCTCTGCTCAATTTTTCCCGTCTGCTTTCCGTTTTCATCATATTGGAGTTCGGTTTTTACTTCCCCCGGAGTAATGTAGGTGATTTCTTTTGAACGGACACCGTTGTCGTAGTATTCGTAATCAGTTTCAATCTTTTTTGCAAGTTTGTTGTGCTCATCATAAAGTGAATTAAATTCATAAACTACCTGATTGTAGTTATCATATCGGTGCCCGATTTCAAGGTTTGCTTTTCGCGCATAATCCGCTATAAGTTTATATTCTCCCAAATAACTGCGCATAATCAAAAGTCCTTTGGGATTAATTTCATAAACTACTTTGCCGAGCTCGGAATATGTTTCGATAACCTTTGTCCCGTCCTCTTTAATGTATTTCGGAGTCATCGGATCCGGAGCCTCTGACTTCTTCTTAAAGCCGAACAGGTTTTTAAAGTTCTCCATACTATTACGATAATATATCGGGTAATTTATATCATCATTCATTTAAATTATGTTATAATTCAGATATGAAAAAACTTTTATTAATAATTTTTTTGTTTCCATGTATCTTCGTTCGGGCAAACGAGCTTACCGAAGATTATCTTGACATAGCTTCCGGTTACGCAATCTCGGGAAATTACACATCTACCGTATCTTATCTAGACAAAATATTACAAACCGAACCGAGTAATGAAAAAGTTAAAGAATTGAAAAATATTATTCTGCGAGTTTCAAACCCTTACCAAAAATCCTACCTCTCACAAGTTAACCCTGCCGTGAGAAAGGCTTTTAATTCCAAAAAAGACGGAAATAAAAAAGCGGAAGAATTGGCATTAAGTTCACAAAACGATTTCTGGCCGAATTTTCTGCTTGCAAAACATTACAGTGAAAATTCCGACAGCATAGATGCAATAAATGCTTATACTAAAGCCTTGAATATTCAGCCGGATTATTCGTACAGCTATTTGGGGCTTGGTGCCGAATATATTAAAAACGGCGATTGGCAAAAGGCTGTTGATGCTTTGAGCAATTATATTTCGGGTAACGTTAATTCCGATATTGCTTATGCACTGCGGGCAAAAGCTTATTCGGAACTTAATAAATTTTCTGATGCACAAAATGATATAGAAAAAGCTTTAAAAACAGACGAAAACTTTGCATATCTTCTTATCGAAGCCAAAATTTTGTATAATAAAGGTGAATATGATTCGGCACGGAAAAAACTCGTTAAACTTTCCCGAAACATCCAAACATCAGAGGTTTACAAATATATCGGTTTATGTGACTATGCGCAGAAAGATTATACAAATGCTCTGCTGAATTTAGATAAAGCAATCATCCTCTCTGATGACGACAAAGATTTAATTAAGAAATACAATGATATAAAATTAATGCTGGGAGATAATAATGAAAAAAGAAACAACGGCGGCTAAATTTAAAAATTGGACTATATCAATAATTCTTGCATGTTTAATGCTGTTCGGACTTCAATGCTACAGCAAAACGTCAAGCCTGAAATTTGCACAGGTTAGTGATGTCCACTATTATACGGGGCAGAATAACACTACATATAAAATGGTTGCCGAATCATCTAAACTGCTCGATGATGCAATTGAACAAATAAATGCCGAACCCGATGTTTCGTTTGTAATGTTTACCGGAGATTTGATAGATAAGTCGTTTGAAAAGGAACTGAGTGCATTTTTGCCGCATACTAAAAATTTGAACGTTCCTTGGTATTTTGCATTCGGAAACCATGACACCATGATAGGCGGGTATCTTACCCCGCGTGTTTATATGGATTTGGTAAACAATTACAATAAAAACTACAAATTTGAACGTTCTTATTACGCATTTACTCCTCAAAAAGGCTTTAGAGTAATTGTTTTGGATACTATTATAAGGGACAGGCTAACTTCTAACGGATATCTCGGTGATGAACAATTAAAATGGCTTGATAAAGAACTTAAAGATGCTCAAAAAAGCACGGTTTTAATATTTATGCATGTTCCGATACTGGAACCGTTTAACAGTCCTAACCACCGATTGCTTGATGCTGACAAAACCGAAGAAATCATTAAAAAGTATAAAAATCCCATTGCAGTATTTCAGGGACATTACCATGCCGCAAAAATTACACAGAAAGACAATGTTTTATACGTTAGCTGTCCTTCGCTTGTATCATATCCGAACGCTTTCAGAATGATTACGGTGACAAATTACAGAAATAAAACCGTTTTTAACATTGAAAACAAAGAAACAAATCTCAAAAATATACAAAAACTTGCCAAAATATTGGTTTTCGGCTCAAGTATTTATACCGGTGAAGCAAAAGACCAAAATAATACGATAACAATAAAAAAATAGAGGTATTTAAAATGTTTAAAGTAAAATTCAGAGGTGTAAGAGGAAGTTATCCGATAGCAGACAAAGATTTTATACAATACGGCGGTAATACTTCATGTGTGGAAGTTAATGTAAACGGGCATTTGATAATACTTGACGCCGGTACAGGGTTAATAAATGTAGGAAATGAACTTGTCGGCAAGTATATAGCCTCGGGTGTTAATGCATCGGAAAGAACTCCGATTAATGCAACAGTTTTGATTTCTCATATACATCAGGATCATCTTCAGGGATTTACATTTTTCAGACCTTTGCATATTCCCTCATCGGTAATAAATGTTTTCGGAAATGTAAATTACAATGAATGTCTTGCCGATGAACTTTCGGTTCTGCTTTTCGGCAAATCTTTCCCTCTGGATTTGGGCGATGTTGCGGGAAATCTTAATATCAGAGATATAAACGAAACAGAAGGAATAATTCTGCGCCATGGGCAAGCACCTGTTGTAAAACGAATTGAGGGTGATGAAAAACCGCAGGATGACGATGTTTTAATTACCTGCTACCGTTCTTATGCACATCCGCAGGAAGGTGTTTTGATTTATAAAATTTCATACAAGGATAAAGTGCTTGTTTATGCAACGGATAAAGAGAGTTATGAAGGCGGCGATAAAAAACTTGTCTCTTTTGCACGCAACTGCAATTTATTAATCCATGATTCGCAATACACAACCGAAGATTACATGGATTCATTTGCACCGAAGCAAGGATTCGGACATTCGACATTTGAAATGGCAGTCGAATGTAAAAATCAATCAAATGCCGAAAAACTCGTATTTTTCCACTACGATCCATGTTATGACGATAACAAGCTTAACGGAATAAAAGAACATTATAATGCCTATAAAGACAGTATAATTCTTGCTTACGAAGGGCTTGAAATAGATTTATAATGAAAAGAATACTTTTAATATCGCTAATATTTTTAAGTATTTTCACATCGGCATATAAAAAGCCCGAAGTGCATGTTATTGATGCCGAAAAAAATGCATATTTTCACAATAATCTGGGAATTAATTATCTGAATGAACACTGTTACTATGCATCGATACAGGAATTTAAAATCGCAATAAGTTTAAGCCCGAGCACTCAGGCAACGGCTGTGTTTTTAAACAATATTGCGGATACTTATATGCTGATAGGGTATCCTGATATGGCATTACAGCCTTATGAAGATGCAATAAATCAGTATGGTCTGAATTTTTTGTATTATCAAAATCTTGTGAAATGTTATTCCAAACTCGGAATGATACAATCGAAAATTGCCGAATACAGTAAAGGAACAAATCCGCTGAGCAAAATCATGTTAGGACTTTTGTATATAGAAAGCGGTGATCTTAAACGCGGGATAATAATTCTTGATGAGTTCACAATGACGGAGCCTGACCTTTTGATTACTCCGGCCGTTAAACAGTATATAAAAGATACCGTAAAGAAGTTAAACCAATTTTAAAAATTAAAGTTAAAAAGTTCTTGTATTGATAAATTTAAAGCATTTGCTATTCCGGCAATAGTATCAAGGCTTGGGGAAAATCTTTCATATTCAATTGCACTGATTGTGCTTCGATGAACATTTACTCTTTCCGCAAGCTGTTCTTGTGATATTTTTTGTTTAGTTCGTTCTATTTAAATTTTACGTGAAAATTTTTCATGTAGCGGTTTAATGTCAATTATCACAGGTACATTTTAATAATTTGACATATTATTTGCCGGTATATAATATAATTATGATAGTATAATATTCAAATATATATTATGCTGTAAATAATACAGAAAAAACTATGCATCAGGCGAATTGATGAAAAAAAATAAAAAAAATCAGGTGCTGTTGCCGGCAACCCATTGCGCAAAAAATCGTAAAATTGCTTTTACTTTAGCTGAGGTTCTTATCACTCTTGGTATAATCGGTGCTGTTGCCGCACTGACAATTCCGACACTTATTCAAAATCATCAGGAAAAAGTTACAGTTACCAAAGTCAAAAAATTTTTTAATATAATGTCCCAATCATATGATTTTTCCGTGCAAAAGTATGGGCTTCCTTCACAATGGGGAATAACAACCAGATCTGCAGAGGATTCGATTTTATTAAGAGATAAAATAACAGGGAGTTTAAAAGTTATAAAATTATGTGCCACAAACGGCGACGGAAAAAATTGCGGAGCATCTGATAAATATAATGAAGGAGCTTGTGATTATTCTAACTATTCTTCAGCGTCTCTTGCGGATGGAACTACGGTAATATTTGTATCTAATTCCAAAGGTTTGTCTATCGACTCCAAAACAACGGTTAGTGTCGGTGAAGTACAAATTGATATTAACGGTTTGAAACCTCCGAATGTACTTGGCAAAGATGTTTTTATGTTTTATGTTACGGATAAAGGAATTATTCCTTCCGGTACGGATGATGATACATATTTGCCGTTTTCATCGAATTGTTTGAAGAATAATAACGGACTTGCTTGCACTGCATGGCTAATTTATAACGAAAATATGGATTACCTTCACTGTCCCGATGAACTTTCATGGCACGGCAAACATAAATGCTCTGACTAAATTTTATCAGCAGAGACGGAAAAACTTGCAACCCTCATCTCATCTTCTTTTGTCATATTCGGATTTTTGAGTTTTTCTTTTAAAACTTTGTCAAAGATTTCCTGATATTTTGGGGACGGGGACATACCGAGTTTTTGCAAATCTTCTCCGTTAATGATGATTTTTATGTCTTTAAGTTTGTCAAGATATCTTCTTGCACCGTTTTCATCTTTTATTATCGCATAGAGAAGAACCGATTCCACGGAAGCGTTTTCAAATGCTTTGTAAAGCTCAAAATCAGTTTTTAACACTAT
Source organism: Candidatus Gastranaerophilales bacterium (assembly GCA_947626225.1). GTDB lineage: Bacteria > Cyanobacteriota > Vampirovibrionia > Gastranaerophilales > Gastranaerophilaceae > Stercorousia. The sequence goes on from CANQRH010000001.1 coordinate 251,496, forward strand.
TTTCGGTACATCATCAAGGATTTTTTGTTCGATTTTGGTAAGCGGAAGGTTTGATAAATCTCCCGTTACTCCCGCATAAACGAGCCAGATATGTTTTGAACCGTACTTATTGATTAAGTTTTCAATGTTTACGTGCGGCAGCTGCACGTTATTTTCGGTTATAAGCTTGTAAATTCTTTCGTTAATAAATTTTTCAAATGCTTTTTGAGAGTTGAGATTGAAAGTTTCAACGAGTTCTTTTTTTATGCGCTTGTAACTCATATCGTAGTTTATGTTTGAAAGATACTGTTCCTGAAGTTTTTTGGTATGTTCTTCAAGCTCAAAACCAAATCGGACGGAGAATTTCAACGCGCGGATAATTCTTGTCGGATCATCAATAAAACTTTCATCATGCAAAACTCTTAGTTTTTTGTTTTTCAAATCTTCCAAACCGCCGGTATAATCGATAATTTCGCCCGTAGAAACTGATTTGGCAAGTGCATTGATTGTAAAGTCGCGTCTTAAAACATCTTCTTTGAGCGAACATCCGATTTTTTCCACAACTGGAAGATGACCTTTGTGCGGGTAGCTTTCCGAACGGGTTGACGCAAAATCAATTTCCCGTCCGTCAACTTTTACTCTTATTGTGCCAAAATCCGGATTTTCCCGTATAACTTCGCCGAATTTTGAACAGTATTCTATTGCATTTCCGACACAGGTTATGTCAACATCAAAAGATTTTCGATGAAGAAGTTCATCGCGGACAACTCCGCCGATATAAAACAGTTTGTCAGAAGTATCATTTATTTTGATGATGTCCATTGAGGTAATTTTAGCGTAAAATAGGAAAAAATGGAACAGGAGAAAATATTATGCTTCAAGAGGCTTCAAGAGCTATAAATTCGGCATTTAACAACAGTTTTATAAAGAAATTAAGCCAATACCTTCATGACTGTGTAAGAGAAGAAGTTAAAAGCTCGACATTCCGCAATCTTAAAGGTGATAAAGATAACAAATGGATATTTTTGAACGGGGAAGAACAACTTTTTTCCGCGGGCAGTGAATATATTGCGCTTGACGGAAGCGATGCAAAGCTTACCGAACTTATGATTCAGAGTGAACTCGGTCAGAAAGATAAATATTTGATATACGGTTATATGTTTCTTGTCGGAAAAAGTTCAAAAACAAGAAAGCAGAATGAATTTTTGACTCCGCTTTTGTATATGCCGTGTAAACTTGAAAGAAACGGTGTTAATATAAACTGTTTTGCATTGGATGAAGTTTTATCGCTTAATACGGGTGCGCTTGCGGCATTGATGAGAAAAAATGACGATGAAGATGAAGTGGATATTCTTCTGGAAGGTATTCTTGATGTGGTGCCGGAACTTCCTATTACCCGTGAAAAAATGGATATTTTTCTTACAACGCTGAAATCTCTCGTTCCTGAAATTGAAATTGCGTCCAATCCCGAAGATTACCGCGAAGATGACAATGTTTCAAAGTCAAAAGATTTTTATAAGGAAAAAGTTGACGGTGAAAACTTTGAAGAAATTATTGAAGAAGAAACCGAACAGGCTAAACAGAAAATGAAACTTGAAAAAGTTGCCGTGACTTATCAAAGTGCAATTATTTTGACAAAACGTCCGTCGGTTACCGCGGGTGTTTTGCATGAACTCACTCAAATCGCCGAAAAACCTTCCGGAATATACAGAGAAACCGCTTTGAGCATTATCAATGAAGAATATGCACAGAGCAGGGAAAAATCTGTTCCGATAAAAGATTTAAATAAGATAACGGATTTTTACCCCATAACACCGCTGTCTTTAAGTGACAGTCAGCTTCAGGTTATAAAAAACATTGATAACAGCAAATTTGTAGCCGTTCAAGGGCCTCCGGGAACGGGTAAATCTCAAACTATTGTTAATTTGGTTGCTCATCTTGTTGCAAACGGCAAAACCGTGCTTGTCGCATCACGTATGGACAAGGCTGTAGATGTTGTTGCGGAAAGATTAAACGAACTCGGAGCAAGCCATATGGCACTGAGAGCAGGCAGATTAAATTACCAAAGACAGCTAAGCGAAGATTTGAACAATCTTCTTTCTCAAAATTCCGAACTTGATGACAATATTCAAGACAGCCTTCTTGTCGATACCGAAGATATGAAAGAGCATCTTGATTTGCTTAAAAGTTTGGAGATGAAATCCGAAAAAATTATAAAGCTTGAAAAAGACTGGCATGACAAACTTATTGAGGTTGAAGAACAGGAAAAAGCTATCGGCAAAAGAGAATTTGTTAAATCTCCCGTGAAAAAAGGAGAGATAGACCTTATTGCAGGGATTATAAAAGTTCTCGAGCATAATATGGAAAAAGCGGGATTTATTTCTAAGGCGCTTAATATTACAAGTCTTTATCGTCTTAAAAAGACTCTGAAGCTTAAAGATTTTGATGTGAATTCCGCAAATCTCGGACGGCTGAAAGAAGAATTGGATTTTGCAAATTCGGAATGGGCTTTGAGAAACATAGAAGCGGAAATTCAAAAAATCGGAAATCTTCACATGCTCTCGGAGCAAATCCGCACTATGAAACGTAAACAAAAAACTCTTGCGGTTAATATTTTGAAAAATAAAAGACGCGAAGCTTTAAAAGGACTTTTGCGTGACGAAAATAAACGCAGAAGGCTTAAAGTCCATGCACGTTCTCTTGTTGCGAACAGAAAACGTCTTCAAACCAATATTCTTGAAGAAGAAGATTTTAAACCGCTTTTGGAAGCATTCCCCTGCTGGTGTGTAACGACTTATGCGGTATCCGATTCCCTGCCGATGAAACCGGGAATGTTTGATGTCGCAATTATTGATGAAGCTTCTCAATGTGATATTGCAAGCTGTTTTCCGATATTGTTCCGAGCAAAACGTGCGGTTATAGTCGGTGATGACAAACAGCTCCCGCATCTTTCTTTCCTTGAAAAAGCGAAGGAACAATCTTTCCTGAGCCAATACGGTATTCCCGATAAATATCAGCTGATATGGCGTTTCAGAACAAATTCAATGTTTGATTTGGCGGATTATTATTCAACAAATTCCGTTATGCTGGATGAACATTTTAGAAGCCTTCCGCCGATTATTAATTTTTCAAACCACGAATTCTATAATGACAGAATAAGAGTTATGCGGAAAAATAAAAATGATGAGAAAGTTCTGGAACTTGTTCATGTTTTAGACGGGAAGTCCGATTTTGATGCAACAAGAAACCTGCCCGAGATTGAAGCGGTAGTTAAACGGCTTCATGAAATAATTATTGAGGATGAAAGAATTAACCCTGATAACCCTGTTTCCGTCGGAATTATTTCTCCTTTCAGAGCGCAGGTGGAACAATTAAAAATATCGGTATCCAAAGTCTTGTCAGACTATATGATTAAAAAGCATGACATTGAAATCGGTACCGCACATACATTCCAAGGTGATGAACGCGACATAATGATTATCTCTTGGGCATTTGCGGATAACAGCTATACTCAAAGTCTTACTTTCCTTCAAAAGCCTAATCTTTTTAACGTGGCAATTACCCGAGGAAGAAACAAGGTTATAAACTTTATTTCCCGTAATCCGCACGAACTTCCGGAAGGACATTTCAGAAATTATATTTCTTATATAAAAGATTACGAAAACCGTTCGCAGGCAATGCTTTCCGGTGATATTGACGAAAACCTATACAAAAATTCACTTGAGAAGGAAGTTGCCGAAAAAATACGCGAGCTTGACCATAAAGTTATAGCCGGTGCGGATGTTGCTGGGTTGAGTGCGGATTTGTTTGTTGATGACAAATTTGTTATTGAAATTGACGGGGTTGAAGACAAACAAATTCCGACCGTATCAAATATGAAAAAGCAGGCAATTATTGAACGCTCAGGTTACAAAGTTAAACGTATAACCTTCCGTGAATGGCAGTATTCACCGAAAGCTTGTCTTGACAGAGTATTGACTGAAGTTTAGTTTTCTATGTTGTAAAAAGCTCAGAGTATGATATAATTTAAACAGAGAGAGAATTTATGCTGGTTCATAAAATAACCGAAGTAAGAGAAAAAGTAAAAGAATGGAAAAGAGCCGGACTTAGTGTCGGGCTTGTTCCCACGATGGGAGCACTTCATAACGGGCATAAAAGTCTTATTGAAAAATCCGTCGAAAAATGCGACAGAACCGTTGTTTCGGTTTTCGTAAATCCGATACAGTTTTGTGCCGGAGAGGATTTGGATAAATACCCCAGAACACTTGAGGCTGATGAAAAATTATGCACCGAAGCAGGTGTTGATATTGTTTTTGCTCCTTCTCCCGCTGAAATGTACGGGGAAGGACATATACTGTCTAATGATTTTTTGACTTATGTTATTCCGCCCTATTTTTATACTGATAAGTTATGCGGGAAATCCCGTATAGGACATTTTGACGGCGTATGTACGGTTGTGAATAAGTTATTTAATATTGTTCAGCCTGATTTTGCCTTCTTCGGAGAAAAGGACAGACAGCAATTAATTATTTTGAAAAAAATGGTTAATGACTTGAATATTCCGGTTGAAATTATACCCTGTCCGATTGTAAGAGAGGAAAGCGGACTTGCACTCTCGTCAAGAAATAAGTACTTGTCCGATGCCGATAAACAGGAAGCTTTAGCTCTGAGCAAAATTTTATTTAATATAAAAAACTGCTATAAGAAAGGAATAACCGATGTCCGCTCGCTCGGTGAAACGGCTTATGCTTTTTTGAATGAAAATCATTCTCTTGAATATTTGGAATTCAGAGATGAAAATAATTTGGAAGAAAAAACAACTGCCGATGACGGTACTGTTGTATTTATAGCGGTAAAAATTAACGGTGTAAGATTAATTGATAATATTTCTTTGAGGTGATTATGGTTGTTACTGTTTTTGAAATGATTAAAATATTTTCACAGCTTTTTTTGAATTTAATGTTTTTAATTCAAATTGTGCTGATGATTTTGGTATTTTTAACGGCATCATATTGGTTCTTTGATTTGCTTGATTCTCAAGTGTTTGCATTTGCTCAGCCGATTGCGGAAGCTTGCTCAAATTTTGTTAATATATTTCACAGGCAGGATATAGAAGTCGGCGGAGTTTATGTTGACGGTTCACTTCTTTTGTTTGATTTATGTTCAATAATATTAGTATTCTTAATTGCAAAAGCAAAATATTATATAAATGTATTTAAGGCAACAATTGATGTTGCGATTAATATGGCTAAACAGCAAATTGAAAACGAATTTAATGCGGAATTACAGTCGGAAATGGAAGATCAGCTTAAAAAGTTAGACAATTTCGCCATTTTAATTCAATTTAATGCTAAAAACCTTGTTACGGATTATTATTCATTTGCAAAACAAAATGCCGAATTAGAGGCTAAAGAAAAAGGTGAAGAAGCTTTTAAATTACTTTACTCCGTAATGAAAAATATAAAAGGATGCAAATTTGCAAAAACAGGGGACAAAATGCTTATATTGTCGGATAATTTTGACAATTTTGACAATATTATGAGTTTTATTGATTCTTCAATCGAACGTATCAGGCATGATTTTAAATCGAAAAGGTGGCTTCTTTTGTCATATATTGCCGTTGATGTATTTGACAGCCATACAAACTTTAAAAAAGATATTTACCCTGTAATGGAACAAATGCTTAATATTCATCATAAAAATGAAGCCGTATGTATGGGAAATTTCCGTATACGATATAATTTAAATAAAAAACAGATGTATACATCCTTTTTAAAAGGCTCATACGAAGTTAACGGAATGAATGAAATTTGGGCTTTGGTTAAGAAAAATTAACCAAGGTATTGATTTTATTTTCGGATTATTGTAATATTCTCGTACAGCCGCAGACAGCCAGCAGATGAAAGTCTTTAAAATCCCAGCTGACCGAGGTTATACACAGTCGAAATATTGATTTGTCAACCTATGAAATTTTGCGGTCTTTTATGTGAAGAATGCAAAATTTTTTGTATTTTTCGGGTCGAACAAAAAACAAAAGGAGCTAAAAATGGCAACAAAAGCTTTTAAATCAGAAAAAATAGAAACAATGAAAGCAAAAGCACAAAAAGCTCAGGTAGCTATTTTAACAGAGTATAAAGGTTACTCGGTTGATGAAATTACATCACTCAGACGCAGTATTCAACAGAGCGGCGGTGATTATATGGTAACAAAAAATACTCTTGCAAAGATAGCATTCAAGGGTACGGATTTTGAAGTGCTTGCTGATTCTTTGACGGGGCCGGTTGCAATTGCATTCGGTTTTGAAGATCAGGTCAGCCCCGCAAAAGCTGTTTCTAAATTTATTAAAGACACTAAAAAAGGTGCAATACTCTGCGGTGCATTGGACGGCAAATTGTTAACGGCTAAAGAAGCCGAAGCACTCGCAAAAATGCCTTCGAAAGAAGAACTTATTGCAAAATTGCTCGGTTCAGTCAAATCACCGGCATCAGGTATTGCAAATTCTATCAACGCAGTTATGTCACAGCTTACAAGAACTATGGCAGCTGTCAGAGATTCAAAAGCGGCATAAAAATTTATGCCTGAGTACAAATTAAAAAAAAAGGAGAAAAAATAATGAGTAATGTAGAAACTATTTTGGAATCAATTGAAAAATTAACTTTGCTTGAAGCATCAGAACTTGTAAAAGCAATGGAAGAAAAATTCGGCGTATCGGCAGCAGCTCCCGTAGCTGTTGCAGCGGCAGCTCCCGCAGCAGCAGGTGAAGCTGCAGGCGCTGATGAAGCTACCGAAGTTACCGTTGTACTTGCAGCAGCAGGCGCTAACAAAATCGCTGTCTTGAAAGAAGTAAGAGCTATCACCGGACTTGGCTTGAAAGAAGCTAAAGACTTGGTTGACGGCGCTCCCAAACCTGTTAAAGAAGGCGTTAAAAAAGAAGAAGCTGAAGCTATCAAAAAACAGCTTGAAGCTGCAGGTGCTTCCGTTGAACTTAAATAGTCGTAAAAAACTTATAAAAAAGGCTTCCTTTAAGGAAGCCTTTTTTATGTCTAAAACTCAACTTTCGGAGCTTGTCTTTCTTCTTCCGTTATTTCAAAATATTCTCTTTGTTTAACTCCTGCCATCGAAGCTATTACGGAAACAGGAAATGTTCTGATAAGTGCGTTGATTGCTTTAACACTTTCGTTATAATCCATTCTTGCGACAGCAATACGGTTTTCCGTTCCCGCAAGTTCATCCTGCAAGCCTGTAAATGCTTTATCAGCTTTTAAATTAGGATAATTCTCAACGACCATCAACAATCTTGAAAGTGCGCTGTTGAGTTCGTTTGTACTTTGCTGAACAGCCTTTACATCATTTGAATTCATTGCACCCGCTAATTTTGAACGAGCTTCGGCAACATTTGTAAAAATTTCTTTCTCATGACTTGCATAACCTTTAACGGTATTTACAAGGTTCGGTATCAAATCATTCCTTCTTTTAAGTTGATTTTCCACCTGAGCCCACCGGGATGACACGTTTTCATCCATAACCTGCAATTTATTGTAAGTACCGATAAAATACCCGGCAAAAGCTATTATGGCAAGTATTACGATACCCAATACAATAAGTCCTGTTTTTTTCATTATATATTTCTCCTTTCTTTACCAACCTCTCGAAGCGCCGCCTCCGCCAAAGCCTCCGCCTCCGCCGAATCCGCGAAAACTTCCGCCGCCCATGCTGCCGCCGCCTCCGTAATAACCGCCTCCGCCATAGCCTCCTTTAGATATGAGAAACCATATCAGAAGCCAAATTATTATAAATAATACTACATCAAACGGAAAGTCTGAATTTTTCGGTATCGGTTTTTCCGCCGATATTTTTACACCGTATGACTCTGCAATTTCAACGGCAAGGGCTGTTGTACCCTCAAGAATTCCCTTATCATAATCACTTTTTTTAAAATAAGGTATCATATAATTATCCGTTATTCTGCCGGCTTTGGCATCATTTATTGCTCCTTCAAGTCCGTAGCCTATTTCAATCCGAACTTTTCTTTCGGACGGAACAACAAGGATTACGGCACCGTTATTTAAACTTTTCGCACCGATTTTATAAGTTCTGCCTATATCAAGCGCAGTTTCTTCAATAGTTCTTCCGTTTAACGTTTTTAGCGTTACAACCGCCACGTCAGCTTGCGTCTTCGATTGAAGATTATACAAAAACGAATTTATAATTATTTCATTACGCTGTGATATTACATCCGCATTATCGCTTATAAATCCGTTAAATTTTAGATTTTCGGCTGCTTGTGCACAAAGACTTATACAGAAAACAGTTATAACAATCGCAAATAACTTTTTGAACATACAAAAATTATAATAAATTTGTAAATAATTGTAAAGTATAAAAAATTAGGTAACTATATACAATTTTACAGTAAACATAGCTAAAACACTTTAAGCATGGTGGTTTTCTCTATTTTATATAATAAATTCAATATATTTCATATTCTCTACCCTATTTTAAATTCTAAAATTTTATATTAATATATGGATATATTATTAAGTATATTTATTTTTAGGGAGTATAGAGGATGTTCAAAAAGCCTGATATTATGCAAATTGTCGTGGGCCCCCGCCTAAAAGATTTTCTATTAACAACTTTCGTAAAGGAGGTTGTTTATGAGTGTTAATAATGAAATTCGAGAAGAATCCATTAAACTTAAAGTTGCCTATCGCTTTTTTGAAAATTTTGATTGTACTAATATCGAAGGTGATATTGATTTTACTGTAACAGATGCAAATATACAAACAGGCTTATTTACTCAAGGAGAAAGAAATTATTATGTTTGGGCTGAAGCAAAAAGACCACATCAAAAAGATATATATAAACTTTTTGCTCAATTAATACTTACAATAGGTAAAAGTGAAAAATTAAGGAATTTAATACCACCTAAATTTTTAGCTGCTTTTAATTCTGAAAAAATAGGCTTTATAGAATATGCTTCAATACATGATATATTTTCTATAAATGATTTTAATTGGAATGTTGCTCCATCTAATTATGATACAAAAGAGTTTAAACAATTGTATGAATTAGTTAGGATAATTTTAACAAAAGATAAGCAACCAAATGTATTTTTGTATGATAAAGACGAAGAAGAGTTAAAGAAATTTATTAAAAATAATTTCAAAAAAAACAAAAGTAAAGGTTTTATCCCAATTGAAATTACAAAAAATAATTTCGTACATGTATATAGAAGGTGGTTAGATAACGTAAAAAATACCATAGATATTGATTGGAAAATTGCAGAAAAAAACAATATCTTAGATGTTGATTTCTTCTTTGCTGACTTATTCTCTGATGGTAATAATACCATTAAAAGTGAATTAAATGCTTTATTAAAAAGGACTTATTATGAATGTGATAGACAAAAGAATATTGGTTTGGGTATAAATGCCAAAATTATTCGATTTAAAGATAATCAGATTGCACATACGAATTTCTGGTTAAAATATAAAAGACCTCCCAAGAATGCTTATCAAGACTATATCTTAAAAAGAAAAGATTTATTAGTTCCGCAAGATATTAGGGAGATAAAAGGTGCTTATTTTACTCCGCAAATATGGGTACAAAAATCTCAAGAATATTTAGCTGATGTACTAGGTGAAAACTGGCAAGATGAATATTATATTTGGGATTGTTGTGCTGGAACAGGCAACATGGAAAATGGTCTAACTAATAAATATAATGTTTGGGCAAGCACCTTAGACCAATCGGATGTAGACATAATGAAAGACCGCATTAACAATGGAGCCAATTTGTTGGAATCACATATTTTTCAATTTGATTTTCTTAATGATAAGTTTGAAGATAAATGCCCACAAGATTTATTAGAAATATTAAAAGATGAAAAAAGAAGAAAAAAATTAATAATATATATTAACCCGCCTATAAAAGAACCTACTTCATCAAAAACTATTGTAAATAAAAATTCTAAGCATATTGATGGTGTTTCGGATAGTAAAATTAAGCAAAAATATCAAAAATTGTTAAATCAAGGCACAAAAGAACTTTCCACACAATTTTTAATAAGAATTTATTGTGAAATTCCTAATGCTTTTATTGCATCTTTTTGTACTTTAAAATACTTACTTGGTGTTAATTCAAAAGAATTTAGACAAATATTTAAAGCAAAATTAGAAAAAATGTTTATTGTTCCTGCAAATACCTTTGATAACGTTAAAGGTAAATTTCCTTATGGATTTTTTATTTGGAATACTCAGATCAAAAATAAATTTGAATCAGCTACTTCGGATATGTATGATAAAGATGGTAATTATGTTGGGATAAAAACAATAACTGCAAATTATACATTAAATATAAAAGATTGGTTAAGAAAATATAACAATAAAGTTAATCCTATTGGATACTTAGTTAGAGGTAGTGCTGATGTACAGAACAATAATACAGTATACGTTACTTTATCTCCGTCTCAAAGTGTTTTAAATGCAAGTAATGCAAATTTAATAACTAAAAACAATCTTATTGTTAATTGTGTATTCTTTTCTGTTAGAAGGAGTATAAAAGATACATGGATAAATGATAGAGATCAATATTTATTTCCTAATAATAACTGGGAAACCGATAAAGAATTTCAGTCTGATTGTTTAGTTTATACATTATTTCATGAACAAAACCATATAAAATCAGATGAAGGAAAAAATCACTGGATACCCTTTACCGAACAAGAAGTAGATGCTAAAAATAATTTTACAAGCCATTTTATGACAGACTTCATAAAAGAAAAAGGTATAGAATTTTCTGATACTGCAAAAAAAGTATTATACTCAGGGAAAGAATTATACAAATATTATCATTCAAAATCAGATAGTAACCCAAATGCCTCATTTTATGATATAAGAATGTATTTTCAAGGATTAAATGATAAAGGCAAAATGAATAGCAATAGTATTGATGAAACCTACTCAATGTTGTTATGGGATTTAAGGCAGAAACTTAAAAAATTAGAAAAAGAAATAATTCCTAAAATATACGAATATGGATTTTTGTGTAACTAGATATTTATCGTAAAAACCTTTAGTACAATAATCCGATACACTGTAACATTATATGTAGTTACCAAAAATTATCTTATAACTTCAATACAATCGTAGTTTGTAAGATAGGGAATATGTTCTTCCGTTATCAATTCTCCCGGAAGAAGTATTGAAATTCCGGGCGGACATTCTGCTATTACTTCCGCGGAAATTCTGCCTATTGCTTCTGATTTGGGAACGATTTCTTTATGAGAATAGAATGCTTCTCTCAGGGTCATTTTTATAATGGGTGTAAGCATCGGCATATATTTTTTATTTTCAAGGTAGCAAATATCCGAATATACTGTTTGGTCAATCTGTTGAAGGCATTTGACCAGATATTTCATATCAGCTCTTGTATTTCCGACATTCGAAAGTATTAAAAGCCCTTCATCCGATGCACTTTCAACTTCAATATTAAAATCTATTTCAAGAATTGATTCAAGTCTTTTGCCTGATAATCTGTCATCCTTTATAAATACTTTTGTTATATCGGTTTTGTACCCGAAATCCGGTTTCAAATCCCGTATATGCTCAAGTTTATCAATTTCACGGCGAAGATATTTTGCATTTTGAACCGCATATTCTATCTGTTTTCTTCCTCTCGGACTTTCAAGATTTGCACGGGAAGCATCAAGACTTGCCAAAAGTATTAGAGAAGGACTCGTTGTGTGTAAAAGTCTTAGTGATTTTTCAACCGCATCGGCATCTATTACAGAATTTTCGGCAATATGAAGCATTGAACTTTGGCTCATACTTCCGCCCGTTTTATGAAGCGAATGAACAACCGCATCTGCACCGAGTTTTAATGCTGAGGCAGGCAGATGTTCATTAAAATTCCACAAACTCGCGTGTGCTTCATCAACAATTAAAGGAGCATTATATTTTTTGCATACTGCCGAAATGGATTTTATATCAGATACAACGCCTTCGTAAGTCGGATTGGTAATCCAAACCATTCCCGCATCGGGGTTATTTTTAAACATTTCTTCTACCGATTCCGCGGTTACGTTACCCCAAATACCCCATTCATCAAATCTGTTCGGTATAAGCCATAAAGGCTCTGCGCCCGATATTATCATTCCGGTTAATATTGAGCGGTGGCAGTTTCTGTTAGTGATGATTTTTTTACCCTTGGAAGTTAATCCCATTGCAAGAGCGAGATTACCTGCGGTTGAGCCGTTAAGAAGAAAAAATGTCTTTTTCGCACCAAAAGCTTTTGCCGCCAATTCTTGTGCTTCTTTTATGGGGCCGGTTGCGGGATGAAGTGTTCCGAGTCCGTCAAATTCATCAGTGGTATCTATCGACAGAGCTTTTCTGCCGATTAATTTTCTGAATTCCGGAAGCGAACCCTTCCCTTTTGTGTGTCCGGGGATATGAAATTGATACGAAGGATTTTCGTATGCATGTTTCAGAGCTTCAACAATAGGGGCTTTTATTCGGGATGACTTATCGTTCCTTGTTACATTTGTCATAGCAAAAATATACATCAAAAATATTTTTTATTCTATCGGTTTTTATGTTAACATTAATAATTGTGAACAGATTTTTAAAGATAGCTGCCATAATTCTTTTGATGTTCGGAATTCCCGTTTTTTCGGCTGATGATGTAATTCATCTTGATGTCGAGAAAAGTGAAAACAGCGTCTTGTATCCGAACAAACTTGAAGAACAAAAAGAATTTGATGAACTTATAAAAAATGATGCCAAACAAGATAATATAGATGCGGAGTTTTCAATATTTGAGGATTTAATTGATAAAGACAAAGATAAAGATCACCCGTTTAAAATAGAAGAAGAATCACTTTTCGGCAAGATTTATCAAAAAAAACTTGAAAGAACTTCAATACCTTCATTTCTTTTGCAGGATGAGTTGACCAAAAAATTTGAACGGGGCCCCGTTGACCGTATTCAATTGTACGGCGGATATCAGGGAAATTTAGGATTAAATTTTAGAGGAGATTATGATACCGATTATGATACGGGATTTTTAACGGCAGGTGTTATCGGCGATTTCAAGGATAAAAATACCGATTTCAAATTACAGTTGAACTTTAAAGACGGAGCGAACAGGTCGTATTTGCAGGGACTTGTCACTGATGCTTATATAATGAATACCCGAATACCGCATCACAAAATTATAATAGGTAACTCAAGAAATCAGGTCGGTTATGAAGGCGGTATGAGTTCTTTTGTTTTACCGTTTGCCATGCGCTCTCAAATTTCAAGGACTTTCGGTAATAACAGAGCACTCGGTATAAGGGTTGTAGGAAATTACAGTCTTGCTGATTACAGTTTGGCGTTTAACAGTTCCGACAGATTTTTTAAATCTTTTTTCCCGGGAACTGAATTTACCGGCTGGGTAAACTTCAAACCGCTCGGAAAAACGGACGGCAAATACGGTTCTGTAGTTATAGGCGGCGGGTTAAATGCGGGGCATAACCATACCGATTATACCGTGGGCGGTGCTTATGCAAGTTACAGTTATAAGAAATTTAAGGCTGATTTTGAATATGCAATTGCCGACGGTTACAACGGAACGTACAGAAGTACGGATAAAGCGGAAGGTTTTTATACGACTTTGTCTTACAGAATTACAAAAAGACTTCATTTTTTAATGCGTTATGATCAGTTTGATCCTAACAGAGATATAGCACATAACAAGGTAAGAGAATATACCGCCGGGTTTAATTATTTTATAAAAGGTCAGGCTTTACGTTTAGTACTCAACTACGTTTTCTGTGACAGGGAAAACGGGCAGGACAGCCACAGAATCATTATCGGGACTCAAATCCTTTTGTGACAATGCTATTTCTTTTTTGAAATCTTCAAGAAACTCAGGTGTATACATAAATCCCAAATGTCCTCCGTTGCTTAATAAAACAGCTTTTTTACCGGTATAAATTTTGAGTTTTTTAAGCAAGTTTTGATTTACAAGGTAATCATCAAGGGAATGGTATATTTTATAATTTGAACTGCCGCGTAAAAATTCCGACAGTGACAAAAGGCTTGCTTCTTCCCGCAAATCTTCGTAAGTTTTATCTTTGAGAAGATATTTTTTGGCATAATCACCGTAGTTCATATTATTAAGTGTTTCATAAATTCCCGTAGCCTTATTTTTCGGAGTCTTTTCTATTGTAAAGATTAAATCGGAAAGCTTTTGGTGCATTATAAATCCCGTGATAAGTTTTCCTTCTTCTTCACTGAAAGGAAGCGAACCGATATGAAAGTCTTTTGCCTCATCTTTCATATTCATGAGAGTAATAATTTTTCCCGCCGTTTGTGCAGTGCGTTCTTTTAAATTATCCGGATTTTTATTCCATTCTTCACCGTTTTTATCTACCTGCTCCATTGCATATAACAAATCCACGGGCGGACAGACGGATATATATTTATTTATGCCTAAAGTATTATTATGAAACTCTTTGTCCGCTATAAAAAGTGCGGTTAAAGCTCCGAATGATGTTCCCAAGAGAGTTTTGGACGAAAATTTACATTCATATTTATTTTCTAACTGCTCAATAATTTTTGATGTCACGGACAGAAGATAATTTGCATCTTCCGAAGGTATTCCGGGACGGTAAGTGTCAGGCATGCTGTTTACAAATTCCCATTGAAAATGACTGCCTTGAATTACAACCGAATATCCCGCATCATAAAAAAGTTTAGCCATTACAACGGAATGATGTGATTGTATTCCTTCGCCGATAGACGGATAAATTATTGCAAGCGGTGAGTTTTTATCTTTTTGCATAATATAGCGGAATTTATATTCGTCTTTGTCGGGTGTTACACTTACCGAAGATGTTTTTATTCTTTTGCCGAAGCTTCTGTTCCATATTGATAAATCGTTCCAAAAAGATTTGTCTGTTTCGGGCAAATCAAACAGTGCCGTTCTCATTGAATCAACTACGGGGTTTTGCGGATTATACCCGTACAAAATTATATCTGCGGGCAGTTTCGGTAGGTTTGTACCGTAATTTTTTAAGATGATGTTATCAAAATTTGTTCCGCCCTTTATAGTATCGGATACCGCAAGCTCATCATAATCATAAGTGTTATCATTGTTCTGCCTGTTCAGAGTATTTTCAACAAGTTCGGGGTTTATTTCTCCCGGAAGCGGTTCATTCTGTTTAAACCCTTCTGCCAAAACCTCTTTTCTGTCATAATTTTGACATTTTATAAAATTGTCTATCCCGTACATTTTTCTTGCAATTTCGTAAGGATCGGCGTAAGTCGATTCAATCATTTTTATTAACGGTTGTGCAAAAGAAGTTCTGTTTACCGTTAACCCCGCCTTAACCATTGCAAGTATAGGTGTACCGACGTAAGTTGTCGGATTTAACGAAGTATCAAGAAGTTTACCCGCAAGTCCTCTTGTCGTTGTTCCGGACATGACGGGCAGTACAAGATACGGCCCTGAATTACATTTGCATTTGGTTAATGCCTGTTCCATATCTTCACTTGAGGGTTCTATTTTTAAAAAATGTTTTGCGGGATCAAACATTCCGCCCAAACCTACGGTGGTGTTAGTTAAAAATCTTATGGTTTCATTTTTTGATGTCTTGAAATCTTTTTGTATAAGACTGCTTATTAACCGTTTCGGATATTCTATATTTTTGTAAGCACTTTGTATTCTCTCTATCCCGTATTCGGGCATGATTGATGACCATAAAATGTGTACCGGACGGATTGCGTATTTGTTTAACCCTAAATTAAAGTTAAAAACTTTACGGTTTATTTTTTCAAATTTATCTTTTCCGAGATACATATATCCGTAATCAGGGTATTTTGACTGCTGTTTAACGAGTTCTTCAGATATTGCGGGGTTAAGTATATAAAACAGAATTGATGCTAGTATAAATAATTTCTTCATAAAAATCCTCCGAAAATATTCTTTTCGGATTTAAGAAGAAATTTCACTGCCCGTGAGTATATTTATACGGATTATTTATAAAAACTCCCTGCAAGCAGGGAGAGAAGCAATATTTATACTTTTTATAAAAAGTATATTAGTTACATTTGAATGCTATATAAACTCATTGACTCCTATATTATTTCATTGATTTATAAAATTGTCAAGTATTTGTTTAATAAATTAAAATGTCGGTATGTTGAATATAAAAGAAGAAGTCGAAATTTGTTTGCTGAGAAAAGGCTTATCAATGAGACAGACAGCAAAATTGCTTCGTGAAAGAGGTTGCGATGTTCCTTTAGGAAGCGGTTTATCAACTCAGTTCCGAAACAAAAGGGTAAAGTTTCAAACTGTTTCGGAAATATTGGATTTTCTCGGTTACGAACTGATAATAAAAGAAAAAGACAATCACTAAAAAGGCTTTCTCGTTCGAGAAAGCCTTATATTTTTCAATTCAAACCTAAAATAAGTTTATTGCTTACGGATATCATATCCATAGTGTCAAAAATATTCTGCTGTATGTGAACCGTTACATCTGCTTTATTTGCCAAATTAATAAGCCGGGATTGATAACTTTGAACTTGTTGTGCTTTTGACGGATCTTTCGCCAAAGTATTTAATTTTTCCGCTATCTTTTCAAGCATCTCATCCAGCGTATCATTACCGGAAATATTTGCACCTGTTTCAAATGCAAGTTCCTTAGCTTCAGAAATCAGTTCTTGATGTGATGAATTACCTCCTCCTTGTTGATGTCCTGAATTGTTTTGTTTCTGCGCAGCCTCCGCCTGCGCTATCAGTATTTCTGCCTGTGCTTGTGAAGTTACCGTTGACGGATCTATACCCAGTGCTTCCAATCTCATTTTGGTAGTTATGCTAAGTTCTTCGCCTTTATAGACCGATACGGCTATGGATTGTTTATTACAAATTGTATTTATTGATGTCATATCCCTCTGTTTAATAATTTTTTTATTAAAGTCAACAATATTTTTTATCGGAATTTTACCGATAAACTTTAGGATTTTATGGCGTTTTTTTACATAACTTAAAAATTTAAGGTCTTATAATTTTGGAATTTTGAAATTATCATGATAAAATTGTAAAGGAGTTTAATATGAAAAAAATAATTTTTTTGTGTTTATTAATATTTGCTTTACCGTGTTTTTCGGCTGACAGGGTTGAACCTGAATATATAAAGCCCGAACAGAGTGCAAGTTATGAAAAGATTAACGAAACATTATCAATTATTTTCAGCAAAATAAAACCTTATATAAGAACGTCAAGATATCCGAAATATTATCATGATTTTACTTTGGTTAAAGATGACGGAACGCAGAACAAATCTTATTATTACGTAAAATACAGCGATGCGGAATTGATTTACGGTATTGATTCAAACGAATTAAAATATATATCTTTCCGCCGTCCGGAACTTCAAAAATGCAGAATTTTGTATGACTACCCGTCAGGAAAATTACATGCCGTGCAGGTTTTTGTATCGGATAAAGAATCTTATGTTTTTTCCGCCGACGGCAAATACGTTGATTATGAACCTTATGTAAAACAAGTCAGAGAAAAGGTTAACAAATCCTGGAAAGTGCCTTCACGCAAACAGATAGGCGCTCTTGCCAAAGGCCAAAAAGATTTACTTGTACAGATAGCTTTGACACTGAATAAAGACGGTACCGTAAAAAAATGCAGAATTCTAAAATCGTCAAAGATTAAGGAATTGGACGAAAATGCGGGAGAAGCGATTAAAAATGCCGCACCTTTTAAAGAGTTTCCCGAAAACTTTTTTAACGATGAACTTGTAATTATACTCAATTTTAATTTCAGCCTCTGAGCAGGGTTTTCAGATAATTCTTTGTTTCTCTGTCAACTCTGAACGATTCTCTGATTTTTTGAATACTTTTGTTGAAGGTGAAATTATCCAGTTTGGAATGTTTGAGATATTCAAGTGTTTCTTTCGGGTGTTTTACAAAAATTACGGAAAGTGCCCACGCACAACCCATTTGTGCGTAATATCTTTCGTCTTTAAAACTGTCAATGAGAGTCAGAGCAATTTTTACGTCATCCGTAAAGTAAGTTAATAACATTACATATGCAAAACGTTTTTCATATTCTTTGCCGGATTTGAAATACGGTTGAATAAATTCCCAAACCTGTTTTGGGTGAGTTTTTGTTTGTTTCAGACTTACACAAAAGCTGTCGCATACCGACCAGTTATCAATTTTGGGAATAAAATCTTTTACATAATCCAAAAAATTGTCATCTTTAATCAAGCCGATAACCATTCCCTGAAGCATTGTTTCTTCCATAAATTCTGTTTTATTGCGGGACAAAACATCTTGCCATGAACCGCTTTTATATATTTCCCGCGCAATTTTTCTCAAAATCGGAAGTCTTATTCCCAAAATGTTGTCAATGTTTGGAATTAATGATGAACAAAATTTTTTGTAATCATTTTCCGATTCTTTTAATAATCTGTTTTTTATTTCACTATACATTATATTTTTTTAAGCAAAACGGCAGTATGCGCTTCTATTGCAAGCTCCTGACCGACAGCGTCCATCTTTTCATTTGTTTTGGCTTTAATTGAAAGTCTTTCGGGTTCAATTTCAAGTATTTCACACAAAACTTCTTTCATTTTAGGGATGTAAGGCATCATTTTGGGTTTTTGTGCAATGATATTACTGTCTATGTTTTCTATTGCATATTTTTTGCTTTTTATAATTTCGTAAACCTTTTTCAGCAGTAAAGTACTGTCAATATCTTTGTATAGGTCGTCCGTATCGGGAAAAAGAGTTCCGATGTCCGATAAACTCAAAGCTCCAAGCATACCGTCAATTATTGCATGGATTAACACATCAGCATCGGAATGCCCTAAAAGCCCTTTTTCGTGGGTAATTTTTACTCCGCCGATAATTAAATCCCTGCCTTCGGTTAATTTGTGTATATCGTAGCCCAAACCTATTCTGTACATAATTTTATTATTGCACAAAAATATTAAAATTTAACATAATAACCTACATCCGTTTGTACGGCTTTTTACGGCTTGAATGTGTTTAATGCATTAAACGGTGAATTTTATTCCGTTTGAAAGCGAAGGTGAAAATAATAATTTACCACTTGAAAAGTTTGAAAATTTATGACAAAATTAATACAAAGCGAGGTAGTGTTATGTCAACTTATATTGAAGATGTTTATGCCAGACAAATTTTAGATTCCCGCGGGAATCCGACTGTTGAAGTCGATGTAAAACTTACAAGCGGAATTATCGGACGTGCTGCCGTTCCGTCAGGTGCATCAACAGGTATTTTTGAAGCACTTGAGCTCCGTGACGGCGACAACTCTAAATATCTGGGCAAAAGTGTTCAAAAAGCCGTTGATAATGTTAACAACATTATTGCACCGGAACTTATCGGTGAAAAAGCTTCTCACCAAAAAGAAATTGATACATTCATGATTGATATGGACGGTACGGAAAATAAATCCAAACTCGGTGCAAATGCAATTTTAGGTGTATCCCTTGCAGTTGCAAAAGCTGCCTCGTTAGCATACGGAATGGCTTTGTACAGATATCTCGGCGGTATAAATGCGCTTACACTTCCCGTTCCGATGATGAATATAATAAACGGCGGTGCTCATGCAGACAATAATATTGATTTTCAGGAATTTATGATTGCTCCCGTCGGTGCCGAAAATTTCCAGCATGCTTTGCAAATGGGTTCGGAAGTTTTTCACACGCTTAAAAAAGTTCTGAATAAAAAAGGCATGGCAACATCAGTAGGGGATGAAGGCGGATTTGCACCCAATTTAAGCTCAAACTCCGAAGGGATTGAAGTTATACTTGAGGCTGTTGAAAAAGCCGGATACAACACAAATCAAATAAAAATTTGCCTTGATGTCGCTTCTTCCGAATTTTACGAAAACGGTAAATATATACTTAAAGGCGAAGGAAAATCATTTAACAGCGCTGAAATGACCGAGTTTTTAGAAGGCTGGGTTGAAAAATATCCGATTATTTCTGTTGAAGACGGTATGGCGGAACAGGATTGGGAAGGCTGGGAGATGCTTACCCGTAAAATCGGCGGCAGATGCCAGCTTGTCGGAGATGACCTTTTCGTAACCAATACCAGACGGCTTGCTGACGGTATCAAACGTAATGTTGCAAATTCCATATTGATAAAGGTTAATCAAATCGGTACGCTTTCCGAAACTCTTGATGCAATATCCATGGCTCACGCATCGGGTTATACAACCATAATTTCTCACCGTTCCGGTGAAACCGAAGATACTTTTATTGCGGATTTAGCGGTTGCGGTTAACAGCGGACAAATTAAAACCGGTTCGGCATCACGTTCTGACAGAATGGCTAAATATAATCAGCTTTTGAGAATTGAACAGAAACTGGGTTCCGCAGGAAAGTACATCGGTTTAAAAGCTTTTAACGGACAGAAATAGCTAATTCTTTATAATCTCAATTTCGTTGCCGTCAGGATCTTTGATAAATGCAACGGTCAGATCGGCTTCAGGCATATAATACGGTTCATACAAATATTCAAAGCCCATTGAGTGAAGCTTGTCCGTAAATTCCTCAAAAGATTTTATTCCAAATGCCAAATGTCCGAATGCATTGCCGACTGTGTATCCGTCTTGAGGAGTTTCAAAATTTGAGGTTAACTCTATTTGCGTCTGTCCGTCCTCATCGCTTAAAAAATACA
The DNA here is from genome assembly GCA_947626225.1 of Candidatus Gastranaerophilales bacterium. Classification (GTDB taxonomy): domain Bacteria; phylum Cyanobacteriota; class Vampirovibrionia; order Gastranaerophilales; family Gastranaerophilaceae; genus Stercorousia. Next base: position 272,186 of record CANQRH010000001.1, read on the forward strand.
AAATACAGTCGTTAAGTTTTATGGTATTTACAAGATTCATATCGAGAAGCTTTGTGTAAAAATCCATTGATTTATCTATATCTTTAACTCTAAGCATTACATGTAAAAATCTCATATATTTCTCCTTTTAATCAAAATGTGTTGTAACACCTTCCGATGTGTTACGGTCTATTTCCATGACATGTTTTATTACGGTATGCGCCATCAAAAGTAAAAACGGGTTAATCTCATTTGTATTTGACATATTTATTTTAGCCTGAGCTTTTTCTTGTTTTTGAGGGGCATTTTTTTGAGAACTCGTTTCAAACGAAACGACCGATTCCATTGAATAATGTTTTTCATCATTTTCAATGCGCATCAAAAGTTCATCTTTAGGAAATTCATTTGTACATTCAATATTAACATGTATCGAATTTGAATTTTCCAAAACCAAAGTTGCAATTACATTGCCGAAATTTAACGTGGTAATTGTGATTATTAAAATACTGTCTTTATCATCGCCTGATGCGCCGGTTTCAATTTCCAGGTCAAATCCCGTTCCCTCTTGCAAGGGCAGCCATGGCAGATATAAAAGCATTAAAAGTTTCATTGTTTGCGCGTTGTCATTTTTAGAAGCTGCCGCAACACTTGCATTAATTATTTTTGCGGTTTCTTTAAGCTGTGTCAAATCGCTAATCCCGAGTTTTGCCGAATTTGCCATTGTTGTAATAAGTTTTGCAATTGCATCTTTACCGTTTGCCTGAATCATAACCGCTATATCACTAAGATTTATTAACCCCGATGATGATATAGGCAGATTTCTCAAAGCACTTTGCATTTGGCTTATAAGAGCTTTGTTCCCGTTCATAATTAAGTTTTGAGCTTCACCGAGCGACAAACCCTGAAGCTGAGCTAAAATTTGCGCCTGAGTTTGAGAAAGAGAATTTCTTCCCTGCATATTTGCAAATCTTTGATTAAACTGGGCAAGTGTCATATTCCTTTGCAGAATATATAAAAGCTCATTCATATTTTTAGGCAGCTTCATCATATCTTTTACGTAAACCGATTGATCAACTTCCGCCATTTCAGCGGCTTGCGGAGCGGGAACGGATTTTGGCGCCGCTGCGGACTGCGAAGCAGGCTGAGCGGATGCCGTAAATGAATTTTCAGGCGGCGGTGCCGACTGACGATGCGAATTTACGGATTGATAATTTACGTATCTTGAAATTAAATGTCCCAAATTTAAGTCTGACATAAAACCAATTATAATTATTTTTTCGGGTTTGTCCAGTATCAAACAATTGAAGTATTGGCACAATCGGAAAAAAAATATATAATAAATTTGCCGATACAAGGTAAATATGATAGAATAAAATAAAAAAAGGAGAGTTATGCAAATTATTCATATACTTACGGATATTCCTATTCTGGTAGTATTATTTACTTTTTTATTTTCAATATTTTATTGTTTGAAAAATTATACGTTTGTAAACAAAAATCTTAATATATTCTTCTCATTTATATCAATGTTTAAGAAAAACGATTTGAATTTTCGTTTTAAAGAAATTGATGAATGGATGAGTGCAAATCCTTATGTATCTGCTCCCTGGATGGAATTTAAAAATACTCTGGTATTTTCCGAATCCGTAGCTTTGAAGGGAAAAGATAACAGCTTGACATACAAAGAAGTGTCTTCAACGGTTCAAAATATTCAAACAACCGTTGATCCTTTATATTTCTTTAATGAAGAAACTCTTGTAACATCAAAATTTAACAATAAATTTTTACAATCCATTCCGACAATTTTGACAGGTTTCGGACCGTTGTTTACATTCTTGAAAATCGCAACGGCATTCGGTAAAATTGACTTTTCATCACAGGAAAGAACGATTTCATCAGTTGCAAACCTGATGTCAAGCATGCAGACTGCAGCACTTGTATCAGTATTTGCGGTAGGTTCATCACTGCTGTTTTTGATTTTTGAAAGAGTTTTGTACCAGAAAAAATGCAGATCTGTACTTGCAAAATGTGAAGATGTTATAGGCAAATTGTTTGATAATATTTCATCCGAAAAATTCCTTTTGGAACTTTTAAAAGAAACAAAAATTCAAAATAATTCAATGTCACATCTTATTACATCAATGCCTGAGCATTTCAAAACAGCTTTCACGGCAGGGATAGCAAGTAATTTGGTTCCGTATTTGGAAAACCTTATTTTCGGAATGAATCAGGTTAACAAAACAATGAAAGATGTTGCAAAAAGTGCATCATCCGGTGATGATGTGGATGATTTGTTTTAGGGGTAATGAATGGCAATATCAGTAAGAAGAAGTAAAACGGAAGAAGATGCGGGAAATATATTTTGGGTTACGATGTCCGACCTTTTGTTAGGTTTGGCGATTATTTTCATGACATTGTTTGTTCTGGCTATGACAGGTTTTACACAGGAAACAATAAACCAGAAAAAAGAACAGATGCAGGCTAACAAAGAACTCATAGAAAAGCTTGAAGCCGCAAATATTCAAGCTCAAGTTGATCCTATGACCGGTGATATAAAAATTTCCGATTTGGAATTATTTGAAACCGGAAGTTATAATCTTTCTCCAAACGGAAAAACTTACCTTAACAAACTTATTCCGATATACATTAACACTATTTTTTCAAAGCCCGAACTTATTACTCAGATAGAAAGTATTATTATTCAAGGACATACTGACAGTCAAATGTTTTCGGGAATTAAAAATCCCGATCTTCAATATATGAAAAATATGACATTAAGCCTTCAAAGGGCAAACTCTGTTGCGGATTACATATTCAGCACAAATTTTGATAAACAATACAGCGCTCAATTAAGAAAAATACTTGTTGTGGAAGGAAAGAGTTATTCCGAACCCGTTCTTACTGACGGAAAAGAAGATTATAACAAAAGCAGACGTGTGGAATTAAGACTTAAAGCTAAAAAACTGGATATAACCGATATGCTGTTTAGCGGAATCCAGTACCATGATTAATAATTTGAGGTAGCAATAATGGCAAAAACATTAAATGAATTGGCTGATGATTTAAAAGCATTTCTTATTGAAATTCAATCGGATGCACATAATAAAGGAAATTTAAGACCTGAAAGATATAATAATTTAAGCCTTAAAATTAATATTCCTTCTAATCCTGAGCCGCACGTGATAATAATAATCGGAATGTCGGAAGTTGAATACGATATTAAAACTTTGGAGAAAAACAACGGAAGTCTCGGCCCTGATGACAGATATGTTGCACGCTGGATAGCTAATCCTAACGTAATTGCCGCAATTAACAGCTGCTGGAAAGTTGCCAAGGAAAACAGAGGCAGAGCATACGACAAACAGACTAAGCTTTAACCATAGATTTAGAACGCAGCTTTCTGTGGAATGTTATCGCAAATCTGTGAGCTTCATCTCTTATTCTTTGGAATAAAAACAAAGCGCTTGAATTTCTCGGAAGAAGAACCGGTTTTGACTTATTGGGAAGAAATATTTCTTCATTCTTTTTAGCCAAGCTTACAACATCAATATCTTTGATACCGAGTTCTTCTATAATTTTCATAACACTTGAAAGCTGTCCTTTGCCGCCGTCTATTATTATCAAGTCAGGTTTTTCCCATTTTTCTTCCCCAAGATGATTGAGTCTGCGTGTCAAGACTTCTTTCATTGAAAGAAAGTCGTCAGGTTTGCCCTCTGTCGATTTCACTTTAAATTTCCTGTATTCGGAACGTTTTTTAACACCGTTAATGAACGTTACCATTGATGCAACGGTATTAGTTCCCTGAATATGAGAAATATCATAGCATTCCATTCTGTGAGGGAAATTTTTCAATTTCAACTTCTCGGTAAGATAAGAGCCTATTTCATTGAAATCGTCTCTGATTTTTGTCATTTTGGCAATCTTTGCATTGTCAAGAACGACTTTTGCATTTTTATCTGCAAGTGCCTGCAATTCTTTTCCCTGAACGGATTTCCCGTAACTTATTTTTACTTTCTTTTGTGCAAGAATTTCAAGCCATTCTTCATAAAGTGCTTTTTCTCCGACAGCTTCCAGCTCATTAGATACAATTTTGTCGGGAAATTCTAATTTTAATGTGCTGTAATATTCTTTGAAGAAAGTTGCAAAAAATTCGGTCTTGTCATCTTCTTCAACTTCGTAAACAAAATCTTTTTTATCAATGAGTCTTCCTTCTCTAATCATCAAAATGACAATTGCAAATATTCCGTCATCACAGAGTAAAGATATAATATCTTCATTCAGCTTTGTATTTTCATAAACAACTTTCTGCTTTTCGAGTGTTTTTTTAAGGTCATTATAACTGTCACGAAGTTTAGCGGCTTTTTCAAATTGAAGGGATTCGGAATATATTTCCATTTGCTCTTTTAGCTGTTTCATTAATTCCGACTGTTTTCCGGATAAAAACAGCTCCGCCTGCTCAACTACTTTTTTATATTCATTTGAAGTTACAAGATTTTGACATGGTGCAAGACATCTGCCGATTTGATAATAAAGGCAGGGACGGTCTTTAAATTTCGGTGACTTGCACTGTTTCAAAGGAAATATTTTTTTTAAAAAATCCAATGTGGCATGCATTGCGCGAATATCTGTATAAGGCCCGTAATATCTGCCTTTTTCGGGATTCATGTTTTTCTTGCGTACAATTGAAATCCGCGGAAAATCTTCATCCGTAATAAGAAAATACGGATATTTTTTATCGTCTTTAAGCAGAATGTTATATCTCGGTTTGTATTTTTTAATTAAATGGCTCTCAAGAATAAGTGCTTCCACTTCGGTATTGGTAATTATATATTCAAGCCTTTCAATCTGTGATACAAGAACGGTAACTTTTATACTGTCGTGTTTGCGGTTAAAATAACTCATCACACGGCGTTTTAAAATTTTTGCTTTGCCTACGTAAATTACCTCTCCGTCTTTGTTGTAATAAATATAGCATCCCGGAAGCGGCGGCAAAAGTTTTAGAGTTTGCTTCAAGTTATCGTTCATTAACCATATTATAGCATAATTACTTAATAATTGATGCAACCTGATCGGTTATATCATCTCCGCCGAAAAGAACGGTATTTTTCGGCAGTACGATGTTATAATTCATTGAACGAGCTTTTTCAACGACGGCCGTTTTAATTTTACTGTCTATTGCGCTTAATTTTTGATTATAAGATTCATCAAGCGCAAGCTTTGCCTGTGAAATCTCCTTTCTGTATTTTTCTTCGAGCTGTGCAATTTTTGCGGAATCTTTTTCTTTTGCAATTTCCTCTCTTGCTTTGTTTATTGTATTTTGCATATTTTGAATTTGTTTTTCCTGTTCGGCTTTCAAAGCGGAAATCTCCGAGGAACCCGCAACAATCTTTTGAATATCAATAACCGCAACTCTGTATTCAGGAGATGATTTTGAAATTGCTATGTTATTGATTGAGTATCCTCCTGCAAATGCTGTTATAATTAACGCTCCTATTATTATTTTTTTCTTCATTTGAAATCCTCCTCAATCAGAAAATAAAACAGATTTGAAATATTTTAATCGGTAAATCGGAGAATTTTAATTATATAAAATTGCATAAAACCGAACATTTAAAAAATTTGGATTAATTTCATGTTTTTTGTATTATAGGATTGTAAATTTTCATTTAAAGAAGGAGATGCAAAAATGAAAAAATCTATCAATGACTTAGGCGATATCAAAGGTAAACGCGCTCTTATCAGAGTTGATGTAAATGTACCTTTAGACGCTGACAAAAACGTAACGGACGATACGAGAATTCAGGCAATTGTACCGACAGTGAATGCTTTACGTGAAAAAGGAGCTAAAATTATTCTTATGGCTCATCTCGGACGCCCGAAAGGTGAATGGAATACCGAATTTTCACTTGAACCCGTTGCAAAACACATGTCAAAAGTTTTGGGTGAAGAAGTTCTGTTTGTAAAATCACCGGTAGGTAAAGGTGCAGATAAAGAACTTGCAAATCTGAAAGACGGTCAGGTAGCACTTTTGGAAAATATTCGTTTTTACAAAGAAGAAGAAGCAAAAGACGATGATATGACTTTTGCAAACGAACTTGCAAAACTTGGCGACTTTTATGTTAACGATGCTTTCGGTGCGGCACACAGAAATCACACATCAACCGCAAAACTTGCAAAAGTTTTGAAACCTGCGGTATCCGGATTGTTGATGGAAAAAGAAATCAGATGCCTTTCTCAGGCGCTTGACAATCCGACAAGACCTTTCACGGCAGTAGTCGGCGGTGCAAAAGTTTCGTCAAAAATCGGTGTACTTGAAAACCTGCTTGACAAAGTAGACAATATGATTATCGGCGGCGGCATGGCTTATACTTTTGTAAAAGCTAACGGCGGTAAAATCGGAAATTCAATTTGCGAAGATGACCAGCTTGAAGTTGCAAAAGCAATTGAAAAGAAAGCTAAAGATAAAGGCGTTAAACTTGTTATGGCATCGGATGTCCTTGTAACTGATGATTTTTCAGGCAACGGTACAAACAAATTCGTTAAAATAAATGAAATTCCGGACGGATTTGAAGGTGTTGACGCAGGTTTAGACTCAAGAAAAGCGTTTGCGGAAGTTTTGAAATCTTCAAAAACAATTTTGATGAACGGCCCTGTAGGTGCATTTGAAAATCCGAAGTTTGCTGAAGGAACGAAAGCGGTACTGGAAGCTATTGTTGAAGCAACCAAAAATGGCGCTGTATCTGTTATCGGCGGCGGCGACTCCGTTTCGGCAGCTAAAAAATTCTGCAAAGCGGAAGATTTCACTCACGTTTCCACGGGAGGCGGAGCTTCTCTTGAATTTATTGAAGGAAAAGTTCTCCCCGGTGTTGCGGCACTCGATGACAAGTAAAATACATAAAAAAAAGAGCCTTAACGGGCTCTTTTTTTATGCGGGAAATTGTCGTGTTCCGCTATATACAGGTTTTTAAATTAATTCCGATGCCATATAAGAACTTCTTGCAAGCGGTTCTATTTTGTAATGATTAAACCCGATTTTTTGTGCAAGCAGTTTTAATTTGTCGTATTCTTCAAGCGTATAATACTTTGACACTTCAAGATGTTCTTTTGAAGGCTGAATATATTGTCCCACAGTCAAAATATCACAACCGGCAGATTTTAAATCGTAAAAAGTCTGCTCAATTTGTTCAAAAGTTTCGCCAAGTCCTATCATCAAGCCTGATTTAGTCAAAATATTGCTGTTTTCTTTTACGTATTTTAAAACATCAACGGAACAATCATAATTTCCTTGCGGACGAACGGTTTTAAAAAGAGCCTTTACGGTTTCGATATTGTGATTGAAAACATCGGGATGCGCTTTTATTATTATATCAAGCGAATTTTTATCCCCTTTAAAATCAGGGGTTAGAATTTCAACTTTGGTGTCGGAACAAAGTTTTCTAATCTCATAAATACAGTTTGCAAAATGTTCCGCGCCGCCGTCCGGTAAATCATCTCTTGTAACCGAAGTTATGACCGCATATTTTAATCCCAAATCTTTAACAGCCCGTGCTATATGGGAAGGTTCTTCAATATCAAGCGGTTCGGGCTTTTGACAGGCAATATTACAATATCGGCAGTTTCTTGTGCAGGTATTGCCCATAATTAAAAATGTAGCCGTGTGTTTTGTGTAGCACTCATTTTTATTTGGGCATCTTGCATTTTCGCAAACCGTATTTAAACAATTTGTTTTCAAAATTCTTCTGACCGTTCTTGTCTTATCGGTGTCAATAATCGGTCGTTTCAAGTATTCGGGCAATCTTGAGTGCATAATGCCATTGTATAATCAAAAGTTTTGTTTAACAAATTTTTAAAATTTAGTAAACATAAAGTCAAATTATGTTGATTTTATTTATAAACATGATTATAATGTTATCAAAAGGAGTAGAACTATGAAAAAAAATTTAATAACTTTATTATGTTTATTGAGTTTTACGGGTTGTGCTTATGCCGAACTGTATCAGGTTCCGGGTTCTTTAACGGAAACAACTTCCGAAGTAAATGTTTCTTCAACACAGGAAAATGTTAAAGCTGAAACCAAAACAAAAAGAAAATGGTTCAGAAGAAAACGCAAAGATTACAATCCTACAAATTCTTACTGGAATTTTGGCAGACCGCCTTTTTGGACAGGCACATACTAATTTAGTTTAAACAAGCTTTCAAATATGCCTTCCGAATAAGTCGGATGAGCAAAACAAACTTTTTTCAAATCATCAATCGCTATGTTATTCTGCATAGCGATTGTTATTTGCTGAATTAATGCCGAAGCTTCCTTTGAAATAATATGTGCGCCGATGATTTTATCTCCGCGCGAAAGAATTTTTATAAAACCTTCGGTACAATTATCGCAATGAGATTTGCCAAGTGCTGAAATAAGCAAAAGTGATTTTTTATAAGTTCCCGGCTCTAAATCCTGTTCCCTTTTTCCTGTCCATGCAATTTCGGGACAGCCGTATATAACCGAAGGTGTTAAATTTTCATCAAAATCTATTCCGGAAACTTCGGCAATTGCCTGTTTTATGGCAAAATGTGCAAGCTGAATTTTCCCCGAAGCATCACCGATATCACCTTTATTCGGTATTCTTCCGGCACAGAGCAAAACTGTTTCAGGGGTAAGAGTTTCGCCGTTCGATAAAATTACATGTCCGTTTTCAATCTTTTCAACGCGGGTTTTGAGATACATTTTTATATTTTTGGACTTAAAAATTCTTTCCGTACGTTTTGAAACTTCAATATCCGCAGACGGCAGAAGATGTTCTTCAATCTCTGCTATACTGACATCAACTCCGAACGAATTAAATATTCTTGCCCATTCAATACCAATAGCACCCGAACCTATTATCAAAATATTTTTGGGAAGTGTGTCAAGTTCCAAAATATCATCAGAGTTAAGGATAAATTTATGATCAAATCTCATTCCCTCAAAGTCTGCGGGTTTTGAACCCGTTGCAAGCAGAATTTTTTTACAGTCATAAATCTGCCCGTCCGCAAGTATTTTGCCGTCAGCTATTGAAGCTTCACTGTTAACAACGATAATTCCCGCATTTTTAAGAGAAAGTTCAAGAGCTTTTCTCAACTTTTCCACAATAATATTTTTACGTTCCACAACTTTTTTGTAATCTGCCTTGACATTATCGGCACTAATCCCCAAATCACAAGCGTACTTCATCTGTTCGTAAACTTCGGCGCAGTGCAGAATTGCTTTTGTCGGAATACAGCCTTTATTAAGGCATACCCCGCCGACTTTGTCCTTCTCAAAAAGGACAACGGACATATCCTGCTTTCGAGCCTGAAAAGCTGCGGTATAACCGGCAGGTCCTGCTCCTATTATTCCCAAATCAAACTGTTGAGACATTTTTACTCCTATCTTGTATAAACTCTCCCGAGTCTTACTTTAAGACGGCAGGTCAACTCATAATTTATGGTTCCTAAAATTTCCGCCCACCTGTCAATTGTATTGTTTTCGTCAAGAAGTGTTATAATATCGCCGCATTTTGTATCAACTCCGGTAATATCAAACATCATCTGATCCATTGTAATGTTTCCGATTTGCGGAATTTCTTTTCCGTTCAGCTTTGCGTAAATTTTATTGGACAAACCTCTGGGAACTCCGTCAGCATAACCCAAAGGAACAGTCGCAACCGTTCTTGTGCCTTTTGCAATATATGTATGTCCGTAGCTTACGCCTTCTCCGTCACGGACTTCGTGAATATTAACTATTCTGGCTTTTAATGACATCAAGGGTTTCAAATGAATTTTTTCCGTACAATCTTCGGGTAAATCAGGATAAAGTCCGTAAAGTGCAATTCCCGCACGGCGCATGTTTGAATTAGGCACATCATAACACATCGTGCCGGCGGTATTTAGGATATGCAGTAAAAGCCCGTCAGTATTGACTTGTGAGATAATCTTATTCCATTTATCAATCTGAATTTGAGTTTTTTCTCTGTTTTCCGCGTTAGCAAGGTGGGTAAATATTCCGCCTAACTCCAAATAATCGGCACTTTGAACTTTTTCAATAAATTCTTTTGCATCATCCTCGGATATACCTATTCTGTTCATTCCGGTATCAAGCTTTATATGAACTTTAGGTTTAATTCCGGTTCTTTTATAAGCCTGTTTGCAGGCATCAAGGTGTTCTTTTGAAAATACGGAGATAATCAAATCCGATTTGACGGCATTTTCGACAGCCCAAACAGGTACCGCACCAAGTACAAGAATATCACAGTTAATATTTGCCCGTCTTAAATCTTCGCCTTCGTCAATTGATGCAACACCGAGCATATCCGCTCCGGAGGCAAGAAGTGTCGGTGCAAGCATGACTGAGCCGTGACCGTATGCATCTGCTTTTACAACCGCAAGAAGTTTAACTCCTTCCGGAGTATGGTTTCTGATTTGACGCATGTTGTATGATGCGTTTTCAAGATTTATTTCAACCCAGCTGTCCCTGTGAATGTTGGTAATACTCTGCCTTATATTTTTCATAACTAAAGTATATTACTAAATCCCGTGGTATGCAAAAATTTTACATAACAGCTGTTTATGATAAAATAAAAATATGGATTTCACGGAAAAAACACTAAATTCTGAGATAGTATACAACGGTAAAGTAGTAACGGTTTTGAGGGACAATGCGGAAATTTCCGACGGTACGACATCATTGAGAGAAGTTGTCAAACACTCCGGCGGTGTAGTTATTCTGGCACTCAAAGAAGACAAAATACTTTTTGTAAAACAATTCCGTTATCCGCTTAAAAAAGTCTTAACCGAACTTCCCGCAGGAAAACTTGAAAAAGGGGAAGAACCTCTTTGTGCCGCAAAAAGAGAATTAGAAGAAGAAACCGGATACCGTGCGGAAAAATGGACGGATTTGGGATATATTTATACATCGCCCGGATACAGTGATGAAAAATTATACCTTTATAAAGCCGAAAATCTTCAATTTATAGAGTGCAATCCTGATTTCGGAGAGATTTTACAACCCTGCGAATACAAAAAAGAAGATGTTTTAAAGATGATAAAAAACGGTGAAATCAGTGACGCAAAGACAATTTGTGCACTTATGAGGGCTTTTTATGATTAAGATGGTCGCAACCGATATTGACGGAACTATACTTAAATATGATTTCGTAAACTTTACCTCAGAGGTAAAAAAATGTATAAAATTTTTACGGGACAAAGGCATAAAAGTTGTGCTTGCTACAGGCAGAATGCACAAAGCGGCACAATTTCTTGCCGATGAGCTCGGGATTGACACTCCGATTATATCTTATCAGGGCGGATTTATTAAGGACAAGGCCGGAAAAGTTTATTACCGCAAAGATTTGGATTCTTCCGTTGCAAAAGAAATTATTAAATGGGCAAGAGAAAATAAAGTTCATATAAATCTTTATATGAACGATGTTTTGTACGTTGAAAATGATAATGAAATCGTAAAACGCTACACAAATGAAAGACTTATAAATTATGAAGTCTGCAATTTCGATAATCTTGAAATTAAAGGTGTTAACAAAATTCTTGCGATAAAATTCGATGATGCGGATACGGTAACGGAATGGTTAAATTATTTAAAAAATAAATATCCGAATTTGTATATTGTAAAATCAACTCCTTACTTTTGCGAGATTTCCGATAAAGAAGCAACAAAGTCCCGTGCGGTTGAGTTTCTTTGCAGGGAATGGGGTATAAAAAAAGAAGAAGTTCTTGCAATAGGAGATCAAAATAACGATATAGAGCTTTTGAAATCAGGCGGAATTAAAGTCGCTATGGGCAATGCAACGGAAGAACTAAAAAAATATGCCGATTATATAACCGATACCGTAGATAATAACGGATTTGTGAAAGCAATGGAAAAATATTGCATAATCTAAGTTTTTTTTCTTTTATACAGCTCAAGACAACACAGCAATATGAAGTATCCGAAAAGTCCCGATTAACCTATTGCCGGTTATACTCTGCCGTACATATCCTCATATCTGACGATATCATCTTCTATTAAAGGACTGCCTTTTTGTACTTCGATTATTTCAAGATGTTCTTTATAAGGGTTTTGCAGTGAGTGAATCGCTTTTAAAGGTATATCCACACTGTGCCCCGGTGAAAGAATTAATTCTTTGCCTTCAAGAACAACTTTAGCGGTGCCGGATAAAACTACCCAGTGTTCGCTTCTGAAATTGTGTGATTGTACAGAAAGCTTTTGTGCGGGATTTACGTGGATAATTTTAGTTAAAAAACCTTCTCCCTGCGCTATTACGGTATAAAAACCCCACGGACGATACACTGTTTTGTGTATAAGATGTGTATTGTCGTTTTGCTTCTTCAGTGTTTCATAGATATGTTTTACATCCTGTGCACGGTCTTTTTTGCAAGCAAGTATCGCATCTTCGGTTTCAACAATAACCGTATCTTCAAGACCGATTGTCGCAACAAGTTTTGATGATGAATAAACAAACGAATTTTTTGAATCCTCATCCAGAACATGTCCGACAAAAACATTGCCATTCTTGTCTTTTTTGCTTACGTCATATATTGATTGCCACGAACCCAAATCATTCCAGTCGCTTTCAAGTTTGACCAGTGCAATTTTATCCGATTTTTCCATAATCGCGTAGTCTATTGAAATTGAAGGCATTTTATCAAATTCCAAAAACGGAATTTCATCAGACTTGTCAAAATCAATGTTTTCCGCAATTTTTGCAATTTCGGGAGCATGTTTTATTGTTTCTTCAATCAAAATTGACGCTTTAAACATAAATATGCCGCTGTTCCAGAAATACGTTCCGCGGGAAAGGTATTCCCGCGCCGTTTTCAAATCCGGTTTTTCGACAAATTCTTTAACTTTAAAGCCGTTATCAAATTTTTCTGACGTATTGATATATCCGTAGCCTGTTTCGGGGTAATTCGGTTTGATGCCGAAAGTTACAATGTAACCTTTTTGTGCAAGTTCTTCCCCCTTTTTTACGGTAGAAAAGAACTTTTCGTTATCTTCTATTAAATGGTCGGAAGGTACAACGATTATTACGGGATCGGAACCGCTTTTTTGCATAATATATTTTACTGCTAAAACAATTGCCGGTGCGGTATTTTTGGCTACCGGTTCGGATAAAATCACCGGATTTTCCGCAAATTCCGATAATTGCATACGAACATTTGAGGAATGTTTCGTATTTGTAATACTTACAATATTTTCGCTGAAACGGCTTAATCTTTCGTACGTGGATTGTAAAAGACTTTTTTCCGAATTTAAATTCAAAAGCTGTTTCGGATAAAGTTCTCTTGATAACGGCCAAAGCCTGCTTCCCGAACCTCCTGCCAAAATTATTCCGTACATTCTAACCTCTCTTTATTTATATATGTTACCATAAAAAATTAATTTCTTGAATTATATATTAATTTTTGCTAATATTAATATTATGATTACTTGGGATAAGAGAGCCAGAATAACAGCCGGATGTATCGGAGCTTTGCTGCTGGCTGTTTTGGCTATTGCAATCTTGTATCAGCCGCAGTCCAAAACCGATAAAATCTATGTAAGCGCTTTGGAAAGTTATTACAAAGGTGATTACCAAAATGCTTATTATCTTTTTTCAAAAATTTCGTTGTTTTCAAATCTTAAAGTTCCCGCAATCTACCACAGAGCGGAATGCGCAAGGATGCTCAGAGATGAGATATCCGAAATTAAACATTACCAGCTTCTGTTTAACAACTATCCGAATCACCCTTTGAGTATCAGAGCACGTTACCTGGCGGGGCAGAAACTTATAAACAGTAAACCCAAACCCGCAAAAGATTATTTTGAATATATTATAAAAAATGCGCCCGATACTGACTATTCCGTTGCATCGGAATATTATCTCGGCTATCTGCTGAAAAACAAGTATAAAGATGAAAAAATAGTTCCCGTATCGGCAAAAGATGAGGTTCAAAGTTATTTCCGCCATTATCTGAAAAAAGCTCCTTACGGGACGCTTGCACTAAGTGCCGTTTTTAACTGGCTTGAGTTTACAAATGATATTCAAAAAGATGATTACGTTTTAATGGCAAATACCTGTTACCTTTTCGGCAAGTACAAAAAATCTCTAGAACTTCTTGAAAAAGCCGGTATAAATGAAAACTGGACGATTGCCGTAAAAAACTATAATAAATTAAATGATATTGAAAAAGTTAAACAGCTTACGGAACTCGGCTTATCGGCTTATTCAAATTATGCGGGAGAAGATGAACTTATTGATGTGATAGATATATATCTTTCCAAATCCGGTTCGCTTGATAAGCTTTATTCATTGTCGCACGGACAGGGAAAAGATTACATCATGAGCCTGAAATGCGCCAAAGAAAGCGATAAGACATCTTGCTACAGCAAACTATACCTGCAATTCCCCAACGGAAGATTTTCGGCTGACGCTCTTTCAAATATTTTCTTTTCTAAGATTAAATCTAAAAATTATGAAGATGCAATAAAAATCGGACGTGACCATTTGAACAAATTCCCCGAGTCAAATTCCGCTCCCATGGTCATGTTTTGGCTCGGAAAAATTTCCGAAAAAACTAACGATTATGAAGAATATACAAATTATTACAAAAACGTAATTACCCGTTATCCCGATAATTACTATGCTTACAGAGCATATTTGAGGCTTAAAAGGCTTAGCAATCCTTTGATTACAAATAATTTGAATGTCAAACCCGTTTTATATCCTTATAAATATTCCCGCAGAAACTTAATTATAAAACTTGTTGAACTCGGAGATTATGACTTGGTTGACGAGCTGACGGGAGATGATGACTTTATAAGGGCATGGGTTTTATATAAAAAAGGTGATTACTCCCGCTCAATGCGTATTGCAAGGAATGCAATGGCTGAACTTAAAGATAAACCCGACAAATACGATTTGCGTTGGAGGCTTGTATATCCCGTAATTTATTACGATGAAATAAGCAAATATGCAAATGCTGCAGGCAACAATCTTCCTCTGATGATGGCTCTTACCAGAGAAGAAAGTTATTTTGATCCTCTCGCTCAAAGTGCAGTCGGTGCAAGCGGACTTATGCAGATTATGCCGTCCACGGCTTCCGATATTAACTCGAAATACAACCTCGGGTTTATTATTCCGATGGCTTTATTTAACCCGTCTCACAACCTGGAACTCGGAAATTATTATTACAAATTCCTGAAAGAATATCTGGAAGGATACGATGTTTCGGCAGTAGCTGCATATAACGGCGGAATCGGTAATGTTAGAACTTGGAAATCATCCCTTCAATATAACGATACCGATGAATTTGTGGAACAAATCCCGTATTCCGAAACTAAAAATTATGTAAAAAAGGTTTTCGGCTGTTATTGGAACTATATTCGTATTTATTCCGGTAATCAATGATGAAATTGTTTTTTCAGAATAAAAAAAAGACCTGTCATTGACAGGTCTTTTTATCTTAAATCATGTTCTTTCTGATATTTTCTTTTTGTTTGTCAATTTTGTTAATTCTTCTTTCAAGACCTTTGATTTGTTTGTCCAAAGCTTTTCTTTCAGTCTTGATTGTTTGGTATTTTGCATCAATATCAGCATATTTTGTTTTAATATTTAAAAGTTCGTTTCTGACTTCAACCTGTGCATTGTCAAGCTGTGTAATCGCATTTTGCATTTTTAAGTTTCCTGACGGCTGTTCAACAGGTGTTGTGCTTGCAGCGGAAATTCTTGTTGTAGTTCCGTATGCCGTATCATCAAAATTCAACGGTGTAAATGCATTTCCGTCAGCAAATGCACTCTGGCATGCCATTAAAAAAGTTACGGTTAAAATAATGTTTCTGAAATTTTTCATGATTCTATCTCCTTATTTTACAATCAGTATATATTATTTTTCAGAAAAAAAACTCATTCAAAAAAATGAAATAAAAACTGGCATGGAATTGTTATTAAACAGTGATATAAAAGTAATTATGAACTTTTGTAAACGGGCAAAAGTATTGCTGTAATTGAACATGTTAAAAACATGCCAAAACCCCTGAAAAACATGGAAAAGAGTGCTTGACTTTAAATTTTTTTTTGGCTAGAATCAAAAATGTGCAAAAAAGCACAATGAACTTTCTAAGATTACATTAAGAAATATAAAGAATTTCAAAAAAAATTACTTGACAAAAAAATTTGATGTAATAACATTAAATATGCAGATGACACTAGCGAATAATAATTAATGCATCTGAAATATAATAAAAGGAAGTAAACCCCGAATCTTTTAAATAAAGATAGTGTCTGCACCGGCAGAGCTTATGCGGTCGAAACCAAAAAAGAAATCAGTACTTTGACAACAGAATAGCTGAACCATGTAATCTAAATTTTTAGATGACGTGAGAAAACAATACTTTGTTAATTTCTAAAACGAATGATAACGGATTCGTATAGCGTAAGCTATGCGTTATGTAATGAGCGAGAAACTGCGAAAGCAGTAATCATAACTTTCTGACAATGGAGAGTTTGATCCTGGCTCAGGACGAACGCTGGCGGCGTGCTTCATACATGCAAGTCGAACGAGAAGCGGTCTTCGGACCGCGGAAAGTGGCGGACGGGTGAGTAATATGTAGAGAATCTGCCCTTGAGAGGGGGACAACAGAGGGAAACTTCTGCTAATACCCCATATGAGCTAAGCTGAAATGCTTATCTTGAAAACTCCGGTGCTCAAGGATGAGTCTGCATCTGATTAGCTTGTTGGCGGTGTAATGGACCACCAAGGCGACGATCAGTAGCTGGTTTGAGAGGATGATCAGCCACAATGGGACTGAGACACGGCCCATACTCCTACGGGAGGCAGCAGTAGGGAATTTTGCGCAATGGGCGAAAGCCTGACGCAGCAACGCCGCGTGAACGATTAAGCCCTTCGGGGTGTAAAGTTCTGTCAGCAGGGACGAATTTTGACGGTACCTGCAGAGGAAGCACCGGCTAACTCCGTGCCAGCAGCCGCGGTAATACGGAGGGTGCAAGCGTTGTCCGGAATCATTGGGCGTAAAGAGTTCGTAGGTGGCATGTAAAGTCCGGTGTTAAATGCAGAAGCTTAACTTCTGTTCGGCACTGGATACTTGCAAGCTGGAATGCGGTAGAGGTAAAGGGAATTCCTGGTGTAGCGGTGAAATGCGTAGATATCAGGAGGAACATCGGTGGCGTAAGCGCTTTACTGGGCCGTTATTGACACTGAGGAACGAAAGCCGGGGTAGCAAATGGGATTAGATACCCCAGTAGTCCCGGCCGTAAACGATGGATACTAGGTGTTGCGGGTATCGACCCCTGCAGTGCCGCAGCTAACGCGTTAAGTATCCCGCCTGGGGAGTACGCACGCAAGTGTGAAACTCAAAGGAATTGACGGGGACCCGCACAAGCGGTGGAACATGTGGTTTAATTCGAAGCAACGCGAAGAACCTTACCAGGGCTTGACATCTGAGGAATTTTTGTGAAAGCAGAAAGTGCTCTTCGGAGAGCCTCAAGACAGGTGGTGCACGGTTGTCGTCAGCTCGTGTCGTGAGATGTTGGGTTAAGTCCCGCAACGAGCGCAACCCTCGTCGTTAGTTGGATAATTCGGTATACTGGATTATTCCTCTCTAGCGAGACTGCCGGTGATAAACCGGAGGAAGGTGGGGACGACGTCAAATCATCATGCCCCTTATGCTCTGGGCTACACACGTGTTACAATGGCCGGTACAACGAGCCGCCAACTCGCGAGAGTGAGCAAATCTCTTAAAACCGGTCTCAGTTCGGATTGCACTCTGCAACTCGAGTGCATGAAGTCGGAATCGCTAGTAAACGCAGATCAGCACGCTGCGTTGAATACGTTCCCGGGTCTTGTACACACCGCCCGTCACACCATGGAAGTCGACCACGCCCGAAGTACGTGAGCTAACCTTTCGGAAGCAGCGTCCTAAGGCAGGGTTGGTGACTGGGGTGAAGTCGTAACAAGGTAGCCGTACCGGAAGGTGTGGCTGGATCACCTCCTTTCTAGGGAATTTTTTCGGCTGAGCTTTTGCTCTAAGCCGACAATCCCAAGGTCGTAAGCCGTTTGAATTTGTTCGGATTTTTAATTCAATCGTTTTTTCGAATAAATGAGGCTTGATTAACAAAGTATTTTCAGTCTATTTTGTTACCAGAGTATTTCTGTACATTGAAAATTGCATAAGATTATAAGCGTATAATATAAAATAACAACTGTTATCAAAATATTAAACGTAGTCATCAATGAATCTAATTTATATTAGGTAAAGCTACTAAGAGCTAATGGAGAATGCCTTGGTACTGACAGCCGATGAAGGACGTGTAAAGCTGCGATAAGCCGCGGGGAACTGCTAAAAAGTCTTGATCCGCGGAATTCCGAATGGGGAAACCCTCTGGGGTTAAAACCTCAGAATCCGCAAATGAATACATAGTTTGCGCGAAGGAAAGCCTGTGAACTGAAACATCTTAGTAACAGGACGAAAAGAAAATAAACTAATGATTCCGAAAGTAGCGGCGAGCGAAATCGGAACAGCCTAAACAGTATGTACGTGATAGACTGCAATCGTTGTGCATATTGGGTTGTGGGACTTACGGTATAATTTGCAGATTATACAAAGAGTTACAAAATTATTTATTAGCTAAATCCAACTGGGAAGTTGAGCCATAGCGGGTGATAGCCCCTTAAGCGACAATAAATAATCTCTTGTAAGTATCCCGAGTAAGGCGGGGCACGTGAAACCCTGTCTGAATCCACCGGGACCATCCGGCAAGGCTAAATACTAGTCAGTGACCGATAGTGAACGAGTACAGTGATGGAAAGGCGAAAAGAACAGTGAGAAGCTGAGTGAAACAGACCCTGAAACCGTTAGCTTACAATCAGTCAGAGCACTATCAATAGTGTGATGGCGTGCCTGTTGAAGAATGAGCCGGCGAGTTATCTTTTCTGGCAAGGTTAAGGAGTTAATATCCGGAGCCATAGCGAAAGCGAGTTTGAATAGAGCGTTAAGTCAGCAGAGATAGACCCGAACCTTGGTGATCTAACCATGACCAGGATGAAGCGTGGGTAACACTACGTGGAGGTCCGAACCAACCGATGTTGAAAAATCGGTGGATGAGTTGTGGTTAGGGGTGAAATGCCAATCGAACCAAGAGCTAGCTGGTTCTCCCCGAAATGCGTTTAGGCACAGCGTCAGAATTATCTTACAGGAGGTAGAGCACTGGTTTTGTGCGGGCGGCGAAATGCTGTACCAAACAATGTCAAACTCCGAATGCCTGTAATGTTACTATCTGGCAGTGAGGCTATGAGTGATAAGATCCATGGCCAAGAGGGAAACAGCCCGGAACGCCAGTTAAGGTCCCTAATATATGCTAAGTGGTTAAGGAGGTAGAGTTGCTGTGACAACCAGGAGGTTGGCTTAGAAGCAGCCATTCCTTGAAAGAGTGCGTAATAGCTCACTGGTCAAGCGACTCCGCGCCGAAAATACACCGGGACTCAAGCATATAACCGAAACTGCGTCATATAGTTTACTATATGGGTAGGGGAGCGTTCTGTTGTAGGATGAAGTAAGACCGTAAGGACTTATGGACGAAGCAGAAGTGAGAATGTCGGCATAAGTAGCGAAAACATTGGTGAGAATCCAATGCACCGTAAACCTAAGGTTTCCCCCGGCAGGCTCGTCCGCGGGGGGTTAGTCGGAACCTAAGCTCAGGCCGAAAGGCGTAGGCGATGGAGGTCAGGTTGATATTCCTGAACTATCTGGTAATCGTTATCAGATGCGGAGGGACGCAGGAGGATAGGCACGCAGACTGCTGGATATGTCTGTTTAAGCGTGTAGGCAGATTTCGCAGGAAAATCCGCGAGGTCGTTAAACTGAGGCGTTATGAGGAGAGTCTACGGACTCGAAGGTGTTGACTCCACACTGCCAAGAAAATCTTCGCAATCGAGACTATCAGGTATCCGTACCGTAAACCGCCACAGGTAGGTTGGTAGAAAATACTAAGGTGCGCGAGACAACTCTCGCTAAGGAACTCGGCAAAATCACCTCGTAACTTCGGGAGAAGAGGTACCCTGGTAGAGTGAAGCGGTTCACCCGTGGAGCTTGATAGGGTCGCAGTGAATAGGCCCAAGCGACTGTTTACCAAAAACACAGGTCTCTGCTAAGTCGATCAAGACGATGTATAGGGGCTGACGCCTGCCCGGTGTCGGAAGGTTACGTGGACGTGTTAGACCTCGGTCAAAGCACTGAAACTAAGCCCCGATGAACGGCGGCCGTAACTATAACGGTCCTAAGGTAGCGAAATTCCTTGTCAGGTAAGTTCTGACCCGCACGAATGGCGTAACGATTTGGGCGCTGTCTCGGCGAGAGGCTCGGCGAAATTGGATTATCCGTGAAGATACGGATTACGTGTACCAGGACAATAAGACCCTATTGAGCTTTACTGTAGCTTGAAATTGAATTCGGGTTCTTATTGTGCAGTATAGGTGGGAGACTTTGAAGCAGGAACGTCAGTTTCTGTGGAGTCATCGTTGAGATACCACTCTGTAATAATTTGAATTCTAACCTTGATCCCTCCAACAACAGGGCAAGGAACAGTTTCTGGTAGGCAGTTTGACTGGGGCGGTCGCCTCCTAAAATGTAACGGAGGCGTTCAAAGGTTCCCTCAGGTTGGTCGGAAATCAACCGTTGAGTGTAATAGCACAAGGGAGCTTGACTGCGAGACCTACAAGTCGAGCAGGTACGAAAGTAGGATATAGTGATCCGGTGGTTCTGTATGGAAGGGCCATCGCTCATCGGATAAAAGTTACCATAGGGATAACAGGCTTATCTCCCCCAAGAGTCCACATCGACGGGGAGGTTTGGCACCTCGATGTCGGCTCGTCGCATCCTGGAGCGGTAGTACGTTCCAAGGGTTGGGCTGTTCGCCCATTAAAGCGGCACGCGAGCTGGGTTCAGAACGTCGTGAGACAGTTCGGTTCATATCCGGTATACGCGCAAGAGATTTGAACGGAGTCTTCCTTAGTACGAGAGGACCGGGAAGAGGGAACCTCCAGTGTACGGGTTATCGCGCCAGCGGTAAACGCCCGGTAGCTGTGTCCCAAGCGGATAAGTGCTGAAAGCATATAAGTACGAAGCCCACCGTAAGATGAGATCTCTCACAGCATAAGCTGGTAAGTCCCCACGCAGATTACGTGGTTGATAGGTCAGAGATGTAAGAATGGCAACATTTTCAGTCGACTGATACTAATAGGACGAGGGCTTTTCCTAAACAAATTTAGGCTGTCTAAATTTGATTGGAATATAAATTAGATGATGTTTTATAATCTTTATGCAACTTTCAGCGTACAGCAAAAGATTTGCTGGTGACTAAGAGTGAGGAAAACTCCCGTTCCCATCCCGAACACGGTCGAAAAGACTCACATCGGCGAAAATACTCGGCGGGCCACCGCCCGGAAAGATAGCTCGTTGCCAGCGCCTATTTTACACAAAAGAGAACCGATTTCGGTTCTCTTTTGTGGTTTTTTCTCCCCCACTTTGCAGATATTCGTGTGATTTATCATATCATGGTTATGGTTTACTCCCCCACTTTGCAGAT
The DNA here is from genome assembly GCA_947626225.1 of Candidatus Gastranaerophilales bacterium. Lineage (GTDB taxonomy): Bacteria > Cyanobacteriota > Vampirovibrionia > Gastranaerophilales > Gastranaerophilaceae > Stercorousia. Next base: position 293,773 of record CANQRH010000001.1, read on the forward strand.
ATTTGTGTGATTTATCATATCATGGTTGTGGTTTGCTCCCCCACTGTAAAAATGTTCGTATGACTTTTTATATCATGTTTTTTTCTCCCCTCTTTGCTGATATTTGTGTGATTTATCATATCATGTGTTGTGATTTATTCCCCAACTTTGCAGATATCTGTGTGATTCTGTTGTATGGCCGCTCCCCTTTTTTTTGCATGTTGAAAATTTATCAGCCGATAGCGGTGGAGATTTTTTAAGGTTACGGGAATTGTAAAAAACTTTGCAAAGCGATAGGATTTAACAGATTATCCAAAAAACGGCATAAAAAAAACGACTCACGTTTGCAAGTCGTAGGAAAATCAATAGGAAAAAGGGAAAGGAAAAACTTGGTTTTAAAAGTTAAAGCTGTAAGTTTAACTTTTCTCTGTTTATTCAGTTGTTCATCAAAACCGGATATTATCCGAATGTTTTGAATGATGATTCGGTGTTCTTTTGGATAACCTGAGAAACCGCATCAATTTCGGTTGAGATTGCTTTTTGTTCCGTATCAAGCTGTTTCAATCTCAGTTCAAGGTTTTTGTCTTCAGCTTGAATAATTTCGATTTTAGCGTTTATTTCTTGAATAGCCTGATCGTATTCATATTTTTCATATTCATACTGATTCATTGCATCATCATAAGCATCCTGATCGGTTACCGTAGAAGTTGTGAGTGCATATGTAATTCTGATTTCGTTACCCGAAGCATCTTTGGCGATAGTACCGTCAGAGTTGTATTGCGGGATAGAAATATTAATATATCTTCCCGAGCTGTCTTTTTCGATTTTGCAGCCCTGTAAAGCTTTTACTTCTTCGGTTTTGGTTTTGCTTCCGATAGTATAGCTGTTGATATTTGACTGTGAATTTCCTGTTGAATCTTCATAGATAGCTTTTGTTAAGTCATCTTTTCTGTAGAAGTACGGAGAATATTCACCTGTAGTGGAGTTTTTAATATATCTTACAAGCCATTCTCCGGGGCCGAATTCTTTTTCTAACAGAGCGAGATATTCTTGTTCTTCTTTTGAAAGATTTTTAAGCTGTTCTTCGGAAAGAGAATTCAAATATTCGTCATTGCCGGGATTGTCTACATCTCCGAGTTTTCTTAGAGTAGTTGAACCGACTTTGAAAACTGTTCTGTCTGTGTCAGCATTTACAATACTTGAATTTGCGGAAACGATTGAGAAATCATCATTCCACGTTCTCAAATAACTAACCGTATAATCACCGTTATTTTGTGCCATCATTGCAGTAATTTGGTTTGTTAAAGCACCATCTTCGAAAGTATACACAGTTTTTGTGTAATCATCGACAGACGGCGGAACAGGCACAGACATACCGAGCAAATCATTATAATAATTTGCAGACTGGTTTGACAATGTTGTTCTTTGCTGGTTAACTTGTTGACCTTCGAATTCAACATTGTTTTTTCTGGCTGTCAGACCTAAAAATCTAGCTTGTGACGCTGCCATTCCCATTGCTGTCGATTTATCCTTTCTTTTTTTAGTACCTGTAATCTTCATGTCGGCAAGTTTATTTAAAAACTTTAATCATGAATCAAATCATGTTAAGAAATTGTTACAATCATAACAAATAATGAAAAACCAAAAAAGCGGAAAATCTTTGATAATATTGATTTTTGAGGTTAAAAAATATTTGAAAATTTTGGGTTTATATATGATAATATAGCTCCGCCGATTTCTTCGTTAGGATCAAAATTAGTTGTTTGCGGACGCAGTGAATTTTGAATAAGCATTTTGACTAATGGTCCGAATGCATCGGGGATTTGAGTTTTTCGGTAAATTCCGGCAAGAAAAGTTTGGATATTAGCTGACGGGGTATTATTAAAACGTGCTAAAACGGGATACATTTTATCGATGCCTTTTGTGCCGTTATCAATCATTTTGTCCAATATATATAATGTTTCCGTTATTTGAGCTTCATTGTTTGAATGAATTAATACATCTGAAAGATAAGGCAATGCATTTTCTTTTTGTTTCACAAAGTAATCGGTTTTCTTTTTATCTGCCAAAATATAGTTGCGATTTCCTGACGGAAGCGAACAATAGGGATTTATAGGCTGTATTGCTAAACTCATTAAATATCCTCCTATGAATATACAAACGGCGGCCCGTTTTTGATTTCCAATAATATATTTTCTGCCATAACTTTAAGTTCTTCTTTGTGTTTTCCTTCACGTGCTTGTTTGTAAAATTCTTCCATCAAAGGCTGAATTGCGGCATCTTTTTTTGATTTGAAGTTTTTAAGTTCGGTTGAAACAAGTCTTTTTTGAAGTTCAAGTTCTGTATTTGCATTAATGTTTTTTACCTGAACATCTTTTATTGCGTCTCCCGTAAGTTTTCCGCCGTAACCTATTGCGGTCAAACCTGTTGTCCCCCAAAAAAGTGTTTTAAACTGTTTATTATCCGTGTCAAGTAAGTAGTTAAATAAAAATGCTCTGTAATCATTAACGTGTGAGTAAAAAGTTGTTTTGGGAGTTTTCCCGCCTCCGCAGTTTACGTTTGCATCTACGGTAGATTTATTAATTTCATTGGAAATTCTTTTTATAAATTTATCTTTATCGTCCCATTTTAAAGGTTTCAGTGCTTCTTTCATCTGCTGTTCGCTTGCTTCTATGGTTTTAAAAAGATTTTCAAGGCCGGCCATATCACGTTTTTTAGTCGAAGCTGAGGATTTTTTGACAACTTGTGTAATTTCGTTTTCCGTATCTTTTATAAATTTATTCAAATGACCTTTACTTTTAGTAAGATTTTTAAGTGACAAAAATCCTAAACTTGCGATTCCCGCGAATGTTAGCAGTCCCGTTAATATGTAACCCAAATTATTGTTTTTGTTTTTTTCTTTTTTATATGCTCCTTTAAACATCAGTGCTTTAAATGTTTCGTCTTTTCTTTTTACGGATGGTTCATAGTTTAAAAATTTACTCAATTCAATTGCTTTTTGAGAAAGCATGCTTCTTATAATTTGAATTTTTCCGGAAAAAGATTGTGTTTCGACTGCGATTAGGTTTTCCTGCAGATTTTTTTGAATATCGGCTTCTTTTTTCTTTATCCAAACGTCTTTAAATCCGTCAAAGAAAGTTTTCCCCATAAAAGCCATTGCAGTGAGTGCAAAAACACCGGTACCGGCTTGGATGGTTTTATAATTAGGGCATTCCACAATTCTGTATAATGCCTGAATGGTTTCATCATTTAACGCAACATTTCTTACGGTAGGCGGAATACGTTTTAAAGAGCTAATATTTAAATTTATTTTGGAACTGTGGCGAATTAATGCTGTCAAAGCTGTAATTGCAGCCATTACTCCGATTGATATTGCACTAATCGGAATTAAACTTTTTTGTGCGGAGTTGTTTTTTTCGTAAAGTTTCTCAGGCATGCGGGTATTATTTGATATGACAAGCAGGTCCATTGTATCGTTAAGGCTTAAGTTATCGCATTGAGGACAATCTTTTATAAAATTGTTCATAATAACACCTTCGCGTGTTTCGGAATTTGCGCGTTTTTGTGTTTTAGTTAAATTTTTCTGCTGACGTAACATTTCTGCGTCATGAATCGGACTGATTGTCATTTTCTTTTCCTGTTATTTTTCTGTAAAGGTCATGAATAAAAGTTCTTAATTCAAATGCCTTTTTGGTTTCATCTGTTTGTTTATCATCATTGTCGGTATCTGCAGGGTGAAATAATGCAAACAGTAATTTTGTTTTTTTCTTAAATTCTTTAAAGGTTTCAGAAATCTTTTTTTCGATTGCGGCTTTAAGTTCACCCATTACTGCCGTAAGTTTATCTGTTATGTCGGCAAATTTCTGTTGAACTGTGCTTAACATGCGGGATAGAGATGTCGGTATATTTCCGATTGTTCTGATTATTCCGCCTAATACAGTATTTAATACAAAATTTACGGGTTTTGCGATAATATTGGGCATATTTCGCGTAATATTTTGTGCAAAATTTGCAAGTTTTTGACTGATATTCATAACAGAATTTTGAAATGCCTGTGCTCTTTGAGCAAAGTTTAATGCATCCTGTTGTCTTGTTTCTTTTGCCAATTTCTGAGCTTTAAGAAATGCTCCGATGGCTGCACATTCATTCCAGCTCATTTCTCCGGGTTTTGCGGAGAAATCGGCTTTTTTCATGCTTCCTCCGCTCATTCCGTTGCAAATCGGGCATGCACCGAGAGGAAGCCCATGCGGGCATGTGCCTATTCTTGAATTGTTGGTTTTTACGGCTGTTAAAGACATAAAAAAAATCCTCTTTTTGAGGACTCAAAATTACATTCCCACTGTCCTTAGGTTTTGTAATATTTTGAGCATTCCGGCTTTTACGGCTGCGGCAGCAGCTGGAGATATTCACTCCATTTCCTCATAAAAAAAGATTATGATAACAGTATTAATAAGTCAATTTATTGTGTTTAAATATTAAGAGTAAATATATTTCCGGGTAAGTATAACAGATGTTTGAAGTATGAAAGATGGTTGACGCAGGGGGGGGGGGGGGGAAAAAAAGAGGGAAAAGCGGTCACCAGCGGACAAAAACGGGCCGGAAGGGTACCGGAACCCCACCCAAACAGGGGGTTTTCGGGCACGAAGCGGGTTGAAGCCTGTTTTTGCAGGGATGCGTCAGGGTTCCGGGGGGGCAGCGGTGGCGTTCCGGCAATTGGAAGGCCGCAGGAGGGGTGCGGTGGAGCGGCCGCCGCGCCGCCGGGAGGGGTGTGGAGAGGGGGAAAGGCCAGGCGGGATGGGGCTCCCGGCGCTTTTCGCCCCAGGCGAAAAGGGCCCGGCCCGCAGGGCGGGCAGCGCGGCGGAGGGCGGGCGGGTGGGAAAAGCTGGAAAAAATGGCATAAATCGGGGAAAAGGGGGCATCCTCCCGGCAGCAAAGGAGGCGCGAAAAATGCACGGCAAAGTGCGGTTGTTTTTGGGAGCGTTCGGGCTGGCGGTGCTGGCCAGCTGGTTTCGGTGCGCCGGGGTGCCAGACCCTGCCGGAGCAGGTGCTGCGGCTGCACGTGGTGGCCAATTCCGACGGGGAGGCGGACCAGGCGGTGAAGCGGGACGTGCGGGACGCGGTGCTGGGGACGGCGGGAGAGGTTCTCTCGGGGGCCGAGACGCTGGAGGAGGCCAACACGGCCCTGTGCCTGCACCTGCAGGCGGTGGAACGCGCCGCGGCGGGGGCGGCCCGGGGCCAGGCGGTGCGGGTGGAGATGACGGAAATGTTCTTCCCCACCCGGGAATATGCAGATTTCACGCTGCCGGCGGGGTGCTACCGGACGCTGCGGGTGACCCTGGGCAGCGGGCAGGGGCACAACTGGTGGTGCGTGGTGTTCCCCGGGCTATGCCTGCCCGCCGCCGCCGACCGGGAGGAGCTGGACCTGCTGGGGGACGTGCAGCGGGACATCGCCGGGCACCCGGAGCAGTACCGGGTGCGGCTGAAGACCGTGGAATGGTACGAGGAGGCCCGGGACTGGCTGAGGGGATTGTTTGTAAAGGAATAAAGCTTTTCAGAAAAAGTGAGTCAGGGCGGGAAAAACCGGATTCTGTAAAGTAAATTTACTTTTCATCAATTTATGAAAAAATGAAAATAGCGCTTTCCTTGGAGGGCCGTTCGTGGTACAATAGAGGGAGCAAAAACGAACGGGGCGGGATGGCATGGAAAACAGGACGCAAAGGGACGATCGGCGGCTGGCGGTGGGGATCCTGGCCCACGTGGACGCCGGGAAGACCACGCTCTCCGAGGCGCTGCTGTACACCGCCGGGGCCATTCGGCGGCTGGGTCGGGTGGATCACCGGGACGCATTTCTGGACACGGACGAGCAGGAACGGCAGCGGGGGATCACCATTTTTTCCAAGCAGGCAGTGCTTTCCTGCGGCGGGGCGGAGATCACCCTGCTGGACACCCCGGGGCACG
>CANQRH010000002.1 GCA_947626225.1 Candidatus Gastranaerophilales bacterium
CAATCCGGAACTGTTGAAAATCTGACAGAAGATAAAGAGATTAGTGTAGAACTAGAACAGGTTGATACCGATTCGGATACAGACAGTGACTTAGACACAGACAACGAACAGGAGATAGATAAATGAAAAAATTATTCACTATTTTAACTTTAATTTTACTTGCGGGAACAGCGTATGCTCAACCCCAGCAGACAATAACAAATGAACAGAGCTACGCAATAATTAACCTTGAAAAAGCTCCGGCAAGCGAAAACAGGCAGTCAATTAAAAATACAAAATCTTGGTTTTGTATCAACATCATCATCAACGGCAAGATTAAAAGTAAAGCCGATGATAAGAAAGAATGAAATCGGTATTCAGTTTGTATTGGAGTTCTAAAATGTGCGAATTAAAAAAAGAAGATTTTCAAACTTTTAAAGATGCTTCCGGTGCAGAATACATAATTTGGTATGAGGATGATAAATACAAAATTGCTTTTTCTGATATTCCGGACACAAGAGAATTAAAGCCCAATAAAACGATTATGACAAAAAAGCAAATTGAGGACATCAAGAAAAAACCGTTCAAACTTTATAATAAAATTTGCGTATGGCTTGAAGATAAAGAAGAAGATGCGGTTTATATTTTCTATATCGATGAAGGATATAGATGGGATGGTGCAAGCATTCCTTCTTTTGCGTGGTTTATTGTCGGCTCAAAAGAAGATGTAAGGTTTCAAGTTGCTTCGATGCTGCATGATATGCTTTGTGAACATCATGAGCTTGTTGCTCATGATAGGTATTTTGCAGATAAAATTTTTGAAAGATGCTGTTATGTTGGCGGTACTTGCGCTTTTGTCAGATGGCTGATGTTTCATACAGTAGATAATTATCAGAAGTTTTGCGGTTGGGGGAAGTGATGGATATAGCAACGATAATAGCCATAGTAGCATTAATAATAACAATATTAAGTAATGTAGTTTCTATTGCAATATATTCTGCTCGGCAATCGGCAGGGCTTGAAGCATTAAAAGCTTCTTTTAAAGAATTTAAAAAAGATATACAAGAAAAAATAAAAGAAGCTCGGCAGCATACAGACGAACATATAAAAAGGCTTGAAGAAAAACAGGATAAACATAATTCCGTAATTGAGAGAATGGCGATTGTTGAGCAGTCTGTTAAGTCTGCTCATCACAGAATTGATGATATAAAAGGGGGCAAAAAATGTTAAATTTTACAATGTCTGAACTCATACACTCTGACACAGCGGTCAAGTACAATATAAACAATATGCCGGATATAAACAGTTTAGATAATATGCTTTATCTTATAATATTTTGTTTGCAGCCGCTAAGAGAATTATTAAAAAAACCGATAATTATAACCAACTGTTTTAGATCTTCCGCATTATGGACTAAATTATATCAGCTTGGGTATAAGCCTTCTAAAACTTCTCAACATCTTAAAGGACAGGCAGCAGATATAAAAGTTAATGGAATGACACAGCAACAGCTTTTTGAATTTGTAAAAAATTCCGGTATTGAATACGATCAACTGATATGGGAGCAAGATAATAATTGTGTCCATGTTAGTTATGCCAAAGATAAAAACCGGAGAGAAACTTTAATAAGAGATACAAAAGGTAATTATAGAAAAGTTTAAAATTAAATTCTTCGTTGTTTCATTTACCTCTTTTGTTGTCGAGGAAAGCTCTTGCAGAAATGCGAGAGCTTTTTTATATTTAATTTTTCTTAACTGTACACTTGAAAAATAATAGAAATAGTTTATAATAAGAGTAGGGAGAGGGTATCCCTCAATACCCTCTATGCAGACCCTACAACAATGATGAAATAATTAGTAAAATGTGTCCTATGATGCTAAGGGCACATTTTATTTTGTGTCTAATTTCTTCAATCATAGTTATAATCACCCCCTTTCGTACACCTTATGCAGAAAAGTTCGTTGTGCGTGAAAAGGCGGTCAGGTCTGTTCTACTCTCGGCATTAATGCCAAAAGTTTTTATTTTAAATTTTAAAATGTGCAATTTAATTTACTTTTATACTAACATATAAATAAACTTTTACAAAGTTCATGCGGCTTGTAATTTTTCAATTCTTCTGAAAATAGCTTGACATTCTTCATTGTCTATAATATTAAATATGTTGTGGAGCGGTTCGGAAATTAACCCGTTACCCGCCCCATTTTCAAAAGACGTTTCTGAAACGTCTTTTTTTGTTGTTGTTAACTGAGTATTTATAATAATAGTAGGTCGGCTTTACTAATCCGGCAACATAAAGAAACAATGAGTTCGTAAGATGGGTGAAATGACAATTGTTTCATCCATCCTACTTTCTGCCCCTTGATATTAAGGAGTCTTTTAAGTATTCTAATATTGTCGGTTTAGTAAAACTGACCTACCTACTGATTGCTAAGGTTGAAAAACTCGAAGACTGCCCTGCAGATTTTTTGAAATTTGCCAAACAGCATAATTTACCAATTATATTAATGAACCCGGTACACGAATAAACGCGGAAATCATTCGTGTTAAGGATTTTTAGAAACACCATCCGGACTTGTACTCAAAATTTTCAAGACTTCTTCTCTTGTCTCCGGAGACAAGTGACTTGCAACAGATGCCATTTTGGTTTTAAGATACGGATCGTCAATTTTTTTTGCAAGTTTTAGTGCCGCATAATCTTGATATTCGGAAGGCAAATAGCTAAACTTCCATAATAATCTGTCTTGTAGTGCATAGTTTTGAATATTTGTCAGTTTTGTATATTGTTGTTTAATTTTGTTTGTAGGAAGAAGATGAACAAAACTTGCAAGATGTTCAACAGTTTCCGGCATTGCGTATTTTTCGGCAATCATATAATATTCATAAATATATTCGGGAATTATTTCCATCAGGGAAGTATTGATATCATCTTGAATATCTTCCAATTTTGTATTTTCGTTTTTTCGTTTTGCCAATAGCGGAATTTCGTTAAACAAAATAATTTGAGTAACTTTATCATCTGTTTGAACAAGTTTTTCAAAATATCTTACGGCATCTTCATGCGGCAGGTATTTTAAAACATAACCCAGTGCCTGATTAACTTTTGGCAGGTCTCGCTCAATACACTTATCAATATAGAAATTTTTGTTATTCATATATTTAATTCCCAGAGCAAGTCCGGCTATTTTACTTTCGGGGTTGTTACGTTGTCTGAAATTATTATCCCAAAATACAATACGTTCATCGGGAGATAATGCTTTCAATTTTTCCAAATAAGCACGAGCGACTTTGTCGCCGTTTTTCAATCTGTTTACAACCCTCATTCCGCCGTAATCGTAATTGTAACCTTTAATTCTGTTATAACCGTTTAAAGGCCCGGCTTTTTCTTCATCTGTACATTTTATTCCGTATTTATATTCCGGTATAATTCTTTTTGGAACTCTTACGTCTTCATCAAGATATTTACTAACAATAAATCCTGATTTAAAACTTGCAAAAAAGAATTTGCCTCTGTGTGTGTCATGTCCTTCATGTTCACGCCAATACATACCATTATTTATCTCGGCATAACATCCGTGACTTTTAAACGGCTGCCAATCCTTTCCCTTTACCTGGTGAAAAACTTTTATTACAAATTCGTCTTCGGTCTCCGGATCATATAATCCTTCGAGTTTGAAAACTTTGCCTTTTCCGCCTTGGTCAATGTATCTCAAATTTATATCATCATCCCATTTTGAAATTATGTTATATTTTCTGAAAACATCAGTTAAAATTTTATTAACACTTTCGGGACGATGACGTTTTGAAACATCAAAAAAGAACTCACCTTGAGGGTTATAATCTCTTATTTCCTCGGTAACTTTATCAAAGGCATCAAAAATTTCTCTTATTGCGGCTCTTTTATTATCAGCCGGTAATTTTTTGAAAATAAAATTTGGCAATTGACCAACAACAGGATAAGTATTCGGATGAGCTTGCAAAATTTCGTCAATATCTTTTTGACCGTCAAGATATATTCTGTTTTTCATTTTCTTTGTTAAACCGTTGAAATTAGCCGGATAAGTCAGCCCACCCCCCTGATTGATTGGAATGTACATATTATTATTCTCCTTTTTGTGTAGTAAAAATCGAACATTATTTTTTTTGCCGTAATTTTTACAATTTTTTACAATCAAATTTATTCCACAGGCGTAAGTTATGTTTTGCATAAAATAATGCCGTATAATAATGTTTTAAAAAGCCTTTTCGAGAAGTAAAAGTTTTCGTTTTATCTCAAGACCGCCCGCATAGCCTGTCAAACTTCCGTCGGAGCCGATTACTCTGTGACAGGGAATTATTATCGGAACAGGATTTTTATTGTTTGCCATTCCTACCGCACGATATGCTTTTTCGCTGCCAATAATACCGGCAAGCTTTTTGTACGTTACGGTTTTTCCGTACGGTATTTTTAAAAGAGCTTTCCAAACCCGCATTTGAAATTCCGTACCTTTTGGATTTAAGGGGATATCAAAAATTTTTCTCCTGCCTTGAAAGTATTCATCCAGCTGCTTTTTTACCAGTTTTATAAATTCCGTTTCTTTTATTTCACCTTTAAGCTCGTTAAAAGAAATCCTTACAAGCGAGTTATTTTCCGCCTCTATCCAAAGTTTTCCCGTTTCAAATTCATAAGCAAAAATCATGATTCTTTCAAGTGTTTAATATGTCTGTATACATAAATTATGCCTAAAATGCCGAAAATTAAGACAATTCCGATATCAAATTTGTGCCACAGATGTTTAAAAGCGTCCATATTTTGTCCGAGTTTAACACCTGCATATACCAGAACGTAACTCCATACAAGCGAACCTAAAAATGTGAGTGTAAAAAATATCCGTTTTCTTGCCCTTAAAATTCCAGCGGGAAGGGAAATAAAAGTTCTTACCACAGGCAACATCCTGCATAAGAAAAAAGCCCAATCTCCGTATTTTTCAACCCATTTGTCCGCTTCTTCAAGGTCTTTATGAGAAATTAAAAAATATTTACCGTATTTTTCGATAAATTTACGTCCGCCGAAATACCCGAGATAATATGAAGGGATTGAACCCAAAACACAACCGATTGCACCTGCAATTGCGGCAACATGAAAATTCATTTCACCTTTACTTACAATATAACCGGCAAAAGGCAGAACGGCTTCCGACGGAAGCGGTATATTACAGGATTCTATTGCCATTAAAAGTGCTATCCCGCAGGCTCCCATTGATGTAATGATGTGTTCAATACAGTTTATTAAAGTTATAAGTATAGAATTTAAAAGTTCCATTAATTACTCCCAGTTATATTTCGGTATAACAAATACTTCGTTATTTGCATCTTTGTTCACAAATTCCAGATAGTATTCCATAGCCTTATCTTTTGCGGAATTATAGAAGTTATCGTCAATAAATCTTTTATGGAATTCGTTTCTGTCACCGGAATAGTTGCCCAAAACATTTGCATACGTTTCTATTGAAGCCTTGTCTGTTCCGCCTCCGTAGGCTTTTGTTTTTGCATCGGTACCGGACGGTCTGATTTCTATGTATTTGTCTGAAAATTCAATATATGTTCCGTCACCCGCAAACTTCACGGATACAATATTATCAAACATCAAACTTCTGAACGTATTGTTAAGCACAAGTTTTATATCATCCGGTTTCATTTTCCCTTCTTTTAAGGCAATTGCCATTGAAAGATAGAACAAATCGTTTTTGGTACGCTGTTCTTCACCCGCTTTTTTGGCTTCTTTCAGTTTGTTAATATCAGGTTCGGATTCGTTGTAGTATGCAATATCCGCTCTTGTATCAAATCTTCCCGCAATTTCGTTTTCTTCAAATATTTTTATTAAATATTCGGAAAGCGGGGTGTTTTTGAGTTTGGCGATAAGAGCGGATGCAACTATAATTGCTTCCGTTGCACTCTTTTCACGCATTGCAATAGCTTTTCTTCCCGCAAAAGAGGTTATTAAATCTTCCGTACCCATAATCATTCCGCCGGATTCCTCTCCCGCAAACAGCAATCGGGGATTTATTCCGAGATTAATTTCCTTTCCGAATACGTCATTTATAATAACTTCTTCATCCGGAGCTTTTTTTATTTTAAGTTCAACTTTTTTCATTATGTTTGCAATTTCCTTGAAACCTACAGGAACGTTGACTGTTTTTACATCCTGTTTTTGTGCCCATTCATCCCAAGAAATTGCTGATGCCGTTGTTTTTATAATAAATCTGGGGTGGTTTTTCCATAAATTTTGAGATTTTAACTGTTTTGCCCTAAAATCCATAAGCATTAAAAATGCCTGATTAGCCGTAAAAACGGTTAAAACGGTATTGTGATTTAATTTTATATAATCAATACCCGCTTCCTCAAGTGCTGTAACGGCATTCGCACTTTCGGTCTGCGCAATTGTAAGTCTGTCATGATCGGGATCGGTGATTAATACAACCGTGCCTTCCGGCATGTTTTTCAGTTTTTCATCGTAGTTCATTGTTTCTATGACAGGGAAAAATTTCTCTCCCGTTGGCTTTTTCGCCGTTACCGTTGCATCTACCGAATAATCGTAAAAAGCTTTTTCACCTTTGGGTGTATGATCGTATTTACCGATAGAACGGAAAAACGGATCTTCTTCCGTATTGAACCATACGTATTTTCCGTCAATGCCCAGTTTTTTTAACACTCTGCTCAAAGTTCTGTAAGCCGAACCGCCGACATTTTCTATTACAATTTTTCCCTTCAGACTGTTAATTAAATCAAGGTTCGTATCTTTTGCAACACCTGATTTCAAATATTCCGTGTAAAGGTTCACGCCGTCATCGTATTTTGCCAAAGTTTTATCGTCAATAAGTTTGTCATCCGCTGCGGAAAATTTAATTTCGTAACTTCCTTTCTTTTCGGTAATATCAAATATTTCCTGTATTTTATTTACAAATTCCATTGATTCTTCGGGAAGATACTGACTTCCTTGCGAGTTTAAATCCTTTGTAGCGTTTTTAACTGATATGCCGTGGCTTGAGGTTATGTATTCTCCTCCGATTAGGTCAAGCTTAAACGCTAAAAATGAGGCAAGCCAAATGGGTATGGTCTTTTTGCCTTTCGGGAGCAGTGTTCTTATACCCTGTGCCGCCTGTATTCTTGCAATTGCATCAAGATACAGTTGGGAATTATATCTGACTTCACGTCCTGCTATTTTTATAATTTCGTTTCCTTTATATTTTTCTTTTGCAACGAGCGATTTAGCTAAAGTTGCCAGTACAACGCCAATCAGGTTAATCGGGAATCTGGTATCCTGCGGGTAGAGAATGTTTTGCGGGCCTCTTATGCCGGCTGTCGAAACTTTAGCTTCCTTTGCATAGTTATCAAGCCATTCTTTAAGATTTAATCCTTCCGGATTTTTTTTCTTATCATATGGTTGAAGGTGTTCTCTTTTAAGAATAAATGAAAATTCTTTTTCGTCAGATAAATCAATAAGATTCAGTTTTTTAACATAGTCAGGCGTTTTTTCTTCTACACTTTTAAAAAGTTCATTTTCCAGCTCAATTTCCGATGTTTTCATAATACACTCTCCCCTGAATAAATTTTATATTAAAAACTTGTATTGTGCAATGTTTAAATATATAATAATATTACAGGAGAAATTAATGATTTGGGATAAAGATAAAAATTACACGGCCAGAAAAGCAAGTCAATTTAATGTTTACAGAGCTGTTTTTCAGTTTATTATCTGCAAAATATTTTATAAGCTCCGTTTGAAACTGGTTTATCGTATTGAGGTTGAAGGATTGGAAAATGTTCCTAAAGATAATGAATATATAGTTTGCGCAAATCATCTTTCCACTCTGGATCCTCCCATGCTTGCATCGATATTGCCTCATCCCGTTTCGTTTATGGCAAAACAGGAGTTGTTTAATATTCCGTTTTTAAGGTGGTGGATAGATTGGCTCGGTTCTTTTGCCGTTAACAGGGAAAGCCTTGCTCCTTCCACCGTAAAAACCGTTATGGAAATAAAGAAAAGTAAATGGGTTTTTGGTATTTTTCCTCAAGGTACGAGGGGAGAAGTCGGAACAATTACCGGTGTTACAAAGACTTTTGCGGGATTTGCAAAAATTACCAAATGTGCGGTTTTGCCGATAGGAATAACCGGAACGCAGGAGGCCAGACACCTGCCGTTTTCAGGTAAAATTAAAGTCAGGATAGGTAAACCTATCCCTTATGATGATAATCCCGATGTTGTAGTTGAAAAGTGGATTGAAGAAATCCAAAAACTTACGGGTTTTAAATATGTGGAAGAAAATTCAGGAGTTGAGAATGGCATCTAAAGAAAGAAATTATAACAGAAGATATCCGAAAGAGTACAATATTTTCCGAACAGCTTTCTATTACGGTTTTTTGTATGTTGTCGTAATTCCGTTTATGAAAATTTTCTATGATTACAAAATCACCGGCAGAGAAAATTTGCCGACAAAAGCAAAGAGCGGAAAATTTATTTATACCGCAAACCATGTTTCCCACTTTGATCCGCCCATGGTGACTATGGCTTGCAACCGTCCCATAGCTTATATGGCAAAAAAAGAGCTGTTTCAAAAAGGTGATAAGTTTGAATGGCTTGTTAAAAGGTTGGGTGCATTTGCCGTTGACAGAACTAAACCTGAAATAGCCACATTTAAGACTGTTAAAGATATTTTATCCACAAGCTGGTCTTTGGGGGTTTTCCCGCAAGGCGGAATAAGGCCTTACGGTTCCGAACTTTCAGATTTGAAAAAAGGTTTTATAGTTATTGCAAAAAATGCTAAAGCGGATATTGTTCCCGTTGCTATTGCAGACTTTACGGGCTATCCGAAGCTGAAACCTTTTACAAGGAGAAAAGTTCATCTGCATGTGGGCAAACCTATATCTTACAAACTAAGCGAAGATGAAATTATAAGCGAATGGTGCAGACAAATTACCGAATATGCGGATTATACAAACAGCCTTGGCGAGGCCGTAAAATCTTAATTATATATTTTCCTTGTAAGGTCGGCTTTTCTTATTCTCACGTTTTCGGGTGTAATTTCAACCAGTTCGTCATCAGAGATGTATTCAAGACATTCTTCCAATGACATCTCTTTATGTGCCTGCAAAGTTACCATAACATCGGCTGTAGAGCTTCTCATATTGGTTAATCTCTTTGTCTTGCATATATTTACAACAACATCCTGCGGTTTGTTGCATTCACCGATAATCATACCTCTGTAAACTTTAGTTTTAGGAGTTATAAAGAAAGTTCCTCTGTCTTCGTATTGTGCCAGAGCGTAAGGAATAGCTTCACCCTGTTCGTGTGCGATTATGGAACCGCTTCTCTGACGCGGAATATCTCCCGCATAAGGACGGTATTCCAAAAACGTATGATACATAATTCCTTCACCGCGTGTCATTCTGATAAATTCACTTCTGAACCCGATTAGACCTCTTGCGGGAATGGTAAACAGCATATTTGTTCTGCCTTTGCTGTTTTGCATTTCACGCATCTCTGCTTTTCTTCCGGACAGCCTATCTATACAGCTTCCGGCACAGCTTTCGGGAACATCTGTTATCAAATTTTCAAACGGTTCGCATTTCGTGCCGTTAATGGTTTTATATATAACTTCGGGTTTGGATACCTGAAATTCGTATCCTTCTCTGCGCATGGTTTCAATTAAAATTCCCAGATGCAGCTCACCTCTGCCGGATACTTTAAATACATCGGTGCTTTCGGTATCCTCGACTCTCAGGCTTACGTTCTTTTCAAGTTCATCGTAAAGTCTTTTTCTAAGCTGACGTGAAGTTACAAATTTACCTTCCGTGCCTGCAAAAGGACTGTCATTAACCGAAAAATTCATTTGAAGTGTCGGTTCATCAACTTTTATCAAAGGCAAAGGCTGCGGATTTTCAAGCGAACAAATACTTTCTCCGATTTGTATATCCGCAAAACCTGCTATGCCGACTATATCACCCGCAAAAGCTTCATCAATTTCCGTTCTTCCTAAATCATGAAATCCGAAAAGTTTTGTAATTTTTCCGCGTTCCTGCTTTCCGCCGGCATGAACTACGCAAACCTGTTCCTGAGACTTGACGGAACCGTTTTCAATTCGTCCGATTACAATTCTTCCTACATATTCGTTGTAATCCAAAGTTGTTGCTCTGAATTGAAACGGTTTATTCAAATCGCATGAAGGCGGTTTGATGTTTTCCAAAATGCAGTCAAGAAGCGGTACCATATCTTTTCTTTCGTCATCGAGATCTTTAACGGCAAAACCGTTCAGACTGCTTGAGAATATAAACGGAAAATCAATCAAATCATCTCTGTCCGTCAATTCCGTAAATAAATCAAAAACCTTATCGAGTGCCGTCAAAGGTTCAGCAGCAGGTTTATCAATTTTGTTTATCACGACAATAATTTTCAAACCGAGTTCCAAAGCTTTTGAAAGCACGAATCTTGTTTGAGGCATAGGCCCTTCGGCAGCATCAACAATAAGCAAAGCACCGTCAACCATACCTAAAACACGTTCGACTTCTCCGCCGAAGTCGGCATGCCCGGGGGTATCAACCACATTAATTTTTGTACCTTTATAGTTTATTGAAATATTCTTTGAAAGAATTGTTATTCCGCGTTCTCTTTCCAAATCGTTGCTGTCAAGAACTCTTTCCTGTACATGTTGGTTTTCTCTGAATGCTCCGGCTTGTTTTAAAAGGCAGTCCACAAGCGTTGTTTTGCCGTGGTCTACGTGAGCTATTATTGCAATGTTTCTTATATTATCCATAATTTGTCCATTAAAGTGTATTATTTACACCCATATTTTATATTACTTAAAATCATTTTTCAAGCGCTAATTCACAGGGCAAATTTTTTAATTAAATATATGTATTTGCTAAAAAAAAGTTGCCATCAAAAAGATAGGCAACATTAAATAAACACGAGGATATTAAGAGAGAGAGTATAAATAAGACCTTTTTTTCAATCCCGTTATTCTATATTTAAGAATTTAAGATTTTCCTTTTTTTAATATCCAATTTTTCCCTTTGATTTCCCTTACATTTATATAAAGTATTTTTTATGCATGAAATTTACTTTTTCTGCCTGTTTGTTAAAATATTGTTACAAATTTAAAGTTATTGTCAGAGTTTTTAAAAGATGATATACTCAACATGGGAGAAGATTATTATGAGTGAAAATTTTGATATTGTGAATTTTTTAAAACGTGCAGTGGCAATAGGTGCATCGGATGTTCATTTAAGTGTTGACGAACATCCTGTTGTACGGGTTAACGGCAAGGTTATAAAGATTGATATGCCCGTTTTAACCGAAGAAGATATAAAAACTGCCGCTTTTAATATGGTGCCTGAAAACTTTAAGGAAAGACTGGTATCGGCTTATGATGTTGATTTTGCGTATGAAATCCAAGGCTGTTCAAGATTTAGGGTTAATTTAAGCCGTCAGTTGGGACACATGGCACTTGTTATCAGAAGTATTCCTTATAATATTCCTAAGTTTGACCAGCTTTTTCTGCCTCCGGCAATTGAGCAGTTTGCAACTTTAAACAACGGGATTGTTCTTATTACGGGACCTACGGGTTCGGGAAAATCCACTACGATTGCATCACTTGTTGATTATATAAATGTAAATTATCCCAAACACATTATAACTATTGAAGATCCGGTTGAATTTATTTTTACAAACCGAAAATCCATCGTATCTCAAAGACAGGTGCTTATTGATACGGCAAGTTTTCCTGACGGTGTAAAATATGCATTGAGACAAGATCCCGATGTTATATTCATAGGTGAAATCAGGGACAGAGAAACCATTTCTTCCGCTCTTAAAGCTGCGGAAACAGGACATTTGGTATTCTCGACAATTCATACAAATGATGCCGTTCAAACCGTTAACAGAATAGTTAACATGTACGAACCGACCGACAGAGAATTTGTAAGGGCACAATTGGCGCAGGTATTGCGCGGTACCGTTTCCCAAAAACTTCTTCCTACCGCAGACGGAAAGAGCAGACGTTCTGCATGCGAACTTTTGGTTGTTACGCCTACAGTAAAAGACTTTATTGTTAAAGATAAACTTGAGGAAGTTTATGACCTCGTTAAAAAAGGTTCATTTAACAACATGATTACGATGAATGATTCTTTATTTAGGCTTGCTGACGAAGGAGTTGTGTCTCAGGAAACAGCTCTTGAATATTCCGATAACAAGAACGAATTAATGCAGATGTTCCGGGGTGTATTCCACGGCGTGGGTATGCAGGATGTATAACTTTGTTACCGATGCCATAAATTTGAAGTCTTATAATCTCAGCGAAGCCGATAAAATTATTGTCATGTATTCAAGAGATAAAGGACTTATGCGCGGTGTGGCAAAAGGTGTTAAAAAACCTAAAAGCAAACTCGGTGCCCGTATGG
The DNA here is from genome assembly GCA_947626225.1 of Candidatus Gastranaerophilales bacterium. Taxonomy (GTDB): domain Bacteria; phylum Cyanobacteriota; class Vampirovibrionia; order Gastranaerophilales; family Gastranaerophilaceae; genus Stercorousia. The sequence goes on from CANQRH010000002.1 coordinate 12,412, forward strand.
ATCTGCTTGTTGCAAATAAATTAATGCTTTATAAAGGTAAAAACTTAGACCGCATCTGTCAGGCAGAGGCTCTTAATACTTTTCCGAAAACAAGGCAGGACATGGACAAGATTTTTTATTCCATGTATGTAACGGAAGTTGTAAATAATTTCGGTGTAGAAGATGATCCGTGTTCAAATGAGGTTTATGACCTTTTATATAAAGCTTTGGACAAAATCTCTCTTGCATCTTCGCTTGTTGAAATCTTAATTGCCGTTATCAAATTTCAGCTGAAAATGATGCTGATATCAGGGTTTGCCATAGAACTTGATACCTGCCTTTGCTGCGGAGAACCCGTAAAAGATGAAAATATGTATTTTTCATCAAAAATGGGCGGTATTATATGCGGTGAATGCAATGAAACTTTCAAACTCGGAACTGTTCTTCATTATAAACTGCGCGATTTTTTGCGGGCATGTCTGCAGTATGACTTTGATTATCAGTCCGAGTACGATAAAAAAGCAAACGAAAAAGTATGCATGGTCTGTTTTAATCTTTTAAAGGAATACATAAACATCCATTCCTCTAAAAAATTTAATTCTACGGAAATATTGCAGGAGATAAAATAAATTTATTCTTTCGGATACTTCACTTTTTTTATGTATTTGTCAAAATTTGAATATTAATTGTATTCTTAACAATTTTTTACAATTAATTTTCATGGAATTTTTTACGTTTTTTGTAACTTTTTGCCCATTTTTCATTATTTTTTATGTCAAAAATTAAAAAAAATGTTTAAAATTATCATATTTTTAATAAAAAAAACAAAAGTGCATCTTAATATATCCTTAACATTTTTGCTCTCACGCGCAATTTTTTTATTTCACTGCTTTTAATATATTTGTGTAGTTGTTATTATATGCATGCAGCCAGACAAAATTATGATTAGAAAAATCAGTGTAGAAAACAGAAAGAATGCCCCGTCGGGGAATGTTATGCGCCAAAATCCGTCGTTTAACGGCTTGGGGGATTTGGCGGTAAAACTCGTGCAAAAGTGCGAGCAACAGCCTATGGTTAATGTAAGCGTACTTGATTTGTCTACTGCAATTATTCCGCGTACTATTGTGGAAACTTGTGCCGGCTCTAAAAAGAAAGATGAAAACGGCAATGATAAAAGAGAATTTAATATTTATGCCGGTTTGGAAGCTTTGAGACGCGAATCTTCAGGGCTGATTGTAAACTGTTTAATCCCGAGTTTTATTGTAATGGGAACTGCAATGATGCTTCAAAAACCTATTATGAAGGGTTTTGGAAAAGCTAATTTGTCTAATGTCTGGGCTAATGAAGAATCTTTAAAAGTTGTTGAAAAATATCTGACTAATGCTAAAGGCTCCGGTTCACAAAAGCTTGAAAATGCACTTAAAGCTTTTATGAATGATTTGTCAGGTGTCGATGTTAATGTTAAAAAACGTTTTGTCGGCAAAAATTCAGATGAAATTTTTGCGGGTATAAAAGATATTGCCGCTTCATACGAAAGCAAACAGCACAAAAAAATCTTTAATAAAGGATATGAGAAGATTGTTAATTCTTCCCGCATGTCGGAACATTTGATGCTTAAAGGACGTAAAGGATATCTTTCCAAAAACCTTAAAGGATATCTGGAAGATTTTGTTCAGGTCCATAAGGCATTTGAAAATGAAGGAATTAAAACTGCTGAACAGGCTTCAAAATATATTTCAAAGGCCGTTAAGCTTGTAAACGCAAAAAGCCTCGCAGGATTGGGATTAATTATTCCGCTTGCAGTATCTATGCAGCCGTTAAACAGGTGGATTACACGTAAAGCTTCAGGCAAGCGCGGAGCACCGATTTATAACGATTTTGCTGACAGGAAAGAAGAAAAAATTCTTACACCTAAAGAAAAAGCCGAATTAGCTGCTCAAAAGATTATTTCTATCGGCTCAATGCTTGGCGTGATGGGATTATCAATGTTTTTGGACAGACCGAGTTTAAAAAATATCTTCCAGTTTAAAGGTTTGTTCCCGACAATGGATCAGGCCAGAATAATTTCAACCTCTACATTTGCAAGCCGTATGGCTGCATCTGAAGATAAAAATGAACTTCGCGAAGCTACGGTCCGTGATATTGCTACATTCTCAAGTTTTTATTTCTTGGGTGATTATGTGGCAAAAGCCATTGCAACACTAATTCAAAAAAATAATAAAGATGTTCATTTAATAAATGTGTTAAAAGAACGTAAAGCAAATGCCAATACTTTTGAAAAATTCTGGCATTGGGCAAAACATACGGCTATAAAGTCCTCTGATGAATTGACATCGGTAAAAGACAAACGATTCAGAACTATATGCCAGTTAGGCAATATGGCATTCTCACTTTTGGCTTTAGGATTGTTTATACCGTTATATACACGAACACAAACCAATAAAAGACATGCCGCGGAGCTTGCGAAAATGAAATCGGACACAACCAAACCCTCAGGGCAGACAGAGTTTTCTCAGTCGCTGGTTAAACAAAACACCACGTTCAAGTCATTTTTCAATTCGTAAGGAGATACCATGAAGATACAACCGATAAATACCCCCCAATATAATAACAATCCCCCCGCATTTAAAGGTGCGTTTGATGCGTTTACATCAGTGCTGCGCTTTTTAGATACTAATCAGGCTTGGGGTGCAAACGCTGTTGACTTGTGTTCTATGGTTATTCCGAGAACTACTATAGATTTTGTTAATCGCGGGCCTGATGCCGGATTGGAAACCGGACGCCGTGAGTCTATGGGTACGTTTAACCATTCAATGGTCGGTGTTTACGGTACCGCAGCAGGGCTTGGTATTGCTTACGGATTGAACAAAAAATTCGGTATTAAAGCTCATAAAATATTTGCGGATAATGAAGCATTTGAATTTATTGCTAAATCTTACGAAAACAATAAAGGTGCAAAAGATTTAAAACACCTGAAAAATATTTTCTCAAGTCTGGAAACAACAATTGACGGCAAAACTTATCATATAGCCGAAAAAGATGTTGAAACGCTCGCTAAGAGATTTCAAAAGGTTATAACCGATAAAAAATCACCCGAAGTAATCAGCAAAGAACTTCTGCAATACGCTAAATCTTTGATAACTCAGTCAGCGGGAGCCGAAAATAATTACAAATTTAAGGGTGCAAAAAATTCGTTCTCACTGGAAAACGGATTAAAGAGTATCTACAGCGTTACTAAAGCATCTCTGTTAAGAGAAGCTAAAGGCATATCGTATAGTGATTTCTTAAAATCTATGAAGCTCATGAACATTAAACGTTCGGTTGCCGGACTCGGTATTGCTGCGGCTGTCGGTATGTCTACTCAGCCCATAAATATGTATCTTACAAAGAAAAAGACGGGAAATGACGGTTTTGTAGGTGTTTCCGGACGCAAAAAAGATACATCGCACGATTTCTTCTTAAAAAAATTGGCTGTTGCCGGTGCATTTGCTCTGATGGCTATATCTACCATTACGACAAATCCCAAAAAGCTGTTGTCAAAAATTCAGTTCCAGGGTATTTTCCCGACGATTTCTCAGTTAAAACTGGTTTACGGTTTAACTATTTCATCGAGACTGTTGTCGGCACGTGATAAAGATGAATTGCGTGAATCGACCGTAAAAGATACTTTGGGATTTTTAAACCTTCTTGTACTCGGTGCATTGGTTACTAAAGGTGTTGCAAGAGGTTTGGACAAATCTCTTATCAATGTTGCAAAAGAGGACAGCAAGAATTTCTTTAAATGGATTACAAAATCTTCTTTGAAAACAAGGGATGAAGTTTTATATACGGCTTTAAAAGAAAAAGGAGTTGCGACGGTAAAAGACGGAAAGGCAATACCTTTTAAAGAGCTTGTAAAATTTGCTGATGATAAAACGAAAGTTAAACTCAGAGCCTTAAACATTTCACAAATTGCGGGTTATTTATATTCCGGACTTGTTTTGGGTGTCGGAGTTCCGAAATTAAATATTTACATGACTAACAAAGCGGAAGCTAAACGCAAAGCTCAGCTTGCACTTGAAGGAAAGACAGAAGATAATAACTATAATTTAATGTTAAAACCCGAAAACCTTGCTTTTCTTTCAAAATCGATGTAAGAATACACTTTCGGCGTTTTGTGTCGTAATTTTGTCAACTTCATCAAAACTGATTTGACGTATGAGAGCAATTTCCCGAGCAATATATTTAAGATATTCGGGACGGTTTTCTTTTCCTCTGAACGGCACGGGTGTAAGATACGGCGCATCTGTTTCTAATAGCAGCCTGTCAAGAGGAATTTCTTTTGCAACCTCTTTCATCTTAACTGCGTTTTTAAAAGTGACAACACCGCCAAGTGCCAAATACCAGCCTTCTTTAATACATTCTTTTGCAAATTCCGCACTGCCGGAAAAACAATGCATTACAACTTTTGAATTTTTATTGTGCTCTTTTAATATATCAAAAGTATCTTTGTGAGCTTCTCTGTCATGAATGCTTACAGGCAATGAAAGTTCGTTTGCAAGTTTTATTTGTTTAATAAAAACTTCTTTTTGGATGTCGTTGAAACTCTTGTCCCAATAATAATCAAGACCGATTTCTCCTATACCCGCAACTTTTTTGTTATCCGCATATTTTCTTATTTTATCTTCAATATCGTCCGTCCAATCTTTAGCTTCTGAGGGGTGAATACCTAAAAGTGCGTATACATTGTCGTATTTATCGGCAATGTTCATTACTTCATCAATGTCTTTCGGGTAAGCGCAGGGAAGTATAATTTTTTCAACACCTTCATTCAAGGCATTATTAATTACCTCATCAAGCGTAAGTTCTTCCGTCATGTTTATATGCGAATGTGTATCTATCATAATTTGATTATAGCACGGGGTAGTGATATAATCATGGCATTATGAAAGATATTAAACTGTCGGTCGGGCATTTATACCCGAAACATTTAAACCTTTACGGTGATATGGGAAATATAATTACCTTGAAAAAACGCTGTGAGTGGCGCGGAATTGAGTTTGATTATGATGAAATCGGTATCGGAGACAGTATAAAAGAGCATGATTTTTATTTTATCGGAGGCGGACAGGATAAGCAGCAGCAGGAAGTCGCATCCGAACTGTTCAAAAATAAAAGTTTTTTAGCTGATGAGCGTGACAGAGGTTCGGTTTTTCTCGGAATATGCGGAGGATATCAGCTTTTCGGACACTATTATCAGCCTTTTGATGGCGAAAGGCTTGAGGGAATAAGTTTGTTGGATGCCTATACGGTGGCGGGTAAAAAGCGGTTTATCGGAAATGTAACCGTGGAAACCGATTTTCTAAATCCCTCTACTCTTGTCGGATTTGAAAATCACAGCGGTTTAACCTATCTTCAGGGGGATACAAAACCGTTGGGAAAAAACATTGTAGGAAACGGGAATAACGGAGTTGACGGGTTTGAAGGCGGAAGATACATGAATGTTTTCGGAACTTATCTTCACGGTTCTCTGCTTCCTAAAAACCCGCATTTTGCGGATTATTTGATTAAACTTGCGCTTGAAAAACGTTACGGGCATGATTTTGTATTTGAAAATCTTGATGATAAGCTTGAATTATGTGCGCATAATTCACTCGTGGGAAAAGGCTATTGATGATAATGAATTTGTATAATAAATGGTGCGGAATTTCGGACAAGATAAGGTTCTTGCTTGTCGGGGGATGGAATGCTTTGTTTTCATATTTGATTTTTGTTCTGGCTCTGTATTTAATCGGACGTGAACATTATCAATTATGCGTTGCACTGCAATGGATTATTTCGTCCGTATTTTCTTATGTAAACCAAAAGGTTTTTGTATTTCTTACCAAAGGAAATTGGATTGCCGAATATTTAAAATGCTGTACAACATGGGCTTTGAGTTATGCAATGAATGTCGTAATTTTGGAATTAACGGTGCGTTTTATTACCAAAAATGTTTATATCGGTCAATTCGTGTCGTTGTTTCTGGTTTCCATACTTACTTATGTACTGTTTAAATATTTTGCATTCAAACCGCACCTTGCAAAAGACATAAAAAATCTATAGCCGAGCATTTCTGACCGAATCAAAATATTCAATTGCTTTTTAATTAGGAATAAACCTGTCAGTATTTTAAAATGTAGAAATTTTGTCGGATTGGTAAATCCGACCTACAATATTTTAAACTTAGCAACAATAAAGGTAGTCATTTAAAATGTAAGTTAGCATTACTATGCTACCAATAAAAATCTTGTCGGATTAGTAAATCCGACCTGCAATATTCCAAACTTGCTCAACAATAAAGGTAATCATTTAAAATGTAAGTTAGCATTACTATGCTACCAATAAAAATCTTGTCGGATTGGTAAATCCGACCTACAATATTTTAAACTTGCTCAACAATAAAGGTAATCTTTAAAATGTAGGTTAGCATTACTATACTAACAATGAAAATCTTTGTCGGATTGGTAAATCCAAGCTGCTGACTGTTTATTTCAAATTATTTTTTATATTTTGAATAAGAATTTTTACCGCTTGTTCGGGCGTATATTTTTCCTGTTCACCCGTTTCACGTACTTTATATTCAACAAGCCCTTCTGTTATTGTTTTGCCAACGGTTACTCTGTAGGGAAAGCCTATTAAATCGGCATCTTTAAATTTTACCCCCGCGCGTTCGTCTCTGTCGTCAAGTACAACTTCAATACCAGCATTAAGCAAATCTTCATAAATTTTTTGAGCGGTATGCATTTGCAGCTCATCGTTAATGTTTACGGGAACAATCACTGCATGATACGGCGCAATTGATACCGGCCACTTGATGCCGTATTCATCATAATGCGCTTCAACCGCTGCGGCTGCGGTTCTTGAAATACCGATACCGTAACACCCCATTATATAAGGATGAGTTTTTCCTTCAATATCCGTATAAACAGCGTTCATTGGTTTTGAATATTTTGTGCCGAGCTTGAATATATTTCCGACCTCTATTCCTTTTGTTACGTATAACGGTTTTCCGCATTGGGGACAAAGTTCACCCTGCTGAACCAATCTTATATCGGCATAATTCAATTCAATGCCTAAATCAGAAAGATTTGCTCCGACAAGGTGTTTATCGGTTTGATTAATGCCGACAACAAAGTTTTTCATATCACGTACGGTTTCATCGGCAATAATTTTTATTCCGTTCATACCTTTCGGCCCGATAAAGCCGGGAACCGCGTCAAATCCTTTTTCGCTCATCAATTCCGCGATTTCCGCCGATGAAGCTATTCTGATATCAACACCGCTCACTGCATTCATAAGCTTTGTTTCTTCAACCGCTTTATCCGCTCTAATCAATGCTATAACGGGCTTTTTATCCGCGATATAAACGAGCGATTTCAAAATCAAAGTTGAAGGTATTTTCAAAAATTCACAGAGTTCTTCAATCGAATGAGTATTAGGGGTATCAACTATTTTTGTTTCATTGAAAAATTCTTTTCTGTCAACTTCTCTGTCTGCAAGTTTTGATACCGCATGGTTTGAATTAGCCGAATAATCGCAGGAATTGCAATAGAAAACATCGTTTTCACCCGCATCGGTGTCGGTAATTACCATAAATTCGTGGGAAACGCTTCCGCCGATTGCACCGGAATCTGATTGAACCATTTTGGTTTCAAGTCCGCATCTGTCAAATATTCTTTTGTATGCCTGAGCCATATTTTTGTATTCTTTATCAAGTCCGGCTTCATCAATATCAAAACTGTAGGCATCTTTCATAATAAATTCTCTGCCTCTCAAAAGCCCGTATCTCGGTCTTATTTCATCTCTGAATTTTGATTGTATCTGATAAAGGTTTACGGGAAGCTGTTTGTAAGATTTGAGGCTGTCACGTGCAACGGAAGTTATAATTTCTTCATGTGTTGGCCCTAAGCACATATCACGATCGTGGCGGTCTTTTAATCTCATTAGTTCTTTTCCGTAGACTTCCCACCTGCCGGATTCTTCCCATAATTCCTTAGGCTGAACAAACGGCATCAAAAGCTCCTGAGCGCCGGCTCTGTCCATTTCTTCACGAACAATATTTTCAATCTTTTTTAACACGCGCCACATCAAAGGCATAAATGTATAAATTCCGGGTGCCAGTTTTTTTATATAGCCTGCTCTGCCGAGCATTTTATGAGAAATTACTTCCGCATCCGAAGGGTATTCTCTCAAAGTCTGTACAAACATCTTAGACATTTTCATAAGTTCATAATCCTCTTTTCTGCGATTATTTTATCATGAAAAATTCAGAAACTCATCCATTTCTTTTTTCAAAAGTTTCGGAGAAATACTGAGAGTGGTATTATGTTTCAGAGCTTCGGTCATATATTTAATATAATTTTCGTTTGAACCGCCGAGTTTGTGCAGGCGGGCAAAAATATAGTATAAATCACCTTCATCCGGACAGTTCTCTATTGCCTTTTCAATTATCGGAATTGCATCTTTTCCTTCTTTGGCAAGAATTTTTGCATAAATTTTGTAAGCTTCGACATCTTTCGGATTGAGTTCAAGAGTTTTTTCAAGATTTTGAACGGCTGAATTCAGATTTCCTTCTTCGTAATCAATTGATGCGAGATTGTAATATGCCCAGCTGTAATCGGGAGAAATTTCGAGGACTTTGTTGAATTTCTCTCTTGCGCCTTGTATATCTCCCTGTTCTTTTAAAATGTTTCCGAGGTAAAAATGTGCATATATATCTTCATCGTTCAAATCGATTGTTCGTTGAAGATAGTATTTTGCTCCGTCAAATTTTCCTTCTTTAAAATAGCAGTATCCGATTGAAAAATAAGAATTTGAATCGTTGTTATCTTTTTCCAGCACGTGTTCAAAACATTCTACCGCTGTTTCATACATTTTTTTATCCGCATACAAAAGCCCGAGATTGTAATAAGTATCGGCTTCATCAGGATTCAACTCAAGCGATTTTTTGTATGCTTCTATTGCTTTGTCGGGATTTTTAAGCTTTTCATAAATTATTCCGAGGTTGTAAAAAATTCCGCTGTCTTTGTCATAAATTTTGGAAAGATATAAAAAATGTTTTAAAGCTTCTTCGGGAAAATTGCACTCTGACAGCAATGATGCAAGCTCACGTCTTGTTTGAAAATCCGTTTGATTTTCTTTTAAAATATTTTGCAGTTCCTGAATTTTATCAATCTTCGACATACTCACAGTATATAAGTTTTGTAATATTATTGCAAAATTGTTAAATTATAATATAATTTTTATAAAAAGGAGAGAGATTATGAGAATTTTAACAATATTATTGTCACTGTTTTTATTTGCGCAGACCGTTTCGGCGGCTCCGTTTAATGCAAATGCCAAAACAAAAAGAATTCCGGCGGGAACGGAATTTAAACTTCAGCTTACAAATCCGGTTACTTCTTTTTTGACATCTGAAGGTGCTGATTTTACGGCTATTTTGATAAACGAACAAACTGCGGATTCCGATGTTATATTGCCTGCGGGTTCTTTAGTACGCGGAACAATAAAGAAAATTGAGGCACCGAGAAGGTTTTCCAAAGGTGCTGTTGTATACCTTGATTTTGACCACATAGTCACCCCTAACGGCAGACAGGTGCCTTTGTCCATGTCCGTTGTCGGCAGAACCGATTTGACTTATGACGGCGGTATTGCAGGTTCGCAAGGTTATAAATATGAGCTTATTCAAAATTGGCAAACTACAAAAGATATAACAAAAACTTCCACCGAATGGGGAGGAGATGTATTTGATGATGTTCCCGTTGCGGATCAAATTATGACCGGTGTCGGAGCTTTAGGCGGGGCAATAGGCGGCGGAGCTTATTATGTTTATGATTTCTTTGCCGATATGATTAAAAAAGGTAAAGACGTAAATCTTAACAAAGGCGAAGTTCTTAACGTAATACTCGTTGATCCTATTGATGTACCGGTAATTTAAGAGCCAACACGGTTTCTGCCGTTGTTCTTGGCATCGTATAACCTTTTATCGGCCGATTCAATTATTGACGACGCATCTTCACCGTCATACGGGAAGGTGGATACTCCCAAACTTATGGTTACACCTGTTTCACGCCCGCCTGAAAGTTGAAATTTTTTGTTCGCTACTCTTTCGCAGATTTTTACTGCAGTGGAATATGCTTCATCTTTAGGGGTGTTCGGAAGAATTATGCTCATTTCTTCTCCGCCGTATCTGCATACTATATCGGTTGCACGAACATTTTTCTTTAATGTCTGGGCTACCTGATATAATACGGCATCGCCGTTCTGATGCCCGAAATTATCGTTAAACTTTTTGAAGAAATCTATGTCAATTATTATCAATGAAAAATTCGTATTGTAACGTTTGCAATTTTCGACCTGCATTCTGATTTGTTCCTGAAAATACCTGTGGTTGTACAATCCCGTCAGACCGTCCGTTGTCGCAAGCATGTATTGATGTTCAAAGTCGCGCGATTTAATAATATATTTTATTATAAATGTAACGGTAAAGGCGAAAATTGTGAATATAAGCGGATACACAACTTCCATCCAAATATTTCCGAATCTCATGGCATAATAAGAAACCAAAAGGTAGACAAAATATATTGAAAATGACATCAAAGATGCCGTGTATACCGACTGAATACGTCCCGCAACCGAAGCTACAAGCAGAGCAAGAAGTATACTGACGGCTATAGTGTATCCTTTATCCGCTTTTCTTATAAAATTGTTGTCGATAATGTTGTTAACGTAAGTCGCCTGAACTTCAACACCGGGGTAAACCTTTCCCGTCGGTACGGTTTTGATGTCGAACAGACTTGATGTTGTGGTTCCGAAATAAATAATTTTATCTTTAAAATCCGTATCAATATGCATTTTTCCGCCGTCAACGGCTTTGATAAGCTGAAACATCGGTATGTGTTCATAAGTTCCCGCCGGACCGTACCAGTTTAATATTGCACTGCCGTCTTTATCCAGATATATTTTTCTGTCTGAAATCTTAAAAAATCCGTGTTTATCTATTTCAAAATTTTGCTTGTTTTCGCCTAGATAACTCAAACCGACTTTTAAAGCCAGCTGCGGATAAAATTCTCCTTTATACTTAACAATAACAGGCATCTTTCTTAAAATTCCGTCATCGGCGCGGGATACATTTATAAAGCCTATGTTTGAGGTGGCATCGATTATGCCTTGAAGTATTTTTCTGCAATTTGTAAATGTAAGACCGTCAAAATTAATATTTGATTTATTTTCTATCTTTAAAGCCAGTTTTGCAGGCATCTGCGGAGACGGACGCAAGTCCTCGGACTGATTGTCCAGATTCATTGAGGTAAATACATTTGAATATTTTTTAAAAACTCCGGCAAGTGCATCATCCGCCTGACTTTCGCTTTTTAAAGATTTTACAAACATCAAATCAAAGGCTATTGCTCTGGGATTTTGTTTTTCAAGATAATTTATGATTTTTGAATATATATCACGCGGCATAGGCCATTCGCCGTAATTGTCCAAAATATATTCATATGTTGCATCATCTATTGCAACTATTACGATATCTTTGTTCGGCTTTTTGCTTCCGTTGTTAACCATAATGCTTTGACGCAGGTCAAAAGTTCTGTTTTCTACGGATTCAATAAAAGAATTTAAATTTGCGTTTTTAAGAATTAAAAATGCAAATACTACAAATAAAGCCAGCTCAAAACCATATAAAATCTTCTTAAACATAACTAAAGTATAATTGATAAAGTCTGTTTTTGCAACTAAGATTTTACGGCTTTTTTAGGATTATAATGAAAATTTTTCAGCAGAAATTGTTTTTCAAGTATAAAATTATTTAATTTTAGAATTTCCGTGGAGTATGAGAGTTCATCGGGGTTCTGTAAATATTTAAGTAAACATTGTTCATGCAGATTCATAAATCACCTTAATTCATCGGATAACTGTTTTATTATTACAAATTTTAACTTTTTTAACATCAAACAAATGCATGAACTTGCACTTTTTTATTTATGTATTATCATATAATCGGTCGAAATAATTATCAAGTTTGGAATCTTGAAAAGAGGTAAATATGAAAGACGGAATACATCCCGATTATAAGAAAACAGTAATCAAATGTGTATGCGGTAACGAAATTGAAACCGGTTCGGTATCTGACAACATAACCGTTGAAATCTGTAATCATTGCCACCCGTTTTATACAGGTCAGCAGAAGATTTTAGACTCGGAAGGTCGTGTTGAAAGATTTAATAAACGTTACGGCAAAAAAGCATAGAAAAAAGGAAGGTTCCCTTCCTTTTTTTTATATATGTTATAAAAAAAGCCTCTTTTCAGAGGCTTTTTTTAATTGTTACTCAGAACAAGTCTGAATGTTGCAAGATTTTTTATCGACAGCATTGTATGTTTGTTATGCTGATTGTCCGCTATATTAAAAATTCTTATAATACGCTGAATTTCTTCCAAGTCTTTTCTGGTTTCAATTCTGTAAACATTTTGAATAGGATCGGAAACTACTGACATCATCGTATTCAATTCTTGTTCTTTCATATAAATCCTCTTTCCTGTATATTTATATAAAGGATTTTTTTTCGTAAGAATTGCTTTTTTTATTAAAATCAAGTTAATATTTGTTTACAAATAATTAATTAAGTTCCCGTTTAGCCTGTTTCCACAGTGCGTCAAATTCTTCAAACGAGTAATCTTCAAGCGGTTTTAGCGCTAATTCTTCCATTTTTCTAAATCTTGCCATGAATTTTTTGTTTGATTTTAAAAGAGCCTGCTCGGCATCAATTCCGTGCCGGAGTGCAAGATTTACAACGGCAAAAAGTATATCTCCCATTTCTTCCTGCTTATGATGTTCGCTTTCAGCTTCCTTAAATTCGTCAAATTCGGAAAAAATGCATTCATATAAGGATTTTTCATTCGGCCATTCAAAACCTGTTTTTACCGCACGCTTGCTGATTTTCTGTGCGCTCATTAATGCCGATTGGGATTTGGAAATCCCGTCCATGGCGGATTTTCGGTCTTTCTTCTCTTCTTTTTTTAATTTATCCCAATTATTGATAATATCATCGGTTGAATTAACTTTTACATGACCGAATACATGCGGGTGACGATGTATAAGCTTTTCATTAAGCATTTTTGCTACATCATCAATGTTAAATTGTCCTTCATCATCGGCAATTTGTGAGTGAAGCAGAACCTGTAAAAGTACATCGCCCAGTTCTTCTTTCAGGTTGTTTATGTCGCCGGAATCTATTGCATCAACAGCTTCATAGGCTTCTTCAAGCATGTTGGGGCGTAATGTTTCATGTGTTTGTGCTCTGTCCCATTCGCAGCCTCCCGGTGAACGTAAAATTCTTATTGTTTCTATTAATTTTTCCAAATTTTCGTGCTTCACGTTAAAATTTTACAACTAAAGTATGGAAAATTCAAACAATAATACATCAAAAGGTGGAGCCAATTATAATACCCTGATGATATCCTTAATAAGTCAAACAGTTAAACGAAAGGATATTAATATGGCAAATTTATCTATTCCTGCTATTCGTCAGCGCTTGTTTAACACAAGCAAAAACGAAACTTCAACACAGAGAAGTACAAACCCCTTTGCGGCATCATCATTCAAAGGTAATGTTTTGACCGCAGATGTTTTTGAATCTTCGGCTAAGAAAAACGCTCAGCCCGTATTTACCGGTAAATTGAAGGCAAGTGCTCTTGTCGGCTCTATTTCGGGTATCGGTGAAAGATTCCAAAATATGGTTAAATCCGTTACCGAATTTGGTATGAGAATTAAAGATAGTGTTGTTAACGGCTGGAATAAATTAAATGATATAGAAATTTCATTTGCTCCGGCAAAAGAAAAATTAACCGGCGCATATAACTCCATGAAAGAACTCCTCGGAACTTCTGTTTCCGATTTGTTGACAACGGGAGTCAGTGCTAAATCGGTTGCAAAAATGGAAGATATGACATCAGCAAGACAGTTAATGCAGGATGCAGTTACGGCTTGGGAAGCTGCAGTATAAAGGAGGAAATATGACGGATAAAAAAATTGTAAAAAATGTATCTAATATTATAGAAGGTTTGGGTTTGAATCCCAACTCGGAATCTATTTCGATTCTTGAAGATATAGGAACAAATTCAAAAGTTGATGCTATCAGAGAAATGACTTCAAAGGCTCTTGTAAGAAAAAATTCTCATGACGCTTTAAAAGTCGTTATTACAAACAAAGGCAAAGGTATCAACGATATGTCAACGGTTGTTGCAATGAGTACTATAAATGAATTGTTGTCACTGTCTGACAAAGCGGAAGCCGTAAAAATTTTGACCGATACCGCGGAAATGCATTCTGATGAAGAAGTCAGAGATAATGCCCGTTCGGTAAAAGCTTTGATGGCTTTATCATAAATTTGCCGATTTTATATATAAAAAAAGACACATTTTATAATGTGTCTTTTTTCTGTTTTATAGTTTCGATATCTTTTTGTATTTGTTTTTTCAGCTGTGAAAGCGATGAAAATTTCTTTTCCGGACGTATCATTTTTTCAAATTTTACATTAAGATTTTTCCCGTAAATATCTTCGTCAAAATTCAATATATGTACCTCTAAGACGGCGTTTGAACCGTTTATTGTCGGACGTATACCGAAATTTGCAACTCCTTTGCCAAAATTAGTTTCAACGCCGTAAGCGCCGTAGGGAAGTTCTATAAGTTCGGGCGGATAATTTATGTTTGCGGTTTTAAAGCCTATAGTTCTGCCGATTTTGTTGCCTTCCGTTACTTTACCGCTTACGGAAAAATCATCACCGAGCATTGAATTTGCCTTTTCCGTTCTGCCCTCGGAAATAAGTTTTCTTATGCCGGTGCTGTTTATAATTTCATTTCCAAGCTTTTGCGGCGGAATTTCAAAGTATTCATATCCGTATTTTTTTGAGTTTTCCCGCAAAAATTTTGCGTTCCCCGATTTATTTGCTCCGAAATTGTGATTCCAGCCGGTCGAAATTGATACCGGAGTAAAATAATTTATCAGAACATCTTTCAGATATTCCTGCCCCGTTAAGCCCGATAAGCTTTCAAAATCAAGTTCATAAATGTAGTCAACACCCAAGGATTTAATTCTTTTTTCGCGTTCTTTGCGTGTAAGTATGTACTTCGGACAAACTCCCCAGAAATAGCAGCATGGGTGGTCATAAAATGTGATTACCGCGGATTTTGTATTATTTTGTTTTGCATAATCCACGGCAGACTTAATGACCGCTCTGTGTCCCAGATGTACTCCGTCAAAGAAGCCGAGTGCAACGGATATATTTTTATTCGGTTTGAGTTCCTTAAAAATCTGCATAATTTTATTATATCCCAATAATTATTTCCTGTTCGTTTGTGTATGTTACATAACCTAAATTTGCTTTGGGCGGTTTTTTAAGATGTTTGCGTTTTGTGTAAATTACGCTGACTTTGGAAGAATCTTTGCCTTTTGAATACTCTTTTGCAAGTTTTGCACATTCATAAATGATTCGGTCGGAAGGATTTGAGCATTTTAAAAGTACATGCGAGCCTGCACAGTCCTTTGTATGAAACCAATAATCTTCATCTTTTGAAAGCTTTGATACAATGTAATCGTTTTGTCTGTTATTGCGGCCTACATAGACTTTGAAGCCTTCAATCTCTGATTCGTCAGGCACTATTGAAGCTTTTTCTTTTGTTTTAACGACTTTTTGCGGTTCAAGCTCGTTCATAATTTCTTTTAACTCATCAGTGCCTTCGGCAATTTCCGCCGAATATAAAACCTGTTGTAAATAATCATTTTCCGCTTTAATTGTATCTGAAAGCTCAAGGAATTTTGAATATGCGGTTTTTCCCTTGTTATAAAGCTTAAAATATCTTGATGCATTTTCTTTCAAAGTCTTTGTTTCATCAAGTTCAATCGTTAATTCTCTGTTATTTTCATAGTCAAAAACGGTAATTGATTTCGTATAATCCTTATTATTGTACAAATTAGCCGTTATTAAATCACCGAAAAGCCTGTATTTATCCGCTTTTTCTTTTGTTAAACCCTGTTTTTCAATTTTTAAAAGTGTATTTTTGTTTTTCTTTAATCTGCCGTTAACGGTTTGAATAATAGTGTTTTGAAGCTTTTTAAATCGGTTTTCAAAAATTATCCCTGCATAATATTCATCAATTTTGTAATTTATATCGGGAGTTTCAAACCCGGCTTTATGCCATACTGACGGTCGATTGGAAGGATATGTATATGGAAGTCCTCCTGCCATTTCGCGTTCTCTGCTTTTTTCTTCTCCGACATTGTGTGCACAACCGAGAATTACGTTTGTATCGAAGTTGTAAAGTACTATATTGGAATATTTTCCCATCAGTTCAACGGCAAGACAAAGATAAATTTTTTCCGAAAGTTCGTTATAAGTTTCTATATAAAATTCAACTATACGTTCAAATTCAGGCTGATTAACTTTTGAAATCAGTGCATTTTCCAAATATTTTCTTAAAAGCATGCAAAACATCGGCGGTTTTGCCGGAATTTCAAGTCCGCGTTTTTCTTCGGTTTCTTTGCTCATAAAACTTATATGATAAAATTGCGGATCAATGTTAACGTACAGCTTTTTTGTCTGCGATTTATTCCTCAAAGACAGTATCAAATCCCGCCTTGTCGGTTGTTGTATTTTTTGAATACGCGCACCGGTGAGAAACTCCGCGTTTTC
Organism: Candidatus Gastranaerophilales bacterium; assembly: GCA_947626225.1. Classification (GTDB taxonomy): domain Bacteria; phylum Cyanobacteriota; class Vampirovibrionia; order Gastranaerophilales; family Gastranaerophilaceae; genus Stercorousia. Next base: position 29,106 of record CANQRH010000002.1, read on the forward strand.
TAAAAGCCATAGTTTCAAAGTTGAACTGTCAAAATTAATCATAAAATTATTTTACTACAGACAAATCCGCTTTACTAAAATCAAAAGGTAAATCCGTTCTCATAACATTGACTATTCTTAAAAAATATATTAGAATATGTTTTGTGGGAGAATTAATATGTGGGAAATTTTTGTTATAGTCGGATTTGTTTTCCTTATTCTTGAAATGCTTGTGCCTTCAATGTTTTTTCTGAATTTGTCCTTTGCGGGATTTCTTACTGCTTTGATTTCACTGTATGTACAGGGTTTTGTATATTTAATTCTTATATTTGCCGTATTGGCAATCCTTTCAATTCTTTTAATTCGTCCCGTTCTTCTCCGTCATAAAAGTACGGAAAAGACCGGTATGGAAGGCAAGTATATCGGTAAGACGGTTAAAGTTATTGAGCCTGTCGGTAAATATTCCGGAGCAATAAGTATTTATGATGAGCGTTGGGAAGCAAGATGTGATACGGAGGAATTAATCCCGATAAACACGGAAGTCAGAATTGTCAAATATGACAGTTTAATATTAACGGTAGAAAGGATATAGAGATTATGTTTATTGTTATGTTAATTTTAATTGCCGCATTGTTGATTTATATTTTTAAAGGCATAATTATTGTTCAGCAGCAGCAGGAAGTTATTATAGAAAGAATGGGCCGCTATGACAGGAAACTTGAAGCGGGATTGAATTTTATCTTTCCGATTTTGGAAGCTCCGCGCAGTATTCTTGAAAAAATCAGCCAGAAAGGGTTGGACGGCAGACCGTATTATTATCTTAAATCAGTTGACAGAATTGATTTGCGTGAACAGATGTATGATTTCCCGCGCCAGAACGTAATTACTAAAGACAACGTTTCAATAACCATTAATGCGCTTATTTATTTCCAAATAGTTGATGCAAAAAGCGCGGTTTATGAAATCAAAAATCTTCCCGATGCAATTGAAAAACTTACCCAGACAACTTTAAGAAACTTGGTAGGTCAAATGGATTTGCAGGAAACCCTGACCTCGCGCGGAAAAATTAATGACGAACTCAGAACAACTCTTGACGAAGCCACAAATAAATGGGGTGTCAAAGTAAATCGTGTTGAAATTCAGGATATATTCCCGCCTGCAGATATTCAGGCTTCTATGGATAAATTAATGAAAGCGGACAGAGAAAAGAAAGCAACTATTACGGAAGCGGAAGGTTTAAAAGAAGCCGCTATAAGAAAGGCTGAGGGTGAAAAAGAAGCTGCAATACGTTCGGCGGAAGGTGAAAAGCAGGCAGAAATATTGAGAGCCGAAGGGGTTGCACAGGCGAGAGTTATTGAAGCCGATGCGGAAAAAGAAGCTATCCAAAGAATTATTGATGCGCTAGCCAACAAAGGACAGCCTGACAAATACCTTATCGCGATGAAGTATTTGGAAACGATGACAGCAATTACAAGCGGCGAAAATAATAAAATTGTTTATATGCCGTATGAGGCAACCGGAATTTTATCTTCCGTGGATGGTATAAAAGAGATGTTTAAAAAATAACCGTCAGGTTGGCGGAATGTAGGCTAGCATTACTATTCTAACAATAAAATCTTGTGGATTAGTAAATCCAACCTGCAATATTTAAACTTACCCAACGATAAAGGTAATCTTTAAAAAGTAGATTAGCATCGCTATGCTAACAATAAAATCTGTCGGATTAGTAAATTTGACCTGCAATATTCCAAACTTGTCCAACAATAAAGGATAAAAGACTATCTTATGCGACAGTTTTTTTTAATAGTTTGCGTATTATTTTTTTTTTGTTAGAATATTCTGGGAAAAGGAAAAAGAAATATGATTAAAACAAAACTTAAAGACCATAATTGCGGAGAGCTTAATTTAAACAATCTTAATGAAGAAGTAACCCTTTCCGGGTGGGCATCAGCTATTCGTGATTTGGGCGGTATTTTATTTATTGAATTAAGAGACAGAACCGGATTTTTTCAACTTGTTGCAAATCCTCAAATTAACCCTGCTGTACACAAGGTTTTTGAAAAAATCAGATCTGAATATGTTATAACGGTTAAAGGGAAAATTTCAAAAAGACCTGAGGAAACTTATAATGAAAAATACCCCACAGGCCAGGTTGAAATGTATCCCGAATCAGTTGAAATTCTTTCGGAAGCAAAAACTTTACCTTTTGTTCTGGATGATGAAAATGTATCCGAAGATGTCCGTTTAAAATACAGATATCTTGATATAAGACGTGAAAGTATGCTTCATAACCTTACTTTACGCCACAAAATTTGCCAGTCGGTAAGAAATTATCTTAACGGACAGGATTTTCTGGAAGTTGAAACACCTATTTTGATTAAAACAACTCCTGAAGGTGCGCGAGATTACCTTGTCCCCTCTCGTGTTCAGGAAGGAAAGTTCTATGCGCTTCCGCAATCACCTCAAATTTTTAAACAATTGCTTATGGTTGGCGGTATTGAAAGATATTACCAGATTGCAAAATGTTTCCGTGATGAAGATTTGCGTGCGGACAGACAACCTGAATTTACACAGATAGACTTGGAGATGTCCTTTGTTGAACAGCAGGACGTAATTTCTACCGTTGAAGGATTGATTGTTGAAGCATTCAAAACCGCAGGGGTGGAAGTTAAACCTCCGTTTATCCAAATGCCGTGGCAGGAAGCTATGGACAGATTCGGTTCAGACAAACCCGATACGCGTTTCGGATTGGAATTGTTTGATATCGGCGATATAATTTTACAATCTAACTTTGATATCGTAAAAAATACCCTGCTTAACGGCGGAATTGTCAGGGGTATCAAAATTGAGGGCGGTGCAAGCTATTCAAGAAAAGATATTGATGATATTACAAAACTTGCCGTATCTTTCGGTGCTAAAGCACTTGCCAATATTATCTATCTTGAGGACGGCACTGCAAAATCACCTGTTTTGAAATTTGTAACCGAAGAACAGGCTAAACAAATTCAGGAACGTGCAGGGGCAAAAGCGGGAGATATAATCTTCTTTGTTGCCGACAAACCGAAACTCGTTTACGATATTATGGGAAGATTAAGACTTCATTTCGGTAAATCTTTAAATCTTATTGACGAAAGCAAACATAATTTGCTATGGGTTGTTGATTTCCCGATGTTTGAATGGTCTGATGAAGAAGGCCGGTTTATGGCTATGCACCACCCTTTTACATCTCCTTGTATTGAAGATTTGGATAAACTTAAATCGGGTGATTTGGGCAATGTCAAATCTATAGCTTACGATATCGTTTATAACGGTACGGAACTCGGAGGCGGTTCAGTAAGAATTCACTCGTCAGAAGTTCAATCGGCTATATTCAAGGCTCTTGGTTTAACCGAAGAAGAAGCAAAAGAAAAATTCGGATTTATGGTTAATGCGCTTCAATACGGCACTCCGCCGCATGCAGGACTTGCAATCGGATTAGACAGACTTGTAGCATTGCTTTGCAGAACGGAAAGTATCAGAGATGTTATTGCATTCCCGAAAAATTCGGGAGCTAAAGATTTGATGAGCGATGCTCCGGGTGAAGCTTCAATTCAGCAGTTGAGAGAACTTCACTTAAAAAGTACCGCGCATAAACAATAACAGCCCTGCGAAGCTTTTTAAAGGGAATTTTATGCCTCATTTCTTTATAAATTCCAATGACGTAGAAAATAACAGAATAGTGATTTGCGATAAGGAAAATTATAACCATATTGCAAAATCTCTGCGTGTAAAAAAAGGTGAAAAACTTCTTTTAATTGACGAAAATAAAATTCAATACGAAACTGTTGTCAAAGAAATTACAAATAAGGAGATAACGGTTTATGTTGAAAATAGTTATAAGTCTTGCAGAAGCCTTGATTTTGGATTATATCTTGCGCAAAGTCCGTTACGCAGCGATGCTCAAAACTTCATCGTTGAAAAAGCTACTGAACTCGGAATCAAAGGAATATTTCCCGTTCTTACTGATAATTGTGCTGTTGGCAAAAGTGTTATCGAAAAGAAAATTTCCAAATGGCAAAGGGTTATGTATGAAGCTTCCAAACAGTGTGAAAGAGCTGATATCCCGAAGTGCTTTGACCTGACCGATTTAAAATCAGTCTTGAAACTTGAAAATTTCAGGTTTATTGCGTTTTGCGAACGGAATACTCAGTTAACCTTAAAGAAATATCTTGAACAAAATCCCGTTGCTAAAAACGACAATCTTATTGTCATTATAGGGCCTGAGGGCGGTTTTTCTCCGAAGGAATTTGAACTTTTCACTCAAAATAATATTCCGATGATTACTCTCGGAAATTTGATTTTGAAAGCTGAAACTGCGGTTACTACCGCATTGGGAAACATTGTGTATGAATATTACGGAAAAAATTAAATCTGATTTTATTTTATCTGAAATAATTAAAAATTTTGATGCCGAAATATACCTTGTAGGCGGTTCGGTTCGGGATATGTTTCTTAATCGGCAAAGTATCGACAGGGATTTAATTGTTGCAGACAGAAATGCAAAAGAATTTGCGCTTGAACTTAAAAAATTTTTTAATTGTACATTTATTCCGCTTGATGAAGAAAATAAAATTTACAGGCTTGTAATGCCCGATAAAATTAATTATACAGATATAACAAATCCCGCAGGTTCACTTGAAAAGGATTTGAAAAGACGTGATTTAACCGTTAATGCTGTTGCCGTGAATATCAATACCGGAGAGATAATTGATTTATTCGGCGGGGTTGAAGATATTAAAAACGGCTGTTTGAGGTGCATTGATGAGTTAAATTTCAAAGATGATCCGCTCAGAATATTGAGAGTGTTCAGATTCCGGTCGATTTTAGGGTTTAAAATCACATCTGATACTTTCGATGCGGTCTGTAAGTATGCTGACCTTATAAATCAGTCTGCCGTTGAACGTATAAACTACGAAATTTTAAAAATGTTCGGCGGCAAGTATGCTCATGAGGCTTTAATTGAAGCGGATAGTGCAGGAGCCCTTGAAAAACTTTTTCCGTTTGTAAAAGAGTTGAAGCAGGTTCCGCCTAATCTTCATCATCATCTTGATTTGTTTCATCATTCCGTGGAAACGGTTAAACAAATTCAAAATATTTATGAAAATGCCGATGAGAGTGTTAAAAAGCATCTTGAAAGCGTTGATTTTGGCGGATTTCCGCGTATCGCACATTTAAAACTTGCGGGATTTATGCATGATATCGGAAAATTTTCCACATGGACGATAGAAGAAGGCGGGCGGCACAGGTTTATAAAGCATGACGATGCCGGATCTAAAATTTCCGCTAAGCTTTTGAAAAGAATGCATTTTTCAAACAAACAGATTGAGTATCTTTCAACGCTTATAAAGTATCATATTTATCCTTCGCATGTTATGTGTTCACCCGAGGTTACGGAAAAAATAATGATGCGTTATATCCGCAGAATGGATAAGAATTCAATAGATGATATTGTTTTGGCTATGGCGGACAGATTGTCGGCGAGAGGTCCGGAAATAACCGATAAAATAGTTGAGACTAATATTAATTCTTTAAAAAAACTTCTTGATTTTTATATCGAAAAAAGTTCATCTCTTGAGCCGCTTCCGAAGCTTCTTGACGGAAAAGACATAATGGCAATGTTAAATATAACACCTTCGCCAAAATTGGGTGAAATCCTTGATGCTTTGCATGAAGCACAGTTGGCGGGAGATGTGTTAACCCGTGATGATGCGATTTTGTTTGTAAAAAATTATCGCGGCTAACGGATTTTAATATTTCCGTCAAATTTTAAATAAAAAAGCCCTGCACGAATGTGATTTTGTTGCCTGCGGAGTCTCGCAGGTGGGTGAACGCCTCGGATTATCCGTTTCCCGCTGGCGATATAAAATCGGCGGGTATACTTCACATCCTGTCAGAGTCAATTCTCCCTTTTATCAAAAATGTAGGAACAAAATAAGCATCCGTACAGAACTGCTTCTATTATATCATGTTTAATATTCAATTATCAATAATTCTGTCCGGCAAATTTTTTCACGCCGATATAAAAACCGATATACATTGAAAGTATAATCAGCGAGCAGGTATTTAAGACATCGAGATGTGCAAAATCGTATTGAAATATGTTCATACAAACCGTAAAGAGAGCCAGACACAGAGCCGTAACGGTATATTTAGATGTATTAATTTTATTTTTGTAAGTTACGGTTTTCATTGTATCAACGTTAGACTGATTCATTGCGCTGTCATATACGTCCTGCGTAATTTGTCCGTTTGCAAGAAGTTGAGAGCAAGCTTTTTCAAACGCCTTTTTAAGCTGTACTTCAACCAGAACAAGCATTTCATCATGAGAAAGATTACCCAGAGCGGATTCTCTGCCCATTTCGTAAGCCACATAACCGAGTTTTCTGAGAATGCTTTCATGGTACATAGCGGGAATATCAGAGCGCAGAAGGTCAATATATTTGTGAAAAGTCCATTCTGAAATTATTTGTGTAAGAACTTTTGCGGTGTCGGAATTTTTTATTGTATCGTCTTTGGAAAAAGCTTCTCCCGCGATATAGGTAAAGTCGTAAATTCTTTCAAGAAATTCTTTTTTATGGGCAAGTGCAATATCTTCGGGGATATTGTTTTTTGCCTGTTGAGTCAAGTCTTTTGCAAATCCTTTGTAATCAAATGCAGCTGTCATAATCCCTCCTCTTATTAATATAACATGTCATGGATAATTCGGGCAACATTTAATTCATTTTTAAAGTTTGCATTACCATTTTTTCAACTTCATCCGCTCTTTTTAATGCCGCATCGGCAGCGGAAACATCTTCACCCTGAGTAATTTGTACACCTATAGGAGACGGGATGTAAGTTCTTTTAGGTTCATTGTCATCTTTATTTAAATTTTGTTCGGATTCCGTTTTTTGTGCAGGTGCCTGTTTGTATTTGTCAAGAAGATTTGCTCTTTCCTGTGCCTGCTGTTGAGGGGTTTGAGCCGGAATATTATTTTGTGCGACTTGAGAAGTCAAATCTTCCCGCTGTTCTTTTTCTTCATCGAGAATAGAGTTTTTCGGTTTTCCGAAAATCAAGTGACAACCTTTAACGGCAATTTTGCTAAGGAACGGTAAAAGTACCATCATACCGATAATAATTCTCATCGGATAGCCCGCCATCTGCTTAATACCGAATTTAGGATGGTGTAATAAGTCTTTAAGTTTTGCCGTAAGTCCTTTTCTGTATACTTTTTTACCGTCTTTCATTATGCCGATATCTTTTTTATCCCAAGGTCTGATTTGTTCAAGCCCGACTGTAATAATTCTTCCGATGCGTTTGCAAAGTTTTACGAACGGATTTTTAACACCTGCATTAAGTTCGGTTTTAAGTGCTTTTTCACTGGCTTTCCATTCGGCTTTTGTTTTAAATCCGCCGGACATTGCTTTGGTATTGTGAGCTTCAAGGTGTCTTCTGTATTTAGCGACCTGTTCGGGAGTCATTCCGGCGTACTGCATACCGCCTGCTCTGTGCATAAGCTGTATTGCCATAGGCATGCAAACGAAGAAGGAAATCATTTCCGTAAAGCGTTCGGCAAATGATTTGGCTTTTTCACTGAGGCCGTCAGCTTTCATTGATTTATAAATAACGTCGGCGAGGTAAATAGCTTGAGCTATGGCAACGAGTTTACCGCCAGCAACTCGGTTTGTAGCGCCTTCCGTTATAAGGTTTGCGTATTTGGTAAAGAATTTACCGAGTTTGGATTTTGGCAGAACCTTGTCATAACCTGTGCTTTTTAAAACTCTTGCCCATTCCGGATTTCTGCTTAAATTCATATTACCCAGAAACGCGGCCAATTTATTTGCTGTTTCCGAGGCGTAGACTTTTCTTCCGAATAATTTATGAACTGTTTTTCCTGCCGCCGTTGCTTCCGTACCGTAAATAAACGCGTACATTTTTTTGTTTGCATTTTTTGCGGCTTCAAATACTCGCGGAAGATGTTCCTGCATATTCTTGTGAACTTTTTCCATTTCGGCAAAGTCGTTGTAGCCCCATTCAAACGCTTTCATATCTCTCAGTTTAAGAGCGCGTTGTTCGGGTTTAAGTTTTTGGAATGCTTTAATATCGGCTTCAAGGGCTGCACCTGTTTTTCCGCCGGCTCTGCTGTATTTTGTTAAGCATTCAAATTCTGCCGTTTGAAGAAGTTGTTGTTCCGCTTTGGGGTTTAATTTTGTCAAAAGTTTTTTATATTTATCAATATCCGCTTTTTCAGCGCCGTAACATTTCAGGTCGTCCAGTTTTTTAAGCGGTTTAACAAAAGCATCGTCATGCTGCTGGCAGTCAAACCCGATAAAGCCTATACCGCCGTTAGCTTGACCTTTAACCATATCAAGTTCGGGAGTTGAAGGTGTATGTGCTATGGCTCTGGTTACCCTGTTGCTTTCGACAATATGTTTTGTAAAGAATTTTTTAAATTTGTCAAAATTTTTATTTAATGATTTTGCAAAAGAAGATTTTCCAAACGAGCTGTTTTTAATATTGTCGGAAATTTTATCTCCGAATCTGCCCATTTTGCCGTGTACGGTGTTTGCGAAATCACCTCTTGAAGCGTTGGAATAGTAATCCATTCCCTGAGAAATGGCAAGCCAGGCGGGTATAGCGATTGCTGCCTGATAAAGCACGGCTTTCGGATCTTCGGCGGTTTCGGAAAATCTGTTTGCAACATAAGTATCCTGAATATTATCTTTAAGCAATTCGGGATTAATCGCCTGCATCGGAACTTGCTGTTCCTGTGCAAGTTTCGGATTTACGGACTGAAACTGCATATTTTGCTGTTGATTATTGACATTATTACCGAGCATAATTTACCCCTATATAAATATAAAAACATTTCCCGCAAAATAATTGACTTTTTTACCATATTGTAAAGAAATGTAACAACTATTTAAAAAACTGAAATTATTCAAATCGTATATACTTTATATATACAACAGAGTTAAAATAAGAAGATTGAGAGGCTTGAAATGGCAGTTGCAAATTTGAAAAAAATTGACGACAAACTTAAAACCATGTATGAAAATGAGGTTACGGTAAACAACAATCAGCCGTTTGAAGACCGATCGGAATTGCTTTTTGCCCAGATGAATTTCATTGCAATGGCAAACAGGCGAGCATTAAATTTACTATAAAATAAAACTCCAATTAATTTTTCCCCTACAAATTTTTCACCCGCGAGAGCGGGCTTTTTTTTTGTAACGGGTTGATAAAAAAATAAAAATAATGTACAATACTATCAGAATTGAGATAGAAAAGAGGAATGATATTATGGTTACGATGAGAAAAGGGTTGGCAACCCGTTTATTTAATGCCGAACACCCGCAAAGGGGGGGGGGGCAATAGCGCCCGTCTGACAAGGGGCTTAGGCTGTTTCAGCCGTTTTGATTATTGCGCCTTCTCGCTTGCGGAGATGATGGTAGTCATGCTTATTATGAGCATAGTTTTGGCTGCCATGGCACCGATGATTACAACGAGGATAAAAGCCGATCAGGCATTAAAAGCGGGTGAAGCTGCCGCACCGCAGGAAGATAACAATCCGTGGCAATGGGTTGAAGGCTCTGAAACTGATGCATACTCTCAGGCTTCAAGAAACATGATAGGTCAAAGTGCGGCCGGAGAAGATGACGGCGATGCGATGCTGATTTTGAACAAGGGGAAAGATGACAGAGGCGATATTTTATTTAAAAATTCTAAAGGTAATTTCGGACGTTTAGATGTTTGGAACCTTTCTTCCAACAATCAGATTGATTCCGGCGGGATAGTACTTGGTGCTACAACTCCCGGTACCGCAAGCAGGAGTAAAAGTGGCGGTATAAATATAGGTTTTGATAATACTTTAGGTGATACGTGGTCTGCCGTAGTCGGATATAAAAATTCAGTGGAAGGATATTCTAGGGTGTTTGGATTCAAAAATACCGTGGAAGATGCAACCGTAGTTGGAGAGCATAATAAGGTAACAGGTAATAGTATGTCCGTATTAGGAAGCGGTACTACTTCTCAAAAACAAGCATATGGAGCTATAATAGGTATTAATAATACAATTAATACCGGAGGCGAGGATTATCTGCTTGGCCGGCAGAATACGGTTGAAAAAGGATCCTGCCATGTATTAGGTAGCTATAATGAATTAAACGGATATAGCTCTATAGTTGTTGGGAAAGAAAATACCACAGCATTAAGTTCACAGTACGCTACGGGTACTTGCTATGCATTTGGTGAAGAAAATTCAGTATCAGGAAGGACGTTTTCTATGGCGATAGGTAGGGAAAACGAAGTTACCGGTGAAGATAGTATAGCAATAGGTAGATATGCAAGTGCAACCGGTTATCACTCTCTGGCAATAGGTGTTGAGGGTACTTTGAAAAATAGTCGCACAGAGCCGGCCACCACAGCAAGCAGTTCGTATTCTGTTGCAATAGGATACCGTTCTTTATCTTCGGGCAGCTATTCGATAGCATTAGGTTCTCATGCAAAGGCTTCAGGTGAATCCTCTATAGCAATATCCGCAAATAAATTTAATAATGATTACGCAGTAGCAAGCGGTAAGTATTCTGTTGCAATCGGTTATAAAGCGCAAGCAACAAGTGACTATGAGATTGCTTTAGGCAGTTCCAATAATACTGTAAAAATCCCCGGAAAACTCTACGTAAACGGTACAAATGTCACATCTGACAAACGTCTGAAATATATTAAAGGTGAAAATAAAAACGGATTAGACGCAATCAAAAAGATAAAAGTCTACGACTTCACCTTCAAAAAAGATGAAAACAAAGAACCCAGAGTCGGTGTCATAGCACAGGAACTTCAAAAAATCCTTCCCGATGCCGTCAAAAAAGGTTCTGACGGGTTCTTAACAATCCGTATAGATGACATCATCTATACTTTAGTCAATGCGGTAAAAGAATTAGACCGCAAAGTTTCCGAACTCACAGAAACCCTAAAACAGGTTCAAGCGGAACAAAAACGAATAAATCAGCGGCTCGATGCGTTGGAGAGAAAGTAAATTCGGACGTTGAAAAGTTAATAGAAAGTTATTAAGTTACTAGGTTACTAAGTTATTAGGTTCGTATAGGTTCGCTGCGCGAACGGAATATATATAAGTTAGTAAGTTATTAAGTTAGTAGTTACTAAGTTCTTATCGGTGCTTCGCACGGAAATAGAAAAGTTACTAGGTTAACAGTTACTAGGTTATTAGGTTCAAATAGGTTCGCTACGCGAACGGAATAGATATAAGTTAGTAAGTTAGTAGTTACTAAGTTCGTTACGGTTCACTTCGTGAACGGAATTAAAAGAATCCGACTGTCGCGGAGTGAACAAGAACTAATAAAAGTTACTAAGTTAACAGTTACTAGGTTATTAAGTTCGTATAGGTGCTTCGCACGGAATAGACTAAGTTAGTAAGTTATTAAGTTAATAGTTAGGAAGTTCATTACGGTTCGCTGCGCGAACGGTATTTAAAACAGGTTCTCATTCAACTTAAGCTCCGCGTAAGCGGAAAGCTTAATTATTTCTCCCGTTTCTTACGGGAGTTTTTTTTTATTTCACCCAATTTTATGCTAATATTCTTTTATGAAATTATGCATTTTTTCCGGAACTTTCAATCCTGTTCATAACGCCCATCTCGCTGTCGCAGATTTCGTGATTGAAAAATTCGGATTCGATAAAATCTTGTTTATCCCCGCTTATAAACCGCCCCATAAAGATTTTAACCCGCAAATGTCAAACCACAGGCTTGCAATGACCAAACTCGCCGTTAAAAATAATCCGCATTTTCAAGTCTCCGATATCGAATTTATGCACGAAGGTAAATCTTATTCATACCTTACCATTCTTGAATTATACAAAAAATTCAATATTGACGGGAAAATTAATTTTATTATCGGTACGGACGCCTTTGAAAAAATCGAAACCTGGTATGAAACCGATAAACTTAAAACTATTGTCGATTTTATTGTTTTTCCGCGCTCATTTAATTCCGTTAATCTTGATTATCTGAAAGAAAAAGGATATAATTTTGTACAGGCGGAACTTCCGTTTAACAATATTTCATCCACCGATTTGAGAGAGAAAATTGCACGGCAAGAACCCGTTTCTGAGTTTATACCCTGCGAAGTTGAGGAATATATTAAGAAAAATGAATTATACGGATATAAAAAAACAACTTAAAAATACTTTGTCGGAAGAAAGATATTTTCATACTCTCGGTACCGCCGATTGCGCAAAAAAACTCGCTGAAAAATACGGCTTGGATGAAGAAAAAGCATATCTGGCAGGACTTCTGCACGACTGCGCAAAATGCTTCTCCAACGAAAAACTTTTAGAGATTATAAAAAATAACCTCGATGTCAATGAAAACGAAATGCTTAATTATAAAACTCTGCATGCTCCCGTAAGTTCGTTTGTCGCTCACAATGATTTCGGCGTTTGCGATGAAAATATTTTGAGCGCAATCAGATGGCATACACTCGGCAGACTCGATATGACCGAGTTCGATAAAATTATTTTTCTTGCCGATAAAATTGAACCCAATACGCGTGATAAAAAATATTCCGAAGAAATCTTTAAAATCCTTGACGAAGAAAACGGCTTGAATAAAGCTTTGTTAAGATGCTACAAAGAAACCATAAAAAGCCTCGTCAAACGCGATTTGAAAATCTGCTTATTGACTATAGAAATTTACAATAAACTTCAAGATTTGGTGCAAAATTAGCATGTTCATGTTACAATAAATTGCAAAGTGAGGGAAATTATGAACGTAGTTGAAATTAAGAATAATTTGGTAAAAATTGCTTACGAACCCAAAGACAACTTGGCTCTTGCGGGATTTGTGATTATTGAGGATGAAAATTCTCCGTATGTCGCACAAATCATGAATTTGAGAGCCGATAACAGCGGTAACTTTGCCGTTGCTAAACTTTTATTTACTTTCAACGATGAAGGTATTTTAAAATCTTATAACGGTACTATTCCTTCTTTGTCGTCCGTTGTTTCTAATCTCCCCGCTCAGGAACTGCTCGATGTTATTCCAGTTGAAAATCCCGTTATATTCGGCAGACTCGCTCAGCAAAATATAGCCATGAAAGTTGACAAATCAGTTTTTGAAAATAATCTGCTTATTTGCTCAGATAACGTTTCCAATACTTTTGAATTAATAGGCAAATTGGCTTCACAGTTAAGAGAAAAAGTCGTTGTTATTGATACCGAAGGAAATTACCCCTCAGATGAGAAAATTGTATTTTCCGATGATTTTAAACTTCCGCTGAATTATCAGACTATCGACTATGTTTACGAAAACGACTTGGATGACGTTGATGCGGTCAGCAAAGCAGTTATTCAGGATATATTTAAGGAAGTTCAGGAATATACAAAAACTCTGACTGACGGTTTCCTTCCGTTCGACTCGTTCTATAACGTTGTTGATGCACAATATGCACAAACCCAAATCCCTCAACTCGTGCTTTTGAAAAATAAACTTCAAAAATACAAAGAAGCCGGAGTTTTTGCGCAAAACCATACGGATATTCTCGGACTTACCGTTGCGGTTGAAAATAAAAGCCCCGCGGTTATTGATATCTCCAACGTAAAAGATTCACTGCAAAAAGAGCTTATCAACTATATTTACAGTGTATTGAACAATCTTGATACCGTTGTTTACTCCTTTGTTAAGGTTGCAAATGACAACTCCGATAAAAAACTTTTAAGACTTTTGACCGCTAATACAAATGTTTATACTACTTTGATTTGTTCTCACGAATACAAATATGTCAGCGAATTGAAAGAAATTGCACAGAATTTGGTTCTGTTTACACCGCAAACACTTCAACATGACTTTTTGAGTTACAATTCGTATCTGAATAAACTTAACGGAAATGAATTTATAATTTACGGTGCTCATACACAAAATATTCCGTTGATCGTTGAACTGGCTGAAGTCAGTGAAGATGCTCCTTCAAATCCCGATGATGATTCCGCGGGATTTAATGAATTTGAAAATTCTGAAGATGAATTTGCCCAAGCACCTGTTGAACCCGAGGACGCAGAAGCGGTTACGGTCAGCGAAGAAGCTGTTGTAGAAGAACTTCCCGCCGATGAGGCACAACATGATGATACTCCGGAAGTTGAAGTAATTCCCGAAAGTTCGGATGAAATTTTGCCTGTTGATAATATTCTCTCTGATGAAGAACCGATTGAACAGGTTGTTGAAGAACTTTCCGTTGATGAAACTTTGAATGAAGCAACTCCGCTTGAAGATACTGCGGTTGAAGATATTACGGTTGAAGAACCGCAGCCGGCCGAACCTGATTCGGCAATTGTTCAACCCGAAGAAACTACTGTAACCGAATCTTACACTGAAACGCCGGTTATTGATGAAACACCCGTTGAGGATTCTGAAGTTATTGACGATGAATATACTGATGTTGCCGTTGATATTACCGAGGAAGATAATCAGATTGATGAAATTCCCGATAATGATGAACCGCAAATTATTGAAGAACCAACTATCGCGGAAGATGAATCCGTCGTTGTTGAAGAAATTCAGGAACCTTCCGATGATGATATTGTAGAACAGGTTGCCAAAGATGTTGATAAGGTCTTTTATGAAAAACTTCCCGCGGATGATGATATTGAAGAAGATGTTTTGACGGAAGACGATTTAAATCTTATCGATGATTTGGAAAATATTGAGCCTGAAGAACCTGAAGTTGATGCTCAAACTCCTGTTGTTCCGATTTATCCCGCCGATGATATCGAAGAAAACGAAGTCCAAACTTTTGAACCCGGCGACAGAGTTTCAACTCCAAAATACGGTGAAGGCGTTGTTGAAAATATGGTTAAATACGGCGACAAATTGCTTTGCTCCATCGATTTCCCAAATATCGGCAGAAGACTTCTGAATCCCGCAGTAACCGATATTAAGAAATTATCTTAAATTTGATGCACCTTTTAAATATACAAACTTTGGGGTGAAATTTTCATCACAATTCAGCACGATAAGCACCCGCAGACACATTTGCAATGAATCCGCAACATCAAGCTCGTGAAAGCACATCATTGCCGTGTCTTTCAATCCGAAATCCAATCTTGCAAATTTAGCGGGAAATTCGGCGTTTAAATCGGTTGTGGTCGTAAAAATTATATGCGATATCTTTTCTTTTTGGATATTGTTTTGTAAAAACATCTCATTTAAAAGCTCAATTACCGCATCTTTTACGGCTTCTTTTGTGTTGCTCTCAACAGTTATCGCACCTCTGATACCTTTAATCATTTTTTTAACCCGTTTGCCCAATCTCTTGCGTACATTTCACCTTTGCCCTCCGGTTTGACTTTTACAAGTAAGATAGAATCTTTTCCGCAGGCAACTTCTACACCTTCTTTTGAATACCGCACAAATTCTCCGCATTTGCCGCAACCTTGTTTCACTTTGGTTTCAAGAACTTTGATTATTTTGTTGTTGTAAATAAAATAAGCGGACGGAGATTTGTAAATCCCGCGAACAAGATTATGAATTTCTTTTGCGGATTTATTCCAATCAATCAAAGCTTCCTCTTTGCAAAGCTTATTTGCCGTACAAGCACCCTGTTCGCATTGCTTTTCGGGAGTTATAATACCGTTTATAATCCCTGTAAGGGTCTTTTCTATAAGTTCGGGAGACTTTTCACTTACAATATTAAATAAATCCTCGCAATTCATATCTTCAGAGATTTCGATTTTTTCCCGAAGACAAACATCACCGCAGTCAAGCCCAAGTTCCGTTACCATAGTGCAGATACCGGTTTCTTTATCACCGTTGATTATAGCCCGCTGAATCGGGTTTGCACCCCGGTATTTGGGAAGAAGTGATGCATGAAGGTTTATCGTTTCATATTTTGGAATGTCCAATACTTCCTGTGACAAAATCTGCCCGAAAGCAAATGTAACAAAAAAGTCAGGGTTTAATTTTCTTAATTCGTTTTGAATGTCCGGTTCTTTGCGGATTGATTTAGGCTGAAAAACGGGAAGCCCCTTTTCAAGAGCAAATCTTTTTATCGGTGACATGGTAAGGTTTTGTCCTCTGCCCGCTGGTCTGTCGGGTTGAGTTACAACCGCAAGGACGTTGATTTTATCCGAATTGTAAAGGTATTCAAGTGATTTTAATGCTATCTGCGGGGTGCCGAAAAATATTATATTTATCACTTGTTAAGCTCCTTATCAAGTTCCGAATCATCCGCAAGTTTTTCGGGTTCAACAGGGGGCAGGTTGTGTTCTGCCAGAACTTTGTCTGTTTCAAATCGGTTAACGCAATGATCAATGAACAGGATTCCGTCCAGATGGTCGTATTCATGCTGTATGGCACGTGACAATAATTCGCCGTCCTTTGCCTCAAGTATAAATGCTCTCCCGTTTATATCAAGAGCTTTAACCGTTACGTTTGAATAACGTTTTACATCCGTGTAAGCTTCGGGGAAACTTATACAGCCCTCTTGTGCTATAACGGCTCCTGATTTTTTTATGATTTTCGGATTGATAAATACATGCGGATTTAGCGGTTCATCGTTTTTGGAAACATCAACTACAAAAACTCTGTAGTTAACACCGATTTGCGGAGCCGCCATACCGACACCGTTTTTTGCATACATGGTATCCAGCAAATCCTGAACAAGTTCATGTATTTTTTTTGATACTTTATGAACCTCTTTGGAAGGCTCTCTTAAACTCTTTTCACCGTATTGCAAAACTCTTTTTACAGCCATTTCTAACCTCTCATAAAGATTATACAATAATTTTATCTTACGTTCAAGAATTTATGTACCTGCGGAATCAGTCTTACATTTATGTACTTTTCAAGAAATTTATCTAAAATTGATACCGCAAATTCGGTTGAAACATTTATCATATCGTCTTTCATTTCGGGTTGTAAAATTAATTCAATATTGTATTTGGTGCCGATTTGACAGCATTTTTCAATTTCTTCGGGGGTTATATTTTCATTGAACACTATTTTTGCAAAAGTTTCAGTACCTTTGCACGCTTCAAAAAATTTGTCATGGAATTTTAAAGTATCTTTAATCCCTGTGGCGCTTTCCAGTTTTATATCTGCTGAAACAATATCAATAAAAGGTTTTACTTCCGAAAATTTGTCGGCAAGTGTTGCATTGGTTTCAAGATATATCTTTTTTTGAACTAAGGGCAAAAATTCTTTTAAAAATTCGGTTTGTAAAAGCGGTTCTCCGCCTGTCAGGGAAACCGAGTGAATATCTTTGTACGAATTTGCAATATCCGCAAGTTCACGGGGACAGTATTCGTTATAATCAGTTTGCGAAGAAAACTCCGTATCACAGTAATTACATTTTAAATTACAGTTGCAAAAACGGATAAAAAGCTGTTTATAACCTATATATCCACCTTCACCCTGTATCGAATCAAATACTTCTTTAATTTTTACTTTATCCATTTGATAAATTCTCTCTGATATTTTCCGATGATAATTTTTTAAGCTTTTCGTAAAGCTTTATTTCATCATCCGATAAAACAGAGGGAATTTCAATATGCACGACGACTATCATATCGCCTGATTTGCCGTTTTGTTTTTGACCTTGTCCCGCAAGTCTGAATTTCTGCCCCGAACGGGTTTTTGGCGGAAGTTTTAAGGTAATGCCGAGTGACGGAACTCCGATATTACCGCCTAAAACAGCTTCATATGGAGTTATGGGAATGTTATATGTTATATCCCCGTTTTCATATTTTACGTTTGTGTCCTGTTCTATTTTTATTTTCAGGTACAAATCTCCGTTTTTACCGCCATTTTCTCCTGCGGCACCTTCTTTTGGAATCCTGAGCTTTGTACCGTTTTTTATATTTTTCGGAATTTTTACCGTGATTTTTCTGTGTTCTGTTTTTTCACCGCTGCCGCTGCATTCGCTGCATTTTGCACCGTTAATAAATTTTCTTCCTTTGCAGTGCGGACATGTGCTTCTGTGCAAAACGTTGACAACTTTTTGAGTTCCTTCTTTTGCTTCGTGAATTGTTATTGTTATATCTTCGTAAATGTCTTTACCGTTTTTGGGGGTTGGTTTTTTGGCAAATTCTTCAAACATTTCGTTTATTTTTTTTGAAAATTCTTCTTTATTTTTTTGCTTGTTTGAAGTTTGAGTTTTTTTATATTCAAATTGAGCTTTTTGCGAAGTTGTTTTTTGTTCGGTTTTTTCCGTTTTTTTTGTTTTGAAAAATCCGTTTATTGTGTCGTATTGAAATCTTTTTTTAGCGTTTGACAGAGTTTTGTAGGCTTCGGAAATATCTTTAAACATTTGTGCGCCGTTGGGGTTTATATCCGGGTGGTATTTACGCGCAAGACGCCTGTATGCCGATTTTAATTCCGAATCGGTGCTGTCCGGTGTAACTCCTAAAATAGAATAATAATTCTTCATATTTTCATATATAATGAAGATTTAAAAATTATCAACCTGCCCGCAAATATCAGTTCGGTATTTTTTACCGTCAAATTTTATTTGTTCTATATCTTCGTACAGCTGTTTTCTTGCTCTTGAAAGAGTTTTAGCTGTTTTGGTAAGCACAAGATTTCTGCCTTCAATTGTTTCATATTCAAGATAATTATTTTTTTTGAGCGGGAAAAATGTTATATCGGATTCAACGAGGTCAAGTCCTTCGATAACTTTTTGTTCAAAACGTGAGCTTATTACACAGGAAACAGATGATGAATCGCTGATTTTTACGGTTTCAAAATCATCAGCAAATGAGCCGACAGCACAGGCTTCAAAAAGTGTAATCAAATTCTCATCTATCAAATTTAAAACAGCCTGAGCATCGTGATCGGCTAAAAACGGTTTTAAATCAAGCACGGAAAATTTACCGTCCTCTCTCAAAACGCAATCTGCACCGATTATTCCCATATATGGTGTCCCCCGTCTTTCAAGAAAGCTGAGAATATTTTGAACCTGTTTCATTATATTCTTTTCAGTTTCCGCTGATATTTTATAATCAGGTGTGAAAGCACCTGTTCCTGAGGTTAATATGCCGCCTTTGCCGTCTTGAGCAAATTTATAATTTGCAACGGATGTTATAGGTAATGCTTGATATCCGTCCGTGATTACGTACAGCGTGAAATCATGCCCGTAAACGTAGTCTTCTAATACAACCTTTTCTTCTCCGCGTGCAAATAAATCTTCGGTATAAGTTTTTGCATCGGAAAACGTTGTACATACTAATCTGCCGGTATTTGCTTCATCCGAGTCCGTTCTTATAACCTGAGGCATAGGTGCGTTTTTCAAATAATCAATTGCCATTGAAGATTTTTCAAATATTCCGAAGCGCGGTGTAGGTATGTGCAGCCTGTATAAAAGTTTTTTGCAGGCAGAACGGCTGAGCATTGCATCCGCACTGTTTTTAGCGGGTGCAAAAATCAATTGTTCGTTAGCTTGAAAAAGTGTTGAAATATCGTTTTTTATTGCTTCGGAAGATGATGCGACAGTTAAATCTATACCGTTTTCCAAAACGTATTCCAAAAGTTCTTTAACATTACCTTCTCTTATGTCAACGCAATTTGCAATATCTTTTATGCGCTCATTGCCCGGAGCAACGGTAACTTCGCAATCATAACTTTTCAGTTTGTTTGCAAGTGCGTATTCTTTTGCCGAGGAACCTGCAATCAATATTTTTTTCATAGATGTATTATAAAACAAAAATTTGTGTAATCAATTTACAAACACCGCAGTTGCATGATATAATCCGATTATGAAGATTCCTGTTATCATAATATCTGAGGATAAGGGTGTTGCGGAGCTGGTTAAAAGATATTCCGAAAAGACGGAAAAGTATACTTTTATCGCTTCAACTTTTGATTTCTCAAAAGCATATAATGCGGTCAAAGAACTTTCAAAAGTGCTTGTTGTTGTTGACATTTCCGAATATCAGGAACAGGTTTTAAATTTTGTTTCAAAAGTAACTTCGGATTTCCCGCAATGCAGAGTTTGTGCATTGTCCGACAAACCCGATGTGGACTTGGTAATCAGGGCAATGAGAGTCGGCGCGTGTGATTTTGTTTCTATGCCCTTAATTGAATCGGATTTCAATCCCGTAATCGAAAAAATATATAATGACTTGACGGAAAATAAACCTAAAAAATCAAAATGCCGTGTAATTACGATTTATTCAAATAAAGGCGGTGTCGGAAAAACTTCTGTTGCAGTTAATTTAGCATTTGAACTGGCTAAAATTACAAAAGAAAATGTTGCACTTATTGATTTAAATTTTAGATTAGGCGATGTAACAACATTTTTGGATTTAAAACCGTCATTTAATATTTCGTACATGCTTCAAAATCTTTCCAAGGTTAATGAAGATTTTCTTCTGTCCACTTTGGAAAAATACAAAGACACAAGCCTGTACGTGCTTGCAGATCCTCCAAATTTTAATCGGGAGGTAAACATTTTATCAAAAAATATAGCGGGACTTTTCAATGTTTTAAGAAATACGTTTTCTTACGTCGTTATTGATACGGCAGGCGGATTTGAAAAGAACGCTCTGACAGCGCTTGAAAATTCGGATTTGATACTGCTTGCATCAAATGTAAATCTGCCCGCATTGCGAAACAGCCAGCGTTGTATCGAATACTTTGAAAAAATCGGTATTGAGAAAGAAAAAGTTCAAATCTTGATTAACCGATATATGGAAAATGATGAAATCAATGCGGTTGATGTCGAAGAAGTTTTGGGAAAGGATTTGTATTGGAAAATACCGAACAATTATTTTACAATGATGTCCGCCGCGAACAAAGGTGTACCGGTGTCGCTTATCAATGCCGATTCTAATGTTGCATTAAGCTATAAAAATTTGGCATTAATGATATCGGACAGTGTATTCAGGGAAAAGAGCCATGAACGATAAACTCAGCAGCAGATTTAATGTGATTGATAATGAAGACAGTTTCAAGCCCGAAGAAAGTTTTGAAGCTGATGAAGAAATTTCAGATATTCTGTTGAAAGACGAACTGCTTGAAAAAGTTGAAGCTATTCCCGTTTGGTTTGAATATTCATATGAAAAAAGAAAAGAAATGATTACGGCGTTTGTTGATTCAAAAGCTGCTGATATCCCGGATAAAGATGAATTGACGGAAAAATTGCTAAAAATTTCCTGCGGATACGGTGTTCTGCAAAATCTTGCACTTAATAAAAATGTCGATACGATTTTTATTAACGGTGCAAAAAGCGTTTATGCGGAAATCTCGGGTAAAATCTCAAATTCGGGTATAAAGCTTTCCCAAAAGGAATTTAATTTTATTAAAAACTCCGTCATGTCCGGAACGGATGAATTTTTTGCAAGTTTTGTTTCTCCCGAATGTATTGTTTTAAGACGCAAAAGGGATTTTGATTTAAATTCTCTTGTTGAAAAAGGTTTTATTTCAAATGAGGTTTTTGCTTTCCTTGTAAATGAGCTTAAAAACGGCAAAAATATTGTTATCAGTGCTCCCTCATATTCGGGCAAAACAATGATTGCCGGTGCCGTTTTAAGTAAATTAAGCGATAAAAGGGTTGTTTTAATTGAAAATACGCCGAAGATATCTCATGATTTTGACGGGCTTATAAAACTGGTTACGGATAATGATTTAAAATCTGCAGATGATACTTTAAATCTTTCACCCGATTATATTGTCTGCGATTTAAATAAGGTGCTTTTGTTTGACAGAAAAGGCGTTTTGATGACTTTAAACGCTGTTTCCGCTGAAGATGTTTTGAAAAAATTTATTAATGCTTATATTCAAAACGGTTATATGGAAAAAATTGCTAAAAATGAAGTTTTAAACTATATTGATTATATTGTACATATTAACAAATCAGAATGCAAAGCAGATACCGTTTATGAAGTTACTCCGTCAAAAACTTCTTCCGCTGCTTTAAAAATTGTATCTGACTTTTCATGATTTATGTTGTAGAATGTTGATGTGGACAGAAAATTCAAAATTTCATCAAAATACAGTCCTGCGGGTGATCAGCCGAAAGCTATAGATGAACTTGTTGAAGGACTTAATAACGGCGAAGATTCCCAAACTCTTTTAGGTATTACCGGTTCGGGAAAAACTTTCACCATTGCAAATGTTATTGAACGGGTTCAAAAACCTACCCTGATTATCGCGCATAACAAAACTCTTGCCGCGCAGCTTTATAATGAATTTAAAGAACTTTTTCCCGATAATGCGGTTGAATATTTTATAAGTTATTACGATTATTATCAGCCGGAAGCTTATATTCCGAGAACCGATACATTTATAGAAAAGTCCGCATCTATTAACGAAGAAATAGACAGGCTTCGCCACAATTCAACAAGAAGCCTTTACGAAAGAAACGATGTAATTATTGTAGCATCGGTTAGCTGCATATACGGTTTGGGGCTTCCTGAAAATTATTTCAGAGGTTCGGTTGAAATTAATGTCGGAGATGAAATTGCAAGAGATGACCTGCTCAGACATTTAGTCAGCGTTCAATATAAAAGAAATGATTTGGTGCTGGAACGCTCATCTTTCAGAGCAAGAGGCGATATTGTCGAGATAATGCCCGCTTACGAAAAAATTGTTACGCGCATTTATTTCTTCGGAGATGAAATTGAAAAAATCGTGAGGATTGATAACGTTACCGGAGAGATTATTGAAACTCCCGACAAAGTTGTAATTTATCCTGCGGTTCATTATCTTTCCTATGATGAAAATGTTGATGAAACAATCTCTCTTATCAGAGCCGAATTACAACAAAGACTTGCCGAACTTAACGCTGAAAACAAAATTGTTGAGGCTCAAAGACTTGAACAAAGAGTAAAATACGATATAGAAATGATTAAAGAGATGGGTTATTGCTCAGGTATTGAAAACTATTCAAGAATTATTGAACGCCGTCCTCCGGGTTCCGCTCCGGCAACATTGCTTGATTATTTTCAGGGTGACTTTTTAACGGTTATTGATGAATCACATGTTACACTGCCTCAACTCAAGGGGATGTATCACGGAGATGCTTCAAGGAAGGATACGCTTATAGAATACGGATTCAGGCTTCCCTGTGCAAGAGATAACAGACCGTTAAAATTTGACGAATTTTTTAATAAAGTTCACCAAAAAATATATATTTCCGCTACTCCCGCCGAATTTGAACGCAATACTTCGTCGCGGCTTGTAGAGCAGATTATCAGACCTACGGGACTTGTTGATCCGAAAATTTCCGTTCGCCCCATTATTTCACAGATTGAAGATTTGAAAAAAGAAATTGAAAAACGTGCGGAAAAGAACGAACGTGTTTTGATAACCACGTTAACAAAAAAAATGGCGGAAGATTTAACCGATTATTTTGTTCAGGAAGGTATCCGCGTACGTTATCTGCACAGTGAAATTCAATCGCTTGAACGTGTGGAAATCCTCAGAGATTTAAGGCTCGGTGAATTTGATGTACTTATCGGGGTTAACCTGTTGAGAGAAGGTTTGGACATTCCGGAAGTTTCACTCGTTGCCATTATGGATGCCGATAAGGAAGGATTTTTACGTTCCGAAACCAGTCTTATTCAAACTATCGGACGTGCGGCAAGAAATTCATGCGGTGAAGTTATTATGTATGCCGACAGAATGACGGAATCCATGGAAAAAGCCATTAACGAAACCGAGCGCAGACGGCAAATTCAACTTGATTACAATAAAAAATACGGTATAATTCCGCAAACAATTAAGAAACCTATTGAAAATAATCTTCTTTCGCTCGTTGCAAGCTACCGTGATTTGGAAGATATTGTCGCGGAAGAAATGGTTGAAATGGGTGTTCAGAAAAAAGACTTACCCAAACTGATAGATCAACTTGAAAAAGATATGCATAAAGCCGCAAAAATTCTTGACTTTGAACGCGCCGCGGATATAAGAGATAAGTTAAAGAAACTTCGTGAAATGGTAAACGAAACTAAATAATATTATCTTTGTTTTCTTTAACGGCGATTGTTTCATAATCCATTTGGGCGGTATAATGTCCTATTACCGCCAGATTAATAACAGAAATCATACACCATATAAATATTGCAACGGGTGATGAAATACCTATAAAAAGAAGCATTAAATAACTTGCGGGCAGGCAGATTATTGCATTTGCAATTCCGAGCTTTAAAAGCATAATTAAAAATCCGACCAGTATATCGCCAAAGTATTTGCTTATTAATTTAAAATTATATGCATCTTTAACTTTAAAATTTTGAGCATAAAGAATATAACCGGTATAAAAAATGCTGCCTGATATAGCTACGATTATACAGAAAATGAATTTGGCGGATTTTTCGTCGGTAAATATCCCTGCACTGAGCTGCGTAAGATAGTAAGCCAGTGCACCTGCCAGAATTGCAATCGGCGCAAGAGCTATAAACCCTTTTAACCCCGCCCAGAATGTTGCAAAGATATTAAAAGACGGTAAAACGGTATTGTTTTCGTGCTTCACGTTTTGTGTGCATTTTAAAAGAAATCCGAATAAGAAAATATACACCGGCAATAACAGTGCTTGCTGATTACTGTTGTTATATCCCATAATACAGAAATACGCAGGAATGGTATACAAAATGTATTTTATTATTGCATTATTATCCTGTAATGATTCTTCCAATGCATCTTTTATTGAAGCCATTTTAATTCCTTTCTTTTTAACAGCTATTATATCATATTATTCGGGATTGTGACAATAAATTTTGCTCCCTTTTCTTCGGAGCTTTTTACTTTTATTTTCCCGTTATGCAGTTTTACGAGTTCTCTTGTGATGGTAAGTCCCAAACCTGTCGATGATGATTGCCCCTGAGAAATTTGTTCAAATTTTTCAAATATTTTGCTCTGATTTTCTTTTGAAATGCCTATTCCGTCATCTTCTACAGTTATTTGGAAATCACATTTGTTCTTTTTTATTTCAAGTGTAATATTTTTTGAAGTGTATTTTATGGCATTGCTTAGCAGGTTAAATAAAATCTGTTGAATTTTTTGATAATCCGCTATTATTTCAAAATTATGGGTTTTATTCACAAATTTTAATTTTTTCTTTAGTATCAGAGGCTTTATTATATTGATAACTTCATCTGATACCTGTGACGTTTCAAACTTTTTAAGATTTAATTTCATTGCGCCGGCTTCTATCTTGGACATATCAAGAATTTCGTTAATCATTTCCAAAAGTTTTATCCCTGATACTTTTATATCGCTTATGTATTCCGTCTGTTTTTCGTTAAGTTTACCGGCAATCCCGTTTTCAAGCATCTCGGAAAATCCTAAAATCGAATTTAACGGAGTTCTTAATTCGTGCGAAACATGCGACAGGAATTTGGTTTTAATTTTTTCCGCCTGTTCTAATTTTTTATTGCTTTCTCTGATTTCAATGTATCCTTCCTGTAATGCTTCTATCTGCATTTTCACTATTTTGGATATTTCAATGTCTTTTGTGATATTTGCAATCGTACAGGCGCAGATTTTAAACAGCTTTTTATCATTTTCATTGAAGTTTTTACCCGTAATGATTATTTCTCCGAATTTTGTTTTACGGAATTTTAAATCTTCTTTCAGGTACGGCTTTTTTATTTTATTAAGTGATGCGGCTTTCGGGTTATGAGAATATTGAAGTGTATTTGTGTAAAATATATATCCGGATTCAAACGGAATTATCTTATTAAGCAGAGTAAACACATCCCTGCCGAAATTTTCGGAATCTTCAATAAGAAAAAAATCTTTTATAAGCTCAAATTTTTCCAAATATTTACTCCGGATTTTCTATATAGCCGATGCATTTGAGATTTCTGTAGTATCCGTCATAATCCAGTCCGTAGCCCACAAGAAACTTGTCGTCAGCTTCAAAACAGTAATAATCAGGTTCTATATCCGCTGTTCTTGCACTTTTTTTATCAAGAAGCGAGCAAAATTTTGTAGTTTTGGTGTGAAAATTGCAGTTTAAAAAGTCGATTAAAAATTTCGCCGTAAGCCCTGTATCTACTATATCTTCGATTATCAAAACATTTTTACCGTTCAAATCCGGAAGTGATATATCAACAGCGTTAACTTTACCGCTCGTAGTTGTACCGCCGTTGTAGCTGGAAAGCCTTATAAATTCCATTTTGACCGGCATGTTCAGATGTTTAACCAAATCAACGGTAAACATAACTGCCCCTTTGAGTACACAGATTGCATAAATTTCTTCATTTCCGTAAAATTTGTTCAGTTTTTGTGCAAGTTCTTCAATTTTTTCTTGAATGATTTCCTGCGGATATAAAATTTTAATTTCGTTCATATTCCCTCAAACTTATTATGTGCGTTGGCTTTTGTCTTACTTTAATATTTTCGCTCAGCCCGATTCCCGCCGTCCACATGACTTCATTATTTTTACACAAAAATACTAAATCATCTTTTTCATGTGAAGGAATTTTTTTTTCGTTCAGATATTTTTTGAGTTTTTGCGTTCCTGACATGCCGAGCGGTTGTATTTTGTCGCCGTCTTTTCTGTGGCGGAGAACAAAATCAACTTTATCGGTTTCAATATAAGCTTTTAATTCTTTATCAGACGGGAATTTCGATATTTTACCGTCAAATTTTTCTATTTTGAATATATATTTGTCAAACTTATATTCACCGCATTTTTTTATTTTGATTTCAGTAATATTTTTGTCTTTCTTTTTTACGATTTCCGTTTTATTCTCATTTGTAAACAGCCATAAATCTTTTGACAGTGACATCTTTCGGCCTGATTTGGAAGTTTTGTTTTCGTCTAAAAATGAACAGATTTTTTCGACTTTCTTTTTATCGTAATCAATATTATTGTTAATCAAAAGCTCTCTGACAAGCCTTTTTCGTTCAATACTACCGGCTTTTTTTATATCTTTTGTGAGGTATTTTGAAATAAGTTCATTATCCTGCATGCATAATTCGGATAAAGAATTTAAAGCATAGCTGACTTTTGGGTTAATCTCGCGCATAAGCGGAAGAATTTTGTGCCTTATAAGGTTTCTTTTATATTTTGTGTCATTGTTGGAACTGTCCCTGTTCGGTTTCAGATGATTTTCCGAGCAATACTTTTCAATTTCCGCACGTGAAACAGAAAGCAAAGGTCTGTAAAAAATCTCTCTTTTTTCGGCAATTCCCTGTAATCCTGTTGTACCTGTTCCTTTAATAATCCTGTACAGAACGGTTTCCGCATTATCATCAAAGTTGTGAGCGGTAAAAACGATTTGTGAATTATATTTGTCCGCACAGCGTCTGAAAAAATCGTACCTTGCTTCTCTTGCATCATTTTCGGTTTTTCGTGTGTCTTTTAAAGTTTCACAGTAAAATTTAATATTTCTTGATTTTGCAAATTCTTCGCATACCTTTGCTTCTTCAAGACTTTCTTTTCCGCGCCAGTTGTGGTTTAAATGCACGCATACAATATCATAATCAAGCTTGTGCAGAACATGTGCAAGACACATGGAATCGTATCCGCCGGAAAAAGCAACAATAAAAGTACCTTTCAGCTTATATTTTTTTATAAAGTTTTTAACAATCCCGTTAATCAAAGTTTAAGCCTCGTGAAACTTTTTTACCCCTTCTTTAATTTCCACGGCATCAACTCCGAGTTGTTCAAGAGCTTTCATTGCAAGTGAGTCGGGTTCGGTTGTCAGCGCAAGAAGCATGTGCGAAGATTCTATTTTCGGTTTGTTTTCCTTTTTAGCCAGCTCCCATGCGGTTTCAAGGACTCGTTTTGCACGTTCGGTAAATACTATCTGCTTGTCATAATATTCATTGCCGAATCCTATAAGATTTTCAACAACATTTCTCGCATCTTTGATGTTAATTTCCAGCTCGGAAAGAACTTGTCCGCCTATTCCCGTTCCCTCTCCTATAATACCGAGCAAAATCATTTCCGTTCCGACAATATTTCTTCCGAGCCTTCTTGCTTCCTCTTTTGCAAGCCTCAAAATTGTAAGGGTTTCGGGCATTTGCTTTTCAATCGGTTTTATGATGCTGTGTGCCAAATCGTCATCGGGAATTTTTAAAGCTTTCAAAATATCATAAGCAATTCCCCGTTTTGTTTTTAGCAGCCCGAGTACTATATGTTCGGGCAAAACTACGGATGAACCAAGCTCTTTTGCCGTTTGCAAAGCTGAACTCATTGTTGTAAAGGCGTTTGGTGTAAAAATAATTTGTCTGCCTTCGTATTCTGCCTGACGTGATTGTATTTTTGAAAGTTTTTCTTCAAATTTTTCGCTTGTAACGCCGTACTGTTCAAATATTTTACTTAATTGCGAGTCTTTATCTTCCAAAATTGATGATAAAATTTGTTCAGTCCCCAAAATTTCATAATTTGATGTGGAAAGCTTGGACACGGCACGTTCAAATACTTTTGCGGATTCTTCACTGTCAAAAATATTGTCCGTTTCCTTTGTTTTCTTATCTGAAGTTTCTTTTTTATCGTCTTCTTCGGGATGATAAAGTCGTTTTGTCTTTTTTTGAACGAGCTTTTCAAGCAGTGATTTTGATTTGTATATGTCAAAACCTAAGCTTTCAAGTATTTTGACATTATTGGATTTTTTATCCGAAATAGTGGCAAGAAATAAATGCTCGTAAAGTATTGTGGGATTTCCCGATTTGTTTGCCAAATCAAGAGATTTCTTTAAGATTTCTTTGTAATCATCATCAAAAGGTAAAGGGCGGTTTTCATCTTGTCTTGATGAAGTTATATGCTGATATTTTATAATTTCATCGGACAATTTTTCTCTTGTGATGTCGTAAGATTTAAAAATCTTTAAAGAAAATCCTTTAGCCTCATCGAATAATGCCAGTAAAAGATGTTCGGGCGTAACTTTATTGGCTCCGATTTCTTTTGCCGTTGCCTGAGATGTGCTTACAACATTTATTGCTTTTTCGGTAAATTTTTCAAACAAAACTATTCCTCGTCTTCCATGCTTTCAACATATTGAGCTACTTTTTCAAATTCATTGTCATCATCAATAGTTTCAAACAAATAGTCTTCTCCGTCTTTTGTTAAGCGCATAAGGACAATTTCTTCAGCTTCATCATCTTCTACGGGAAGAAGGAGAGCATATTCTTTGTCGTCAACTTCTACGATGTCATATAACTCAAATTTTACCACATTACCGTTTTCATCTAAGGTTTCAATAATTTGATCTTCCATAATTTATCCTTTCATTTTTGACAGGTATTGTTCCAGTATAATACAAGCACTTTCAATATCAACAAGTCCCTTGTTTTTTCTGAAATCAATTTTGCGTGCACGCAGATTTTCTTCTGCGGTTTCCGACGTCAAACGTTCATCTTCATATATTATCTCATAACCTGATAATTTTGAGGCAAATGATTTACAATCCTCAGCCTGAGAGCCTTCCGTACCGTCCATGTTGTACGGGACTCCGATGACTATTTTTTTGACGTTGTTTTCTTTTATTATATTTTCAATTTCACAAATTGCGGTTTCTTCGGGCTGCCTTTGTACGCAGGAATGGGCGTTTGCCGTTACAAGAAGATAGTCGCTGAGTGCAATTCCTATCCTTTTTGTCCCTATATCTAGAGCCATGACTTTGTACATTATTTTACCCACATCTTTTCAACCGCTTGAATTTTTCCGGTGTCTTTCTTTGAAAAATAGTATTCGTAGATACTTTTTCTGATAATATTTTTGAAAAATTCCCGTTTGAGTTCTTTATCATTATACAAAGAATATAAATTTTGTGCGGATTTTTTATCGCCTGATATATCTTTTAACAGTGCTGTATTTAAAATTCTGTCTGACCATATCCTGTATTCTTCGTCATAAAATATTTTTTCAAGATTTTCGTCTATAAGTTTTTCATAATTTTCGGGTGCGGTATCGTTCAACAATTTTATAAAATCTTCAAATTCATCGCTGTATGATTCATTTAAAAACCAATAATCGGTAAAATCGTATTCCAGAACGGCTTCAAACTCTTTTTTATCAAGTTTTGTCACTTTATAATTGAGTTTTAGCGGAGCTTCCTCAATATCGGCAAGCAGATTTTTCCAGCAAACGTATTCATAAGGTATTTTGTGCTTAGAAAGCTTTTCCGCTTTTGCAAGTATTGATTTTAATATTGAAGGCTCAACATCTAAAGCCCTTTGTCCTCTGTAAAATCTTTCTATAATTGCATTGCATTCAAATTTTGTAATGTCATTAAACCCGAAACAGTCTCTTATTCCGTTATAATCATCAATTACTATTGCCGTAAATCTTACTTTCCCGTATTCGTTTATTCGGGATATGATAACCGCCTGATTTCCGTGTCCGTCAGGGTAAGTTATACAAAATTTGTACGGCTTGGAATCTTTTAAAAGATTTTTATAAAATTCCGCGGAGTTATCCTCTCTTATTCCGGAAAGTTTCAGCATTGAAAGACTTTTCTTTATTGCGGGGGCCATGTTTTCGCCGGCAATATTAAGCGCGGTATTTAAAGCGTGATAAGCGAGCTGTGATTTTGAACCGCCCAGTATTTCAAGTGCTTTTTGTCCGGCTTCGGTTTCGGGCATTGATAAGAAAACAGGAATAAGCATATTGGCAAGTTCATCCTGCGTGTAATCGTTTCCGAGAGATTCAAGCAGAACAATCTTATCTTCATCTGATAGCGAACTTAAAAAATCCAGAAAATCTATCTGTACTTCAGGATTTGCAATTGCATTGTGCAATATTTTTTTTGTATCGGCATCCAAAAATTCATCCGGATTTTCAAGATACTTGCCGCATTCATCGTATGACCAGTTTGTGTCTATGTCTCTCAGCATGTCAAGTGCAAAAATTTTAGCCTTATTTGATGAAAAATTATTTTTTATAACAGCCCAGAGCTTTTCGGTAAGCTCATCTTTCGTGCAGTATCTCATAAGAAGAAACTTGACCGCTTCCGACGGTGAATTGTTAATTTCTTTAAACAGTAATTTGACAACAAGACTCTTATCGGTTTGAGAATCAAGAAGTTTATAGTGAACTTCATAATTTTCAAAATCCGAAACGCCTTCCAATTCGGAAATTATTTTTGTAATTTCAGCTTTAATTTCAAACGGATTAAGCTCAAATTTATTAATCATTTACTTTTCCCCCAGAACGCATCCAAAATCTGCTGAGCTTCCGCAGAAGGCATTCTGTCATTGAGAATAAGATATTGAACCGCAATCATTGTACATTCGGAGCAAATATTAACTCCCGGTCCCTGAACCATTTTAAATACCTGTGTATTCGGCCGTCCGCAAAAACTGCAGTATACAAGATTTTCTTCACCGGTTTCTTTTTTTCGTTTTGCACCCAAACTTACAACTTTTTCTTTTGACATTCTTACCTCGTAACTTTTTGTTAACATTTGCCAAATTTAATTACTTAAATTATAATCAAAAATGCATTAATCTTGTGAGGATAATTATAGCATGAAAAAAGCTTTTTTTCTAGCATCGATATTATTAATTTCGGTAATTTCTACGGCATGTATTAATAACTTTGCCGTGCAGGAGCTTAACAATAAAGCAAAGGAATTCATGGATAAAGGCGATTATGTTTCCGCAATCGAACGTCTCAAATCCAGCGTTGATTTAGACGGTACTGTTTTTGAAACAAGATACAATCTCGCGGTTGCCTATACTAATGCGGAAGATTATGTTAATGCCGTAAATGCCTTTTCCGAAGCTTTAAAACTCAATCCCGATTCTGCCGATGCTTATTACTCTCTTGCGGTATGTGAAGAAAATTTGGCTAAAGATATTTTGTCGGGTAATGTAAAAGTTTTTGAGGACGGTTCCTTAGAAAAAGCCGAAGAAACCTCTGCCGATTTTAAACCTGATAAAACAGCCGAAGCTGCAGCTTCGGAATATCTCGGCAATGCCGTTTCGGATTATAAAACTTATCTTGAAAAAGTGCCGGATGCGGCAAGTGAAGTTAATGATAAAATTCAGGAGCTTGAGACACTTTTAAGTGAGCATGCCTCTGATGTTTAGAGCGCCTTCGGATATTGCATTTACAATTTTCGGTTTACCCGTTTATTTTTACGGGATTATTCTTGCGGCTGCGGTTTTTGTCGGAGTTTACGGTGCGTATTTAATTTACAAAAAGTTTTTTAATTCAAAAGAAGCCGAATATATTATTGATTTTTCCCCATGGCTTATCATAACCGGTATAATCGGGGCGCGTCTTTATTATTGTGCCGTAAATTTTTCTTATTACATTTCGCGCCCGCTTGAAATTCTAAACATCCGAGAAGGCGGACAGTCAATCCATGGTGCCGTAATTGCGGGTTTAATTGCTCTTTATTTTTTCTCACGCAAATATAAGATATCTTTTTTAAGACTTGCCGATGCTTTTTCGTGCTCAACGATTCTTGCACAGAGCATAGGAAGGTGGGGAAATTTTTTCAATTCCGAAGCTTTCGGAACTCCGACCAATCTTCCGTGGAAATTGTATATTCCGCTGCAGCAAAGACCTGAGCAGTATACAGGGTATGAATATTTTCATCCGGCATTTTTGTATGAAAGTATATTGGATTTGATTATTTTTATAATCTTATTTTCATTGATAAGAAAACATAAAACTTGTCCGGGTATTATTACGTGTTTGTATTTGATTTTGTATTCCGTTGCAAGAATAGTTGTTGAACAGATTAGAATTGACAGCGTATTAAATATTTGCGGGATTGCGCTGCCTCAGATTGTTTCTGTTCTGATAATAATATTTGCATCAGTTATGCTGATTGGGATAACACGTCGTACTTGATTGTTTTTTTTGTTCGGGATATCATTTTTTTCAGGGGTTATTTATGGAAGAAAATACTATTTTAAAAAAATTCACTACTGCGCAGTTTTTAAATTTTGCGCTCGGTTTTTTCGGACTGCAGTTTGCATGGCAGATGAGAATTATTTTATCCGGGCCTGTAACTGAAGGTCTTGGCGCATCACCTTTTATATACGGTTTAATATGGCTTGCCGGCCCTTTTACGGGAATGGTGGTACAGCCTCTTGTAGGTGCATTGAGCGATAAAACTCATTCTCCTCTGGGCAGAAGACGTCCGTATCTTCTCGGCGGTGCATTATTGGCATCACTTGCTTTGTGGATATTTCCTAATTCGGCTAATGTTGCCGAATTTTTGCACAAAGTTACGGGATTGAATTTACCTCCTCTTACGGCTCTTGTAATTGCCGCAATTATGATTTGGGTTATTGATGCATGTGTTAATGTCGCTCAAGGCCCATACAGAGCGCTTGTACCTGATGTAGTGCCCGAAGAACAGTATTCTATAGCTAATTCCTATATCAGTCTTGCCATAGGCTTAGGTTCCGTAGTTGCTGCGGGTACTGCTCCGTTTTTAAAATGGGCTTTCGGATATCAGATGTCAATTCCGGCTCAGTTTGTTATGGCGGGATTGGCGTTTACTTTAGGTATGATTTGGACTTGTATTACCATTAAAGAACATAAATCATCTATCGAAAATAAAAATGTTAGCCCGGATGAAAAATCGGAAACTTTTTGGGATTCATTGAAAGGATTTTTTGCTCTTTCTCCCGAGGTTTCCAAAATTTGTTCAATGCAGTTTTTCACTTGGATAGGCACAATGTGTATGATGATATTCTTTACACAGTATGCAATTCATACCATATACCTTGTTCCCGATTTGACGTCCGCTGATGCATATACTAAAGAGTTATTCTCTCATGCCGTTCTTGACGGAACGAATTTTTCATCAATTTGCTTTGCCGTATTCAATTTGGTTTGCTTTCTTGTTGCTATTCCTATCGGTATTTTATCGGCTAAATATTCGAACAAAAAAGTTCATATCGTATCCATGTTTACAATGGTGCTTGCTTATATAGGAATGTTTCTGGCAAGAGATCCGAAAATTGTTGCATTCTTTATGGGACTGGCGGGTATCGGCTGGGCAAGTATTTGTGCATTGCCTTTTGCAATGCTTTCTCAGTACATCAAAAAAGGTACGGAAGGTTCCGTAATGGGTATATTTAATATATTTATTGCAGGTCCTCAGGTATTTGTTTGTACGCTTGTTGCATGGTTTATATCAAAATGCGCTTTTTCAATCGGAACCGAGTACACAAATTATCACTGGGAATATACTTTTATAATCGGTGCAATATGTCTGATTCTTGCTTCGGTTATTGCAAACTCGGTAAAGGAAAAGATTTAGCCGCATCTTGCAAGCCAAATATCGCAGTAAACATTTTCAAGTATTCTCATGCTGACTGAACCTGTTAAAAATCTGTCCATACGTGATTTGTTTTTTGAACCTAAGATTATTAAATCAGTTTCTTTTGATTTTGCGTAATCTATAATTTTTTGTGCGGGAATTCCCGTTAAAATCGCCGTTTCGACAGGTTCTATATCGTATTCTTTTAAAATATCCGCAATTTGCTGAACGGATTTTGCAGAATATATCTGCTGCTGCTTTTCTATTTCAAGAAGCCAGTTTGTATCGGTACTGTTTTCTAAAAACAGGTAACTCGGATCTTCATTAACTATACATATATAAACTTCTTTTTCGGTGAGCTTTAAAAACGGAAGTATTTTTTTTATAATCTCTGCGGAACAATTGGTTCCGTCTGTTGTAATAAGAAGTTTTTGTTTTTTGTTTTCTTCTTTTGAAATATAATTTGAAATTTTACTGCTGTGTATAATTTCTTGTGATACCGAGCCAAGCCATTTTTGAATTCCCTTTTTGCCGTGTGAACCCATTAGTATTAAATCGTAATTTCCGTTTTCCGCTTCTTCCAAAATTGATTCGACAACTTCACCGCAATGTCTGATTTTTCTTCCGCAGGTAAGATTTAATTTTTCAATTTCTTCCTGAGCGTATTTAAGGATTGATTCCGATATATCTTCACATGAAGATGCAAAATTTGACATGCTTATTTCCGCGGGAAGAAATGATAAATCAGTTGCGCATATCGTATCGACAGTTGCTTCTTTTATCCAGCCGCTGATATTTTTTAATGCATTGAAGCTTATTTTTGAACCGTCTGTGCAGAATAAAATTCTCATATTTTTTCTCCTTTGCTTGTAATATAACGAATGTTAAGCAAAATTACATTATCTGGTATTCTATATTTTTTTTTGCTATGATAAATTTATCAGGGGACAGTGTTACGTCATGACGCCAAAACAGGATAAAAAGATTAATTTAAGGGATTATCAGGATTTAATTGAAACAATAGCCAAGGTTGAGTATCAAAAATTTTCGGCTTCTCATATTATAGATTTACCCGAACTTATAAATATCGGGACACATACTCTCTATATTCTTTTTAAATCCCATAAGGAAGACTCTTTTAATAACACTTATCTTTCTACCGCTATTAAATGGGCTATAAGAAATGAAGTCAGACGGCGTTACAAATGGTATTCTCTTAAAAACAAAAAGCAGGACAGCGAGAATATAAGAGAAGAAGTTTATAAAACTATTCTCTCTATTGATGAGATGCAGGAAGCTGAAGTTCCGACTCAAATAAAAGCTGAGGATGATACACCGGAAGAATCCATTGAACTTTCGGAATTAAAAGCGGAAATTGTTGAAGCTGTCAGAAAATTACCCCAAAGGGAAAGAGAACTGATTGAAAGTAAATTCTTTAAGGATAAAAAACTCAGAGAAATTTCCGAAGAATTCGGTATTTCTCAGTCCAGAATTTCAAGAATTATTCAGGCCGGTTTGGACAAAGTTAAAAGAGATTTAAAAAAACAGGGGATTATTTAGTGAAAACTATTTTTGAAAAAAAAGGATTATCAGGCATTAATTTAACTGATGAAAAGATTGATTTAAGCTTTATCCGAAGTGATTTGCAAAGGAAAAGTCCGATAGGCTTGCCCAATGTCGGTGAATTGGAGGCTATGCGCCATTATAAAGCTCTTTCGGATATGAATTTTTGCATCGAAAAAGGTTTTTATCCGCTCGGCTCCTGTACTATGAAATATAATCCGAAAGTAAATGAACTTTTGGCATCGCTTGACGGTTTTACAAATCTTCATCCGATGTTTGATGATGATGACTGTCAGGGCGCTCTTGAACTTATGTATAAATTGCAGGAAGCACTTAAAGAAATTACGGGCATGGCTGCGGTGTCATTACAGCCCGCTGCCGGTGCGCATGGTGAATTGACCGGCATGATGGTAATAAAAAAATACTTTGAAACAAAAGGCGATAACCGTAAAAAAGTTCTTATCCCCGATTCCGCTCACGGTACAAATCCGGCAAGTGCTCATCTGTGCGGTTTTGACATTGTTCCCGTTAAATCCGACGAAAAAGGACAGATTTGCATTGAAGATTTAAAATCTCTTCTCGACAGCGATGTAGCGGCAATTATGATGACAAATCCCAATACACTCGGAATTTTTGAAGAAAAAGTTCTTGAAATTTCCGAATTGATGCATGAAAACGGTTCTCTTTTATATTATGACGGCGCTAATTTTAATGCGATAATGGGAATTACAAATCCTAAACTTATGGGATTTGATGTTGTTCATCTTAATCTGCATAAAACATTTTCAACCCCGCACGGCGGCGGCGGTCCCGGAGCGGGTCCGATTGCCGTTACCGAAAACTTGAAGGAATTTCTGCCTTCGCCCGTTATTGATTTTGACGGGAAAAAATATTTCAGAAATTACGATATAAAACACTCCATCGGAAACGTAAAAGGTTTTTACGGTAATTTTTCGGTGCTTGTAAAGGCTTACGCATACATTTTAATGATGGGTAAAAATCTCAAAGAAGCAAGCGAGAATGCCGTATTAAATGCAAATTACCTTAAAGAAAAGCTGAAAAAAGCTTATTTACTTCCGTTTGATGAGCCTTGTATGCATGAATTTGTTCTTTCAGGTGAAAAACAAAAACATGAAAACGGAGTTTCGACTCTGAATATTGCAAAAGCTCTTATGGATGAAAACACGCATCCGCCTACGGTTTATTTTCCCCTAATTGTTCATGAAGCAATTATGATAGAGCCGACCGAATCGGAAACCAAAGAGGTTTTGGACAACTTTGTTGATGTTATGCTAAAAATTGCGGATGAAGCAAAGACAAATCCGGAAAAACTTCTCAATGCACCTCACAATACTCCGGTAAAACGGCTTGATGAAACACTTGCCGCAAGGCAGCCAAATTTAAGTTATAAAGATGAAGAAAGATAATAAAAAAATAAAAGTAGCTTTCCCGCATATGGGAACGGTCAGTATAGCCTGGGCTTCCGCTCTGAAAAAAATCGGAGTGGAACCGTTTATTCCGCCCTATACGAGTAAAAAAACTCTTTCACTCGGAACTAAACATTCTCCCGAAGCTATATGTCTGCCATATAAACTTATTCTGGGAAATTTTATTGAGGCAATTGAAGGCGGAACGGACTATGTCGCTATGATTACATCCCCCGGCTGCTGCCGCTTGGGTGAATACGGTAATTGTATACACAGCGCGCTTACGGATCTGGGTTACGATGCTAAATATATTGAACTGACTTTGTATGACGGCTTAAAGGGTATGTATAATTTCCTTAAAGCAATCAGCGGAAAAAATGATCCCATTTTATTTGCCCGTGCAATAAACATTGCTATAAGAAAAATGTTCGTTCTGGATGATTTGGAAAATATTCTGTCTTATTACAGAGCAAGGGAAATAAATTTCGGTGATTCGGAAAAACATTTTAATAAAGCACTCCAATATATAAAAGACGCCGATAACACAAGAAGCCTTAAAAAAGCTAAACAGAAAGCTTTTGATGAGATGAAGAAGGTTGAAATTAATCCTGATAAAGATGTTTTATACGTTGATTTAACGGGTGAAATTTATCTTGTCTGCGATGAATTTTCAAACCAGAATATTGCACGCGAACTCGGTAAGATGGGTGTGCAGACCAGAAGAAGCCTTACAATAAGCAGTTTTATTAAAGATGCTATTATTCCAAAAGCATTCAGAAAAGGTGAAACCCATCTTCAAAGGGCTTACAGACTTGCAAAACCGTATCTTATGCGCGATATAGGAGGTGATTCTTTGGAATGCGTTTCGGATGTTGCTTATGCCGATGAACGCGGAATTGACGGTATAATACATATCAGCCCGTTTACATGTATGCCGGAGATTATGTCCCAGAATATTTTTCCGGCGATGAGAGAAAATTGTGATATCCCTATTCTGCCTTTGATTATGGATGAACAAACCGGAAAAGCCGGCTACCTGACAAGACTGGAAGCATTTACCGATTTGATGCGCAGACGTAAAAGAAAATTATCCTCTGCGGGGATTAAATAACAAAAATTGAAGGTTAAAATACAGTATGAGAGAACTTTTTAAAGATTCATTTAAAATAACTAATAACAATATAATTTTGACTATACCGCTTATTATTTTTGTCAAAATATTTGAGCTTTATTCGGTTTATTCGCGTTTGCATACGGATTCTATACCAAAGCTTTTGATTGCTTCAATTACTCTTTTATTTATGTTCGGAGTATTTTGCGCAGGGTGGTTTTATATGGTTAAGCAGGCTGTCGGGCTTTCAAAGCGGTTTTTTGTTTCTGATGCTCAGAGAGCAAATGCATCTGTGGGGCTTTTTAAATCAATTCCGGAAGGAATTGGGGAATTTTCGATTTCTTTTGCATGGGTATATGTAATATTTTTTGTTTTACAGATTATAATTACGCCGGTTGTGTATCTTATCGGTGTAAAATTAATCGGTGCGATGGATGAAGCTTCGGTTCAAAGCCTGCAAAATACTTTGGGGAACACTTCCGCGGTAGCTTCGTTTGCGGATTCTCTTACTCCCGAACAGATTATATTTTTCGGGAAATGGAGCCTGCTTTTTATGGCGGTAACTACTCTGGTTATGTATGTCTTAATGTTCTGGATTCCTGAAATAATCTACAAAACTCCCGATGCTTTTTCGGCTTTATATAAATCCGTGCTGAAAGTTTTTAAGGACTTTAAAGATACGTTCAGACTCTTTCTGGCTATATGGTTTATCGGTTTTATTCTGCTGTTTTTAAATACTTTTGCAATTGCAAATGCTTATGCATTTCTTTTGATGTGTCTTTTTATGTATTATTTCACGGTATATTTTGCCGTATTGATATTCCTCTACTACGACAGGAAATATGTTGATGAAGAATAAGGTTATAGCTGTCGTCGGAGCTACCGCGAGCGGAAAGAGTGCTTATGCCGTTGAGCTTGCCAAAAAGATTAACGGCGAAATTGTTTCCGCCGACTCAAGACTTGTGTATAAATATATGGATACAGGTACGGCAAAACCATCCCTTGAAGAACGGCAGGGAATTAAGCATCATATGATTGATGTTGTTGAACCTGATTTTGATTATTCTGCGGGACTTTACGAAAAGGAAGCAAAAAGATGTATTGACGATATAATTTCCCGCGGAAAAGTTCCTATAGTAGCCGGCGGAACGGGATTATATTATAATGTACTTTTTAAAGGTTATGTGCTTCCGAAAGTAAAACCTGACGTGAATTTACGTAAACATCTTGAAACAA
The DNA here is from genome assembly GCA_947626225.1 of Candidatus Gastranaerophilales bacterium. Taxonomy (GTDB): domain Bacteria; phylum Cyanobacteriota; class Vampirovibrionia; order Gastranaerophilales; family Gastranaerophilaceae; genus Stercorousia. Next base: position 68,631 of record CANQRH010000002.1, read on the forward strand.
TGAGCTTTGATGAGCTTTATAAAATTTTAAAAGATATAGATCCGGAAGGCGCAAATTCAGTTGAACGTAATGATAAGAAAAAAATAATAAGATATACAGAAATAGTAAAGACAACGGGAATGCCTTTAAAAGCCGTTTTTAAGCATAAAGAATGCAGTTATGATGTTGAGTGGATAGGATTGAATTATCCGCGCGATGTTCTTTATGACAGAATTAATCGACGTGTTGATGCGATGATAGCTGCAGGGTTGGTTGATGAAACGGAAAATCTGCTTTCAAAATACGGGCGTATTCCAAATATTACCGATACAATCGGGTACAAAGAAATCATATGGGCACTTGACGGCAAAATGACATTTGATGAAGCGGCGGAAAAACTTAAACAAAATTCCAGAAATTATGCCAAACGCCAGCTCACGTGGTTTCGCCGCAACCCTGAAATAAATTGGAACTGTTATCCCGATAAGTTGAAAAAATAATTACTTTTTGTGATATAATACAATTTGAAAGAGGGAATTATTATGTGGAAAAAAATCGGTTTAGGCTTAGGTATTTTTGTTACTGTTATTTATGCACTTTTTTTGATTGTTCCGTTTTTCCTGTCGGGACTTGCCAATTCATACAGTGACGAAATTTCAAATATGATTGAAAAGTCTTGTAATTTTAAAGTTAAACTTGAAAATATCAAAATAATTACTACCCCAAAACTTACGGCAGGTTTAAAAATCGGTCATATTGATGCCGCCTTGCCCACCGGAGAAAAATTCCTTACGGCAGATAATGCAGGAGCTAAGTTATCTCTTTTACCGATTTTGGCACGCAGAATTGAAATTGATATTGCAGGTGCAGAAAATGTAAATGTTAATCTCAAAGTTAAAAAAGACGGAAAATTTCTTCTTGAAGATTATATTCCCGAATCAAATTCAAATGAGGAAGAAGTGCAGACTCCACCTGCTTCTTTGCCTATGGGTTTGAAGCTTTCAAATCATCTCCCGAATATTATCATAAAAAATTATAATATATCCTTTATTGATGCCGAGACTGACAAATCTTATTCAATTTTCGGCAGTAAATTCGCTGTTAAAGATTTTATTCTAAACAAAAAAATCCGAGTTTCCGCTTTAGGTAAAATTCAACTTCAGGATAAAGTTCAATTTAATTATGATGTAAATGTATTAAATAAAGTTATGCCTGATATTGATTTGAACGAGCTTGTATTTTCTCCCGCGCAGGAAGATTCGACGCCCGAACAGCAGGTCAATATTAATATAATTGAGATATTAAAAGCTGTTTATAACAACCAGCTTACCGCCGATGTTAATGCAAAAGTCGAAACCTCAGGTACTTTTGATGATATGATGTTTGACGGTTTCTGTAATATTTCAAACTTGGGAATTGCGGTTGACGGAAAGAAGCTTCCCGCAAGTAATTTGGATTTAACCTTGAAAGGCAGTAAAATTGATTTATATTCCAAACTCTATTCAGCCGAAAATGAATTAACGGAAATAATAGGTAAATTTAAAACGGGAAAACATCCTAAAATTGCTTTGAATTTCAAATCAAACGCAAAATTCAAGAGTGTAATTGATTTGGTTGACAGTCTTGCACAATCTTTCGGGTATAAAGATTTGGCAACTCTCAGCGCAACAGGCGGTATTGATGCCGATTTCTCAATTAAATCCAATATGAAAAGCGTAGAATCTTCCGGATATTTGAAAATACCTTCCGCTTCTTTGGCTTACGGGCTTTATAATATAGCGGTTAAAAACATAAATGCCGATATTGATTTGTCAAATAATATGCTGAATATTAAAGATGCGGGTTTAACAATACTGGAACAGCCCTTAAAAATAAAAGGTTCAATTAACCGTGAAGCCGATGCGAACATAAATGTTTCGGCAAATAAACTTCAAATTAAAGGACTTTTGCTTGCTTTGGGGCAGATGTCAATTTTAAAAGAAAACAATATTAACAGCGGAACTTTAACTTTTAATGCGGAAATTAAAGGCAGACTTGATAAAATACAACCTAAAGTCGATATGAGTATTGATAATGTTAATATCAAAAATGTTCCGTCAAATACAACCCTTACTCTTGCAAATACGGCCGTAAATGTTTATACCGACGGAAAATTGACTGGCGGTTCAATAAATGTTTCAAATGCAAAAGTTATCAATCCGGCAGCTGTGATTACGGCACCGAGTGCTCAATTGACTCTTGACGATAAAGATATTAATGTCAAGTCGGCTTATGTTTTATATGAAAATAATCGTATAGATATAACCGGTAAAATTTCTGATTATATGAATCCTGATTTAAAACTGGACTTTTTGGCAAAGGGACTCGGAACAATTAATCTTAAAGGCGATTTTAATACAGCGTCGCAAAAGCTTAATCTTCATCTGTTCACTACTCAGACTGTTTCTATGCCTGTACCCGGATTTAAAAATTCCAACGTGAAAGCAGATGCGGATATTTCTGTTACCGGTTTGGCATCAAATCCTTATCTGAAAGGTAATGTGTCCGTCCCCGCTTTAACCATGCCCGATATGGCACTTGCACTTGAAAATTTGAATATAGCCTTAAACGGATATATTGCATCGGGTAACGGAACGCTTAAAAAATTTAAATCAGGCGGAATTGAGGCGGAAAACTTGTCTGCCGATTTCGCTTTGAAAAATAATGTTTTGAAGTTATCAAATATTTCGGGAAATGCCTTCTCGGGTAAAGTCGGCGGAAATGTTTCATATAACCTTTCAAACGGCAATATCGGCGTAAAATTTAACGGTTCGGATATGAATGCCGAAAATGCAATTGCCGGTGCCGCAGGAATTAAAAACGCTTTATCCGGCAAACTCGGGTTTAATGCCGATGTAACTTTACATGGCGCAACTGATGTTGAAATGATTAAAAATTTGAAGGGAAAAGTATCGTTTAATATTTCAGACGGTACTTTAGGCAATATCGGAAGATTTGAGAATTTCCTTTTTGCCGAAAACATATCTTCAAATTCCATATTGAAAACCGCGGTAAGTTCAATAACTGCACTGCCTGCAATTAAAAACACGGCTGAATTTAAAACTATATCGGGAGATATGACATTTAAAGACGGCTGGGCATATATAAAACCGATTAAAACCGCAGGTCCTTCCATGGCTTATTATATAACCGGAAGATACAACATTTTGAACGGTACGGCAAATGTTGTAATCTTAGGCAGACTTTCTGCAGAAACCGTTGCACTTCTCGGACCTCTCGGGGATTTATCGGTCGAAAAATTAACATCTTATATTCCGAAATTCGGAAACCTGACAGGCAAGCTTATCAATGCCATGACTTCGGATCCGCGTCAGGAAAATATTTCGGCTATACCGCAATTGTCATCCGGTAATACAAACTTTAAAGATTTTAAAGTTGTGTTCAACGGAGGTGTTGAAAGCAGAAGCTCCGTTAAGTCTTTCAAATGGCTTTCTCAATGCGATACATCCGCTATAGATAATCTCGGAGAACAACTGCAGAGTGCAAAAGAAGCTGTTCAAAAGGCCGGTGAAAAGAAAATTGAACAGATTACCGACAAATTGGAAGAACAACGTCAAAAAGCAGTTGAAGCAAAACAGAAAATCCAAAATGCAAAAGATGAATTGAAAAATTTAAAAAATCTTTTTAACTAACTATTAAAAAATATTAAAAAACTTTTATTATACTTGTCTTATAACCTTTAGTGCATATAATAAGTGTATATTGTGTACTTATTATAGAAAATGAGGGTAGAGATGATTAGATTAAACTGCAAAAACGTTGATGAAATGGTTATCGGTAAGGAAAACGGCTTGAATATAGCTGAAGAATTTTCAGCTTATAAAGAAACCATTGCACAAATTATTTCTGACTTAAACAAAAGAAAAGACAAACCGGGACAGTGGCTTCAGTGGATGAATCTCGGTTATAACGAAGAAACTATCTGGTATGTAAAAGAATTCGCGTCACAGGTTAAAGGTAAATTTGAAAATATTCTTGTTCTCGGTATCGGAGGCTCGGCTTTGGGCGGTATTGCCGTTACGGAAGCTCTTTTGAAACCTTATTGGAACCTTCTTTCCAAAGAGCAAAGAAACGGAATGCCCAGAATTTTCTTCTTGGATAATATTGATCCTGATACTATTACGGGATTATTGAGTATTCTTGATTTGAAAAAGACTCTTGTTAATGTAATTACAAAATCGGGTTCTACTGCCGAAACAATGTCGCAGTTTATGATTGTTAAAGACCTGCTTGAAAAAGAACTCGGTGATGACTACAGAAAAAATGTTGTAGCAACAACTGATAAGAAAACAGGTATTTTAAGACAGATTGCAGAGCAGGAAGGTTATAAGACTTTTGTGGTACCCGATGATGTCGGCGGAAGATTTTCGGTATTCTCTGCCGTAGGTTTATTGCCTTTTGCACTTGTCGGGCTTGATATTGACGATATTATAAACGGTATTAAAGATATGGATTTGGCATTGAAAAATACGGATATTAACGAAAATATCGCGGCTCAGAATGCCTTAATTCATTATTTGATGGATACTAAAAAAGGTAAAAATCTTTCGGTTATGATGCCGTATTCAAGCCGTTTAAAATATGTTTCGGATTGGTACGTTCAGCTTTGGGCTGAATCTCTCGGCAAGAATAAAGACAATAACGGCAATGATGTTCATATCGGCCCGACACCGATAAAAGCACTCGGCGCTACCGATCAGCACTCACAAATTCAGCTCTATAACGAAGGTCCTAATGATAAGATTATTAACTTTATCAGGGTTGCAAACTTTGATAATAACCTTGAAATCCCCGGTATTTTTGAATATACGGGAATTGGATATCTGGGCGGAAAATCAATAAATCAATTGATAAATGCCGAGGCTGATTCAACAAGAGTTGCGCTGTCGGATTATAACAGACCGACTATTACAATTACTCTTGATAAAGTTGACGGCTATAATGTTGCACAGCTATTGTATATGCTTGAAGTTCAAACCGCTATAGCAGGTGAATTGTATAACATAAATACATTCAACCAGCCGGGTGTTGAACAGGCTAAAAATTACACTTATGCATTGATGGGCAGAGCGGGTTATGAAGAATCCGCACAGGTGCTTCAGGGTAAAATGACGGCGGTGTAATAAACTCTTTCTAATATAAAAAACGGTCGAAAGACCGTTTTTTATGCTTATTTTACATACATGAGAGTTCGCCGGAGTAGTACATATTGACATGTTTCTCGAATATCTACACTGTGGAGTAGTAGCTTCGCTACAGCTGAACACATGATATAAAAAATAATACAAACATCTACATAGTGGGAGGGTGGCTTCGCCACAGCCGAACACATGATATAAAAAATAACACGAACATCTGCACAGTGGGGGAGTGGCTTTGCCACCAAAAAAAGGCTCCTCTTATATAATGAGGAGCTGATACTGAGCAATCAGAAGAGTTGAGGATTTACATTATCATAATATCCTCACTTCTTCCGAAAAACATTCAACCAAATAGCAATAAATCACACGCAGACTTTAATGCTAAAGAGTAACATCCGACAGCACTGCTTCTTTATGAGTTTCGATATATTTAACCGCATAAACGGCACCCACGGCACCATCGGAAGCTGCTGTAATAACTTGTCTCAGCGGAGTTTTTCTGACATCACCGACAGCAAAAACTCCATCAATTGATGTTGCCATAGTACTGTCAGTTACAATAAACCCGGAAGCATCCTGTTCAAGCTGACCTGAAATATGTTCAACATTCGGCGTGATTCCGATATAAGGAAAAACACCGTCTACAAGCAGATTAGAAGTTTGTTTAGTTTTGACGTTTTCAATAACGGCGGTATTAACGAGATTGTCACCTTTAATTTCTTTTACAACGGAATCCCAGACAAATTCAATTTTTTCGTTTTTAAACGCTCGTTCTTGAATAATTTTATCTGCTCTTAGTTCGTTTCTTCTGTGGATAAGATAAACTTTGTCAGCAAATTTTGTAAGATACATAGCTTCTTCAACGGCAGAATTACCGCCACCGACAACTGCAACTGTTTTATTTTTATAAAACGCACCGTCACAAACGGCACAATAGCTGACGCCTCGTCCTACAAATTCTTTTTCGCCGTTAACACCGAGTTTCATCGGCTGTGCGCCTGTAGCGATTATAATTGTTTTTGCCGTAAACTCATAATCTTTTGTTGTAATTTTTTTTGATTTTAGATCAATATTTTGAATTTCCTGCATCGGGAATTTTTGGACACCGAACTTATCGGCATGCTCCTCGAATTTTTCCATCAAGTCATAACCGCCCACAATCGGAAACCCGGGGTAATTTTCAAGCTCCATATAGTTAGACGGCTGACCGCCGAACATATTCAAATCTACAATCGCAACAGTAACAGCTCCTCTGCCTGCGTATATGGCGGCAGCAAGACCGGCAGGGCCTCCGCCTAAAATAATTGTATCAAAATTTAGTTTTTCCATTCTCCTCATTTCCCTGTAATGCTTGTACCTGAAATCTTTTCACCTTTCAATATATACAAAGCGGTATCTTTTTTAATTAACGAATTGTCAAAAGTTGAAAATGTTTCAAGTGTAATGTAGTTTACGCCCGTGAAAGTATTACCGTTAAGTTTTAAATCTACCGTGTCGGTCAGCACTCTGTTAGAGTCATACTTTCCTGTTTTGGTAAATCTTATGATATTTCCCTCAACATAATCCAGTTTAACAGAAGCACTCGCTCCTGTAAACGGATTGTTTAAATTTATGACGTCACCGACACGAGATAAGTTCCAAAAATCAACAGTCTGAGGTCGAAAATTCATTGTGCCTGACTGTTTGTCAACTTTTGCCAGAACCCGCCAGCTTCCGAAAAATGAGTTAGGCAGAGCATCTATCTTGGATATCCCTGCTTTTAAAGTTTCCGCCGACACAGTTAAACCGACTAAAAGTATAAATAATGTAAGTATCTTTTTTATCATAGTAATTACTTAACTATTTTATATCAATTATCAATATTTTTAAAGTGGTGTAACCACTCCCCCACTGTGTAGATGTTCGTAAAACTTCTCATATCATATGTACTGCTGTGACGAAACTTTTCCACACATATATATTAGTGAAACTTATTATATAATATTTAATCTTTTAGTAAAACTTATTCTCATACTGTTAAAAGCAGATTTTACTTAATATTTTTAAAAAAGTTGCAAAATATTGAAAATATCTATATAATATCTCTGAGAGGTTTATTATGAGAGAACTTATTGAAAAAGACAGAAAAATTACCGTTGTTCCGCCGGATTTTAAGTGCGCTAACAAAGGTACGGTTGTTGAAGTTGAACCAAAATATTTTACCGTTGAACTTGAATATGAGCCTGACGGTATTATGAGACATAATTACTGTGAGTTTTATACGCAGACAAATCACGGGACTTTGTACTTTGATTCTTTCGCCGAAAGTATTGAAGGTAAAAGAATTAAGGTCGCTAATCCCGCAAAACACAGGTTCTTGCAAAGACGTCAATATACCCGTATAAAATTTGTTCATGATTTGGATTTGAAATGTAATGATAAATCACATAAAATTACTACTCTCGATATTTCTGCCGGTGGTATGAAATTTAAAACTGCCGAAAATATTGATATTGAAAAGGAATATTTGATTACTTTGCCGCTTTCCGAAGAACAGACTGTTGAATGTATTTTCAGCCCTATCAGAATCGAGAAAAATGAAAACTCCGGTTATACCTTATCCGGAAGATTTGATTATCATTCGGGCAAAGATAAAATGACACTTACACAGTATTGTGCAAAACGAAGTATTGAAATCCGTTGTAAATAATGAGGTTTACTTTTGAGCCTGATTAATTTATTGCGAAAAAATAACAGAATAACTTTATTTACGACACCTTCACACGGTCAAAAATTCTTTTTGTTTCATAAATTTGCTCAATTTTATAAGTATGATATATCGGAAACTGATGCTTATAACCCTTGTGAAGCTTTATTAAGAGCGGAACAGCGTGCTTCGCGGATTTATAAAACCAAATCAACTCATTTTTTAACAAACGGCTCCACAAGCGGAATTATTGCCGCCGTTCTTGCCTGCACTCAAAAAGGCGATAAGGTGCTTTTATGGCGAAATGCTCATCCCTCACATCTTAATGCGGTTAAACTCGCAGGATGTGAGCCTGTGTTTTACGATTTACCTGTCATTAAAGAATGGGGAATCCCCGATAAAACAACCTTTGATTTGATTGATAAAAAAGGAATTAAAGCCGTTATTGTTACTTCCCCGACTTATGAAGGAATAGTTTCCGATATAAAACAGTTAAAGAAATTCGGCGGTTATTTGATAGTTGATGAAGCTCACGGTGCTTTATATCCGTTTTCGGATAAATTACCGCAAAGTGCCGTAAATATTGCTGATTTTACTGTTCAGTCACTGCACAAAACTGCAGGCGGGCTAAACCCTACCGCTCTTTTGCATGTAAATTGTGATGTTGACGTTAGTAAAGCTCTTTCCATGATTAATACTACTTCGCCTTCATACCCTCTGCTGGCTTCTATCGAAGCAAATATTAGCTTCTTAAATTCTCAAAGAGGCAGAAAATGTATCAATGATTTGACAGAAAATATTGAACTTTTAAGAAACGAAGTTAAAAATGTGGAATTCGGCGGAGATGACCTTACCAAAATCCTTATTAAAAAAGAAGATTTGTCGGGATTTGAACTTTCAAAACTTCTATATGAAAAATTTTCAATTGAGGATGAAAAAACTAATGAAATTTCAACCATGCTTTTGTGCGGAATCGGAACGAACGATAAAAAATTGGAACGCCTGAAAAAAGCTTTGAAAAAGATATAAAAAAAAGAACCTTTCGGTTCTTTTTTTATGCTGCCATTTTTATTTCTCTTATTAAATATTGTGCAACCCATTCAAAATCTTTATTTTCTTGAGCTGCTTTTTGTAAGTATTTAACTGACGGTGCGCCGATTCTGATTAGAGTCATTGCAACAACTCCGCGTTTGATACCTCTTACAACCTGAAGCTCGTCTACAAGCTGAGGTAATGCGGAAGTTCCGATACTTACAAGTTTATTTTCCAAGATATTTTTTGTAGTGTTATCTGCATTTTCCAACTTTGAAAGAATTTCATTAACTGTTTCCATTATAATATCTCCATTAATCTATATTCTGATTATAAACTAAAAAATACCATGCTTTAGATTTCCTTACATAATCTTTATATCTTTATAAAATCCTTCTGTTTACTAACCCCATAAATTTTAAATCGTTGTATAATTAATATATGAATAAAAGTTTTAAATATGCATGTTTATTCGGAGGCGGAGCTATACGCGGTATATCATATATCGGTGCATTAAAAGCTCTTGAAGAACTTAAAATTTACCCTAATACTTTAGGCGGTTCTTCAGTCGGTGCAATAATTGCCGCATTGCTTGCAGTCGGGTATACGGCGGAGGAAATAAGACATGTATTTTTAAAAGTTAATTTTGATTTGTTCCGTGATATTTCAATCGGCCTGGGTTCGGTTTTTGCATTGAGCAAAGGGGAAGTTTTTCTTGAATGGGTTAGAGAAATGATTGAATCCAAGTATTACGGAAAAGATTATAAAAAAGGTTCAAATCGTGCCGTAACTTTTAAAGATATTGATAAAAATCTTGTAATTATAACTACGAATTTATCAAATTTTGAATGCAAAGAATTTTCAAAATTTGAAACTCCGGATTATGAAATAGCTTCCGCGGTAAGAATTTCATGCTGCATGCCCGGGCTTATGAAACCTATTGAGTATAACAAAACGCTCTTGGTTGACGGTGATTTGCAAAAAAGCTGGCCGATGTGGAAACTCTCTCAAAATGTGCAAAATGATGATGAAAGAATACTTGAGTTCAGGCTTGAAGGAAATTATGAAACTAACGATTTGTCGGGAATTGATTATGCAAATGCCGTTTACAGCTGTATGACCGCCATGTCTACCTCTTTTATTACCGATATTTATGCCGAACGCGACAAATTTGATTATATTGTTTTAAATACGGGAGATATTGTAGTTGTTGATTTTAATATGAATGAACACAAACGCCTTGCTCTGATTGAGTCCGGTTATAATCAAACCATGTCATATTTTAAAAATGTTCTGCCGCGTAAAAAAGTCATGCTTAAAAATTGTTATGAAAAAATAAACTCTCATGTATCAAGAATTCGTAAATTTATTCTTTCCGATAAGATTGTTAAAGCTAAAATCCAGCTCGGAGATTTGTTTACGGAACTTTGCGATATGAATAAAGTAATTGATGAGAAGGATTATGCCGAGATAAGAAAATTTAAAGATACGTTTTTATCAAATATTCACTTCCCTGCTCTGTTCGGTAAAGTAAAATTGAAAAATGATAATCTTGTAAAGGCGCAGATAACAAATATTTGCAATAATGTTAAAGAAAAAATTGCAGAGTTTAACGGATACCTTGAATTTTATCCGCTGTAGTTGACATTGTAACGGGTTTTAATTATCATTGAAAGTGCCCTTTATATAGTGCAATTGACAATTTTATATACAAGATGTTTTTGTGCCCTGATGGCGGAATCGGTAGACGCGTCGGACTTAAAATCCGGTTGGAGTTAAATCCAGTGCCAGTTCAAGTCTGGCTCAGGGCAAATTTTCGGAACCCGTAAGGGTTCCTTTTTTATGTAAAGATTTATTAACAAAAGTTTTTTTTATGTCAATTTTTATATTTTTGAATACTTAATATATATATAGTATATAACCGAGAGTATAAAAATGACTATTTTTCAAAAAATCGGGAATTTTTTCTCATCAAATTTCAAAAACGGTAACATTGCAAAATGGACTACTGCAGCAGGTGCTACGGCATTTACCGTAGGTGCCACGGGTGCGATGATACATTCTATGAACCATTCTTCTTCATGTGACAGAGGAATATTCAGCGGAATGTTCGGCGGATGCTGCGGCGGAGGATTTACCGGCGGGTATGTGGGCGGAGCCTACATGGGTGGCCCTTACATGGGCGGATTTATCCCAGGAGCCGGCCCGTTAAATGATCCGCAATTACAGCATCTTATGTATTGTAATCCTTTGGGAATTACCAATACTCCTTATGCACAAATGACAGGTTATTCAAATAACTTCGGCATGTACAATTCAGGTATGTATAGCGGTGCGTATCCTAATTTTTCAATGTTAAATCAGTTGTATACTCAGACATTTTTACCGGGAAATAATAATAAGTTAAATCCTACCGATGCAGCCTATGCAGGTGATTTAGCCGCAAATCAAGGTACTGAGGCCGGTCAGAAATTAGATGCCGCTCTTGATGCTATGACTGATAAAAACGGAAACGTTATTGACGGTAAAGAGATAACATTTATTGATTTCGGAGATAAAACTTCCGTTGAAGACAGAAAAGCTACATATAAAGAACAAATCAGCGAAATCGGTAAATCATATCTTAAAAATATGGATAAAAACGGCGACGGTATTGTAAACCAAGAAGAATACATTGCCGCAGAACTTGCGGATGCTCCGGCTGATGCATCGGCAGCACAAAAAGAAGCAATGAAAAATGCCGCACAAACGGCGTTTTCAAAACTTGACCAAAACCGTGACGGTAAGCTTGACTGGAAAGAAACATCATCCATGATTCAGACATTTGACAGAGATGTTTCAAACGGTAAATCTATTGACGGTAAAATAACTTCCGATGAATTTGCACACTGGGCTGAACTTATGCAGAATTCAGACTCTGTTGAATTTGATAATAATGTCAGAAGCAGTTATGAAGATTTATTCGGCGGCAACTAATATATTATCAAATTGTGACCAGTCAAAGTGTTTTGAATCGGCATATTTTATCAGATTTTCGGGATTAAGCTCAAGCATCTGATTGTATATTTCTTCAAAATTTTCATGGGCATCCGTTGAAATCATAGGGATTTGTGCTTCTTGAGCAAGCTTTTCCACTTTTATATCGTAATTTATCGCGCAAGTTTTAACTCCGCATTTAACGGCGCAGAGAATTGCATGAAATCGCATCGCAAAAAAGTATTCAAGTCTGCTTATTCTTTCAGTAATATTATCGGCTACAATTTCGGTTTGTATATCCGCTTTTATTGTGTGAAGCAGGGTTTCAAACTTTTTACATAATTGTGTATCATAACTTTCCTGCAGCGAATACAATTCTACCTTTGAAAACTTTGAACAGATAAGCATTGCAAGTTTATTAAGCAGATTATAATTCATCGTTTTGAAATCCCTGAGCTGAATGCCCGCCAAGTTTTCAACGTTTTTCCTTTCGATATTCAAAGAAAAAACCGGATCGCAAACTTTAATTGCATTTATCCCCCAGCTTGTAAGCAATTTAAGACTTTTTTCATCTCTGACCGTGACAAGTCTGCACTGTTTTAACAGCATTTTCGTTATTAATCGGGCAAATTTATTATTTATCGGGCCGATGCCTTGTGCAAATATAATAACTTTTTTATTAAATAAAATTCCCAATGCAATAATAAATAAGTAATAAACCGCGCTTTTCAAACTCGTTGTATCTTGTAAAAGACTTCCTCCGCCGGAGATTAGAAAATCGGAATTTTTTATTTCCGAAACTACCGATTTAAAGTCGAAGCTTTTTACTGAATTTACGTTATATTCTTTTGATGTATATTCGGGATTGCCTGAAAAAACGGTTATATCAATATCTTTTTCTTTCAAGTGCTTAACAATTACGGAAAGAATAGTTTCGTCTCCGAAATTTTTAAACCCGTAATAGCCGGATATAACTGCTTTAGCCATTATTGCCTCGGTAGATGGAATAAACTTCATCTTTATAAGGAATAGATTTGATGGCTCCTATTCCTTTTGCCTGTAAACCCGCAACAATTGAAGCAAACTTAGTTGCTTCAAACGGAGTGAAACCGTGAGTTAAAGCGTGCATAAACCCGCCGTTAAATGCATCTCCCGAGCAGGTTGTGTCAATGTATTCGTTTGTATAAAATTCGGTAAATATAATATTCCCGTTATAACCTGTATAATACCCCTGCCTGTCGAGCGATTTTAAAACAACCGTTTGTATTCCCATATCCCAGAGCTTTTTGATAATATTTTCGTGAGAATCAACTTCAAGTATGTTTATGGAATCGTGTTTTGTGTTCATAAACATTATGTCAATATTGGAATTAATTCTGGAGAAATTTTCTTTTGCTTCTTCGGGAGTTGTGATTGCCGAATAATAGTTCGGATCGTAAGCGGTCATTACTCCGTTTTCTTTTGCAATTTTATAAACATATTCAACCGCTTCATTTGTTGATGGAGAAAGAGATTGAGTAATTCCGGAAGCATAAAAAATATTGGAATTTTTTATGTATTCTTCATCAATATCTTCTACACATAATTTTGTCGGTGCGGTTTTCTTTCTGTAATAAACAATTTCTTTTTCATTAACCGAAGGACGTGCGATAATATAAAGTCCGTTAGCCTCGTTGGACAATTTAATTCGTGAAATATCAAGCCCTTCACTCTGCCAGCTTTCAAGCAAATATTCTTTAAAGGCATCATTACCGACTCTTGTTATAAATCCGACTTTGGAACCTTGCCTTAATGCGGATACTGCCGTTGCAAGTACATCTCCGCCGTAATATTTGTATAAACAGCCGGCAGCCGACATTTTGGCATTGGTTGACAATTCTATTAAGCTTTCTCCAAGTGTTACAATATCAAGTTTTTCTGTCATAAATCTCTTTCCTTTAACACTTTTTCGGCTCTTTGTGTAATTTCTTTAAAGTTATAGCCGCTGTATAAATCCCTGCCGATTCCGACCACAGAAGCGCCGGCATTTATATATGAACGGACTTCATCTATTTTTACATTGCCCAGAGGCATAATATTCAGAAAGGGCATAGGTCTTAAAAGATCTTCAACATACATTGCACCGCCCATTGCGGTAATCGGATATATTTTAATAAGAGGAATTCTTGCTTTCCAAGCATTATACGCTTCGTTTGCAGTGGAAGTTCCGGCTATAAAAGGTATTTGTTTGTCTTTTGAAAGTTTCACAAGATTCATTGAAAAAATAGGTGATGAAAGAATTTTTGCACCGGCTGCAATAGCGGCATCAGCTTGAATGGATGTTATTATTCCTCCGGCGCAAACAGACGCAAATTTTGAAACTTCTTCTATGGCTTTGTAAATTTCGGGACTTTCAATATTTATTTCCATAAACTTCATTCCGCCGTCCGCCAATGCTTTTGCCGTATCTGTTACAACGCTTGCACTCTTGTTTCTTATTACCGGAAGAACTTTTTCTCTTGATAACGATTTAATTAAATTTTCTTTCATAAACTATCCTTTTTTCGGAATTTATTATATCATAAAATAAAGGGATTATGAAAAATGAAAATATTTAAGGGAAAGGCTTTCTTTTTTAAATCAATACTTCTGCATATATTTTTGGTGCTGGTTATAGCGTTTGTATCAATAAATTTCTGGGAAAATCCGATTTATGACACAATAGTAAATGCTTCGTCATCAACCGTAAACGGTTCCGAAGATGTTGTGCTGGTCATGATTGATAACAAATCCCTTGAAAATTACAGATGGCCTTGGGCAAGAGCACTTTACGGAGAGATGGCGGAATATTTCACTGATTATACAAAGGCAAAAGCTGTTGTTTTTGATTCGGTTATTACGACTTCCGACACGGAAAGACCTGAAGATTCGGATAACTTCTTTTACAATGCGGTAAACAAATCCGGCAATTTTATCGGCGGTTATATGGCGCTGACGGAATCGTACAGTGATTTGGATTTCGGCAATACGTTTGATGATGAATTTTTCAAAAAATATTCTGTCGATATCTCCGATATGCGTACAAAAAACAATTCCAGAACCAGCACTTACCGCAGTTTAACTCCTATGCCTCAAAAATATTTTAATGCCCTAAAATATGCCGGTTCGGTAAACCTTGATCTTAGCCCCGTTGATGGTGTTTTAAGGGCTTCTAACGACTTAATAAGTTATAATGACAATTTCTATCCTTCCATCGCATTAAGAGCATACATGCTTGCGAATAAAACGGATAAACTTACCTTAACAAACAAATACTTAATTGTTGATAAAACAGGTTTAAAAATTCCTGTTTATAAAAGTCATGGAGATATAAAACACGATATAAAATTTTATAAACTTCTTGATAATTCCGAATATTCACATCAAAGTTATTCGGCAATTGACATTATAAATTCGTATAAACTCCTAAAACAAGGTAAAAAGCCTGTTATAAACCCGTCATTATTTGATAACAAAATTGTTATCATCGGGGCAAATGCTCTCGGTGTTGAAGATGTTCTGGAAACTTCAATTTCTCTGAATCATCCGGGAGCCGATATTCAGGCCACCATTATTGATAACTTTTTGCACAACGATTTTATAACTCAATTACCGTCCTGCCAAAATATTCTTATCATAATTGTAATGTGTATCATAACCTTTACGATAATAAGGCTGTTGAGCTTTTTGCCGTCACTTTTGACACTTATTGCACTTTCCGTGTTGTACTTTTTAATCTGTCTTTTCATGTTTTCTCATAACGTTATTCCCTATGTTATTACACCGCTTACTGTTCAGCTTAGTACAATGATATTCGGATATTCGTACAGGTTTATTCTTGAAGGCAAAAATAAAGAGAAAATAAAAAACGCAATGGGAAAATATCTTTCACAGGATATTATGAAAAATGTAGTTCAAAACATTGATGATATAAAACTGGGCGGTAAAAAAGCCAATGTAACCGTTTTGTTTGCCGATATAAGAGGCTTTACGAGCATGAGTGAAAAAATGACGGCGGAAGAAGTTTCAATGATTTTGAATGAATATTTTTCCGAAATAGAACCCATCATTTCCAAACACAACGGGGTAATTAACAAATTTATCGGTGATGCCGTCATGGCAATATTCGGAGAACCCATCCAGGATATAAATCATCCGCAAAATGCCGTCAGATGTGCTTGCGATATGCTGAAAAAAGTTGATGAGCTACAGGCAAAATGGCTTTTCGAAGGAAAACCGAAAATTGAAATAGGAGTCGGAATTAATACGGGAGAAGCTTTTGTCGGAAATATAGGTTCGGAAAAACGTCTTGAATATACCGTTATCGGCGACACCGTAAATCTTGCGAGCCGTATTGAAAGTTATAATAAAGTTTACAAGACAAATCTCTTAATCAGCAGTTCTACGTATTCTCAGGTCAGCGACTTTGTTGATGTTATTAAAATCGCCGATGTTCAAATACGCGGTAAAGCAAAAAAAATGGATATTTACGAGGTTTTAAGACTAAGTGATTGATAATCTTGAACAGTTGAAAAAAGCCATTGAAATTGAAATGCAATATAAATATATTGACATTCACGGTAAAACTCAATCGTTTTCGTCTTTTATAAAAAAAGAAGCAAAAAAATATTATAAACTTTCACGTAAAAATCCAAAATGGGCGGTTATTGCCGAGGCATTTGAGCAGTATCCGTTTGTTAGTGTGAATGAGAGAAGGCGCAGTATTGATTCGCTTATAAAAGTTCTCAAATCGGAAACAAAGAAAAACAATACTTCCTCAAAAGCTTTGAAATCCGCAAAAGAAACCGATGTCATGTATGTAAAAGGCGTAGGACCGAAAATTGCTTATAAGTTAAATAAATTGGGAATTTACACGGCGCATGATTTAATTGTTTATTTTCCGAAAAAGCATATAGATTATTCTTCCCGAACGCTTATCAAAGATTTAAAAGAAGGGGAGACAACAACCGTTTTCGGATACATAAAATCCGTATCGGCTTACAATACGAAAAATAATCTTTCCGTTGTAAAAGTATCCGTTTCAGACGAAAGCGGAAGATTGGATTTAAGCTTTTTTCAGGCTAAATCCAACAGATTTATTCTTGAACGTACAAAAGCCCGTTTCCCTCAAAATGCGGGAATCATGATTTCAGGCAAGGTCAAACTCAATTCTTTTGACGGCAGATTAACATTTGACAAGCCGGATTACTCCATTATGACCGGTGAATTTTTGCAAAATGAGTCCAAAAATCTCAATCTTGCCAGAATTGTTCCCGTGTATCCGCTGTGTGAAGATTTGAGTATAAAAACTTTAAGACGTGCAATTTTCAATGCACTGGAAATATATAAAGACTCCGTTCAAGACGTAATTCCCGATTTTATCCGCACGAAATACGGTCTGCTTGATAAAAAAACTGCCGTAATGCAAATTCATTTTCCCGAAAGCATGGAAATACTTGAACAAGCCCGATTTTCACTTATTTTTGAAGAACTTTTTCTGATTCAGTTAAGGCTTGTCCTGATTAGGGAACGAAATAACTCCAAACATAATGCGCTTGCTCTAAAGGTTAAAACTGACGGGCTTGTACAAAAATTTATAAAAAGTCTTCCGTTCGAGTTAACGGGCGGGCAAAAACGTGCAATAAACGAAATTATAAATGATTTAAATTCGGATATTCCGATGGCAAGACTTTTACAGGGCGATGTCGGAAGCGGTAAAACCGTTGTTGCTGCCGTAATGCTGTTAGCCGGAGTTGAAAACGGTTATCAAGGCGCATTTATGGCACCGACGGAAATTCTTGCACGTCAGCATTATATAAATTTGCAAAAATCTCTCACCCCGCTCGGGTTGAATGTGGGATTATTCTTAGGCAGTCAGAGCAAAAAAGTCAGGGATAAATTCAGAACGGATTTGATTAACGGGCAGATGAATATAGCTGTCGGAACGCATGCTCTTATTCAGGAAGGGGTGGATTTTAATAATCTCGGTGCTATTGTTGTCGATGAACAACACAGATTCGGAGTCCGCCAGAGAAATATTCTGAAGAAAAAATCTCAAAATCCGCAAATGCTTACCATGACCGCAACTCCGATTCCGCGCACCCTCGCTTTGACCGTTCACGGAGACTTGGATTTGACGATAATTGATGAAATGCCCAAAGGCAGAAAACCGGTTATAACAACTCTTGTTTCCTCTCAAAAAAGCACTTATGACCTTATCAGACGTGAGGTTAAAGCAGGCAGGCAGGCTTACGTTGTTTATCCGCTGATTGATGAAAGTGAAACTCTTTCGGCAAAAGCCGCTACTATTGAAGCTGAACGCCTTCAAAAAGAAGTTTTTCCGGAGTTTAGAGTCGGACTTCTTCACGGAAAGCTAAAAAATGACGAAAAAGACGCCGTCATGAATGATTTTAAAAATAAAAAGTATGATATTCTCGTTGCCACCACGGTTGTTGAAGTGGGAGTTGATGTCCCTAATGCCGTTGTAATGCTTATTGAAAATGCGGAAAGGTTCGGACTTTCTCAGCTTCACCAGCTCAGAGGCCGTGTAGGTCGTTCTGATTTGCAATCCTATTGTATCCTTCATTCTTCGGCTCGTAATCCTGAAACCCGTGAAAGATTAAATATCATGACACAGACAAACAACGGTTTTGTTATTGCCGAAAAAGATTTGCAATTACGAGGCCCCGGAGAATTTTTGGGAACACGTCAAAGCGGACTGCCCGATTTAATTATTTCGGATATTGTCAGAGATGCTCAAATTTTAGAGATGGCAAGAAATGAAGCAATTGATTTTGTAAAATCACATAATATTGATGAGTTCCCCCTGTTAAAGAAATTGACTGATTCTTCTTCTTTCGGCGGAATTGATATATAGCGCCTGTTCATATGCATTGTAAACTTTTGTAACAAAAGAGTTATATATACGCAATTATTTAAATCGTATATACTTTATATATATACGAGAGTATAAATAATAAGGAGAACATGCTATGGCATGGGGTATCACCGGATGGTCAGGCGGTCCGAGAACGCCGATTAATTACAATTTAAGAGCAGGACAATTCCGAGGTATGGGACGTGCAAATGTCTTTACCACCAATTACACCATAATTAATAATAATTATGGCGGACGGTATGGCGGCGGTTTTGCAAATTATGGTTATGATACCTGCTGTCATCATGATTGCGGCTCATCAACTCCCAAATGGATGAACTGGTTAATGGGAATCGGTTTGGGTACTTCACTTTTGGGTAATATTTTAGGAATGTTCGGCAAGAAATCTGACGAAGTAGAAACGTCGGATAACAATGCTCAGAAACCGCAAATAACCTCCGGTAATAATAATCAGTCTCAGCCAATAACCACGGGTAGTGATAATACTCAGGCTTTGGATAAACTAAATAGTAAATTCGATTTCTTGGCATATCAAATGTCTTTACCTGACGATTTGGAAAGTCAAGTAAGTTATGATCCCGACACCGGAAAATATAAGTTCAAAGATCAAGTATTTGATAATTTGAATGATTTAATAGAGGCAGTTAAGAAATCTCAAACTCCGACAGGTCCCGCAGTCACCACAGGCGATCCTGCAGGTGCTGCAAAACCGCTCGCTAACGCTAAAAAAGGTGATTATATGAATTGTATTGATGATGCAAAAAATATTGCCGATATAAAAGGTCAATTCCAAGATATTCAAAGAGATTCAAGCGGTAATATAACTCGATTTACTATAGAAGATACCGGTTCCCATCATATATATGAATTTGTAGCAGACGAACCTGCAGCCGATGGCACCCCACAGTTTAAATGTATCAGCAGAGAAGGCAAAAAAGTTACAAATGAGCAGGTATATAAATTTGACGGCAAACAGCTTATTCAAACTAAAGGTATGACAGGCTACGGCATAGGTATCAAAACTGAGGAATAGCATCAGATATAATATAAAAAAACTCCCGGAAAGGGAGTTTTTTTTATTGCATAATCTAATCTTATGATGTATAATTCTTTCGTTAAACGAAAGGAGTTATATGGAAGATTTAAAAGTTGTTATCGGTGCCGATCACGGCGGTTTTCATTATAAAGAGGCTATAATTGATTATTTGAAGGCTCGTAACATAGAGTTTTTTGATGTCGGCACTCATACAAGAGAGTCATGCGATTATCCGGAAATAGCAAAAGAACTTTGTAAAAAAGTTGTTTCCGGCGGATATAACAGAGGTATTTTGGTTTGCGGTACGGGAATCGGCATGTCAATTACCGCTAACAAATTCAGAGGTATCAGAGCCGCTCTTTGCAGCGACACATATTCGGCAAGAGTTTCCCGTGCGCATAATAATGCCAATGTTTTATGTCTGGGCGAACGTGCTATAGGTGAACATCTTGCGCTTGATATAGTTGATGTTTGGCTTAAAACCGGTTTTGAAGGCGGAAGACACAAACGCAGAGTGGATATGATAGAATGACGGATATTGATTCAAAAAAACTTGCCTGCGTTATTGCCGGAACGCTTGACGATAAACTCGGTAAAGATATTACTATTTTAAATATAAGCAATGTTTCATCCCTTGCGGATTATTTTGTAATTGTTACCGGAGATTCAACCCCGCAGGTTAAAGCTCTCATGAACAATACAAAAGACAGACTTAAAGAACTGTTTGGAAGAACTCCGCTAAGAGTCGAAAATGATGCCAAAAACCGCTGGAATCTTTTGGATTACGGTGACGTTGTCGTTCATATACTTCATAAAGAAGAACGCGAAACTTATGCTATTGAAAAATTTTGGAATAACGCTTTCAGTATTTCCGAAACCGAATGGAAAGAACTTTCCGCCGAATATACCAAATACTTTCAGCACGGTTAATATTTCGAAATATTATTGCAAATTATTAAAAATAGTGTAAAATTTTGATATGAGTATTATATCTGAAAAAATTTAAATTTTGGGATATGTATATTTAAGTAAGAAAGAGAAACAGTCGGGTAAAAATTATGGAACGAGAAGAAATTAACAATCAAATTAATGAGCTTGTAATGGCTATGGCAAAGGATCCGAATAACATTGAAAATTATCACAGGTTGTCGGAATTGTATCTGCGTTTGGAGGATTATGACAAGGTTATGTCCGTGCTTGACAGTTTGCTTGCTATAAGTCCGAACGATGTTCAGGCACTTGTCGGTATGGGAACAATGTGGTTCTATGAAAAAGATTTCAGAAAATCTCTTTCTTATTATAACAGAGCTCTTGAAATCAATCCGAAAAACTTTCTTATTTACTACAATATCGGTAATGTTTTTGCGGAATGGAAAAATTTTCCGAAAGCTCTTTTTTACTACAACAGGGCTATTGATTTAAATTCAACAAATCCGGAAATTTACAATGCCATTGCACTCTTATATCAGGATAATGAGGATTATATTGAATCCAAAGCATACTACGAAAAAGCTTTGTCTTTAGATCCCGAAAATCTCACGGCTTTGATTGATATGGGCAATGTTTGTTTCAAACTATTTGATTACGAAACAGCTTTGGAGCTTTATAAAAAAGTCTTTGCTCTTAACCCCGATAACAAAATTGTCGCAATTTGTCTGGGTAACACTCTGACTTTGATGAAACAGCGCGAACTGGCTTATAACTATTTTGAAAAAGCCCTTACCATGGAAGGCGACAATTATAAAGCGTATATTTGTTATGCTATTGCACTTTCGGAGTTTGGTGAATACGATATGGCTGTTGAAATGTACAGACGCGCTCAGGGGGTTAAGCCTGAAGAAATTGACGCTCAAACACTTCTTGCAAACCTTTATACTAACTTTAATCATATTGATTTAGCATTGGATTTGTACAAAGAATGTTTAAGAACCAAACCTAACAGTGCGGAAACTTATATGCTTTTAGGTAATGCTCATTATTTGAAAGGTGAAATTGAACAGGCAATCAGTGCATACCGTGCTTCAATAAATATTTCTCCCGAAAATGACGAGTACAGGCTTGTGTATACTCAGGTTTTAGATGAATATATTGACAAAAAACGTCATGGAGAGCCGGTGTGAACAGTGAACCTTACCCTATAGAAAAGATTATTGCGGGATTTTCATACCTGACAATGGGTATGGTCGGATTTATATGGCTTATTATCGGATTATTTACTAAAGCCCGATTAAGATCGTTTTTGCAATACCATATCTTTCAATCAATTTTTATTTCGCTTGCATTTACGGTGATTTCGCTGTTTATTTCCTGGCTGTCAAATTTCTTGAGTATAATTCCGTTAATAAACAAAATTGTTGCACAGATTACGTTTTTGCTAAATATGCCATTAATTTTTAATTATTCGTTAATTCAGGCTGTTGTATACGGATTTGTAATTTATCTTGCCGTAACGGCTTTTATGGGAAAATACAGTTATATCCCTTGGGTTTCAGATATTATTGACCAAAACATAAGCAGATAATCTATTGAGCAAGTACAATTGCGTTGGAAAGAGGAATTCCGCCCCTCGTCTGCGGATGATTAACGACCGTTCCGTTGACATACATAACGGTAGAACCGCCGCCGTCAAGATTTATTGCATTTATACAGCCGATTGATTTCATAAAATTGGCAAGTTCCATAAGTGTCATTCCGATTGAACTTCCTTCACGACCGTCAACGGCAACCAGAATAAGATTATTATCCGCCGTGTAGCCGATTGCGCTTCTTGGGTTTCTGCCTCCTATAGCACCGAGTTTCTGTGCCGTCATATCGACATAAACTTCTCCGTCTTTTACAAGATAAGGACCTCCGCTTATAATGTGTTGAACATTTTTCCATTCGGGATTGGTGTTTATCGTTAATTTTGCATCTTTCTTTTCAAGAAGCGGCTGTAAAACTTGTTTTGGGCCTGAAATTACGTATCCGTTTTCCGGTATTTCAAGCGGATTTGCGGATGCTTTTGTTATTGTTCCGTCCGTAACTTGAAGCCCCATACCGTATTTAGGTGCATAGGGCGATGTTTTACCCCACTCCGGAGTATAGACCAGAACGTATGTGGAAAGCATTCTGGGTTGATTTATGTTGTCGACTTTGATTGTCTGTCCGCTTCCTTTTATTGTTGCATTAAGCTGTACACGCGCAATATCAAATTTTTGAGTTGAACCTTTTTCAAAAATTCCGAGTGCAACTCTGTCATATATAGGTCCTGTGTACATTTTTTTATCAATCATTAAAGTTCCGAGAGGAACACCCGTTTGGGGCTTAAAATATGTACCGTTTAAAGCTACTACCGCATTATTGTTTTTTGCTATTGTTGAAATTGACCTTCTGCTGTTAAGTGTTGAATTTGATGAAAGCGCCGGCGTAAGTTTTAAATCTTTTGCAAGTTTCATGTCTGTCTCTACCACATTAATTCTTACAGGTCTGCCGGAATAGTATTTCGTAAGTTTTATGTGCTTTACCCCGCTTGAAACATCATATACAGCTGCTTTAGGATATTTTTGACTTATTAAAATATCAAAATTTTTACTTCGGACTTCTTGGGAAACTTCGTTCAAAATCTTCTGCTTTATTTGCCCTGTATCGAAGTCAGGGGCAGTCAATTGAGCAACCTTGCGACTGCCCGCTTGAATCGGTAAAAGCCCCTGACACAAAATTAAAACCCCGATAATTGAAACATTAACAACCGTTTCAATTGTCTTTTTGTAATCTTTTTCATTAAAAATCAGCGTATCCATAACGTCACCTTAGATTTAGTAACCGGATACCTTTTTGATTTAAGAGTGGTGTGGGGAATAACACTCATCGGAAACCTGAATTTTTATTATCAGGATCTTCCTACTACTATTGTAACATAAATTTACAAAATTCTCAAGTGTACGTCCCGCAAGAATTGAAAAGATTTTACAAAACTAAATAAGGGAAAATATACACTTATTCTTAGTTTTCGGTTTTTGTCAAGATTGATTAATCTTTATTAACATATAATGGATTTTTGGATTTTTTTTCTTTAATATATTGTCGAAAGGGATTGTTATGGAATTAATTTTAGATATTTTATATTTGTATGTTGCAATATATTCGTTTTATTTTCTTGCACTTGCAATCAGAAATTTAAATGATAAACCGTTTAGAATTGAGCGCAGATATTCGCAGTATGAAGAAAAATTAAATCTTGCGGTGGTTATTTATGCAAGAAACAATAAGCAGACGCTCGAAAACCTTATAAATGAATTAAAAATGCAGGATTACCCCGTCAATAATTTCAGAGTATTTGCTATTTTGGACAACTGTTCTGACGGTTCGGAAGTGCTTTTTGAAAAGGAAGCTTTCATAAACCTTATTAATATAAAAGATGTCGGAACGGTCGGCAAAGATCAGGCTGTGTCTATGCTTATAGAGAGATTAAGTAAAGATGATACAATTGATTCTTACGTTTTTATTGATGCTGACAGAAGTATTCCGGCAAACTTTTTGACTGCCGTTAATTCCGGACTCAGAAATCACGCTGCATTAAGCGGTGAAACTCTTATATTAACCGATAATTTGGGACCGATTGATAAGATAAAGGCGGCATATCAAAAATATCACATGAATTTCATGCGTAAGGCACGTTCACTTTTCGGACTTGCGGCAAGTGCCGATTCTGGTGTTTTTATTATCAAAAAAAATATAGTTGACGAAATCGGTTCGGTTGATTTTAAAGATATCAATACCGAGCTTAAATACAGCATGCTTTTGTCTAAAATTAAATGTCCGTGTACATACAATCCAAATATTCAAACCTATGTTGATACGGCAAATTACGAGTTTAGGAAACCGAGATTATCCGCCAGATTAAACCTGTTTAAAAACTGTTTTACTCAAATTTGGGCTAACAATTTTGTATTTGCGGAACATACTCTTTCTCTTTTAAATCCTAATATTTGGCTTGCGATGATTATTTACGCCGTCGTAATGAAGCATTCTTTCAGATATTATTTCTTTGTTGATTTTAAAGTGGTATTTTTCACGTTTCTTCTTTTGGTTGCAGGATTCGGTATAAGTTTGATAAATTCCAAACTCAGATGCAAAGAAATCTTATTGCTTTGCCTGTATCCGTTTTATTCCTTCTGCCATATCGTAAAAAATCTCCCGCCCGTGAGATTGGTCAGAAATAAAATTGCACAGAGAGAAGAATTACCCGAAAATACCGAAAAGCTTTCCGTAGACGCTTTTGTAATGAATAACGACGGACGGGAACTCCCTTGCAGAATTGAATTTATTTCGGAATCCGGACTTTCCAAGATTAAATTCATGTATAAGAATAAAAAATTTGTTACAAACAAACATCTCAGAATGATTGATGCTTTGCAGGAAATAAAACGTAAATTGTATGAATACGGATTTATTTTAAAACTGTGCAGCTCCTGCAAGTACTTTACATCAAATGTCGACGGTTCTACAAATATGCTGAAAGGCTTCTGTAACAGTGATTATCCGAGCCCTTCCATTAAAGAACCCAGAGCAACATTGATTTGGAATTCGTGTTCGGATTTTGAAGCCGCACCCATGACCGATATATTCAATGAAATCATTGAAGAACAAGGGATTGCGGAATAATTTCATTCAGCATATAAAAAGATCCGCAAATAATCTTGATTTTGTCTGACGGCAGTCTGTCAAGTGATTCAAACACCTTGCCGGGATATTTGCAGGCTTCCCGTAATTCTTCAATCGTACAGGAATTAGGGTTGTTAAAGTGATAAAAATAAATTTCATCTCCTTTTTCAAACAATATTTCTGTCATTTTTTTGTAATCTTTATGTTTCAGACAGCCGAAAACATAGCATCTTTCAGAGGCGGGATAATACAAATCAAGACTGTCTTTCAGCGCTTGTATTCCGTTTGGATTGTGTGATGCATCAACAATCAAATCATTACGGCAAATTTGAAACCTGCACGGATGTTTTACCAAGGATAATGATTTTTGAATTTCTTCTTCAGAAACAGACGGAAAAAGATATCTTACCGCAGCGAGTGCCAGAGAAAGATTTTCTTTTTGACAGGTTCCTTTTAATGATAAATTTGAGGTGTCCTCATTTGGTGTTACAAGCGAGAAAAGCGAATTGCATTCGTCTGCTTTATCTTTAATTGCTTCATAGCCTTCACAGGTAAATACCGGACAGTTCTGCTTTATAATACCCGCTTTTTCAAATGCTATTTCGCTTTTTGTACTTCCGAGCCGTTCCGTATGGTCAAGATCAATGTGGGTTATTATGGCGCAAAGATTTGATTTAATGACATTTGTGGCATCAAATCTCCCGCCCAGTCCTGTTTCCAGAACTACTGCTTCAACATTGTTATCGGCAAAGTATTTAAACATAACGGCAGTGAGTATTTCAAATTCCGTAAGCTCAATATTTACGGCGCAAACCTCTTGAACATAATATGCAAAATCCGATTCTGAAATATTTTTACCGTTTATTTTAATTCTTTCGGTGTAATCAAAAATATGCGGACTTGTGTATAAGCCGGTTTTTATTCCCGAATTTTGAAGAATTGTCGAAATGATTGCGCATACAGAGCCTTTACCGTTTGTTCCCGCAACATGAATACATTTTAATTTATCCTGCGGATTGCCTAAAAGTTCGAGTGCCTGCGTAATTCTTTCAAGCCCGAGCTTAATGCGGAACTTCCCGTGTGATGTCAAAAGTTTCAATGCATCCGCATAATTAATATCAGTAGACAATTTGAACATAAACTGTTCTTGTCCTTGCTTTGTTATCAAAATCTGCTAAAACTATCTGCTGCCACTGTCCAAGCTGTAATGCTCCGTCAATAAGAGGTATCATTGTGGAATTCCCTATGATTGATGCTCTTACATGCGCGTAACCGTTACCGTCATGCCACATTTCATCATGATGATATTCAATATCCGAAGGTGCAATTTTTTCAAGTGCTTCAGGCAAATCAACCAATAACCCAGGCTCAAATTCAATATTTGTAACCGAAACTGTACTTCCCGCAACATATACATGAACTACGGCATTTTGCAGAGAATGACTGTAAACCGCATTTTTCACAAGCTGCGTAATATCCACTATATCGGAATTACCCTTTGTATTTACGTTAAATTTATCATTAATTATAGTCATAAACTGAACCTTAAACTTCCTTCTTTAACGAGTTTTTTGCCTCTTGAATATACCGCATAAGGTGAACTGTTGTTAAGAATATCTTTGTAATCTTCTCCTTCAGAAAGCTTAAATACGTTGAAATCGGCATCTTTACCTTTTTCAATTGAACCTGTTGAGTTTTCAAGCCGCAGAATTTGCGCGGGATAAATCGTAATATATTTTATTAATTCTTCAATATCCAACCCTGTATTCAAATTTTTAACAAGTTCAAGCATACTGAAGCTTCTGCCCTTTACAAAGCTCTGGGTTGAAAGTCCGAAATTTTGCGGGAAATATTGCATAACGGTTTTAAAATCCAATCTGTTATTACAAATTTCCTCGCTGTACAGCGGTTGATAAATGAATTTTGCTCCGGTTTCCGCAAGTTCTTTCAATTCCGCCGAA
The DNA here is from genome assembly GCA_947626225.1 of Candidatus Gastranaerophilales bacterium. Lineage (GTDB taxonomy): Bacteria > Cyanobacteriota > Vampirovibrionia > Gastranaerophilales > Gastranaerophilaceae > Stercorousia. The sequence continues at coordinate 96,061 of CANQRH010000002.1, forward strand.
TCATAGCAAGCGTTGACCGCAAGCACATTTTTGGATAGCACCTTCAAGTTATCAAGATACTGCACGGGGGTAAGCTCTTTTTCATAAGGACTGATTTTTCGCATTCCCATAAATTTATGCAGCAAATCAATATCCGAAAATCCGTGTTCAAGCCACTCCATTTCATCCTGTGACTCGGCAAAACGTGTCATAACTAACATGTTATGTTTACGGCAATATTTGGAGAACAGTGCCCAAAGTTTCCTGTGAACTCCTGATATAGAGTTAAGCATAATTCCTATATGAGTATTTTCGCCTTTGTGGAAGATTAAATCTTCAACTTTTGTTCTGAGTGTTTTAAACGTCTTTTTACTGTTGTTTTTACTGTCGGCAAAAACTTCAAAGAACAAATAATTTTTTATGGGCAGTTTGTTTATCACTTCAAAGTATTTAAATTCTTTAGAAACTTGTGCTATACAGGTCGTACCGGATTTTATACTTTCGGTTACGCCGTGTTTAAAGGAGTTTATTTTGTGAGCCCTGTCCAAAACAAAATATCTGCTTAATATTCCTGCCCATTTGCGGGAGTAATTGTCCTGTCTTACGCCTGCAAAAGTATATTTAAGCGAGAGGATTTTAAAAAATTCTTTAAATTTACTTTTAAAATCCGGCGGAACGGCATCAAGAATATCCGTATACTGATATTGTGTAAGCAGATCTATAAAACCTGCGGTTATAACGGAATTTCCGTAATCTTTGATGTATTTTTCATCATAATTCACCTGACTGTTGGGAATGATATCAATAATTTTCCCTTCATCAACGACAATAGCCGAATCTTCAAGTATTTTACCCGCTGAAGTTAAAATCCATTTTGCTTTGTAACATTTCATAGGTTAATTATAATTTATAACAAGTTAAATTGCAAGTTAACCGTACATTTCATCCGCATAAAACACAAATTCCAGATGCCCTATAATTATTGTATCGCCGTCCTTAATCCCTTTCTTGGAAAGTTCCTCAAAAACTCCCATACCCTTCATAATATTTTGGAAACGTATAACCTGCTCGGAATTTCTTTCATCCGTAACACCTGCTATACGTTCTATTTTCCCGCCTTGAATTATATAAACATCTTTTGCGGCTTTGTGTATTTCAAATTCGCTGTCATCGTTGTTATAAGCTCCGGTGTCTTCTTCAACCGTAATATGCGTTTCGGGTTTGGGAATTTCATCGACTTTTAGCGCCATAAAATCAGTTAATTTTTCTGTGTTTTCACCTGTTACTGCAGAAATTTCAAACACGTCAGAGCTTATTTTCTTAAATTCTTCATAAATTGAATTTTTACGTTCATCATCAACCGCATCTATTTTATTTAATGCAATTATTTGGTAAAGCTGTGAAAGATTTTCGGAATATTTTTTGAGTTCCAGATTAATTTTTTTAAAATTTTCAAGCGGATTTTCTTCCGTTATATCAACGAGATGCACAAGAAATCTGCAGCGCTCAACATGTCGTAAAAAGTCGTGTCCCAAGCCCGTACCTTGCGAAGCGCCTTCAATAAGTCCCGGTATATCCGCAACCACATACCCGTCACCCGAACGCTTTTTTACCACACCCAGATTTGGTACAAGTGTTGTGAAAGGATAATCCGCAATTTTCGGTTTTGCGGAACTAATTCTGCTTATAAGCGTTGATTTCCCCGCATTAGGCATACCCAAAAGCCCAACATCCGCAATAAGTTTTAATTCCAAAAACAACTCGCGTTCAATGGGCGGTTCTCCCGGTTCACAGAACTGGGGCGCTCTTTTTTGTGCCGTTGCAAATCTTGCATTTCCCCTTCCGCCTCTGCCGCCTTTTGCCGCAAGGACTTCTTGCTCATGTTTTGTAAGATCCGCAATAATATTGCCTGTTTTGATGTCTTTTACCACAGTGCCGACAGGAACTTTTATATAAATGTTTTTGGCACATCTGCCGTGCATGTTCTTTATTCCGCCGTTTTCTCCCGCTTCGGCTTTAAAAACCGATTTATGTTTGAAATCCATAAGAGTGGACATATTTTCATCGGCAACAAGATATACATCCCCGCCGTTTCCGCCGTCTCCGCCGGCCGGTCCGCCTTTATCAACATATTTTTCCCTGCGCCAGGCAACCATTCCGTTGCCTCCGCGGCCTGATACAACTCTTATTTTGCATTTATCAATAAATTTCATAATTTTCGTATTATAATAATACTATGAACAATATTAAATACAAACTGTTTTCCGAAGAACCCGTTGATATGGGCGGTGACTGTTATATTATGGCTATTGAATCAAGCTGTGATGAAACTGCTTGTGCAATTGTAAAAAACGGCAGAGAAGTTATCGCAAATGTTGTTGCTTCTCAAATAAAGACACACGCTCAATTCGGAGGCGTAATTCCTGAAATTGCCGCACGGGAACATTTGGATTCGGTCAATGTCGTTATAGAAGAAACTTTCAGGCAGGCAAGGGAAAATGCAAATCTTGCTCCTGAAGATATTACGGCTTTCTGTGCAACTGCAGGCCCCGGACTTGTCGGTTGTTTGCTTGTCGGACTTAATGCCGCTAAGGCACTTGCTCTTACGTATGATAAACCGTTTATCGGGGTTAATCATTTGAACGCACATCTCTGTGCCAATTATTTGGATACCGATTTAAAACCTCCTTTTATGGCGCTTTTGGTAAGCGGAGGGCATACTCAAATTATTGATGTTAAATCCTATTCAGAGCAGACTATTCTCGGTGAAACTATTGATGATGCCGTTGGGGAAGCTTATGATAAGGTTGCCAGATTAATAGGACTTCCCTACCCCGGGGGACCTAAATTGGATAAATTGGCGCAAGAGGGTAACCCTTATGCATTTAAACTCCCCGAAGGTAAGGTTGACGGATATAATTTCAGTTTCAGCGGACTAAAGACTGCAGTACTCAGACTTGTTAAGTCTTTTGATGAAGTTCCGGTGAATGATGTCTGTGCCAGTTTTCAGGAAACCGTTTCTTCAACTTTATTTAGAAAACTTAAAAAAGCCGTTGAAGAAAAAGGTTATAAACAAGTTGTTCTTGCAGGCGGAGTCGCGGCAAATTCACAAATCAGAAAGAAAGTATTCTCGCTTGAAGATGAAGGATACAAAGTCTATGCACCCGCAATGAAATACTGTACGGATAACGCCGCAATGGTCGCTTCTTGCGCTTACTTTGATACAAATACATTTGATGATGTAAATGTTGAAGTATTTTCCCGTGTGCATTAGACTATTAACAATTGTAAATTTTACACTTTAAATTAGCAAATTTGTTTATTCAAATGTTTTTATTAAAGCGGATTTACTATTAAACCTTTCTGCGGAATCGTATGCGGTTCCGCATTATTCTTACCCAGAATAAATTTCGTTATTCGTTTTTCAAGGTTTACGTTATGCAGTTGATTAATTTCCTTAATAAAATAACATGGGCTTGTTACGTTTATTTCAATAATTTTTTCATCAATCACGTCAAGTCCGACCGTTGGAAGTCCCATTTTGTTTAATTCATGTGCAACGGGAGTGAATTTTTCTTTTTCAGACGGCGTAAGCTCTGCTTTTACAATATTTGAATCACAATGTTCATTAAATTTAAAATCGTTGTTTGAAGGCAGTTTTTGAATACATTCATCAAGCACTTCATTCCCGAGAAAGAGCACTCTTTTATCGCCGAATTTTGCTTTCGGAATATATTTTTGAACCATAATTATTCTTTTTCCGTCCTGAGTCATTGAATTAATTATTACGGAAGTATTTTTATCGCCTTTTTTAAGTGTCATAACTCCGGAGCCGAAACAACCGTTCAGCGGTTTAAGTACTATTTCTTCATTAATTTTCAGAAAATCCAGTATATCCGCTCTCGATGATGTTACTATATTTTCCGGCATCAAATCCAAAAACTTGCAGGTATGCATTTTTTCGTTAAAGTTTCTGATTGCCCTCGGATTGTTTAAAATTAATGTATTTTTTGTATCAACGAAATCAAATACATAGGTTGCATTAATATAATCCAAATCTACCGGCGGATCGGGGCGGAACATTACCAGTTCAAAACTTTCTATTTCTCTTTTTATAAGTTCCTTATCATAAAATATATTATCATTTTGTTCAAAAGTTTTATAACAATTTGTATATGCTTTTCCTCGTTTTACTCCAAGGTTGTCAATGGTTGTAATCCAAACATTGCAATTTTCTCTTAACATTTCTCTGATTAGCCAGAAATTTGTTACATGATTGTTAAATTCAAAGTATTTTAATTCAAGTCTGTCTATAACAAATAAAATATCCATATACCCTCCAAATTCAATCATACTCAATGAATAAAATAGTTCAATAAGTAAACGGAATAAATTCAACTTAATATTTCTTAATATTTTAACAAAAAATAGCAATAAATTTTTTGCTTGAGTGTTATTATAAATATAATAATCTAGTGTGTAATTTATTAAAAAGGAAAGGTAGAATTTATGTCAGTTAATGCAATCAATCCTGCAGATCAGCAGAAAAAATCCTCCCCGCTTGCACCCGCGATTGGTCTTGGTGTTGTTGGCGGAGCAACAGGCTATTTAGCCGGCGGTAAAAGACCGACACTTGAAAAAGTTCTAGAAATGGAACCCGATACTTTTGAAAAAGCCGTTAAAGACGTTGATGACGAATTAAAAGCTGAAGCTAATAAAATCGGCGGCAAAATCAAAGACATTAATGAAAAGGTAAAAGTTGATTCAAAACTTCAAAGCGACTTTGATGCAAAAGTTGCGGCTCAAAAGCTTGAAAAAGACGCTGAAGAACTTAAAAATTTAGCTGAAGCTAATAAGAATTATGAGAAAAAACTTTTAGAAACAGCTAATGATGCTCAAAAAGAAGCTAAAAAACCCGTATTCAAAAAATTAGATGATTTAAAGGCCAGCAAAGCAGAATATGACAAAGCTGTCGAAGCATTGAAAGATGCGGATGAAACTACAGCTTTGAAAGAAGCTAAGAGTGCCGTTACTGCCGCTAAAGAAAAAGCATTAAGAGCTTCGGAAGACAAAAAAGTCGTTGACTTCCTTAAAAAATATGATGAAGCAGTAGAAAAAGTTAAAGGCAAAAAAACTGAAAAAATTTCTAAATTAGTTAAAGATGAAAAACTTATGACTGCTTTTGATAAAATCAAGAAAATATTCCCGAAAGAAGGGAAATGGAAAGCAGCCGGTATTTGGGCAGGATGTGCCGCAGCAGCAGGCTTAATTATCGGTTTATTAACCAATGGCGTTAATAAAAAAGAAGCATAAGCGCATAAATTCATTATAAAAAAAGACCGGTTTTAAAGACCGGTCTTTTAATTTATCTGTTTTTTTAAACTTTATCTGGATCAAGAACCATACAGGTTGAGTTATTTAATTGAAGCAGAGCCCCGAATTTTTGTAAATCAGCCTGAATTTCAGGGAATGTGTTATAATGCATCGGTATAACCGTTTGAGCTCCTATCCAGTTTGCCGCTACTGCGGCATGTTCTGCATCCATTGTATAATTTCCGCCTATCGGAAGCATTGCAATATTTGGTCTGTAAAGCTCTTTAATAGTTTTCATTTCATTTGTTAATGCAGTATCTCCCGCATGATAAATTCTGACATTTTCGGCATCAATGATTATACCTGCTGCTTCACCCGCATATCTTCCGTCGGGAAGCGAGCTTGTGTGGAATGCGGGAACAAATACAACTCTGCCCCAATCATATTTAATCCAGCCGCCGAAATTTACGCTTCTTACTTTACAGCCTTGCTCACGGCAGTAATTTGCAAGTTCAACAACGGCAGTGATTGTTGCATCTTTTTCTTTTGCAATCTCTATTGCTTCCCCGAGATGGTCTCCGTGTGCATGAGTTACAAAAATATCGGTAATATTTGATTCATGCCAGTTATATTTTTTGTTGTTTGAAACGTAAGGATCAATCAATATTGAATTGTTTTCCATTTTAATTTCAAATGCACTGTGTCCGATGTACTTTAAATCCATAATTTTTCTCCTTTTCTTTTTATTATACAATATAAATATGAAAAAGTATATGCAAATGTGTATTGAGCTTGCAAAAAAAGGAAAGCCTTCTCCAAATCCTTATGTGGGATGTATTGTACTTGACAAGTTCGGTAATGTTATCTCTGAGGGGTATCATAAAAAATGCGGAGAAAATCACGCAGAGCGCGATGCGCTGTTAAAGTTAAAAAACGGCGAAGAAGAAGGCGGAACTCTTATCGTTAATCTTGAACCCTGCTCACATTACGGCAAAACACCTCCTTGCACGGATTTGATTATTGAACGTAAAATTAAACGTGTTGTAATCGGTATGCGTGATGTAAATTTAAAGGTTAACGGCGTAGAAGTTTTACGCGATGCGGGTATAGAGGTTATTGAAGGCGTATTAAAAGATGAATGCGAACGCTTAAACGAAGTTTTTATTAAAAATATGAAAGATAAAAAAACATTTATTGCCCTAAAATCCGCATCCACTCTTGACGGTAAAATTGCAACTGCAGGCGGTTCTTCAAAATGGATAACATCTGAAAATGCCAGAAACCATGTCAAAAAACTGCGAAGTTTGTATGATGCGATTATGACTTCTTCCGCTACCGTAATCGCAGATAATCCTTCAATGGATCATGATATAAAAATTATTCTTGATAGAAATTTAAGGTCAGATATTAATTCAAAAATTTACCAATCAGGTAAGATTTTTGTATTTCATGATGAAAAACTTTCTGCCGAAAATAATAATATTGAATATATAAAAACACCCGTCCAAGACGGCAAATTGGATTTGGATTTTATTTTTGCAAAACTGTTTGAACTCGGCATAATGAGTGTGTTTGTCGAAAGCGGGGGAAAGTTAAGCGGGGAAGTTTTAAAATATGCCGATAAAATTTATCAGTTTATTGCTCCGAAAATTACGGGCGACAATTCTTCAAAATCTTCTTATGATTTCAGAAAAATCACTGATATAAATGAAAGTATTGAACTTGAAATATCTTCTGCAGAGCTATTCCCGCCCGATATTCTATTGACCTGTTATCCTATTTCAAAATCAATCAAATAATATATAATTGCTTTATGAAAGCTTCTTTTTATCCGTCTGACGCACAGGAATTGAAATCTTTGATTCAAAGTTTTCGGCTTGATGAACCGAAATATTTCTCCAAAGCGGTTATTGTACCTCACGCAGGATACATTTATTCCGGAAAGCTTTGTGCCAAAGGAATTAACAGTCTCAGGCGCGATGCAAAAAACGTTTTTATTTTTGCTCCCGCACACTTTGAAAGGTTTTTTGGCTGTATTACAACGACGGCAAAATCTTTGGAAACTCCTTTAGGTAAAATAGACGTCAATTTTGACTTGTCAAAAGAAATTTCAAAACTTTGCGAGTGTAATACGAATAATTATGTTTTTCAAAATGAGCATTCAGTTGATGTTATATTACCTCTTATAAAATATTTTCTGCCGGATGCGCAAGTTGTACCCGTAATTTACGGATGTGAAAATTTTAAAAATCCGGTGAAAATAATAGAACATTTTTTTGACAGTGATGAAAATGTTTTTGTAATTTCAAGTGATTTAAGCCATTTTTATCCGGAAAGAGAAGCGTCTAAAATTGATTCATATACAGCAAAAATGATAGAAGAAAACGATATTTCAAACTTTGAAATAGAACAGGCGTGCGGTGCCGTTGGTATATGTGCTTTGTGTGAGTTTGCAAAATTGCATAATTATTCTTTAATCCGAATCGGTATGACGAATTCATCAGCCGTAACAGGCGACAGCTCAAGAGTTGTGGGCTACGGTTCCTGGTTTCTTTACCAAGGTGCAAAAAACGATTTTATAAAAAAATATTTTTCCGATTTTACAAGAAAAATTGTCAAAGAAGCTATTAAAGCGAATTTTCAAACTTACAATATAACCGAATATGACTGCGTTTTTGAACAAAACGGCGCATCATTCGTAACAATTGAATCAGACGGGATATTACGGGGCTGTATCGGCTCTATTCATGCACAAAGACCGCTTATCAAAGATTTGACGGATAATGCTTATTCTGCCGCTTACGGCGACAATCGTTTCCCGCCTCTTAGCGAAAATGAACTTGAAAAAATTGATATAAAAATTTCGCTGCTTTCTAAACCGGTCAGAATAAAATTTAACTCGGAGGCTGAGTTGGCAGATTCGCTTGTTCCGTATACCGACGGTTTAATTATTCGTGACGGAAATTATAAAGGCGTATTTTTGCCGGAAGTTTGGCGTATGATTCCGAAAAAAAGAAAATTTCTCGAGGAACTAAAACAAAAAGCGGGACTTCCGAAAGATTACTTTTCCGAAACCTTTGAAGCCTTTAAATTTGTTACAACGAATATATAAAATTATTCGATTACTTTGCCGTCAAAGACATCGACAATCATTTTAACGTTATCCGAATAGACGGTTTCTTCTTTTTTATTATACTGAACTTCTTTGTCTTGAGTTTCTTCCTCAATTATTTCTTCTTCCTCGATATCCTCATCCGGATTTTCCTGCGGAATAACAGGAGACGGTTTCGGTACAGGTGCTGCCGGGGCCGGTTTTACTTCAACATCATCTTTTTGAGGCAGTCTTATTATAACATTTGAATCCGTCTGAGAAAAAAGTGCATTTACCGCATCAACTACAGCCTGTTTCTTTGTTCCCGTTTGAAGCTGATTCAGAAATATTTCGTTTTTAAGTGTCAGAACCGTTTCTTCGGAAGTGATTTTAACGGGATTTGCCCACTGTTTTAATAAAGCTCGCGTAGGTGCGCTCGTAACATTGTTCAATAAATTAGCCCACAAAACCGAAATATCTGGTTGATTTGCCGGTTTGGATTTAGGCATGGGAGAAAATTCTCCGTCATCAGAAAGCGCTGCAGGCTTTTCGGGTTCTTTTTCCGGTGCCTTTTCAGCAGATGTTTCAACTGTTTTTTCAACATTTTTTTCGGGAATTCTTTCAATAGGCTTGGGCTGTATTATTTCCGGTCTTGTGACGGGTGCTTTGTAAACCGGTTTGGCAGGTTCAAAGTTTCCGCCTTCAAGTTTTGAAATTCTTTCCTGAAGCTCGGCAAGCTTTGTATTCCCGCTCAAATTAGCAAGGTCAATTATTGCAACTTCAAGCCATAAGCGCGGATTTGTTGTAAGTTTAATCTCTTTTATATAATCCGCACATTTGTCAATCAGAGCAACTATTTGATGAGTCTCAATATTTTGTGCCTGTGAGGCAAGTTTATCAATTTGAACAGAGCTAGTCTGTGTCAAATCCAAAGAAGTTTCTTTATCGCAATTTTTGACTATAAGAAGGTTTTTCAAATAATCCGTCAAATTGTTCAGTATCTGTACGGGTTCATTTCCCGAATTATAAACTGTTTCAATTATCTCAAGCGCTTCGTTCGGGTTTGATGCAAGAATTTTATCCGTCAGAGAGGAAAGTATATCAAAAGAAAGCCTTCCCAGAAGATTGTTAATATCCTCGGTCGTAATTGCTTTATCTGTTCCGAGAACGCTTAATTGATCTAAAAGAGCTATACTGTCACGCATCCCGCCGGCTGAATTTTTGGCAATCGTATTTAAAGCATCATCGGTTATATTTATCTTTTCCTTGTCTGATATGAATTTAAGATGCTTTACGATATCATCTGTTGAAATTCTTTTGAAATCAAATCTCTGGCATCTGCTTTTAATGGTATCCAACACTTTGTGAACTTCGGTTGTTGCAAGTATAAAGATTACATTTTCCGGCGGTTCTTCAAGAGTCTTTAAAAGAGCATTAAATGCCGTAGTCGAGAGCATGTGAACTTCATCGATAATGTAAATTTTATATCTGCTGTTAACGGGTGCATACATTACTTTTTCAAGTATATTTTGAGCATCTTCAACTTTTCTGTTGCTTGCGGCATCGATTTCAATAACGTCCATAGGTGTTGAATTTGTAATATCAATACAGTTTTCACAAACTCCGCAGGGGGTAATTGTCGGACCTTCTTTGCAGTTTAATGATTTCGCAAAAATTCTTGCGGTAGAGGTTTTTCCCGTACCGCGCGGACCGGTAAACAAATATGCATGCGAAATTTTATTAAGCTCAATTGCGTTTGCAAGTGCTTTTTTAATATGCTCCTGTCCTACAATTTCCTCAAGCTTTTGCGGACGATATTTTCTGTATAGAGGTACATAACTCATAGCAAAATTATACCATAAAATTATTCTTAGTAAATTTTTCTTGTTTGATGTATAATTTTAACGAACATAAGAAGTGTATAGTAAATTGCGCCGGAGAGCGCACGTTTGAAGAAAGTTCGCTTCAAACAGGAAAGGAAACAGTATGACAATACCTGAAACTAAAAAATTTGAAATTGAAATCGGCGGTAAAACAGTTACCGTTGAAACAGGGAAGTATGCTCAGTCCACAAACGGTTCGGTTACGGTCAGATGCGGTGATACAATGCTTTTTGTTCACTGCTGTGTATCTAAAGAACCCAGAGTCGGTATTGACTTTTTCCCTTTGCTTATTGATTACGAAGAAAGAATGTCCGCTATCGGCAGAATTCCCGGCGGTTACAACCGTTCCGAAGGAAAAGCAAGCGATAAGGCTATTCTTATCTCCCGTTTGATTGACAGACCTATAAGACCTTTATTTCCTAAAGGTTACAGAAACGATATACAAATTGTAGCTCAATTGTTCAGCTACGATCAGCAAAATCAGCCTGATACTCTTGCAATGCTTGGTGCATCCTGCTCTTTAATGCTTTCGGGTGCTCCGTTTGAAGGGCCTATCGGTGCCGTAAGAGTTTCAAGAGATGAAAACGGTAATTTGATTGCCAATCCGACTCACCAGCAGGCTGATAAATCCGACCTCGACATCGTTGTTGCAGGTACTCATGACAGCGTTATTATGGTTGAAGCCGGATGTAAATTTGTAAGTGAAGATGATATCATGAATGCCGTTGAATTTGCTCAGGTTGAAATCAGAAAACAATGCGAAGCTCAGGTTGAGTTTGCAAAAGCGTGCGGAGTTGAAAAAGAAGAATTTGTTAACCCTTATGATACTTCCGCTATAAAGAAAATTATTGATGACACTGCTCATGATATGATTTTTGATGCTTATCACAACTTTGACAGAACATACAGACAAGACAAATTAGAAGAAGCTAAAAAACTTGTTAAAGAAAAAATTGATGCTCTGCCCGATGACGATTACAGCAAAAAAATTATGGAAGAAACAGGTATTGATTTCGTTGCTGAAGAATTTAAGAATGCCGAAAAGAAAATTATGCGTTCAATGATTCTTGACGAAGGTGTCAGAGCCGACGGAAGAAAACCTCATGATGTACGCCCGATATGGTGCGAAGTCGGTGTTATCCCCAGAGCTCACGGCTCTGCGGTGTTTACAAGAGGACAAACTCAGGTTCTTTCCGTTGCGACACTTGCAGGTCCCGCTATGAAACAGGAACTTGACGGAGTTGATCCCGAAACCGAAAAAACTTATATGCACAAATACATATTCCCAGGATTCTCGGTCGGCGAAGTTAAACCGTTGAGAGGCCCCGGCAGACGTGAAGTGGGACACGGAAATCTTGCCGAACGTGCAAATGTTCCCGCACTTCCTTCTCAGGAAGAATTCGGATACACTATTCGTGTAACATCTGATGTCCTTGAATCAAACGGTTCAACATCAATGGCTTCTACCTGCGGTTCTTCAATGGCATTAATGAATGCGGGTGTCCCCGTTAAATGTATGATTGGCGGTGTCGCTATGGGTATGATTACCGAAGAAGGAAAAGAACCCGTTGTATTAACTGATATCCAAGGTATTGAAGACTTCTTGGGCGATATGGATTTTAAAGTTACGGGTAACGATACGGGAATTACCGCATTGCAGATGGATATGAAGGCAAAAGGTATTGCAAATGACACTTTGCGCAGAGCTTTAGCTCAGGCAAAAGAAGGCAGATTACATATCTTATCAAAAATGAGAGAAGCAATAACCGAACCGGGCCCGCTCTCTCCGTTTGCTCCGAGTATTTCCACGATGACTATTCCCGTAGATGACATCGGAACGGTAATCGGACCGGGCGGAAAACAAATCCGCGCAATTATTGACGCTTCCGGTGCCGAAATTGATATTCAGGATTCGGGTGTTGTTACTATAACATCCAACGATCAGGAAGGCGCTGAAATTGCTAAAAGAATGATTAGAGAACTTACTTTCAAGCCTGAACAAGGTATGGTTTTGAAAGGTAAAGTCGTAAGAATTATTCCGATAGGTGCTTTTGTTGAACTTGCCCCCGGAAAAGACGGTATGGTTCATATTTCTCAGGTTTGCAACGAACGCATAGAAACTATTGAACCGCATCTTCAAATAGGTCAGGAAGTTATCGTCAAGGTTATTAAAATTGATGATAAAGGCAGAGTTAACCTCACAATTAAAGGGGTTACGGATGAAGAAAGGGCACATCTTCAATAAAATCAATAATAAAAAAAAAGACCTGAAAAGGTCTTTTTTTTTATATGTTATTCTTCAAATTCTGGTACTGTTTTAATACCATATAAAATTCGGGTAATGTATGTTTAATATAAGAAAGAGAGTTATCTGTTAATCTTTCAATAAGTTCGACACTTGTTCCGTTTTGGGCGAGTTTGTGTAGTAACTTGATTATAATATATTCCGATTTTGCAGCCAGTATAATTTTTGATTCGTCAGAATCAAAAAATGCTCTGTAGTCTGACATGTAAGGTTCAAAACAATTCATCTTTTTCAATTGTTTTGTCAAATACTGTCTGAATTGTTTATCTTCCTTTACCGAAATTGATATAGCCTGTATTATACCGCTTTCTCTTTTACTTCTTAGGGCGGATTTTTTTATATCATAATATACCAATCCTTCTGCAATTTTTTCGGGAAGTTCATTTATTTCTTGTTTTGTAAGCGGATTTTTGTAATATTCATATTTTCTTTGAACTTTGTCTTTTATTTCAAAAATTGTATTTTCATCAACCATAAATTTTAATGTTTCATTTAAAATTTTTGAAGGCTGCGCAATAATTGAGTAACTATCTAATTCTGAAAATACTTCTTTCATTTGGCTGTATATGTTCATTAGAATTTCACCGTTTGATGTATTGTCTTCTTCGTTTTGTACGGTTTTCGCATATTCCCTTAAGAGAATTTTTTTCATGATGTCAGAATTAAGTTTTGTTTGGGCTATAGTATCCACTAATGCTTGCTGAATGGGAATATCCTTATTTCGGTGTAAGTTTGCATACTCCTGCATAAGTTTAATATTTTTTTCAAGCAGTTCGTCATCATCCATCAAATATTCTTTTTTATAAAGATCGGCAATTCTAATTTTTTCATCTGTATTAACGCCTGTACCTGCTATTGAGTTTTTTTCAATTTCATCGCGGTCAAATATCATTGAAAGAAAATATTTTTGATTTGAACCTTCTTTTTTCATTACATATTTTATATAATCCTGCTGAATTTTTTTAGGGTAAAACATCAATTCAGCTTCAACTTTGTTCGCAAAAGCTTCTTTTAAGTTTGTTGCGATTGTAATATTTGTGCCGTCACTAAGGGTATATGTGTATAATTCTGAGTTATTATTTTCACTTTCCTCTTTTAATATTTCATCAAAACTTTTTTTCGCAATCTCCGTATTTTCATCAACGGTTGAAACATTTTGGGTTTCTTTTGTTTCTTCAACGGGAATTTTTGCAAACATTTCATCATATTCCGTTTGAATTCTGTTATGTTCAAGCTGAGCTTTTTCTCTTTCGGGTTTAATGCTTCTTGCATAAGCTAAAAGTTCCCGGAATTCTTCATTTTGCCCGTCAACACCGTAAGCGTTAAAGAAAAGCTTTATTGTATCCGACATAATAATTGAACGAAGCTCATTTACGTTTTCTTGTTTCATATATTCGGTAAATTTTTGTGTTTGGGATTTGTTAAGATTGTCATAATTTTCAAAGAAATAATGCATTTCCGGTGATATATGAAGTCTTTCCAATACAATTGAGTTAATTTCACCCATATATTTTGCAACAAAGTTCAAAGAGGCTTCATCTCGCAGATTTATTCTTTTTAGCTGTTTTTTCGTTTCTGTTTCACTTCCGTGACCTTCTATTACGGCTTTTGCCAGTTTGTCAACTTCCCAGTCTTTTACGCTTTCAAATCTTTTGCGTTGTTTCGGTGCTGAATAAGCCGGTTGTGTTGTATGATGTTGTGTAATTACTCTTGTATCAATAGGTTTGCGCGGTTTATATTCATACGGAAATTCTTCTCGCGTAGCAGTCAATGATTTCCAAAAACCGTTGTCCGGAAATTTTATTCCGAATGCGTGCAAAGTGTCATATCCTATAGGACTTAGTCCTTTATAGTATACTGAAACATCCTTTTTAAAATCCGAGTTTATCTCTTTTAATGTTTTTGCTTCGGTATAAATTTTTTTCAGGATATAGTGCCCGAGGTTATCATTACCGTTTTTGAAAAGAGTTTTCCCTTCTTCGCGCATTAAATCTATTTCTGCCAGAATTCCTGTTCTGGATTTTATTTTCGGGGTATCCGTAAGGTTATTAAAAAGTGCTTCATCCGGGTATAATCTTTTTACCTGTTCAAGATTGTTTGTTTCTTTAATATCGTCAAATACAAGTTTTAGCATTTGTGCGGGAGGCATTTTTTGCCTGTCCTCAAAATCAGCGTTCAAATAATCTTTCATAGTATCGGGCATTCCGTTTTTATTAAACGGCTGTGCATAGAAGTTTTCCGGCGTCCTGAAAAGTCTTGCTCCGAATGTAAGGTTGAAGCTGTCCTTATTTATGGGGTTGCTGTTAATATTATTTTTACTTAATTTGTTTGTGCTGATTTTGCTGTTATTTAAAGCACTTAAAAATGAAATAGATTGAATGTACATTATTTATCCTTTTTTTATATTTAAAACACGTAAAAAACTTTTTTGCTGCAAAATTAATATAATTTAACATTTTTTTATGTTAGACTATTTACGGAGGGTATTAAGATGTTTGATGTTATAACGATCGGGAGTGCGACAATGGATGTGTTTGTTGAAAGTGATGATGCAAACATTGTTTCCGTTGATTCCGTAAATAAAAAGTCCGAGTTTATGAGTTATCCTTACGGCGCAAAGATTGAAATAAACGAATTTTCATCACGTGTCGGCGGCGGCGGTGTCAATACGGCTTGTAACTTTGCAAATCTCGGCTTCAAAACATCAGCCATATTCAAAATCGGAAAAGATATATATTCTGACGGTATTTTAAACTTTTTCGGCAATAAAAATGTTGATTTATCCAATATTATTCAGGATGAGTCTTTAAGCACGGGATTTTCAATAATTCTTGTAAGTTTTCAGGGAGACAGAACCGTTCTTGCCCACCGTGGTGCTAATGCAAAGATTAAAAAATCCGATATAAATTTTGAGGCGATAAAAGAATCAAAATTCTTATATATTGCCCCGTTGAACGGTGACAGTACAAAAGTGCTTGATGATATTGTAAATTTTGCTTCGGAAAATGAAGTTAATATTTGCATAAATGCCGGTTCTTCAAGTATTAAAAAAGGTTTTAATTATCTGAAACGTATTCTTGAAAATGCTCATATTGTCGTAATGAACAAAGATGAAGCTTCAATAGCTACACAAATACAGGTCAGACCTGATTCCAAAGAAGAAAAATTTTCCGAAGAATTTATTCATCCCGATATTATTTCAATGTTGAACAAATTAAAAGTTAAGGATTATCAGGTTATTGTAATAACTGACGGTTCAAACGGAGCTTATGCATTTGACGGAAAGAAATATTACAAGTGTCCGATATTTGACAGCCCCGTAATTTCAACCCTCGGTGCGGGAGACGCTTTTGCATCAACTTTTTGTGCCGCGCTTGCAAGATTGGGTATTGATATCGGAAGCGCATTAATGTATGCATCGGTTAACTCCTCCGGTGTTTGTTCTCAATTTGGTGCAACTCAGGGACTGCTTACGTTTGAACAGATAGAAGAAAAATTAAAACAAAATCCGCAGTTTAAATATTATGTGAAAGGAAAATAAATGAACAAAGTTGTAGTCGGTGCCCAGTGGGGTGATGAAGGGAAAGCAAAAATAACCGATTTATTGGCTCAAGATGCCGATTTGATTATTCGTTATCAGGGCGGCTGTAATGCCGGACATACCGTTGTAGCCAATAATAAGACATTTAAATTCCACCTTATCCCCTCAGGCATTTTGTATAAAGGAAAGACCTGTTTTATCGGTGCGGGTACTGTTATTCTTCCGGAATACTTTGATGAGGAAGCAGGCGGCTTGATAAAAGAAGGTATTGATTTGTCGGGATTGAAAATTAATCCGCTGGCCTCGATTACAATGCCTTATCATACGGAAATAGACGGCTTTAGCGAAAGCAAGGCTAAAAAAGGTAAAATCGGAACGACACAAAAAGGTATCGGGCCTACTTATACCGACAAGTATGCACGTATAGGCTTAAAAGTTGAAGATTTATACGATGAGGAAACTTTGTCCGAAAAACTTGATATTATTCTGCCGATTAAAAATAAAACTCTCAAAGAAGTTTACGGATTAAAAACTTATACAAAAGATGAAGTTTTAAATCTTTGCAAAAAGTATGCCGAAATTTTCAGACCTTACGTGTGTTTTGATTGGCAAAAGGTTCTTGAAGATGCAAAAGAAGCACGAAAAAACATTCTTTTTGAAGGTGCTCAAGGCGTTATGCTTGATGTCGATTACGGTACTTATCCTTTCGTGACTTCGTCAAACCCGATAGGCGGCGGTGCTTGCACGGGTTCAGGCTTCGGCCCGAAAATGATTGATGAAGTTATCGGTGTGGCAAAAGCTTATGTTACCCGTGTCGGTGAAGGCCCTTTTGTTACCGAGCTTAATGATGAAACGGGTGAAAAAATAAGAGAAATCGGACACGAATACGGCGTAACAACGGGACGCCCGAGAAGATGCGGTTGGTTTGATGCCGTGACGATGCGTTATGCCGTTTTGACGGGAGGACTTACATCTGTCGCTATTACAAAAATTGATGTGTTTGACAAATTTAAAGAAATTAAGCTCTGTACGGCATACAAGGATATACGTGACGGAAGAATTTATAAAAATTATCCGACAAATGTTTTTATGCACAAATATCTTGAACCTGTTTATGAAACGCATGAAGGCTGGTGTGAAGATATTTCGGGTATTCGTGAATATGAAAAACTCCCGCAAAATGCAAGGAAATATATTAAACGCCTTGAACAATTGCTGGGAGTGCCTGTATCAATTATAAGTGTCGGCCCCGACAGAGAACAGACTATTTTTGTTAATCCTCAATAAAATCTCTGAAGTGCTGTAACTCTTTTATTCCGCGAATTTGTTTTAAAGCACCGTCTTCAAGCTGTCTTATCCTTTCTTTTGAATAACCCATGATTTCACCGAGTTGTTCAAGTGTTTTGGGCTGTTCTCCGTTTATTCCGAATCGGTAGTTGATTATTTTTTTCTCTCTTTCCGAAAGCGATGCCAGAAGATGTTCAACACTTCCCTTTAAAGCCTTATTTCCGGTGTGCGCTTCGGGTGAACGGTAAGACTTATCCTCAATGTAATCACCTATATTTAAATCATCCGTTACGGGCGTTTCAAGGCTTATGGGCTCTTTGATTATTGATTTTTTTACCGCATTTAATTGTTTTTCGCTTAAACCGAGTTTTGCGGATATTTCTTCATCTGTAGGTTCTCTGCCTAATTCAAATGAAAGCATTGTATACATCCTTTTGTACTTGCGGATTTTATCGGTCATGTGAACCGGAATTCTTATTGTTCGCGAATTATTTGAAATTGCTCTTATAATTGTCTGTTTTATCCACCAAGTTGCATAAGTTGAAAATTTAAAATTCTTTGAGTAATCGAATTTTTCGGCTGCTTTAATCAAACCTAATGAGCCTTCCTGCACCAAATCCATAAACAAAACTCCCTGACCGATGTAGCGTTTCGCAATGCTTACGACAAGCCTCAAATTTGCCTGTACAAGTTTTCTTTTTGCAATATTTGCCTGCTCGGGCTTACCTTCTTTTATCTGCTGTCCGAGCTGTTTTTCTTCTTTGGAATTAAGAAGTTTTACTTTGCCGATATCCTTCAAATACATTTGCAGTATGTCATCGTCATGAGCAATGGAATTAAAAGTTTTTATATCGTCGTCTTCATTGTCCAGGTCAACATATTCGGAATATTCCGATTTCAATTCTTTGTATAAATCTTCTTCTTGAATTACTGTCATTATCCTCTCCTCCATAATTCCAGACGAAAGTTATACAATTTTGTTTCTTTAGAGTATAATATTAATTATGAAAAAGATTTTTCCGTTTATTTTTTTATTGTTATGTCCCTGTGCATTTGCCGATATTATTGATGAAGGTTATGTCAGCCCGGAATCTTATGCGGTTAATGAAGCTGATTTGCTGGATTACAGATACGTTGAACCTTCGCCGAAACTTAATGTTGACACGCTTGAAAGTATGAGATTTAAAAAAGAAGATACAGACGGCAATATAAGCTCTGATAAAAAATCCTTAAAAAAAGCCAAGAAAGAAAAAACTAAAAAAACAAAAGAAGAAAAATCCGAAAAAGAAAAAAATTATAAAGAAGGAATTGTATATAAAAGCGCAAAATGGTGGGTTGATCAGCGTTATAAGCGTGAAGAATCCCACCACGGTTCAAAACATGAAATTAAGATAAAAGCCAGAGAGGAATACGAAAAAAGAATTCAGGAGCAAGCACAGCAAGCTATTTAATATATTTTTGGATTTCATTCTTTTCTTCAAACGTCACGCGTCCCGGAACGGCACGTTTTTTGGAACCGTCTTTAATTATTACGTAAAAGTATCCGAAAGTCCCGTCTTGGTTCTTGTTACCCAGTGCGGTTCTTAAATTTTTCATATCAATGTATAAAACATTGTTCAAATTATAATCCAAATTTCTGTCATTTAAAGCCACGGAGCCGTCCTTGTTTACTCTTGCAAATCTGATTTCGGCTTTTTTAAGTTCTTCTTTGCTAATCTGTGCGGCATTCCCGTCTGATTCAAGCTTTTTCAGCGAAGCAAACAAATCATCTTTACTGTCGCCGTATCCCAAAATATTGTCTGCATTCCATAAATTTTTCTTATTATCTTTTATAAGTATGTAGTTTTTACCGTCAATTGAAACAACATACGGATCCAGATATGTAAGTGCCGGATTTAAAACTCTTATAGCGGGCGTGTCTTTTAAAATAAGCCTTCCGCTCGCAAGCGAAGCGCCTGCAAAAAACGCGTTGTTGCCGCGGATTGAATTGATATATCGCGGATTAGCACCCGGAGTCAGTATTACTGTTGTTTTTCTACGCGGATAAAGCATTCCGCTGCTGAAAGAAAAACTGCTTGCAAATGACGGCTGTACCATAAAAATTAATAAAACTGAAATAATAAACCTTTTCATATTTTCACCTCTGATTTTATAACGATTTTCATAATAAAAAGTTCAAAAAACTGTTGACATATTATATTGTTTAGTATATTATAACTCTTGCCGAAATAAAAGGGCGTTTAGCTCAGTTGGTAGAGCGCCTCCCTTACAAGGAGGATGTCAGAAGTTCGAGTCTTCTAACGCCCAAATAAAGAGAACAGCACAAGTTGTTCTCTTTTTTAATATTTATTTGTGCGTCAAATCCTCTCACCCAGTAATTTTTGTTTGTTGAACAAAAATTACGAAGTTCTGCCCGTTCGGGTATCCTGCCTCGTACGGCTCGTGTTTCTCGCCTACGATGCAAGCGAGTCTTCTAACGCCCACCATTTAAAAACCACTATCCGTAAGCCTTTTGGGCAAGCGGATAATTTTTTTATTTGGTATTTTTTCTTCTATTCTCACAAAATTCTCACATTTTTCTGAAATAAAATAAATTTGTAGATGAGTAGGTCAGATTTACTAATCCGACAAATAAAGAAACGATATGGCAATTTGAAATTGTTAGGCTCCCTAACCTACAAAATTAATGTCACCCTGAACTTGTTTCAGGGTCTGATATCTCTCATATGTTATAACAAAACAATGGACAAAACTTATACTGTGTATATTTTGACAAATTATAATGAAACAACTTTTTATATAGGTGTGACAGGCAATCTGCAAAAAAGGATTTTTGAGCATAAAAATAAAGTTGTTGAAGGGTTTACTAAAAAATACAATGTGGATAAATTAGTTTATTATGAAATAACTAACGATGTTGAGTCTGCCATTAACAGAGAAAAACAATTAAAGCGTTGGCACAGACAATGGAAAATTAATCTAATAAAAGAAGTGAATCCCGAATTTAAGGATTTATCTGAAAATTGGTAAGATGCTGAAACAAGTTCAGCATGACTAAAACGTAGTTTGAGTATTTTATGTATTGTCGGATTAGTAAATCCGACCTACAGACTCCCCAACCTACATGAATATCTGAAAATTGGCAAGATGCTGAAACAAGTTCAGCATGACTAAAACGTAGTTTGAGTATTTTAATATTGTCGGATTAGTAAATCCGACCTACTCATGCAAAAAAGCAATCCGAGAGGATTGCTTTTTTGTTTTTTTTTATCTGGAGGATTTTTATTTAACCAGTCTTGCAATTGCACCGGTAAGGTCGGTCCCGCCGTATAATACGACATTCTTTGAGAGTACAACGTCATATCCTTTGGATTTTGCTTCCTGTGCAATTACGGCAGTTATGTCTTTATCAATCTTCTGTAATTTAGCCGTGTAATCCTTTTGCATTGTCTCATGCCTTTTGGAATATTCAGCTTCATACTTCTTGATTAATTTTTCTTTGCCTTCCTTTGTTTGTTGTCTGTCAACGTCTGCTTTAGCCGTTGTATACCATTTTTGGAATTCTTCGCCTTTAGCTTTCTGTTCCTTTTTTAATGCCGCAACCTGTGAGGATTGACTTAAAATCCCGTTTACATCTATTACCGCAATTTTTGATGGAACACTTGCCATAGTGTGCAGGCCGAAACCCAGTAACAACATTAACGTATATGTTAAATATTTTTTCATTTCTTATCCTCTTTCACTTAATTTAACGTTTGTTTTGGGTAATACGGGAACATTGCTTTTCTTAGCATTTCCATTCCCGCCTTTTCCGAGTGTCATTCTGAATCCGAGTTGGAAACCTACACCGTTTCTTCCGCCGTTAGTGAAGTAAGTCTGGAAGAACCCTGTAAGTCTTTCACCCCATGTTTTGCGAACACCGATACCGTATTTTACGAACGGTTTTACACTTAATTCCGGAAGTGTTGCATCACTAGCTTGGAATTGAGTTTTGTCGAGAATGTTCCAAACAACGCTAACACCGGCATATGGCTGCCATCCGTTTTTTAAGTTACCGATGAATTTCAATCCCGGTTCAAATGTAACGGCATGCAAAGCATCAGCATCAATGTTTATACCTGCCGAGTTAGTGTAATCAAATGTATTAACAAATGAATAAGATGCCATTAAGCTTGGTTGGATAATAAATTTACCTTCTGCAAGTTCCCAGTTATATCCTGTTTTGTTTGCGATACCTGCCATAAGTAATGTGAAATTATCCTGACCGTAGAATGTATCGGCTTCACCGACGTTAGCCCCTGCGTTAACGGTTAAACCTGTAAAGAAGTTACCTTTGTATGCCATACCGACTAACCCGAGTGTACCACCGTTTTGGTAGATACCAATACCGTCATATGCTTGGTGAGAACCGTTGTATCCGGCATAAATACCGTACATACCGTCCCAACCGTTGCCGAGATCATACAGTTCACTTTCCATTCCGAAGTATGAACCGTATGCTACGTTAGAGACTCTCGGCCCGCCTTTGAGAGGTACGTTTTCAAATGTTGCATAAGGTCTGACCCAAACCGCTTTGTCGTCATACGGTGTATTTGTAGGATCAAAAATTAAGTTACCGTCAGCGGCTGCATATTTGTTTCTTAATTTCAAAGCCTGACGTTGTTTTTTAGTCATAAGCATGTACATATCCATGTTACGGAAAGCTTCGTCATAAGAATTTAACTGAGTTAAATATCCGCCGAGTTGTGCAGCAATGGGGCTTGCCATAACCGATGGGTTGAAGTCTTTGTAACCGTTACCTGTCGGTGCAAACAATATACCTTGTCCTTGTGTGCCGTAGTTGTCAACAGCTTTTGCATTCATCCATCTTAACGGAGATAAAAACTTATGATCTGCTTTTGCAGAGTCACCAAATGTCAAATTTAATTCTGCATTTTTTGTACTATCAACTCCTAAAGTTTTTTTCAATTCGTCCATTGATACAAAACCACGGCTTACTTTTATATCAGCAATAGGATTGAAATCGTCAAGAGTTATATTCTTAGGATTCCCGTTATTAACTCCAAACTGAAACTTATCCGTATCACCTGTTGCAGAGCTGATATCAAACCTGACTTTTGAATTATTTTTGAGCTGTACATGTTCACCATACTTATTTATGGTTGAATTTGTTGCATCAAGTATGCTGTCTTTTCCGACAATAACGTAGCCTGTCAAATCATCGTCATTTGCACTATCGTCAAAGAAAGTTGCGTTTTTACCAAGATGAAATGTAGCCCCGCCATTTACATTTAAGTGTTCTTTAATTAAACCGTCCTGATTAACAGTTGTTTTTTCGCCGACAATATCAACACCTCTTAGCATACCTGTTGAGTGAACAATTATATTTCCAGTGTCCTTTTTGTTACCAATCTCACCGGCGATAATTTTACCGGTATTATAAACAATTAAATCTCCGGTTCCATTTTCATTTTTATTATAAATATCGCTCGTAGTAATTTTACCCGTGTTATAAATAGTTGAATTATCAAGGTTTATATCAATCGTATCAATTTTTCCGGCGTTATAGAGTGTGGTGTTAGAACCTGAAATATCACCTCCAACCTTTCCTGTTTCATTGTTATAAATAGTACCGCCATCGGTTATAATTTCAGATTTCATAGCATTGTTATTCACTATAACTCCGCCATTATTATTGTAAAGTTCGCCGGTATATTTAAACTTTCCGTTGTTAATGATTTTTCCGCCTTCATTTAAGACAAGTGCATCAATAACACCTTGTGCCTCATTGTAAATAATACCGCCTTGTTTGTTATGAAGTCCGTGTTGAGGTTCACTTCCTTCCT
Organism: Candidatus Gastranaerophilales bacterium; assembly: GCA_947626225.1. Classification (GTDB taxonomy): domain Bacteria; phylum Cyanobacteriota; class Vampirovibrionia; order Gastranaerophilales; family Gastranaerophilaceae; genus Stercorousia. The sequence continues at coordinate 119,306 of CANQRH010000002.1, forward strand.
CTTCTTCTACTGAAAATGCCAAAGCATTTTTTATTTTACCGGAATTATAAATGGTACCTGTATTATTAAAAATACCGTTTCCTCTCATTTTCGCATTTTCTTCAATAGTAAATTTTCCTGTATTGTTAATAACACCACCGGCTTTGTGATTTATAAAATCTCCCCCATTTATTATTTCGCCTGCATTATTTAATGTTCCGTAATTGTCAAAATCACCTTTTGAATTAATTTGACCAAAGTTATTAAAATTACCGTTACTTTCAATATTTGTGAAATTTTCTAAATCTTCGGAGCTGCCTAAGGAGTCTATCTTCCCATAATTGTTAAATGTTGCTTCTTTGCCATTAGTCAGATAACTTCCTGTTTCAAGGGTAATATTACCCTTGTTATCAAAAATACCATTGTTATCAACACCGCCACTATTTTTATTATTGATATCACCTGTATTTGTAAATGTACCTTTTTTATTATTCGTAATAGTTCCGGCAACGTTATTTATCTTACCTGAATTATTAAATTTGCCTTTATTCTTTATCTTTGAATCACTAGCTAAACTTAATGTACCTTTATTTTCAAATATACCCGTTTCATTGTTAGTAATCACAACACCAGTTTTGCTTTCAATTATTCCGTTTTTACCATTTATTGCGCTTCCGCTATTTTTTATTTTACTTTTATTCTTAAGTCTAAGCGTACCATTTTCATTTGAAAGTTCTTTACCTTCTTCTATTGTGACAGTCTTATTTTTATCGACAATAACCGTTCCGCCTTCATTGTTATTCACACCGGCTTTAACATCTCCTAATGTCATTTCGCCCGTGCCGTTATTTACGGTTAAATCATCAAACAAGCCACCTTCAGCGCTGACAAGTCCGCCACCATTTGGAAAAGTGATTTCTATTGCATTTACATTTGTCTGTAAATTACAATGGATTGCGCTGCATATTAAAAAAGCAGCTATAGCTATTTTTTTCTTTTTCATACGTTTCCCTTTCTTTTTTTTACATTAATTCCAACACGCAGAAACTTTATCACAAATAAAATAAAATATCAAGTATCTGATAGTTTTATTAAAAAATACCAGAGTGTGCTGTTAAACTTCTTAATATATCTTCCTAGAATATACCGGAGGGTGCGATATGACAAATGATAATACTTTTGGTAAAAAGCTCAAACAAATCAGAAAAGCTAAAGGTTTGACTCAAGAAAAATTAGCGGAACTTGCCGGTGTTCATGAAAAACATATATCTAAACTTGAACTGGGAACTTACAAACCCAGTTTTGCAACTTTGAGCAAAGTTTTATCCGTGCTCGATTTGGAAATTGATAAAGTCGGCCTTAATTTGAAAAAAGTATCAGTTAACGACAACCCTTTTTATATAAAATCTGTGCAAATATTGGATAATGCCTCGGAAGATGAACTTGAATATTACTACGGACTTCTTAAACAGGCTCAGAAAGCTCAAGAAATTTTCAGGAATGATTAATTTATGTTAAGATTTACATATCTTCAAAAATTGCCGAAGATGTTTTTTGCGGATAACATATTTATTGTATAGAGAATAAGGAGATGTGTATGAAAGATTTATTAAAACTTGCAATGACGGCGTTTACCGTTCTGCTTTTTGCGGTTCCCGCTTTTGCGTATCCTGATGTTTCGCCCGAACACTGGGCATTTGATCGTATTGAACTCTTGACGGAACAAGGTGTTATTGTCGGATATCCAGACGGAACGTTTAAACCCGATGAAAATGTTACGCGTGCCGAGTTCGCTTCCATGGCTATCAAGGCTCTGGGACAGGAGCATGCTACCGTTGCCCAGCCCGTTAACTTTACCGATATTACTCCGGAATTCTGGGCTTATGACGCTATTCAAAAAGCTTTGTATTTTGAACTCGTGTCATGCCCCGAGGAAGGCGATGTTTTCAGACCTGAAGATACCGTTACGAGAGAAGAATCAATTACGGTTGCCGTTAATGCTTTAACCACCGAACAAATAAGCGCTGACAAAGCTCGTGAAGTGCTTGCAAAAAAATATAAAGATTTAAGCTCGGTTCCCGAAGCTTTTGTTATTCCCGCAGGAAAAGCCGAAATCTTGAACATGCTCGTTACCGTTCCTGCGGCAAGAGATATTATTGATGCCGAAAGGCCCGCAACAAGAGCAGAAGTTGCTGCTATTCTGTTTGAAATGACCGAACAGGCTAAGCTAAATCCGAATTCAAAACTTGCCGAAGCCATGAGAAAGAAAACCGGAGAAGGATATGTTATTGAAGGTGCTTTCGTTGAAGGCAGTTTCGGAACTATTCCTTCAGGAACTCTCTTGCCCGTTAAGTTAAGCAAATACGCAAGTTCACAGTCTTCCGAAGCCGGTGAAGTTTATATGGCTTCCGCTCCGCAGAATTATGTTACTCCCGAAAAATATATTCTCGTCAGAGAAGGCGCTAACCTTAAAGGCCAATTCCTTGATGTAAGAAAAGGTAAATGGTTTGTAAGAAACGGTGTTCTTGTGTTTGACAATTCGCTTATTACTACTACCGATGACCAAACTGCCGCTTTGCCCGGAGTTTGCGAAATTACCAAAGACAGAAATTGGTTTATGAAGTTTGTCAGATTTGTTTTTAAAGGTGAAAAGCTTGACGTAAGCCCTGAAGATATAATTTATATTAAGCTTTTAAAACCCGTTAAAGTCGACTTGACAAACGGTTGGATCATGGAATAAAAAACGCCCTTTAAGGGCGTTTTTTATATCAGTTCTTTGTCTTTGATGTATCGCGGTCTTCCTTTAACTTCTCTGAAAACCTGCCCGACATATTCACCGATTATGCCGAGGCAAAACAGCTGTATTCCGCCGAATACACACAATAATATAATTGTTGTTGCCCAGCCGTTCGGTGAATTGTGCCAGAATATTTTTTCAATAATTGTTTCAACTCCGACCAAAAAACCAAACAACGCCATGCAAAAGCCCAAAACCGCTACCAGCCTGAGCGGTACAACACTGAATGATGTTATACCGTTTAATGCAAGCCCCATCAATGATATTAAGTTGAATTTTGATTCGCCCGCAATTCTCTTTTTTACGTCAAAATTTACGTAAGCTGTTTTAAGCCCGACTTCGTTGAAAAACCCTCTTAAAAAAAGATATTTTTCGGTATAAAGTTCCATAATATCAAGCGCTTTACGGCTCACAAGCCTGTAATCCGAATGATTGAGCGGAATCTTTGCACCTAAAATATTCATCAATTTATAAAATAATAATGCGGTAATTTTTTTGATAAATGTGTCGGTTTTTCGATTATTTCTTATACCCGAAACTATGTCCGCACCTTTTGCGTATTCGTCCAGAAATTTTTCAATGGCATTTTCATCCTGCTGCAAATCGGCATCAATTGAGACCGCACAATCACAGCCTAAATTTCTTACCCCCTCAAGCCCGGCAATCAATGCTTTCTGGTTTCCGAAGTTGCGGATAAATTTTAGAGCTTTTACACGATTATCTTTGTTATGGTATTCATTGATAATTTCCCATGTCGAATCTTCGGAACCGTCATCAACCAAATAAAGAAAACTGTTTTCGCTTATCTTGGATTTTGATACCAAATCATCAAGAACTTCCAAAAGCCTTTTTATTGCTGCTCTTATGCAAAGCTCCTCATTGTAACACGGTATAATTATCGCTAACGAAGGTGAATTCATAATTCCTTTCTTGCCAAACGGTGCAAATTTATATTATAATATTTTTATTATTAAATCAAGGATTTCAATGAACAGGAAAAAATTTATTCTTAATGCGGATGATTTCGGAATGTCAAAAGCTTTTAACAAAGCGGTTTTGGAAGGCTATCTGAACGGCTTTTTGTCAAGTGCAAGTCTGTGCGCCAACGGAAGTGCTTTTAATGCCGCCGTCAATGAAATTATTCCCGAATGTCCGAATCTCTCAATTGGTGTCCATCTTAATATTATGGAAGGCAGAGCGCTTACTAAAGCCGATGCTTTAACGGATAAAAAAGGCAGATTTAATAAAGGGTATCTCTGGTACATCTTTAACAGCCCTAACAAAAAAATCCTTGAACAAATTGAATTTGAGTTTAGAACACAAATAGAAACCGTTATGAATTATACTTCCGTTGATCATATAGATTCACACGTTCATACTCACGCTATCCCGCAAATTTTCAGATTAACGGCTTCTCTTGCCAAAGAATATAAAATACCGTATATCAGAACTCAATATGAGGAAATGTATTTTGTCCCATCGCTTGTAAAACATTTAAATTTGCACTATCCGCCTAATATTTTGAAAATTCTTTTGTTAAACCGTTTTACGCAAAAAAATAAAAAAACGGCTTCGGAATACGGATTGAAAACAAATGATAATTTAATCGGTGTCGGATATACCGGTATGATGGATGATTTGACGATAGAATACGGCTTAAAAGTACTTGAAGATGATAACTGTATCGCAGAAGCTCTGATTCATCCCTGCACTTACAATATTCCCAAAAAGAATAAACATTACACGGAATTTTTGATTACTCAAAATAAAGAACTTAAAGACAAAATCAGCAGACTCGGTTTTGAATTAACAAATTATAAAAAAGAATGTATAAACGCTTAATTTCCATAATCGTAATTTTTATACTGTTAGCCGCATTTGCAGGATTTGATTTTTGCAGAAAATCCGATAAGCAGGTTTTGAATGTCATAAACGCTTCCGAAATTCAAATTGATTTAAATAACAACAAAATTTATGATGCCGGTGAAACCGTGTGTATTCCTGATGTGAGTGTCTTTAGCGGCGATATTTCCAAAAATCAGGATGAAACCGCAAAAATTATAGGAGTTTCAGCTTCCGATGCGCTTAAAATTGGTTATCTTACCGATGCCTTTGCAGACGGGATTTTAGCATCAAAACGCGTTAAGTTGAAATTTACCGGAGAAGAAAATCAAAATTGCCGTTATGCAGATATTATTATTAATAACGCATCTTACAGAGATATGCTTGTAAAATCCGGATTTGCTGCGGTTGACGGTAAAAAAGGCGATAATTTTTCCGAAGTTCTTTCTAAAGCCCGAAAACTTAATCTTGTTATACTTAATCACAAAAGCTCAAAATATCATAAACTCGATTGCAAATACGGCCTTATGGCACATGATGCCGTTTTAATTCTCAAAAATCAACTGCCGAAAGACGCCAAACCTTGTAATTTTTGCCATACTCAAAAACTTAATCAGGCGGATAATACCGCGGTTAAAAATTTTGTTGTATCCGATGGCAGTATAAAAATGTATCTTACTGATTTTACGACAAAACTTAAACCCGACAATAAATGCAGTGCTCCGGTTTGTAAGGAAATTGTCAATCAAATAAATCAAAGTACAACAAGTATTGATATCGCCACTTACGGCTGGGATTTCCCGCCTGATATTAAATCCGCCATGGAAAAAGCATATTCGCGCGGTGTAAAAATCAGAGTTGTATATGACAGAACATCTTTTCCGGATGATTTGGACAGCCTTTTAAAACTGACACTGCAAAAAAGCACCGATAACGACAAAATCCTTATGCATAATAAATTTATAATTTTTGATAATGCCAGAGTGATTACGGGTTCTATGAACTTTTCTCTTACGGGGCTGTCGGGCTTCAACGGCAACTGCGTATTTCTTATAAATTCCGCAGAAATAGCTTTGGCTTATAAAAAAGAGTTTGAACAGATGCTGAACGGTAAATTTCATAATAATAAAACCAAATATCCGATAAAAAACGTGCAATTGGGAAAGACAAAAATAGCGGTTTATTTCTCGCCAAAGGATAAGACGGTTTTAACGGCAGTTATACCGCTTGTAAATTCCGCTCAAAAATATATTTATATTCCCGCATTTGTGTTTACGCACGATGAACTTGCCCAAAGCTTAATATCAGCTAAAAAACGCGGAGTTGACGTAAAAATTATTGCGGATGCCGTAAACACTACAACCAAACGCAGCAAAATTAAACTGCTCAGAAGTGCAAATATACCCGTTAAAATCGAAAATTATGCCGGTAAACTTCATTCCAAAAGCATAATTATTGATGATAAATATATAATATCAGGTTCCATGAATTTTTCTTACAGCGGAGAAAATAAAAATGATGAAAACTGTCTTATAATTGAGGACAGTTCACTTGCAAAATATTACCGCGGATTTTTTGAATACATTTGGGATCGCATACCCGATAAATATTTAAAACAGTATGTAAGAGCCGAGAGTCAAAATTCTATAGGTTCTTGTTCTGACGGTGTAGACAACAATTTTGACGGGAAAGTTGATATGCTCGATGAAGGCTGCCGAAAGTAATTATCCTTAATTTATACAGACTTTAGTAATTGGGTACAATTTTCGCTTCGACCTGTTTATACGCATTTATACTGTTATTAAGACTTTTTACAAGCTCTGCCGCGGTTTGTGCATTATAGAATCTGCCGCTTGTTACCAGTGAAGTGCATTCAAGCTGTGATAAATCATCTTCATTATCAATGTTAAAAGCTATAACATCAATTTTTACGTCTTTTCTTACTTTTATCAGCTCCATTACATATTTGCAGGGGCTTTCATCACAATTTTCTCCGCCGTCTGTCAGTAAAATTATATGCTTTTTACCGCTAAATCCGATAAAATCATTTTTTACGGCCTGTTTAAGCGAATAAGTAATAGGTGTCATACCTCTGGGTTTTATTCGGGCAAGCGAATTATATATTTCACGTCCGTTCCCTGTACTTACCGGATTAACAAGCATTGATGCTTTACAAGCTTCCATCGGCGTAAATCCCATTCTGTGACCGTAAACACGTAAGCCTACCGATATGTTCGGATTTAACTCCGGTAAAAGCTTTTTCATTGTTTCTACCATCAAATCCACTTTTCTTTTCCCGTCAAGATATTCTTCCATACTGTTTGAAAAATCCAGTATAAAAAGTATTCTTTCGTCTTCTTCAATGTTTGAAGCGGAATAATTATTTCTGTTATAGACGCCGTAATTATCCGCAAAAACAAATATCGGAGTTAAAAGTATTATTATAAGTATTAAAATCCTCATATCGATAACAATTTTAATCCGGTGTATCTTATACTGCCACTTGCTATCGGATTACCTGTTTGACGATTATTTTTTAGTGAAATATTATAATAACTATGAATGAATTAATTACAAATGCCGAAAAAACTTTAAGTAAAGAATTTGAATATATTGAACGAATTCGTGATTTTAATCAGAAAAAGGTTCTTGATGCGTTTATAAAAAACAAGGTTGCTCCCGAACATTTTTATACCGTATCGGGTTACGGTCATGATGATTTGGGCAGAGAGGTTCTTGACAGAGTTTATGCGGATGTATTTAAAGCCGAAAAAGCACTTGTAAGAATACATTTTGCATCGGGAACGCATACTCTTGCCTGCTGTCTTTTTGGTAATCTGCGTCCAGGGGACAAACTCGTATCAGTTGCGGGCGCACCTTATGATACTATGCAAGAGGTTATCGGAACGGCGGGAGATGATGAAACCAAAGAGGATTCTTTGATTGCTCACGGAGTGCTTTATAATGAAGTTCCGCTTAAAAATAACGAAGTCGATTATGAAAATATCGAAAATTATATTAACAAAACTGTTAAAATGGTTTTAATTCAGCGTTCAAAGGGGTATTCAACAAGAAAATCGCTGACTATAGAAGATATTGAAAAAATATGTTCGATTGTTAAAAAGAAAAATCCCGATTGTATATGTTTTGTCGATAACTGTTACGGAGAATTCACGGATGAGCGCGAACCTATAGAAGCTGGCGCGGATTTAATCGCGGGTTCTTTAATTAAAAACCCCGGAGGCGGTATAGTTGAAGCGGGCGGATACATTGCAGGAAAGGCAAAGTATGTTGATAAAGCTGCCAATCGTCTTACGGCGCCGGGAATAGGGTGTGAAGGCGGTGCGATGTTCAATCAGCATCGGCTTATTTTCCAGGGGCTTTTTATGGCACCGTCCGTAGTCTGTGATGCCGTAAAAGGTGTTATACTTGCCTCAAAAGTATTTGACGAAATCGGTTACGACAGTGCACCGAAATATTACGAAAAACGCACCGATATTATACAAAATATTACTTTCGGTTCCGCAGAGCCGTTAATAAACTTTTGCAAAACAATACAATCTCTTTCTCCCGTAAACGGCTATGTTACGCCTGTTCCGGAATACATTCCGGGATACGAAGATAAAGTAATCATGGCAGGCGGTACTTTTATTGAAGGTTCCACTATTGAACTTTCAGCTGACGGGCCTTTGAGAGAGCCTTATACGGCTTATTTGCAGGGCGGATTAAATTATGCGCATGTAAAACTCGCTTTATCGGAAATTGTTGAGCGAATATAAAAGCCAATAAATTCAATTGTAAAGTTTAGTAAAGTTTAAAATAACCATATATAACTAATTCTTAAGGATTAGTTATAAATAAATTTTAATTCGGTTGACTGATAATTTTTTGTGGTAAACTGTTATAGTGTCCCATAATGGATAATCAGTAAAAAAAAAGAGGATGGTTTAAATGTCATTACCAAATGTAGCATATTTTTCAATGGAAATTGCAATGGATCAGTCTTTAAAGACTTATTCGGGAGGATTAGGATTTTTGGCAGGCTCTCACATGCTTTCTGCCGGATATCTGCAAATGCCTATGGTCGGTGTAACGATTTTATGGTCATACGGTTATTATGACCAGAGAATTGCACATGACGGACAAGTCGAAGTCGCTTATATCAGAAAATATTATGATTTCTTAAAAGATATCAATGTTTCAACGGAAGTTGAAATTTTCGGCGAGAAAGTAAAAGTTAAAGCTTATCTCGTTGAACCCGATTTATTCGGAACATGTCCGGTTTACCTTTTAACTACTGATATTGAAGGTAACAGTGATTGGGCAAAAAGTATTTCGCATAAACTTTATGACGGAAACGAAGAAATCCGTATTGCTCAGGAAACGGTTCTCGGTGTTGCGGGTGTAAGAATACTTCAACAAGTCGGATATAACTTTGATGTAATCCACATGAACGAAGGACATGCACTTCCGGCGGCATTTGAACTTTTAAGACAATATAACGGAAATCTCGATGAAGTTAAAAAGAAAACCGTATTTACAACTCACACCCCTGTTGCTGCGGGTAATGAAGTTCACTGGGTTGATAAACTCCTTAAAGGCGGTTTCTTTGCGGGATGTTCAAGAGAAACGGCTGTTCAATTAGGCGGTGAAAACTTCTCGCTTACCGTAGCTGCTCTCAGAATGTCAAGACTGGCAAATGCTGTATCACAGCTTCACGGACTTGTTTCCAATAAGATGTGGGAATGGGTTGAAGGCAGATGCCCGATTAGAGCTATTACAAATGCCGTAAACCTTCATTATTGGCAGGATGAACGTATTAAAAATGCCGTAACTCCCGAACAACTTCTTGAAGTTAAGCGAGAAATGAAGGCAGAATTGTTTGAATATGTTGCAAACGTTGCCGGTAAAAGATTTGATCCCGATGTTTTAACCATTACATGGGCAAGACGTTTTGCGGATTACAAACGTGCTTGGCTCATTTTAATGGATAACGAAAGAATTACCAAACTACTCGATGATAATAAAATACAAATTATTTTTGCGGGTAAATTCCACCCCGATGATGTTATGGGCAAAGATATGTTTAACAAACTGTTGAATCGTTCTCACAGCCTTAAAAACGTTGTCGTTTTGCCTGGATATGAACTTGAACTATCGGGCAAATTGAAACGCGGTTCGGATATCTGGCTCAATACTCCGCTCAGACCGTTTGAAGCTTCGGGGACTTCCGGTATGTCCGCTAATATGAACGGTGCTTTACACCTGTCTATTTATGACGGATGGACTGTCGAAGGTACGTTTAACGGAATTAACGGCTTTACGGTTGAATATCCGGGACTTGATGATGAAATGCCATGGGAAGAACGTCATTGGAAAGATCATGAATGTGTTATGAATATAATCGAAAATGAGATAATTCCTACATACTACGAAAACAAACAAGAATGGGCAAGATTGATGCGTCAGGCTATCAGAACTTCAGAAGCTTACTTCAATTCTGACAGAATGGTAATTGAATACTACAACAGACTTTATAAGCCGATTGCCCACAGTGATTCCACATCAGGCGAGGAAAAGAAGGAGATGAAAATCTCGGAAACTCCTACATTTGATGCGTGGACTTTCTCAAATATTAAATAATAAAAAAGAGGCTATATGCCTCTTTTTTTTATGTATTTTACAATGCCTTCCCCCATGGAAAAACAGCTTGCCTGAACCCTTAGAGCGGCTTGGGACAAAAAATCCGCAGAAATGCAGCGTCCGGCAATGAATAAATTGTCAATATCCGCTGAAATCAAGCTTTCGGCAGGAAGCTGATAATCCCTGACCTTTTGTAATTCCGAAGCGTTTTTGTCGGAAGAATGTACATCTACGGGATAATTTGAGATTAATACCGGATTTTCAAATGTTTTACCCGACTTTAAATCATCTATTGTGTATACGTATCTGCCTTTAATTCTTCCGGAAACCCTTATGCCTAATTCATCGGCTATATTTGAAATATAAGCGTTTTCAAAGCCTTTTAAGTATTTTTTGCAAAAGTTTGCAAGCCTGAATATACTCTTTCTCGCTTCTGTCAAGCCTTTTGAGGTTTCGAAAATATCGAGAGAACCGCTGTTTGATATAATTCTGGGACAGTTAAAAGCAATACAGGAAGGCATTCCGGCTATAGTAAATACCTGAAAATAGTTTCTGTCCTCATCTTTAAGTATTCCGTCACGCACAGCCTTATCAAATAAGGGTTTTAATGCCCATTCTTTATCCCATGTACAGGCTGTAGAAAGGTGTGTAACACCGTCTATACGCTCAACAGTAGTGACGTCCCTGTCGCTGTCAAGAGCGCTAATCCACTTGCCAAACGCATCAGTATCAACTCCGCCCATAATAAAGCGCAAACTCTGCGGCTGATATTTTTCTTCAAGAAATTCACAATTACAAAGTTTTCCGATTTCGCAATTTCCTGTTGTATCAATTACATATCTCGCTTCGATATTTACCGATAATTCTTTTTTCTCATTTTGTAACTTATCGTTATATACTGATAATATTTCTTTTGATATTATTATCTTTTTAATTAAGCGGTTATCAATTATAACATCCTGTATATGTGCATTAAAAAGCACATCCACATTGGCTTTTTGCATTAAAGAATCCAAGGCGCACTTGCACAGTTCCGGATTGAACCAGCCTTGATTATTTTGATAAGTGATTTGACCGCCCACAGACTTTAATTCAGCAGTCAAAGCATTGTAAAATTCCGTATTAATTTGATTTTCGCCGGATTTCATAACCGGAATTACGAGTCCTGACGTGATAGTGCCGCCAAGATGTATTTTCTTTTCAAGCAGGAGTGTTTTATAACCTGAAATACCTGCCGTATAAGCAGCCGCACAGCCGGCTGTACCGCCTCCGATTACAATAAAATCATACTTTAAATCCATATGTATATTATATATTGCCTTTTCATTAATACAAAATAATTAAGCAATATTAATATATTATGACGGATTAGCTTTTGGAATACTGTTTTATAAACTTGGAACTTGACATAAGAGTTGAATTTTCAACCTCTTTTTTATGAGCGGCAATTATTGCCTCGTTAGAGGCGTTTAAATTTTCATCACGATAAAATATACCTGCCTTTGTTTTTAAAAGCCCTAAATCGTATTGTGAAAGTTCATGTTTTATAAGTGATTTATTTTTAACGGCAACAGTACCCGTATATTTTTTTTGACTGTCCGAATAAATTTTACCGACAAAAAATCCGGCGTTTATAAATGCGTTTCTTACGGAAGCTGAATTTGAATAAGTTAAAATCATACCGTTATCATCGAGCCGGTTAAAAAGCAGTTTAAAAAAGTCAATAGTCCAAAGGCAAGGACATTTTGCCGGAGTAAATGCATCTAAAAAAACATAATTATATATAAAATTATCATTTTTAAGAACTTCCCGTGCATCATTGTTGTTTGTTATAAAATTAAAATTAAACAATTTTAAGGCGTTTAGGGTGCTTTTATGGCGTTTAGATATATGGAGATAATATATATTATGTAAGAAGGCGATTAATTTGCTTACAGGGTTAGTTATATACCTTTTATTTTTATAAAATGCGTATAAACCCTTCATATAATTGCTGAAATATTTTCGATATTTAAATGAAAACAGAATTTTTTCCGATTCTTTATCAATATTTTCAATTATTTTTTGAAGCAGTAATTCATCAACTTCTTCTCTTAAATAAAATATACCCTTGGGCTTTTTAGAGAGCATTCGTTTTATTTTTTCATTTTCAAACGGCAGTTTATTATTTTTTATATTATTTTTATTGCTTATAAAAAACGGTGATAAATTCATTAAAATTTTATCCGTATCCACGGCATGTATAAAAATTTTATATTTCTCGTTATCGGTAACTATCTTATCGTTATATTTAATATTATCGGAATATGTCGTTTCGTTATATATGAAATTTAAGAAAAAATTTATAAAACTTTTTGTGTTATATCCGATTCCGAAACATAAATCCAAAATTTTTATTTCGTTATTTTTTTTAAAGTAATTTTCAAATTCCGCAGGAAGAATAAATTTTTCATAAGCTTCACTCAAAGCACCGTAAGTTGAGTGGTAAATATCGTCCGCATCGGGAGAAAACAGACCTGTTGAACCGTCGTTTGTAAAATATGGGTATAGCTTATACATATATTTATTATAATAAAACGCGTATAATGATACAAAATTCTTTATATATCTTCATTTTTTGGCAATTTTTGGTATTTATGATACAATAACACAGTACTAATTAAGAGGAAAAGTATGAAAATCAGCGTAAAAGTACCTGCTACGGCAGCAAATTTAGGTCCCGGGTTTGATTGTCTGGGTGTTGCTTTGCCGATATTTAATACAATTACGATAGAAGAAACCGTTTTACCCGGCACAGGTATTGAAATAAATGCAATAAAAGATGAAACGAATATTGAAGATGTTATATTAGATCATACGCCAATGGACGAAAACAGCCTGATATATAAAGCTGTTGAGCTTTTGTACAACTCTATCGGGCAGTCGCCAAGCGAATTAAAGATTACCGTACAAACGCAAATACCTATCACAAGAGGTCTAGGAAGCAGTGCATCGGTTATTGTCGGCGGGCTTTTGGCGGCTAATGAACTTTTAGGACATCCTGCGGATGAACAGGCCCTTTTATCTCTGGCAGCGGAACTTGAAGGGCATCCGGATAATACCACGCCTGCCATTACCGGAGGAATGGTCATTTCATCTCAGGAAGATGACGGAAGTGTTGTATATTCAAAGCTTGACTGGCCTTCTGAATGGAATATAACGGTTTGCGTACCTGATTTTGAGCTTTCAACCGATATTTCACGCTCGGTATTGCCTAAAGATGTTCCTTTAGAGGATGCGGTGTTTAATTTAAAAAGATTCGGAATGTTTGTTCAAGCGGTAAATACAAGGGATATAAACCTTATGAAACGTGCATTACAGGACAAACTTCATCAGCCGTACAGAATGAAACTTGTTCCGGGACTTGAACGCATAATTGATAATTTAAAGCATGAAGAAGACGTATTCGGCTGTGTATTAAGCGGTTCCGGGCCGACAATAATTGTAATTTCTCTAAAAAGCGCCGTTGAAAAGATAAAATCAACGGTAAAAGAAACTTGGAAAGATATGAACGTAAAAGTCAATATTATGACATTACCGGTAGAACAAGACGGTGCACAGGTTTTGTCCAATGACTAGCCGTAAAGCTTGAAGGTTCGTTCAATATTCTTATCAATAGCGGCTTTTATTGAATCATATTCTGTTTGAAGTGAATTGTGTTCCGTATCAATATTTTTCAATTCCAAATCGTAGCGTTTATCTTTATTTTCGATTTTGTTCATTGCGGATTTATATTCCGCTTCAGCTTTTGCAATCAAAGCATCATTTGTTTGTTCCGTGATATCGCTGCAATTTGTATAAATGAGTGAATTCCAGTTATTTTTACCGTCAACTTGTTCCATTGTAACTATTCCGCTTTCAAAAGCGAATTGAATCCATTCTTCGCTTGATGCAAGACCGTCCAATATAACATTATATCCTTGCTGCATACGATCAAACAGGTTTTGATACCATTCGGCTTTAGCTTCACCGTTTACGTTATAAGATTCTGTTCTGCTGCTTGTGTCAATCCATGTATAGTAAGGTTCACCGTAAGTATTCATAACGGCATCCAGTATTAAAGCCTGCATTACCGAATACATGTGGTTATTTTCCTGATCAAACTGAGGATATCCTGACTCTCCGATTTTATTATACAGCTCGTTGATATTTCCCAGTTCTTCATAAGGAGGATAACTGCCGCCGTTACTGTAACCGTCACCGTATATAAAACGTCCCAATTCTTCGGCTGCCTTTTCATATGCATCATATGCAGCTTGAGCTTCCGGAGTTAACGTTTTCCAATCGTCTAAGGTTGCATCCCAATATGAATATATTGACGAAGTTAAAGAGCTAAGAACACTATTGAATGCACTAATAATATCTTCCGGTGTTGTTGGTGTTTTAATTGTAATATCACTTTTAGTTACGCCGGAAACATCATAGTATGTAGTGGTACCATCATCATCATCGCCTAATAATTGGGAAGAATCAATTTCCTTGCTCGTATCAGCGCTTGCTAAACTCATACTTAAACTGCCGTTCATTGTTACCGGTACATTAAAATTTCCTTCATCGTCAGGACCGTAAACACTGCCATTTTTGTCTATTTTATAAACAACTTCATCTGGATTACCGCTTGCATCAACGGTAGCAATGTAAAAGTCGGTTCCGTCTGAAATTATCTCATATTCATTTTTTGAAAAAGTTTCATCCTGAGTGGGCTTTTTCGCTTCATATATACTACTTTCCAACGATTTATACCATTCATCGGCCTTATCACCGTTTTCACCATTTTTGTATGCATACTGTTTTGTTGCAGAAATAACAGTTCCTAAATTTGTTAAATACCCTCTTAGAGTATCCGTATTAGTTTGACTTTGCATTTCTGTTTTTACTTCATCAATATCTTTACCAAAAGTTGTTTGAAATAATTGTTTAAGTTTTTCATCCATTGCTCCGGCTATAAAACTTAAATATGTGTCATATTTTTCATTGTAATTATCTAAAAGTGAATTGAATTGACCGTAGTAGCCTTCCTGTAAAATCTGAGAATAACCGATATTATCAACTGTAACACCACCGTTCATAATTGAGCTGTCATCTCCTCTGTACATAGCTTCAAGAGCTGCAGCATTATATCCGGAAGGTTGATCCACCAATAGCTGTCCGTCTTCGGTTGTATTTCCTATCGAATAAAATATAATATCACTGCTGTTATATCCGACAGGTTCTCCGTTAGCATTTAACAGATTATCAAAATAAGTTGTAGTATATTCAAGACCGTAAAATCTGAGAAATTCTTCAACACTGCCGTCAGCTTTTTTGAAGTTATCGGCATCTTTTTCGGAAACCAAAATATTTCCCGAGGAATTTATAAGTCCGTACTGGTTATTGTACGGGTTGTAAGCAGTTAATGAGTTAAATGTTAAATGCTGATAAGTTGTATTATTATCGGCATCATAGTTAGTAAACATCAATTGGGCTTCATTCAAGGCATTAACATAGTTCTCGCTTACACGTGAACTTTGAGTTGCAAGACGCATCTTATCATTGTTTATCATTTGAGCTCGAAGCTCATTGTCCGATAAACGAGAGGTTATTGATAGTAATCTTGCCTGTCCGGCTGCCATTCCCATTTTTGAAGTTTTCCTTTCTTAGTAACTTTCATTATGGTATAACGGCTTATTTATATAAAAACTTTAATAATTTAGGTTATTTGTAAAGAAATGTAAATAAACACAACCAACTCAATTATTAAAATAAATTGCGACATTTTATCTTTTGCCGCAACTATAATAAACAATACTTTATTTTAATTTAAAAAGCTCCCTTTTGAGGGAGCTTTTTTTATGAACCTTGTCCTGTGTAATCCGGAGCTATATCTTTTGCACCTGCTTTTTCCATTTCTTTCATTGAATCGTAATCTGCCTGTGCTATCTTTATCTGTGATTCCAAACTGTCTTTTTCTGTTTGTAAACTGTCTTCCAAATCTTTAAGCGGTTCAAGCATCGATTCTTTCTGCATTTCAAAAACATTTTCCCACATCGCTGATGCTTGAGCAAACTGCATTTGAATTTCATTTTGATGGGTAGAGAATCCATTAAGCAATGTGCTGTCCATCTTAGTGACATCACCATATTTCCCCATCTGTCCTAACTGCATCATTTGTGCATAAACAGGATCATTGGCATAGATTTCACGCATTTGATTCTGCAAACCGGTTTTAACGTTTCTCTGCATTGAGGTAAACATTTTTTCGGCTCTTTCAATATCTTTAGTCGCACGGTTAAGTCGGCTAGAAACTGTCGTCAACTTATACTGTAAGTTGCGGAGTCGCTTGCCGGCCATCAATTTACCGTATGCGCCCATTAAGAAACCCATGTTGTGATCCTCTTGTTTTTTGTCCTCGTAAATATATAAAGTATTATATACTATGTGAAATTGCGTATATACTTCAATTTATTTACAAAAGTTTACAATTATGTTAAATAACAGATAAGTTTCTAATTATTTTATCCGATTTTATATCATTTTTTTATGTTAAAATTATCTGCAAAAGGAGAATATATGACTTATAAAAAGATTTTTACGTCAAAAAATATTATATTTACGTTTCTGGTTATTTTGCTTCTGATACTGCTTCCTAAAATAACAAATATATTAATGATGTTTTTTGCAGCCTATGTATTGGCTTGCGCTTTAAATCCTTATGTAACTCAGCTGATGAAAAGAATGAACAGAACTATGGCATCTACGGTAGTTTTGCTCTCAAGCCTTCTTGCCCTGGTTGCACTGTTTATACCAATTATCTTTGTTGCTTTCAGGGAAATAAAGACCTTTATGATATCCTTGCCGCATAAAATTTCCGATGCCGCAACATACATTCTAACAAGCGAATTTTACGGGCATAAATTAACTGATTTAGTGGATATAGAAAATATATTGGGCAATACTTCATCATTTGCACAAGGACTTTTTAATCATTCATGGACTTTTACCATGGGACTTGTGCAGGTTATAGTCATATTTATTGCCATTACAATGATTGTTTATTACATCCTGCTTGATAAAACTTATTTGAAAAATAAATTTATCGAATTTTTTCCGCCGGATATGAAAAATAAAGCATCGGATATACTTACCACGATAAGCAGCAGAGTAGGTTCTTATGTGAGAGCACAGTTGTTATCCATGACCGCTGTCGGAGTGATGGTAATGCTTATTTTATTCATACTCAGAGTCGAATATGCTACACTTTTGGGATTAATCAGCGGTATTCTTGATATCATTCCGATACTCGGGCCTTCAATTGCTTTAGCCGTAATTCTTTTGGTAGCATATCCGTTAGGGTTAACAAAACTAATACTTGTTATTGCCGGCTTTTTACTCGTACAGCAAATTTCAAATTACATCGTAAGACCGGTGCTTTTCGGCAAAATGATGGCACTTCATCCGTTGATGATATTTCTGGCGCTGTTTTTGGCTCAGCAGTTTTTAGGCTTTTGGGGAGTAATTTTATCTCCCGCAATCGCATCAACCGTCTGTGTTTTAATTGATGAATTATACCTTACTCCGATGAATCTGAAAGTTAACGATGAAAAATAAAGAAGTTTTTTTGTATAAACACAGTATTAACAATGCTGATTTTACGGTTTGGCTCGGTTTCCCGGGGAATTATGCGTTTTCAATGTCATCGTTAGGGTATTTATGGCTTTTCAAAAAGATAGATGAAAGTGATATTGCTAATGCCGAAAGAATATGCTCGGATACGGTTGGTGCAAACCCTTGTGATGTAAACCTGTTCGGATTTTCATTTTCTTTTGACATGGATTTTCTTACCATATTTTCAATGCTTGAAAAATATAACATTCCGTTAAGAGCAAAAGACCGAAAAGGCTTCCCTCTGATTTTTGCGGGCGGCCCTGTCGTAAATGCAAATCCCGAACCGTATAAAGTTTTTTTTGACTTTTTTCTAATCGGCGACGGAGAAGATTTAAACATAAAAGCCGTAAATCTCTGCCGTGAAAACAAAGACAAAAGCAAAGATGAAATACTTAGAATGCTTTCTCAAATTGAGGGGATATATGTTCCTAAGTATCCGCATAAAGTAAAAAAAATAACAAAAAAACTTGATGAATGTGTATATACACCGATTTTAAGCGAAAATTCATTCTTTAAAGATACTTTTATTATAGAAATGTCAAGAGGATGCGCAAACAGATGCGGTTTCTGTCTTGCATCTTATTTAAACCTGCCGTTAAGATGCGTTCCTTATGATGAACTTATTAAAGCCATAGATTTAGGAATAGAAAAAACGGGCAGAATTGCACTTCTTGGTGCTCAAATTAGTGCTCATCCGCATTTTCATGAGGTATGCAAATATATTTACGATAAAATTCAAAGCGGAAAGAATATAGAAATGAGCGTTTCATCGTTAAGGGTTGATGCCGTAACTGATGATGTGGTAAAAACTCTCGTATCCGCCGGACAGAAAAATTCCACACTGGCCATAGAAGCCGGCAGTGAAAGACTTCGAAAAGTAATAAACAAAAATATAACCGAAGAACAGATATTAAATGCGGTTAAAATTGCACGCCGCAACGGATTAAAAGGATTGAAACTTTACGGTATGACAGGTCTGCCGACGGAAACTTATGATGACTTAAACGAAATAATACGTCTTGCAAAACGTATAAAATCCGAAAATAAAGGTTTTGACATATCATTCGGGTTTTCAAGCTTTGTTCCGAAACCAAATACTCCGTTTCAGTGGTTCGGGCGTGAGGCTACAAAATCCGTTGAAGATAAAAATAATTATCTGAAAAAAGAATTGCACAAACTCGGTATAACCGCACATTTTTCAAGCGTTAAATGGGATTACTGGCAGGCGGTTCTTTCGCGTGCCGATGAAGCATTAAATGATTTTGTTGAAGAAGTTTACAGACAGGGCGGCAAACTCGGCGCTTTCAAAGCAGCCGCTAAAAAATTCGGAATAAATTCCGATTATTATGCGCTTGAAAATTATGAATTTGATAAACCTCTCCCGTGGGATTTTATAGAAATGAAGCCCGGAAAAGAGTTTCTGATAAGTGAAAACAAAAGGCTGATCAATAACAGTGAGGTGTCTTAAATCGGAGTATAATCACAATATACAAGGCTTGACCAGCGCTCAAAATAACTGATTTGAGTTGCACTGCCGGATTTTATATAAATTCTGTTAAAAGAACTGTCAGGCATATTGAGAGCAGCACAGATAGCTGCCTTTATAACATCACGGTGAGTAACGATAATTATTCTGCTTCCGATATTTTTTTCAATAATATCATTTATGGTAAATTTAATCCTGTTTATAAATGATGAAATGGATTCAGCATCATCGGGAGTCGGAATATCGGGATTGTTAACAAGCTTGTCCAATGCATCGGGAAATTTTTCATCAATCTGCTCGTAAGTAAGTCCGTTAAAACTTCCGCATTTTCTCGGATGCAAATCTTCCACGGTTTCAAAATCCTGCTTAAAAAGCTTTGCAATCATTGAAGCTGACTGAACGGAACGAAGCGCGGGGGATGAATAAATTTTATCATTTTTTACCCCTCTGGCTTTCAGAAATTCACAAATTTTTTCAATTTCGTCCTGTCCGGTGTCGCTTAACGGCGGATAATTCTCACTGTCAGTAAATCTTCCGTCTTCACTGTATATTGTTTCTCCGTTACATATAAAAGTTATTTTACATTTTCTGCTGAAATACATTTTTACCTCGTTTTTAAATTATATCATATTTTGTTGTATAATCAATAATAAATAAGGAGAAAATTATGAAAGGAAAAGCTTTTAAATTTCCGGATAACATATCCACAGACCATATTGCACCAGGCAGATTATTTCATTTGCGTTCCAATCTGACTGAGTTTGCAAAACATGTACTGGAAGATGCAGATCCGAATTTTGCCTCAAATATGAAAAAAGGAGATTTTATTGTTGCGGGTTCAAATTTCGGACTGGGTTCATCAAGAGAACATGCACCGCAGATTATTAAGATTGCCGGTGTCGGTGCCGTGATTGCAAAATCTTTTGCGAGAATATTTTACAGAAATGCAATAAACATCGGACTTTTGGCAATAGAATGCGATACCGATTCGATTAATGCCGGCGATGAACTGGATTTAGACATTGAAAAAGGAATTATAACCAATCTTACAAACGGTACAATCGTACAGATTGAACCGCTTCCGCCCGTAATGATTAAAATGCTTCAAGACGGCGGACTTGTCGAACATATTAAAAAGAACGGTGATTTTAAGCTAAACTGATTACCAGCCGCGTAAATCGTTAATCATCTTTACCGCACTGTCATAATCTCGTTTTTTCAAAACAACGTACTGTTTTTTAGCAGGATTGATTACACACATTGTTTTTGCACATCTTTGGAAAAATGCCTGTAAACTTGAATAATCCGCAGCATGATCTCTTTGCGCTTTACATTCTTCCAAACTGTTGCAGATATCCGAAGGCCCGGTTATACCGGTTCTCATATTACGGAATAAATAAAGCGTATAAGGTCTGAAATCATAATATGTTTTTACGCTGCTTCGGGCTGCATAATTTTGCAGCTTGCTGTGAAAATCCGTAGAGTAATAAACATTTCTTCCCGTATCATCGTATACGTAATAAACCGTTTTTGTATTTGAAGTAAATATTGATTTATAAGTTCCCGTATCATTGGCACTTCTTAATACAGAATCGGGAATTATTGAAGGCAGATAATCCTTATATCTGGTAGTGGTTTTTGTATAGTTGCCGCTTGCGGGTGCTTTAGCGGATATTTGCGGAACATAGGTCAAAATTCTTCCGTAAGCATCCTGAAAATCCGCAGGGGTAAAACCTTTTAAAAATCCGGTAAAATAAGCAATTGCAAGAACTGCAACAATGCATAACAAAAAGCTTGCAAAATCTTTTAACTTATCAGCAATTATGTCTTTATTCATATTAATCCTCCATGACGCTATTATAAATTATTTTTATATTTTATTCAATCCTTGACAATAAATTTTGGCTGATGTTTAATTAGTCTGTACACTATGCCTGTTTTCGTGCTGAATTATAAATAAAAAACAGCATTTTGTATCTCACTTTCCGGAATGCGTAAGGGTTTCAGGAAAATAAAGTGAGCGGTAAGTAAATTAAAAAAGGAGAAACAAATGCCTACAATTAACCAGCTGGTTCGCAGAGAACGTAAAAAGCTGACAGACAAAACAAAATCTCCCGCATTGATGGATTGTCCTCAAAGACGCGGAGTATGTACAAGGGTTTATACAACAACCCCTAAAAAACCTAACTCGGCTCTCAGAAAAGTAGCCAGAGTCAGATTAACAAACGGATTTGAAGTTACTTCATATATCCCCGGTATCGGACACAATTTGCAGGAACACAGTGTTGTTCTAATAAGAGGCGGAAGGGTTAAAGATCTTCCGGGGGTCAGATATCACATTGTAAGAGGCACTCTTGATACTGCAGGTGTTGCAAACCGCGCACAGGGCAGATCTAAATACGGTGCTAAAAAAGATGCTAAAGGAGGTAAGAAGTAATGTCAAGACGTTCAAAACCGGCTAAACGTATTCCGTTAGCAGATCCCGTATACAACAGCGTTGATATTTCAAAATTTATCAACAGAATTATGCGCCGCGGTAAAAAGTCACTCGCTGAAAAAATCTTCTATGCATCTTTAACAAAGATAGAAGAAAAATCAGGTGAAAAAGCTCTTGAAGTTTTCCAAAAAGCTATGACTAACGCAACACCGCTTTTGGAAGTAAAAGCAAGACGTATCGGCGGTTCAACTTATCAGGTTCCTATTGAAGTTAAAGCTGACAGAGGTTTTGCTCTGGCTTCTTCATGGATTATTGAAGCAGCTAAAAAACGCAGCGGAAAATCATTCATAGATAAATTAACCAACGAAATTATTGATGCTTCAAACGGTTCAGGCTCTGCTTGCAAAAAACGTGAAGACACTCATAAAATGGCTGAAGCTAATAAAGCTTTTGCACATTACAGATATTAATATTAAATATCAAACGAAAAAGCTCCTTCGGGAGCTTTTTTTATATGCTTTTAATTTCATTAAAATCATCATCGGGGTTTGTTATACTTTTTATGCCGTAAATATCGGAAAAAGCCTTCAAGACAGTCGGATTAATAACCACAGGCGGGCAGTCTGATAAAAAGATACGTTTTGCACCGCGATTTTTCAGGTTTATAATATTTGAAACCGAATTTACATCACATTTTGTAAGGAAGAATACTAATTTATCCGAATCAAGCGGTATTTTCTCAAACAATTTGTGCAAAACTTTATACATAATAGGGTAGTTGTTGCCTATATTAATTGAAACAGAATTTTCGCATTTGTGAGAAAAGCTTATAACCGTCCAATTATCGGGAACAAGCTGAAAGAATTTGGCAAAATAAGCCTGCTGCTGAACGGAAAAATTTGAAAATCCGATTATAATAATTTTTTCGGGATTTTTAGCAATGACAGATTCAAAAAGTTCATCGCAACTATCTTCGTCAAATCCCGTTATTTCGGGATTACGCTCTCTGCCTTTAGCAAAACCTTTTGCCTGATTTGCCGATTCAATAAGCGGGGTAAAATCATTATCTAATATTTGAGCAACACCGCTTGGCGGAATTTCGTCCGTTGTAAAAAGTCTGCCGCGATAAAGATATTCAATATTTTGCGACTCATTTTGCGTTAAAAGAATTGCTCCCGGAAATGTCGCAAAATCAAGTATTGTATTATAAACTCCGCTTCCAAAGTGGCCTTTTAAGTTTTCAAAAGATTTGAAATAAGAAAATGCATGAGCACATAAAAGATTACCGTTTGTGTATACGTCTATATCCTGACCTTTTACGGCATTTAAAAGATGCGATAAATCGTTTAAATCGGAACCGGAAACCATTATTGCTTTATGAGGGCGGGTTGAACAAGAAACTTCAGTACGTTCAATTTTGCCGAAAAAATTTGACTGGCAGATACTGATATGCTTTATAAGTTCTAAATCGCATTGTGCCAGTAAATCAATATAATAACGAATTTTATCGGGCAATATTCTCGGCCGGTTAAGAGTACTTAACGCTTTAATTGCAGTGTCGTTTGCTTCTTTGTATTCTTCACCGTATTCGCCAAGTTTTATAATATTTGTACATACGCTTTTTATAACACCTGACAAAATTTCTGTATGATATTTTTTATCAAAAGAGTTTTGTTTATATTTTTGGATAAATTCTCTGTCACCGCGCATTAAAATATCTGATAAATTAGTTTTAGGCGACAGCTTTATCAAATTTTTTAAATCTTCGCATTTCAAATTACGCTCTTTACAGAGAGTTAAATACTCCTTTCTCGTTTTTACAAGATTTATATACTGTTTTGAAAAAGAATTTAAAATACGGGCTTCGGAAAGGTCTTTCATTGCATCTATAAATGCCGTTTGTGATATCACATCATTTTCAACAATCGGTTCTTCAACGCCTTGAGTTTTTAATTTTGAAAGATAAAATGCGGTTTGTTTAAGCAATATAAACATAAATTCACGCATGGAAGATATATTTGGCGATACTGAACATGCTCCGTGCGATGTGCAGTCGTTATAGTCAAAATTGTTTGATGAATTATAAAACATTTTAGCACCTTGTAGTCAAATAATTTATAATATCATCCGACTCATACATAGAAACTCCGTAATCGGCATCGTAAAGAAACGGTACCTGATGCATACCGCCAAGTTCCATTAATCTTGCGTGATTTTCCGGTACGGTAATATCTTTTTTATCGTATCTTATGCTCTCTTTTTCCATAAAATCCATTACTTTTCGGGAATACGGACAAGTTTCGGAAATATAAAGTTCAATCATAATTTTCTCCTTTTTAATCATTATAATCGATTATATTTATATTAAATTCCCTGAATGGTTACAATAAGTTTTTTTTTATAATAATATAATTTTATGAAAAATATATTATTCATATTCGGAACACGTCCTGAAGTTATAAAACTGGCACCCGTTATTCTGGAGCTTAAAAAATATCCCGATAAATATAAAGTTCTTATATGCAACACGGAACAGCAAAAAGAGCTTTCCAATCAAACTCTCGAATATTTCGGTTTGAAAGCTGATATGAATTTGGATTGTATGAAGCCAAATCAGTCATTATGCGAAGTTCAAAGCAGAATTTTAACAGCATTGAATGATGTATTTTTAAATAAAAAAATTGATGCAGTAATAGTTCAGGGCGACACAATGACCGTACTTTGCGGCGCACTTGTCAGTTATTATAATAAAATTCCCGTGTATCATGTTGAAGCCGGACTTCGTTCATACGATATTTACGAACCGTTTCCCGAAGAAATTATGCGCCAAATGACAACACGCGTAACACAGCTTAATTTTGCACCTACCGAGAAAAACAGGCAGGCTTTGCTAAATGAAGGAATTGATGACAAAAAAATATTTGTTGTCGGAAACACGGTAATTGATGCACTTTTCTGTCTTTCTGATGAAACTCTCAGTAAAGCTGAAGAATTTTATAATTCCCAAAATATAAATATTAATGACAAACTTGTACTTATAACCGCGCACAGACGAGAAAATCACGGTGAAAGAATTGACAGAATAATTGATGCGGTTGAATTTCTTGCGGGCAGATATACCGATCATACTTTCGTAATTCCCGTTCATCCCAATCCCAATGTTAAAGATAAAATTTACAAACGGCTGAGCAGTTATAATAATATCAAGCTGCTTGCTCCGCTTGATTATCCGAATCTTGTATACTTAATGAAAAATGCAAAATTAATTCTTACCGATTCCGGCGGTATACAAGAGGAAGCGCCGTCATTCGGGTGTCCGACTCTTGTTATGCGATACGAAACGGAAAGACAGGAAGGTATTGATGCCGGAGTATCAATTCTTGTCGGTGCGGATTACGATAAAATAGTTGAAGAAAGTGAAAAAGTTCTTTCCAAAGCTAAAGAGTATTCAAGGCTTGCGGTTCAAAATCCTTACGGCGACGGAACTTCCGCAAAACAAATCGAAAAAATTATATCCGCGCATTAGAAGATGCGTAACTTCTTATTGTTTCGCCTTTAAGAACATGTTTTCTGTAACTTTTAAGTTTGTAATTTATGCTCGGAAGCGATGCAACTTCTTTTTGAAAGTTTTGATAAAGCGCTTTTTCACGTTCCTTGATGATTTCATTAACATCAGGCTCGTCAATTTTAGTACTTCTGCGCATAACAATTAACAATAAAAGCATTACGGCAGCACCCCAAACCAGCTTGCTTTTATCGGCACCGGTATTTGCTTTCAGCGGGGCCGAATCAGGTGTTTCAAAAACAATATCCGCCTTGGAAATTTCGGGCGCTTCAATATAAATTTTAATATCGTTATTGCCGTCATTTTGAATAATTAAACCGCTGACGGCGGAAGTATCTTTATAGAATGTATTTATTGAAGGTGATTGAGTAATACCCTTTAAGGTGATAATTATTTTATCGGCGGATTCAACTTCTTTGTTTATCCTCGTAATTTCATCGGTTCGAAGAATTATTGAAGCTTTTCCGTCGTTGTTTGAAATAACTACCGAGTTTAAATAGTTATCCGAGGCATAAACCTCCATCCCAAGTAAAATCAAAATTGTTAATATTATCTTTTTCAACATTAATCCCTCTCAACATTACAATAAACCATGCTTTTCAAACTGCAATCAATCAAGAGTTTTAAGAATTTAAATCAAAGGATTGAATTTTTATGTTAACTAATGTAACAAAAAAGAACCATGCTGAAATCAGAATAAAAATTATTTTTTTATATTAATGTAAGCACGAGGTAAATATGAAAAGCATACTTGAAAATTATCAGAGCAGAGCAAATGACATCAGAAATACAAGACCGGCTGAAACGGCAGAAACTGCAGGTACACTTGCTATGAATGAGTTTCACAGTCTTTTTGAAACTGACGTTTATGATACGTTCACAACAGCTAATCCTTTTGCAATTGATTATTCAATGTATTCGGATTGCGGTGATTGTATTGCCGACGGCGGATTTTTAAGCAGCTTTTCAAATGCGGTATCAACACTTTCCGACGGCGGATTTTCCTGCGGCGCTTCTTTTTCGGGAGGCGACTGCGGCGGATGCTCATCGGGCGGTTTTTCATCGGTTTGTTAGAGATAAAGAAAAAGATACATTAATTGACGGTTTAAAATTCCGTCAATTTTTTTTATAAATTGAGTTATGAAAAAGTATTACGCATATATGCTTTTGACGGAAAACAATACTCTTTATTGCGGTTACACGGATGATGTTGAAAAGCGTTTTACGGCACACATGCAAGGAAAAGGTGCGAAATACACACGCGCAAATAAACCCGTTAAAATAGTTTATCAAAAGGAGTTTGAGAACAAATCGGATGCGATGAAAGAGGAGGCACGGATAAAGAAGCTTTCCCACAGTGCAAAACTCACACTTGCAGAACAAGGGAATTGAAAAGCGGCAGGCTGAAGCCGGTACGGAATATATGGGTGAGAAGTGAAAAGCGGATTGCGAGCTGAGGTCGAGGCTTGACGTCGAAATGACGAAGTCATTGCAGACGCCAACCGCAGACCTGTTAAACGCGAGCAGCCAAGCAGTTCTTTTCGGCACTGCGTGCAAAAATAGATCCCTCCCTTTCTAAGGAAGGGGCTAGGGGTGGGTTTGTTCCCTCCCCCAAAAAGTAGAATGGGTGAAACGATATTCATTTCACCCATTCTGCTTTACTTATTACAACTTTCTCGGATAATCTTTCGGTATTTTCCATCCGTTACGGCGAATGATTTCCGTACAATACCAACCATTGCCATTTTTACAACCATTCGTAGTATGTGTCATTAAACTTTCTTCATCTCCGTCCCACATGAATAAAGTAGGCTGCATACCGTTGCTGAAATTGTATTTATATTCACGTATGCCTCCTGTCGGTAAGAAAGCAAAACAAAAACTACAACTCGACCATTTACCAGATGCCAAACATTTTTTTGGATTACCAAACGGGAAAAAATTAATTTCTCTGTTTTCATGCAAATTAAAACTAAATGCAGTACCGTCACTTAAATAATATACTTTTTGAGGAGTCCCAACATTTCTAATTTCTTCCGAACCAACTATTTTCAAATATGGTGCAAAGTATTTGTTTATATGAGCATCATATTTTTCTCCTTTTTCAAATAATCTATTGTAATCGTCATCAAATTCATCGTTTTCGTAATAATCCGTCCAAGTATCTTGCGGACCGTAATCAATTTCTGCCATTCTTATAGCATTATTCATGACACTGTAAAATTTCGCAAGCCGAGTTTCAACAACGGATTTTTTGTAACTTTGTATTAAACTCGGTATTGTCAAAGCGGCGACAACACCAATAATGGCAAGGGTGATGAGAACCTCAGCCAAAGTAAATGCGGATTTTCTAATTTGGGGCTTGAAATTTTTAATAGGACTAAAAGCCTTATTTAGCGCAGGGATGCCCCCCCCCCGGATGTCCGCAATTCAGTAGTATCAATGGTTTTCATAACTTTTCCTTTTTTTTTCTACCTCTAATTTATTATACTCATTTTTGAAAAAAAATGCAAGGGGGGGGGGGAAATGGAAATTTTTTATAAAATTTTAAAAATTCTTAATGAAACCTGACCCCTCATCCTAGCCCTCTCCCGCAGGGGGAGAGGGAAAATCCCACGGTTAACATCAAATATTGCGTGCAGACTCAGTCTGCCGCTGTTCACTTTTTCTCAGACTTTGATTGTTCCTTTTGCTGTTGTTTTTCGAGTTTTTTTAGCTCTCGTTGTTTTTGCTTTTCCAGCTTAATCTGCTCTTTTGCCTCTTGTTTAGCTTTTATTTCCTTGTATTTTTCAACCGCCTCGTTACCCGATGTTGAACCGTTTATTCGTTGACGTAAATTGTAATCCTTCTGCTGTTCCCTAAACTCTGCATTCATCTGCTTAATTTTCATCTTATAAGCCTTTTCGAGCTCTTTATCATCGGCTTTTTCCTGTTTTTTCTTATTCTTTGCCTGTTCTTTTTCTATACGTTTAAGCTGTTTTTCCTCATTTTCCGTAATCGTTGGCGGTACAACTCCGTCTTTTTCAAGCTTGTAACCGTTCATTGAAACTTGTACTTCACTATTCTTAAAAGTCACAAGTCTTGATTGCTCGCCTTTTGAATTAACCTTCCAAATTCCTAGATTAACAGGTGTTTCGCCTGTATAAGCAAGTGCACTTACAATTATCCAGTCGGGATAATTTGCGTCAAACCCCAAAGGGTAAACATCCCAGCGTTTGTCGTCAAGATTAAGATTTTTATTGGTTTTCCAGTAATAAATTATCGCATCTCTAACCTCAATAAGCTCGTAAGATACATTAGTCGAAAAATCATAGACAATCGGGGTGGTTTTCCAAATCCCGTCTTTTGCGTTGCCGATTTTTTCTTTTATCAAAAGTTTTGTACCGTCCGCTGAAAAATCAACGGGCGTAAGAGTTCTGAACGTAAAATAATTGTCATTGTCTTTGGTTGTGGATAAAATCGGTTCTGACATTCTGTGAACAACGTTTGCCGTAAGAATTCTGTCCATATTGGATTTTGCTTCTTCAAGATTAATCAAAAACAAATCGCAAGCCGTTGATGCACTGTTCGGATAGTAATAAACAGACGGGTAAACGAGTTTTGTGAAATCAGGTGAAACAATTCCCTGAGCATTTTGCTGACGTCTTTGATAAAAAGTTCGGGTTAAAGAGATTTCAGGACTCCCCGGCGGATTGTTATAGCGGACAATTTTATAAGAAGGTTGAGGAACGTAAATCATATCGGCAGGTGTAGGAACTTTCGGAACTTCTATTTCCATTGTCATTCTATCTTTCGGAACGGATAAAAGTTCGTATTCCTCAACAGTCATATATCCGGTAGGATTTTTTTCAAGCTTTGCTTTCTCGTATTTTTCTTTTTCTTCCTGCTTGTTAATATTATGGATATATTTTGCTTCCTTTTTGTTCACGTCGCCATGAGGCAAAGGAATTTCGTCACCCCACTGTATAAATGCGCAGAATGCCGCCGCAACGCCAAGCAGAGCATAAACAATCATACAAGTCCTTCTTTCATTGCGGTAGAAATAGCTTTGGAGCGCGAACTTACATAAAGTTTCTGCAAAATATTATGAACATGAGTTTTTGTCGTGGAAATTGTTATAACAAGTTTTTCGGCAATTTGCGGGTTTGTAAGCCCGTCAACTATCAATGCCAGAACATCCATTTCACGTTCGGTTAATCCGTAAAGATTTTTGCCGAGTTTGTAATTAATCTCGCCTCTTTTTTCCGTGTAATCGCTGCCGCGTCTGATGTTTGTAAGTACAACTTTAGCAATTGCGGGATCAAGCCAGCCCGTTCCTTCTGATACGGCAAGCACTGCCGAAACAGTCTGTTCTGACGATGCTCCCTTTGTAATATATCCGTCCGCACCGGCTTGAAACGAATCAAAAATATCATCTTCCGATTCTCTGGATGTATACATCAAAACTCTTATATCCGAAGCGGAAGCCTTAATTCTTTTAGTAGCTTCAATACCGTCAATTGTAGGTAATCCGATATCCATTACAACAACATCAGGGCGCAAAGAAAGAGCTTTTTCAACACCTTCCGCTCCGTCCGCACACATATCCGCAATTTCAATATTCGGATTATTTCCGAGTATTACCGAAAGCCCCATACGGGCCATATCGTGATCCTCAACTATAAGAACTCTGATATTTTTAGCCATTTAAAACCTGTCTTTCCTTAATTTTTCCGTCAGTAACAACATCGGTAAGCAGAAATGAAAATTCACTTCCTTTATCAACTTTACTGTTAACCCAAATTTTTCCGTTATGAGCTTCAATAATCTGTCTTGAAAGATACAATCCCAACCCCGTACCGGTTGAACGTTTTGCGGTAGTACCCTGAGAAAAGCGTTTAAACAAATTGGGGATATCAGAGGCGGGAATTCCGTTACCGTTATCGGAAACCGAGAAAATAAAATCTCCGTCCTGAGCCTTTGCAAAAACTTTAATCTCACCGCCTTTATTGGTATAATTTAAAGCATTACCGCACAAATTTGTAATTACACGCTTTATTTCCGCTCTGTCAGCATATATATGCAAATCTTCAGGCAAATCAAAAGATAGGTCAAAAGCCAAAGATTTTTTATCAGCAAGCGGTTTTAATTCACTGAAACATTGTTCAATCAAATCTTTTACGGGAAAAGCGGTTTTACACAATGACAGTTTCCCGCTGTCAAATCTGTAAACCTCCAAAAGTGCGTTAACAAGCCCGAGTAAATCTTCGTTGCTTTGAAGCATTGTAGATAATAAAACTTTTTGTTTTTCGTCCAAATCACCGATTGAACCTTCCAGAAAGAATTTCAAAGTCTGAATAGCCGCTAAAAGCGGAGTGCGCATATCATGCGTCAAAGTTGCAATAAAATCTTCTCTCAAGCGTTCCGTTTCTTTTTGAACAGTTACATCTCTGATTACGCCGACAAATTTATCCGGTTTATCATCGGCATAAATAACCGCAAAACTGATTTCTACCGGAGTATGAACCCCGCTCAGGGAATTTACAAGATAATAATCCCTTAAAATAACTTCCGACAAATCCTGTCCCAAGCCGAAAATTTCACCTGATTTGTTGTCTTTTGATGAATTAAGCTCCTTTACGTTTGAATATGCAATTTCCTGAAATTTCATTTTACACAATGAACTCTCAGACAATCCGGTCATATTTTCGCATGCGGGATTTACTTGTACTATATTTCCTTTACTGTCAAGAATTATAATTCCGTCTGCACAGTAATTTATTATGCCGGAAAGTTTTTGATTTGCTTGCGACAAATCGGCAGTTCTTTCGGCAACTATTTTTTCGAGATTTTGTGAATATTCCTGAAGCTGTGCTTTTGCTATTTCAAGTTCACTTATTTTATCGCGCAGATTTTGAAGCAAATGACTTCTTTCTATCCCGTTTCTGATATTCATAAGCAAATCATCATTATCCCACGGTTTTTCTATGTATTTGTACAAGCCGATTTCATTAATAGCTTTTATTGCATTTTCTTTATCCGCGTAGCCTGTCAGCAAAATCATACTGACTTCGGGATAAAGTTTTTTTGCCTCGGTCAAAAACTCCAAACCGTTCATTTCCGGCATCATAAAGTCGGAAATTATTAAATCGGGGGTATTTTTTTTTAAAAATTCAACTGCCTCTTTAGGGTTATTAAAAAGGAATACATCAGAGTAGCCTTCGACTTTAAACAAAGTTTTGAAGGCTGATGTAACCATTTTTTCATCATCAACAACAACTATCATACCAATATGATATGTTATTTTGCAGATTCGGACAAATACATTACAAAATCGCAATAAAGGGATTATTCTTTATACGTATGCTGTGCATAAGTTCTTTCGCCCATTTCCTTGTCAAGATGATACAATGATGTACATTCATCCCCAAAAAGTTTTAATTTTTTGATTACATCAAGGACATTTGCTTCTTCTTCAACCTGTTCGGATATATACCAATTTATAAAATGACGTGTTGCCAAATCACATTCGTTATCACTTAAAAGAGCAACTTCATTAATACTTGATGTCACATATTTTTCGTGTTCATAAGCTTTTTCAAATACCTGAAGCGGACATTCAAAAGTTTTTTCCGGAGCATCAATTGATGTTAAATTAACCACTCCGTCCCTTTCTATTATGTAATCAAATAAAATCATACCGTGATCCATTTCCTCACGCGCCTGAACTTTCATCCAATCAGAAAAGCCGAAAAGTCCCTTTTCATCAAAATATGCAGACATGGCAAGATACAAATACGCAGAATAAAATTCTTTGTTAATCTGTGAATTTAGTATATTCAACACTCGTTCGTTAATCATTTTTATGTCCCTCCCAAAGACCGTGTATATTACAATATTCTCTTGCTTGTTTAAATTCGGCAGACGTTAAAACCCGTGGTTCTTCACCGGGGTAAAGATATTCAAGTCTTGAAATTTTTCTGTCATCGGATATAGCTTCAACAAACATAATATGATGTTCTTCCGTCATAGGATGTAATACTTCGCCTACCCGAATTTCTTCATTGCCGTCATCTCTAAAGCTAAAAATCGGAACATGTTTTTCTAAAATCGCCTGTTCATCCGTGTGCGCCTCAAGCTTTTTCATCGGCTGATTGCAGCAAACAAGTTCACCATCACCGGCAAGAATTACTTCGACAAGATTTCCGCAAATTTCACATCTGTATAAATCTAAACGCTCCATTATAACTCCTTACTAAAAAACATAATAAAGAATTATAAAAGATTTTACATTAACCTTATGTCTAAATTTTGAAACAGGGAAAATTAAAAATTTTTATGGTACAATAAATTCAGACCGTACTCCACGGGGAATTGCAATCTCTCGACCGGAAGCTTATGCCGGGTGCAGAGCCTGTTGTGAGGGTTCGGCGGATAATTTTGACAAATGAATTATCGTTGACGTTTGAAGATAAGGCGGCGTAAAATATCGAACCGTGTCAGGATGGAAACATAGCAGCACTAAGATAACCTTTGCGGGTGTCGTATTTTCAAAAAGAGGTGATTGATTTGAAAACTTTATCGGTCAAATTCGATAGACAGTGGTACGGTTTTTATACGTCTTTTTTGATAAATCCCGTTTGGATTATGTCTTTGCCGAATTTTTCTTCCAGTTTATCAAAACATTTTGAAAGTTTTTCTTTTTTGATATCGGTTTCAACATCGCGGAAAAGTGTCATCTGCTCATTACTGTTTAATTCAAAAGTATCAAGTATGACACCCGTGCTTCTGTAGATAATGTTAGGATTATACATTTTTTCGAGAAGATTAAATACAACCTCTGATATTTCCAGTTCAAAATCGGTACCGCTGTTTAAAACCTTCTTTTCACAGTAAACTTTAAAATCTTTTGTGCGTAAAAAAGTACTTATACCTTTGCATTTAGCATTTATTCGCCGAAGTTTTACACAGGCACGGTGAATATGATAATTAAGTGAATTTTTCAGATAATTTTTATCGGAGCTGAATTTTGCAAGTGCACTCGTTTTTTGAATGGATTTCGGAAGTTTAACCTCATTTGACACCGGCGAAACCATTTCGCCCAAAAGTTCGTGTTTCATCTCAAGTCCGTGTATTCCGATTTGCTTGTTTAGCCATAAATCATCCTGAGATACAAGTTCATACGCTGTCAAAATACCGTGTTTGCGCAAAAGCAGTGAAAGATTTCTGCCGATTCCCCAAATCTCATCAATCCCCGTTTTTTCAAGCAGCGGAATTATTTTTCTTGATCCGACAAGAAATACACCTTCTTCTAGTTTTTTAGCCTTATCCGAGGCAAGTTTTGCCAGAGATTTTGAAGAACTGACACCGATTGATACCGGAATATCAACCTTGGCGAGAATTTCTTCCCTTATCATTTGAGCAATTTCAAGGTAATTCTTTTTATATAACCTTTCCAATCCGGTCAAATCAACAAAAGCCTCATCTATGGAATAAATTTCTACAAGCGGAGAAAAAGTTTTAAGCACCTCCATAACTTTGTAAGAAATCTGCGCATATAAATCATGATTTGCGTTAATAAATACAGCCTTTTTCATATCACCTTCAATTTGAAAGTACGGCATTCCCATTCTGATACCAAGTTTTTTTGCCTCTTTGGATCGTGAAATTACACATTGTCCGCGTCCCGACATTACGCAGACGGGTTTACCTTTTAAATCCGGATTTACGCTCTGTTCGCAGGATACAAAAAAAGAATCGCAATCCACCAATGCTATAACGTGTTTTTTAGCCATAACATCATTATCAGGTATGTTTAATTTTTCTTCCAATTCCATATATAAATTATAGTATATTTATTGTAAAATGAAACCAAAGGAGAAATGATGGCTGAAAAAAAAGTTAAAGCGGTAATTCTTGCCGCAGGCAAAGGAACAAGAATGAAATCAAATACCCCGAAAGTGCTTCATGAAATTCTGGGGAAACCGCTTTTGGGTTACGTTCTTGATAACGTAAAAAATATAGTAAATGAATCTTTTGTTATTGTAGGGCATCATGCCGAAGAAGTAACAGAATTTGTTCAAAAAAATTATCCTTACGGGAAAACGGTTCTGCAATCTCCGCAATTAGGCACGGGACATGCCGTTTCCATGGTCTGTCCGGAACTGGAAACATTTGACGGGACCGTAATAATTCTTTGCGGAGATACTCCTTTGATTACCGAAACCACTCTCACAAAATTTTTGGAACATCATAACTTCCTTAATTCCGATATCACCGTTATGAGTGCAATATTTGACAATCCCGCAAATTACGGAAGAATTATCCGAGAAACAGACGGCTCACTAAAATGTATTGCGGAAGAAAAAGATGCATCCGCAAATGAAAAAGCCGTAAAAGAAGTTAATGCGGGAATTTACTGCCTGAATTGGGCTAAAGTAAAAGAAATATTTTCACATCTTTCAAACAATAATGCTCAGGGTGAATACTATCTTACAGACATTATTTCCGAAGGGAAAAAATTAAATTTAAAAGTTAACGCTTATACCCTTGAAAATAACGATGAAATTTACGGAATAAATTCGCGCATAAACCTTGCCGAAGCCGCAAAAATGATTAACAACAGAAAATTAAAAAATCTGATGGAAAACGGAGTTACAATAGTTGATGCATC
Source organism: Candidatus Gastranaerophilales bacterium (assembly GCA_947626225.1). Taxonomy (GTDB): domain Bacteria; phylum Cyanobacteriota; class Vampirovibrionia; order Gastranaerophilales; family Gastranaerophilaceae; genus Stercorousia. The sequence goes on from CANQRH010000002.1 coordinate 154,390, forward strand.
ATCGGTTTGGATATCGGAAGATACGGAAATCGGGGCGGATACTGTTATATACCCCTCAACATACATTGAAGGGAAAAACAAAATAGGTTCAAACTGCAAAATAGGGCCTTGCGCTCATATCAGAGGCGGGGTTGAAGTTGATGATAACTGCAAAATCGGCAACTTTGTCGAAGTTAAAAAAGCTAAAATAGGACATAACACAAACGTAGGGCATTTAAGTTACGTTGGTGACAGCGAATTCGGTTCAAATATTAATATCGGAGCCGGAACAATTACGGCGAATTACAATCCTTTAACCAAAGTTAAAAGCAAAACGATATTGAAAGATAACGTAAAAATCGGCTCAAATACGGTTTTGGTAGCTCCGGTTAATGTCGAAGAAGGTGCCAATATAGGTGCAGGCAGCGTTATTACAAAAAATATTCCCGCTTGGGCGCTCGCTTTAACCCGTTCTCCCTTAAAAATAATAGCTGACTGGGTTAAAAATATTTTATGATAAAATTGTTCTATGAGCCACAAGCAGATTAAATGGATAATGTTCATAATCGTGGCTATAGGCAATTTTATAGCCATGCTTGACTCGACAACCGTAAACCTTGCATTATACCCCATGTCGGTAGATTTGAATGTATCAATGGGCGAAATTCAATGGGTAATGATTGCCTACATGTTGGTGCTTACGGTTTTTCTGCCTTTTTTCGGAAAACTCGGAGATATTTTTCCTAAAAACAAGCTTTATTCCGCCGGATTTTTACTGTTCGGACTCGGAGCATTTTTAAACTCCACTGCCGAAACTTATATTCTTTTAATTATATACCGATGCATAGAAGCTCTCGGAGCTTCCGTAATGCTTTCAAATGCGCAGGCCGTAATTGCGGGAACCTTTTACGGAAAAAGACGCGGTAAAGCCTTAGGATTGAACGGATGTATTGTAGCATTGGGAGGAATCAGCGGGCCGGCTCTGGGCGGAATTTTAATCCACTTATTTGACTGGCATGCGGTATTTTATCCATGTATACCGGTTGCTTTTGCAGGCGCTTATTTCGCTTACAGACTTTTGCCGGGTAAAACAAGGACAGATATTAAAAACTTTAAATTTGATTATAAAGGATTTTTATATTTCACGGTCAGTCTGTTTGCGCTTTTGCTTGCTATATCGGAAGGACATGTGTGGGGTTGGAATTCGTTAAGAATAATACTTTTAGGAATAATTACCCTTATCTTCGGAGCATTATTTTATATACGCGATCATAAAATAACTTATCCGCTCATTAATTTTTCAATGTTTAAGATTACAACTTTTACGTACGGTAATCTTGCCGTTATGACTTCGTACATGGCAATGTATACAAACAGTATCCTCTTGCCGTTCTTTTTGCAGGAAATTCAAGGTTACAATCCGCTTGTAACGGGACTTTTAATTTTGCCGTATTCCCTTACTCTGACTGTCTGTGCACCAATCAGCGGAAGATTATCCGGTATTTACGGAAGCAGATATCTGACTCTTGCCGGAGCAAGTGTTTATTGTATTTCGCTTTTATTATTTACGCTGTTCGGAAAAGATTGTGCCATGTGGCAGATAGTGCTTGCATCAGGTATAATGGGAATAGGAAACGGACTTTTTCAATCTCCGTCCAACAATGCCATTATGACAAGTGTTGATAAAAGTGAACTCGGAATAGCCTCAGGAATACTTGCACTTTCAAGAAATCTCGGAAATATTCTCGGAGTTGCCGTAACAATTACTCTTTTTGAAACTTTCAGAACAATATTTATTGAAAACAAACAAATTTATAAAACAGCATTCTATCATTCATACAAAACAACAATGTGTTTCGGAATTTTGTTCGGATTAATATGCCTTTTATTCGCTAACATTGCATATAAAAACAATACTGATACAGTTTAAGAATTGACGCTTATATAACCGTTAATTGCCGAATGAGCCGCAACAAAAGGAGAGGACAAATAAATAGATCCTTCGACATTCCCCATTCTGCCTCGGAAATTTCTGTTCTGAGTTGCAAGACAGACTTCTCCGTCGGCTAAAGTTCCGGCATGAACACCGACACACGGACCGCATCCCGGAGGTAAAACAGCTGCACCGGCTTTTACAAATGTTGTAATCAAACCTTCATCAAGCGCTTTTATATAAACATCTTTTGATGCGGGGCAAATAAGCATTCTGACATTTGGATTAACTTTGTTACCGTCAAGAATTTTTGCAACAATACGCAAATCTTCAATTCTTCCGTTAGTACAGGTACCTACAAAAACCTGATCAACCTTTACATCCGAAAGTTCTTCCGCAAGATGAGTATTATCAACCGTATGCGGGCAGGAAACCGTATGTTTAATATCAGCCGCATTGATTTTTATAACACGTTCATAAACCGCATCAAAATCAGGTTTTATACTTCTGAATTTATCTTCTCTGCCATGCTGTTTCAAAAACTCTCTTGTTTTATCATCAGCCGTAAAAAGTCCGGCTTTTGCACCGCATTCAACAGCCATATTAGCAAGAGTAAAGCGCTCTGACATCTCCATATTTTCAATAGTATCACCGCAAAATTCCAAAGCTTTATATGTTGCACCGTCAGCACCAATCATTCCGATTAAATGAAGCATCAAATCTTTTGAACAAATTCCGTCATTAAATTTCCCGCTAACTTCAATTTTAAAAGTCGCGGGAACTTTCAGCCAAGTTTTACCGAGTGCCATGGCTGCGGCAATATCGGTTGAACCCATTCCTGTAGCAAATGCACCGAGAGCACCCGATGTACAGGTATGAGAATCCGCACCGACAAGAATTTCACAAGGATTTACGAAAGATTCCACGAGTCTCTGGTGGCATACACCGGCACCGACATCGGAAAGAACGGCACCGTAATCTTTGGCAAAATCTCTCAAAACTTTATGAGTATTGGATAACTCTTTTCTGGGACTCGGAGAAGCGTGATCGATAAAAAGTATAGTACGTTTCGGATTAAACAACTTTTCTTTGCCGAGTTTTTTAAATTCCTGAACCGTTAAAGGTCCCGTTCCGTCCTGAACGGCAGTTACGTCAACTTTTGCAATTACAAGTTCGCCCGCTTTAACATTTCTGCCAGTGTGTTCGGATATAATTTTTTCAGCAAGAGTTTGTCCCATAAAATATCTCCTTTTTCATAAATGGTATCATGAAAAAGGAGAATGGAATAATCACTATTATGAGAATATTTTAAAACTTGCTTCAACGTTTTTATCAACAACCGATTTAACGGAGTCATATTCGGTTTGAAGTGCATTGTGTTCGGTATCAAGTTTTTTGAGTTCCAAATCGAGTTTTTTATCCTGACTTTCAAGTGCTGCCATATCCTGATTGTATTTGGATTCGGCTTTTGCAATTGCTCTTTCGTCACGGACTTCCTGAATGCAGGTATCATCGGATATGTTTGTAGTTTTGAAGATTTTTTCCGAAGTTGAATAGTATTCAAGTCTTAATGTGCCGTCACGCAAAGCTCCTTCAAAAGTATAGTTATCTTTAAGCGGATTTTTTGCTACTTTGCTTGTACCTTTTGTAGTTTCGGAATAAATATAGTGGTCATTTGCTTTTGACGGAGTATCGGTATATGTAAAGTAACCGCTGGATTTCATTTTATTAAATATATTTTTGTAATACTTTAATGCGCTGTTATTATCAGCATCTGCCGCCGATTTGTATGCACCGAGATCGTATTGTTCATGGAATGCAACACCGGTATCGGAAGTTCCGTTTACATTAACTCTTAAATAAGCTTCCGTTAAAGCCATTGCATAATCGTATAAATCTTTTGACTCTTCGGTAGTTCCCTCATAATTAATAGGTTCAAACTTACCGTCAACTACATAAGCTGCATATCCATCGCCTATATTGAATGAGCCGTCATCCAAATCGGAAGTTTCAACCCAGCTGAAACCGAAATCATGTTCGGGCATATATTTTGTAATCCCTACGGATTTGAAATATTTATCCCAAGCTTCATGAATTTTTTGTTCTGTTTCTGCCTGAGCTTCGGATTTTTGTGATGAATCGGCATATGTTTTTTGAACTTTAATATCGGCTTGAGAATAACCGAGCCTGCTTAAAAACAAATTATAGTTGCCTTTGGATTTTGCAAAAGCATCAGCCAATTCTTCGGTTACAAGAATTCGGCCTTTTGTATCGGTAACAACATATTGTTTCGTGCTTTCGGCCATATTAAGACTTGTCATAGTGTTATATGAAATATCTTCATAGTTTGCTACCGCACCGTTAAATCCTGTTAATACCGTCAATTTTGTGGCATCAAGAGCTTCATTGTACTCATTTGTAATCTGCTGAGTCTGATCCGCAAGACGTTGTTTTGAATACGAAATGCTCTGGCCCGAATTTTCGTTATTTGTCAAACGGGCTGTTATACTCAATAATCTTGCTTGTGAAGCTGCCATTCCCATGGTATTTTTTCCTTATTATAGTACTTGTATTCATGTTTACGGCATTTTAACCCGAAAACTTTAAAAATTTTCGGCAGAATGTAACAAAAACTTAATATAAATTACAAACTATTTTTCCGCGGAATAAAGCCGTGCAAAAAAGCAGGCTACGTGCTGAATTGAATCAACCCTAACCCATTGCCTCGTAGATTTAAATCTGAATGAATTTAAAGACCGCTGCGGATTTTTATGGGCAAATACAGAGGCTTCGGTATTGAATAAGTGAAACTGGCACATTGCCGCATTTTTACACGCATCAAGAATTTTTTGCGCCAATTCTTTTTTATCAAGCATTTTTGCAAGGTAATATGAGGCAATAAGACCTTCCGATCTGGCTCCGTCAGGATAATAATGATCACCGTATTCGTAATAATATCCGCCTTCATAATCAATATAAGGTGAGTCATCACGTTGGTACATCTTATCAATCATAGTCCGTGCATCATTAAAGACAAAATTTAAATAATTTTCTTTTCTGAAATTTTCATCCTTCGCCCATTCTTCCACAGCCTGCATAAGCCAAGCATCGGAAGGCAGTGCGGTAAACAAATCGGCGTAAATTTCAGGTCTTACATCGATAATCCAGTCAAGTGCTTTTTCAGATATTTGCCGAACGGTATTAATCAATTGTTCATCGTCTTTGAAATTATTGGCGAAAAGCGCCAACCCTAAAAGAGCTTCTCCGGGATAATAGAATGAAAAAGTAGCCTTTCTTTCATTCTCATTCATTTTTATTAACGGCTGACCGTTTTGAAACTCGGGATGAATATAATATCCGAGCATTTCACCGTTATCTGATACTCTGCTTAAAATATGACGTGTAAGCCCTTTTATATATTCATCATAGGATTTATCGCCGGTTAAGTTTCTGTATTGCATTAAAGCAACAAGCAAAACACCGCTTCCGCCGAGCTTGCCCTTGTTGTTATAATATGCAAAATAAGCTTTTCCGAATTCACAATTATGAGGGGCACAAATTGATATACTCCAATCTAAAGCCTTTTTCGCGGAGATTATAAACTTATCTTCTCCGGATAATACGTATGCCCGCAAAAGAGTGATAATTCCGCCGCAGTGCCTTAAATCGTTATAATACAAATTGTCATCAGTTCGATTCGGATGTTCATGGTCTTTAAAATTATCATCCGTACAATCGTAGTAGTAGAGAAATCTGCCGTCATCATACATATTATCAATTAACCACTCGGAAGATTTTAGAATTTGGTATAATAATGTTTCCCTGTCAAATTTTGTATACCTGACATTACCGCGGTATAAAGGAATACATTTATCCTTAAACGATACAAAAGCTCTGCTTTTAAATAAGTAACAGTCATAATCCTTCGATGCGAAAAGAATTTTTATTCTTTCCGATATTTTATTCGTTATTTTTGCAATCGGAGTTTTTCGTATCACGGTATTTAATGCCGATTTTAAAGACATTTGGCTGAATGTTACGGCATCAGTCGGCATATAATAATAAGAAATGCCGTTATGTGCAATCTCAATACCGGTAATTCCGGGTTCAAATCGGTATTCATCAAATTTTGATGTATTTAATTTCTTAAAATCCGAAGATATCTTGTCATAAGCGACTTCAACCATAATTCTGCAAAATGTTTCATCATTTAAATCAAATTCTGAGAATTGCGTATTTTTCTTCAGCATTTCTATGCATCTGTTTAAAGTCTGCTCTAAAGTTGAACGCCTGCTCCCGTATCTTATAAACTTTTTACCGATATCAAAAAGAGAAACGTAAACGATTGTATCGTTAGCTTTAAATTCAAAAATATCAGTCAAATTTAAATCGGAAATATTAAGATTGCCGCCGTTTATCAGTGTTTCTCTTATACGATTTAACAGCACTGCAACATTCGAAAAATCCCGATTGTAATACTCTCTCTCCTTATCATTGCTTTCTTTAAAATTCATAAAAACAATTTTATCACTAATGCCTGCAAATATCAAACGTAAAGATTTATGTAACATTTTGACAAGCAGTAAAAGTTATTGTTCAATAAAAATAAGACTTGGTAGGAATTTATGTACATAAAACAGCTTGAAATAGATAATTTCAAATCATTTGCCAACAAATCGGAAATTCCTCTGTTAAAGGGGTTTACTACGGTTTCGGGGCCGAACGGCTCGGGGAAAAGCAATATTATAGACAGCGTTTTGTTTGCACTCGGTCTTGCAAATGCCAGCGAACTGCGCGCCGAAAATTTATCCCATTTTATTTCTACCTACACAAAACGAAATGAGGCGTTTGTAAAAGTCACATTCGGCGATATTGAAAACGGTGATGATTTAACAATCGGCAGAAAAATCAGAAAAACATCTCAAGGTTATGCCAGTACCTACTACATAAATGACAGCGTCACTACACTGACAAATGTTCATGCACTTCTTGAAAAATATAACGTAACCCCTAACAGCTATAACGTAATGATGCAGGGTGACGTTATGGGGATTACAAACTGCACTCCCAAAAACAGACGAAAGATTATTGATGATATAGCGGGCATTGCCGATTTTGACAGACGAATAGAACAGGCGACAGCGGAATTGGATACGGTAGAACAGAGAGTGGAACGCTCTACGGTAATTCTAAATGAAGTTGATAACAGACTTGAACAGCTGAAAGAAGAACGCGAAGTTGCTCTCAAATATCAAAAACTGCGTGACGAAAAACAACAGCTTGACAGTCAGATAAATACCGTAAGATTTTTTGATATTAAAAGAAATCTGGAAAAAGCGCACGAAAATATTCTTGAATTTACCAAGAAGAAAAAGGATGAAGAAGTTAAAAACAAGGATTTGGACGAACGTTTAAATTTAATCAGACAAAAATATGAAGAAGTATCAAATCTTGTAAAGGAAAAAGGCGAAGCACAGCAGATTGAACTCAAAAAAAAAGAAGAAACCGTAAAAGGTGAAATTGACCGTAAAAACAACGCCGTAAACTATGCCGATAAACAAATTCACGATGGGCTGCGCTCTATCGAAAATGCCAAAAACGGCATTCAAGGATTTAAGAAAAAAATTGAAGATTTCAACCTTAAAATTAAACTTAAAGATGATGAAATTAATTTAATAAAAGAAAATACCAAAAATCGCGAAGCGGAATTGAAGAAAATTCTTGAAGATATGACAGGGCTGAATGCGACAGCCGATCAGCATATTGAAAAGCGAAACAATCTGCGCAAACAACTTGAAGATTTAAAAGATTCCGAAACAAAGCTTATTCAGGAAAAAATTCCGCTTGAAAATGATTTAAAAAATCTCCAAAAAGAATACGAAGATGCGAAAAATAAACTTGAAGAACTTAACGAAATGAAAGCGAATTTCGCATCAAATCAGGAATTGAAACAAACTCTCGTAAATCAGCTTCAGCAAGAAATGAATGATTTTAAAATTATTCAGCAGAATGCTATGCACGATTTAGACACCACAAAAAATGAAATCAATGATTTAAACTATAATATTCAAATGGCTTACCGAAAGATTTCCGCAATGGAAGCTAAAAAACAGGCTGTTGAAGATGCAAACTTCAATCGTGCAATTGATACGGTTATGAATGCGAAATTAAAAGGAGTTCATGCACCGCTTGTTCAACTCGGAAAGGTTGATAAAGAATATTCAATAGCTGCCGAAACCGCATTTGGCGGTCGTATGGCACATATTGTAGTTGATGATGAACATGTTGCATCCGTTGCCATTGAACTTTTAAAATCATCAAATGCCGGCAGGGCAACTTTTATTCCTTTGAACAAAATTAAAAAAGCGCCCGCAAAACTGCAATTGCCGAAAGACAAGGGAGTTATTGATTATGCAATAAATCTCGTTGATTTTGATGATGAATATATTGATGCATTTTATTATGCGGTCGGTGATACCATCGTTGTTGAAGATATCGAATGCGCTAAAAAACTTATCGGTAAATACAGAATGGTTACTCTGCAGGGAGAACTTTTGGAAAAAACAGGTTCCATAACAGGCGGTACCAGAGTCAGAACAGGTTTAAGCTTCAGCCAAAACGATGATAAGGAACTGAATAAATTCAAAGAACGCTTAAAAGAAATGGAACAAAAGCTCGGTTCTCTTGAAAATAAAAAAATATCACTCGAACAAAAACTTGATGATGTACGAAGCAAGTATTCCGATTCCATGGGAGAATTTTCAAAATCCAAAGTTGAGCTTGAAAATATGACCAAAAACTTTGAAAACAGCGAAAACATTATCAAAGAAAAGCAGGATTTCATAAAATCGGCAGAGCCGAAAATATCGGATTTGAACAAAAAACTCGATAAACTCGAAGAAAAGAACGTAAAAATTTATGATGAAATGACGGTATGCCAAGAACAGATTGAAGAAGTAGAAAAACTTATAAATGATAAAGATTTAAAAGAGTTAAAAGAAAAAACCGAGGGTGTTGAAAACGAAATAAAACGGCTTCAAACAAAGCTTATGACTGCCGAAAATGACAAAAATGAACTCAATCGCCAAATTTCTTTCCATGAAAATCTTATTGAAACGAAGCTGGAAGAAATTAAAAATATCGAGCACAACAATGTCAAACTGGACGAAGATAAAATCCGCTATAAATCTGATATTGAAGAATTAAATAAAAAAACCGAAGAACTGCATAAGCAGATTGAAACCATTGAAGAAAAACTCGGTAAACTGCTTAAAGAGCGTGATGATATCAACGCGGAGCTTATGGAGCTTGAAAAACAGAAGCACATTAGAACGGCGGATATTGAACGTATAGCCGAACAAATTGAATCTTTTAAGGCTCGCAGACGTGAACTTGAACCGCAGCTTGAAGCATCGGCAAAAGAACTTGAAGAATCCGGAGTTGACATTAACAAGCTTGAACCCGTGGAAATATCCACGGAAGAAATTACATCAAAAATCCAAAGGCTTGAAAAACGCATGGCTGAACTTGGTGACGTTAATATGCGTGCACTGACGGCTTATGATGAAGTTTCGACAAGGCAGCGCGAACTAACCGAGCAGATTGAAACACTGAGCAAAGAACGAAAAGAAATTCTAGACAGGATGCAGGGCTATGAACAGCTTAAAAAAGAAACTTTCATGAAAACCTTCAACAACATCAACGAGAATTTCAAAGAAGTTTTCCATCAGCTTTCGGAAGGTGAAGGCGAACTTAAACTTGAATGTCCGGATGATCCGCTCTCAGGCGGTTTAACAATTGAAGCACAGCCGAGAGATAAGAAATTACAAAGGCTCGAAAGCATGTCCGGCGGTGAAAAATCGCTTACGGCACTGGCTTTCGTATTTGCAATTCAGCGTTATATGCCGTCACCTTTTTATGCGTTTGATGAAGTAGATGCAAGCCTTGACAGTATGAATGTTGAGCGTATCGCCCAAATGGTGCAGAAGCAATCAAAAAATACGCAATTTATAGTAGTTAGTCACAGGCGTCCTATGATAGAATCAGCTAATAGGACTTTAGGTGTTACTCAAAAAGAAAAGGGGATCACTAAAGTTACCGGAATCAAGTTAAGAGATGAAGAAGAACATGGCGCTTAATTACAATAATACCGAATTATCCAAAATATCCCAAGATAACGACGAAGGTATCGGAATACTTGTCGATATGGCAAAAGCCGGCAAAATTGATCCGTGGAACATTGATATTGTTGATGTAACGGACAAATACCTTGCGCACATGGTTCAAATGAAATCGCAAAATTTACGCGTTACGGGAAGAACTTTTCTTTTCGCCGCAATTTTGCTGAAACTCAAATCAAATGTACTTGAAGGTATTGATATTTTACGGTTTGAACCGCCGGAACCCGATGTACAATTTGATGATGACGGATTTATAACGGATTATGATGATGATTATGTTCCGACTAATAATGTTATCTCAATAGACGAGGTCTTGCAAAGACGTACAAGCGTAAGACTTAATCACAATCGTGTTGTTACATTGAAAGACCTTATCAAACAGCTTGAATTTTATGAAAGACTGGAACACAATCAATCTTTGAAAAGTGCTCATGAAAGAGCTAAAAGAAGGGTACAGTCATATTCTCGCTTAACTGCGGATGATATAGTAAATCTTGCGCATGAGGAATATATTGAAAATTGTGTTTTGACTTTAAAAGAAAATCTCTGTCAAATTTTCAAAACAAATGAAAAAGTAGAGCTTAACGAACTTACATTACTCGGTATGGACAGAATCAGCGCTTATATAGCTCTGCTGTTTTTAACGGCGGAATCGGATTACGATATTGAGCAAAAAGAGTTCTATTCAGATTTGTATGTGGTGGTAAATGACAAAAGAAAACTTAAAATCCAGAATTGAAGCGGTTCTTTTTATAACGGCAAGGGCGGTATCTCTTGATGAGATAGCGGTAATTCTCGGTGAAGAAACGGATTTGATTGAAGAAGCTTTGCTTGAACTTATTATGGACTATTCTTCAAGAGACGGTGCCTTAGAAATCGATGATGAAAACGGTTATATTTTACAGGTAAAAGAAGAACACATGGATTTGGTGGAACTGCTTTGCCCTGTTGATTTGAAACCCGCGGTATTGAGAACGCTGTCTGTCATAGCAATAAAAGAGCCCATTCGTCAAACCGTGCTGAAAGATTTGAGAGGCTCCAATGCTTATGAGCATGTTCAGGAACTTGTAGATAAAGGACTTGTGGCTAAATTTAGGGATAAGAACGGAAGAAGTTTCAATCTTAAAACCACACCCAAGTTTAAAGAATATTTTAAGTTGAAAGGCGACACGCGCTCGCTTGCGAAAATTCTTGAAATAGACAAGGGTATAAAAGATAATGAAGAATAAGATTATTTATGCTGTATTCGCGATTATATTAGCAAGTTATGTTTTATTACTTCCGCATTATCATTTTTGGCGCGGAAAAAGCATGATTAAAAAAGGGGACTATGTTTCGGCATATAATCATTTAAAAAAATCTCTTTCCCGTGACAAAAAAAACACAGATTACAGATATTACTACGTAAAAACGCTTTGTAATTTATCTCCGACACTTTCGGTTCAAAAAGAGATATATGATATGGCACAAAGTGAAGAAAATGACAGTGCCCGCCAAATAGCTTTTGACAGGCTTAATGAATGGAAAAATCGTTTAGCTGTCGAATACAGAGGAAATTACATAGAGCAGGTTCCGCATGCTAACGGTATAATTCGCTGGGATGAATCAACGTTTCCGTTAAAAACCGCTTTAATTGATAAAAGCGGTATTGCACTTCCTTCATATTACACTGATGAAATAATGCATGCACTAAATCAGTGGCGCTCATCAACGGGATTTGTAAAGTTTAAAACTGTTGATAAGCCTAAAGATGCGGACATAATTATAAAAATTATGCCGACACCGAAAGATGTTTGCACCGAACAAGCTTGCAGATATGTGGTAGGTTATACACTGCCGGATTTCAGCGGGAAAAAATTAAAAAAGATGGAAATAATTCTCTATTCCAAAGATGCAAACGGAAATTTCTTTTCGGACAAAGAGATATATAATACCGTTTTACACGAAATGGGGCATGCGCTCGGGATTATGGGACACAGCTACAGCAGTGAAGATTTGATGTACATTGATTCAAGCGGGAATAATAATTTTTACACGCCTTACAGAAGTTCGTTTCAATATCTTTCTTCAAATGATATAAACACTATCAGACTTCTTTATAAACTGGTACCCGATGTTACAAATACGGATAATATTGATACAAAAAAATTGATTTATCCTCCGGTTGTTCTCGGTTCCGATGAAGAAATATCTTCAAGAAAAGTTAAAGAGGCAAAAAATTATATAAAAAAAGCACCTGATTTGTCCGGAGGTTATGTTGACCTTGCAATAGCATATTCATCACTGGGCAAAAAACGTGCGGCAGTTGATGCTCTTAACAAGGCTATTGAACGGGCTAAAACCGGCACGGAAAAATATACCTGCTATTATAATCTTGCCGTTGTTTATTTAAATTTCGGCGACTGTGATAAAGCTCTTTTAAATGCTCAAAAAGCTAAAGAATACTTGTATGATGAAGATTTAAAAGACTTAATAATGCAGATTAATCACGCAAGAACCCAAAAAAGATAAAAAAAAACGACTTTATTAAGTCGTTGATTAAAAAAAGGGAAAGGAAACAATTTTTTATAATGCCTCACAGAGGCATAATTATTTTTATAATTGATATTTTCTGATTAACCGAAGGTTTTGAATGTGGATTCAGTGTTCTTTTCGATAACTTTTTGTACCGCATCCATTTCGGTCTGAATTGCATCTTGTTCAGTATCTAACTGTTTCAAGCGTAATTCTAAGTTTTTATCTTCAGCCTGTATTATTTCAATTTTTGCGTTAATCTCCTGTATTCTCTGATCGTATTGATATTTGTCATATTCATACTGGTTCATTGCATCATCATATTTAGCCTGATCCGTAAGAGTATTGGTTGTAACCGCATAAGTAACTTCATCGGGTTCACCCGGTTTAAGCGTTACACTGATAATACGTCCGGTTGCATCCTGTTCAAAACGAGCTTTAATACCTTTGACTTCTTCAGTTTTCTGAGCCGAACCGATAGTGTACATCGGAATGTTGCTCAAAGAAGAACCGTTTTCGGAATATATAGTTGATTCCAAGGTGCTCTTTTTGCAGAAGTAAGGTGACCATGTACCTGTGGATGTATTTTGTACATAACGTACCATCCAATCATTTTCATCACCGCCGTATTGTTTGATAAGAATATTAAGATATTCTTTTTCTTCTTGCTGCAATTTGTATACTTGATCGGCAGAAAGAGTTTTCAAATATTCATCATCAAAGTTTAATGTATATTCAATAGTGTCTTCTTTGATTTGTTTATCTTTCGGAGGAAAATCTTCACGGATATCTTTTCCTGTCTCCGGATCATATTTCAAAGTGTAATAACCTTGATCGTCATAATATACATTATTAGTTATACCGGTTTTTTCCTGACCGTTTTCAGTATATTTATAAGTTGCATTATAAGCAAAATCATTTGTATTACCTAATTGGCGAAGTCTCTTGGCACCAACATAGAATTGTCCGCCGCTTCTTGTAACAATTGATGTAGCTGCAGATATTGCGGCAAAATCATCAGTCCAAGATGAAACATAGCTGATTAAATAGTCGCCGTTGCCTTTTGCAATCATCGAAGTAATGGAATTGGACAATGCGCCGTCTTCAAATGTATAGACGGTTTTTGTATAGTCTGCTACGGAAGGAGGTACGGGAACTGACATACCCAGCAGCTCATTATAGTAGTTTGCTGATTGGTTAGACAAAGTAGTCCTTTGTTGGTTGACCTGTTGTCCTTCATATTCAACATTTGTTTTCCTTGCAGTCAGTCCTAAGAATCTGGCCTGCGATGCCGCCATACCCATGACTATTTCCCTTTCGATTTGTTTCCTTAGTAATTTATACAACGGCATATTGTTTTAAAAACTTTAATTTTTTGTTTTAATTTGTTAAGTTTTTGTAACAATAAAAGCGGAAACGCAAGTATAGCTTAAAATTTATTTTTCATAGTCAGGGTTAATTTTTGAGTTTAAAATTTGTGCGGCATTCAATAACGGATCAATTGTCGGGGAGAAAGGAGGCGCATAAGTTATATCATTTTTAAAAAATTCATTAACCGTCATGCCTGCCAAAAGTGCTGATGTTACAGTATTAACACGTTTATCCGCATCTCCCGAACCTACTGCCTGACACCCGAGCAAAAGCCCGCTTGCCTTATCGGCGACAAGTTTAAGCGTGATATTATTTACATCAGGCATAAATCCGACTTTATCATTTTTGGTAACTTTAACCGCTTCGGTTTCATATCCGAGTTGTTTTGCCCGTTTTTCGGTTAAGCCGGTCATAGACATAGTTAAAGACAGACATCTTGTAACGGCTGAGGCAAGAACACCGTGAAAACGTTCATCCCCGCCGCACACGTTAATGGCTGCCACCCTGCCTTCTTTATTGGCATTAGCACCTAACGGCATCCAAATTTTTGTATCGGAAATTATCAGATTTTCCTCTACGCAATCTCCGCATGCATAAATATCTTCAAAATTTGTCTGCATTCTGTCGTTAACTTTTATTGCACCCGTTTCTCCTATTGCAATTCCCGCTTCTCTTGCAATTTCAACATTAGGAACGGCACCGGCAGCTATTATGACAAGATCAACTTCAAGTTCTTTGCCCGAACCTGTTCTTACCTTATGAACACCGTTGTTATCTCCCGAAAATTCCGTTACAAGTTCCGAGCGGTATATCTCAAATCTGCCGGCACTTATCGAATTTAACTGTTCATAAATCAGCTCGGACATATCTTCATCGAACATTGTCATAATATGAGGTGCATATTCAAATAATGTTACATGAAGCTTCTGTTTCACAAGAGCTTCTAACAGCTCCATACCGATATAACCGCCTCCGACAATTACTGCATTTTTAGACTCCTGAACTTTATTTTTTATGGCAATTCCGTCCTCAAGCTTCCTTAAAGTAAATATATTCTTTAAATCAACATTCGTGATATTCGGAACTATTGCTCTTGCACCGGTAGCAATAATTAATTTGTCATAATCAATTAAAAATGCGCGTTTTGAATTTAAATCTTCTATAAGCACCTGTTTTGAATACGGAATAATCTTTGCGGCACGGTGTTTTAAAAATACCTTAACTCCGCTCTTTTCAAATTCTTCCGGAGAACGCACAAGAAGCAGTCTGTAATCTTCAAAATTTCCCTCAATAAAATAAGGTAATCCGCATGCCGAATATGATATATGAGTATCATCGGTATATAATTCAATTTCAGCATCGGAACATGTTCTGCGGGCTTTTGCCGCCGCTTTAGCACCGGCCGCGACACCGCCTAAAATAACTATTTTCATAAGATTAATATAATCTTACGGAACATATTTTACATTAGACATTCAGTTTAATCCCGATGTGTTTAATATTACATCTTTCATAAATTCGCAGTAATCATCAATATCATCTGCTTGACCGTTTTGAATAAGATTGGTAATTTCAATAATAAGTTTTTCTTTTTTTAAATCGTTAAACATAAAATACACTCCCTATTTTTTTTAACGGGAGCATGTAAAAAAAACTTTAAAAATTTTCTGAATTTTGTAACATAAGTTTATAAAATAACAAAAAATTTTGTTTAGTTGTTTTGAGTAAGAAAAAGGAGAAAAAACTATGGAAATCCAAAAAACCAATTTTGCTTCAAACCATACAAGTTTTGGTATGAGATTTATCAAAAACGCATATTTTACGGATACGGTCAAATATGCGGGGAAAAAAGGAAAACTTTTAAATCTTGATGCCGCATTAAATATATTAAAAAACGTAAATGACGGCGATATATTAATAATGCACGGTAAATCAGGCGAAAAGGTCTTTTCAAACTTTACCATCGGGAAAAAATCTTTTCCTATAAACGCAAGCACGGCTAAAGTTCCGGAAGAAGCAACTCTGGAAGGAATTTTAAATCTTGCACAACTTCAAAACAGCAAATTATTCAGAAAATTTCTCGGAAACGATAAATTGCAGTGCAAAATTACTTCTGCGGACGTAATAGCAAAATACTAGTTTTCACCAAAGACAAGTTTCTTTCTCAAATTCCACTGGATAAGAGTTAATACAAGAATAACCGTGAATAAAACGTAGGCAATTGCCGATGCTTTGCCTGCGTTAAAGTATTCAAACGCATTTTTATAAATAGCATAAACAAGAACATTTGTGCTGTCTAAAGGCCCGCCCTGCGTCATAAGATAAATTAAATCAAAAACCTGAAAAGAACTTATCGCTGTTATAATTACAACAAAAAATATTGACGGCGACAAAAGCGGAACGGTTACATTTTTAAAAGTTTGATAGGGAGATGCTCCGTCAATTTTTGCAGCCTCAAACATACTTTGTGAAATTCCGCCAAGCGCGGATAAAAATATAATCATATTGTATCCGATTAACTTCCACACAGATACGATAATGAGGGCAATCATGGCAAAATGAGTATCATATAGCCAATTTATATGAAGATGCAAAATATGATTTAACAGCCCGATATTCGGATCAAAAATCCATTCCCAAACAACTCCTATGACAATCATCGGCGTAATAAACGGCAGAAAATATGCGGTTTTATAAAACTCAGAACCTCTGATTTTTGAATTAAGAATACATGCAAGAATTAAAGGAATTATAACACCGAGTATTGATGTTGAAAGAGCAAAAACAACCGTATTCATAAATATTTTATAAAATAACGGCTCCGAAAATATTTCTTTGTAATTTGCAAGTCCCGCAAATTCAATAGGATTGAGCAAATCCCACTTGGCAAAACTTAATCCGAAAGAACATATAACAGGAATAATAATAAATATAAGAGTTCCTAAAAAAGCGGGCAGAATAAATACCCAGGCAGCAAATTTTTGATTGTCCGATAAGTTTTCAAAAAACTTGTTCATGATATATTAATTATACAGGGAGAGAAATTTTTATGCAAAAATACAATAACGCTTTCGGCAAAAACGATATAAGAGGAATTTACAAAGAAGATATAACCGAAGAATTGTTCTTTAATATCGGCACGGGCTTTGCGGAATGGTTAAAAGCACAGTCGGGTATAAAAGAATCGGATATGCTTATAACCGTAACCCGTGATGCAAGACTTCATTCAAAATCACTTGAAGATGCACTTATTGCCGGTATTACATCAGCCGGAGCTTATGTAATTAATTTAGGACTTGCGCCGACTCCCATAGGATATTATTCGGAAGCGGCAGGCTTGCCCGATACAATTACGGACGGTAAAAAGGTTATTGCTGCCGCAATCATTACAGCCAGCCATAACCCGCCGGAATATAACGGGCTTAAAATGACTTACGGCAAAAGAACCCTTAACGAAAGCCAAATTAAAGAAGTAAAAGAACTTACATATAAAAATTGGACACAAAATATTAAATCCGCAGATACAAAAAAAATAAAGGATTTTAATATTATCCCTCAATATATTGAAGAAATGAAAAAAGCTTTCGGCAAAACAGGCGAAGGTTTAAAGATAGTAACGGACTCCGCAAACGCCACAGGCGGAGTTGTTGCCCCGCAATTGTACAGAGAGCTGGGCTGCGAAGTAATTGAGCTTTTCTCTGAACCTGACGGAACTTTTCCGAATCACCATCCGAACCCCAGTGTTGAAAAAACTCTCGATACAATTAAAAAAGTCGTTGTTGAAAATAAAGCCGATGCAGGTATAGCCTTTGACGGAGATTCCGACAGAATAGGAGTTATTGACTCGGAAGGCAAATACCTTACGGGCGACAAACTCTTATTTATATATGCAAAAGATTTACTTGAAACAAGTAAGAATTCATCACCCGCAATTGTCAGCGAAGTAAAATGCTCGCAGGTGCTTTACGATGAAATTAACAAATCCGGCGGAAATGCCGTTATGTGCAAAACCGGACACGGATACATCAAAGACAAAATGAAAGAAACAAATGCGCTTCTTGCCGGAGAAATGAGCGGACATACTTTCTTTAAGGACAGATATTACGGTTATGATGATGCAGTTTATGCGGGATGCAGAATTATTGAAATTATCGCAAAACATAAAAAACTTAATCCGAATTTTAAAATATCGGATATGCTTGAACCGTTTGATAAAGTGTATTCATCGGAAGAAGTTCGTTTCCCTTGCGCTAACGAACTGAAAAAAAGTGTGCTTGAAAGATTTGAAAAACACGTATCGGAAAATCAAGATATGTTCGGTTCCGAAATAAAAGATATCATAACTTTAGACGGAATGAGAATAGTATTTGACGGCGGTTTTGCCTTAATCCGCCAAAGTAACACGGAACCTGTTTTTACACTTCGTTTTGAGGCTAAAAATAAAGAAGAATGCGAACATTTTAAATCAGTTATGATTAAAACCTTAACGGATATAATGAGCAATTTATAATTAAAATTGTGTATGCTTGATTGTACGGCTAAAGTATTAAGATAAAATTGATTATTAATAATACTTGATTTTTATTTTTGTCTTTGCAATAATAATCCTTGTCAGAAAAGTTACCCGCGAATATTTTACCATAGGCTTATTTCAGAGCCTGTTTATGGTGTATTCGTTATTATACAAGAATAAAATGAAAGGTAAAAATTAATGGATTTAGAAAACAAAGACGAATTGAATGTTGAAGAAGCAGCAGGCAATGTTGCCGAAACAACCGAAGAAACAGCAGTTGAAGCCACTGAAGAAACAGTTGAAACCGCTTCGGAAGAAACTGTAAACGAAGCTCCTGTTGAAGAACTTCAACCCGAAGAAGGAAGACCTTCAAAAAGAAGATCTCGCGGAACAAAAAAACAGAAAATCGAAACTACCGAAGAAAAACCGCAGTCAGAATGGATTGAACGTGTAGTTCAAATTAACCGTGTAACTAAAGTTGTTAAAGGCGGTAAGAAATTGAGCTTCCGTGCAATTGTTATTGTAGGTAATAAAAAAGGACAGGTCGGTGTCGGCTGTGCCAAAGCTTCGGAAGTTATCATTGCTATTCAAAAGGCAATTGCGGACGGAAGAAAAAATCTTATTACCGTTCCTATTTTCAAAACAACTATTCCTCACCCTATCACAGGACGTTCCGGTGCAGGTTCCGTTATGTTAAGACCGGCTTCACAAGGTACCGGTATTATTGCGGGCGGTGCGGTACGTTTAGTGCTTGAACTTGCAGGTATTGAAAATATTCTTGCAAAATCATTGGGTTCAAAAGCTCCTTTGAACGCTGCTAATGCTACATTGGAAGCTTTAAAAGCTTTAACTCCGTTCAATGAAGTTGCTAAAAAACGCGGTCTTACAATGGCTGAATTATTAAATTAGCAAACTGACGGGTGATTTAATTTTAGGTAATATAAATAATAAGGAATATAAAAAATGGCAAAAGCAAAATTACAACAAATAAAAATCAAACTTGTAAGAAGCCTTATCGGAGCATCCGAAGCACAACGCAAAGTTGTTAAAGGGCTTGGTTTGACAAAACAAAATCAGGTTGTGGAACATTACAACAGCGCAACTATTTTAGGTATGGTTAATAAAGTACCTCATTTAGTTCAAATAGTGGAATAAGTATTTTGATTGCGTATAGCCTCACGGCGACAGTTAATCGCGAGCAATTAGAACGAAAGGAATAAGAAAAATGACAATTACATTAGAAGATTTGAAACCTGCGGAAGGTTCAACACATAAAACAAAAAGGGTAGGCAGAGGCCGTTCATCAGGCAGAGGTAAAACATCCTGCCGCGGACACAACGGTGAAGGTCAGCGCTCCGGAAATTCATCCAAAAGAGGATTTGAAGGCGGACAGATGCCCGGATACAGACAAATGCCGAAATTGAAAGGATTCAAAATTATCAATCAGCTTCAATATGCCGAAATCAATGTTGGCAGAATTGCTCAATACGGCATGAAAGAAGTTTCTCTTGAAATTTTGAAAGAAGCAGGCAGAGTTCAAGATTCTTGCGTTGGTTTGAGAGTTCTCGGAAGCGGAGAATTAAAAAAAGCAGTTACAGTAAAAGCTTGTTACGTAACACCTTCGGCAAAAGAGAAAATCGAAAAAGCAGGCGGAAAGGTTGAGTTAGTATAATGGCACAAGGTATGAGAATGCCGACAACTTCAGATTTGATGTCAATGTGGCAGGCATCGGGATTGAAAGAAAAAATTCTTTTTACATTCATGATGATAGCTGCATTCAGATTCGGGGTTCAGATGCCCTTATTCGGTATTAATAATGCCATTTTCAGCAATATCGCACAAGGAAACAATATCATAGGATTTTTGGATTTGTTTTCGGGTGGTGCGCTGGGTAAAGTTTCAATCTTTGCTTTAGGTATCGGACCTTACATCACATCATCAATTATTATCCAGCTTGTTTCAGTTGTTGTTCCGTCATTGGAAAAACTTCAGAAAGAAGAAGGAGAAGCCGGCAGAAGAAAACTTTCACAGTACACACGCTTATTTACGGTTGTACTGGCCGTATTTCAGTCATTAATCTTTATGCTGTATCTTCATCACTTGCCGGGTGCCGTTTTACCGAACGTTAATCCTTTAATGTTCTTTATAAGTTCAATTATTGTATTAACATCCGGTTCGGTTCTTGTAATGTGGATTTCCGAACTTATTACCGAAAAAGGTATCGGAAACGGCGGTTCTTTGATAATCTTTATCGGTATCTTATCAGGTATACCGATTTACGCGTCAAGAACGGCACAGATTGTTGCTAACAACACAATGATGCAGTTAGGATTGACCGTATTACTTTTAATTTTCTTTGCGGCAATGATTTTCATTGTAATTATGCAGGAAGCAGTCAGAAAAGTTATAATAGTAAACCCGAAAAGGCAGGTCGGCAACAAAGTTTACGGCGGGATGAATTCATATATTCCGTTTAAACTGAATCCCGGCGGCGTAATGCCTATTATCTTTGCTATTGCAATATTGCTTTTCCCGTCAACAATACTAAGCTTGGTCGGGCAGGCTAATTTCAGAAGCGAAGCTGTTAAAAACGTGGTAATACACTTAAATCAGGTATTAAGCCCTGACGGGATTACATATTATGCCTTATATTTTGCATTAATTGTGGCATTAACATTCTTCTATGCATCAATAATGCCTAATATGCAGCCTAAAGACATTGCTGACAACCTTAAAAAATACGGTTCATCAATTCCCGGAATAAAACCAGGGAAACCTACGGCGGAAGCACTTGATAAAATTTTAACAAAAACAACCTTTATCGGTGCTTTGGGGCTTGGTATTATCGCTCTTGTTCCGTCACTTGCAAGTTACGTTACAAATATAAAAACCTTACAGGGTATCGGAGCAACGTCATTAATAATTATGGTAGGTGTGGCACTTGATTTGATAAATCAGGTAAGAACGCACCTTCTGGCAAGAAATTATGAATCATTCTTAAAAGAATAAAAAAAGCCTCTGAAAAGAGGCTTTTTTATTACCCCTCTATTTTATACTTTCAAAACAAAAAATATACTCTATCGGCTATGTATTAACGAATGAGCATTTTGCAGCAAAATTTCCTTACCATATAGATAAGGAGAAATCTATGACGCAGTATAAGAAAATGGCGCTGGAAGAACTGGTTGTTCTTTCACAGCAAAACGATTTCAAAGCGCTTGAAGAACTTATCAGACGCGAACAAAAAAATGTTTTTGCATCATTTTCTTACCTGTGCAAAAAACAGGAAAATATATCAGATTTAACGCAAGAAGCTCTTTTACGGGTAGCCAAAAATATTAAAACTCTTAAAAACCCGAAATTATTTAAAGGCTGGCTTAATCAAATTATAACAAATCTTTTTTATGATCAGCTGAGAAAGTCGCAAAGGCAGGTAGAAACTATTTCAATAGATGAAGACAGCGAAAAGAGTGCATCAATTAAATGCAAGCTGTTGGATAACAAATGCAAACCTTACGAAAAATGCATATCTGCCGAATTGGAAAAAATAATTAAAAATGCCGTACTTGCACTTCCCGAACCTTTTAGGATTGCAATAGTTTTGAGAGAGTTTCAGGGGTTGAGTTATGAAGAAATTGCGGAAGCAACAAATTCCAGTTTAGGTACCGTAAAATCCCGTATTGCAAGAGCAAGAGGTAAGTTACAGGAAGATTTAAAAGCTTATATATAGGAGAAAAATATGAAATATCAACTGTCATGTGAACAAGTTACGGCACTTTTGAGTTTTTATGCCGAAGATAAATTGAGTACCAAGCTGGCCCGTTATGTACGGGAACATCTTGAACAGTGTCCCGAATGTATGGAAAAATATATAAAACTTAAAAACATGATAGGAAATTTTATTGAAACTCAAAATGAAGAAATTGAAAATCCATACATTACAAAACAGTACGAGGATTTTAAAAGCAACTTGTCAGCATACATTGATAACGAGTTAGATGATTTGGAAAATATCAGGCTTAAAAAAATTGCTATCTCAAACCCTTTGGCAAGGCAAGATTTGGAAAACATATATACATTTAAAAAATTACTTCACTCCTCATTTGAAAGAACAAAAAACGAACTGAAAACGGATTACAGCAAGAGCGTACTTTCAAAACTGCAGCAAGACAAAGATTCTAAACAGGATCCGTTTATAAAACTTTCAATAATGTTTTTTATAATGATAACCTGTATAGTTGCGGGAGTAATATTAATTTTATATTTTTAAATTGCCTCC
The DNA here is from genome assembly GCA_947626225.1 of Candidatus Gastranaerophilales bacterium. GTDB lineage: Bacteria > Cyanobacteriota > Vampirovibrionia > Gastranaerophilales > Gastranaerophilaceae > Stercorousia. The sequence continues at coordinate 177,159 of CANQRH010000002.1, forward strand.
GGACAAATTTTGAAAATCTGCCATAGAATATTTATAATAAGGACCGGCCTGTTTTTTTTCATTTTGCGAACGCATCTTGGAAACAATCTCTTTTTGCCTTACGGCCGCATATTCATTTCGCAATAACGGAGTAATAATGTTGCAGGAAGCAATTGAACCTATAGTACTTGCGATAACCTCAACACCGTTTTTAAATGGCTTGTAATCCTTCGGAGTATTTTTTAATTTACCGATATTAAAATCAAGTTTACCAATCACAGAATTACTTACATTTTGTTTTTGCAAGGCGTTTCTTATTGATTTTGTAGACAATTTTCCCGTAGAAACAAGTTTTGATGCAAAGTTTTTAAAAGAACTTGTCACAATATAAAAAGAGAGAATATTTATAGCAGCATCGGCAAACTCCTGCGGGATAAGAAAACTTTTCTGTTCCGGAGAAATTTTATCGTTTACGGCTACGGCAAAAATTTGTGCAAGCGAAGATAAAAGCCAACCTAATGCTCCGGTATGCACAAGCATTGTTCCGGGGTTTTCGCCGTAATTTTTATAAAGTGCCGCTTTAAATTTTCCAAACATACTTAACGGAGGAGTCATTTTTTATCCTCCATCTTTTTCATAAATGCATTGGTCATAAATTTGGTAAGCGGTGCATCAATTAAGAAATTTGTAAACAGCATTATAACAAGAGCAGCCACGGTTCCCATTGCATTTCTGTATTGTTCAAAAGCTTCGGTTGTATTATCTTTTATTCCCTTTGGAGTAAATAGAGTTTTCCATTTCGGAACATTTTTACCCGGAATTTGTGAAAGAGCCTTTATGCCTTTTATACAACCGTATCGGATAAAAAATCCCGTTAAGGTGCCCGCAATAATTTTTGCAACAGTTTTTGCAACGGAAACTTTACGGGTTTGTTCGTCAACTCTCTTGTTGTGCGCATCAATATAGGGCTGAGTAACCAATGCTGTTAAGCCTAACGCGACACGCTGCTTATCGGATGAAAAGTTTTTACCGATATATTTTATACCGTCAATAAATTTTTCACCCGACAAAATCCGTTCGGGCATAACATCCAAGCCTTTTTGCTTGACATATCGAACCGATTTTTGCACACCCTTATAGAGCGAGGTATTAATAATGTATGTTCTTACAGACGTCATATTTCACACTACCCAAATCAATAAAGATTATGAAGGTAAAAAATTGCCTAAAAAAAGCAGTTTGTAAATAAAAATTAACAAAAAATATGACGAATTTCAAGAAGCTACAAAATCGCACCTTTTGGAACAACAGTTACACCGTTAGGTGAAACATGAAATCCTCTGCGCTCATCTTCTTCCCTGTTAAAGCCTATACGGGAGTTCGGAGGTATTACAACATTTTTATCAATAATAGCCCGTCTGATTTTTGAATATCTTCCCACTTGGACATTTTCCATCAAAATGCTTTCGGAAATTTGTGAAAAACTGTTGACTTTAACTTTAGGAGAAAGAATGCACCGTGACAACCCTGCGCCTGATACAACGCAACCTTCGGATACCATTGAGTTGGTTGCCATACCGACACGCTCGCCTTCTTCCCAAACGAATTTTGCAGGCGGATAGTTATAATTAAAGGTTCTTAACGGCCATTCCTGCGAATATATATTCAATTCGGGATCATAAGCCAGTAAATCCATATTTGCCTGCCAATAAGCATCAATACTTCCGACATCACGCCAGTAACCGCGCTCCGTATCGGACATTCCGGGGAAAGAATTATCATTGAAATTATAAATATAAATTCTTTTGCCCTCTTTCAAAAGCATCGGAATAACATCTTTGCCAAAATCATGATGCGAAGCTTCCGTTTTATTATCTCTGTCCAATGCATCAAGTAAAATATCTTTTTTAAAAATATAATTGCCCATTGAAGCCAGACAATAATCAGGATTTCCGGGAATTGATTTCGGGGTATAAGAAGGTTTTTCAACAAAATTAGTTAAGCGCCAATCATCATCAACTTCAATAATTCCGAATTCGGATGCCTCTGAAATCGGTATAGGAATGGCGGAAATTGACAAATCGGCTTCTTTTTTTTTGTGATATTTAAGCATTTGGAAAACATCCATTTTATAAATATGGTCGCCACCAAATATACATACATAATCCGGATCTTCATCATTTATATGAAAAATGTTTTGATAAATAGCATCTGCAGTGCCTCTGTACCAGTCACTGCCGGTTCTCATTTGTGCAGGGCATAAATCGACATACTGATTTAAAAACGGAGACAAAGCCCATCCGTGTGTTATATGCTTGTTCAAAGAATCTGACTTATATTGTGTCAGAACTTTTATCTTAAAAAATCCGGAATTAATAAAATTATTTAAAACAAAATCAATAATTCTGTAACGCCCGCCAAACGGTACAGCCGGTTTTGCTCTGTCTTTAGTCAGCGGATAAAGTCTTTTACCTTCGCCGCCCGCCAAAATCATAACCAATGCATCATCAATTGACATATATAACTCCTTCTTATGCACTTATTATATACTAAGAGCAAAAATTTTGCACTAATTCTTTGTAATTATTTTTCAGTAATAGCAAAAAAATTTTTTTTGTGCATTTATATGAATATGATTATTAATAATTCAACCCCGTCATTCGGCACAAAAGTAGATACAATAAAGGTTCTGGAAACAACTACATTAAAAATGATTCAAAGTGATAGTGTATCGGATCTTAAACCGATAATCGATACTTTCTGGAAAACGCCGATGAAAGCTGCCGGAAACAGAGGTTATCGCTATTATTTACAAGCCATCGGAAACCAAATTACCGATAAATACCCTCAAATCGCAGAAGCTTCATCAAAAATCTCAGAATTTATAAAAGATAATCCGAGCAAACAAAATTTACGCGAATTCGTGGAACCTATAGTTGAAAAAATAGGCAAAACAATAGATATAACCATTTAGTCTTTCTTTTTGGGTTCAAGCCGCATCATATAAGCAAGATAAGCTATCCCGCAAAGAATTATAAATAATGCAAAACATTGTATTAAATTTAATGAACTGTCCATGTTTCCTCCTTGTTCATTTGGCTTAACAATTCAAAAAGTATGTTTCTTCTCAAAATATATGCATTTACAAGCAAAAAGAACATTACAATTCCGATAATAATCAATGATAAAGTTTTTAATGAATAAGGTACCAAAAATAAACCCAGCGTACCGCCAATTACAACTATCAGTGCATTCCACAAATGAGTCATTTCGTTCTTGATTATTCCTATTTTTTGAACAATTAAATCCATACAATAATTATACAATATCGTTTAATTAAGTACAATTGTAACAAAACATTAATAAAAAAAGACAGCTCATAGGCTGTCTTTGATTATGCATTATAAATTTTAATTACACAATGCCAAAAGTATACCTGCGGCAACACCGGAACCGATTACACCTGCGACATTCGGTCCCATAGCGTGCATAAGCAGGTAGTTTTGCGGATTAGCTTCCAAGCCAACCTTATTTGCGACACGTGCAGCCATCGGAACAGCAGAAACACCTGCAGCACCGATAAGCGGATTAATTTTGGTTTTAGAGAACAGGTTCATAATTTTTGCAAAAATTACGCCCGCACCTGTTGCAAAGCTGAATGCCAATATGCCTAAAATCAAAATAAACAATGTTTGAGTTGTTAAAAATTGTTCAGCCGATAATTTTGAACCGACCGACAACCCTAAGAATATTGTTACAATATTGATTAATGCATTTTGCATAGTGTCGGATAATCTTTCAACGACACCGCATTCTTTGCAAAGATTTCCGAAAGTCAAAGCACCGATAAGCGGGCAGGCATCGGGAAGGAAGATTATACATAATCCCAAAACTACAAGCGGGAATACGATTTTTTCTCTCTTTGATACTTCTCTTAACTGAGACATTTGAATTTCGCGTTCTTTTTTAGTGGTTAAAAGCTTCATAATAGGCGGTTGAATAACCGGTACCAAAGCCATATATGAGTAAGCCGCAACAGCAATTGCACCTAAAAGTTCAGGAGCTAATTTAGAAGTAACATAAATAGATGTCGGGCCGTCAGCACCGCCGATAATACCAATGGCACCGGATTGCGGTAAGGTAAATCCGAATATACACAGTGCCAAAAGCAGTGCACCGAATATACCGAATTGTGCCGCCCCGCCGAGCAATGCGGTTTTAGGATTGGCAATCAACGGACCGAAATCCGTCATAGCACCAACCCCCATAAAGATTATCAACGGAAAAATTCCCTGATGAATACCCGCTTCATAAATAATTCCGAGAAATCCGTGAGGTCCCGCAATATCAGCAACGGGAATATTTGATAATAAACCTCCGAATGCAATCGGAACGAGTAAAAGCGGTTCGTATTGTTTTTTAATACCAAGCCACAAAAGGAAACAGCAGATTAAAAGCATAATAGGTGAACCGTATTGATGCAAGAACTGCTCAAATCCGTTTGTAATATTCGGATCAACGGGCTGTATAAAGTTTGCCAATCCCGTGGATCCCCATAATTTAATTAAACTGTCTGTTATATTCATTGTTATAATCCTCTGTTATGAAATTGTTACAAGCACATCGCCTGTTTTAACTTTACTTCCGAGTTCAACTTCAACCGTATTAACAACACCGGACACAGGTGATTTAATTTCGGTTTCCATTTTCATTGCTTCAACAACAAGCAATACATCTCCTTCTGATATCGTATCACCGGAAGAAACAAGCACCTTTAAGACAACTCCGGGCAGAGCAGCCTTAACCGGTGTACCTTCGCCGGCGGGGGAATGAGAAGCTTCAATACCGTCTTTAACATCAAAGTCATAAAGTTTTCCGTTAACCGTTGCTCTTTTACCTTCAAGCGCAACCGCATATTTCTTTCCGTTAACGGTAACCGTATAACCGTTTGATGAATCAGATGAAGAAGTTTCCGATTTGGCATCCGGAGATTTTTTATTAACCGAAACCGTACCTTTACCGAGAAGGAAGTCAATACCTTTATCAACATTGCCGTCTTTACATGCGGCTGCGATAAAGAGGTTTTCATCCGTGACGGGAAGATTTGCGGCTTTCAATCTTTCTTCCGCATTTTTCAAACCTTTTTCGGGATCTTTGTCGTTTAAGTCAACAACTTTTTCCGTGGTCGGTTTCAAACCTGTTTTTTCTTCAGCCCATTTAATAATTTCCGGATCAGGTTCGCAAGGCGTTTTTCCAAAATATCCGAGAACCATTTTAGCATAACCTGGGTTTGCCTGCTCCCAAGGTTTATCAGTAATAGCATTCAAGAAGGACTGCTGAGCGTAGAATTGCGAAACAGGAGTAACTGATGTAGCAAAACCGCCTTTTTCAACAACTTCCTTCATATTTGCAATAACTTTCGGGAATTTGTCAAGCAAGCCCATATCTTTTAACTGGTTAACGGTTGTAGCCGTAGCACCGCCGGGCAGAGGAGCCTGAATAAGTATCGGATTTACAGCCAGAGATATAGGAGATATCGGATAATCTTTCATACATTCTTTAAAGATTTCTTCAGTTTCCATGATTTTCTTAATATCAATACCCAAATCGTAATCCGTACCGCGCAGAGCATGCCACATAGAAATAATGTCGGGCTGTGCCGTTCCGCCGGAAACAGGTTTCATTGAAAGGTCGATACCGTCAGCACCGCCGTCCAAGGCTGCAAGATAAGCCGCAAGAGCGGTGCCTGCAGTTTCATGAGAATGAAATCTGATATGAGCATCCGCACCTAAAATTTCTCTTGTACGTCTGACGGTTTCGTAGACCGTACGCGGGGTAGAAGTTCCGGATGCATCTTTAAATGCAAGACTGTCAAACGGAATGCCCGCATCAAGTATGTTTCTCAAAACCCGTTCATAAAAATCGGGATCATGAGCACCCTCACAACCGTAAGGCAGCGCCATCATGGTAATTGTAACTTCATGCTGAAGCCCGTATTTTTTAATGCTGTTAGCGGAGTCAATAAGATTATTAACATCGTTTAAAGCATCAAAGTTTCTGATAACATCAATACCGTGTTTTTTAAACATTTTTGCGTGTAAATCAATAACATCACGGGGTTGAGAATTAAGTCCCACAACATTTACACCGCGTGCAAGAGATTGAAGTTTAACATCAGGTCCGACAGCAGCTCTGATTTTATCCATTGTTTCAAATGCATTTTCATTGCAGAAAAATATCGGAGCCTGAAATCTTGCACCGCCTGCGGTTTCAAAGTGTTTAATACCTGCATCCGCAGCAGCCTGCAGAGCGGGAATAAAGTCGTCCACAAGAACTTTTGCACCGTAAACGGATTGAAAACCGTCCCTGAAAGACGCGTCCATTACTTTAATAAGCTTTTTACTCATCTTTATATCCTTTCATTTCTTAACAGTAAATTTATTTTCTAGCCGCAGCAACGGCGATTGCAAGAGCGATGGCAGCATCATCTCCCGTTGTTACGGATTTTCTTTCAACAACTTCAACTTTTTCGGGGAAAATTTTGTTTAAATATCCGACAACTGCGGACATAATATTCATGGCCGCAATCAATATACACAGGAAACTTAAAACAAACCCCATACCGATTCCCATAAGGGTAAGTCCTTGAATTAATGTTTCATTCATAATATATCTCCCATTGTCAAAATAGTATCTCCAAAATTATTTGCCAAAACAAGTTCTCCGGAATCAGTGATTTCTTTGGCAATGCCGGATTTTATACCGTCAAAAATCTTTACGGAAATCTCTTTCCCGAGAAATATTGCTTTAGACAGATAATCTTCTTTAATAAATTTAAAGCCTTTGTTTAAAAATTCATCATAACCGGCAAAAAATTCAAACAAAAGCTTCTGTAAAAATTCTTCTTTATCAACCGGACGGTTAAGTTCCAGATTAAGCGACGTAACGGCTTTATCGGTTATATGTTTTATATCTTCACGCGAAGCATTCAAATTAATTCCGGCACCGAGAATAAGTCCGTTAAAAATTTTTCCCTGCATAACGGTCTCGCTGAGTATACCCGCAATTTTTTTACCGTCAATTAATACATCATTAGGCCACTTTATTGTCGGATTAAGCCCGTATTCTTCCAAAACTCGGCAAAGACATATTGAAAAATATTGAGTTAAATTTGAATAAACATCAATAAAATTATCGGAAGGTTTTAAAATAACGGACATAAATATATTACCGGGGCCCAAATCAACCCATGCTCTGTCAAACCTGCCGCGTCCATGCGTTTGGCATGAAGCACTCACAACCGACCTGTCGGGCAATTGAGCTAAATTACGCTTAGCGTAAAGGTTGGTGGAATCAGTCTCCTCCAATCTGATAATGTTAATTTTCTCCCTTGTATTTAAACTCATATATAATAATCTTAAATCAAACATAAAAAATTTGCGATTTTTTTTTTATCAGTTTAAAATAAATTGGGGAGACAACATGGAACATTGGATTTATACAGTCAGCATAGGAGGACATAACGTTTCATTAAATCTGGATACCATATTCACAATGTGGTTTGCGATGTTTGTTGTAATTGTTTTTGCAATTATATCGACAAGAAATCTTTCATTATTTCCGAATAAACTGCAGGCGGCTGCCGAAAGTATAATGCAGTTTTTTTACGGAACTTTAAACACAATGATTGAAACGGAAAACAAAAAGCATGTTCCGCTTGTTGCATCTCTGTTTTTGTTTATAATAACCGCCAATCTAATGGGACAGCTACCGTTAAGAATAATACATTTAAAAAACGGAGCGGAATTGGCTTCTCCCACAAACGATATAAACTTAACCTCCGCAATGGCAATAATTGTATTGATTTACTATGTATTTGCAGGAATAAAATCTAAAGGCGGAAAGTTTTTTATTCACGAATTCAGTTTCACCGGAATTGTCATGGCGCTTGTGGAGCTTTTGGAAATGTTTACAAGGCCGTTGAGTTTGGCAATCCGACTTTTTGCAAATATATTTGCGGGAGAAATATTGGTTTCAATAACACTCGGGGCAATGGCATATTTTCTGCCTTTACCCGTAATGCTTTTTGAAATACTGGTTGCATTCATACAGGCAACCGTGTTTATGATGCTTACAATAGCTTATATAGGCTCGGCAGTACAAGAAGAACATTAAAAATATAAGGAGAGAAAAAATGGAACAAACAATTTCACAAATGGCACATCTGGGAGCAGGTATTGCAATCGGTTTCGGTGCGGTAGGTGCAGGACTCGGTATCGGATTTGCAACAAAAGGGTTAATGGATGCGGTTTCAAGACAGCCGGAAGTTGCCGGAAAAGCTTTCGGGTTCTTCCTTTTAGGTGCGGCTTTATCAGAAGCATGTGCACTTTATGCATTCGTTATAGCATTTTTATTGTTAGGTAAATAAAATGGAATTTAACGCAACATTTCTTGTATCAATAGTAAGTTTTATTCTGTTCACGCTTGTTATGAACAAGATATTCTACAAACCGCTCGAAAACATTATCAATGAACGCCAAAAGTACATTGACAATATGATTTCTGATGCTCAAAAAAGCAACGGTGAGGCAGAAGCAATAACCAAAGACAGAGAAGAAAAACTTGCAAAATCACAACGGGATGCAAAAAAATTGATTGCGGAAAAGACAGATGAAGCAAACAAAAATGCTTCGGACAACAAGTCAAAAGCTGTTAAAAAGTTCAAAAACGATCTTGCCGCGGCAAAAAAAGATCTCGAAGATGAGGCATTATCGAAAAAAAAAGAACTTGATACCATAGCTGATGAACTTGCCGAATTAATTGTAAGAAAGGTTAGTGCATGACATTCTGGCAGACAATAGTACAGTCTAATACGTTTAATTTCGCGGTTTTACTGCTTATTTTTGCCGTACTTGCAAACAAGCTGAACCTTTCGGACAGGATTGAAAGTTTAAGAACCGCCATAGCCAATACCGTAAACAACGCAAAAGCAGAGCAGACAAGTGCGGATAAACGATTAAAAGATGCAAAAAAATCCGTAAAAAATCTTTCGGAAGAACTCAATAAAAGGCACAACGATGCATTAACAAAAGCTCAAACATTAACGGATAAAATACTTCAAAACACGGATGAGCAGATAAAAATGCTTGATAAAAACTTCCGCCGTTCCGTTGAAGCACAGGAAAAAACGGTATCCGCAAAGCTTAGTGACGAAACTTTTCAATCGGCTATTGAACTTGCAAAACAAAAAGTTATAAAAATGCTTGAAGAAAATCCCGAACTGCACAACAAGTTTATAGATGAAAGTATAGGTGCATTATGACAAATATTTCCGAAAAAACTTATGCACAATCACTTATAAATGCGGAAAATGATTTCAAATCGGTAAAAAAAGATTTGGATATGATTATGCAAACGCTGTCAAATTCCGAAGATTTATCGGATGTTTTGCTTAATCCGGCAATTTCCGCACAAGCTAAAAATGATATTCTTGAAAGTGTATTTAAAAATAACATCAGCGAAAAAGTTTTGAACTTTTTGAAAATTCTTGTTGAAAAGAAAAGATTTAAAGAGCTTGATGGTATTGTGAAAGCGTACGATGAAAAAACTGATGAAATAGAAAATATTCAAAGAGTTGAAATTATTTCTGCCGTAGAGCTTTCAAATGAACAAAAACAAAAACTTACGGAAAAACTGAAAGCTAAGTACAACAAAAATATTACTGCCGAATGGCATAAGAATAAAGATATCATAGGCGGTTTGATTATAAAATCGGGTGATGATACCGCCGATTACAGTATCTTAAACAGATTTGAGAAACTAAGTAAAATATGAGGTAAAAATTATGACACTGTTAAAACCGGACGAAATCAGTTCAATAATCAAAAGTAAAATTGAAAATTACGAAATTCAGGCGGAAATTTCCAACACCGGTACCGTAATTGAGGTTGGTGACGGAATTGCAAGGATTTACGGGCTTAGAAATGTTATGTCAAATGAACTTGTACAGTTTGATGACGGACATGATACGCTCGGCATAACTATGAACCTTGAAGAAGATAACGTGGGTATCGTAATACTCGGCGATTATACACATATCAAGGAAGGCATGACCGTAAAAACAACGGGCAGAATAGCATCCGTACCCGCAGGAGACGGGCTAATCGGAAGAATAGTCGATCCGACAGGTAGACCGCTTGACGGGAAAGGGGACATAAATTATGAAAAAACACGCCCCATTGAACGTGTAGCACCCGGTATTGTAACCAGAAAATCCGTACACCAGCCGCTTCAAACAGGCTTGACTGCAATAGATGCGCTGACACCAATCGGCAGAGGGCAGAGAGAACTTATTATCGGCGACAGACAGACAGGAAAAACCGCCATTGCAATTGATACAATTATCAACCAAAAAGGACAAAACGTAATTTGTATTTATGTTGCAATAGGGCAAAAAGCTTCTACCGTTGCTCAAATTGCAAAAACTCTTGAAGAAAAAGGAGCAATGGAATATTCGATAATCGTTTCGGCTACGGCTAATGAACCTGCTCCTTTGCAATATATAGCCCCGTTTGCGGGTGTTGCTATCGGTGAGGAATTTATGGAGCAAGGGAAAGACGTATTAATAATTTATGATGATTTGTCAAAACATGCTCAGGCATACCGTGCAATGAGTCTGCTTCTCAAACGCCCGCCCGGACGTGAAGCTTATCCCGGTGATGTTTTCTACCTGCATTCCAGACTTCTTGAACGCGCCGTCAAACTAAACGATAAACTCGGCGGAGGAAGCATTACAGCACTTCCTATTATTGAAACACAAGCAGGGGACGTATCTGCATACATTCCGACAAACGTAATTTCAATAACAGACGGACAAATATTCTTGGAAAGCAGTTTGTTTAATTCCGGTGTAAGACCTGCAATTAATGCGGGGATTTCGGTTTCCCGCGTGGGAGGTGCAGCACAAACCAAAGCTATTAAACAGGTTGCCGGTAAATTAAGACTTGATTTGGCTCAATACCGAGAATTGGAAGCTTTTGCACAGTTTGCATCGGATTTGGATCAGGCTACTAAAAAACAGCTTCTCAGAGGTGAAAAGCTTACGGAAGTCTTAAAGCAACCTCAATATAATCCGTTAAGTGTCGCAGAACAGGTATCAATATTGTTTGCGGCTAACGAAGGACTTCTTGATGATATAGCAAACAGCGAAATTCCGAGATTTAAGAAAGAATGGTTTACGCATTTGGAAGCTAATTTGAAAGAACTTTCGGACAATCTTAATGACGGAAGCGCACTCTCCGATGACGATAAAAAACAATTAACCGATGAATTGAACAAATTTAAACAGACATTTTAGATCATGGCAAATTTAAAAGATATAAAAAACAGAATACAAAGCGTAAAAAGTACACAAAAAATTACACGTGCAATGAAAATGGTTGCGGCGGCAAAAGTAAAAAAAGCCGAAAATACCGTTAAAATGTCACGACCTTTTACACGTGAATTAAATTCAATGTTTAAAAAACTTCTTTCATCGGTCGGCACATACAGCTCTCACAGCCTCAAAATAAAAAGTGCAATAGACAATTATCCGGAACTTTTGCGGGTAAGCGAAATAAAATCCGTCGGTTTATTGGTTATAACTTCTAATAAAGGGCTTGCCGGGGCTTACAATGCAAATATAGTCAGAAAAACCGTTCAAATTGTCAATGAATATCAGGCAAAAGGTATTAAAACTCTCTTGTTTATAGTCGGACAAAAAGGTATTTCCGCATTAAAACGTAAATGTAAAGACTTAAACTGCGAAATCATAAAAACATATCTCAGCATAGCAAATGAACCCACAGGCGAGGGTGCAAAGCTTATAATTGAAGATATGGCGGAATATTTCGTATCACACAAGATTGATAAGATTGAAGTTATTACAACACGTTTTAAAAATATGATGAGCTATTTCACGGAGAGCTGGGAAATTCTTCCTTTGAAAGGATTGAACGATGACTATGAAAGGCTTCATGACAATATTTTGGAACCGGTTATGGAATTTACGCCCGACATGCACCACATATTGCAGAAAGTCGTACCTATGTATATGACAAACATTCTGTTTCAGTCGCTTTTGGAGGCACAGGCAAGTGAACTTGCCAGCCGAATGACGGCAATGTCGGCAGCTTCCAATAATGCGGAAAAGATGCTTTCGGAACTTTCCGTTCAATACAATAAGACAAGACAGTTTGCCATAACACAGGAAATTATTGAAGTCGTGTCAGGCGCAAATGCACAAATAAGCTAGTTTATTTGTGATATGTTTCATGTTTTATAATCTTAAATGCACGGTAAATTTGCTCAATAAGCATTAATCTTGCAAATTGATGCAAAAATGTCATTTTTGAAAAACTCAGCTTAAAATCCGCTCTTTCCGATACAACGGAAGATATTCCGCATGATGAGCCGATAACAAAAACCAATTCCGAAATCCCGTCATTCGTAAGCATTTCGATTTTTTGCGCGAATTCCTCGGACGATAGAATTTTACCGCCTATTTCAAGCGTAATTACATAAGCCTGAGGTTTTATAAAAGACAGCACTTTATCGCCTTCCTCTTTCAAAGCCCTTTGAACAAGATGTTCGTCCTTAATTTCAACAGCCGGTAATTCTACGATTTCAACGGATGCATAAGGTGTCAAACGCTTCATAAACTCATCAATACCGTCTTTTAAATATTTTTCCTTCAGTTTTCCCGTTGCAATAATTTTTATATTCATTGTTTTGCCGTATAAATTGTCGTTGACGGGAATGCAAATTCAATTCCTTCTTGTGTAAATCTTTGGAGAATTTCAAAGTAAATACTGCTTTTAATTTTTACATAAGCATCATAAGCCTTTGTTTTTGCATAAGCCAAAAGCCTTATATTTATTGAGCTGTCCGCCAATTCGTCTATAAATACCGTCATATCCTTGTGCATATCGGAGCGTTCCGACACCAATTCTTTTATGATATCCATGGCACGTTCAAGCTTTTCGGATTGGGTGGAGTAAGTAACCGTGAAAGTTAAATCAATTCTGCGTTTATTAGCTTCGGAAATATTGGCAATAACGCTGTCAGCCATTTTGTCATTGGGAATAGTAACCAAATAATTGTCCAGTGTCCTTATCTTTGTGGAACGAAGATTTATATTTTCAACAGTTCCCTCGGTACCGTTAACTTTTATATAATCACCGATTTTATAGACTTTATCCGTTAAAATTGCAAAAGTTCCGAAAATTGAAGCGATAGTTTGCTGTGCAGCAAACCCGACAGCCAAACCGGTAATTCCAAAACCCGCAATCAATGAAGTCAGGGAATATCCCTGACTTTGCAGAAATGATGCCGCAATAACAAAAACAATTATAAATTTTATAATACGGTTGAGAATAATCAAAACATTATGCATAGGTGCTAAATTAGCATTATGGCGGAACTTCATATAAAGTTTTTTCATAAAAATATCGGTGAGCTTGAACAGTACCGCAATAATTATGAAATTTATAATCACACCCAGCACAAGACTAAGCTTAAATGCCGAAAACACTTTATCAAACCTGTCTATATTTGAAAGTAATTGTTCTAACATATGATAATCCTCTTAGCGGATTATATCACAATTATGCGGAAAAATACAAATTATAATCAGCTGATATTGTTAATATATTTTTTTATGCACAACTGCTGTTACCAAATAACTTGCAGGGATAAAATTACGTGTTAATATAATTTCGGGAGATGAAATTTATGAATTATACTAAAGAAGATTACCTCAAAATGTATGATAAGCCTTTATCAGAGCTTATAGAAATATCAAGTAAAATTACTGCGGAAAATTTTGATAATACGGTTGAAGCCTGCAGTATTTTGAGCGCCAAAACCGGTGCTTGTCAGGAAAATTGCAAATACTGTTCGCAAAGCAGCCACAACCATGCAGAAATCACATGTCATCCGCTTCTTGATGTCGAAACGGTTAAACAAGCCGCATTAAGCGCTAAAGAAAACGGTGCAACCCGTTTTTGTATAGTTACATCAGGCAGAGTACCGACTGACAAAGATTTTGAAAAAATTCTTGAAATGATTAAAGCCGTAGCATCAATAGACGGGCTTCACTGTTGTGCATCATTAGGTTTGCTTTCGGAAGAACAGGTTAAAAAAATAAAAGAAGCCGGAGTTGAAAGATATAATCACAATATCAATACTTCCGAAAATTATCACAAATTTATCTGTTCTACGCACAATTTTTCAGACCGAGTAAACACCGTAAAAATGATTCAGAAATACGGAATGGAAGCATGCTGCGGAGTTATAATCGGCATGGGAGAGACAAGAGAAGACAGGATTGACATGGCTTTATCATTAAAAGAACTCAATCCTAAAACGGTTCCGATAAACTTTTTAAACCCGATTAAAGGAACTCCGCTTGAAGGTTATGAAGATAAAATTGATGAAGAAGAAATACTCAAAACAATTTGTATTTTCAGAATAATATTACCAAAAGCACTTTTAAGATATGCCGGCGGAAGAACTACGCGTTTAAGCGAATATAACCAGAAATTAGGCATAAAAGCGGGAATAAATTCACTTCTTGTAGGAAATTATCTCACAACAACCGGTTCAAATTCCGAAGATGACAAGCAAATGCTGAAAGAATTAGATCTTGTAATGGGATAAAAAATAATAATTTCTTTCAATCGAATAACATGAGCAGCAGACAAGAGTGAGAGGCTGTCTTCCGCAAAAAAAATAAAGACCAATTTTCATTGATCTTTATGGAGCGGAAGACGAGACTTGTCTTGGATTTGCTCCGTGCTCACAATATTTCGCAATCGCGGCATAGCCGCTGTATGCTCACTTTGTTCGCTATCCGGATTTGCTCACTTTGTTCGCTCCATCCGTCCGCAAATCCGCCGAACTCAAAAAGAAGTTCTCGCCTCTATAATCAGCCAATAAAAAAGAGCCACTATGTGACTCTTTTTTATTAGCGGAAGACGAGACTCGCTTGCATCGTAGGCGAGCAACACGAGCCGTACGAGGCAGGATACCCGGATGGGCAGAACTCCGTTTGCTGCGAACAACATGAGCAGCAAACAAGAGTGAGAGGCTGTCTTCCGTGAAAAAAAAATAAAGACCAATTTTCATTGATCTTTATGGAGCGGAAGACGAGACTCGAACTCGCAACAACCTGCTTGGAAGGCAGGGACTCTAGCCATTGAGTTACTTCCGCATATTTCCAATATAATATAAAAAATTTTTTTTGCAAGTACATCAAGTAATACTTTAGTATTAATTACAAATAATGATAGTGTAAATAAAAAAGCTATTCTGCGGAAGGGTGAAAACATATAAAAAATAGTTTATCATAATAATGTAAGCTTGTTGTATCCGAGCACTTTTTCGGGGTTGCGATAAGATTTTTTCTTTATCCGGTTCGGTTTAAAATATGGCAAGCTTATCTCAAAAGCTAAATTTTTTCATACTAAATCATATACGCCTGCCTTTCGGCAGGCTCTTTATTTGCATAAAATTTCATGTTATATTGAGTAAGGAGAAAATATTATGACAACAGAAATTAAAGCAAGCCATATTTTGGTAAAAACCGAAGAAGAAGCAAACAAGCTTCTTGAAGAAATTAACGCAGGCAAATCATTTGAATATCTTGCCCGAGAAGAATCTTTATGTCCGTCTGGTAAAACAGGCGGTGATCTGGGATTTTTCGGACGCGGTATGATGGTTAAGCCGTTTGAAGATGCCGCATTCGCTCTCAAAGAAATCGGCGAAGTTTCAAAACCTGTTCAAACTCAATTCGGGTGGCATCTTATAAAGCTTACGGGTAAAAATGATTAGAAAGTTTATGAAAGAGCAGGGAGTTAATTTCCTGCTCGTAAATTCAACAAACGAATACTTAGACGAATACAGCGAACTAAGAGAAAATTCCCGATATAAGCTTACGGGGTTTTCCGGTTCTTCCGGTGATGCTCTTGTAACCCCTGACAGTATTTATCTTTTTGTTGACGGCAGATACCATATTCAGGCCGATTTGGAAGTCAATCACGATGTTGTAACAGTCGTAAAACTTCAAACCGGTCAAAGTTTTCTTGATGAAATGATTAAATTAGTACCAAAAAATGAAACTCTTGGTCTGTTTTCAAAGAAAAATCCCCAAAAACGAGTTGAATATATCGAAAAAAGCTTAAAAATAAAGCTTATAGATAACGATCCTTTTGATGAAAAAATTGAATATGACAGTTCAAATATTGTTAATGTCGATGGTATTTCTCCGGATGAGAAGATAAAAAATATCAAAAAAACAATACTTGTTACATCCGATGAAGAAGTTTCTTATCTTTTTAATTTGCGGGATTTTTCAAAAAACTATTCAAGTAAAGTGAATGCAAAAGCTGTCATCAGCAACGGAAAAGCCGAAATTATAAAAGATTTGCAATCCTTTATAAAAACATGTAATGAAGATATTTATGCGGACAAATCTTCAATAAATGCATACGACTATAAATTAGTCGGAGAAAAGGCAAAAAACCTTGACCAAAATCCGATAAAATTAATGAAATCAATAAAAACGGATGCGGAAATCGAACATTACAAAGAAGCTTTTTCAAAGACCGATAAAGCCTTGAAAGCTGTCAGAGATTATATTTACACAACAGATAACATATCGGAATACGATATTGCGCAAAAGCTGGAATATGAATTCAGGCGTTACGGTGCTAAAAATCTGAGTTTTAAATCAATTGTCGCAAAAGACAAAAATTCCGCTCTTGCCCATTATTCCAAGTGTTCAGAAAATGAAATAATCAAAGACGGCAGTCTAGTTTTGATTGACTGCGGCGCATATTACGAGCAGGGGCTAGCTACTGATATTACAAGAGTTTTTGTAAAAGGAGAACCTTCAAAACTTCACAGACAAGTTTATACTATCGTTTTAAAAATGTTTTTAAACGCATATAATTCCGAAGAAAAAATCGGATATGATATAGATTCGCTTGCAAGAAAGATTTATGAAGAAAACCGTATTGAAGGATTTGAATTTAACCACGGATTAGGACACGGAATAGGTATTAACGTTCATGAATACCCGCCGAATTTGAGCAAAAATGAAATCGCCAAAGTAAAAATTCAGGATGGCATGTGCTTTACAATAGAACCCGGACTTTATAATGAAAATCATTTCGGTGTAAGACTTGAAAACTCATGCTATATGAAAGATAATAAAATACATTCTTTTGTTAAAATGAATTATGAGAAAAAACTCATTGATTATTCTCTGCTGAATAAACAGGAAAAAGAATGGCTAAATGAATTTGAGGTTTTATAGATGGAAATAACAAGCGTAAATAACGAACTTGTAAAAGAAACCGTAAAACTTCAGCAAAAAAAATATCGTACCGAAAAATTTTTGCTTGAAGGTGAAAAGTGTGTGAAAGAAGCTTATGATGCGGGGATTGAAATTGTTTACGCTTTTGTTTTGAAGGGGAAAAGCGAAAAATATTCATATCTGGGTAATAAAATAATTTTGACAACCGAACCCGTATTAAAAAAGATATCCACAACCGATACTCCGCCTGAAATTACGGCTGTCGGAGTTAAAAAAGATTTTACCGTGAAAGATTTGAGTAACGCTAAAAAAGTTGTACTACTTGAAAATATCAAGGATTTAGGAAACCTCGGTACAATTTTGCGTACGGCATCAGCTTTTAATTCCGACGGAATAATTTTATACGGAAAGGAGTGTGCCGACATTTATAATCCCAAATGTGTCAGAGCATCCGTCGGAAATTTATGGAAAATTCCGGTAGTTTATATTGATAAATTTGAAGATTTACAAAAGAACTTTTCAAGCTTTGAACGTATAGCAACTTTACCGCTTGCAAAAACTAATTTGAGTGATTTGAAAAAAGGAGTAAAACCGCAGCTTGTAATGTTCGGTTCGGAAGCGGACGGATTATCCGGGGAACTTGTTAATTTTTCCGCAAAACAAG
Organism: Candidatus Gastranaerophilales bacterium; assembly: GCA_947626225.1. Lineage (GTDB taxonomy): Bacteria > Cyanobacteriota > Vampirovibrionia > Gastranaerophilales > Gastranaerophilaceae > Stercorousia. The sequence continues at coordinate 195,158 of CANQRH010000002.1, forward strand.
TGAAAATAGAAATGCCGGGTAATGTTGAATCTTTGAATTTGTCGGTATCAACAGCTATTGTATTGTACAAATTATTTTTATAGTAAAATGTGTCTATGGATGAAAAAGAAATTTGGAGTAAAGCCAAAGAGGAGTTAGCACAAACGGTTCCCACCTACAAAATGTGGATAGAACCGCTGGAAGCCGTATCTTTTGACGGAAATATTCTGACGCTTATAACCGCGCACGCCCTAGCTCCGCAAGCCATCAAATCCCAGCACAACACCAAGATATTAGAAGCGTTAAAACATTCCGCGGGACAAGACATAAGCTATAATATAATTTTTGACGAAGAATTTGCCGAACGATACCGCCGTGAAAAGAAAAAAGAACTCCAAAAAACAAAAAACACCGATAATAGCGATAAAATGCTTGATAATCTCGCCCAAATGCAATCCTCGGCAAATTTGAATTTAAAATATAAATTTTCAAACTTTGTTGTGGGTGAGAACAATCGTTTTGCACACGCCGCAGCACTCGCCGTGGCACAAAGTCCCGCAAAAAAATACAACCCTTTATTTATATACGGTGCTTCAGGGCTTGGCAAAACTCACCTTATGCAAGCTATCGGGCATTATATTGTATTTAATAAACCAAAATTGAAAGTTAAGTACATAAAAACTGAAGAATATTACAACGAATATATAAAAAATCTTCAAACCGGCGGCAATGATAAAACTAACAGAATGGATAAATTCCGTCAAAAATACCGCAATGTTGATGTACTTTTAATTGACGATATTCAATTCATAGAAAGCAAAACCAGAACAATGGAAGAAATTTTCCATACGTTTGACAGCCTGCATAATAACAACAAACAGATTGTAATAACATCAGACAGACTGCCAAAAGATATTCCGACACTTCCTGACAGATTGAGAACGCGTTTTGAAATGGGGCTTATGGTGGATATAATGCCTCCGGAATTTGAAACCAGAGTTGCTATTTTGAAAAATCTTGCACAAAATGCAAATGTAAAGACCGATCAAGATGTGCTTGAATATATTGCGGAAAATTTTATTAACAACGTAAGAGAACTTGAAGGCGCTTTCAACAAAGTCAGTGCTTACGCGGACATTGAAAAATCGGATTTAACATTGGCTTTTGCAAAACGTGTACTTAACTGTGAATCCCGCAAAAGTGAAATCTCCATAGAAGATGTAGCAAAATCCGCGGGAGAATATTTCGGAGTAACCGTAAATGATTTTAAAAGCTCGGCAAGAAATCAAAGAGTATCTTCAGCACGCCATATTGCGGTTTACCTTTCAAGAGAGATTACGGGCAGAAGCTTTGAATCCATAGCGGAATACTTTAATAAAAAACATACAACAATGCTTTATTCATATGACAAAATTAAAAATGATTTGAAGGTAAACAAAAAACTTGAAAACACCGTAAGCGAAATAAAAAGGATGATTAACCATGTATGATTATATAAAAGGGGAGTTAACCGATAAATCAAACACCGCAAAAGGGACATTTGCAACCGTAGAAACAAACGGTATAGGCTATTCTCTTGAAATTACTCCGCGAGATTTTTCACAAATTAAAGAGGGAAATATAAAAATTTATACGGTACTTCTTCATCGTGAAGATAAAATGAGCCTGTGCGGATTTTTACATAAAGAAGACAGGGATATATTTAATATTCTGACTTCCGTATCGGGAGTAGGTTCAAAAATGGCACTTACTCTGCTGAATGAATTTGAATCATCAGAACTTATAGGTTTTGTAATAGACGGCAATTACAAAGAGCTGACGCGTGCAAAAGGCGTAGGCCCTAAACTTGCACAAAAAATTATCCTTGAGCTTAAAGATAAATTAATGAATTATCAAACAAATGAACCGATAAAACTTGCCCCCGTCTCAAAAGGAATTGATAACAAAGCCGTTGAAGATGCCCAAACCGTGTTAATTTCATTCGGTTATGAAAGAGATGAAATACAAAACGCTATTTCAAAAGCGGTTATTTTGACAAAAGAAAAAGCTTCCGCGGAAGAAATCCTAAAAGAAGCTTTAAAAATTTTATCATCTGTAATTTAACTTTTTATAAAATAAGCATTATCAAAGCCGCAGCCGTTAATGCGGGACCGTAAGGCAGATATGTTCCGTTTTCGGGTTTTTCACGCAAACCTTTGAATATAAAAAGGCAGGCAACAATTCCCAAAATAGCCAGAATAAATGCACAAACCGTAAACAGAACGGCTGAACTTTCGGTTACTATATTTAAATACTGCAGCGTAAAGAATACAACAGCGTATAAAACAAACAGTAAGAATGCTGCAAGCGTTTTCCATTCTTTGTTGTCAAACAAACCTTTTATAAATACGGGTAAAAATAAGATTACCTGAATAATAACACTTAAAATAAGTACCAAAATAAGAACTCTCCAGCCGAAAACAGCACCGAGTCCCGCAGCAATAAGAGTATCACCTTCACCGAAAGCTCTTGTTCCGGCAATAAAGTATCCTAATCTTGCAAAAAGTTCCAAAAGCAAAGCACCGAGCAGCGCACCGAATATAACGGAAGTTACGGGATTGTTTAAAAGAATTGTCGATGAAAATTCAAACGGAATACCGCTCTTATGCATCTGTATTAATGCATTAATTAATGAAAATACCGCATATACAAAACCGGTGCCCATCAAAATAAAGGTATGAAAATCAAATACAACTTTTTCTTTAATATCCGTTCCCGCAATTACAATCAGTATTGCTGATATAATCCAGGCAAATAATGTATCAATTGAAATACCGTATTTTGCAAACAAAAGTGTGAATACAATACCGGTTAACAATTCCACAATCGGATATTGGATACTGATTTTTTCATTACAGAAAGCACATTTACCGCGTAAAAATAGATAAGAAATAACCGGTATATTGTGCCACCATTTCAACGGATGAGAGCATTTCGGACATTTGGATGCCGGAAACACAACGGATTCATTGCTCAGACTTCTCAATATAACGACATTCAAAAAACTGCCGATACAAAGTCCGATAACAAACACAAATACTAAAGCTGAAATAATAACGGGTGTCATCTTTTTCCTCCTTTAATCTTTTTTTATCATTTCGTACATTTTACTGAAAGCCTTTTTTAATCTTCTTGAAACCTGCATTTGCGAGATATTAAGCTTTTCCGAGATTTCTCGCTGGTTCAAATCGTTATAATAACTTAATTCCAATATTTCTTTAAGTTCGGCGGGAAGTTTTTCAATAGCCTGAGATAACATAATCTTATTTTCATAAGAATTAATAAATTCTTCATAATCTCCTGACGGAATTTTATCAATCAGAAGCATATCTTCATCATCAAAGGCAGGTATAGCCTGATCCAGAGACAGAGCGGATTTATATTTCTCCGCTTCCAAAACCTCATGAACTTTTTGAACAGAAACAGATACAAGTTTTGCTATTTGTTCTTCGGAAGGTTCATCCACTCCTTGCTCTTTTAACTGTTTTGAAGCGTTAGTTATTTTAAAAACAAGCTCCTGCAATTCCCTGGGCGTTTTTATCAGAGAAGCCTTGTCCCTCAGATAGTGTTTAATTTCACCTTTTATAAAATATGAAGCATAGGTTTTAAATCTCGTATTTTTATTCGGATTAAAAAATTCAATTGCCTTAATAAGTCCGATACAACCCACCTGTATTAAATCTTCATTTGAGTAATTTGCCTGGAACGCAACGGAGCATGCCACTTTTTTTACAAGCTCCATTCCGTTTTGAACAATATTTATATGAAGCATTCTTTTCTTTTTTACATCGGTACAATTTTTATAAGCAAAAAGAAGTTCATCTAAATCCTGTGAAGTTTTTTGTCCGCTAACCGTCAAATCTCTCTCCTATGTATACATATTATACCATAACTATTCGAATTTTTGATAAGGTTAAATTAATTTAATAATTTAAGTATTTAGAATTTATCTGTGCTAATATACAAAAATGGAGTAGAAAAATGATAACAATAAAAGATGTAGAACACGTAGCAAAACTTGCAAGACTTGAATTAACCGAAGAAGAAAAAGAACTTTATACAAAACAATTGGGAGATGTATTAAAGTATGTCGATCAAATGAATGAAGTCGACACTTCAAACGTTAAACCTATGACACAGGTAATTGATTTTGTAAATGTTATGAGAGAAGACAAAATCGTACAGGAAATCAGTAAAGAAGATTTGATGGCAAATGCACCCGATGAAGAAAACGGGTTTTTCAAAGTTCCTAAAATTAATTAGATTGGGGTATGAATTATGACAAAATACATATTTATAACAGGCGGTGTTGTAAGCTCGCTGGGCAAGGGAATTATTGCCGCATCTTTAGGCAGACTGCTCAGAGCAAGAGGTTTTTCCGTAATTAATCAGAAGTTTGATCCGTATATAAATGTTGATCCCGGAACAATGAGTCCTTTTCAGCACGGTGAAGTTTTTGTAACCGATGACGGGGCGGAAACCGATTTGGACTTGGGACATTACGAAAGATTTACGGACACATCACTGGGAAAACTCAATAACGTAACTTCAGGGAGCGTATACAGTCATGTAATCCGGAAAGAAAGACGCGGAGATTATCTCGGCGGAACGGTTCAGGTTATCCCGCACATTACAAATGAAATAAAATCAAGAATAAACGGTGCATCAAAACAATTTCAACCTGATTTTCAACTGATAGAAATCGGCGGGACTGTCGGTGACATTGAGAGTTTACCGTTTGTCGAAGCAATAAGACAGTTCAAAGCGGAAGCGGGAATAGGAAATGCTATTTCAATTCATTGTACATTGCTTCCGTACCTTCCTACATCGGGTGAACTCAAGACAAAACCGTCACAGCACAGCGTAAATGTTTTGAGGAGTTACGGTATACAGCCTGAAGTTCTTGTTTGCAGGACAACAAAACCGATTCCGAAAACCGAAAAGGAAAAACTTGCACTGTTCTGTTCGGTCCCGAAAGAAGCGGTAATTGAATGCAGAGACATGAAAAGTATTTATGAAGTACCGCTTGCTCTTGAAGCTCAAAATATGGCAAAAGTTGTTCTTGAAATGCTCAGAGTTCCGGATAAGAAAGCTGATTTGAAAGATTGGGAAAAACTTGTTGACAGAATTAAAAATCCGAAAAAGACCGTCAAAGTGGCAATAGCAGGTAAATACACAAAATTGTCGGATGCTTATATTTCGGTAGTGGAATCATTAAAACACGCAGGCTACGCAAATGATGCGGCAGTTGATATCAAATGGATAAATTCGGAAGAATGTGTTGACGAAGCCAAATGCAAAGAATTAATGCAGGATGTCAAAGCGGTCGTTGTTCCGGGCGGATTCGGCATCAGAGGTATTGAGGGCAAACTGAATGTTATCAAATATGCCAGAGAAAATAATGTGCCGTTTTTAGGGTTATGCCTTGGGATGCAGTGTGCGGTCATTGAATATGCAAGAAATGTTGCCGGTTTAAAAGGTGCAAATTCTGCCGAATTCGATGAAAATGCGCCATATCCAGTAATTGATTTGATGCTTGAACAGAAAAACGTTCACGCATACGGCGGAACAATGAGGCTCGGCGCTTATGATTGTATTCTTAAAAAAGGTTCAAAAGCCGCAAAAGCTTACGGAAAAGAAAAGATTTCCGAACGCCACAGACACAGATACGAAGTTAACAATGAATATATTAAGCAAATATCCGATGCGGGACTGGTATTTTCCGGAATGTCACCGGACGGAATGCTTGCGGAAGTCGTTGAATTGCCTAAATTAGATTGGTTTGTAGCATCCCAGTTCCACCCGGAATTTAAATCACGTCCCGAAAAACCGCATCCGCTGTTTAAAGGGCTTATAGATGCGGCAATGAAAAAATAATTTCCGCTCTTTTGAGAATACGGCATGGAAGCGGCTTCGCCGCAATTGTAAATTATTCCTCACAAAAATTTACGTTATGAAACATTTTGAACCATACGGCATGGTTTATGATAAATTAGTTATGTTAAAAGATTATAGGAGATTAATGAATGTCGGAATATTTGAGCAAAGAAGAGATTAAACAATGGAGAAGCTCACTGGAAAAGATTACTTTGGAAGAGTATGCAGCCAGATTGGGGAAAAAAATTGAATCCGCAAAACCTACAAATGATTTAATTGATATTGTTCTTAAAGGAAAACCGGTAATTTCAAACGAAAGCGATTATAATAAGACTCATGCGGAAAGATTGAGCGCCATAGCAGAAAGAGCTTATGAGCGTGAACAAATTATTGCTCCTACACCTTTTTCCATACACAAACCGGAAGAAAAGACGGTAAAAACAGAAAAAGTTAAAGCAGAAAAGAAAATTCCGGCTAAAAAAGCTGCTCCCGTTAAGGCAAAACAGCCCGATTTGAGAGAAGAAGTAAGAGTAGTATTTAAAAAAGCTCTTACGGAAAGAGAACAAAAAGTATTTGACCATTTTGCCGAAAACCGAGGGAAAATAGTTTATGCAAAAGATTTGGCATCACTTTTAGATTTGCCCAGAGACTATGTATATAAATATATTAAAAACCTCAGGGCAAAAATAGACGGTGATAAACTTGAAAATGCCGATAAAGGCGGGTTTATCCTAAATATATAATAAAAAAGAAACACCTTTTCAGGTGTTTTTTTATAAGATTGGGTAGTTACAAAAAAATAAATATTATGATAGAATATAATTGTAAGAAGGGGATAATAACATGAATAAATTCAGAAATATAATATTGGCAGTTATAATCGCAGCCGGACTCAGCACTTATGCGGTAACACAGCAAATTCCTTCCAAAGAAGTGACTTTGCCTAATCAAACGGTTCAGCAGAGCGTACAAAACGGCTATAACAGCGTAAATCCTTTGGATTTGGTCGCAAGACCTAATTTTTACTTAAACAAATACGTAAAAATAAGAGCAAAATTTGATAAATTTTCAACACTCGGACTTGATTACAAGCCGGCAATGAGAAGTTCGGAAAAATATATTTCATTTTTGATTCAGCGTCCCGATATAGCGGATCATAACATTCCGCTTTCGGAATTGAAGATATTTTTAGACAGAACCAAAGCTGAAAAGTTTATTGATTTAAATTCGGGTGATGTTATAGAATTTTCGGGAAAAGTTTTTTCAACCGCGCTTGGTGATCCTTGGATGGATGCCGAAAACTTTACCGTAATCAGTGCAAAACCTAAAGCCGAAGAAAAGTAGATTAATCTGCGGAGTTAAGAAATGAGCAATGAAGTATTTTTAACAATTCACGGACACTTTTATCAACCGCCAAGAGAAAATCCATGGCTTGAAGCGATTGAGCTGCAAGACAGTGCTCTGCCGTTCCATGATTGGAATGAAAGAATTAACAAAGAATGCTACAACCCTAATTCCGTGTCTAAAATTGTTGACAGCAGAAACAAAATTCTGGATGTAGTTAACAATTACGAATACATAAGCTACAATTTCGGCCCTACTTTGCTTTCATGGCTTGAGCATTATGCACCGCTTACTTACGAAAGAATTATAAAAGCTGATATAGAAAGTATATCGGAGCACAACGGGCATGGAAATGCTATGGCACAGGTTTACAATCACATAATAATGCCTCTTGCCAATGAAAATGACAAACGCACACAGGTTATATGGGGGATAAGAGATTTTGAATACCGCTTCGGAAGAAAACCCGAAGGGATGTGGCTTGCAGAAACCGCAGTTGATGATGACACGTTAAGAATTTTGCAGGAAAACGGAATTAAATTTACGGTATTATCGCCCTATCAAGCGGATAAATTTAAATCCGAAAAAGATAAGGAATGGACTGATGTAAGCTGGGGAAACATTGATCCTGCACGTTCATACAGATATTACATTAAATCAGCACCCGGAAAATATATTGATTTATTCTTTTATGACGGTGCCATATCGCGTTCTGTAGCTTTTGATGAGCTGTTAAAAGACGGTAATAAATTTATTAAACGTCTTAAAGAAGGTGTTTCGGATTGCAGAAATTATCCTCAGCTTATCAATATAGCAACTGACGGTGAAAGTTACGGACACCATACAAAATTCGGGGATATGGCGCTTTCTTATGTGTTGAAAATTAAAGCCAAAGATGAAGGTTTTACAATAACCAATTACGCCGAATACCTTGATAAATACAGAAGCGATTGCGAAGTGGAAATCAAACAAGCTTCAAGTTGGAGCTGTTTCCATGGTGTCGGCAGATGGAAAGAAGATTGCGGATGTTCAACAGGCGGTCATCCAGGATGGAATCAAAAATGGAGAAAACCGCTTAGAGATGCATTGAATTATCTCAGAGATGAGTTGGCGTCTTTATATGAAAAAGAAGGCAAAAAACTGTTTAATAAAGATGTTTGGGAAGTCAGAAATAATTATATAGACGTTATTTTAGACAGAAACGAAATGAATGTAAAAAAATTCCAACAAAACAACTTTAAACCGGAATTGACCGATGAAGAAAAAGTAAAAGCTATGGAATTACTTGAAATTCAACGTCAATCGCTTCTGATGTTTACAAGCTGCGGCTGGTTCTTCTCGGAAATATCAGGTATTGAAACCGTGCAGATTATGAAATATGCGGCACGGGCAATGCAATTAGCTGCCAAATTTTCAAACAAAAATTATGAAGAAAATTTCCTCAATATTCTAAGCGATGCACATAGCAATATAAGTGAATACGGCACGGGCAAAGATATTTACGAGAAATTTGTAAAACCGTCCGTTGTAACGATTGAACAAATTGCATCACTTTGGGCGCTGACTTCTTTATATCAGGATTTTGACGATGAAGAAAGCGTATATTGCTACAATATTATACGAAAAGATTATAAAAAAGTTATAAAAGGTTCATCAACTTTTGTTATAGGGCATATTGAAATTCAATCCAAAGTTACCCTGCAGAAATCCAACCTTATATTTGCGCTTATGCAATATGCGGGCGGTGATTTTCACTGCGCAATCAAAGAATATTCCGATGATGCGGAATACGGTAAGATAAAAAACAATTTGATAAAAGTATTTTTATTAAATCCGCTTACGGAAATTATAAGAGCGTTGGATGAATATTTCGGAAAAGAGTATTTTACTCTCAAAGATATATTTATTGAAGAAAGAAGAAAGATTTTGCAAATACTGCTCAAAGGTAAACTCGCAAAATTTTCACAAATTTATCAGGATATGTACGATGAAGGCAAAGGCTCAATATATCATTTGCAGGGCTTAGGACTGAAAATCCCCGATGAATTTAAGCTTTCGGCAGGATATGCACTCAGCCGTAAGTTTAACGACATTGTTGTACATTCCGGCGGGTTCTTGGAAGATGATATTATCCAACAGGCATCCGATATAATCTATGAAGCTAAGAAGATAGATATAGAATTGGATAAAACACCTTCAAACAACGTTTTTGCAAGAAAAATTCTTCAAAATATAAACAGGCTTGTACACAGTTTTGAAATCCAGCAGGCAGATGTTGTTTTGGAAATTTTCCATAATGCGGAAAGATTGGAACTTCAAATTGATATTGCGGAAGCACAAAACATATACTTTGCAAAAATATATCATCGTATAGGTGAAATAATTGAGAACAGCGGAACATCCAACGAAAAATTTATTGAAATGCTTTTGGATATAGGTGAAAAACTCAATATTAATACCGAATTTTACAGAAGAATGCTTGATAAGGCACTCATTCAAAAGTAATTACCACAATTCGGAGCCGTATTTTTTGTAAGCATCAATATTTTTCTGAATTTTTTGTTCAACAATATCAATTCTTTTCAGCGATTCGGGACTTTTAGTTTTCTTACGCAAAAGTTTCAACTCAAGTAATTCTTCTTTTGCACGGCGGATTTTCTGTTTATCTTCTTCTCTGCGCCAAAAAAGCCAGCCTTCAAACCCGCATCCGGGCGGAACAATAGACCAGGGAGTGGACGGGCAATGTCTGCAAAGTTTTGGTCTGTTTTCATAATTTGAACATTTATTGTCCTCTTGCAAGTATTTGCAGGTATAAAACGTCAGTTCATCTTCATTGTAGTTTCCGTCCTCTTTTAAAAGCGCAATAATATTATCTACAACACCCGCATCAGCCTTTCGTGCATCTTCAACAGATTTAAACGGCTCAAAAATTGACAAAAAATCAACGGCAGGTTCATATCCGTTTTCAAACATTTCAAGCAGTTTCGGATACGGAGTGGAAGTTGTAACCACTTTACAGCATCTGCCGCACATTTTACATAGAGATTGAGGACGCAAATTTAAGTAATTTTCTTCATAACTACTCATAGAATAATTATATTCAGCAAAGATAAAAATAAAAAAATAATTAATATTTCTTAATAAATAAGCAATAATTTTTAAGTAAAATACTTTATTAATATAAATAGGTAGTAGTAGTATGCAAAATGCAGTAAATCAACAAAATATACAGCAGAAAAATCCGACTGTAAAAACTGTTCCGGCGATATTGGCACAACAGCCGATTCAGTATACTCAAACGCAGTATGCTCAACAACCAATTCAGCCAAATCAATCAACTGCGCAGAATATTCAAATACCGCAGAACGGACAGAATTTACAGGTTCCGAACTATTCGGGCGTTAATATTCAGATATTTAATCCGTCGGTTACTCCTCCGGGTTCAACCGCACCGGTTTATAACGTAAATGCTCCAAACTATGCACAAAATGGCGGATGCTATCCTTGCGACTATTATACCCAACATTGGGGCGGCGGAAATAAAAGCAGTGAAACATCCGAAAACAAAACTGAAAACAATACAAAAAAGACGGAAAAACGTGAAATAGTTCAGTTGACAGATGAATACATAAAAAATCTTGAAAACTATCTTAACAGTCAGGACAAAGAAGTAAGATTAATGGGTGCAAAAGAAGTTGTTGCACGACTTGAAGAAGATCATTCAAGAAAAAACGACAAAGCTTTGAATGCATTAATAAATAAAATGCTTCAAGATCCATCAAGTCCCGTAAGAATACTTGCACTTAGTGCTCTTAGTTCAAGAATAGCCGAAGGTGATGATTTTACGGTATATATTCTTAAACAAATGCAAAATTCACAATCGGGATACGGTCATGATGCACTTCAAGCATCCGATATTCTCCTCAAAATGGCAGGAAAGACGGTAGAAAAAGAATTTGAAGTAAAAAATACGGAAAAAACAGAAACCAAGACAGAAACAAAAACGGAAAGCAAAACGGAATCTAAACAATGAACAGAATACTTGCAACAGCAAAAAAGGGAATAGTTAAATATTTACCGAAGGCAGTAGGTGCAGCGGCACTCGGAATTGTAGCTTACGATGCACATATAATCGGCAAACTTCAATCCGATGTATACGCAAAAAGTAAAGACGCCGATGCTTGTGCAAGAAGTTTCAACAATACGCAATATCTTTCGACACCGAGTCAGACAACGGCAAAAATGAAAGATTATGTAAACGAAATTGAAATGGACAGCAATCTGAGACATTTTGTAAACAGTGCGATAGGATATTTTAAAGGTTTCGGAGAAATGCTTATCGACAGCGTAGTTCCGTTCGGACTCGGGCTTGGCGCATTATTAGGCAAAAACCGTATCGGAAAAGGAAGTGCAATAGGACTCGGAATTTATGCCGTTATAAAATTATTTAAAGACGTTCTCGGCTTCGGACATTCCAATGATTTAAATAAGAAATTTTAATTTTTTTATCCTTTAAAATTTTGCATGAAAACTATTTATTTTATCAGCGCCTGAACCTCTTTAAATTTAGGATGTTTTGAGCCTTTAAGCCATTCAAAAAGTATAATTTCCACGCAGGAAATTTTAACACCGTTATCCCTCATTGCCTCAATTCCCTGCTTAAATTCATACTTACCACGGCTTGCACATGCATCTTTAACGGCATAAACTTCAAAGCCGGCTTCAACAAGCGCACATGCCGTTTGATATACACAAATATGCGTTTCTATACCGAAAATTACTATCTGTTTTCTGCCGTAGGATTTGATTTTTTCCAAAAAACCTTCTTCCAATAAGGTATTAAAATAAGTTTTTTCAACGATATCAACGTTATCAGGTAAAAAAGCTTTTAACGGTGCAACAGTGGAGCCGAGTCCTGAAGGGTACTGCTCGGTAACTATTACCGGAATATCCAAAAGTCTTGAAGCATTCGTGATTTTTACGGCACTGTTTACAACCGAATGTTTATTTAAAGATGCAACGAGCTTTTCCTGAATATCAATAATTAATACTAAACTGTCCTGTGCAGATAACATAATTTTCTCCTATATCGTATTTTTAAAATCTTTTATAAAGTCCTCAATAATATTTACCAGTTCCCTTTGCGAAACTTTTGTCAAAGGAAGATGTATTTCACGGTTCTCGGGGCTGTTTAACCCTTCATGGACAATATTTATAATAATTTTTGCAAACCCCGGATAAAGGATAGACAAAGAACTTGTCTGTTTCGGATTAATAAGTTTGAAAAGACACTGTTCCGAAGATACAAACTGTTCAATCTCGGTTTCAAAAAGTTTTTCTTCATAGCTTTTTTGAAGTCTGTAGAACACCGGAGTAATAACTTTTTCAAGTTTTTTGTTAAACATTTGCCTGAAAATTTTGTAATTTTTCTCATGTAAATTTTCATCAACAAGCCACTCGTCAAGAGTTTCTTCTTTCCCTTGAGAAAAACAAAATTCAACCTTTGAAGAATATGCTTCGGAAATTGCTTTTACTGCTTCGCTTTCAATTTTTGAAAATGATTTACCCGATATATCGGTGAATCCCGCACAAATTTCGTTATTGTAATTTTCTTTTATACGGTTAAATACTGTAACAGCTCCGTTGAAATTCGCACCGCCGAGCAAAACATAAAAGTTAACTCCCTTGCCGAAAGTTACAATATCATCAGCTCTCAAAGAGGTTCTTAAAGCTTCCGCCATTGCCTCGACACTGAACATCGGTTTACTTTTCTGTGCAGGTGCTACGGCAAAAAATATTCCTTCATCAAGCAAATTATCATCAATATAATTTTCAATAACCTGCTTTGCAAAATTGTACTTATAAATTCCCGTAAGCTCATCAATAACGGAATTTTGCTCCAAAAGTCTAGAATTTCTGAACCCGGATAATTTTACGGAATTATGTTTGAGATTATTTACTATCCTTAAAACAATTTCAAAATCTTTTGCATCAGGCGATATAAAATCATCCGCACCCGCATCATAAGCGTCCAGAATTTGTTTTTGAGAATCGGAAATCAAAATTATACAAGATGAAAAATCTTTTCGAAACTCCTTTATTAAATCAATTACTTTATCGGATTTATCATGAATTAAAATCAGCTTTGGACGGTAAATTTTTACATTATTAACAGCATTATCAAAATCGGACACAACAGTATTATCATCACTTCTTAAAAGTACAAGCTTTTTTTGAAAAGCTTGTGAAAACATTTCATCATCGGATATAAGAATAATACCGCCGTCCATATTTTACACCTGCAAATGTTTCTTTATGCAAAGGAAACTTCCGCCGGCACCGAACAGAATTGCCATAGCAAACATAATAGTGATAACAAGAGTCTGTGCATACACCGGAGCGGGAACCATAAAGAATTGATGCATGTGAGTCAATCCGTTTTGTACAAAATTTAACGGAATCAACGCAAGCACAGCTCCGGAAAATCCGTAAAACGCTCCCTGCATAATGAGCGGAAATCTTATATACCAGTTTGAAACGCCCATAAGACGCATGATTTCAATTTCTTCTTTCCTCGACTGGATAACAAGCTGAATTGTATTATTGATAATGGTAATCGTCAAAATTCCCATAATAATAACTACAAATATCGTTATCATATTTACAACATGATTCAGCGCCTCAATCTTCTTTGCCAAATCCTGAGCGTAACTCATATCTTCAACCGAATTAAGCTGTTTTATATTATTAAATACCTGCTCGATATTTTCCGGCTTATCAACCTTGACATGCAGTGTATCCGGCAAAGGATTATCAATATCCGGCAAATCCATTTCCCGTTTAAGATTTATCCAGGAAGTATTTTTCGGAATAATATTAACATTTTCCACATGTTCAAACTCTTTAACGCGTTTTTTAACTAAATTAGCATCTGAGTTTTCCTTTAAATATACCGATATTTCAAGTACATTTCCGAGTTCATGAGCAAAAGACGAAATCGAAAGAGCAGAGCGGAAAAATGACGCAAAAATAGTCAAAATTGCAGCCATTGTAGTTATAATAATAAGATTTACAATTCCCGTCCTGTAAACATCAAGAATTGTCTCCTTTGTAAGCCGGTATAAAATTCTCAACTCACAAAGCCAGTCTTTCGGTATATGTTTTTTTACTTTTTTCTTTAAAATTGCCTTTGAACTATTCATACGTACCTGCTTGTATATCCCTTACAACTTCACCGTTATCAAGTGTTATAACTCTTTTTCTGAAATAATCCACCATAGCATTGTCATGCGTGGACACAATAACCGTAATACCGCGCTGATTAATTTGATCCAAAATCTGCATAATTTCCATTGAGTTTTTGGGGTCCAAATTTCCCGTAGGTTCATCAGCAATTAAAAGCGGAGGACCGTTAACTATAGCTCTTGCAATACCGACTCTTTGCTGTTCACCGCCCGAAAGCTCGGAAGGTGTGGCGTTCATTTTGTCGTAAAGCCCGACAATTTTCAAAGCTCCGGAAACTCTGGCATTAATTTCTTTTGAGCTTATACCGAGAGTTCTGATAACGTATGCGACATTATCATAGATAGTCTGGTTCTGTAAAAGCTTGTAATCCTGAAAAACAATTCCCATGCATCTTCTCAAGTTCGGCACTTTATCATTGGGAAGGTTTGCAATATTAATACCTCCGATTGTAACCGTACCGCTTGTAGGACGTTCTTCGTTATATAAAAGTTTCATCAGGGTGGATTTTCCCGCGCCCGATGCTCCGACAATAAATACAAATTCTCCTGAGAGAATATCCAAATTGACATTTCTCAATGCATAATTGTCATTCTTATATTTTTTTGTAACCGATCTGAATTGAATCATAAATTTTCCTTATTTTACCAAACGATATTTATCAATATAACGTTTAATACTAACTTCCAGCTTATTTGAACTTAATCCGTAATAATCGAGTAAAAAGTCCCATTTACCGCTTTGCCCGAATGTATCGTTGATACCTATTCTGTGTACGGGAACGGGATAATATTCGGCCAACAGTTCACAAACAGCACTGCCAAGCCCGCCTATAATAGAATGATTTTCAACGGTAATTACAAATTTTGTTTTCTTTACGCAATCTATAATTGTTCCTCCGTCGAGCGGTTTTACAACGGGAACATGAATTATCTGCATTGAATATCCGGACTTTTTCAAGTTTTCGCATGCCTCAATAACTTCCGCAAGTGTTTCACCGTTAGAAATTATTGTAACATCCGTACCTTCTTCAATAACATGAGCTTTGCAAAAATCAAATTCATAATTTTCATCAAAAATATCACACACGTTTATTCGTGGAATTCTGATATACATAGGACCGTAGTTTTCCGATGCAAATTTGATTACCTGCTCACATTCCCTGCAATCGGCAGGAACAATAACGGACATGTTCGGAATACTTCTCATAAGTGAAATATCTTCAAGAGCCTGATGACTTGCACCATCTTCACCAACCGTAATTCCGCCGTGAGTTCCTACAATTTTTACGTTAAATTCGGGATAACAAACCGAATTTCTTATTTGATCATACGTTCTACCCGTTGCAAACATAGCAAAAGAAGCCGCAAAAGGTATTTTACCCGCTGAAGCCAGCCCTGCTGCAACTGCAATCATATCCTGCTCGGCAATCCCCGAATTAAAAAACCTGTCGGGGAATTCTTTTGCAAAAACCGCCGTTTGCGTTGAACAGGACAAATCAGCATCCAAAACAACTATATTCTTGTTTGTTTTTCCGAGCTCAGCCAATGTTTTACCAAAAACTGCTCTTATAGATTTTCGTTCGTTCTTATTAATTATCATAACGTAGTGTCCAATGACATTATAACACAAACAAGAATTAAACCAAATTGTAACGAAAGGAGAAAGGTTTGTTAAGAATTATTAAAATTTTAGGGAATTTTAGCAATTTTATTTCTTGAGGAGTATTTAAACAGTAGAATAAAACTATACCATTTTATCGAAAGGAAGAAATATATGATTCAAACACCGGTAAATCCTTATATGCAAATGCCCGTACAGGCTCCGAGCTATAATGCTGTAAAGATTGACGTACACAACCCCTCAGTAAATGCACCATGCCCCCAAGCTCCTGTAGAACTACCCGGACCCGGATATAATACTTATTCATATCCTCAAGCTCAGTTATATTCATATCCGCAGGCACAGGTTCAACCCTATTATATGCCCTGTCCATGCCCGACAGCACAGACTGTACCGGCAGTACAAAATCCCCAACCGGAAGCACCTTCACCAATTGTGCAGGCAGTTCCGGTAGTTCAAGCGGTACCGGTAATCCAACAGCAGAATATAAATGCTCCCGCACCGCAGGTAACTGCTCCTGAACCCGTTAAGGAAAACACTTCACAAAATGTAAATGTGGAAGTAGTTCCTCCGCAGCAGGTATCACCTCAAGTTGATATAAATTCTTTCATCGCAAAATTAACCAACCCTGATTATGAAGTTCAGGCAAATGCAATGGAAGAAATTGCAAATATGATTAATACAGAACCCCAAAAAGCAACGGAATTATTGGATGAAAAAATTATTAACACATTAAACACAATAATGAACGTTGATTCAAGCAAACTTGAAGGCCCGACTCCTCAGCAGATAGCTGCAAGAGAAAAAATCATGAAAGGCGAACAGGTTTCCGATGAAGATAAAAAACTTGCATCAACAATAACACCTATGGAACAAGCAGAAAGAAACAAAAGCTATGCAATGTTTACAACTGCAATAATGCAAAAATTATTCGGCGAAGAAGTTAAAAAATTAACCAACACAACAGTTCCTCTTACCGAACTTCCCGGAGCGGCAGCAATTGTTGAACAGCTGAAAAATAACCCCAACCCGATGGTAAGAACTTCAGCTATCGAAGCGCTGAGCTATATCCAACAGCCCGAATATAAACAAGACCTGAATACTTTGTTCTCAATTGCTAAGAACGATCAGGACAAAAATGTTCAAGAAGCTGCAGCAGCAGCTCTGAACAAACTTGACCAGCTCAAGTAATGCATATAATTTCTTTCTTTTAACTACACAGGAAAAGTCCCGAAAGGGACTTTTTTTGTACCAAAAATTTCCAAAATGACGGTCTTATACCCCGCTTATTTCATGCTGATAAGCCCAGGCGGAATGATTGTGAATACTTTCAACAGCCTCACATTCAACTTCAAATTCGTCAACATTAGGATAATTTCTAAGCTTTACAACAACATCCCGCAAAACATCTTCCACAAATTTCGGATTATCCCAAGCTTTTTCGGTAACAAATTTTTCGTCTTCTCTTTTTAAAAGCGGGTATACGGGACAGGAAGCACAATTTTCAATAAGCTCAATTAAATCTTCCAGCCAAATTTGTTTTGATTCATCATAAGAAATTCTTACGTTAATGAATGCCCTTTGGTTGTGTGCGCCGTTATCGGAGATTTCCTTTGAACAAGGACATAAAGTCGTAACAGGTACAACCACACCCAAAATAAATTTATAATTTCCGTTTTCAATACGTCCTTCAAACATACACTCATAACTCATCGGTGCCGTCATAGCGGTTACGGGTGATTTTTTATCCAAAAAATAAGTAAATTTAAACTCTAATTCTCCGCTTTGTGCATCAAGACTTTTTATAATCTTTTCCAGACAGCCTTTTATATCAACGCCTAAAAGATTTTTGCTTCGCCATTCCGCAAGAACCTCAACAAATCTTGACATGTGAGTTCCCTTGTAATCCCTCGGCAAAGAAACATTAACCCTTGCTTTAGCACAAACAACCTGATTTGAACTGTTTTTCCGCTGAATGATTAAAGGCAGTTCCAGATGTTTAATACCGACTTTTTGAATATCAACATTACGATTATCTTTTAAGTTTTGAATATCTTTCATAAAATTCCTTTTAATATTTCTTAATAAACCGGCAAAAAATAGCAAATTTTTTACATAATCATACTTTATATAAATATAAAGCTCTCTCTTCTTATTTAAACGGATAGGCCTTGTACATCAAGGTCTTTTTTTTTATTTTGCATCAAGTAATGCTCTTATCCGTAAAAATCTGTCAAGTTCGTTTCTGAATCTTGCCATATCCTGATAAATTGTATTAGGCATTAAAATTCTGTTGTCGTATTTCGGATCAATTATATATACCGTAGGATAACCGCCTATGGCATAATCCTGAGCCAGCTGTTGATTTTCGGGAGTTGCTTCAACATTTATCATTACAAAATTAAAATAATCCTTATAGACATTGCTCAAAACCTTAAACTTGGGCATAAATCTTAAACAATACCCGCACCAATCGGCATAAAAAACAGCAAGCACAGGCAGATTTTCAGACATGGCTTTTTCATAAGCTATACCAATATGGTAATCGGACGGATGTTTCGGTGCATTTAATGCCGATGCTCCGGCAATTCCCGCGTAAGTTAACAATATTAATCCGGCTAATATCGATAAAGTTATAATAATTTTTTTCTTCATAAAATACCTCTTTTATAACTATTATACAATAAAAATCACATATTAAAAAATTCATTATTGTTAATAAATCTTAATAATTACTTGAAATTTTATATATTATAGTATATACTAAGTATATATCATAACCGTGTTTATATATATTGTGTTCAACCGGAAGGAGTTTTAGGTATGCAAAACAGTTCGCTTATTAAGATGAGAGAAACTAACCCTGCAAAAAATGAAATTATTGACGGAGCAAATGACAGTTTACTCTCAAATTACATCCGGGAGATTTCGGATTACAAATCACTATCCCCCGCAGAAGAAAAAGAGTTAGCCAAAAGAGCAAAAGAAGGCGACATTCAGGCAAAAAGAGAGTTGATTAAAGCTAATTTACGCCTTGTGGTAACAATTGCAAAAAAAGCAATTCACATGTCCAATTTACCTATGATTGATTTAATTCAGGAAGGCAATCTCGGGCTTATGGCTGCGGCAGAAAAATTTAATTACAAGCTCGGTTATAAATTTGCCACTTATGCAAGCTGGTGGATAAAACAGGCAATGTTTAAGGCAATTTCCGAGCAGTCGCACTGTATGAAAATTCCCGTATATATTCAGGAAACACTTTCCAAATTTTCAAAAGTAAAACGGGAAATGGAAAGAGAAAGCAATTCATATGTAAAAACAGAAGATGTAGCTAAAAAAATGAATTTATCACCGGATAAAATTGACACGTTTTTAAGTGCGTATTCAAAAACAATATCAATAGAAAGCGGACTTGAAAACAACGACGGCAAAGAAATGAACATTGCTGACATTATTGAAGATGAAAGAGCTTCTGCAACAGAACAGGCGGAATTTGAAGATTTGAGAAATGATATCTTAAATGTTGTATCTACCTTAAAAGACCGTGAACAAGAAGTTGTTAAACTCAGATACGGTTTGGAAGACAATACAAGAATGACACTTGAAGAAATCGGAAATATCTACGGAGTAACCAAAGAATGTATCCGTCAGACAGAATTGAGAGCATTAAAGAAGATGAGATTCTCCGTGTTAGGTCAGGAGGTACTTGCAGGTTACGTAGGATAGATTAATAAAAAATTAAATACCGCTTATGCGGTATTTTTTTTAATTAAACAATACACCTACAATGGCTGCCGACATATAGCATGTCAAAGTCCCGCATATTAATGCTCTGACTCCGAGTCTTGCGAGGTTTTTACGCTGGTTTGGAGCTAATTCACCGATACCGCCTAATTGAATAGCGACAGAGCCGAGATTTCCGAAACTGCATAAAGCAAAACTGGCAATCAAAAAGCTTTTATCGGAAAGCATTTGCGGAAGATTTGTCATATCATAATATGCAACCATTTCGTTAAGGACAAGCTTTGTTCCCATCAAACTGCCGACAGTCGAAGCTTCATTAACCGGAACTCCCATAAAGAATGCGAACATTGCAAAAAGTTTGCCCAAAATCAGTTTTAATGAAAGATGATTTAAATCAAAACCTGCAAAATTTATATGAAGATATTTAACAATGAGCTGTCCCGCACCGCCCAAAATCCAATCAATCATTGCAACAAGAGCGACAAGGGCAAGTATCATGGCTATAACGTTAATAGCAACTTTCATACCTTCGGAAGCGCCTGCCGATATGGCATCAAAAAGGTTTATGTATGGGCGTTTGCGTTTACTGTAAGTAATTTTAATATCTTCACCCGTTTCCGTTATATTAGTTTCGGGATAAACTATTTTTGAAATTACCATTGCACCCGGCACAGCCATTACGGATGATGCAAGAATATATTGCGCGGGAATTCCCATTCCGATATAAATCGGCATGGTTGCAGCGGAAATACAAGCCATACTGCCGCTCATTGATGCTAAAAGTTCTGAACGTGTTAATTTAGCAAGATAGGGCCTAATCATTATTTGTGCGGAAATTTGACCGACAAAGGCACTTGCGACATTTGACAGAGCTTCAGCACCGCTTACATGCATGTGTTTGTTCATAACTTTACCGAAAAGCGGAACAATTCTCTGCATAATTCCGTAATAATACAAAATATTTACCAAAATCATCATAAATATCAACGATGCCACAAGCTGTAATGCAAATATTTGCGCGCCCGCACCGAATATTTCACTTGCTTTCGAGCTGTTCATAAGGTATCCGAATACAAACGATGCACCTTCTTTTGCGAAATCAAGGATTTTTTGGATAAATAATCCGAGATTCAGGAATATTAATCTGCCTAAAGGAACTTTAAAAATAAATACGGCCAAAATAACCTGTAATAAAAAACCTGTACCGACAGTCTTATAATTTATTGCTTTGCGATTATTTGAGATTAAATACGCGGCGGCAAAAATCAAAACTATTCCCAAAATACCGATAAATCTTTCCATAAATTACCTCTAAAGTAATTATACAAAAAAAGGAGTTAAAATACTCCTTTTTTGCCAAAATGTGATAAAAGTTAATCTTTAGGAATTTCTTTAGTAAAATCTTTTATATCAAAACCTAAATCATCAAGATATTCACGCAGTGTACCGCCGACAATATTACCGTCACTGTCTTTTATAACCCAGCTTTGATCACCGTCAATGGC
The DNA here is from genome assembly GCA_947626225.1 of Candidatus Gastranaerophilales bacterium. Taxonomy (GTDB): domain Bacteria; phylum Cyanobacteriota; class Vampirovibrionia; order Gastranaerophilales; family Gastranaerophilaceae; genus Stercorousia. The sequence goes on from CANQRH010000002.1 coordinate 216,511, forward strand.
ATTTCTTATCATTTGGGTATGATTATTGCCCGAATAATAACTGTCAACGGCACGATATACAGCCTTGGTAAAATCATCACTCATAGCTTTACGAAATATTTCGGTTTCTTCTTCATTCATAAAATCAGGTAAATTTAAAGATTTTTTAATTTTATCAACCGTACGTTCGGTAAGGAATCCGTTAACGCCGTCTTTTACGGAATCCACATGCCCGCCGACTCTTGTACAAATGACGGGTGTACCTTTATACAGAGATTCCCATTTAGCACCGTCAGGTTCAAAATAACTCGGATATAATGTGAAATCAGAGCCGCCTTGTAAAATGTTATTCGGTACATATCCGTCCATGTGTATTATATGCTCACCTTTATTTCCCATTTTTTCCTTTAAAGCAATAATATATTTTTTTATTCTATCGCCTTCTTCATCCTTTCCGCCAACTATAAATACAGGTTTTTTCTTACCGGGGTATTTGGTTTCCCAATCGGTCAAAACATTATTCATCACATCTGCGGCAATATCGATACCTTTTTGTTTTACAAACCTTGCGCCCATATTAAACACAATCGTATCATCCAAATCTTCGGGTTTTACATCTTTAACAGAGGTTGTATCAATATTTAAAATGTTGAATAAGTCACGGTTTTTAGTTTTTTTATATTCAACCATGGAATTCATATAATCAATAAGTGCCGCTTTATTTTTTTTACGGGCAAGAATAATATGCTCCATAGAATCTTCATGAGTATTTGGAGTAAATTTTCTAAGTGTGAAAATGCCTTTTCTCTTCAAATCATCAAGAGTATTGTTTATTGCTTTCGAACCTATTGCTTTGAGTTTTTCTATTTTAACCTTAAATTCTTTTGAATCAATTTTTTCAGACAAGATTTTATTCATTTGAATTTTTTCATCATCCGATAAACCTTGTATATGAGTTAAAGTATCTTTAAATATGGAGAATTTATCACCGTTTAAAGCGGTATTAAAACCATTTATACTATTAAGGCTTATTTCATTGACACTTCTGTCCCAACCGTTGCTTCTGCCTTTTAATGTACCGTTATTATATCTTTGGTTCAGAATGTGTGTCATTCCGAGACCTCTTGATATATCATGTGAAATTTCATAAGCATAATTAGGAGATACGGGACGCATTATAGTGGAATAACATGCAGCCATATTGGCCAAATTTACATTACCGTCAATAGTTAAAGCATTTGCAATCCCTTTTCCGAAACCGGTTTTTGCATACTTGTATATATCATAAGCATATTCACCGAAAAGGGAATTCAATATATCACCTTTGTGCGCCCAGTCAATTCCCTGATGTTCCAAGTTATGATTGATATTAACTAAATTCATTGTTTTGAACATTTCTGCAGCACTGTTATTTAACGTACCAAATGCAGCTTCAACGGGTGCTTTTAAGCGCATCAAGGCAGCTAACGCAGCAGCATGCCAGTCATTTAATATCATAGCCGACGGCGCTTTTATGTCCGTAATTTTATCAAACAATTTATACTCTGTCATGGAGTTTGGATCAACCAGAAGCTTATTAAATTCATAAGCAAGTTTCGGAAGCAAAGCATAACGCTCATTTTCCGATACAACATAAGAATTGTCATAAAGTCCGGATGAAGTAAAATAGTCATCGCATTTAAACATCAATCTCTTATGACCTTGTCTGGGATCCCAACCGGTAAATACATCAACATTAAGCAGTTTTGGATGTCCGTCTCTGAAAACTTCGGTTTTAAAGCTGGCAACCAAATCTACAGGCATAGAAAACAGTTTTGAGGGCTCATTTATATTATAAAGATAAGTATACTTATTGTTTTCAAAAACAAGTTTTGATACTCCGGGAATAAGGCTCATAGGACGAACCACATAATTATCAATACCAAGTTTTGTCATGTTTTTAGCCATTTGCACGGGAACTTCTCCGAGTCCTCCGGATTTCTCGGGGATAGATTCGGCTGTAACAGACCAAATTGTCGCATTTTTATTCAACATTTTCTTTGCAACGGACTTATTGCCGTTTATAAAATCAGAGGCAACATTTTTTAGGTATGTTTTAACTTCCGTGGGAAGTTCTTTCGGCTTACCGTCATTGGATAAATTCCTCAAAAGCGGGATGCCGTCAACTACTTCTACGCATCTGCTTATATAATCGGCACTGCTTCTTGCAGCGGCAATTGAATTTTGTCTGTCAGTCAAGCTGTTAAGCCATTTATCATACCATTCCGATTTCTCGTCAATAAGCGATTGATTTTTTTGGGAATTTTTTAAAGCTTCTCCTGCATTAGTTATGGCATCATTAACTTTTTTACCTAACTTTGACACATCATCTTTTATCGCGTTAACAGCAGTATTGAAAGTATCGGATATATTCATATCAGCTTTTGCTAAATCATCAATTTTATCCGAAAAAGTATTTAATCGCTGATTAAAAGAAGCTTGTAAAGGTTTTCCCATACCGCGGGAGAGCGCAACGGCAGCAATACCGATGGCGGCAAGAGATGCTGCCGAACTAACGTATACAGCGGTTTTTAATGTTCTATCTTTTTTGTCGGGAAGCGGCTCGGGAGTAATATTATTGTTACTCATAAGCCATTTAAAATCATTATTATTAGAGCTAAAATAAACCTTTTGAACCGGACTCATAAATTACCTGTAATAAATATCACGCTATTATATAACTTGTAAAGGAAAAATTTTGCCAAAATAAGCAGACGAAATTTACAATTCTTTACACGCTAAAAACTCCTATAAACACAATATTATTCTTTCATAAAGGGTTATAATATGTCAAGTATATAAATTTACTTAACAAGAACATCAATCATTTCATAAATAACGGTAAAACGTGAAATTAAATCATCAAAGTTTTCTGCTTTCAAAAGAGAACGAAACAAAGAGCCAAATTGAAGGAATTTTTTCTGTCTTATTCCTATTGTTAACACATTGCCTTTCAGAGAAAACAGATATCCCTTTGCGTTATAAACCTCGCCCGATTTTTTAATTACATTCCATAATTCTTCATTTATAATCTGCAAATTACTTTTACACGCAAAAACATACATGAAATCGTTTAAGTCTTTAATATGCGGGTTAACTTGTCTATACCTGTTATAAACCGCCTCATTTTTTGAAAGCATAATTATATGATTATCAATACTAAACGGCAATTCCATTTGTATAAGTACGCCTTTAAACAGTACTGTATCTGCGGGGATTATAAATTTTGTATGCGAAACGGTAATATTCACGTTTTTATATATACCGAAATAGCTTGCAATATCCTCTCTTGATTCAAAAGAGCGGAATAAATTTGAATCAATTACGGATTCAATATCATGATTTTTAGGCCAATTTTTAAAATTTGCAACGGGTTTTAAAAATTTCGGGAATAAATTTTCGGCAAGATAGGTTCTGTAATCCCTCATTGCAACAATTATTGATATAATTCCTTTAAGAAGCAGAAAATACATAAGAAAAAGAATAACAGCGACAACAGCAGGGATGAAAAAATTGTTAACCGAGATATAGACAAATAACAAACACATGCCCAAACCTGCCGCAAAAAAGAAAAGAGATTTTAGTATTGAAGTAAAAATTATTTTTTTACGTCTGCCCTCTTCCGATTTAAGTTCCGGAAGTATTTCCTCATTAAAGTATTTATAATAAATTTCTTTGAACATATTAACCTAAATAAAAAACCCCTGCTCGGGGTTTAAATGGTGCGCTTGGCGCGATTCGAACGCGCGACCTATCCCTTAAAAGGGGAGTGCTCTACCTGCTGAGCTACAAGCGCGAAAGTGCTATTCATTTCGCCAGTGAAATTATACTAACAGGAACAATTTTGAATGTCAATAATTTTGTATAAAAAAATCTCCTTTCGGAGATTTTTTATTTCAGATTAACATATTTCTTTGCGCAATCAAACATTGAATTTACCAGTGCCGCGTTGGAATATATATTCATTCCGTTCGATTCAAGCACTTGCTTCATCCGCTTTTCCCACATTGAATAAATATCTTCTTTACTCAAATCAAGAACTTGTGCAATCATCGTCAATTCCTTAAAATCAATGGGAATAGGCAGAGTCCCTCTGAGCATATCAACTATATCAATACGTTTTTTGCGCGGGAAAGATTTTAAAAAGTTAATAACCGACATTCCTTTTTCTTTCATGACATCCTTGAAAAATTCTACGGAATCATCCACAAGAACAGGTTCCTGCGGTATTTTATATTCTTCAAATTCCTCGGGTTCAATTTCCATTACTACCGCTATACGTTCAAGTGTTGTAGAACGTGTTGAAAACGGGATGGTATTATCAATCAAATTATATACATAAGAAAGAGTAACCCCTATCATCTCCGCAAAATCTTTTTTATGCAGAGAATTCTTATCTAAAAATCGTGCGACTTTTTCCGAACTTTTTTCCTGAATTATAGGTTTATTTTTCATAATTTTATCCTCATTGCAACTTCAAAATAAATGTATTTTATCATTTTGTTAAGCGAAAGTATGGTAAACAGGTATGCTAATATTTATTTACGTTAAAATAATAAATATAAAGGACAGATAAATATGAAACTTATTGCAGGACTCGGCAACATAGGAGAAAAATACTGCTTTACAAGACATAACGCAGGATTTATGGTTCTTGACAAATGGGCGCTTGATGATGGTTTTTCTTTTAAAGAAGAGAAAAAACTGAAATGTTTTATTGCAAAAAATGATGAAATAATATTTATTAAACCGACAACTTTTATGAACTTGTCGGGAGAAGCAGTCAGAGCGGTAATTGATTATTACAAGATTGATATAAAAGATATTTTAATAGTTTATGATGACCTGTCGCTTGATTTGGGCGTAATAAGATTTCGTGCAAGCGGTTCGGACGGCGGACATAACGGAATCAAATCAATTATCACACATTTGGGGACGGATAAATTTGACAGACTCAAAATCGGTATAGGCCCTCAACCTGCAATACCGTCAGAATATTACGTCCTTCAGAATTTCCCCAAAGAAAATCTTGATACTTTAAAAGAAGTCTTAAAAAAATCAATAGAAGGAATAAAATTCTATCTCGTCAGCGGAATGGAAAAAACACAGAATAAGTACAATTGATTTAATAATTTTTCAAATATATAATCAGACAAAAGGAGTTAAAAATGAATCTTGCAGAACAATATGAAGAAAACGAACAATACACTCAAGCTTATGAAGAATATAAAAAAATGCACGAAAGAAATCCTAAGGATTTAAGCGTTTTAGAACGTTTGGGACATCTTGCAAATGTTCTTGATCAAAAAGAAGAAGCCGCACATTTTTATACAAAAATACTTGAAGCGGACGCCACAAATGTTTTGGCTTACGAACAGCTTATGGATATTTACGTGACCACCGACAAATACAAATATTACATATACAGAGGAAATCTTCACAGCATTGAACACAAATATGAACATGCAATAAATGACTACAAAAAAGCAGTAAATTCCGCTCAAAACGACAACGAAATGATGAGTGCAAGATTTGTCCTCGGAACGCTTTACGAACAGGAAGGAAATAACTTAAAAGCCATTGATGAATATTTGAAAGTTTCCGATTACGAAAATACTTATGAAGATGTTTACTTAAGACTTGCGAATTTATACCTGAAAGAAGATGCACCCGCAAGTGCGATTGAAGTTCTCGAGCGTGCGAAAAATAACGGATTTGACACAACGAGAGTAAAAGAATCTCTTGCGGATTTATATTTGAAAAACGGCAATCCTGAAAAAGCTTTGGAAATAACATCGGATGAATTAACAAAAGTAAAATGCCTGCTTGATACGGGTAAAAAAGACGAAGCAATAAAAAAATTGAATGAACTTGAAAACGAATATTCACACATAGCACAGTATCATTCCCTAAAAGCTCAATATTACTACATGAACGGAGAATATGAAAAAGCACTTGAAAGTGTTGAAGAATTTGACAAAGCTGAAAAAAATTCTCCTCTGACCTATCAAATGCGAGCACTGATATATGAAGAACAAAAAGATGATTACAAAGCTCATATAAACTGGGGCAGATACAATCTTGTAAGAGGCAACAAAGACATTGCAATAAACGAATTTTTAAATGCATATCAGCTTAATGACAGCGATTTGGATTTGCTCAATACACTTGCAATGCTCTTGGAAGAATCAGGGGACAGAAATCATGCAATGGAGCTTTATGAAAAGATTTCTTCTCTTGATGAAAACGATAAAAAAGCGCTTCAAAAACTTGCCGATTTCAGAGAAAGTATAGGCGATTATAAAGCTCAGGCAGATTATTTGTTGAAGCTTTATAAACTGGATAAAAGAAATGCTCTTGTGGTTAAAAAGCTTGGAGATGCTTTTGAAAAAACAAGAAATAAAGCCGAAGCACTTGAATGTTACGAAAAATTTCTTGAAATAGGCAAAGGCAGTCCGGATTATGACAAAGTAAAACAAAAGCTTGAAAAGCTCAATAATACGGAAATGAGCGATGATGAAGGATTGCTTGATAAAATTATAGGCTGGTTTAACAAAGATAAAATTTAAAAAGCCAACGAACCGAGCATTCCTGCATACATTTGATAAAACGCAAGCACTATAAACAAAACTACCGCACCGATAATAACCATAACAGTCGGTTCAAACAGTTTTGTAAGAGCGGTCAGTGCCATATCTACTTTTTTATCAATCACTGAAGCACAGTCCGCAAACATTTTTCCGAGCATTCCGGACTTTTCACCCGCAGAAACAATTGCCAGCATGTCAAAAGGCAAAACATCAGCCTTTTGAAGCGCCTGAGTAATTGATGAACCGTTTTTTACAAGATTGAGTGAATTTGCAACTTTCTTCTTAATAACAAGATTTTCAACCGTAGCGGATGCAAGCTCCAAAGCTGACATTACGGAGATTCCCGCATCATAAGCAAGATGCATTACGGTTAAAAAGTTTGAAAGGTTTACACAGCGTACAAAATCCGATACAACGGGAACGGAAATAATAAATTTATCGAGATGTTTTTTAAATTCAACATTCTTCAATGAATTAAGAAAATAAAAAACTCCGCCCGCCATTAAAATAATTATCAGCCACCAAAAATTATTAACAAAATTACATATCCCGAAAAGCAGACTTGCAAGCGGCGGTATATCTCCGCCGTTTGAATCAATAATCCCTTCAAAGGCAGGAAAAACAAATTTTGAAAACAGCAGAAGAACACCAAACATCAAAACAATAAGTACACAAGGATACAGAGAAGCGTTAATTATTTTGCTTTTAACCGTATCTTGTTTCCTGAGGAGTAAAAGTACTCTTTCAAAAGCCTTTTCAAGCTCTCCCGAATTTTCGCCCGCTTTGATAAGTCCTGTGTAAACCGCACCGAAAGTATCTTTATAGCGTTCCGTCATTACCTCATGTAAAGATTTACCTTCAAGCAGAGCTTCACGAATATCAAGAGATATTTTCTTTATTTTAAGATTTTGTGCATTTTCGGCACACGAAGATAAAGCCTCAATAATCGGAATTCCGGCAGACAAAAGCACCTGCAATTCCGAAGTAAAAAGGATTTTATCTTTTAGTGGTAAAAAAGGCGAATTTTCGCCTGATAAAATTTCAGTGATTTTCACGGGCAGGTAGCCTGCTTCAACAATTTTTGCTCTGGCATCTCTGGGACTTTCGGCTTCAATCTCGCCTTCCCTGAAATCTTTATTATTCTCCAAAGCTTTATATCTATACCTTGCCATAAATATACTTTATATTATTTTTCCGTATTTTTCAAGATTTTATGCTATAATTACGGCAAAAAAGGAGAAAATTATAATGAGGGACTTTGAATTTAATCTGACAATTGATGAACTTGAAAAACGCACGGATAAAGAATATTTAATAACAAAAAAGATGCTTGAGCCTGATGCTCCGGAATATTTAGGGCTTGAACAGGGAGATAAAGATGCACTTAAGCATCTTGTAAAAGCCGCCTATATTCTCGAAAAAATTAATATGCAGCTTGACTGTCATCACAATTTGGAATTTAAAGCATTCCTTGAAAGGCAAAAAGGCAACAAACAGGCAGATTTAACCAAGATACTCTTTGATGCGCAAAAAGGTATTAACGCAATTGATACAATGTCACAAAAAATTAATCTTGCCAAGGGAATTAAAGAATTTCCGGGGAAAGGTGTTTATCCGGAAGATTTGTCCAAAGAAGAATTTCACGGTATTTTAACAAAAATGATTAATGAAGGTAAGATTAACGAAGTGAAAAAAATTCTCACCCAGCGTTCCGTTGTTGAACGAAACGGAGAGGAACTCAAGGGAATTGATTATATTGACAAATTTAAAGATGATTTTTCAAAAATGGCGGATGAACTTGAAAAAGCCGCCAAAACATCCACAAATTCCGACTTCAACGAATATTTAAATTTACAGGCAAAAGCATTGAGAACCCCCGATCCGATGCTTGATGCATACGCAGATAAGAAATGGGCGTCATTACAGGATACTCCGCTTGAATTTACAATAACACGTGAAAACTATGAAGATGAAATGACGGGCACAATTGTTGAAAACGAATCGCTTATGAAACTTTTGGAAAAACACGGTATAACACCGATTCCTAAAGATTTTCTCGGCGGCAGAGTGGGAATCGTTAATAAAAAAGGGACGGAAGCAATTACCGAAATAAAAAAATATCTTCCCACTTTGGCTAAAAATATGCCTTATGCCGATGAATATGAGCAAAACATCAGTCCCGATAAGAGTACAAAACAAACTATGGCAGATGTTGATTTAGTTGCAGTAACCGGTGATGTCGGAAGCTACAGGGGCGGAATTACACTAGCAGAAAACCTCCCCAATGATGACAAACTCTCCTTAACTATCGGAGGCGGAAGAAGAAATGTTTATCACAGACAAATTCGTTTTATCAGCGATAAAGAAAAACTTCAAAAAAGACTTGATGAAATATTAGATAAAGAACAGCATAAATATTATCTTGATGAAGCAGACCACTGGTTTACAATCGGACATGAAAACGCACATTCTCTCGGGCCGAAAAAAGCATGCGAATCTTTGGGCAAATACCGCAACATTATAGAGGAAAACAAGGCGGATATGGGTGCATTAGCGTTCGTAGATCTTTTGACAGAACTCGGAATGTATAATGAAGAACAGAGAAAACAAATTATTGTTACCACAATTGCCGATAACTTCCTTAAATCCAAACCCGAATTATCGCAGGCACACAGAGTCAGAACCGTAATGCAGAATAATTTCTTTTCACAACGCGGTGCCTACACAATTACGGACGGTAAAATTCACGTTAATATAGATAAAGTCGTCCCGATTGCAAAAGAAATGCTTTCTCAAATTATACGTATTCAAATAGAAGGCGACTTTGCAAAAGCGGAAAAATACGTTACGGATAACTTTGTGTGGACGGACAATATGGAACTTATTGCCCAAAAACTCAGAAAAGTAAACAAAACTTTAAACGGCAGAGTTGAATCGAAGCTCGCGGATGAGCTTTTAAAACAGATCTAAAATTGCCGGTGCAAAAAGCAGAATGCCTATAACGACAGCTATAACGGAAGTAAGCATAACCGCTCCTGCCGATATGTCTTTTGCCATGCCGACTAATCTTGAATATCTGTTATGAAAAACTGCATCCAGAGAAAATTCTATTGCCGAATTTATCATCTCGGAGACAATCACAAATCCGACTGTTAAAAGTAAAATACACATCTTTTCCGCATCAAAATCCAGTACAAATGCAAAAGCAATTACAGCCATCGCAATTATAAAATGCACCCGAATATTAACTTCCGATTTCAGAACAAGACGCATCCCTTTTCTTGCGTTTTTAAAAGTATTGCTAAATCCTTGTTGTTTAAACTTTGACATATTCCAGAGCCTTCTTTTGTAAATCCGTAACAAAATTATAATCTTCTTCCGTTTGATGGTCAAATCCCAACAGATGTAAAATTCCGTGGCTGATTAAAAAAGTGAGTTGATATTCCTTTGTAACACCTTTTTTATGTGCTTCTTCAACAGTTTTATCAAGAGCAATTATAATTTCCCCCAGATTAATTTCTCCGTCAAGAATAAATTTTTCTTCACTGTCTGCAAAAATTGCAAAAGTAATGATATCTGCGGGATAATCTTTATTTCGGTATTCCCTGTTTATCTCATGAGTTTTTTCGCTATCACAGTAAAGAATATCAAAAGATAAAGTATCAAAATCAAAGTCGGAAAGACAGGATTGAGATAAAATTTGCGTTAAGTAAAATTTAAGAATTTTCCTTGCTCTTATAATAAATTCTTTTTCATCAAACTTCCAACCGTCATAAATATTCTCAGTGAAAATATTAATTTTCGGCATTTTTATCCTCATTACCGTTTTCAAGTTGTTTAATTTTATTTTCCAAATCGGCATCCAAAAGAGGCATATTAATTTTATCTTTTTGAACTTCTTCGGGTAAATCCTGATATTTTATACGGTTATGCTGCATACCGCGCAGTATTCTTGAAAATGCCGAAGCTATCTTTTTAAGATCTTTCAAAGTCAAAGGACTGTCAGAAAGTTGAGAATCGTTTAACCTTTCAAGAATAATTTTATCAATCATAGCTTCAATTTCTTCCGGAGTGGGATTTTTCAATGACCTTACAGCGGATTCAACCGCATCCGCAAGCATCAAAATAGCCGTTTCTTTCATGTTCGGTTTGGGACCGGTATAACGGAATTGTTCTTCTTTTACGTTGTCAAGACCTTCTTCTTTAACCGCCTGATTATAGAAATAGCTAGCAAGCCCTTCCCCGTGATGCTGTAATATAAAGTTTTGAATTACCGGAGGAAGTCCGTATTCTTTTGCATATTCAATACCGTCTTTGGTGTGAGAGGTAATAATCATTTTACTTATACGCGGAGTAAAGTTGTTGTGCGGATTTTCAATCATAAAATATGATTGATTTTCAACAAAGAATTGAGGGCGTTTTAATTTTCCAACATCATGATACAGCGCCCCAACCCGCGCAAGAATAGGATCGGCACCTATTGCTTCAGCTGCCGCTTCACAAAGATTAGCCACCATCAAGCTGTGGTGATAAGTTCCGGGTGCATACATTTGCAAACGTTTTAAAAGTTTTTTGTTATGATCGCCGAGTTCCGCAAGACCGTATGGAGTGGTAATTTTAAACGCACTTTCAAACATCGGCAGTGAACCCGATGCAATTATGGAACTCACAATCCCGTTTATAAAAATATAAGCGCAGTCTTTTATAACCAAAACATTACTTACATCAATCAAACATTTCTCAAGAGTATAAATACTCAAGACAATAATAACACCTGCAAAACCTATGTAAAATCCGGTCTTTATAACATCAGCTCTTTCGGCATATCTTATCTGGGACATTGCAATAGCGGCAATCAAACTCAAAAGTAAAAAAGCGGACAAATACTGAACATTATACTGAACCCCGATTGCCATGACACAAAGCATTATTACAGAGGCAACAAATGCAATTCTCGGTTTTGAAAATACCGACATAAGAATAATAAACGCAGGTACGGGCAAAACATAAGGAGAAAATCCCGTCGGGATTACAACACCTATAAATGCCAAAAGAAGCGTTAAAAATATACAAACCAAAAGGTATCTGGGCTGTAAATAATCTTTTTCAAAATACTTCATGTAGCTCAAAAACAGCAAAGTACCGATAAATACAAGAATATAAATTGCAATTAAACCTTGCCAATTGAGTTCATAAACATTATATCCGGCTTGTCTTAAAGCATCTCTTTTGAGCCTTGTAACCGGTTCGCCTTCAAATAAGATTTTATCGCCTTTTTGGAATACAACTTCATAAGGTTTTACGGAATTTTGTGCATTTTTTCTGGCAATTTCCGTTGCAAATTCATCTATAACCAGATTAGGTACAATAACCTGCTCAAGCATTGCGGAAATAACGGAAACTTGTCTTTTTGAAACGTTTGCAACAAGATTTTCGGTAATAATTCTTGTAATATCTTCTTTTTCAAAATCTCTTTCCGAAATACCTTTATTTAAAATATTGGCAAGCGTTAACGAAGATTTATCAAAAACTTCACGCAGGCTTGCTTCATCGGTTTTTAATAGAAAATTGATAACAAACTCCTGATTATGACTTCCCGAAAAATCAAACAATATGGATATTTCTTCTCTTTTTACGGCTTCGGGAGCATCCTTTTTACGAATTTGAATAACAGACGATTGAAGCGTTCTCAGGTTGTTTTTTATAAAATCATCCTCGGCCGGAGCAAGAACGGGTTCAACTTTTTGGGCAACTTCTTTTCTGAGCTGTTCCGTACGCTTTACATCTTCTACAATCAGAGTTTTTTGAGCAATTATATCTCTCTTACTGATTCCGCCTTCTATAATGTTTTGAAAAAAGAAGTTTTGGGAAGCAATAACAGCCGTCATTATCAGAGTGTAAATAAAAAAAGCAAAAGCCTTGCGGACCTGCTCGGAAGTGAAAAATTCTTTTGACTTCGCCATAAATTCGGTTTTTATCATATAAAATTCCTATATTTATTATTTTATATATTATAACTTCCTAAAAATATTTCAAGTATTGTAAAATGCTGTGAAAAATTAACGGATTTTTAACATAGACATAAAAAAAATTTTTGTGTTATGATAAAACTCCAGGGGTTAACAGAATAATGGGAGTACAGAACAAAAATATTGTTCATAAAACTTAATATTTTGCTAAAAATTAGCAATTTTTATTTTGTCTAAGCGTCTATATATATGGAAGGTTTGTAGTAATGAAAATACAAAAGGTGGAACAAAGTTATAATACTGTGCAAAATGCCGCACATGCAACAAGTTTTAAGGGCGTAAATTTAGGCAGTCAAATTACCGAATTGCTTCCCAACAAAAAAGCTATCAGTATGTTGAGCAAATTTAAGAAATTTAACGGAGAAGGCGGAGGTATATTGATTAATTCAATCGGTACCGGTGCAATTGCTCCGTTATTTATTGCGTTCAACCCGCTTGTAAAAGCACCTAAAGATGCGACTCCCGAACAGAAAAAAGACGTAGAAAATACGAAAAAATATACGGCAATGCGCCAGCCGATTTCCGCAGTACTTGCAATATTAATCCAGTTCGGCCTGCAAAAACCTATGGATATCGCTCTTGATTCTCTGTTTAACAATCCTAATGTAGCTAAACATTTATGGCTGTCATTAGATCAGAGTGCATTGAACAATGACGGATATGTTGAAAGAAAAATTGCAAAAGAAATGAATAAAGAAAAATCTCATTTCAAAGACAAAAAAGCATATAAAGAAGAACTTCAAAAACGAGTTGCAGCATACAAGGAAGAACAATTAAATAAGGTAATTAAAAACCTTAAAGACAATAAACAAATCAAAATAGGTTCTCGTATAGTAGAAAATAAAGAACTTGCACGAGTAATAAACAAACAAATTGACAGTTATCTTGAAGATGCAAGAAGCTTCCTTCAGGATGAAAAAGGTATTCTTTTCTATAAAGACAGAGCCGAAATTCTTATGAATAATGAAGAAGAATTAAAGAGAATTCTGACTAATCTTCCGTCAGATGAAAAAGCTCTTGACAGTTATTTGAAAAAACAGCTTGCCAATACAAAAAACACTGATGTAAAAACAATTCTTCAGGAAATAATTGATTACCCGAGTAAAGAATTGAGAGAAAGCAGATGCGCAAGGACTCTCCAAAGATGTGATACAATTCGAAAAGCTTGCGGCGGAACATACAATTCGGAAAAATATGTTCAGAGCATGCTTGATGATAATTCCTATTTGAGAAAATTCATATTAAAATTGGAAGACTGCAAAGTTAAAAATCTTGACGCTGCTGACTTGAACACCGTAAAAAAACAAATTAAAAATGTAATTGAAGCATGTTCATACAGCTCTGATAATGTAAGAGCAGACAGAATATTTAAAAATGCATTTACATTCCTGACCGACAAAAATCAATTATCAAACAAAATACATAAAGATATCGCAAAATGCTACAAAACAGTAATAGGCAACAGGTACAAAGGCTTTAACCAGCTTGCAAAAATTGTAATCGGAGCTCTTATTACGGTTCCTGTCACATGTACGGCATTAAACTGGGTATATCCGAGATTTATGGATATATTCTTCCCGAAACTCTCCGGTAAAAAAGGAGGTGACAAATAATGACAATAACCTCTGTAGGAGCAAAAGCCCTTGGCGCAGTAACAAATTTTAAACCGCTTCAGAAAGCTTGTAATTATTTTGAAAAAGAACCGGCCAGAGCTTTAGCAATGACAACAATTGCATCTTGTTTAACTAAAGATGCCATCGGATGTTATATGTACGTAGAGCAAAGTCTCCATAACGAAAAAATACCGGAAGATAAGAGAAAATTCGTTGCGGCTCTTGACCTTACAAACGGTATATTAAATATATTCACCCAGATTATCTGCTTCTTTGCAATGAGAAAAATTAACCAGTCATTATTCCCGAAATTATTCAAAAAATCATTTGATAAAAAAGGAAACGTATTAAAAACAATCACAACTCAAATCCGTATGAATCAGAAAAAAGCGGGACAAAAGGTTGACAGAAAACTTACAATCAAAAAAGAATATGACAAAATAAGAAAAACATGTTACGACTGCTTCTCATTTGTTACGGAACTTGCAGCAGCGACTATATTTGCAAAACGTGTCATCGTACCGTTCTTAGCAACACCGCTTGCCGAAAAAGTTAAAAACAAAATGAATAAAAAAGAGGCAGAAGAAACAGAAATTAAACAGGAAACAAAACCTCAGGAAAAACCTCTAAACGAGATAAAGCCTCAAGAAACCGAAGCAACGCAAACGAAACTTCTTGATAAATACAAAAAATAAACCGCCCGAGCGGTTTATTTTTTTTTAAAACGGTTTTGTCTGATTTAGTTTAAGCCTGAGTTCTCTGAATCTTGATATATCTTCCTGAGCTTTACCGGATTCTCTGAACACAGCCTGTGATGCCGGATGCACCATCAAGACATAATCCATGTGAATTTCAAGAAAATTATATTTTCTCGGAGACTGGTTTGAATTTCTCGGATATATTTCAGCATTTGTAACAGCCAAGAAACGGCGTTCTTTATCATTTAATAAATCCGTAAGTTCTCTGTTTGTATTTGTATATTTAGAAACATGCACCACACCTTTTATGTCGTGATCCGCAGTTAATATGCATACTTCTATGGGTACGGTATCAATATTTTTAGCCATGTTATTTATCCTCTTTATAAATCATACATTATTTTCGGCAGGTTGTCCATAATGTTAAATTTTGTCAATACTGCCTTTTGTTCTTCCGCCGTATGCTTCATGCACATCAACTATTGAAATAAAAGCATGCGGATCAATAACTTTAATAATCTCTTTCATCCTTGCAAGTTCAAGTCTTGAAACTACACAATATATAATAGTTTTTTCGGTGCCTGAATAAGCTCCGGTACCGGTAAGATAAGTAACGCCCAAATCAAGTTTTTCCAAAAGTTCCTGACCTATTTCATGCGCCTTATCACTAATAACCCTGATTGATTTAGCGGAATTAAGCCCTTCAAGTACAATATCTATAACTCTGTATGCAATAAAATATGTTAAAACGGCGTACATTGCTTTATTCCAGCCGAATACAAGCCCGGATGCCGCATAAATAAAAATGTTAAAGGCCATTATAATTTCGCCCACCGTATAACCGAACTTTTTTGATAATACAAGCGACATAATCTCCGTTCCGTCAAGAGAGCCGCCATGTTTCAAAACTATACCGACACCGGTGCCGAGAATTATACCTCCGAAAACCGTGGCTAAAAGTAAATCACTGTTTGCCGGAACATGAAAAGCGGTGAACAGATTAACAAAAAGCGCCAGCATTCCGATAGCATAGAAGGTTTGTATAACAAATCTTTTTCCGATTTTGTTAAATGCCAATAGGAAAAACGGGATATTAATAATAAAAATCAATAAGCCGAGATTAATTTTGGTTAAATAACTTAAAATGATTGAAACACCGACAATGCCGCCATCGATAATATTATTGGGAACAAGAAAAACTTCAAGAGCAAAAGCGGCAACAAAAGGACCGAGGGTCAGAAAAAAAATCTTTTTCAAAAATTCTTTAAATAATTCCGTTTTAGTTAAGCTTTTCTCCGGCATAATTTTTTCCTGTGTTATCTTTTGCACTTTTTTTAATTGTCATAAAATTATTAATTTTAAAAATAGTTGTCTGATTGTCTTCCGCTAAATCTTTATAACCCAGAATTTTTTCAAGATCGGATTTAAGAGTAACCAAATCATCGTATTTTTTGAGATTACCGTCAAGAGCAATAGAAACATCACCGGTTTCTTCGGAAACTACAAGGCAGGCAGCATCGCTTGTTTCCGTCATACCGATTGCGGCTCTGTGGCGTGTTCCGTATTTCCAGCTGAGTTTAGGATCTTCCGTCAGCGGTAAAAGCACCCCCGCAGAGATTATTTTGTCACCGTTTATAACAACCGCACCGTCATGAAGCGGAGTATTTGTATGGAATATTGTTAACAGCAATTCCGTTGACAAATCGGCATTAAGTTTTGTTCCCACATCGTAATACGTATTACGTAAATCGCTTTGGAAAACTATTAAAGCACCCGTTCTTGATTTTGAAAGATATTTTACACTTTCAATCAATTCTTTTACGACATCAATTTTTCTGTCTTTATGTTTTGAGTTATCGGAAGAAAAAATTCTTGAAATAATATCAACCTGCCCCAAAAAGCCTAAAAATCTTCTTAATTCAGGCTGGAATATAACTATCAAACTCAATGAAACAAGAGTAACGATAGACTTCAAAAACATACCTATAATTTTTAAATCCACCCTGTACAGAATTTCGCTGAAAAACCATACGCAAACAAGGATTAAAAGACCTTTAACAAATTTTTCCGAAGAAGTATTTTTTATAAACCTGTGGTAAACAAATAAAATAAGACACGCTAAAAAGAATATTTGCGCAAAATCCATCCAGTTAAATGCGATATCAAGAGTACCAAAATATTTAGTTATGTATGCAAAAATATCGTTATTCATCTTTTAACCTGCCGGGAATTAAATCGTGAGAAATTATATCGTCTAAAGTTTCTCTCTTTACTATAATATCAGATTGTGAATTATTTACAAGTACCATAGCCGATTTTGGCACTCTGTTGTAATTTGAAGCCATAGAATAGTTATATGCGCCCGTATTATAGACACAAAGGATATCGCCTTCCTCAATTTCGGGTAAATTAATATCTTTAATTAAAATATCACCCGATTCACAATACCTTCCGGCAATCGTAACTTTATTAACCGCATTTGAGTCAGGTTTGTTTGCTAATTGTGCGCTGTAACAAGCCTGATACAGCGACGGTCTCGGATTATCAGCCATTCCGCCGTCTATGGCATAATACAGCGTACCGTCAGGAACTTTTTTGGAACTGCCTATTGTATAAAGTGTAACACCCGCACACGAAATAATGCTTCTGCCCGGCTCAATATACAAATAAGGACTTTTAACTTTATATTTGTCAACACATTCCAAAAGTTTATTTATAATAAGTTCAGCAATATCATATATTGAAGGCGGGTTATCATCATTTGTATATTTAACTCCGAGTCCGCCCCCTATATTAATTTCATCAAGCTCAAGACCGTATTTTTTCTTTACATGCGCAATCTCTTTTATTAATATTTCGATTTCATCGGGAAAAATTGAGGTTTCAAAAATTTGAGAACCGACATGGGCATGAAACCCGTGCAGTCTTATATTTGAATATCGTTCGGTTATAAGTTCGACAGCTTCGTCAATTTGAGATAAATCAAATCCGAATTTTGAATCAAGATAGCCGGTTTGAATATATTCATGCGTATGGCATTCAATCCCCGGAGTAATTCTTAACAGGATATCGACATTGATATTATATGATTTCGCAATCTCGTTAAGCAGGGATAATTCAAAAAAATTATCGACGGAAATTCTTCCGACACCGAGCTTTATAGCGAGGGACAATTCATCAAAAGACTTGTTATTGCCGTTAAAAATAACTTTTGACATATCGGCACCCGATTTATAAACCGTATACAATTCTCCCGCCGATACAACATCAAAGCCAAAACCTTCATCCGATATAATTTTAGAAACCGCGAGATTGCATAACGCTTTTGATGCATACATCATATTTATCTTGGAATAAGATTTAAAAGCTTTTTTATAATCATTGCAAACTGCTCTGATTGTTTCTTCATCCAAAACATATAAAGGTGTATCATATTTTTGTACAAGCTCAATTAAATCAATACCGCCGATTTCCAGATGTCCCGAATCATTTATTCGGGTGCTTATCGGTTTTAATGATTGATTTGCGCTGTTCATATGTAAAGAATAACATATATTCAGACAAATTGAAATAGTTAAAACAGAGTAATTTAAAAAAAATATTATTATCCATCAAACAAATGATTTTGTTAAGATAAGTTAAAAATTTCAAATTAAATAATGTATAATAGTGACAAAGATAAAAAAATAATTAAACATTTATTGAGGTAAGTATGGCAGGTATTGTAAGTTTATTATCACAAATGTTTGTACCGGCACCGATAACGGTGAAAAGTACGTCAACAAATCCTTACGGCAACAATCCGTTTGTAAATTACAACGGCAACAGTTTGAACAATTATGCCAAAAACTCACCCGTAAGAGGCGGTTATTTTGCCGGATATTATAACGGGAAGCAAAATATTGTAGGGCAAAGATTATTTATAGAAATATAAAAAAAGCGGGAATCCCGCTTTTTTTTATTTTAATATTTCATTGTCCAATTATCTTCTATTAAAGCCTTATAACACCCTTCACCCGTTGCTTTTGTTGTACAAGTACTTGCTTCTCCTATAGGTTCGGGAGCTGCATTATTGTTAACGGAGAATTGGAACAAATCTCTCCCTGCGGCGTTAGGATTACTTATCCCGTTAAGGTCAACCGTTACCGATAAACTGTCAGTACCTTTTGTAACACAAACGACTGAACCGTCAGCAAGTTTGTAAGCAGTTGCAGAGCAAATGTTTGCTGAGGTCTTAGTTTCAGAACCGCTCAATGCTCTGTATTGCGGGGCAAAACAACCGGAACTTCCCGAAGCACATTTCATAATAACTTTAAATTTAGTCTCGATAAAATTTGCCAATCCATCCGTAACGGAACTACCATTGGGTAGCGTGCCAGTAAAAATGCTGGTACCTTTTAATGACGTTGCGCCTTCTTCGGTTATAAACATATCAACATTACTTGAAAATTCATTCGTAACCTTTTTAAATTTGGTAGACATTGCTTTTTTTTGATAGTTAGCAACAAGAACGGGAGTTGTAAGCGCAGCCACAACACCAATAATACCTATAGTAATAAGCACTTCCGCCAATGTAAATGCAATAAATTTTTTCATATTGTATCCTTTCATTAATACTCCATTCTCCATCTGTCATCTATAATACGGTTTAAACATCCTGCTCCGAAATATGAATTTGTGCATTCCGAAGAAGCGGCTGTTTCACCGATAGTAAAATCTTTTGCGACCTGTATATGAAACATATCTCTGCCTCCGAGATTGGGATCCTGAGGACCGTTAACATCAACATAGATATCGGCGGGAACTTTAGGAATAACGCATAAAGCATAACCGCCTTTAATTATGGCACTGTAACCGTCCGTACAAGAAAAATCCGAGGCATCCGATTTTGAAATTGCTCTGTATGATTTTGCAAAACAAGGCTGAGCAGTAGCACCGCATTCACTGTTGATAAGATAATGCTTTTTTACAAAGTCTTCCGCACTGCCGGCTTTTCCCAAAGATGTCTTGCTTAAATCATGGTGATAATACCCGTCGGAAGCAATTAATGTAACATTATGCTCCAAATCATGAAAAGCTTTTTTAAATGTGGAAAGCATTGATTCATTACTGTATCTGCTTACAACATTCGGAAGCGTTAACATTGCAATGATACCGATAACAACGATTGTGATTAAAACTTCCGCAAGAGTAAATCCGTTTAATATTTTTTTCATACTAAAAATCCCCATAGATGTTATTATAAACTTTTTTGTAAAATTGTCAATTAAAACTCATGCCTTTCAAGCATAACCATAAGTACGGAAATATCGGCGGGTTTTACGCCGCCTATGCGGGATGCTTGAGCGAGAGTTTTGGGACGAATTTTAGATAGCTTATCTTTTGTTTCCGTTGAAATATGGTCAATTTTCGAATAATCAATATCATCGGGAATTTTAAATTTTTCAAGTTTTCCTGCCTGTTCAACCTGAAACTCCTGTCGTTTCAGATATCCGTCGTATTTAATAAGAATTTCCGCCTGTTCCGTTACATCAAACGGCAAATTCAATTCGGCAGTTTCATTATCAAGTTGTTTTAAAACATCGTAACTGATATCAGGGCGTTTTAAAAGTTCCATAGCTCTGATACCTCTGTCAAGATGCATTCCGTATTTCGCAAGAACAGAGTTTACGCTTTCGGAGGAAGAAATTTTCAAATTTTTTAGTCTTTCGGTTTCTTTTTTTATTGCTTCCTGCTTATCATTAAAGAGTTTAAACCTTTCATCATCAATCAAACCAAACTTTCTGCCCGTCGGAGTTAATCTTGTATCGGCGTTATCCTGTCTTAAAAGAAGCCTGTATTCCGAGCGTGAAGTCAGCATTCTGTAGGGTTCATCAATATCTTTTGTAACCAAATCATCAATTAAAGTGCCGATATAAGAAGAACTTCTTGAAAGCTCAAGCATTTCCGAGTTATTAATATAGTTAAATGCGTTAATACCTGCAACAAGTCCCTGTGCCGCAGCTTCCTCATATCCGCTTGTGCCGTTTATCTGCCCCGCAAAGAATAAACCTTCAACATTTTTTGACATGAGCGAATGTTTTGTCTGAACCGCAGGAACGTAATCGTATTCAACCGCATAAGCCGGTTTAATAACATGTGCTTTTTCCAGTCCGGGCAAGGTTCTGAGCATCTTAACCTGAACATCGGCCGGCAGACTGCTTGAAAAACCTTGAATATAAACTTCATAAGTCCCTAACCCTTCCGGCTCTATAAAAATATGGTGGGAAGGGTTTTGGCTGAATCTTACAATTTTATCTTCAATAGACGGGCAGTAACGAGGTCCTGTACCTTTTATAAGTCCTTGATACATTGGTGATTTATCGAGATTTGCTTTTATAATTTCATGCGTTTTTGCATTTGTTCTTGTAAGATAGCAAGGATACTGCAACCTTACGGGACGGTTCGGCTTAAACGAATAAAAATGTAAAAGTTCATCACCGCGCTGAATATCCATACATGAATAATCAATTGTGCGTTTATCAACTCTCGGCGGAGTGCCTGTTTTTAATTTTTTAACCGTAATTCCATGTTTAATCAATGACTCGGAAAGCCCGTATGCCGGTTTTTCGCCTAATCTGCCCGCACTGTATGATTGCAGTCCGACAAAAATTCTTCCGTTAAGTGAAGTTCCCGTAGTCAGGACAATTGAACGTGCTTTATATTCGATACCGTATTCGTCAACGGCACCGCAAATACGTCCGTCTTTTACTATCAAATCCGTAATGCATGCCTGCCGCAGATAAATATTTTCACAGCTTTCAATAATATTACGCATATAATCCATATATTCGCGTTTATCGGATTGAGCGCGCAAAGCACGAACCGCAGGGCCTTTTGAGGAATTAAGCATCTTCATCTGGATATAAGTTGCATCCGCAGCTTCTCCCATAACACCGCCTAATGCATCAATTTCTCTGACCAGAGTGGATTTTGCGGGACCTCCTATTGCGGGATTGCAAGGCATTAAAGCAATGTTATTTACATCAAGCGTAGACAAAAGCACCTTTGCACCGAGTCTTGCACAGGATATTGCGGCTTCGCATCCGGCATGTCCGGCACCGACAACTATAATATCGTACTCGTTATTCAAATAGTCCATACAAAAATTATATTATAAAATAAATTAATACGGGAAATGAATTTTATGTTTGTAATATAATATTTTTATGATGAATGTTCAAAACATAATCGACAGAATACGTGAAATTATCGACGATGAAACAACGGAACAGCTCAAAGAAGAACTAAACAGCTATCACGTTGCGGATTTGGCCGATATTTTTCAGGAGCTTAAAACGGAAGAAAGGCTTCAGTGTTTTAAACTGCTTGATTTGGAAAAAGCTGCCGATTTAATGGAATATTTACCTCCGCAGATGCAGGTGGAACTTTTAAGTGATATTGATGAAAATCTTGCATCACAAATTCTTACCCAATTACCTCACGATGCAGCCGCAGACGTTTTGGGGGATATGGAAGAAGATGAAAGTGAAACTTATCTTGACAGGCTTCCGCATAAATTCTCGGAAGAAGTAAGAGAACTTTTAACATATAACGAGGATACCGCAGGCGGAATTATGAACCCCGCAGTGCTTACGGTTAATTCCGATATGAGCGTGCAGGATGTCTTAAACCACATAAGGATTAAAGCCGAAAAAGATAATATGGAGCTTTATTATGTTTATGTGACCGATAAACAAAATCATCTTATGGGAGTTGTTTCACTCAGAAAACTTTTAACCTCTCCTATTAATCAAAAAGTTGAAGATATAATGATTTCGGATATCGTTAAGCTTCATGTCGACGATTTCAGCGACTATATAATCGACGAATTTATGAAATATCAGTACAATGCTTTGCCGGTTGTGGATTTATATAACAGGCTCAAAGGAATGATTACATGGGATGACGTTCATGATTTGTTTGAAGAAGAAACCACCGAAGAAATTTATCAATCTTCAGGTATTTCAACTGAGATTGTAGACGAAGACGAAATTTTGTCGGGTAATATTCTCAACGCCATCAGAGCGAGAACCCCGTGGCTTTTCATAACTTTAATCGGTGAATTTATAGCCGTAAACGTAGGGCATCATTTTGATCATACGCTTAATGCACTTCCGATAATCGCGATATTTATGCCTTTGCTTGCAGGATTGGGCGGAAATATCGGGACTCAAAGTATTACATTAATGGTCAGAGGTCTTTCGACCGGACAGGTATCACTAAGCTCGGCATTGCATTATATGTTAAGGGAAACCTGCATCGGACTTGTAATAGGTGCGATATTCGGCGTTCTTGTAACTGCGGTAACATGGGGCTGGCAGCATAATATGGAACTCGGAGTAATCGTAGGTCTTGCAATGACCATAAACATGACTATGGCAACCGTTATCGGAACATTTACGCCTTTTGCGCTAAAAGCAATGAAGGTTGATCCCGCAGTCGCATCAGGACCGGTAATTGCAACAACAATTGATGTCCTCGGACTTGCAATATATTTTACACTTGTATCAACATACTTAATTAAGGTTATATAAATATGAACAACAAATTAAGAAACAAATACAGCGAATATAAATTCGTTAAAAACATAAAACAAAACAGAGAAGAAGATTCATCCTTCACAAGAATGCTGTTTTGTATGGTTATAGTTTTTGCGGCTATATTGCTCGGTATCTTTTTATTATCGGATAATGAAGATTTTTTACGTAAGAAGTTTGGTGAAGAATCCGTAATTACGCAAATATTTGAGAAACTGACATTAAGCAGAGACAGAAAAGAAAAGGCGGATTTCACACTGCCGTTTGGTCCGAGACGCCGCAATATATTATTTCTCGGAGTAGATGCAAGTGAAAATCCGAAAGATCCGTGGACCGCAACGAGAACCGATACAATAATTCTTATTAATATAGATCCCAAAACAAAATCCGTCAACGCAATCTCCATACCGCGGGACAGCAAAGTATACCTTCCCGGCAACAGAGGCGTAAATAAAATTAATGCCGCACATGCAATAGGCGGAATTGATATGACAAAGCGAACCGTTGAAGATACATTGGGCGTTCGAATTGACAGATATATTATGGTAAATGACAATGCGGTGAAAGAAATTGTTGATGCAATGGGCGGATTGGATATTTATATTGAAAAGCCTATGCATTATAACGATTATTCCGCAAAATTACATATTAATTTCAACAAGGGAGACCATCATCTTAACGGTCAGCAAGCCGTAGAGTATTTACGTTTCAGGCATGACGTACTGGGTGATATCGGAAGAACACAGCGTCAGCAATGGCTTTTAAGAAGTTTGATAGATCAAATTAAAAAGCCGTCGACAATAACAAAAATACCCGATATAATTTCGATTGCCAAGAAAAATATCAAAACCGATATGTCGTTTTATGAACTGTCACAGTATGCGGCGCTTGCAAAAAACATAGATATGGATAAGACGGAAATAGCAATTTTGCCGGGAGCACCGAATCAGAAAGGATATATAAGCTATTGGATTTTGGATCCGGAAAAAACACAGGAAGTAATAAATCGTCTTATTTACCGCGATAAAGAATACATCGGGGATGATGCAAAGATTACCGCAGGACTGATGGCTTCCGATGCTGAAAAGAAAAAGGCAATGGAAAATGCTTTGACAGCTGCGGGAATTGAAGTTAAATGCACGGGAGAATTGTCAAGAGCACATTCGCAGTTTATAGCTCATTCAAAGAAAATTACAAATGAGTATTACAACAAATTAAGAAAAAGCAATGAACAGTTTGAAAGCTTGCAGTTTGTATATGATCCGGTGAATTATTACTGCGGAGAAGCGGATTTTACAATAATAATGAATTAGTGCTTGTAGCTCAGCCGGATAGAGCGTTTCCCTCCGAAGGAAAAGGTCGTGCGTTCGAATCGCATCAAGCACAAATAAAATCATAGCATAAGCTATGATTTTATTTGTAATTGACAGCAGATGATAAAGCCTTTTGCGTTCGGAAGATTTGCGGACGAACGGAGTGAAACGAGTCCGGATAGCGAACAGATTGAGTTTACTGGCCGCTGGGCTCAAGAGCGAAACTCTGTGAGCACGGAGCAAATCTGAGAAAAATGATTTGCGGACACAAGATTTGCATTCAAAAGGTTTGCAAAGTATAATAACAAAAATTTTATGCTATATTAAGCCTATGGAAAACCAATTTTCAAGAACTGAAATGTTAATCGGCAATGCGGGTTTAAAAAAACTTGCTCAATCGCATATTGCCGTTTTCGGCATAGGAGGAGTGGGCGGATATGCGGTTGAAGCGCTCGTAAGATGCGGAATAGGCTCAATAGATTTAATTGATAACGACAGAGTAAGTGAAACCAATTTAAACCGCCAAATCTATGCATTGCACAGCACAATCGGAAAATATAAAGTTGATGCGGCAAAAGACAGAATTTTAGATATTAATCCAAATATAAAAATTAATATTTATAAAACATTTTTTTCTCCCGAAACCTCATCAGAATTTGAATTCAGCAAATATGACTACGTAATTGATGCGATAGACAATGTTACGGGAAAAATTGAGATAATCGAACGGGCGGCAAAAGCCAAAGTTCCGGTAATATCTTCCATGGGTGCCGGAAACAAAATGCATCCCGAGATGTTTGAAGTTGAAGATATTTACAAGACATCAGTCTGCCCGCTTGCAAAAGTAATGAGACATGAATTAAAAGCACGCAATATAAAAGGGTTAAAAGTAGTTTATTCCAAAGAAGCTCCGATAAAAACCGGGAAAAGGTATCCCGCAAGCAATTCATACGTTCCGTCATCGGCAGGATTGCTGATTGCATCGGAAGTAATCAAAGATTTGATTTCGTGATATAATAAATTTACGGCCTCGTAGCTCAGCAGGATAGAGCAGCGGTTTCCTAAACCGAAGATCGCGCGTTCGAATCGCGCCGGGGCCGTTTTTTACATTACCTGATAATTTTTTTCTCAGAAAATTATAACCCCGATTAATGCAAATATAATTAGTGCAGTATTATAATGCAAAAATGTCGGGATACATGTGTCTTTTATATGATTATGCTGTCCGTCAGCGTTCAATCCTGCGGTAGGTCCCAATGTTGTACCGGATGCGGGAGAACCGGCATCACCGAGCGCGGCTGCGGCTGCAAATACAACAATCGCTTCCATGGGATTAAATCCCAGATTTATAAATACCGGAACAAACAAAACCGCCAAAATCGGAATAGTTCCGAAAGATGTACCTATACCGATTGTAATAACAAGTCCCGCCAGAAGCATTAAAAATGATGCCAAAAGTTTTGAGCCTGCCATAAAAGGAATTAATCCGGTAATAAATACTTCGACAGCACCTGTTGATTTCAGAACTCCGGCAAAACCGGCAGCAACAAGCATTACAAATGCGACATAGCCCATAAGCCCTATGCCTTCGTTAATTAAAGTATCCATTTTTTCAGGATCAATAGCACGAGTACCGAATATTATTGTAAGCCCGATTAAAGCTCCGAGAGGTAAAGATTTGGTTATTAATTGAACGGCAAGAGTGGCGATTGCCGCAAAAAGTGTAATATAGTGGCTTCCGGTAAATCTTAAAGAACGTCGTCTTTCTGCTCTTATCGGAATATCTTCATAATCTCTCGGTTTCCCGTAAGACACAAATACAGCCCATAAAAGTCCGGCAAGCAATCCGATGCCTAAAATCCAGACTGATTTCCAGATATCATCTACACTTACCTGCATACCGTTAACAGTCAAATTATCCGCAAGCAATCTTTGAAATATAAGTCCAAATCCGGCAGGAAAAACTATATATGGTGCAACCAATCCGAATGCCAATGCACATGCGGCAGAGCGCCTGTCAAGTTTCAATTTATTCATCAGTCCGAGCAAAGGCGGGATTATAACAGGTATAAATGCGATATGCACTGGAATAATATTTTGCGAAGCACATGCCAGCAAAGTAAGGATTAAAAGCAAAATAACTTTTTTATTCTTTATAAGAAGTGCAATACGCTTAGCAAGCACATCGGCAAGCCCGGTATGTGCCATAGCAGCCGCAAAAGTTCCGAGAAGAATGTAACTTAATGCTGTTTCGCTGTTTTGTCCCATACCATTTATAAACACATCCATAATCTGCCCCGCATGCATACCGGAAATTTTTCCCGCAAAAACGGCACAAACAATCAGAGCAAGCAAAACATTAACTCTGCAAAGGCAGAGGACACAAAGCAGTACAACAGATACAATAACGGGATTTATAATCAATTCCATAGATTATACCCTTTGCGGACGTCTGCCGCAGGATTTGTCCTCATCACAAAAGCCCAGTCTGTCACATTTAGGTACCAGATAAGGTTTCAGCCACGGTTCTTCTTTAATAAGTTCATCGCACATCATCTTAACCAAAGTTCTTATTTCATATTGAGCTCTGGTGCAAAGTCTTAAATTAGCAACATGAATAAGTTCTCTTAAATTCATGCTTACAACAAGCGAACTTGCCGCAGCGTTTGGCAGAACAAATCTGGCATCCTCGGCAGGAATTCCCGCTTCAACAAATTCCTGATACTGTGATGCAATTTTTGACATAAAATCTTTAAATTTTGCTTTCAGTTCGGGATTTTTTTCAATAGTAGGCGGGATAATATAATCAAATTCGCCTTTTTCTTTAACGTATCTTTGAGATTTTTGGGAAAAAGACATATGTCTGTGTCGTACAAGCTGATGCGTACATGCTCTTGAAACATTAGATACGGCAAATGAAACCTGAATATGTTCAATAGTTGAATAATGTCCGGATGAAATAACGCGTTCAATAAGTTTAAGCATTTTTTCTTCATCATCGGTACTGTTATAAATATTAATGGGATAATCCGCACTATAGCAGGTTCTGCAGGCGGTGTAAACTGTTTTCAACATATTTTGCGGTTTTGAAATAAGATTTACGACAGGTTTGTTATTTTCCATACTCTCTCCTCATCAAGAAGAATTATACCACCTATCATCATAGGTGGCATAATGTAAAGTTTTATTAGAAAATGATATCTGCCGGCAAGCAGGTTGGGATTTCTATGGAGACAATTAAGCAAAAATGCAGAGGGGTGGAATGACAATTGTTCCACCCGGTTTACTAATATTTTGATATTGTCGGATTAGTAAATCCGACCTACAGACTATGGAGACTGAAATAAACTCAGCATGACAGAACTTTCGTCTCCTTGTTATTCATTTTTGTCTGAATTAAACCACCACGTGTCATCCTGAACCCACCCTATGTCATCCTGAACTTGTTTCAGGATCTTTTAAAGAAAGTAGGATGGAATAATTGTCATTCCGCCTATCCTACTAATATTTTGATATTGTCGGATTAGTAAATCCGACCTACAGACCTTTTAAAGAAAGAATGTAGGATGGGCATACATGCCCAACTTACAGGCTAATCAACATCAACAGGTTCACGCATAATTTTTTCTATTGCTTCTCTCGCGGTAAAAGCAAGTGCTTCCGGGACATTTTCAATTGTTGTAAACTGCCTTAAAACATCAACTACACGTTTAAAAGAGCGAACAATATCTCCTTCACCCATATCGACCTGCTCGGTAATTGTTTCCCATTCGGCACCTTCAACCCAAAGCTCAATAAGTGAACTGAAATACGGGTTTATATACATTGGAGAATCAACATTGTGACGGCTTTGAACTTTTTCAATTTTTCGTCTTATATTGCGGATAAGATTTAATGTTTTGCGAACTGTTTGCGACATCGGAAGATAGGGAATATCAATTCGCAAATCTTCGGTAGTAACGGCACAAATTACTGCTGCCAGCTGAGAGGGCGTAAGATTATCAAGCACGTTAGAAAATATAATTTCAGCAAGAAAAAGCTCGTTTTCAGAGCGGATTTGAGAAGTTGTAATCCCGCAATCAGTCGGATAATCATTGTGCAAATAACCGAAATCAATTAAAACAGCCCTGTGCGATAAAAATTTATTCCAGAAAATATCTTTTTGACGCTCCATTTCTTTTTTCAGCTTTGCCTGTCTGATATCAATTCTTGCAAGCACTTCGAGATTTTTGGCATGCTTTTTATATCTGTTGCAGTTATCACAAGGATAAGAATGAAGCTGTTCAAGCAAGGCCTTGTTTGAATCCTTGAATGCCAAAACTTCGGCAGAAAGCGGACGTTTTTTACTCTGTTCCTGTTTACATATTTTTTTATAAGTCTGCCTGTTTTGGACATACAAATGACGAAGCTTATCATATTTCAAAAATTCTTCATCCGAAATTTTATGAACACAGGCAAAAGCTCGTTCTTCCCGTTCGCGCTCATTTATTTCATACTGCTTCAAAAGCGGTTGAAGCCGTGTACCCGATGAGAAATATCCGAAACTTTTTAATATGAGTTCTTTTGCTTCATCAAGCGAAAAGCGCTGTAAGAGATTTAAAACCATTGAATACGAAGGAGAAAATCTGCTTTCTAAGGGATTTGCATCACTCAACACGAGTTCCGCGACTTCTTCTGGCGACTGAAATTGGGTGCCGACAATAGTAACATATCCGATTTCGTCCATACCGCGCCTGCCGGCTCTGCCGGACATCTGTAAAAATTCACTTGCAGTAAGCATTCTGTGACCGCTGTCGGTGCGTTTGCTTGCAGAGCTGATTACAGTAGAACGTGCAGGCATATTTATTCCGGCGGCGAGAGTTTCAGTCGCAAAAACAACTTTTATCAAACCTTTTTGAAAAAGTTTTTCAACAAGATTTTTCCATGCCGGAAGAAGTCCTGCATGGTGCGATGCAACTCCGCATAATAAATATTCGATATGTTTATTGTTATAAAGATGCGAATTTTCCGCTATATATTCGTCTATAAATTGCTGTATCCGTGCCCTTTCACCTTTTGTAATCAAATCAAGCGATGCACATTTTTCCATCTGTTCATCACATTTTTTACGGGAAAAGGTAAAATAAATCGCCGGCAGCATGTCATTTGCCTGCAGGTTTCTGATAACATCTTTCACATAAGATTTTTTATTTTGGAATTTTCTGCCGTACAAACGTTTTTCGGGTTTTATTTTATTGTTAAGCTGACCGCTCGGAGTGAGCAAGGGTAATAATTTTGCGGGCTGAGAGCTGTCAAAGTAATAAAACCTCAAAGGTACGGGACGAAAGTCAGTATCAACGAGTTCCGTTTTTGAATGTACGGTGTTTATCCAATCGGTAAGCTCTCTTGCATTGGCAACCGTAGCCGAAAGAGCAATAATTTGAACGTTAGTCGGGCAGTAAATAATACTTTCTTCCCAGACGGTTCCGCGCTGTTCATCATTCATGTAGTGAACTTCATCAAGTACAACGTATTTAACGTCTTTCATATTGTCCGTAACAGAGCCGAAATTTGTCCCGTAAAGCATATTTCTGAAAACTTCGGTTGTCATAACAACAATTTGCCCGTTTCGGTTTATTGAGGTGTCGCCCGTCAAAAGTCCGACTTTATCCTGACCGTATTTTTCACCGAAATCATAATACTTTTGATTAGATAAAGCTTTCAACGGTGTAGTGTAAAATATTCTCTTTCCTTCTTCCAGAGCCCTGTGTATGGCATGCTGAGCGATAACCGTTTTGCCCGCACCTGTCGGTGCGCATACGACAACGCTTTTGCCGTTGTTTATATGTTCGCAGGCATCTTTTTGAAAATCATCCAGCTCAAACGGAAATGTATACATAACTTTATTATGACTTAAAAATCAAGTCATGTAAAATTTTGTTACACAATGTAGCAAAAAATATTTTGTGCATTTTTAGTATAAATATCCGAGAAAGTATATGAAAAATAATTTATGAAAAAGGAGAAAAATTATGAAAATAACAATGAATTGTAATTGTCCTCAAAAACCATATACATCCCCATCTTTTGGGAGATTTGTATTTTATCAGGGGATTCCGGAACTTATTGCCAGAGGTAACTATTTCAAAGGAGATTGCCCAAATATGGGTTTAACCCCAAGTCTTTATGAACAAAAAATGAAAACTTTAATGGATATAATTGAAAAGGAAAAATCAAATCCTGTTGTGACCGAAATTCGATCCAATCCCGGAGGATATACGCTTTCAGCTGTTTCTTTTATATCCAGAGGAGACAGTTCCGACATTAAACGTTTTACTTTTGATTCTGCAAAAGAAGATATATGTGATTTTCTCAGAAATGTATCAGAAGAAATTCGTTATATGGTCAAATATGCTGACGATTCAAACCGCAGCACATCATTCGGCTTTTTAAAGTTGAAAGATATTTATACGCAAAAATTAAAGGACGTTATTAACAGCCCGTCAACTAAAAATGAACCCGATAGTTTTCAAGAAAAATGCTATAAAAAATTATATCAAATTCTGAATGATAACCCTGATTTTTTCAAATAAAAATGTGTAAAATAACTCATAACAATTAAAGGAAAAAAATTATGAAAGTAACAATGAATTGTAATTGCCCGTCCAAACCTTGTGCATCCCCGACATTTGGGGCATTCCTTATACAACCTGAACTGATGAAAGATATTGCAAACGGTCATTTTTTCAAATATCCTTACGATCGTTTTTCGCCGAGAATTTATGAAAAGAAAATGTGGACTTTATTCCATATAATCAATTCAGACAAATTAAATCCGGTTATAAACCGTATAAGCTACGATAAAAACAAGTCCATACAAGCCGAGTGCTTTTTTATTCGTTCAAACGGTACAGATAATGTAAAATACATTTTTGACAGTGATAAATTTGAGATATGTGAATTTTTCAAATTTATATCGGATGAAACACGCTATACGCACAGATTCGGTGACGACCCAACCCGCACTTTGGCGTCAGCTTTTGATGATTTGAAAAAAATCTATTTGAAAAAATTTGATGAAGTAACCAACAGATTATCAACTGCCGAGCAAATAGAAAACTTTAAGCAGACATGCCATAAAAGGTTACAACACCTTATTATAGGTAACTACGATGAATGACAGTCGTGTATTAATTCTAAAATCAGTACAATAAAAAAGAGCCTTTAAAAGGCTCTTTTTATATCTTGGCAAATCCCGTGTATTTTCTTAAAACTTCAGAGATTATAATTGTTTGGCTTGTGCGATGTTTTCAACTATCGCCGCAAAAAAGTTCTGCCATACTTAACCGAAATAAAGACTTGTAAAATTTTGTTACACTATGTAGCAAAGAAGATATTTAGGGGTTTTAATAAATGAGAAAGGAAAAACAATATGAAGACAAACTTAAATTGCAACTGCCCGAAACCGCAATTCGGTATGGCAATACACTACTCAAACAATAGTGTTCAACGTGTAATCAAGTCCAGAATCAAATCTTTAAACGATATTGATAAATTAAACGACATATTAAAAAAGCAAAAAGAAAACTTGAAAGTTGATATAAGTCTTTTTGCCAACGAAAAAACAGGTAAACTGAGCGCTGATGTTTATACGACAAACTACACCATGAGCAAATTTTATAAAAGCTATTCGGAAAATTTCTTCAACAGATTATTTAACAACAGTCCCGTGAAGTTTATTGAAAAAATGGCAAATATCGCAGATAAACAAGAAAGTAAGATAAAAAACGAAGAAATCTTAAATAAGATAATTTTCTAAAAACCTCGGGGATAACGATTGCCGTCAGCTTGCTGATAGTTTTAAACTATCGTCGCAAAGGTTTTGCAAACCTGAACGAAATCAAATCATGTAAAATTTTGTTACACTAAGTAGCAAAAAAGATATTTAGAGGTTTTAATAAATGAGAAAGGGAAACCAATATGAAGACAAATTTAAATTGTAACTGCCCGAAACCGCAATTCGGTATGGCAATACACGTAGGCGATAATAATGTTAAAAGTGTACTCAAATCCAGAGTAAAATCTTTAAAGGATGTTGAAAAAATAAACGATATATTTCAAAAGCAAAAAGGAAACTCTAAAGTTGACATAAGTCTTTTTGCAAACGACAAAACAGGTAAACTGAGCGCTAATGTTTATGCAAAAGAATACTCTGACACCGGTTTTTATAAAAACTATTCGGAAAATTTTTTCAGCATATTATTTAGAAGTCCCGTTAAGTTTATTGAAAAATTAGCAAAAGTTGCAGATAAAGAAGAAGCAAAAATCTTAAAAAAAGAAGAAATTGTAAATAAGCTGAATTTCTAATAAGCAAATACGAGGTAAATTTTCATGAACGTAAATTTTAACGGCAATTATGCTAACCCTAAAACAACACCGTCATTCGGTGCTATTAATATATCTGAAACTGCAAGACGTGTGCTTAAAAAATCATTATCAACCGAACAGATAAATGATTTGCAAAATATTATTAAAAAATGCAATGAAAATAAATTCGTTGATATTTATATATCATCCGAGACAAATGAGAAATCATTACATGCAGCCATAGGGCCGGCATTAGATATCGGTGACCATATTCGCAGAAGTTTATCAAGCATTCCTAAATCCTTACATAAAAGCTATGATCAGGTCAGATATCTTGAGTCACCGATACATTTTTTATCGCGTGTCAGTAAAGCCGCTGAAAAACTTAAAAATAAAATTGATAAACGAGTCAATGTGATTGATAAAATTAATAAATTAAAATGAATTACAAAAAAACTTAAAAACTCCCTATCGGGAGTTTTTTATATCTTATCAAATCCTGTGTATTTTCTCAAAACCTCAGGGATAACGATTGTTCCGTCCGGTTCCTGATAGTTTTCGACTATCGCTGCAAATGTTCTGCCGACCGCAAGCCCCGATCCGTTTATTGTATGAACAAATCTGGTTTTCCCAGATGCTTTATCTTTATAACGAATGTTTGCACGTCTTGCCTGATAATCACCGTAATTTGAACAGCTTGAAATTTCTTTATACGTACCGTAAGACGGCATCCAAACTTCCAAATCCCAGCATTTATTTGCGCTAAATCCGATATCACCGGTTGATAAAGCTTCACGGCGGTACGGAAGTTCAAGAAGCTGAAGCATCTTTTCCGCATCTTCCGTTAATTTTTCGTGTTCATCTTTACTTGTTTCGGGAGTACACAGTTTTACCAGTTCAACTTTGTTAAACTGATGAACTCTGATTAATCCTCTTGTATCTTTGCCCGCAGAACCTGCTTCCCTTCTGAAACAAGGGGTGTACGCGGCAAAATATTTCGGCAAGTCATCTTCAGATAAGATTTCACCCGCATAGATATTAGTAACGGGGACTTCGGCTGTCGGAATTAAATATAAATCCTCATCAACACATTTATACATATCTTCCGCAAACTTTGGCAGCTGTCCCGTACCCGTCATTGTTGCGGCATTTGCCATAAACGGAGGTAAAATTTCTTCATATCCCTGCTCATTGCAGTGATAATCAAGGAAAAAGTTTATAATTGCACGTTCTAACTTTGCACCTTTACCTCTGTAAAGTGTAAAACGGCTTTGCGAGAGTTTTACGCCGCGTTCAAAATCTACCAGATTTTTTTCTTCGCATAAATCCCAGTGAGGTTTAAATTCAAAATCAAATTTTCTCGGCTCACCCCATTTATAAACTTCCACATTATCGTCTTCGGATAAACCGATAGGGGTAGTTTCATCAGGAATATTCGGGATATGAAGAAGAATATTACGCTGTTTTTCATCAAGTTCTGTTTGCTGTTCTTCCAACACTTTTATCTCATCGCCGAGTTTTCTGACTTCTTCCTGAACGGCATCGGTATTTTCACCGTTTTTCTTCATTAAACCGATTTTCTGGGATTCATCTTTACGTTTTGAACGTAACTCATCAGCCTTAGTTTGAATTTTTCGTCTTTCGGCATCAATTTCAAGAACTTTATCTATTGAAAGTTCCGGATTTCTTCTTTTTAAAAGTTCATTAACCTTGTCGGGATTTTCCCTTATTAATTTTATGTCAAGCATATTTATACCTCGCTGCTAAATTCTAAAATAAATATAAGTTTTAATCAAGAAAAAAATATACATGTCAAATTGTTAAGTTATGTGGATTTTTTTGACACAAGGTGTATAATGTGAGTAAAAGGGATTTATATGATATTTAAAAAACTGGCACAAAAACTCAGCATAGAACATGAACAAAAATCAAAAGACATGATTAATCCTATTGATGTTGATTTTGACAGCCGAAAAAGTGCTTTTTTAAATAAACTTACGCGCAGTGCACTTGACATGTATGAGAGAAAGTGCGATATAAAGAATTTCTCAAAACTCGTTCTGTCTGATCCCGAAAACACATCGCATAATGATATAGTACATGATTTATTTTCCAAAGGAATAATTGACCCGTCAGAAGATGAAAAACTTCTTGAGCTGTCTGATAACAGAAGATTTTTAAGGGATTTGGGACTTACGTCCGAAGATTTTTAATTACCGCATCGGTAAATTCGGTTGTTGAGAGATTTCCGC
The DNA here is from genome assembly GCA_947626225.1 of Candidatus Gastranaerophilales bacterium. Classification (GTDB taxonomy): domain Bacteria; phylum Cyanobacteriota; class Vampirovibrionia; order Gastranaerophilales; family Gastranaerophilaceae; genus Stercorousia. The sequence continues at coordinate 251,949 of CANQRH010000002.1, forward strand.
CTAAATCACAGGTGAATTTTTGCTGCTCAAATGTTTTAAAAAGTGCAGTTTCAATTCTTTTTGCATAAGAAGTTTCTCCGATATATCCGAGCATTTCAATCGCGGAAAGCAAAAGCGCCGTGGGATTAGCTTTATTCTGTCCTTTAATATCGGGAGCCGAACCGTGAACAGGTTCAAATACGGCACAGTTATCGCCGATATTTGCACCTTGAGCAACGCCAAGTCCGCCGATTAAACCGGCACATAAATCCGAAACGATATCACCGTATAAATTCGGAAGCACCAAAACATCAAATTGATTAGGGTTTTGGACTAACTGCATGCAAAGGTTATCAACAAGAATTTCCCTTTGTTTTATCTCTGGATAAAGCTTTGCAACATTCCTGAAAGAATCAAGAAAAAGTCCGTCTGAAAGCTTCATAATATTAGCTTTCGTAACCGCACAAACTTCTTTTCTGTTGTTTTTTATCGCATAGTCAAACGCAAATTTACAAATTCTTTCAGACGCGGAACGAGTAATAACCTTTATACTTTCTGCCGTAGAGTTATCAACCTGTCTTTCAATACCGGCATATAAATCTTCCGTATTTTCTCTTACAACCGCCAAATCAACATTTTCAAATCTTGTCTTTACATTCGGCAGACTTTTGCAAGGCCTTAAATTCGCATATAAATCCAATTCTTTTCTGAGTCTGACATTGACGGAACGAAATCCTTTGCCGACAGGAGTAGTAACCGGAGCTTTAAGCGCAATTTTATTCTTTTTAACGGATTCAGATACTCTGTCAGGAAGCGGATCACCTTCTTGTTCCATAACATCCGCACCTGCACTTTGAACTTCCCAATCAATTTTTAACCCCGAAGCATCAATAATTTTTACAACAGCATCGGATATTTCAGGTCCTATACCGTCCCCGTTAATCAGAGTTATCGTTCTCATCGTCCCTCACAATATGTAAATGTCTTTCAAATTTTTCAAAAAATCCGCAATTCGCAACCGTCAGGGAATCTTCCAGATAGACAACACCAAGCCCCAATGCGGTCAAAAGAGGGCAGGAAACTCCCTCAGCATAATTTTTACAGTAAATACACTGGTCGTCATCATCAATAAAAATTTTCCCGTCTTCACAATACATAAGACGATTATACAACCGACTCAGGGGTTTGTAAATATAAATATTCTTAATATATCTTAACAAATATCATTACTAAAGCAATTTTTACAAAGAAAAATTTTTTATATAAGTAAGGTAGGTAAAAAAAAGGTAGTTAGGTATGGTTAGTATTATGCCTTATGTAAGGCGTATAGCAAGTGTATATCCTGATTTTGTACTGGGAACCGGAAATGAAGCATTTTCTCAAGTACTTGAAAACACGCTTAAAAGCAGAAAAGCTCACGGGCAATCATATTGGCAGGCTTTGAAAGTCGGAACAAAAGACGGATTTAAGGCTGCAGAAAAGCATAACAATATAATGAAAGCAAAATACGGCAACTTCTGGAAATCGACTTTAGAATCGATAAAAACGACTCCAACGGTCATAAAAGACGGCTGGAAAAATGCGGGAGCCGGAAAGAGCGGATTTGCAAAATTCTTTTCAAAATTTAAAGGAGCAATGGGCGGAATCGGCAAGAGAATGCCTCTTATAGGGACATTATTGATAGCAGGATTTACGCTTCCGAATATATTTTCGGCATTTAAAGATAAGGGAATTGTAGGCGGCGTAATTGAAACAGGTAAAGAAGCCGTAAAAATCGGAGCGGGAGCCGGAGCGGCAGCAGTAGGAGCAGCATTACTTTCTCCGATACCGGTTGTAGGGCCTATACTCGGAGGACTTATCGGATGGACATTGGGTGAAACTCTTGCAAGCAAGATTGTAGGCAAAAGCCATTCGGAGAAAAAAGCGGAACAGGAAACTCAAACCGCTCAAAATATTCCTTTAACCAATCAGCAGGTACCGTTTAACGGATATTTAAATATGAACGGAAATCCAATGTATCAAAATCCATACATGTCAATGTTTAATCCTAATATTATGAATGATGATTTTATGGAAACGGTTTCAGGAATAAACAGAATCAATTATTTGGGATAAGTCGAAAAACTTATCCCTTAATATTTGTTTACAAAATTATTTAACTTGGCAATTTTTAGCCGAAAAAAATTTTTATATAAATACGGGGAAAATTTAAAGGAAAAACTCATGAGCGTACAAAATGTAAATGACGCTACGGAAACATTATTATATTCACTAAACGGTCTTTCAAAAGAAAGTGTCTCACCGTTTGACGGCTTGGGGCAGGAGATACTTTACGGAGCAGCAGTAACACCTTTATTTGCATTTCCGTACAGACAAGCATGCGGCGGAATAAAAGCCTTTTACAACGGCGGCAGAGGAAACAGAATAAGCGCATGGAATACTTATTGGGACACAATCAAACAGCAAAAAGCACATCTTAAAGATAATTCAAGCTTATGGCAAACGATGAAAAATCGAGAATATTACAACAGAATCGACAAATTCGGAAAAGAATTTATTCCGCAGCAGGCGGAACTTGAATATACCGAATTCAGCAAATTATCCCGAAAAAAACAGGCAAAATATAATTACGGAATGCAAAGAAAAAGTTATTACAGCGAAGTGCAAAAGCTTATAAATGAGGCAAAAACAAAAAAACTTAAAGGAGCCGAATTGAAAGCTCAGCTTGGAAAAATAAAAGAAGCTTATGCGAAAGCACAACTTGCGGAGCACAATGCAATTACAAACGGGCAGTTAAAGCCTGTTACACGCAGAGGAAAAGTAAGCAGATATCTTAAAACAAAATCGGGTTATTACAAAGTCAGGGGTAAATACCTCAATGCAGCCACTAAAGCGGGAAAAACAGGAAAACTTTTAAGAGGCGCAAGCAGAGCGGTAAAAGTTGCCGGAAAGGGTAATGCATTATTTGCGGTTATACTCGGGCTGTTGGAAATTAAAGATATAAAATCAGCATATGCCTGTGATAAAGCCGAAAAAGAGAAAAAGAATTACATGTCTAACCGCGGTAACAGACAGCTTGCCAAATCCGGAACGAAAGTGGCAACAGGTATTTTGGGATACGCGGGAGGTGCAGCGGCAGCGGGAGCTATTGCGGGAAGCGTATTTCCGGGGCTTGGAAATGTTGCAGGGGCAATAATCGGATTTGTAGGCGGATGCATTGGCGGTGCAATTGCAAGCTGGGGTGCAGGTAAAATCTGGAACGCTTGCGACGGCGGAAAAGATACATACGGAAAAAGTGAAGCGGAATTATATGCGGAAGCCAACATTCAAAAACAGAAAAAAGAAATCGCAAAAAGCGGAAAAGCACAAGACGAACTGCTTGCTGAAGCCTCGGAATTATTAACAGATGATGAAAACAATTTTTTAGGTGATGAAGAACAATTAGAGGCGTTTGAACTTCTGGTTAATGAACATAACAAACGTGAAAAAATAAAAGCGGAAAAATCGGCACAGTCGGAAGATCTTCGTGAAGAAGCCAATGCAATACGCCAGTCGTTCGGAATTTACACCGCATAAAAAAAGACCTTTTCAGGTCTTTTTATATTGCCGATGCATTAAAATCCCGTTCGGATTTAAAAGCCGAGGATTCAAAGAAACATTCCAAAAAATGTTCAATCTTTGATTCCATTAACGCAATCTCATCTTTCAAAGCTCTGTAGCTTTCTTCCTTAACATCTTTCAATGCTTTTTCAAAAATTTCGTCATGATACATCTGACACATCTCCTATTATTCTTCACATGATTTTGTAACGGCAGATTGCGGGATAAACTTTAACAAAAATAACAAATTCGTTACAAAAATTTATTATTAATGCACAATTAATAAAGTTTAATGTAGAATATTGCTGTGAGGGGTAAATGTAATGACTACCGATTTGTTAACAAGTTACGACTATTATTCCAGCAGACGCGATATGGAAGTAATTTCCCTGATTGTCGATGCTTTAAAAAAAATACTGGAAGAAGATAAGCTTCAGCCTCAACCGTTGTTTTTAAAGACATCGGAAAATCTTATCCTAAACATTGCAAGAAAAGTGGTTCAGGAAAGAAAAAAGACATTTTTAATCGGCATAACCGGCGAAAGCGCATCCGGTAAAACCGTTTTTGTTGATAATACAATAAAAGCCTGCACCAAAGACATTCGTGATGATATATACACGGTTGTCAGATGTGATGATTATTACAAAGACACTTCAAAAGAACTTCTTGAAGCAGGCAGCTATGAAGCTTTATTTAAAACAGGTTTCAGTTTTGATACTCCCGATGTTATAGATTTGGATTTGATGAAACATCATTTAATTGAACTTAAAAAAGGTAATCAAATAACATCTCCAAAATATGATTTCGTAACCTGTGTATCCGATCCTCACGGTGATGTTAAAAAGCCTGCCAAAGTTATTTTAACCGAGGGTTTATACGTTCTGAACGAAGGTATAAGAGATGTAATGGACGTTAAAGTCTACGTATTTACTCCGCTGGAAGTTATTAAAGACAGATGGTACAAAAGAGCAAAACTCCGCGGTAAAACAGGAACGGCGGCAGACTTGCAGTTTCAGGACGTAAACAGAACGGCACAAAAATATATTCGTCCCGCATATCAAATATCCGATGCCGTAATTAACGGAATGGTTTCTCAGGAATATATTCAGGAAATTACCGATAAAATATTTAAAACACTCAAAAGCATCGTCGGAGCAGATTAAATTTATTCGTTTTCGGGAATAATATAAGTGTGAAAAAAAAGTTTATAAAAGCAGAAAATATCTCTTTCAAATGCAAAGAAATTCCGCTGACAAGACGCGAGCTTAAAAATATTCTCAATTATCGTATTCCCTGTCTTTGCTGCGGAATGGAAATGCTTCATCCGGATATCTATACACGGCTTTTGGAAGATAAAAGGCTGTGCAGCCGCTCATCCGAAGCCGTTAAAGTGCTGGAACCGTTTGAAAATATTATGCATCCGGTTGAACGGCAAGTTTTTAATATGTTCAAAAGCTTATCCGAAAAATACCCGGATAAAAACTTTCAGGAACTGCTTTTGATGAAAAAAGACATCCATGAACTTGCACTTGTTAAAATTCAAAGCTCTATTTTTAATAAAATAAGCTTTTACAGAAGAATTCTTCCGAAAAAAAGCGCAAGAGCATTAAGGAAACTGATAATCAGAACCAATGACATAATTTTTGATCCGGAACCGCACAAACCGTTTTCAAGACGAATATTTATCCATAAATTAAAAAATATTCTGAAAAATCTTGAAAACCCGAAAATGAAAGAAGATATAATTACCATTGCAAGGCGATTACCGAGGTCAAGCGATGAAGTTTGCGCATTTGTCGTAAAAAATGCGAGAAAGCACCCGGAAGTAATTGCACTAAATTTGGTTCACCCGTCGGTCGGAACCTTTGAACATCTGCAGCCGAAATGTATGAGAGGTATGAATAATTCACTGAACTTTGCGCTTGAATGTTCATACTGCAACAACTCAAGGCATCATTACCCGTTGGCAGTCCAGATTGAAGAAAATCCGTATATGCCAGAAAATGCACAAAATCAGATAAACAAACTTATTTCACTTTGCAAAAAAAATTTATGCAAAAAAGAATATGTAAAAAATCTCACGGCAACATTAAAAGAACTTTCCTATGATATGATTGATCTTGATATTAGCGCTCTTGAAGATTAGGTAACAATTTATTTACAAAACGGCAAAAAATATTTTCAGGTGTTTTAGTATTCACATGAGAGTATCGGAAATAAATTCATTCATAGTGAATTATAAAAATAATCAGTATAATTATTCTCCTTACAATACACCCGTGAGGAGATTCGGCACAGTTTCTTTCGGACAAAGATACCCCGTAATTCAAACATATTCCCAGTTTAGAAAGTTCGGAATTAAAATGGGCGCACATTGCCTTTACTGCAACAACATACTCACATTTGACAATTCAATGATAAATTCTTGGAAAAATCAAAAACTTTTTCAGGCTCCGATAAAAGTTTTTACAAGTGAATTAAAACCTTACTCAAAAAGCCTGCACAATACGGAAGAGACTATATTTAACATAATTTCAAACATAAGCAAAAAATCTCCTAGCGCCAGATTAAGCACCGTAATCAAAATACTTTCCGTTCAGTCAAATAAAAAATTGTTGAATGAACAAATTCCTGTTTTTAAACAATTGGCGGAAGCAGCAAGAGAACTTCCGCCGGAATATCAAAAACAAATATATGGTTTACTGAATAAAAACAGAGCCAGATTATTGAGAATCCCGAATATAGAAGAATTCAGCGCTAAAGATTTCAAATATAAAATTAAAAAACTATCTCTTTCAATGGAAAACAATAAAGCATACAAAGATATCAAACATCTTTCCGAACTGCTTACCATTCCGGATTTAAAATTAACCGAAAGCGATATTACACCGGAGGTGCTTGAAAGAATAAGGAGAACCATTGCCGAAGCGGACAGAAATCCTAACTACGTACTGAGTAAAAAAGCCAAGAAATCAAGAAATATTTTAAAAAGCACTATTGTAAATAAAATAAAAGAAGCAGCAGCGTCCGTAAACAGAACTGATATAAAAAAGCTTTGCGAAGATGCGGAAAAACGTATTAACGGTATACCCGTTGCGGGAAAATTCAGTAATAAAGCCTTCTGTTATGACTTGAATGCTATATTGGAAAATTTTGATAATAAAGAATTGAAAAAGAAATTATTTGATATAGCAGCACAACTCCCGACATCGGAAGGAAGCATCCACGCATTTATTATAAAACACGCCGATGCATCATCAGACACTATCGGATATAATCTTTTTGAGCCTTCCGCTATTACAATCGAACATATGCAGCCTTCATCTCTAAACGGCCCCGATTTATTGCGCAACTGGGCTTTTGCTTGCAAAAGATGTAACAATAAACGGCAGAGTGAAGATATGAACGAATTTTTTAAGATGTTTAAACAGTCCAATGCCGTAAAATACTGGAACCAAATTATTGACTGGTGTAACAAGGGCTATTTCAGTTTTGAAGATACGACCGAAATGCTTAAAATATTTAAACGCCAGTGCAGCAGTATAAAAATAAATTCAAATAAAAAACTTCAATATTTGCCGGGTATTAATGTCTAAATATTAACAATTGTAAAAAAGTTTCTTAAAATACTAAACTTTTTTATCACATCTGCCGATAGATAATATGTATTAAATAAAGGAAAAATTATCATGGCAGATAACGGAGCATCATTTAACAGACCTTACAAACCTTTCGGAATGAACGTAAAAGTTCCGGAAATAGGTGAACGTACACTTAAACAGGCCGGAAAAACTCTTGAAAGCATTGTTAAATCACCTACAGAACCGTTGTTCAAATTTTTGGAAGAAAATGAAGAACTTTTTAACGGCGATTTAACCTATAAAATTAATAAACTCTATGCGGAAAGTTTTACTATCGGTTCGGCTATGAGAATGGAGGATGAAAAAATAAACGGAATGCCTTCCTCCTTTGATATGCATTTCTAATTCTTCTTTGTCTACATAAACAGAAAGCCCCTAAAGGGGCTTTTTTATTTTATGTTAGCTGAAATTATAAAATAAAATCTAACATGATTTCGTTTGAAGGGCTTTTATGCTCGTCAAGCCCAAAACGCAAATCACAAACTTTTTGTTCCGGCATTTCACTGACTAATGCTTTTAATTCGGAAAGTGATGAATTTTCATTACCCGTAATTTTTTTCATTAGAGTTTTATTTTTTAATGCTTTGTTGATTAAATCCTGCTGATTATTCTTAACAATTTGTTTTAACTCCGATTCGGCATTGTGTATATCTCTTTTCTTCAATTTCATAAATGAAGAAAGAATACCTTTTTTACTTTCCGGTAAATTACTGCCGTACAATTGTGAAATAATTTTATTATTAAGACCTAACGAAATATTTCCGGCATCAAGATCATAAGCCGCTACAAGCTCGGAATTTTTATCTCCCCAGCTTTCAACCTGACGGATTTTATTATTCAAATGCCTGGTAACTTTTGAACCATATTCAGATGCTTCACCTTTAAGAATTTGTTTTACCTGAAGGGGTATTCTTGCCTGAAAAGCTAAATTAGAATTGCTGCTGATTTCCATAATAATATTTTCCTTTCACCGATATAAATCAACTAAATATTTTTTTTTGCTACCTAAATAGCAAAACTTAACATTTCTTTAACATACTGTTTTTTCTCATCACTTATATTTGTGATAAGTATTGTTTTGTCTTTTGTTGAAGTGCCTTTAAGTATTTCAAACGAAGATTTAGGAATTTTAAACTTCTCTGATAAAAATTCTATCAAAGCTTTATTTGCTTTGCCGTCAACGGGTTGTGCGGTTATTTTAACTTTCAGTCCCTGCGTATCTTTTAGAAAAGCATTTTTTGATGCGTTGGGTGAAATCCTTAATTTTAGAATCAGACCGTTTTTTGTATCATAAATCATAATACCTCACTTGAAATATTTGAATAAAATCTGTATTATGATTATATCATGAGTGAAGAACCGCTTTTTGAAGATATAAAAAAAGAACTTATTGCTCAAAAAAGAGAGAAAAAAGAAATTGATGAAATAGAGAAGGCTTTTCTTTTTGCAAAACGTCTGCATGACGGACAATACAGAATATCTGAAGAACCTTATATTATACATCCTGTAGAAGTTGCAAAAATTCTGGTCGGATTAAAAGTTGATTCACATACACTGATGGCGGCATTTCTTCACGATATATTGGAAGATACAGATACACGCCCCGAAGAAATTGAAGAATTGTTCGGAAAAGATGTTCTTACACTGGTACAAGGCGTAACAAAGCTTTCAAAACTTCAGTTTAAGTCAAATGAAGAACGGCAGGCAGAAAATTTCCGCCGTTTATTCATTGCAATGGCAAATGATATAAGAATTGTATTTTTAAAACTTGCCGACAGACTGCACAACATGCGCACCCTCAATTTTATGGCGGCAAATAAACAGCAGAAAATTGCAAGAGAAACGCTGGATATCTTTGCACCGCTTGCAAATCGTTTAGGTATCGGGCGTATAAAAGCGGAATTGGAAGATTTATCGTTAAGATATCTTGAACCTGACAAATATTTTGAAATAGCACAGCTCGTAGCTCAGACGAAATCCGAAAGAGAAGCTACGGTAAAACTTTTGATTGATAAAATCTCTCAAGATGTTAAAAAGAGCGGAATAAATGCGCAAATAACCGGACGGGCAAAACACTATTACAGTATTTACAGCAAAATGAAACGGCTTAATATCGCCTTTCATGATTTATACGATATTACTGCCGTACGTGTTATCGTAGATTCGGAAAAAGAATGTTATGAAGTTTTAGGATTAATTCACTCCCAGTTTAAACCGATTCCCGGACGTTTCAAGGATTATATAGCTATGCCGAAAGGTAATATGTATCAATCCTTGCATACATCCGTAATCGGTCCGCGCTCAAAACCGCTTGAAGTACAGATTAGAACCTGGGAAATGCATGAAATTGCCGAATACGGGGTTGCGGCACACTGGCGATATAAAGAAAAAGGTTCGCAAAAAGCTAACAATCCTTCCGATATTCAGTTTTCATGGATGAGGAAATTGGTTGAATACAACAAAGAAGTTACCTCTGCCGAGGATTTTGTTGATTCGGTAAAAATAGATTTATTCTCGGATCAGGTATTTGCGTTTACCCCGAACGGCGATGTATTTGACCTTCCGGTTAATGCTACACCCGTTGATTTTGCATACAGAATACACTCGGAAGTAGGGAATAAAACCGTCGGAGCTTTAGTTAACGGAAGAATTGCACAGCTTGATACAAAGCTGAAAAACGGAGATATTGTAGAAATTCTAACATCAAAAACTCCCGCACCCCGCCTTGATTGGCTGAATTTTGTCGTAACAAAGCAGGCCGCATCAAAAATTAAGCAGTGGTTTAAAAAGAATAACCGTGAAGAACATATAGAGGTCGGACGGGCAAATCTTGAACACGAATTGACCAAAGCGGTTTTTGACGAATATCTTAAATCCGGAGAACTTGAAAAAACCGCAAAACAAATGAATTATGTATCAACCGATGATCTTTTTGCGGCATTGGGATACGGAGAAACAACGGTTAACAAAATAGTAAACAAACTTAAAAAGCCTGACAATGCAAAATCTCATGAATTTCACGGCGGAAGCAGAAAAAAATCCGAAAAAGACATTATCGGACTGGAAGGACTTTTATATTCAATTGCCAAATGCTGTTCTCCTATTCCCGGAGAGCCTATTGTTGGTGTTGTTACACGTGCAAAGGGAGTGACGGTGCACAGGATTGACTGCCAAACTCTTGAACACATTGAACCCGAACGGTTAATGGATATAAAATGGTCGGGCGATAACACCAACAAAACATATAACACAACAATAAGAGTTGAAACGGCGGAAAAAATGGGACTGCTTAAAGATATTATCGCTGCGGTTTCCGATAACAATACAAACATTACTTACGCAAACGTCAAATCCAAAAACGGTAAAATAGGGATAATTGAACTTGGCATGGAACTTGATAATGTCGATACTTTGAAGAAAGTTATATTAAGTATTCAGGCAATACCGGATGTTTACAGCGTGAAACGTATTCAAACATCATATCCTACTCAAAACGCACCGAGAAAAAATAACGGCAAGCAGAAAAAACTTCCCAAAAAGAATTAAAAATTTTAACCGATTTGCTATAAATACAAATCCTGATAAAATTATTATTATGATTAAGATACTGCTTATTTCGGATAATGAAGAAAAATCTAAGCATTTCAAAGGTATTTTCAGCAAAAGCACCTATGAATTTTCCTCGCTTTCCGATGAGAATATCATTTATGATTTACTTAACACTGACATGCCTGATATAGTGTTTGTTGACGACAAGTATTCAAACATAAAAACCGTTAATAAGAAAATTAAGTCAATAAATGAAAATACAATAATAATTTGTATCGCATCCTCAAACAAACCGGATAAAGAACTTGTAAAACATATAAACGCATTTGTAACCGAGGATATGAGCGATGATTTAATACTGTCCGCCGTGAATATGAATTTAAGGACAAAAAATTCGCTTGAAATGCTCTCAAGTTCAAACAAAGATTTAGCTGACAGTTTATACAGGCTTAATGCGCTTTATGATACCAGTTCAAGATTTTCCGGAACTTTGGATAAATCTGAACTTATCAGATATATGATAGAAGGCATGGATAAAGCTTTGAGCTTTTCGCTTACCTGCACGCTTTCTGTATGCACCTCGGAGCCTCTGTTAATTTTGAATTCTCTTTACGAGCTTTCCGATGAGCTGATATCGGCAATTAAACTCAGAACTATCCTGAATTACAATTCCTGCTTTGAAGAAGGTAAAGTCCCGCTGAAACTTGATATTACAAATTTAAAAGTTGAAAAGCATATAAAATATCCCGCAAACAGGTTTACTTTCACACTGTTTCAATATGACAGCATGTTTGCACCGATAAGCCTCGGCGATAATTTTTTCGGATGTGTGGAAATATTTAAAGAAACCGCATTCACCCCCGAAGATGCAACCTGTTTTCAAACAATAGCACGGCAGGTAACTCTGCCTTTAAAAAGTGCAACACTTTATCAGGAAATAATTGATGCCAATGCGAAACTTGCAAAACTTGAAAGACTAAAATCGGAATTTATTTCAATTGTTTCACATGAATTGCGCACTCCGCTTACTTCCATAAAAAATTCACTTGATATATTAATGAGCGGGCGCTGCGGAGAAGTTACGCCCTCTGCGGAAAAATTTCTCACAATGGCAATGAGAAACAGCGAAAGGCTTTCGGGAATTATCAACGATCTTCTCGATTTATCCAAAATTGAAGCCGGAAAAATGGACTTCAATTTCGCACCTACAAATATCAACAATGTTATAGGCTACGTAAAATCAGCTCTATCGGAAGTCGCAAAAAGCAAGGGATTAACAATTATAACCGATGAAAGTGATAACCTTCCCGAAATTAACGCCGATTCTCAAAGGTTAGAACAGGTTTTGACAAATCTCGTATCCAATGCAATAAAATTCACTCCGGAAAATAAAACAATAAAAATATCATCAAAACTTGTAAATGCGGATAAAATTGAAATAAACGAATATTTTAAAGATGAAATCCCGCAATTAGACGGTGAATACATAGAAGTTTGCGTACAAGATGAAGGAATAGGTATCGCCCAAAAAGATTTGGTCAGAGCTTTTGACAAGTTTGCCCAGATTGAAAATTCGCTGTCCAGAAAAGCCGGCGGTACAGGCTTGGGGCTTCCTATTGCAAAACAGCTTCTTGAAGCTCATAACGGTGCAATTTGGTGCGACAGTGAACTTAATAAAGGCTCATCATTCCGTTTTGTAATCCCTGTTTCCAAAGAAACAGCCACAGTTTAACAAAATTTAACAAAATAGAAGAAGTATTTTAATATGTTATAATGTCGATAAAGGGGAGTATATGAAAAAGATTCTTATTGTTGACGATGAACAGGATATAGTTGAAAGTTTAAAATTCGTACTCGAAACAGCTGATTATACCTGCTATTGTGCATATAACGGAGAGGACGGTTTAAGGCTTGCAAAAGAAATTGTACCGGATTTGATTATCCTTGACGTTATGATGCCAAAAATTAACGGTTACAAAATAAGCAGACTGCTAAAATATGATAAAAAATACAAAGATATTCCTATTTTAATGGTAACTGCACGTTCGCAGGAAGAAGACAAGCTTATAGGAGAAGAAACGGGAGCGGATGAATATATAACCAAACCGTTTGAGCTTGATGAAGTAGTAAAAAAAGTTGAACAATATTTGAATGATGGAAACAACGGTAACAAATAAAACACTTGAAAAATTGAAATACGACCTTGTCAGAGCGGGACTGGTTGCTTATGAAACGATTGAGCAGGCGGAAGAAATTGCGAATGCTCAAAACATAAACATAGGTCAGGCTTTGATTGACTCCGGAGTTTTAACCGAAGAAGCCATCTTAAAATTTCTGGAAGCAAAACTTCACATTCCGTATGTAAATCTTGATGATTATACTCTTGATACCGAATGCCTTAAATATATAAGCTATACGGATGCAAAAAGATATCGAATTATACCGCTTTTTAAAATTGAGGACACACTGACGGTTGCAATGGCTGATCCGCTTGACTTGTTTGCCATAGATAAAGTTATAGAAACCGCAGAATGTTCAATTGAACCGGTTGTATCTTCACAAAGCAGTATTTTAAAGAAAATTGACGAACTTTATACCACGGATTCGGTAGTGGGCGAAATATATACGGAAGGTTTAAGCGGTTACGACTGGCGTGATGAACTCCACAGTGAAGATTTGTCCGACAATCATATACAAAAAATTATACGTGCAATTCTCAAACAGGCAATCCTTGAAGGTGTGCATGAAGTAACATTTCAAGGGGAAAATGACGGTTTGGGAGTTAACTTTAAAAAAGACGGTGAAGTCCTTTCCAAAGGCAATATTCCGTCAGTTTTGGCTTCTTCGTTTATTGCCAAACTTAAAACCTTATCCGACCTTGATGCCTCGGTAAGTGAAGTCCCTCAGCTGGGTAAATTAGGATTTAAAGTTGATGATATAAACCTTGTGGCAAGTATTTCCACGTTCCCGACAATTATGGGCGAAAGAATATTCCTTAAAATTTATAAACCGCCCAAGCCATTAATTAAAATCATTAAATCGGAAACGGGATTGAATGTAATAAGAGCGGCGCTCAATACCTCGGGAATAATTATTGTATGCGGTTCACCGCTCAGCGGGAAAACGCATGTTATCTACTCGCTTTTACTTGAAGCCGCTGATAAAAATAAAAACATTATGACACTTGAAAGTATTGCCAAATATAATCTTGAGAACGTCCACCAATGCGAACTTAACGAAAATATAGGCTTTAATATGGATAAAGCTTCAAGGTTTATTGAATTTCAATCACCCGACATTATTTATCTTGAAGGGATTAAGACTAAAGAATCTTTTGACTATTTTTCGAGCCTTGTTTTTGAAAACAAAACCATTATAATGGAATTTCTGGCAAACAATATGGAAGATTTGCGATATAAGTTGTCATTCTCCGATTTTGAAACATTAAAATCTCTTATAAGCTGTATGATATTTATCCATTCAAAAGACAGTATTGAAGTATTTTCAAAAGAGAACGCACAAAAATATCTTGCCTGATTACTTAATTATATAAAATACAAGGTTAATCAAAAAATCTGCGGTCAAAACATATACCGTAGATAATATAGCAGCACGTGTCGTTGATATACCGACTTCTTTTGCACCGCCTGCGGTGTTATAACCTTGCGTTGAGCAGACCAGAGATATCAATATACCGAAAATTGAAGCTTTCAAAAGGCTTATATAAATATCTCTCGAAGACATCCAGAGCCAAGCCGAATTCATATATCTTGCCGGGTGAAGTCCGATAGCGGCATTTGAAACCAAAAGACCGCCTGCAATTCCGACAAATTCCGCAAGCAAAACTACCATTGGAACCGTCACAGCCGCAGCTAAAATTCTCGGAGTAAAATAATATCCGACAGGATCCACCTTGAGGGTTTTCATGGCATCAACCTGACTTGTAACCTGCATATTTGCTATCTCAGCTGAAATTGCCGTTCCGGCTCTGGCACCGATAGCCAGTGCAACAAATCCGGGTGCAATTTCTCTTATCATTATTATCGCAATCGTTCCGCCGATATAAGTTTCCGCTCCGCTCATCAAAAATTGTTTTGATACCTGAATTGCAATGACAGCAGCGGCAATAAATGCAATTATCAAAGAAATAGGTAAAGAATCATAACTTATAGACGCAGCCTGTGCAAGTACGGACGAAAAACGTACACGGGTTAAATATTTTATACTCTTTATTAAATTTTGAACACAAAGTCCCAAAAATTCAATCATAGTATATTTATACCATGAATATTTACTTTGAAGCAAATCGCTTTTTATTTACAAAATTTGTCAAATTTGCGGTCTCAATAAACTTTTTTGCTTCATTAACGGGAATAGCAAAGCCGATACCGATATTTGAAATATTGTTATCGGGATTGTAAATTGATTGAGAAATTCCGATAACTTCCCCTTGCGAATTAAGCAGCGGACCGCCCGAGCATCCGGGGTTTATCGCGGCATCCGTTTGTATTCTGCCTTTTGCATAGTCAATTCTTGATACGATACCGGAGGTTAAAGTTCCGGCAAATCCGAACGGATTACCGATTGCAAGAACTTTCTGCCCTACTTTTATCTGTTCCGAATCACCGAAAGATATGGTTTTTAAGGGTTGTTTTGAATCAATTTTCAGAAGTGCCAAATCTTTATTTTTACCCATTTTAGCAATAACGGAAGCTTTGTAAACTTTGCCGTTAAACGTTGTTACATCAATATCTTTTGCACCTTCGATAACATGCGAACCGGTCAGGATAACACCATCGCCTCTGACAATACATCCCGTACCCGCTGAAAAACCGTCGGATAAATTTGCATCAATTGATACGATAGCCGGATTAATCTTTTCATAAACATTAATATTCACCATCTCATCCGCACTGTAATTCTGTGCATACACAGGCATTACGGTAAAAAACATAATATATAAAATTATTCTTTTAATCATAGTACTCCCCTTTTTTATCATTATGCTTTATTTTTCGGCTTATTCATTACCCGAAAATTTTTTCTTTTGGTTAGTTATTGTATTTATTACAATTTTAATGTATAATTCAGAGGAAAGGAAAAAGACTATGAGCAGAATTGATTTATTTAGAGAACATTTAACGGAAAAAAGAGCGGTAAAAATTATCGCAGGTATCGACAATTTTGATATCGAAAATATTAAAAAAGTTGTTATGTCAGCACAAAATTCGGGAGCATCAGCAGTCGACATCTGTGCAAAACCCGAAATCATTTCAGAAATCAGAGAAATGACGGATATGCCGATATTCGTATCATCAATTGTACCTTCAGAACTTGTAAAAGCAGTTGAACTCGGTGCTGATGCCATAGAACTCGGTAACTTTGATGCACTTTACAAAAAGGGTATGTCTTTCTCGGCAGAACAGGTTCTCTCCCTTGTAAACGAAACACTTGAATTACTCGGTGATACAAGAACATTCTTCTGTGTAACAATTCCCGGTGAATTGCCGATGAACGAACAAATTGAACTTGCAAGAAAATTGGAAACAATGGGTATTGATTTAATTCAAACGGAAGGACATTATAATGCATCTACTCAGGCAAACGGTGTAAGAGGTTTGATGGAAAGAGCGGAATTAACGCTTTCAAACACCATTGAACTTTCAAGAAACATTGACTTGCCGATAATGACAGCTACGGCTATCAATCCGACAACAGCTCCGTTTGCATTCGCTGCAGGGGCATCCGCTATAGGATGCGGATCTTGCATCAACAAGACGGATTCCGAACTTTCAATGATAGCAACCGCAAAGAGCATTGTTGAAATCGCTTCAAGAAATGCTTTAAAAGTTGTTGAATTAGTATAAATAAACAAAATGGCAATAAAAAAGAGGTTTTTTATAAAAAACCTCTTTTTTTATTATTATATTTTTCTTTTACGAGCAGCTTCGGATTTGCGTTTTCTTTTTACGCTGGGCTTTTCGTATCTTTCGCGTTTTTTAACTTCGGAAAGAATACCGGCTTTTTGAATTTTCTTTTTGAAACGGCGCAATGCGCTTTCAATAGATTCGTTTTCGCCGACTTTAACTTCTGCCATTTATATTTTCACCACCTTTGTAAACTTTGTGTACAAAACGATTATACACACAAATAAATTTTATTTCAAGAGTAATATACACAAAAATTTAGGCACTTTTTGGGGTAATCTTTATTTCAAAATCAAGATAGTTAAATATTTTAGCCAATGTATCAAATTTCGGTGCGGTTTTTGTTTCTCCGCCCAAAAGCCTTATGATATTGCTCCTGCTCAATTCCAAATCTCTGGACATTTTTCTTACCGAAATATTTCTGATTTCAATAATTTTCTCAAGTGATGAGTAAAAGGCATTAAAATTTCCGTCTTTTATATATTCATCAAGTGCAGTTTGAAGCCAAATTGCTTGTTCTTTTTCATCTTTTAAATGTTCATTGACAACACTGTCATGTTTTATATTTTCATCAAGAATTTTTTTAATATTAAACTTAGTCATTTTGCATATACCTTTCTTTAAATTCGTTCCAATATTCGTTTGCTTTATCTATAACCCGTTTTTGGTCTGATTTGTCACTGCCCGCCAAAATCAAAATTATTGTATTTTCGATATCTTTAAAATATATCCTGTAACCTTTATTTGTCATTATTCGAAGTTCGCTTAATTCAATGTTTTTTAATTGTTTGCAATCACCATAATTTCCTTCAGCGACTCTGTATAGTCTTTGTTCAATTCTGTGCCGAATAATGTTATCGACAGATAAAAGCCATTGTTTAAAAGGACATTTACCATCTTTTTTGGTATAATAAACAATTTCTTTCAAATTACCATGGTATCATGCAAGATACCATTTGTCAACCGGAGTTATGAATTTCAAGCCCTGTCAATATCTTTGACGAGTTCTTCCAATTTTATGTTTAAGGCCTTAGCGATTTTGTAAAGAGTAATGATTGTGCATGATTTCTCGGCACGCTCAATACAGCCAACAAAATTCCGTGCGGAATTAATTTTAAACGCAAGTTCCTCCTGCGAAATATTCATGGCATTACGGAATTTTCTGATATTATTGCCAAGATTTTTAAGTATTTTTTGTTTATCGATGTCTTGACACATACCACCTATTGTGGTACATTATAAGCGTGTTAACTACCACCTATAGGTGGCGAAAGGAGGAATATGAAAGACAGAGCTTTTACATTAGCCGAAGTATTAATTACTCTCGCCATCATCGGCGTTGTGGCGGCGATGACAATGCCGGTGCTTATAAATAAATATCAGGGAAGAGTTGCAGTAACTAAAGTTAAAAAGATTTATTCCGTATTAAATCAAGCGGTAAAACTTGCCGAAGTAGATAACGGAGCGGTAAATTCGTGGAATTTGCCATTATATACAAATGGCGGAAGTCAAAAATTGTACGGTTATTTAAAACCATATTTAAGAGTAGCAAAAGAATGTGTTGAAGATAATTCGGGTAATTGTCTTGATACAAATTCAAATTATTATTATTTAAACGGAAGTGAATGGACTGCTCCAAACAGTGACTATGGCAGTAAAAATTACGTAAGAATTATTCTTTCAGATGGTGCTTTGTTGTGGTTTAGGACAAACTCACGTACCGCGGGCTGTAATGAAACAAATGCCAGTCGTACATTATCAAATATTTGCGGTCAGTTTTGGCTTGATACAAACGGCAGTGTAAAACCAAACACATACGGAAAAGATATTTTTTCGTGGTTTCTTATATATGACAAGGATTTTGCTTTCAAACAGGGAGCAGATAATTGTTATTTAGATGATGATGGTACCAGTTGTTCAAATTGGATTTTAGAGCATGACAACACGAATTATCCCAAAACTAAGCAGTCAAAGTAAATATCTGGTAAATTTCTTCGTCTGACAGTTCCGTAATAATCTTTTCACCTTCGTAGACGGCCAAATCCGCAAGCTCTTTTTTGGATTTCAGCATCTCATCGATTTTTTCTTCAAAAGTTCCGAGGGTAATCATTCTGTGAACCATTACGTTTTTATCCTGACCGATACGGTAAGTTCTGTCGGTTGCCTGATCTTCAACCGCAGGATTCCACCACAAATCATAGTGAATAACGTTTGTTGCACTTGTCAGGTTCAATCCCGTTCCGCCGGCTTTCAATGATAAAACCATTATTTTGAAATCATCAGCATTTTGGAATTTATTAATAACATCTTCACGCTGAGGAACGGAAAGAGAACCGTGGAAGAACAAAGGCTCGGTATTGCATTCTTCGGCAATAATCCTGCATAAGATTTCGCCCATTTCTTTATATTGCGTAAAGATAAGAGTTTTTTCACCGTTATCAAGAATACTTTGCACGGTGGAAATACATTTTTCCATCTTTCCGGACATATCTTTACTCATCTCTCCGCCCTTTAAGAACTGATAAGGATGATTACATATTTGTTTAAGTGCGGTAATAAGTTTGAATATATTTCCGCGTCTGTTAATACCCGTAAATCCCGAAATTTTATCCATCATCTCATTAAGAGTTTTTTCATAAAGCACGGCTTGAGATTTTGACAGATAACAGTAATCGTTAATAACCATTTTTTCGGGCAAATCAGTAATTACGTTTTTATCGGTTTTTAACCTTCTTAATACAAAAGGAGAAACGGACATTTTTAGTTTTGCGGCACGTGAATTTTCTTTAAACCGCTCAATCGGTATAGCGTAACTCTTTTGAAATTCCCGCAACGAACCCAAATAACCTTGATTTATAAAGTCAAATATTGACCATAATTCCGTTAATCTGTTTTCTACCGGAGTACCTGTCATTGCAATTTTGATAGCTGATTTAAGCGTCTTGACCGCAAGAGTTTGGGCAGTATCAGGATTTTTGATATTTTGGGCTTCATCAATAATTATCATGCCCCATTCGTTTTTCTTTAATTCTTCGACATCAATCCTCATAATCGCATAAGTCGTAAGAATAATATCATGTTTTAAATCAAGCCAACGTTCGGCACCGTGATAGATAACAGCATCAAGTGTCGGCGCAAACATCTGCAATTCTTTCATCCAGTTACCAATCAGAGTTGTCGGGCAAACAACAAGAACGGGTTTATCCAGCTTGTTTTCTTCTTTTAACTTCAATATAAGACTTATTACCTGAATAGTTTTGCCGAGTCCCATATCATCTGCCATACAAGCGCCAAAACCTTTTGAAACATTTGTCCATAGCCATTTTAATCCTGTTTGCTGATAAGGTCTGAGTTCACCGTTAAGAGCTTCCGGCGGAGTAACATCAACAGGTTTGTTAAAGTCCTGAATAACCCTTGCGAAAGCATCATCGTAATCAAAATCATACTGGTTTATCTGACCGGACATCGCGGCATGAATAAGTTCCATTCTGGACATGGATTTGTAATCGGCTTTTGCAATTTGTTCAAAGATTTTTCCGGTATCTTCCTTATCTATAAGTACATATTTATTTTTATATTTTATAAGTCCGTTTTGTCCTTCAATTAATTTATTAAACTCATCCACGGAAATTTTTTCGTTGCCGATTGCAATTTCGTAGGTAAAGTCCAAAATATCATCAAGTGATATCTTTGACGATGACGTAGTATTGAAAATAGCGGCAAGTTCCTTTGTCCTTGAAGTTTTAACCTTAGCGTTAATTGATGCGCGCGGAACAACAATATTTGTTAATTCTTTCGGCAGAACAACTTCAATTTGAGCCTTTTGCAGATAGTAGGCCGTTTGAGTAATAATTTTATAAACCTCATTAAGATTTAAGTCCAGAGCGAGTTTTTCTTCATCTTCAAACAAATCTTCAAGCTCGGGCATATATCTTATTGCATAATTCAACTGTTTTTCAACAATTCTTGAAATATCGGAAGTATTTGCCCCGAACACTTCTTCATCAGTGTAAAGCCGATCAATCAAAACATCTTCATCGGTTTTCCTGTTTTTGATATGGACTTTCAACCTGAAAATTTCTTCATTCTCAAGCTTTGTAATTTTAAAGAAGGGTATAACATCATATTTGCCCAAATAAAGCTCATCAAACCATTGAGAAAGATTTTCCGCTACATCAAGACCTTTCATAGCGCAGCGTTGTTCCAAATCTTTTATCATATATGTTCCGGATTTTACGTCTTTAAATTTATAAGCTTTAATCCCCAAAAATTTGTAAAGAACGTAGTTCAAGTAATTATAGATAAAATCATAAACAAAGTTTTTCGGTTTTTCGCCTTTAATGAACAGATTTTCAGGCATATTTTCTTCAAAAATATTGATTATTCTGGCAAGCTGATTTGAGTTTATAATCGGTTCATAAACAATTCTGAACATAGTGCCGTGTTTTTTTACCGTAGGAATAAAATAGAGTTTTTCAATAAGCTTCATAACAAAATATGTAAGCTTATTCATATAAATGAAAGTAGGCGTCAGAGCGTCCAAGTTTACAACGTTGCCAAACCCGCCGAAATAATCCATCACCAAATCAGGTGCCATAAAATACCCGACTTTATCGTCCAAAACTTCGGATTTAAAACGGAAAAGCGAGCCTTTTGATTTTAAATAATATTGGAAATTATTTGTCGGAGTAATAAAAAACGTCAATTTATCATTTGTATTTACAAGATAAAAATCCGTATTTCTGGCCGGTGAATTAGGACTCAGAAATATACCGGCAAATTCATCTTCCACGGTTTGATATATCAAGCTCAAAGTATAACGGAAATCTTTATTCTTAAACCCCTCCGGATTTTCCGAAAGGTTAAAAAATAATTCGTCCACGTCATTTTTTTTGAATGAAAAATCTATATCAATATTTTTTATATCCGTCATAAATTTCCTTATTTTTTAATAAGTGAACCGCAGCTCATTTCCGCGGGGATTTCAATATTCATTAAATCAAGTACCGTAGGAGCTATATTACATAAAGCACCTTCCGATTTTAATTCAATATTTTCCGGTGCATTAATCATAACAAACGGAACTTCATTTGTTGTATGAGCGGTTTGAGGTTTGCCTGTTTCGGAATTCAGCATAACTTCAGAATTTCCGTGATCTGCGGTTAAAAGCATAATAACGTTATTTTTCTTACATTCGTCCGCAATTTTTCCCACACACTCATCAACCGTATGACAAGCTTTAACAGCGGCATCTAAAACTCCTGTATGTCCTACCATATCAGGATTAGCAAAGTTTACGAGAACAAATCCGTAATCCGGATTGTCAACAGCCTTAATAACATTATCGCAAACTTCATAAGCACTCATTTCAGGCTGCAAATCATAAGTCGCAACTTTAGGCGATGCAACAAGCACTCTTGTTTCATCGGGCTGAGGTTCTTCAACCCCGCCGTTAAAGAAGAACGTAACGTGTGCATATTTTTCGGTTTCGGCTGTTCTGAACTGTTTTATGCCGTGAGATTGCAAAACATCTCCGAGAATATTTTCCATATGCTCTTTACCGTAAGCAACTGGGAAATTAAATGTTTCATCATAAGATGTCATACAAACGTAATAAATATTTTTAACAACGGCCTTACGTTTGAAACCGTCAAAGTTTTCAAAATTTATTGCTCTTGTAATTTCTCTTGCTCTGTCGGGACGGAAGTTAAAGAATATAATTGCATCATTATCGTGTATTCTTGATTCTTCACCACCAATAACCGTTGGCAGTACAAATTCATCATTATCGCCTCTTTCATAAGATGCTTTTACACCTTCAATTGCGGAACTTGCCTTTTCGCCTTCGCCTAAAAGCAAGGCGTTATAACCCTTTTCAACACGTTCCCAACGATTATCCCTGTCCATAATATAATATCTGCCCACAATTGTTGCAACAGGAGGAAGATTATATTTTTTCAATTCATTTTCAACTTTCTCCAAAAATGTGCAGGCACTCTGAGGGGGAGTATCACGGCCGTCTAAAAATGCATGGACATAGAATTTTTTAATTCCCTGTTCCGCCGCAAACTTAATCAAAGCAAGTATATGTTCAAGAGAGGAATGAACACCGCCCGTTGAGACAAGTCCGTAAATATGCAGCGCTGAATTGTATTTTTTTACATGTTCCGCGGCATTGAGGAACTTTTCGTTCTTAAAGAACGAGCAGTCTTTAATTGCATTATTTATTCTGGACAAATCCTGATAAACAATTCTTCCCGCGCCGAGATTTAAATGTCCGACTTCGCTGTTTCCCATCTGTCCTGCAGGGAGTCCGACATATTCGCCGTCTGCGTGAAGCTTTATGAATTTGCCTTCTTTTTCAAGTCTTTCAAGATTTTCGGGTTTTGAAAGCAATGTTGCATCGTATTCGGGGTGATTTTTGCTTATTCCCCAACCGTCCATAATACATAGTAATACTCTTTGTGTCATAATTTTCCCTTCTTTATCAAATTAGATAAATTTTAACAGGAACATAAATTAATTACAAGATAGGATTAAATTTGTATATGAAACATTACGGGAGAATTGAGAATTTAATTAATATTAAACATTAACCTTATCTTTTATTCTTTTTGTTTTAATCTTTTCTTCAAGTCTTTTCTGTTTGTAGCCGTATCCCGCGTATATTGCAAAACCTATTAAAAGCCATAGCGGAAAATACAAAGACGAAGTTGTTAAAAATTTCATCGAATAAACCATAAGTCCGCCGCAGGTAACAATTCCCAGTATCGGGAAGACGGGCGAAAACGGAACTTTAAACGGCCGCGGGCGGTTAGGTTCGGTCTTTCTGAGTATTAAAACCGCAATACAAATAATTATAAATGAAGTAAATGTCCCAAAATTGCATAACTCGGCAGAAATATTCAAATCCATAAACAGCGCACATAAAATTACCGCTAATCCTGAAATCCACGTCAAAACATGTGGAGTTCTGTATTTTTTATGGATTAATCTCAAGGATTTCGGCAAAAATCTGTCCCTGCTCATGGCGTATAATATTCTTGTCGTTCCCAGTTGATAAATAAGCAGAACAGATGTCAAAGCGCACAAAGCACCGACAGAAATTAACCCGGCGAACCAATCTTTACCGATAGCCCTCATTGCATGCGCAATCGGAGCTTGAATATCAATCTGTCCGAGAGGAACATTTCCGGTCAACACCAGTGCAACACATATATACAAAACCGTACAGATAATTAAAGTTCCGAGTATTGCAACAGGCAAATCTCTCTGCGGATTTTCGGTTTCTTCGGCAGTAGTTGAAATGGCATCAAATCCGATATATGCAAAAAAGATTAAGAATGCGCCCATAAACACGCCTTCAAACCCGTTCGGCGCAAAAGGAACCCAGTTTTCAGGCTTGACATAAAATGCTCCGACAACAATAAATGAAATTATCATAAACATATTCACGCCGACCATTACACTTGCAAATCTGGTAGATTCTTTAACCCCTTTAATTAAAAGTATGGTAAGCAAAAATACGATTACCATAGCCGGTAAATTGACGGCAAAAGGAATTTTGTCAAATAAATAAGGCATTTGAGAATGCGGATCAAGCCCGAACTTGTGGCAGTACGATAACATATAACGATAGTCGGTTCTTAGCCATAACGGAAATGATACGACAAAATCAGGCAAAATATGTTTAAATCCTTTTAACAGCTGAACAAAATACCCCGTCCACGCACAAGCAACGGTAATATTTCCGATTGCGTATTCAAGCATTAAAATCCAGCCTACCATCCAGGCCATAAATTCACCCATTGTAGCGTAAGTATAAGTATAAGCGCTTCCGGCAACCGGTATCATTGCGGCAATTTCACTGTAACAGAGTGCAGAAAAGACACACGCAACGGCAGCCAAAACCATGGAAATAATTATTGCGGGGCCTGCACCGGCACTTTCCGGTCCGCCTTGAATAGCGGTTCCTATAATTGTGAAAATTCCCGTTCCGACAACCGCACCGATTCCGAGTACAATCAAGTCAAAAACATTCAATGTCTTTTTTAATTCTGACTTTTTACCCACAGCTATAAGTTCATCGGGGCTTTTTTTCTTTAAAGCGTTAATTATTACGGTCTTAATCATAATTTCATCATTTCTTGTTTTTTACGTTCTACAATTTCATTGTGTATTTTGTTTTCGTTTAATCTGTTTTTAACAAATCCGTATAACAAATATATCATGGCACCAAATCCGAGCCATACCGGAAATAATAGTGCCGAACCCGAAGGCTGCATTGATTTGTAAATCATAAGTCCGCCGCAACAGATTATGCCGAGTATCGGAGTAACAGGCGAAAACGGAACTTTGAAAGGACGAGGTCTGTCAGGATCGGTTTTTCTTAATATCAATACCGCAACACAAACAATAATAAACGAAGTAAATGTTCCGTAATTACATAGTTCAGCCGCGACATCAAGATTGAGAGTTAAAATACCGATAACAGCCAAAATACCGACAGTCCAAGTCAAAAGTGCGGGAGTTTTATATTTCGGATGGAGTTTTTGAAATCTCTTAGAGATAAAATGATCTCTGCTCATCGCATACAAAATTCTTGTTGCAGCCATTTCCAAAACCAAAAGCACAGAAGTCAGTCCTGCAAGTGAGCCGATAGAAATCAGTCCTGCCGCCCAATTCATATTATAAAGCGACATACAATATGCCATCGGAGCTTTTAAGAAAGCTAAAGGGACAGCGGATGAAGTATCCTGCAATCCGGTTAATACCAGAGCAACAAGCACATAAACAATTGTTGTAATAATCAACGAACCTATAATACCGACGGGCAAATCTTTTTGCGGATTTTTGCATTCTTCTGCAGCCGTTGCCAAAGCATCAAAACCTATATATGCAAAGAATATCAAAAAAGCTCCCGCAAAAATTCCTTCGGCACCGTTTACGGCAAACGGAGTCCAATTTTCCGGCTTGACAAAAAACGCACCTGCAATTACAAAAAGTGCAATTACGGCAAGTTTTATAAATACCATTAATCCCGCCATTTTAGCGGAATCTTTCGTACCTTTGACAAGGACGGCCGTCATTAACAGCACAATCGCAATTGCGGGAAGATTTATGCACACCGGGATACCGCATATAACGGGAAAGAATGCATCAGGATTTTCCGACGCAATCTTTGAAGCGCTGAAAACATCATTTACAAGCCAAGCGGGCGGATGTGCAAGCCAAGCGGGCAAAATGTTTTCAAATCCCGCAAGAAATTGTACGAAATGATTTGACCACGCACATGCAACCGCAATAAATCCGATAGCATATTCAAGCATTAAAACCCATCCGACCATCCATGCGGCAAATTCACCGAGTGTAGCAAACGTATAAGTATAAGCGCCGCCCGCAACAGGTATCATCGTAGCAAACTCCGAATAGCAAAGCGCCGAAAATATACACGCAATAGCCGCAATAACCATTGAAATCACCAAAGCAGGACCTGCACCGAGTGCCGAGCCATCGGCATTACCTGCAGCTGCAATCCCGACAACCGCAAAAATTCCGGAACCGATAATAGCACCTATACCGAGTATAATTAAATCCCAAACCCCGAGTGTTTTTTCAAGTCCGCCGGATTCAGCCAGCATCTCATCAGGATTTTTAATTCTGGTAATAGTTTTTAAAAAATTGCGGGATAAAGTCGCACGATGAAATTTTTCTGCCATTTATTTTCCTTTATTTGCAAAGAGGGAAACCCATTTCTTCTCTCTGCGCTACGTATAATCTTGCAACAGCCGAAGCCATTGTCCTTACTCTGTTTATAAAATTAATTCTCTCATCTTTGCTGATAACGCCTCTTGCATCAAGAAGGTTAAAAGTATGTGAACATTTGAGAACATAATCATAAGCGGGAAGAACAAGTTTTGCGTTAATACAATTATCAACCTCTTTTTGAAACAAATCAAACATAGTAAAAAGAGATTTTGCATCACTTACTTCAAAGTTATATTTCGACTGTTCAATTTCGTTTTGAAGGAATATTTCACCGTATTTAAGTTCATTATTCCACATAATATCAAACACGGATTCCTTGTTTTGCAGATACATTGCAATACGTTCCAATCCGTAAGTTAACTCCAGAGCAACGGGTTTAACTTCAACCCCGCCGACCTGCTGAAAATATGTAAACTGAGTAATTTCCATACCGTCAAGCCAAACTTCCCAGCCCACACCGGCAGCACCCAGAGTCGGAGATTCCCAGTTATCTTCAACAAATCTTACATCGTGTTCTTTTAAATCAATTCCCATTGCCTCAAGACTTTTAAGATAAAGTTCCTGTGCATTATCGGGAGAAGGTTTTAAGATAACCTGAAACTGATAATAATGTCCGAGTCTGTTCGGATTTTCGCCGTATCTTGCATCCGTGGGACGACGGCAAGGTTCAATCATTGCGGTATTCCAAGGTTCAGGCCCTAGTGAACGCAAAAATGTTGCGGGATTCATTGTAGATGCGCCTTTTTCTATATCATAAGGCTGTTGAATTATACAGCCGTAATCCGACCAAAATTTTTGTAAATTAAAAACCAGTTCCTGAAAATTTAATGCCATACCGATACCATAATTGTATATAATACACTCGTTAGTTCATAATATTACGGACATAGCAAAATTGCAAATATTATGTTAAAAATGTAACAATATTAAAGTTTTGATGAAAAACGTATTTTTAACTTACAATCCTTAAATACCCGAAGCTCCCGCAAATTTTATTAGGTTAACTGCGGCTTTTTTGATATAATAAACTTATGACAATAATAATTTTTTCGGGTAAACAATATTCGGGCAAAGATACTGCCGCAAAAATCATGCTCTCAAAGATGAAAGATTACAGGCGGTGTGCAATGGGTGATATTATAAAACTCACTTACGGCAAACAAAAAGGACTGAGCTACGAAGAAATTGAAAAGAATAAACCCTTATACCGTCAGGATTTGATTGATTTAGGCAATTGGGGCAGAGCGCAGGATGACGATTATTGGCTAAAAAAGATTCTTGAGCAGGACGGAAATATTATGGTAACGGATGTGAGAGTTCCGCATGAATATGAGGTTTTTAAGAATGCCGGAGCAATAGCAATTCGTGTCGAAGCATCCAGAGAAGTTCGCGCACAAAGAGGAGAGCTTATCGGCGAAAATGACATAACCGAAACGGGACTCGATAATATTAAGGATTGGGATTACGTTATAGAAAACAATTCCGATTATGAAACTTTAAAAAATAAAGTTGAAGAAGTTATGAATAAAATTTTATCGGGAATTGTAACATAACAAGGTTTAAGAATATCCTAAAACTATAGGTTAAACATTTCGCTTGAAAGGTATCTTTCGCCCGTATCGGGAAGAATTACAACAATCAATTTCCCTTTATTTTCAGGTCTTTTGGAGATTTCAATTCCCGCATACAAAGCTGCACCCGATGAGATACCGCAGAGAATACCTTCCTCTTTTGCGCATCTTTTTGCCGTTTCTAAAGCATCTTCATTCGACACCGCAAAAATTTCGTCAACCGCATTTCCATCAAAGTTTTTCGGGATGAAATTTGCACCTATACCCTGAATTTTATGTGATCCTGCCTTGCCTTCCGATAACAGCGGGGAAGATTTCGGTTCAACCGCTATCGCTTTTATTTGGGATTTTTTTGCTTTTAAAGCACGTGAAATACCTGATATTGTACCGCCCGTGCCGACTCCTGCAACAACAATATCAACACAGCCTTTAGTATCAAGCCAAATTTCTTCCGCAGTTGTCAATTCGTGCACGGCGGGGTTTGCCGGGTTTGAAAATTGCGACGGGATAAAAGAGTTTTTAATACTTTTATGAAGTTCATCAGCCTTGTCAACTGCTCCCTGCATACCTTTTGAACCTTCGGTAAGAAAAAGTTCCGCACCGTATGCATCAAGTAATTTTCTCCGTTCAATGCTCATGGTTTCGGGCATTGTTAAAATCAACCGGTACCCTCTGACCGCACAAACCATGGCAAGTCCGATACCGGTATTGCCGCTTGTGGGCTCAATTATAACAGTATCTTTGTTTATAAGACCGTCTTTTTCGGCTGTTTCAATCATATTAAGAGCCGGACGGTCTTTTATTGAACCTGCGGGATTAAAACTTTCAACCTTTGCACAGACACATGCAAATCCGCTGTTAAGCCTGTTAATTTTTACAATCGGCGTTTTGCCGATCAGTTCCAATATATTGTTATGCATAAGCCCTCCGAAGATATATTAAAAAAGGGCTGATTAAAAATCAACCCTTCTTATAATTAACCGTAATTACTATTTGGTTTCTTCAACAACAGGCTGAGGCTGTTTGGGAATAACGGGGCCGGGGCCGAAACCGGGACCGAATCCGGGTCTGTGTTCGGGACCGCCGATATGCGGACGCATATGTTTATGTTTTTTTGCAAAGTTTTTGCGACCTTCTTCTTTCATCTTTGTAAGTTCTTTCTGCTGTTTTTTAGTCAGAATGCTTTCAAATTCCTTCATGTTTTTTACACGGAGTTCATGAGCTTCGCGTTTCAAAGCAGCGAGTTCTTTATGAAGTCCGTCAAGTTTTACTTTTTGTTCCTGAGGTGCAATTTTAGAAGCAATAACCGCATCTATTTCAGCATTTTTTTCCTTGATTTTTTCCATAACAGGTTTAATTTCTTCCATTCCTTTTTGGCGGATTTCTTTTGCTTTTGCTTTTTGTTCGTCAGTAAGTTTTAAACGATTTTCAAATTCTGCGGCACGTTTTGCAAATTCCGCACCTTTTTGAGTTTTGTTACAAGTACATTTGGGATCTTTGCAATTGCATTTTCCTTTTTCACATGTACAATTCGGGTTGCCGCAATTACATTTCGGAACCGGACATACTTGTACGGGCTTGTTCGGAAGCGGATGTACGGGAGTGTTATCCGCAGCGAATACCGCACCGGACATAGCAAATAAAATTGCACTTGCCATAATTAGAGTTTTTTTCATAAAGTTACCTTCCTTTCTTACAGTAAATCTTCTAACAATATTGCCAATTCTTTTTTGGCATTGTAAAGTCTTGATTTGATTGTACCGAGCGGGCATTTTAGTTTGAATGAAGCATCTTCATACGTATACCCGTATATTTCACACAGCATTACCACTTCTCTTAACTTCGGTTTAAGCTGATTTATTGCCTGTGTAATTCGGTGTTGTCTTTCATTAGTAATGAGTCTGAGTTCGGGCGAAGCTTTTTTATCTTTTACGGTAAGCAATACTTCATCGTCCCTCACGGAAGCATCATTAGTTCGTTTTTGAAGCGATTTTAAATAGTCTTTTGAAACATTTTTTGCAACGGTGTTAATCCAGCTTTTAAAAGAACCTTTTTCTTTATATTTCTCTGAATTCTTCCACACCTTGAGGTACACTTCCTGTTCCAAATCTTCGTTGGTTTCCTTCGTGATAAGGCGTATAATACCTCGGACATTGCTTTTGTTATTTTTTACAATTTCTTTAAAGTTCACTTACTCCACCATTATCAATCCGTATGAGTCAACGGGAAATCCTAAATCTTCCGCACTTAAAACCGTACCGTATTTAATTATATCAGAAATATCGGTATTAAAATTTATTATTCCCATGACCGTACCGCTGAAAAGAATTAAAAACATAGCACACGCCAATTTCAGCACGGCAGTGTTTTTACGCTTTTTAATATAAAAAGGTTTTACTTCTTTTAACAAATCGGAAACTTTATCCATCATCTCCTGTTCTTTTCTGCAATCTTCACATACTTTAAGATGCTCGTTAAAAGTTTCATCATCCGCAAAAGTAAATAATCCTTCGTATTTTGTACATTTTTCTTTCATTTTTTAACCTCTGTACCTATAAAACGATTTGATAATACAAATTGTTCATTTAAAAATTTTTTTTCTTAATATATTATAACAATTGGAATAATGTAAGCAAAATTTTTTTTGTTTACATTTTATATGAATATCAAATGTCTATACAACAATTTATAAAAAAAATGTGTCTCAAACTTGGGACTAATAATAAAGCAATTTATCCCGTAATTGCGATTGCAGCCGCAAACGGAATATGCAGGCCTACTATTACCATGCTGAAAAAAGGAGAAGATCCGCAAAGCAAAAAGTATGCCGCTTTAAGAGAGGGGATTACCGAATTTATTGCGATTCCCACATATTGGGCATGCGGTGAATTGGCAGGTAAACTCGGGAAATATATAACATCAAAAGCTATGGACAAAAAAATAGCCGAATTGGAAAAAAACGGAAGTAAAATTACTGCCGACACTAAAAAAATAATGAAAGAGAGCATGGTTAAAAAAGGACAAGCGGGTTTAATGCTTATAGGCGTCTGTTTTGCGGCAGGTGTTGTGATACCTGCGCTTTGCTCGGTCGCAGTCAAGCCGATAATGAAGAAAACAGCACCCCAAAAAGAAACTCCGGCAATTAATCCGATACAGAAATATTCTTATCTTGATAACAGACAAGTTTTCAGGAATATATCTTATTCGGGTATGAAAGTAGGCGGTGTATGATTAAAGCAATTTCAAATATTATTACAAATCCCGCACTTGTTAATATCGCCCAGAGTACCAACGGGACCGTAATTTCAAAAACAACCGTCAATGCTATAGGCAGACCGGGATTTATACTGATTGACAATAATATTTCCGAAGATACAAAAAAATTCGCCGCAATGAAGGAATTTTTATATCAAGCCTGCTGCCTTGCGGTATATATGGCAATTATAGTGCCTATATTCAAAAAAGGCGGATTTAAACTGGCAAAAGAGAAAATTTTCAAAAATACCGAAGGTTTTCAGCATTTTAACAGTTTTAAGGAATACATTTATTACCGAAAACTTGCAGACAATCCGAGCAAGCAAAATCGCTTAGTTTCACTTGAAAAGAATATCGTTCATCATAACTGCAAAGTTAAAGACATGTACAATGAACATCTTTTAAAAGAACTCTGTAAAGACAAACCCGATAAGTTTAACACGGTTAAAGGAGCTGTTGAACTCAGCAATATAATAGGTTCAATTATCGGGCTTGCCGTAATTGCTCCGCAAGTAAGTCAAAAACTTACACATCCCATATTAAGAGTACTGGGTTTAGAAAAAAAAGAAAAAGTTCAGCCGTCAAATACCGAAACCAAGTGACTTTAAGGCTTCAACAGACCGATTTACAATCATTTCCGCTTTAAGTTTTTTGTTTTTGCGTTCTTTTTTGGGAAGCTGTATCGGTGTAACAATGCCCCAATTTGAATTTACGGGCTGAAATTTTTCATGACTTTCATCACTTATGTAATGCATCAAAGCACCCAGCATTGTCTCTTTCGGCAATACTAAAAGAGCTTCATTGTTTATTAATCTTGCCGCATTTATACCCGCAAGCATGCCTGAAGCAATTGACTCGGTATAACCTTCGGTACCGGTCAGTTGTCCCGCAAAGAAAAGATTACCTCTTTTCCTCGTCTGCAATGACGGGTATAGAATTTTAGGCGAATTGATGAAAGAATTTCTGTGCATAACCCCGTAACGGACGATATTTACGTTTTCAAGCCCCGGAATAGATTGCAAAAGTTCTTTTTGACTTCCCCATTTTAAATTTGTTTGAAATCCGACAAGATTATAAAGAGTTTTTGCGGAATTGTCCTGCCTGAGCTGAACCACAGCATAATTCTTTTCACCGGTTCGACTGTCCGTAAGTCCCACAGGCTTCATAGGCCCGAATCTCAGTGTATCTTCTCCGCGTGATGCCAAAACTTCTATAGGCAGACAACTTTCAAAAAACTTGGCACCCTTTTCAAATTCTTTAAGCTCTATCCGCGGCGAATTTATTAATATATTATAAAAATTTAAATACTCCTCTTTATTCATCGGACAGTTTATATAACAAGCTTCTCCTTTATCATAACGGCTTGCCCAAAAAGCTTTTTCAAAATTAATACTGTCCCTTTCAACCACGGGAGCTATCGCATCAAAGAAGTATAAATGTTCGCTACCCGTAAACTTTTTTAGGGAATTCGCCAAACTGTACGATGTCAAAGGCCCTGATGCAATAATCGTACAGCCTTCCGGAATTTCCGTAACTTCACTGTTTATAACATTTATATAAGGATTTTCTCTGATTATGTCCGTAACTGTTTGAGAAAAAGCTTCCCTGTCAACCGCCAGAGCACTTCCTGCCGGAACGGAATATTTTCTTGCAATATTTATAAGCTCCCCGCCTAAAATTTCCGTTTCTTTTTTCAAAAGCCCTGATGCATTTGAACAATCGGAAGCACCCATGCTGTTTGAACAGACAAATTCCGCAAACTTATCGGTTTTGTGCGCACCGGTTGTTTTTTGAGGACGCATTTCAAAAAGATTTACTTTTATATGGCGTTTTGCAAGTTGTAAAGCCGATTCAGAACCCGCCAGTCCGGCTCCGATAACATTAACTTCCATATGACGAGTTTATATTATAAAAAAAACAGTGTCAAATTATCTCTACTCGGGTAATTTAATTTATCATCAACAAGTTTTATTAAAAGTTTTGTAAAGTTATTGTTATATTTGTAGTAAATTGCTTGCAATAAATTTTACGATTAAGTATAATAAGTACACTTAATACATTTACTTAATTTTTCTTAAAATTACTATTATATAGGGCAATAAATGTATTAACGATGTTTTTATATAAATATGTGTGTAGTTAAAAGTAAAGCAGGGACATGTCAGTAAAAGCAATAGACCAAACATCCGGAGCTGTAAGATATAATCAGCAATCATTTACAGGTAGTTTTAATCCTGTTGTACTTCTCATGGACGGGATAGATAAAGGCGGATTTGCCGCATCTTTTATTGCTCAAGACGGAATAGGCATGGTTGCTCCAAGAATATATGAAGGTTTGAACCGCAACAGAGCAACGGATGAAAACGGTAAGAAAACAGGTCCTTTGAACTGGGAATTTGCAAGACGCGAAGGTATCAGAGAAATGCTGAGCGGACCGAGTGCTTTCTTAATTCCTCTCGGAATAATGGGACTTATAAAAAAATATTCGGGAACCGCAAATAATGTTCATGTAAACCATATTGAAGCTTTAGGCGAAAATTTCGCTCAATATGCGGGAGAAAATGCTTCATATATTGATAATGTAGGTAAATTTAAAAAAGGATATTACACCGCAGTATTCAGAAATGTTCTTGATAATTCCACGGATAACAATCTTACCGAAAGAATCGTTAACAAAAAAGCTGACGAATATGCCGAAAAATTAATTAAAGTAGAAAATCTGCGTGCGGATAAAAAACGTAAAGAAGCTAAAAAACTTTATGGAGAACTCGTAGAAGATTATACAAATCTGAGAAAATCAACATCAAATGCATCTGTTGATGAATTCGGTGTTACAATGAAGCTAAAGGGCAATAAAACTCTTGATACAAATATCAGCCGTTTAACACAGAGCCTGACGGATTATACAAATGATGCGTATCAAAATACCGTCAAATATCTGAAAACAGGTTCAAAAGAAAAATTGGCAGAATTTATAAATAAATTTAACAAACACAGAGCCGGCACCAGAGTATTCAGTAATCTGGGCATGTGGAGTGCTGTTGTAGGTTTTTATGCTTTAATTCCTAAACTTTACAATATGGGACTAAAACAGGATCCGGGACTGAAAGGACTGGAAACCGAAAATAATACTCAGGATAAAAAAGATGTTGCTTTTACCGGTGCATTTACAAAAGCAGGAGAAGCTGCAATGAAAAGCGGCGGATTAAGCAAATTATTGAGTAACTTTGAATTTAACGGGGCATCAATGAGTGTACCGGCTATGCTTACACTTTTATTCGGATTTTGCCTGCCGACAAGATATACTAATGCAAAAAGCGATAAGGAACGTAAAGAAATTCTTGTAAGGGATATTTCAAGCTTCATAGCGATATTATTTGGTGCAAAAGCTCTTTCCAGAGCCTTCTCCGGTTTATTTGCAAAGATATCCGGATTGGCTTTAAATATTAAACCGCAAAATCATAAAGGATTTTTCAATAAATTTAAAAATTATTTGTCTGCCGGAGGCGGTATCGAAGTTTTAAACAGCAGTCAAATAGTAAATAAATACAGCAACGTTAACAAATACAGAGACGGAATACAAGGGTTCTTCAACTTCCTCAATGAAAACGGCGGTGACTTGAGAAAAGTTCTGAAAATTGATCCGAATATAAAATCCGCATCGGAAAGCATTATGAAAAGATTCGGCAAAAAATCTCTC
Source organism: Candidatus Gastranaerophilales bacterium (assembly GCA_947626225.1). Classification (GTDB taxonomy): domain Bacteria; phylum Cyanobacteriota; class Vampirovibrionia; order Gastranaerophilales; family Gastranaerophilaceae; genus Stercorousia. Next base: position 286,939 of record CANQRH010000002.1, read on the forward strand.
AATGAAGCTTCCGTAAATGAAATAACCGAAGCTTTCGGAAAGGCAAAAGGCTCAGATGAACTTGCCACAATAGAAAAAATTCTTTCAAAATCGGATAATAAACTGGTTAATCGTGCAAAAACATTGAATAGCGCATTCGGATTTGCATCAACACTTGTTCTTGTTCCGGTATTTATGATGTGGCTTGCAAGATACTGTGAAAGAATGACTAAACGTGCAGTTGAAAAAGAAAAAGCGGAACAGGCAAAAAATGTTCAACAAAACAAAGAAGCAGATGAGATAAAAGAAAAAGTTACGGCAAGCAGTAAGCCCGTAATGGCAGGTTTTTTGAACGGTAAGTAATTTATACAAATTCAAAATTTCTGATATTTAATGTCTGAACCAAATTTTTTATATCAGACGTCGGAACATGACATTTTAGCTTGGAATCGGGATATTTGTTTGAAAAATAAACAGATGAACGCACCGCAAATTTCAAGCAGTCAAATATATGTAAAGATGACAAATCCAATAATAAATCATCGTTTTTTGAATTGTCCACAAACTCTTTAAACTTAGTAATATCACTTTGAGAACGAATTTTCATACCGGCATATACGAAGATAATTTACAAAAATTAAATATTTAGTAAATATTTAATACTTTTATATGATATTTATTATATAATTTTTTCGGGGAGAATAACATGGAAACGACAGTTATGAGCAGTATAAATGAACTTGCAAAAAACGTACTTGATATTGAAGCCAATTCAATATTAAGGTTGAAAAACAGTATTAATGAAAATTTTACAAAAGCCGTTGATATTTTATACAACTGCAAAGGACGTGTAATTATTACGGGAATGGGAAAATCAGGCCACATAGGGAGAAAAATAGCCGCAACACTGTCATCAACAGGTACACCGTCATATTTTTTACATCCCGCCGAAAGTACTCACGGAGATTCGGGTATTATAACAAGAAATGATGTTGTAATAGCAATATCTAACAGCGGTGAAACACAGGAGCTTTTAAATCTTCTTCCGTTAATAAAACGATTTGGCGTAATTATGATAGGAATGACAGGAAAACTTGATTCCACTCTTGCAAATGCATCGGATGTTACATTGGATATTTCTGTGGAAAAAGAAGCCTGTCCGCTTAATAAAGCTCCGACTGCCAGCACGACGGCTACTCTTGCAATGGGAGATGCTCTTGCAGTATGTCTTTTGAATAAACGCGGATTTACCGAGCAGGACTTTTTGATATTCCACCCGTCAGGAGCATTAGGCAAAGGATTTACCTATAAAGTTGCCGATTTAATGCTTAAAGATCCTGAAAAGCTTCCGATTACCGATGAAAATACATCTTTTGCAGACACTATTGAATTGATTTCCGAAAAGAAACTCGGTATGGCAATGCTGACAAACGGAAGCGGAAATTTAAGCGGAGTTTTGACAGACGGTGATATCAGAAGAACTTTGATTAAATACCAGAATATCAGACCTCTGCTGGCAAAAGATGTTATGTCGCCGAATCCTAAATATATCTCTCAAAACGATTATGCGGCAAGCGCATTGCACTTGATGGAAAAGTATTCAATTACGGCATTGGCTGTTGTTGATGAAAATATCCGCCCCATAGGAGTAATTCATATCCATGATTTGTTGAAAGCGGGAGTTGCATAATGAAAAAACGCGCTGAAAAAATAAAGTTATTGGCCTTTGACTGTGACGGAGTTTTGACAAACGGTGATGTTACTTACGATGAAAACGGTGTTGAATACAAAACATTCAACGTAAAAGACGGGCATGGACTTGTCAGAATGGCAAAAGCAGGATTTATCACGGCAATAATCACAGCAAGAAATAACGGAACGGTTGAACATAGAGCAAAAAACCTTAACATAACAGAGCTTTATCAGGGTAAAAAATATAAATTACCGGTTCTTGAAGAATTGAGAAAAAAATATAACCTGTCTTATGATGAAATTTCATATATGGGAGATGATTTGCCCGATATCTGCTGTCTTGAAAAAGTCGGACTGGCATGCTGTCCTGACGATGCAGTCGATGAAGTTAAAAATATCTGTCATTTCGTTTCATCAAAAGACGGCGGTAAAGGTGCGGTCAGAGAACTGTGCGACTTGATTCTTGACGCACAGGGCATAGAAAAAGAATACACAATAAGCGAGGGGAGAGAATGTACGAAATAAAAACTCAGGGATATTTTGCGGCAGCTCACCATCTTTTGAATTATGAGGGTGAATGCGAAAACCAGCACGGACACAACTGGATGGTTGAGGTGTTTGTAAAAGGAGATTCTTTAAACGAAAGTAATATATTAATTGATTACAAAGTTTTGAAAAGAGAACTTAATAAAGTTTTGGAACTTCTTGATCACAAAGACATAAACGAACTGCCCGCATTCAAAGGCGAAAGTCCGTCAAGTGAAATGATTGCCGCATTTATTTATAACAGGCTTAAAGAAAAAGTTGTACAATTGAGTAAAGTAACTGTATGGGAAACTCAAACCTCCTGCTGTAGTTATTATGAACAGGAGTAAGGATGAATTTTATACAGGCAATATTAATGGGTATAGTACAGGGATTGAGCGAGTTTCTTCCAATCTCAAGCTCGGCACACCTTGTTTTTACATCAAATTTTTATAAAGTATTCAAAGGTATTGAAATTGTTCAAACCTCAAATGAAGAAATATTCTTTGATATAATGCTTCATTTAGGTACGCTCATTGCGGTATTAATATTTTTCAGAAAAGATATTGCAAAGATTTTAAAATCCATGCTGAACGCTTTAAAGACAAAAGACTGGTCTGATAAAGATGCCAAACTCGGATTATTTATAATTGCGGGTACAATTATTACTGTTATGATTGCACTTCCGATAAATGAAACAGCCGAAGTACTCGTATATAAACCTTCAATAGTCGGTGTATTGCTTTTCATTACGGGATTTGCACTTTTATACAGTGAATATAAGTCAAAAAAAATCGAAGACAAAAAATGCGAAGTTGATTTAAAAACATCATTGTTTATAGGACTTGCTCAGGGGCTTGCGGCACTTCCGGGGTTTTCGCGTTCGGGCTGGACAATTGCAACCGGCTTGTTTATGGGATTAGACAGAATAACTGCAGCCAGATATTCTTTTCTGTTAAGTATTCCGATTATTCTCGGTGCATCAATGATTTATCCGCTGGTAAAAATAGATATAGCAGAGGCTCTTACATATAATTGGAATGCAATTATAACGGGGACAGCGGTTTCAGCATTAACAGGATATTTATGCATAAAATACTTTATGAAATTTATATCAAAGTTTTCTCTTGCCGTATTCGGTTATTACTGCATGATTACGGGAATATTAACGGCAGCATTTTTTTACATTAACAATTTGTAAAAATTTGTTAAAAATCTTAGTTTAAAATAACAAAAAAAAATATTTACAGGCATTCTAATAGTGCGTTATCGGAGCAAAAATGATATCATCAATAAACAGTATAAATAACAGTGTAAAATTTTCCGCAAATGAAGAAGGCTATACTCATGATACCCTTCTTAAAAATACTCCGGCTACACGCCTGCGTATAGGCGCAGATAAACTTATAAATGCTCTCACTGTTTATCCGGCAAAAGGTTTAAAAGGAAGTAAAAACGCTAATTTTTATGAATTTCTCACAATGGGGACCGTTCCGTATTTGGTTGGAAGCGGAACGCTTATGGCTGTATTTAACTTGGCAAACAAATACTATTCGCCGTTTGCAAGAACAAAAGCTTCAGCCGTAGGAAACAGGCTGGCACTTGGTGTATTGTTTTACGGTATTATGAAAAGTGTGTCCAAATCCTTTATCAGCAAACCGATTAAAATGATGACAGGAATTGATATAGAACAGCCATATGCAAAAGTTGTTTACGAATTGCCCGATAACATTAATGATACCGATATTACAAGCATTGAACATCATAAGGTGTTTGAAAGTGTTGAATTTCCGAGATGGGATCTTCACTACACCGATCAATACGGAGAGAAAAATCGAAATTCATATTATGACAATATAGCAAAACGCCTCGGAATGGGCAAAAATTTAAAAGATTCCGATCAGGAAGTCAAACCCAGAATTAAAGAAATTGTTATAAAAGCGAGTGTTGCCAAAAGTATTTCATCATACCTTTGGGCGGCAACAGGTGTAGCATTTGCTTTCCAAAAGCCGTGGGAAAAATATCTCAGGACTATGACGTTTAAATTCTGGAAGAAAAGGGAATTTTTAAAATCACTTGAAACATTCAAAGACAGCTTTGCGGAAAGTGCGGTAAAACTTTATAAGGGTGAAGGCAAAAAAATATCCCGCCATGCCGGTAAAGTTCTGATTGGCGCAGCGCTGCTTTCAAGTATTGCGGGAGTCATGAATGCAGTTCACAGTTCACATAAACCGGAAAAAGCCAAAATGTCGGATGTAATCAAAAAAGATAAAGAGTACATAAAAGCATGAAAACCAATCTTGTCCAAAACTACATAAAAAATGTACCTTACGGCGTTATAAATCAGCCGTCGGACAAGCCTTATTATGATATTCAAAGAATTATTGATACAAAAACATTTATACAACCGTTACCCGGAAAAGGTAAGTTAGTAAAAAGCAGTATAACTGATGCTCCGTCAATAATGATAAAAGATGCTGTATATGATACAAAAGCTTTAAAACATGCCATAAACGGGGATGCAAATGACCATGAACTCGGCAGATTGAATGACTTAGGCATGAAACTCGGCGGACTTGCAATTGCGGGATATCTATTTACCAAAAGACAAACTCCGATGACAAAAATTATGGAATTTATCGGCTTAGGTTCATTTTTTGCATCAATGGCAATATGGCCGAAAATTGCAATACAGCTGCCCGCATATTTAGTCCACGGCGTTAACGTACAGCAAAAATACGAAGACAGCTTTGGCAGACGTAAGCCGTTCTATCAGGATCCGCAATTTATCCCCTGGGATTTGTATTCCGATGAAGAAATCCAAAAAATAGGCGACAGACTTAAGGTTCCCAAAAATATGCCTAACAGACGAGATTACATTCAGGAAAAAATGAGAAAAATCGCCGTCCAGAATAATACTTTATGGATGCTCACGGCGGGTTTTGCAACTCCTATTATGAGTGCTCTTATCTGTAACGTTTCCGAACCTTATATAGTAAAGTTAATAAATAACTTCAGAAACAGAAAAGCGGATAATATAATAAAAGATTTTAATGCATATAATAAAAAACATAAAGAAACATATACCGCAAAGAATTTGGAAAAATTGTACCGCGAGCATCAAGACGGCGTTCTTGATAAAAAATTAAGACAGGAAATAATTGATATATTTACAGATACACTTGATCCGATAAGCGCTAAACATTTTAAATCAGATTTTAACGCCATTTATCCCGACAACAAATATCTTATTGACCGCAATACTTCCGATTTAATTATCGAAAATCTCCAAAATACATTCAAAGATAAAAACTTCGACAATCAACTTCTGGAATCTATGTTCGGCACGGAAAAATCCTTAACGGAATTTTTAAGCAAGAACAATCGGCTTAACAAAACCGTTGAATATAACGATTTTAACGATATTACGCGTGAGTTGATGAAATATATCCGCACCAACTACGATAAATTCTATGAAGCCCATCCGAATCTTATCAAAGAAGATTGGGAAGAAATAGCCGATATAATACTTTCCAACGACAATAAGAGCCATCCTCTTTATAAAGCGTTAAGGAAAGTTTCAGCAAACACATTTGACGGCCGGATGTTTGAGGAATTGAAAGAAATTGCGGTATCAACCGATATTTTCAGAACGGGAAGCAGGTCACTGGATAAATATATCGGTTTAAAAGTTGCCGCGGCACCGGAAACGGTAATCGCAAATTATTGGAATGAAACCCAAAAAGAATTGCTAAAAGCGTTTAATTTCAGTTTTGAAGAAATTAAAAAAGCAAATCTTGACGAGAACATAATGGGAGAAATTTTAAGAGATAAAATTGAAACGGTTGTTTCCGATGAAAAGGCATATAAACGTCTGCTTAACAAAATTATCGATAAGGTAGCATCACTTGAAAAAGACATAAACGACAAAGACATTGTATCTCATATCCTCAACAAACATGATGGAAAAGACTTCTATTCGGAGCAAAAACTCAGAACATCATTTGAAAGATTAACGGATAAAGTATTTGACCAATATGCGGAGGCTTTAAAAGAAAAAGGCTTTACAAGCACTTCAAAAGCCATAGCGGGAGTCAACGTATCAGACAGTACGGGTACCTCAAAGAATATAATGAAAGCATTCGCTCAGGAAAGGCTTTTAGGAGTCAAGAGTGCTTTTTACAGATTAATTAATACACTTGACTTCTACAGAAAAGTTGCAACCGAAGCGAATGAAATACCGGGAATTGCGGGCAAATGCAGAACAATTAAAGAAGAACTCTTGGAACTCTGTAAGATTACCCTGCTGGAAGGTCATGCATCCGATCACATGACAAAATTCTATCAGCACAGAAACATAGCACCGGATCTTACCGATATGTCTGATGTTGTAGTGGTAAAAGGCAAGGTTAAAAATGCCGAATACGGAACTGTTATAGGCAAAGCCGATATACCGAATGATTACAAATATTATAAGAGTGCAATGGAAGCTATGTTCGGGGGCGAAATGCATTCTGATACATACGAAATTCTCAACCGCAGCCCGCTCAAACATGAAATGAAAAATTACAGAGAACTCGTATACAAAAAAATCGGCGGATGGCAATATTTCGTAAAATACAGAAGCATAACAGGCAATGAAGCTGTATCAACGGGTTCCGATATTATATTTAATTTAACGGGTGTATCTCCGAAAGAAATGCTCTTTAAACAAGGTCAGCAGCTTTACAATACGAAAAAATGGCTGAGAATATTCGGAATCGCAGGAGCAGTTCTGCTTGCAGTTACGGTAGGAGCACAATTCTTCTTCGGCAAACTTAAAAATACGGAAGGCAAAAAATGATTAACGGAGTAAATTTATATACAATTAAATACAATTATAATCCGTACTTTAAAGGTGAAACCGCAAAATCCGTTACGGTTAATAAGCCTGAGCTTTTGCAGTCTTATCTTGACAATCTTGCGGTAATAAACACACCGCTCAAAACAAACTCGGTGCCGGAATACAAGAACGATTTGAAAACCTTATTTAATACAAATCAGGCAAAAATACTTGCAATAATTCCGCGTACATTTAACGCAAAAGATACAAACGGTAACGCATATATAGATGAAGGCGAACAAAACGGAACTTTCTTAAACGCAATAGAACGTCTTGATGAAATAAAAGCACAAGGGTTTAATACATTCCATATTCTGCCTATACATCCGCCGGGAAAACTCAAAGCCATGGGAACGGCAGGTTCGCTGTATTCTCCGAAAGACCTGCTGGCAATCGATCCGAATTTGACAGACAAAAATGATCCGCGCAGTGATTTTGAACAGTTCAAAGCATTTATTGATGAATGCCACAAACGCGGAATACGTGTAATGCTTGATTTGCCGAGCTGTGCATCTTATGATATGTTTTTGGAACACCCCGAATGGATGGCTGTGGAACGTGACGGACTGGCAAAAACTCCGCAGGGCTGGAACGACATAAGAATGTTTCAACCGTGGCAGGATGAAGGAAAACGCACCCTTAATCCTAAATTGCTTGAACTGCACAAACAATACGTTGATATGTGTATTGATTTGGGTATAGACGGTATCAGAGCGGATGTTGCCAGAGCGAAACCGGTAGAATTTTGGGACGTGATTATACCGTATTCACACCTTAGAGATCCCGAATTTGCTTGGCTTGCGGAGACATATACTTATGAAGATGCTTCTCCGCAGGCGAATATGCCTTATGACAGGCCGGAAGATTCTTTGCGTGCCGGTTTTGATGCAATATACGGGCAGTATCATATTTTCCACGAATGGAAAGATGCATCAACATTTATGAACTACCTGAAAGAACAGTTGGAAATGTCAAATCGTCTGCCGAAGGGTAAATCGCTTATCGGAACTTTTGCAACACACGATGACATAACTCCGATGGACCACGGCGGTGAGGATTACTGCAATCTGACAACCGGTTTGCAGGTAACGATGCCGATGATAAATCCGTATTTTGTAGACGGTTTCCAAAGCGGTGATACTTATTTGTATCCTTATGAGGACAAATACAATCCCGTAACTCAGACAGACAACCACGAAATGACGGTTCACAGAGGCAAACTCGATATCTTTAACCTTTCGCGCAAACCCGGCGGAGATAAACCGCAGATTGGTGAATTTATGACAAAAGCCTTTGAAATGCGGGATAAATATATTGATGTAATAACTAAAGGTTCATTAATTGAATTAAGCAAGGATAAAGATAAAAACGATCAAATCATTGCTTATGCGCGCCATTATAACGGTAAAACCCTTCTGGTGCTGGCAAACAAGAATGTAAACCGCAGTATATCATGTTCGGTTTACGTTCCGACCTTGAGTGAAAAGCAAACACTTACGAACCTTTTGCCCCAATACGGCAAAGAAAGTATAATACAGGCTGAAAATAATAAGATTAATATGGTTTTAGGTCCTGCAAGAATACACGTATTTGAGATAGATACACCTGAAATAGAAAAGTATTCCAAAAAAGTTTACAGGCAGAAATAGGCACACATTAAATAAACGAGCCTGAGATGTAACTTTTAAAAGTTACATCTTTTGCTTTTTAAAAATGTTTGAGTTAAGATACACGAGCGAGGTATAAATATGCTTCAGGAATTTATCAGTTCAAAAATACACAGAGCAACGGTAACCGATGCAAATTTAAATTATATCGGTTCAATCACCATAGATGAAGCTTTAATGGAAGCATCATTGATAAAAGAATGGCAAAAAGTTGATATCTTGGATATAAATAACGGAGAAAGGTTTCACACATACGTAATCAAAGGTAAAAGAGGTTCGGGTGAAATCTGTTTAAACGGAGCGGCCGCAAGAAAGGTTCAGCCTGCCGACAAGGTTATAATAATAGCTTACGGATTATACAACCCCGATGAGATGAATAATTACCGTCCGCGGATTGTAATGGTGGATGATAATAATAAAGTTACAAGTATTCAATAGACTTGAAAAAGCTGTAAAAAACCTTGATAAGTCTGGGATTTCTATCCCAGGCAGATAAAAGTTCGTTTTTCATTTCGTCCTCGGATAACGCATTAAAATAATATAATTCCCATGGTTCAACATTTAAAACGGCCGACAATTTTTGTAAAGTTTCTGCGGAAGGGCTGTATTTACCGGTTTCAATATAACTGATACTGGGAGTTTCGACACCAATTAATTCCGCAAGTTTATCTTGCGTAAAATTTTTGGCTTTTCTTACGGATTGGATACGCTTCCCTAAAAGTTTTTTGAAATCATCTTTCATATTTTTAATTATTATCCCTTATAACGATATTTATATAATAACTAACAGCTTTATAAATCATGTTGACTTATAAAGTAATAGATTATATAATATAAACAGAAACTTTATATTCCGGGAGTATTTTAATGTATAAATTTATTGAATTATTAAAAGGAGAAACAACAAACATGCCAAACATGCCAAAATGTGCCCAAAACGGGAGCAGTGATTTTAGATTTACGGCGTTTTCGCTTGCGGAGATGATGGTGGTCATGCTTATAATGAGCATAGTTTTGGCTGCCATGGCACCGATGGTTACAACGAGGATAAAAGCAGATGAAGCATTGAAAGCATCCGGGATAGCTTCAGGCGGAAGCTCGGATAACAACGGCCCGTGGAAATGGGTTGAAAATTCTGATTCTGATGCTTATTCAGAGGCTTCAAGAAACATGATAGGTCAAACCGAAGCCGAAGAAGATGACGGTGATGCAATGCTGATTATCAATAAGGGTGCAGATGATAAAGACGCTATTTTGTTTAAGTTTAAAAATCTTAAAAAGAATATTACACGTTTTGCCCGTTTAGATATGTGGAACCTTTATAGCGATTATAAGGGGCTCTTACTTGGCGATGCAACTCTCGATCCTGATTATAAAGAATGGGGCGGCATATCTATTGGCTTTGGAAATAGTAGGAGTGGAGTCTCTTATTCGTCTGTAATGCTCGGATATGAAAATACATTGAAGGGGCGGTGTTCTATTGCGGTTGGAGAAAAGAATGATATTATTCGGGGTGATTATGTAAGCATATTGGGAAGCAGTAACACTATAAAATCATCGGGTTATACTAATATAGTAGGTCGCAAAAATACAGTTAATGACGGTTTTATTTATATATTTGGTGAGAATAATGTAGCTGATGATTCTGATGTTGATTGTTATGATGGTAATGGGCATGTAGTTGGGGATTCTAATGAATTAAAGGCCCCTGACTCTACAGTTGTTGGGAATAAAAATACAACAACAAGAGCAGTATCATATGCATCTTCCGGTCGTTGCTTTGCATTTGGTGATGGAAATTCAGTAAAAGCAAAGGATTTTTCTATGGCAATAGGTGATAAAAACACAACTGCCTATGATGGTATAGCATTAGGTTGTGAAAACAATGTTATCAGTTTAGATAGTATAGCAATAGGTTATAACAATAAACTTGATGCATTTGGTAGTATGGCAATAGGTAGTTATAACGTGACTTCCGGTTCAGGAAGTATGGCAATAGGTAAGTCTTCAAATGCGTCAGGAGCATACTCTTTAGCAATAGGTATCACGAGTCCTACTTCAAAGGCACCTAAAGCAGCAGCAGAAAGTTCTATTGCAATAGGGCCTGCTACTGCAAATGGTATAGATTCTATAGCAGTAGGAAAATCTGCTGAGGCAAGTGCCTTATATTCATTTGCTTTCGGAAGCTATTGTGTGGCAGCAGAAAAGTATGCGGTAGCAGTTGGGTACGATTGTTCGTCAGCAGCTGAGAATGCGTCATCTTTTGGGATTAATAGCAAAGCATCAGGAACCGGTTCTATAGCTATAGGATATAAAGCAAATGCTACAGGTAATTATTCTGTTGCCATCGGCTCTTCCCAACTTTCCGGTACATTTAAACCACCAAAAGCTAATGCTGACTGGTCTGTAGCAATCGGATATGGCGCAGTGGCAGATAGGCCTTATGAAATTGTACTTGGCGGTGAATATACTACAGAGGTAAAAATTCCGGGCTATTTACAAGCATGGACTCTTAGGGTTGGCAACGGATCTTCCGGCAACGGAGTTCTTTTAGTTAATGGCGGGGTGGTTACCGTCGACGGTACACTTAAAGTTAACGGTACAACGGTCCAATCGGACAAACGCCTGAAATATATTAAAGGTGAAAATAAAAACGGATTAGACGCAATCAAAAAGATAAAAATCTACAACTTCACCTTCAAAAAAGATAAAGACAAAGAACCCAGAGTCGGCGTCATAGCACAAGAACTTCAAAAAATCCTTCCCGATGCCGTCAAAAAAGGCTCTGACGGGTTCTTAACAATCCGTATAGATGACATTATCTATACCTTAGTCAATGCGGTCAAAGAACTTGATAAAAAAGTTTCCGAACTAACCCAAACACTTAAACAGGTGCAAGCGGAACAAAAAAGAATTAATCAGCGGCTCGATACTTTAGAGCAGAAATCTGTACATTGAAGAAGTTACTAAGTTATTAAGTTAGTAGTTACTAAGTTCTTATCGGTTCACTGCGTGAACGGAATTAAAAGAACCCGACAATCGCGAAGTGAACAATAACTTGTTAGTGTAAAAGTTAGTAAGTTAATAGTTATTAAGTTATTAGGTTCAAATAGGTTCGCTGCGCGAACGAAATTTAAAAAAGGTTCTCATTCAACTTAAGCTCCGCGTAAGCGGTAGGCTTAACATATCATTCCTCTCCTGCTACAAGTTAGCAGGAGTTT
>CANQRH010000003.1 GCA_947626225.1 Candidatus Gastranaerophilales bacterium
AAATATCCGCCGAGTTGTGCAGCTATCGGGCTTGCCATAACCGATGGGTTGAAGTCTTTGTAGCTGTTACCTGTCGGAGCATACCCAATACCGTCAGATGTACTTGTTGCATTAATCCATCTTAACGGAGTTAATACTTTATGGCTTACGCCTTCTTGAATTGTAAGTTTACCTGACTCAATTCCCAGATTTGCCGCAAGTTCTTCTTTTGAGATATAACCTTTACTTACAAGAGAATCACCTATCGGGTTGAAGTCAGAAAGTGTTACGTTTTTATCTCCCAGGGCACTTCCAAACGTATCGGTGTCGCCTGTTGCGGAACTGATATCAACTCTAATATCTGCATCGTTACTCCAAGTAATTTCGTCTTTGGTCGTTTGATTGTAGGCATCAAGACTTCCATTTGTGGTATCTAATACAGAGCTATTCTTCATATCAATTTTTGAATTATTAAGCGAGCTGCCTGCGTCTAAATGTAATATACCTGAATTAACGGTCATTTCAGCGTTTTTAATTTCACCGTTAAAGGTTAAAGTACCTTCACCTTGTTTTGTAACAGTATATGTATCGGCACCCGAGATACCGTCTGCAATCGTAATATTTCTGTCTTTAGAAGACTCGAATGTCAATTCACCTGTTTTTTTTGTAGTACCGAGTTTATCCATATATATGTCAGCGCCGTCAGCTGCGGAGTTACCGCTGAATACTACGTCACTGCCCGTTGCTTCAACGATTAAATCGCCGTTAGCCCAAACAGCACCACCTTTTTCGCCCGCACTGTTACCGGTAAAGCTTGTATCTGTGACAGTTGTTTCAACATAAGATGCAATAGCACCGCCGTTTTTAGCAGCTGTGTTTCCGCTGAAGGTGCTTCCATGAACATCTAAACTTGAATTTTCACCATCAGCATTAGAACGTGTAGCGATAGCACCGCCGACCGTTGCTGATGAGTTGCCGACAAATTGTGAACTTTCAACGACTGTCTCGGAGTTGCTTCCTACAAATATTGCACCACCGCCTTCGGCATCGCTTTTGAAGTTGGGTTCTGTGCTGTTAAATGCTGTTCCTGTTGTTGAGTTATTTTTAAATGTAGAACCGCTAACAACTGTTGTATTACCTGCCCAGATTGCTCCGCCTTCATTTTCAGCACTGTTGCCGTCAAAAGTTGCACCTGTAACATTTAATTCGTTACTTTCTCTATCCGTAAATATAGCGCCGCCTTGTCCGTAATAAAGATTTCCTGCACTGTCTTTTCTTCCTGTTACGGAGTTGCCGCTAAATGTACCGCCCTCAACGTTTGTAATTGTATCTTTAGCGCCAAATACAGCGCCGCCTCTTAGAGCATTGTTGGTTGAGAAGTTTGAGTTTGTTAACTCAAGCGAAGCTCCGCCTGTACTTGCATTATTATATATTGCACCGCCAAAGCCGTTTGTTGCGGTATTTGAAGCAAAGTTTGTATTTTTAATATCCGTTTGTACATTTGTTGTGATAGCGCCTGCCGCAGCTGCCTTATTTGATGTAAATGAAGAATATTCAATCGTTAAAGAGCCATCGCCAGCATCTTGGAACAAGGCACCTGCCCAATTGTTTGCACTATTGCCCGTAAAAGAACTATCTTTAATAGTTGTATTACCTTTAGCATAAACGGCACCCGCATTACCGTATCCGCCTTTTGGCGCACCTTCGGGACCTTCCATATTCGGGTCTCCGTTTGCTTTATTATTGTTAAATTTAGAATTTGATATATCTAAACTACCGGTACTTGATGTATATAAAGCGCCGGCATTACCTGCTGTGTTATCTGAAAATACTGCATTTGCTAATGTAACATTAGAAGTGCCTCCATCTACATATATTGCACCGCCTTGACCTGAATTATTGCTTGTAGTGGTTCTATTGCCTTTAAATGTTGTTCCGTCAGCAGATATACCGCTTTGATATGCATAAATAGCACCACCATAGTAGGTTGCTTCATTGCCTGTAAATGAACCGCCCGTTAGAGTTAAGTTCTTGCCGGTACCTCCTATAAAAATTGCTCCGCCTAATCTTGCGGTATTATTATCAAAATTTGTATTTTCTACGGCAGCATCAACAGCGGACCAAATAGCGCCGCCTTGGCCTGTGCTACTTTCATTACCGCTTGCCTTATTTTCGCTAAATTTTGCATTTGATACTTTTAAACTGCCACTTGAACCTTCATAAACAGCTCCACCATTTTTCTTTGCTTCGTTATTAGAGAAGGTAGTACCATTAATATCCAATTGACCAATGGAATAAACAGCACCACCCAATGCTGATTGGTTATTACTCATTGTACCGTTAGTAAGAGCTAAAGAGCCTGCCGAATAGATAGCACCGCCTCCGCCATTAGTTTCTCCTGCTTTATTACCGTTAAAATCAGTATCGCTGATTGCTAAATTACTGCCTTCCGCTGAGTATATAGCGCCTCCGCTCCCAGTTACAGAGTTTGAGCCAAATGAGCTTCCCTTAATTTCGGATTTTTTACTGCCTTTATAATATATAGCACCACCAAATGCAGATTGATTATTTGAAAAAGAACTGTTTTTAATATCAAAAGAACCTGCCGAATAGATAGCACCGCCTCCGCTATTTTCATTTGTTTTATTACCGCTAAAAGTTGTATCTTTGATGTTCAATGTGCTGTTTGTATTTGAGTATATAGCGCCTCCGCTTGATGTTGAAGTGTTTGAATCAAATGTGCTTCCCAAAATATCAATAGTTCCTTTGCCATCGTTAAACAAAGCACCGCCAAATTTAGCTTTATTATTGGAAAAAGTACTGTCTGTAATACTTAAACCAGTTACTCCCTCTTCTGAAGCAGTTGAACCAAAATATATTGCACCACCATATTGATATGTGCCAGTAGTAGCTTCATTATTATTAAAAACTGCATTTTCTACATTATGATTAAGAGAATTGTATAAAATAGCACCGCCAAGACCATTGGTGCTATCACCTTTATGATTTTTGAAAGTTTTATTTTTTACTTGATCATCGCTGGGACTTATCAAATGCTGAGTATCATCTGCATTTGCCTGCAGCGGAAAAGCAAGGCACATCAATAATGCTGCCGTTAACACTTTTTTCTTTTCCATAATTTCTCCTTTTCTTAAATTCCTACAATATAGTAATTACAAGCTTTTTGATAAAATTAATGTCTTACATTTTATCTGTTATGTAAAACATACCTAAAAGCCTTAATATAAAATGGTTTAAGGAATCGGAATTATTTTTTATTTTTTATTTTTTATTTTGAATATAAACTTGACAAATCATATCTGTTGATATATTGTTAACTCAGAATATTGCTATACAAATCAGATAAATTGTTAAGTGTTAAAAATGTAACACTTCATTTCTTAATAAAAAAAAATTCAGCTTGTAGGTCGGATTTACTAATCCGACAAGTAAAGAAAAATGTAAGTTGGGGTTTCTACCCCAACAAATTTTAGTAATGTAAAATATTAGTTGTTAGGCTGCCTAACCTACATGACTATCTGAAAATGGGTAAGATGCTGAAACAAGTTCAGCATGACAATTTTATTACATGACAAATTAAATAAACGATATGGCAATTTGAAATTGTTAGACTCCCCAATCTGCAAATTTAATGTCACCCTGAACTTGTTTCAGGGTCTGATATCTTTCTTATGTTATAATAAAACAATGAACAAAACTTATGCTGTATATATTTTGACAAATTACAATGAAATGATAAAAAAAGGCAGCCGAGATATACCCGACTGCCATTAAATTTGTTACAGTTTGAACATTAAACCGCCTTGGAACCCTACACCGGTTCTTCCGACATTTCTTATTACCATTTGGAAATATCCGCTCAATCGGTCTTTCCAAGTTTTGGTAATACCAAATCCGTATTCGAGGAAACCATGATCCATACCTAATCTGTGAAGATCAACATTTCCCGCTTGACCGTCTACAGAACTCATTATGTTAAAGAAATACTGAACAGTCAAATATGTACTCCATGTCTCTCTGCCGTAGATAAAGTTAATCCCCGGTGCTACGTTTACCCCGTTGAGATAGCCCGAACGCATATGCATATCGCCGTAATCCGTGTGCCATCCCTGTTTTCCGAATAAACTGTATGAAGCCAGTAAACTTGGCTGGATTACAAAGTGTTTTCCGGGGTGGAAGTTGTAAGCCGTCTTGACTGCGGCACCGACATACCAGTTTCCTGCTTTGTCATTATAACTTCCCGCATAATTGTAAAGTCCGGTTACGTCCATTTCGTTGCCGTATCCGCCGCCGTAGGCAAGCACCGAACCTATGAAATCATTCTTCATGAAGGTCGCCATCAAACCGCCTTGTCCGCCGTTTTGGTACATGCTAGTATTTGCATAATTTTGATGAGCTCCCGTATACCCTATATAAGCCGTCGGTAACAATGTCCAGCCTTTTTTAAGCTCTACTGCGGGGAAGTCACCGCCGATTAATGCACCGTAGAAGTTGTTTTCAACATCCAAGTTGCGGCCTAAATCCAATCTTTCAAATGTTCCGAAAGGCTTAAACCATAAGCTTCCGTCTTTCTTGTCGTACTGATAAGGCGCAAATTGCGGGAACGCAGCAGCATAACGGTTAGGATTGTGTTGTGCCAGATACTGCATATTGATTTCCTGCGTATGATTGAACAACATGTTATTAATCGTCAGCTGGTTTTGGAAGTTGGCTATCGTAGAAACCTGACCTCTGAATACCTGATCATTATATCTTACAAGAGATGCCCTGTAATTTCCGCCGCCGTTGGAGAAAAGTCTGTAATCACCTATAGGAGTGAATACTTCTTTATTTGTGGCCGTAAAGTTTACCGCATCAAGCCCTTGACCTTCAAAAACCTGAAGATATACATCCCTGTCGATGGGACATTTGTTAATAAAGTCCCAATTATCAACATTTATTGTACCGCCTCCGCTAACCGAACCGGTAAGAATTCTGTCTGACTTCCAGTCACGTCCGGAAATATCAATACCAAAACTTCCCGTACTTGGGGTTTCCGTAAATATAATATTTCCCGTTGAACTGTCAGTAAGTATTCCGTCAACCAAGCTGACAGAGCTTTCGCCCTTAAACGTTGTTGAATCAGCTTTATAACCCGTTCCCGCAACGCCGAGTCTTGAATCTTCAAGAGTAACTTTGCCGAGATTAGAAGGCTCGGAAGCCGCTATATTAACGTTGCTGTGATTTTTAGCGGTAATGCCGTTACTTTCGACTGATGTTCCGCTGATATTAACATTACTTTCGTTATCGGCTGAAATACCATCTTTGACCGAAACTTCATTTTTTGCATATGCGTTAACGGTACTTTTGTTGTTAACTGTTATATCTTTATCAATGGTAACGTCAACACCTGATGCGTTTACCGTACCTTCATCGTGTGCTTTTACTTCCTCAAGTGTAACGCTTCTGCCGTTTTGCGCGAAAGCATTTATAGTACCGCCGTTTGATACTTCAATATCATCCGAAATGACCAAATCAACATCACCATGGCGTGTTGAATAAGTCAGTGTTGCAGCTTTATCAAGTTTTGTCGTACCTTGGAATTTGTCCGAATAAATTCCGATATGTTCACCTGCGATGTCATCGCCGAATTCAAGACTTCCGCCAAAACCGTCTCGGTCATCAAAGTATAAATTACCGCTCTTGTGAAGCGTTAAGTTCCCGCTGTATTTGCTCGTTGAACCGCTGAACAATACATCGCCCGAACCGTTTTTATTGATATGTCCGTCTTTATCGTTTGTACTTACTAAATCCGCTTTAAGGTTTAACCCGCTGTTTTCTGCATGGTCTCCGTCGAGATTCAATGTTGAATCAGCACCGTTGAAAGTGATTTTCTGGTTTTCTTCGCCTTCTTGGTGATCTTTCATCCTTACGCCGTTGCCCATATTCAGGACACCTTGGCTATTAATGGTTATATCACCCAAAACAGTATCACCATCGTTCAATGAAACAGTGCCCGCACCATTTGAAGTATCACCGATTGAAAGTTCACCCTGAATTTGTGCATTAACCGCATCTTCAATAGTACTTCCCGAGGTGACAGAAAGCGTACTTTCAGCTGTAGTGGTTAAATCACCCGCAACAGCGGTAAGTTTACCGTTTGAAGTTCCGCCATAGTTGAGTGTACCGCCTTCGTTCAGGGTAATATCGCCTGCCCAAGTGTCACCCTCTTTATCAAACCAAGCACTTCCCCCATCGTTTATGGTTAATTTATTTCCGCTTTCTAATTTTGCGTTTGTACCCGAGCCTATGGTGTCACCGTCTTGCAGTACAAGGTCACTGCCGTTTGTAATATTTAAGGTTCCGCCCGTTGCGGTTAACCGTCCGTGATAAGCTTCTTCCGCTCTCGCTTTTGAGGTGCTTGAGTCATTTGTTATATTATCAAGTGTAAGTGTTCCGTTTGTTAAATCAACATGAGCATTACCCCAAGTGTCTGCGTGCTCATCATCACCGTCAAGTGTAACGTCCCCGTCTGAGATGTTCAGCGTTACATTGTCAGAAAGAACAACTTGTGCACCTTCTTCGATTTTATCTTCAGAATTATTTACGTCAAAGTCACTTGTAACGGTAAGTTTTCCGCCGGATTGTTTCAGTGCGCCTGATTTTGCATTGTCACCCGAAAATCCGTCAACAGTAAGATTACCACTTTCCGAAACTTCAACATTTCCCGCCCAAGTGTCGCCTTCGTTAAGAGTTGTTGTACCGCCGGACATCTGGAGAGCTCCGTGTTCTTTTATATCGACACTTGCGCCATCGCTGATAATACCATTGCTCTGGTCTAATGTACTTGTTGTACTGCCGTCACCTATGGTAACAGAACCGCCTGTGATGCTGTCACTCTCCTGATTCATGTCAAACTCGCCTTTTACGGTTGTACTGCCCGCGGTCTGCTCAAATGTACCGGATTTACTTTTCATATCCTCAAGCGTTAAATTTCCGCCTGATACCTTAACTTTTCCGTTCCAAGTATCAGCACTTCCCTCATCGCCGTCTAATGTAACATTGCCTTCGGTTACATTAAGAGTTGAACCGTTTTCTACATTTGTCTTTACTTCTTTATAAACATAGCTGCCTTCGCCGATATCCAACGCCTGCTCGCCGCCTTTGACATTCAGACTTCCGTTGTTTGCATGTAAAACGCCGTTAGAACCGTTTTTTGTACCTTCAAACGTAAGCGTTCCGCCATCATTGCTTTCACGAGACTTTCCGAGTTGAATGGTTGAATCAGAATTCCAGTTATCTGCATGTTCGCCGTCACCGTTAACAGTAAGGTTTCCTTCACCGGTAATCAAATAATTGTTGCCACCTTCAATGTTGTAACCTGCTGCTTCGGCAATATCATCCTGAATCTTGATGTCACCTTCCATTTTACCTGAAAAGTGAAAATCGCCGCCTGATACTGAACCGCCCTCTTCCACATTAAAACTGGAGCCTTGACCGAGAGTAATATCTCCGCCTGAAACAGTTCCACCCTGTTTAACATCGAAAGCAGCACCTTCAACGGAAATATGACCGTCTTCAATTGTACCACCGTCATCAACATTCAAACTTCCGCCGTTTTGAGCCGTAATGTTACCGCCTTCGATTGTTCCGCCTTCTTTAACATCAATGCTTCCGCCGTCTGCCGTAATTTGTGCGTTGCCCGAAATACTACCCTGATTTTCGACCGCTAAGTCTGCACCGTCTGAAATATCAATAGTTCCGCCCGTGATTGAGCCTGCACTATCACCGCCGACTGCAAGCGTGCTGCCTTCACCGCTTACGTCAATATTAGAATCGGAAACCGTTCCGCCTTCAACATTGAGCGTACCGCCGCCGTTAACATCAATATCCGAACCTGATACAGTACCGCTTTTAACATCAAGTGTTCCGCCGCTTACATTAATGTCAGAATTTGAAACACTTCCGCCGTTAACATCAACCGTACCACCTTCGCTGACTTCGATATTGCCGCCTGTAATCGTGTCACCATCTTGGAGTTCAAAGTTTGTTTCTTCGCCTTTTACATTAAGGTTTGCTTCGCCTGTTTGAGTATATTTACCCGATTTGCTTGCTAATCCATCAACTGTGACAGTTCCGCCGTTGTTATTGACATCGCCTTGCCAGGTTGAACCGTTTTTAACGGTTAAATCTCCGTTTTCGGTAACATTTGTCGTACTTCCGCTTTCCAAAGTGAGTTGTGTATTGCCGTTTACGGTGCCTTCAACATCCAATGTACCGCCTGATTTGACGTCAACAGTACCGCCGGTAACCGTTCCGCCCGATTTGACATCCATTTCACCTTGAACATTAAACGTACCGTTTGAAACAGAACCGCCCTGTTCAACATCGAAATGTCCGCCTGATTCAACATCGAATGTACCGCCGGAAACCGTACCACCTTGATTTACATTCAAGTTTCCGCTTATATCCATATCGGCAGAACCCGATACCGTACCGTTTGAGCCGATATTTATATCGCCGTCTACATCAAAGTTTCCGCCTGATACGTTTGCACCACCTTGAACTCCTAACGTTGTACCTGATTCTACAGCAACATCACCGCCTGAAATTGAACTTCCTTCATCATTAAGTGTTAAATTTGAACCGTTTTGTAAAGTAAGTTTTCCGCCGTCTTGAAGGTAAGTCCCATCTGTCGTATTATGTGAAAATCCGTCAAGTACAAGCTCACCTTTAGAGCCTTCACCGTTACCGACATGAACCGAGCCGTTCCAAGTATCAAAAGTTTCATCGCCGGAGGTCAATGCAAAAAGGCTGTATGCGCTTGCGGGTGCTTGAGCGTTCAAAGTCAATTGACCGTTGATAATATCGACTTCAGCGCCTTGTCCGATATTTACAACAACATTTTCGTCAATAGTTGAAACTTTATCTGCATCATCTAATGTCAAAACACTGCCGTCACCCGTTACAGTAAGTTTTTTACCGCTGAATTTTTTATTTTCGCCGATTGTGGCTTTTCCGCCGTCTTTAAGTTCAAGTTCACCGCTCTGAATATCAAATTTGTTAAACATATCGGAGTTATTCAGGGTAGTTTTGGTATTTTCGCCTGTTTGAGTGTATGTACCCGTGTAATTGTTAACAGTATGGTTTCCACTAAATTCAACGGTACCTTCATTTGTGATATTTCCGGAACCTGCGATTGAATCATTTGAACCGAATATGACTTTATGACCTTCACTCGTTTTGATAGTCATATTTCCGCCGGACAGATAAACATCGGCTCCGCCGGATGTTGCAGTATTTCCGCTGAATGTAACGTCTTTGTTTTCGGCTTGAATAGTCAAGTCTCCTTGAGTAAATATCGCACCGCCTTGTTGAGTTGCGCTGTTGTTTTCAAAAGTCACACCGTCGTTAATTGTCAATTTACCTGCATTATAAATCGCTCCGCCTTGAGCTGCTTTGTTGCCGGTAAAGGTTGTACCGGCGTTAACGGTTGTTTTGCCTGTATAATCCAATTGCGGAGCATCAGAATCGGTTGTTGCGTCATTATAAATCGCTCCGCCGTTTTTAGCTGCGGTGTTGCCCGAGAAAGTACTGTTTTCACCGATTTCTACAGTGCCGTAATAGTTCGCTATTGCACCGCCGTTACCGCCGGCTTTGTTTTCTGAGAATTTAGAATTTGCACCTGTCTTAAATGAAGTAGAGTCGCTATCGCCGAATATCATAACGGCTCCGCCGTGCCACGATTTATTTCCCGTAAACTCGCCTGTGCCGTTAATTGTCACTTTTGAGCTGTCTGCATAAATCGCACCGCCGTATAATCCGGATTTATTATTTTCAAATTTCGCATTTTCAAATGTTGCATCTGTATGACCGCCGAAATATATTGCTCCGCCGGTAGAATTTTCGCTGTTTTCGCCTGCGACGTTACCTGAGAATGTTACTTTTCCCTCTCCTGTAAAGGTTCCTCCCATTTGAGTGATTGCACCGCCTGACGGGTAGTCATTTTGCGGATAGTCGGGATAAGATTGCTCATGCCCGTTTGCTTTGTTATTGCTGAAAGTCGTGCCATCATTAACGGTTAGGGTTCCGCCTTGTTGGAAAATCGCACCGCCAAGTGTAATTTCACCTTCATTTTGAGCATTAATTGAATTATTGCTAAATGTTCCGTGAACTGTCAGGTTATGTCCTGCTGCATTTTGAACTGCTCCGCCGCGGCCGCCGGCTTCGGTAGTCGTAACATCTGACAATCCTTCTAAATTATTATTATCAGCGTTAATAATTACCCTATCATTAGCCTGTGCGGAAATACTCACCAAAGACAGTAAACCTGCCAGAATAAGGGATTTTTTAAACATACACTTCACTCCGATAGTTCTTAATTCACAATATAAGCAAATTCTAAAAAAAATAAATTTTAAAGTAAATACATACAGCAGGTATTTTTAACTTTTGTTTCCAAAAAAAATAAATAAAAGAGCGGAAAAAATGAGCATTAAAAAAGGGGCGTTAAGCCCCTTTTTATCAGTTATAAGCCTGGCCTTCGATTTTTCGTTTTTTACCTTCGACTTCAAGGTTATTGCTTCCCGGAACGTAAGTAATTTTTGTTTGTTTGTCATTGTTGAGATCGATTCTTACTTGTTTAATTTCCGCCTTGGGATCAAGATTGTAAGTATAATCCTGACTCAATCCTGTAAGAGAAGCAGGCAGCTGCTGCGGGAGATACCAGGTAAGATTTTCTTTCAAGTACTGTTTATCACCGTACTGACCTTTTTTAAGATTGTTTACATTTTCCATAATATATGTGTAAACTTTATCAAAGTTAGGATCGGTAGTCGGGATATTGTAAGCTTTGGAAATCAAATCTTTCTTATCATCCGCAAGGTTGTATCTTCCTTTTTCGTCCTGATGAGATGTTACATGGATTTTGTAAGCCGTATTCTCAATTTTCTGCGGTTCGGAGCCGACTGTTCCTTGAATATTCAGGACACCCGTATAAACTTTGGCATTTTCGTTTGTAACGTTGGATACCGATTTTTCGGGAGGAGTAATCTGAACATACTGTTGTTGAGCAACTTCTCTCAAATTCGATTTACCGTTGACTTTATCTCTGACATATTTTAACTTCGGAATAGTACCTAAAAATCCTAAGATAGCTCCGAGTGTGGCAGCCGAACCGATACCGTCAAATAAACCGGGTTTGGTTCTTCCTGCAGTTTTAACTTCCTGTTCATCATGAACTTCTTTTTCATCATGAACTTCGACATCAGTTTCGACATCTCCTTCCCTGTGGAATTCGTGTTCCTGAGTAATCGATGCTTCACCGGTAACATCTCCTTCCCTGTGGAAATCGTGTTTCTGAGTAATCGATGCTTCTCCGGTTACATCGCCTTCCCTGTGAAAATCATGTCTTTGGGTAATTGAAGCATCACCGGTAACATCTCCTTCCCTGTGGAAATCATGTCTTTGGGTAATTGAAGCATCACCGGTAACATCTCCTTCCCTGTGGAAATTATGTCTTTGGGTAATTGAAGCATCACCGGTAACATCTCCTTCCCTGTGGAAATTATGTCTTTGGGTAATTGAAGCATCACCGGTAACATCTCCTTCCCTGTGGAAATCATGTCTGTTGGTAATTGATCCGTCACCTGTCAATGTAACATCTTTATGCAGATTTTTTTGTTCAACAAATTCGCTTCCGTCGGGGAATACAACTGTCGTTGATTCAGGAATAGTAACAGTACCGTCTAAAGTAACAGGGCCTTTATTTGTTACATCCTGTGACCAGTTATCGCTCCAGTGCTGAGTTACTTGACCGGTATTTGTTACATCCTGTGACCAGTTATCGCTCCAGTGCTGGGTTACTTGACCGGTATTTGTTACATCCTGTGACCAATCATCAGTCCAGTGCTGGGTTACTTGACCTTTATTTGTTACATCCTGCGACCAATCATCACTCCAGTGCTGAGTTACTTGGCCGGTATTTGTTATATCCTGCGACCAGTCATCAGTCCAGTGCTGGGTTACTTGGCCGGTATTTGTTATATCCTGCGACCAATCATCAGTCCAGTGCTGAGTTACTTCACCCGTGTTTGTTATATCTTGTTTAAAATCATCTTTCCAGTGTTGTTTTACGTGTACGGTTTTGTCAAATTGAACAACCGCATCGAAGTAAGCCATTGCGGAAGCTGAATATCCGATACCTTTATACATATTACAGAGGTTTCCGAATACCTGAGCACCGACACCTGTTGCAGCACCCATTGCAGCACCTTTGACAAGTTCGAGAGCCTGTAATCCGACCGTATTATTAGCTTCGGTAGTTACACCGGCTGATTCCATCAAATCACGAACACCGTTAATATATTTTTGTTTATCATAACGTTTTTGATCGCCTTTGCCCGTAAATGTTAAGTATTGACCGACTTTTCCTCTTGCTTCGTCTAAGTCGCCGAAGTAGTCAGCGAGTTGGGGGTCTTGACCGCGGGTTACAACATCGGCTTGACCTGACCAGAAGGTTTTCCATTGATTGCCGTCAAATTTACAATACAACGGCTGGCCGTTTTTATCTTTCATTTCTTTTCCGTTTTTATCTTTTGCGATAAAATCGTAATCATCTTTGGTTGCATTGCCTTCAAGTTTATAATATTTGGTTTCACCGGTTTTTCTGTCTTTGAAAGTAAAGTCATAATCATCATTTGCGGTTACTTCCACTTTTTGAGCAAATGCGGTTCCGCTTCCTTCGACGAAAGCACGTCCTTTTTTGCCGATATCGGTATGGTGTTTACCGTCATCAGTCTTTTTGCCTATTCGTTTATCCGATTTGTCCCAATGAGGAACGGTATTTTCAAAAGTTTCCTTTGCTTCATCACGACCGAGTTTACCTTTAGTCATCAAAGTAGCGTAATCGGAACGGTCTTCCATTTCCGCATCAGCTTGAGCTTTTGAAATTCCCGCCAAAGCTTTTTCTCTTTCGGTAATAAGTTTGCTTCTATCGGCATCAGAAAGATTCGGATTTGCCAGCTTCATAGCATATTCAGACAATACTGCGGATTTTTGATGGTCAAATCTGTTATAAACTGCTACTTCCGCCATCTTACCGAAGTTAATATCAAATTTCGGGTGCGGAGTAACTGAATCGTTCATCTTATCAGCTTTCATCTGGCTTGCCGCATAAGTTTGAGAAAGTCTGGTAATATCCGTACCGGATAAATCATATTCCCTGATATAATTCTTTTCATATTCGGATAATTCGTTGAACGGTTTGTTCAAACCTTCAATATCTCTTTTGGTTCTTGCGGTAATATCTTCCGTAATATTGGAATATGCATCAATAAGCATCATTTGTTGTTTCAAACGAACCTGTTCATCGGTTAAACTGTTAGTACCGTGTTCATTTTCCTGCTTCATAATTGCATTAAATTCGTTTTCCCAATGTGACTGTTCCGCACAGTATGCAATCCATTGCGGATCATTTGCGTTGAAATATTTCGGTGAAAGAGTAATATTACCTTCACTATCTCTGCTGAGTATCATTGAATAATATTCATTATCCAAAGCGCCGATAGGATGCTGTCCGAGTTCATCCTGTAATATTAATTTGTCATTTGCATAAGCCCCTTCAAGAGATGCTTTTATATTTTGTACATCTTTAAAATATTTGGTTTTGCTCAATGCAATTGTGGCACTGGATTTGTTAGCATCATATCTGTCCAAAAATCCTTTTTGAATTTTTGATTCTTCATCATCTGTTTCCACAATGGGCATACCTGATGTTGATTTTGTGTAATAACCTTTATCGGCTTTAATAATCATTCCGTTTTGAACGTTTGTTTCCACCCATTTTCTGAACATTTCTTCGCCCTGCTCACCGAATTTGTTAATATAATTGGATCTGATTTTATCAATATAAGCCGGATCAATTTTACCGTAAGTCGGATTAACGGTGGTTTCGGTGGTAGTTTGTTCAAGATCACCCAACTCATTACCTTTTTCACCGGATATTTCATATCCGCTTTCAATTAATTCTGCAATTTTTTTAGAAAAAGCATCATGATCTTTTATTTTGTAAGAAACTCCGTCAGCTTGAGGGTCAGCTTCAATTATCCCGTCAAATGTTTCAAGGATAGCGGCTCTGTTTTCTGCATCCGTAACCTTGACAAAAGCCATATTTCCGGGTTGCTGATAATACGCTGTAATTTCATCGGCAACTTTTTGTATGGGAACTTTAAAATTGCCCTGTTCATCAATCACTCCCGCACTGAATAATACACCGTGCAGTTTTGAATCTTTTTCAATAAAAGTTTTCAGGTTGTTTGTAATAACGGTATCCGAAGCTTTTTCCTCGGCGGTTTTTTCCGTAATTTCAATATCGGTACCCCGCCCTGCTTCAGGTTTGCCTCCGTTGACAATCGGGGCTGTATTTTCGGGTACGCTGCCGGCAGCCGTCACTGCGGGCTGGCTTCCAATACTGCCCGGTTGATTAATTCTTGGCATTTCCGGATCAATAAAAGTTGCACACATAAATCTGTCCTTTCTTTCGGTAAAACCGAACATCTTATTATAATACTTCTCTATGTTCATGTAAAAACATTTTTTGACAAAAAATTGCGCAAAATTTGTAAATTTTTTGTATAAATTTTCAAAATCCTTGATATATAAGGGTTTTAGCATATAACCGAGCTTTACATTTCTTAATATAATTATATAGTATGTATATATATAATATATTAAACTATGTTAAGAAATAACCATATAATAATCGGGACGAATTTTAACGAAAAATTATTTTGTTTTTAAATTTTTAATTTCTATAAATATAATATATTTTGTATTCCAAAAAAACATCAAATAAAAAATGTAAACTTTTGTAAAATTTCATGTTTTTTTAGTAAATATTTTGAAACTTAAATTGTTTATATATGCATAGGGTAAAATTTAAAACGAGGTTAAAGTTATGAAATCAGAAAAATTAAACAGAAAGAAAATTACAGCTTTTATTTTAAGTTTCATGCTTATTATGCAGCAATCATTGGTTTACCAAGCTGTAGCTCAGTCTAATATTACTGACGGCGCAGGACATCAAATTCAGGGACAAGACGGTGTATTTAACTTGCGTCCTGATGCTCATAACGGAAATGTAGGTTTCAAACAATTCCAAGATTTTACCCTTGGCCAAGGCGATATAGCTAACTTTATCTATGAATGGGTTACACAAAATTATAACGCCGGACAAGATAGTAAACTTGAAGTAAAGACGGGTTCAATTGATAAATTCGTAGCTCTTGTTGACAAGCAAATTAATATTCAAGGTCTTGTTAACGCATTAAAAGATTTAAACAATGGCGGCGGTGGTGCTTTGAAAACCGATGGTCATTTGATTTTTGTTTCACCGCAAGGTATGGTTGTCGGTGCTTCCGGCGTTTTGAATGTCGGTACTGTATCAGTTGTAACTCCGACAAACGATTCTTACAAAGGCTTGAAAGAGAAATGGAATCTTCCTACACAAGCAAAATATTGGATGAAAGGAACAAGTTATGATGTTAATGTCGGAGAAGACAATCATCAAGTTGGTGATGTTTATAATGACAGTGAAAAATATGATTTAAACAAAAACTTGTCAACTCCGACAACAGCAGATATTCATGAATTGAGTAATTTAACTGTAGCTCCGGAACAAGCCATCACAATCAACGGTAGAGTTATCGCAAGAGGTGATGTAAACTTACTCGGCGGTACGGTTGAAGTTGCTCAAGGCGGAGCAGTTTATGCAGGTGTTAATGACACTACCGTACTTACTAAAGAAAATAGTAATCCAGATTTATTTAATCAACTTGTTAATACTAATACAGCTAATTCCGGAAATGCACTTTCCGCAGCAAATGGTAAAATTGTTATCACATCCGAAACCAAAACAGATATCGCAGGGACTGTTAAAAACTTCGCTATGCTTGGTAATACAACTATTACAAACAAAGGTAATGGCGGTTTGCTCGTTTCAGGTACAATCTACAACGAAGGCGGAAACTTGAAACTCGACAACAAAGGCGGTGAACTTCTTGTAACCGAAACAGGTGTAATTAATTCAAAAAATAACATTCTTAATGTTTATAACGAAGGTTCAAAAGGAATGAATATTCAAGGTCGTGTAAACATTGACCACAGCCAAAAAGAAAACTCTGTACAGTTCACCAGCAAAGATTCCGATATGAAAATAGGACATGAAAATGTCGATAATAATATTACATCTAATGCAGACGTTAATATTGCAATCATAAACGGTGATTTGCTTAACAACGGAGTTGCAAAAACTCATGTTAAAGCAACAGACGGAGCTGATTTGAATATTCAGGCAACAAACGGTCAAATCGGTGAAGAAGTTGGCCCTTGCGAAGGCGGTGTCTGCACAGGTATCGGACAACCCGCAAGAGATTTGAAAAAATCTATTAACGTTAACGTTGACGGTAATATTAAAGCTATAAGCACAAAAGGCGAAAGAAATAGATCACTTGTTAATATGGCAAGTTTAGACCACGATATGAATGTTGACCAGATTAAGGCTGACGGCCGCGTAATTCTCCTTGCAGATACAACTGAAGGTACAACAACAAGAGATGATGGCTCTGTTAAAACTAACGGTGCACAACGTTACAATATCGTTAACAGAAGCACTAATGAGAAAAATCCTAATGTTGAAGGTACAGGAATTTCAATCATTGCAAGCGGAAATATCGGCGAAACCGAAAAAGCTTTAACATTCAGACAGAACACTCAAGGAAAAATATTTGACGGTGATGATGCAACAAAAGCTCACGTATTCAATATAAACAAACCAGCACAGGGTGTTGATATGCTCGCACAAGGCGATATCAATGTAAAAGGTATGGACGGTGAAAAAGGTGAAAAACTTGACACTTACGTATGTGCAATGATTTCAAGAGAAGGCACAATCAATGCAGAATTCTCAGGTGATACATACGTTAAACAAACCACCGCACAAAAACAAGTTAATATGACTACAAGAGGTAAAAACCTCTATGTTGAAAACCTTGGAATTGTACCTGATTATCCGACCGATTACTACGGCGAAAATAAAGATGTAGTACCTGAAAAAGCAGTTCTTAAAGCTCTTGACTTGGGTAGCTACTGGGATGAAAGCGAAAAACCTGAATACAGACACGCAGCAGACTCTACAATCGTTGTAGAAAACGGTAAAATCAACGGTAAAGGCGAAGGCAGACTCGATGGTAAATCCGACAATCAGGATTTGACAATGGTTGCAGATAACGCTTACGCAGGTGGCTACTACTTCAATATGGGCAAACACAGAGGTGAAGACGGTAAGTCTCACGTAACCGAAGATACAACACACGGTACAAAAGCTCTTGAAAATCCTGATAAACCTGATACAGATGTATCAATCAGAGGTAAAGCAGTAAGACCTGATGACCTTGAAGGTATCAGCGATAATAGAGAAAATGAAAAAGAACCCAATACAGACGGACGTAACTACTACTACGGCGGAAGTGAACAAGGTAATGATCCTGAATACGATGGTTCTGATAAAGACAACCACACAACTGAGAAAAACGGTACTGAAGAAGATGATGACAACCTTGTAATTCCTTCACCTGAAAAAGACGCTGATGATGATACAGATACTGACACAGATACTGATACCGATACGGATACAGACACAGATATGGATACAGACACGGATACTGATACAGATACCGATACAGACACTGATACAGACACTGATACAGATACGGACACAGACACTGACACAGATACGGACACTGATACCGATACAGACACAGATGATGACCGCGCTCTCCCTGAATTAGACTTCAAAGATATGTACAAACAGCGTGTCGTAACTGACAGAGTTGACTCTATAGACAAACGTCAATATATGAGATTTAACTCAGAAGGAAACCAAAACGTAATCTCCTTCGAATCAACTCCCCAAGTACTTGCAATCTCCGACATATCCAGAGGCGGTGTATCTCTCAAACACAACAATACACTCAAAGTCGGTGAAGTCATCCCGGTACACCTCCAATACGGTGATTTAACAGTCGATGCTAATGTAAAAATCGTATCAGCAAACGATGTAACGGCAGGAGGTCAATTCCTTAACCTCGATCAGGCAACAGCTAACAAACTCTTATACCTGAACATGTTACAGAAAGATGAACCGATAGCACAAGTTATACAGAATATATCAGCATCTTCAATATAAGATAAATAAAAAATAAACAGCTCTCTTTAAAGGGAGCTGTTTTTTCATATGATTTTTTTTCGTGATATAGTAAAAACAATGAAAGGAGATTATATGAAAAAGATTTTATTCACATTCGCTTTACTTTTATTATGCGCACCGGTAATAGCTTGTGACAAAATACCTGCCAATACTCAGGTAGTTTATTCACCTTCGTCTAACTATTGGTCTTTCGGTGCTATGGCATCCGACAGAATTGTTTTGACTAAGAAAAGAAGTTCGGGAACGGGAAGCTATTCCGAATACTACTGTTCCAACGGAAGAAAAGCTTTCCAACTTGGTTCAAATTACGAATTTATCAAGGAAGGCATGTTAATCGCAAGCCACAACGCAGATTTGAAATTCTATGAAGTTGTCTACAAAAATAAAAAATTTAAAGAAAAAGAACTTGATATATCACAAATTCAAGCCCTGTTCCCCGATGCTGAAATAATAAGGATTTCAGACTTTAAAAACGGTGTTATAAAAGTCAAAAAACCGTTCTTTAAAAAACAGCTTTTCCTTCTTTGGAACGATACGGACAAAAATTTCCACAAATATTCATATGAAAACATTGCTGACTCCGATATTAAAGGACTGTTTGAAGCAAAGCATGCCGGAACTTATAAATTCTCTCACTTCGGTGATGATGTTTATAAAATTAAAGTCAGAAACGGATTTTAAAAAAAAGCGGGAATTTATCCCGCTTTTTTAATTACAGGTTTCGCCCCATAATTTTTCGTATTTTTCCTGATTTTTTTCATGATTTTTTGCGGAAGTTTTACGCTCCGTGTTTTTTATATCATTGTTCAATTTCTTCGCAATAAGAATCATTTTTTCTTTTGTATCTCTTTTGCGTTTTGCAATACAGCCCTTCACTATCGCATAAATACCTATTGCAATAAGACCTGTATATGCGGTAAATTTTATAATTTTCAGGATTTTACTGTTCATGTTTTCTCCTTTTACATCTCATAAGGACGAGAAGGTTTTACCTTAACCATTTCTTCGTATTCTTCAACGGTTACGGTATTCGGAGCCTGTGCGATTTCTTCAAGACCGCGTTCTAAAAGTTCAGGTTCTTTCTTTCTGAGTTTATCATCGGCGGTAACAATATCCGTATCCATTGTAGTATTAATTAATTCAATGGTTTTTTCGCTCGGAGCGCCTTCGCCGTTTACGATTTCCTGTATACGATAACTTGCCCAATCATCGGGAAGTTCATCTATCGTTGTGTAGCCGCCTTCTCCGTCATGACGTTTGTCAACCTCGTTTTCAAGAATATTTGTTACATAAGTCTTTTGAGTTTCAAAATGGCACGGAAGCACAACTTTATTTCCGATAATTTCTTCCGGATCACGTCCTTCGTATTTTTTGATTAAATCCGATGCAATCTGCAAGTGTCCGAGTTCAAATGCTAAAAATTCTTCCCAAATCTGTTTTAAAGTTTCATGCTTTTCGTCTTTGTAGCAGTTGTAGTATGTACAAACTTCCGTAAATTCATGAAGCAGAAGCTTTTCAAGCGGTGTTTCGTTAGGATCGATTAAGGATTCGTACATCGTAACGTGTTCTTCTTCAACATCACAAATTTCACCGTAAGTTTTTCTCAAATCGTCATTTGCATACATCATGCCATGTTCAGCGTAGAAATTGTGAGTCTGCTGTTCTCCCGATACAAGAGTGTAAATGTTAACTTTGGTTTGCGGAGATGCAGATTCTTTGTCATAATGATTTAAAAGTCTTACACCGCTGCAGTTGTGATGGTTCTGTGTCGGACGTCCGATTACAACGTCGGTCATTCCCTGCAAAATATCATCAGGATCGATTCCGTGAATCATATAAGCCCATTGACTGTATCTGTAAAGGTGATCAAAATCTTCAAGCAAACCCATATCAAATGTAGCTTTTACATATTCATCAGGTTCGTTTTGCGCAAGCCATGCGGTCAAATCTACCGCAACCTGCTCATAACCGAGTGTAGTTTCAAGCACCGATTGGCATGCCGGTGTCATCCAGTTTACCGTTGTTTGCTGCATATCTTCTATTCGTCTTGAAAGTGCAACGATTTTTCTCAAATCAGCATCAGGACAGCATCTCGCAAAATTATGCTTGAAGTTCCATGCTTCAACCTCAATGCCGTTCATTAAGATTTGTCTTGTTCTTGAGTAGCAGTCTACGCTGTGTTTGTCAAAAGGTCTTTTGACAATATCATGCCAGCTTCTGACCTGTTTTTCCAAGGGGATTCCCTTTTCTTCCAATGGATTGAATGTCATAATGTTTTCTCCTTTTTTTACCCTTAATATTGCAGCGCCCAAGCAAATAACTCACCTGCACGCCTGTTGTAATTTTTTCCGTCATCTTTGGCAAAAAGATTTTCCCAGTGGCTTAAAGCACTTTCGTCCGTTGAATAAGAAGGATTTGTCATCATCAAGTGATGTGTGTTTGTATCATATCTGAGCGGGAACAAATCTTCCGCCTGCATAAAACTCGGCAGCTTGTCGCTTGCCAGATAGTAAGCAAATAATGCCGTATTAATACGATTTAATTTTTGTTCGTAATTGAGACCGCCCGAATAATTATCATTTGAAACCTCTACACCCGGAGCGTAATCCCGCATATATTTTAATTTTTCCGAACAATCCCTGACTTTGTGAAAATCATCACCGGTTATAAAATCCGTTCCCGCATTCAAACCGAGATTTCTGTAACGTTCAAAATCATCGGTGCTTTTTTCTCCGACAAAACTCAAATCACATCTCCCGCTTCTTGAACGTATTTCATACAATATATACTGCATCTGCGAATACTCGGGTAAATCTCCCACACCCGTATAATTTTCACAGTCATAACCGCCGATGTGCTTTGCCGAATCTATAAACATGCATTCAAATCCGAGATTAACAAGTTTTACACATTCGTTTATGTAAAGCTCCTGATGCTCGGGATTGCACCAATCAAATGTTACGTCCCCGTCCGCTGTTGCTACTTTTATTTGATCTGCGGAAATCACATGCCTGAAACCTGCTTTTAATCCCCTGAAATGCGCCAAATCCACAAATGCTTTTAATTGCTCCTCCGGCGAAATCTTATCCGCAACGGAATAATCAATTACGTTATCACTGTATGATGTATTCAACCGAATTCCGTAAATGGAATTTTCTTCAAATGCTCCCTTCTCGTAAGCATCTCCGTAAATGTTCTGCCAAATTTGAGAAAGGATTATACAGTTTGCCCAGCTCTTTGCGGAAGGCGGAATTGCAGGTAACAGTTTAATACAACTTAAAATCCCGCTGCATGTACAGCCGTTATCCATTATTGCTATCGCCCTGTCGTTAATTTCAATGTAATTTGCAAGCCTTCCCCATTTGTCCCCGTAGTTGGGAGTTTCAATGTTATCGGGAAATTTTTTATAAAAAATTCCGCCCTCAGACAGCGTTGCAATTATGTTCACCGCATCTTTAACCGAAAGTTTCAGCAGATCCGCAGGAACAATATTTCCAATCCACCGTTTTGAGCCGGCGTTTCCAATACCTTGAAATGCCGTTTGCAAAATATGTTCATTTTTCTTTAAAGCCGTACTTTCACCAAGGGCTTTTAAAAGTTTATTTACGGAATTCATAAAAACAATTTATGTAAAATTAAAAATTTTTACATTGCCCGAATTTCCGATTGTATTGAAAAAATTTTTTAGTGCTAAAATTTAGGAAAGGAGGAATTAATATGATTAGCGAAAAAATGGAAAAAGCTTTTAATGACCAAATTAACAAGGAATTGTATTCGGAGTATTTGTACCTTTCAATGCAGGCATACTTTGAAAGCCTTAATTTAAAAGGTTTTGTAAATTGGTTTACGGTACAGGTACAGGAAGAACATGCTCATGCAATAGGTATGTTTGATTATTTGCACGAAAGAGGCGGCAAAGTTGAACTTCAAGCTATTGACAAACCGCGCACGGAATGGAAATCTCCGCTTGAATGCTTTGAAAATGTACTTGAACACGAACAATATGTAACTTCAAGAATAAATGCGCTTATGGATACGGCTGAAGAAGTTAAAGACCGTGCAGCACTTTCATTCTTAGACTGGTATTTGAAAGAACAGGTTGAAGAAGAAGCTAACGTAGGAAATGTTCTTGCAACATTAAAACTCATCGGCGATGACAAAAAAGCTCTTTTAATGCTTGATAAAGACTTAGCGGCAAGAACCTTTGTTCAGCCCGTAATCGGTTAGAAATTTAAAAAGGCAGAGAAAAATTCTCTGCCTTTTTTAGTGTTTATATATCAGCAAGTTTTAAATAATAATCATTTGCCCGTTCAAATTTATGAGCCGCATTAAACAATCTGCTTTCCATAAACTGAGGAGCTAAAATTTGTAATCCTATCGGCATTCCGTCACGGTCAAATCCTGCCGGAACACTTAATCCCGGTATACCTGCAAGGTTAGCCGAAATTGTTGCGATATCGGTAAGATACATCGCAAGCGGATCGGATGCTTTTGCTCCGAGTTCAAAAGCAGTGTTAGGGCAGGTCGGAGATATTAAAATATCGACTTTTTTAAACGCATCCGCAAAATCCCGAGTTACCAATGCTCTCATCTGTTGAGCTTTTTTGTAATATGCATCGTAATATCCGGATGAAAGTGCATAAGTACCGAGCATTATACGGCGCTTAACTTCCGGACCGAACCCTTCGGCTCTGGTTTTTGTATACATTTCCATTAATGTTTTTGCATCCGGGGTTCTGTAACCGTATTTTACACCGTCAAAACGAGCAAGGTTTGAAGAACATTCCGCAGTTGCAAGAATGTAGTATATACCGATTGAATGCTTCAAATTCGGTAACGATATTTCAACAATTTCACATCCGAGTTTTTTGTAATCTTCAATGGCCTTTTGAATTGCTTTTGCAACATCTTCCGACAATGCATCAGTCATAAGTTCTTTTATAACACCGACTTTCATGCCTTTAATATCGTTGTTTATATTTTGCGCATAATGTTCAACGGGCATGTTTAAAGATGTTGAATCTTTCGGATCATGTCCTGATATAACTTCCAAAAGGTTAGCGGCATCTTCAACCGTTCTTGCAAAAGGCCCGATTTGGTCTAATGAAGATGCAAATGCAATAAGTCCGTAACGAGATACTCTGCCGTATGTAGGTTTCATTCCGACAATACCGCAGAATGATGCGGGAAGCCTTATTGAACCGCCGGTATCGGAACCGAGTGCAAGTGCTGCCTCACAAGATGCAACGGATGCTGCGGAACCGCCCGATGAACCGCCGGGAACTTTTTTCAAATCCCAAGGATTATGAACTTTTTTAAATGCAGAGTTTTCATTCGATGAACCCATTGCAAATTCATCAAGATTTGCTTTTCCGACAATCGGAACAAGGTTATTTAGCAGTTTTTCGGTAATTGTTGCATTGAAAGGTGATACAAAATTTTCCAAAATCTTTGATGAAGCGGTTGTTTTAGAACCCTTCAGATTCATATTGTCTTTTAATGCCAGAGGAATACCTGCCAAAAGCGGTAATTCTTCTCCTTTTGCTATTTTTTCGTCAACTTTTTTTGCCGTTTGCAGTGCGATTTCTTTTGTGAGCGAATTAAATGCTCCCAATTTATCGTCCAATTCGGTTATTCTTTCAAATGCGGCATTTGTAAGCTCCTGTGCCGAAATCTCTTTATTTTTAAGAGCAATACTCTGCTCTGATGCTGATTTTCTTAAAAGCTCGTTCATCTTTTTCTCCTTAGCTGTATAAAAATATTATGATAAACATAAACACTTCGCAAGTTTTTTAGAGTTTCTGCATTTTCTTGTTGATTTGGGAATGAATTTTGTTTGCGCGGTACAGATAGTTTGTGAGCTTTTCATAATTTGCTTTTGTTTCTCCGTACGGCACTTTCATTGCTATAAGCTCATCCACGTTCTCATTAATACTTGACAGCGTATCCAGTGAATCGCTTAAATCCGCTATGGATTTAAATTTTTTGGATACTTTAGAAAAAATTTTCCGTGTCACAAATCTTGCAAAAAGTTTCAAAGGCGACATCTTGCGTTTTGTTTTTATAACTTTCGGAGAAAGTCTTTCAGTGATATTTCTTTTTGCATATTCGTTTTTCAGCTCAATTAACTCATTTTCCGTTTGTTTTGCCTTAATCTTTAACTCCATAACGTCAAGAAGTTTTCCCAAAAGCTCCGCACCCTTAATTTTTCCGTTAATTGATTCAAGGGTTTCTTCTTTTTCGGCAATCAAATATTCAAGTTTCAAAGTCTTGTCGTCAAGCTCTTTGAAAGAATTGTCATTTAATATATTCAGATCGTAATCATTCAATCTTTTATTTTGAAATAAATTCTGATCCATACCGACTTTAAAACCCCGTAAAAAATTTTTTTTGTTACTCGATTGTATAAACTTTTTTGTAATAGAGCATTGTACCTATTATCGTAAGAATAATATTCGGAAGCCATGCCGCAAAAAATGCCGGCAGAGTCCCCGCTTCGCCGAACGATATTGAAAGTGCTCTTATAAGATAGTATGCAAATATTATAAGAATACTGAACAAAAATCCCCTGTTATAACGTACTCTTGGCGGAGTAATCGCAAGAGGTACACCGATTAGAACAAGTGCAATAGTAGTAAGAGGAAGTGCTAATTTGTCAAAAAGCTCAATTTTTATAATATTTTTTTGTTTTTCATCGGAAATATTATTCTTAATGTACTTGATGAGTTTGGTAAAATTCATTTCTCTCGCAATGTTTTTATTTAACTCTTTTGACATATCAAGTCCGAATTTAACGAGAGAGCTGTCAAACAAAGTGGTGTTAAGGATTTTGCCGTTATCATCAACCGTATAAACAGCACCTTTCTCAAACTGCCATCCCTCGGGAGAAGTTTTGCCTTCTTCCGCTTGCAAAATTTGAATGGTTCCGTCCTTTGAAGTATCAAGAACGGTAATGTTATGCAAAATTTTATCTTCGCAAAAACCCACATAAAACAATCTTTTGATACTTCCGCGGTCGTTTAATTCTTTAAAAACAAAATTTTGCTTCCCTTCGGGAATATTTTTTTGTCCCAAAGACCATAATGCAAGATCTTTTGATTGCTTTGACATTACGGGAACGATTGTTTCGTTAACAAAGAAACTGCATAATGACATGATTACGGCAAAAATAAATATCGGTTTTGCTACCCTGTTTAAGCCTATTCCGCAAGCTCTCATTACCGTAATTTCGGATTTAAGACTTAAATTATTCAGTGTCATTACCGTTGCAAGAAGAACTCCCATAGGAATTGTCATAACAATAACCTGAGGAAGATTTAATATTATCATCATCAAAGCTACCTTAAACGGTATTCCGAAAAGAGAAATCTGTTTGATTAAAGTTATAAAAGTATCGGAAGCAAAAATAATTGAAGTAAAAACCGCAACACCCATTAAAAACATTTCAATGACCTGTTTCAGTATATATTTATCCAATAGTTTTATATTCTTTAATTGTTCCATAATCTAATGTTAATCGAAATTTCCCGTTTAATCAAATTTGAGAAGAATTTTAACGGTGCTTTTTTCTTTATTTTTTTCAAATGCTTCCAATGCATCATCGATATTATAAATTCCGGAAATGAGAGGTTTAAAATCGACTTTACCCGATTGCAAAAGCCTTAAAGCAGGTGCAAATTGCCCGCATCTTGAACCCAAAACGGTTATTTCATCAATTACGACCGGCGCAAGATTGAACTCTTTTGTTGCCGCAACCGTACTTTTTAAAACAAGAACTCCTCTCGGTTTTGTAAGTGCAAGTGCCGTTTCAAACCCTGAAATTGAACCCGTTGCTTCAACAGTAACATCATAGATTTTTTCAATTTTTAAATCGTCAAGAAGTTTTGTTTTAATCCCTTTTGCAAGATTAAGTTTCTCGGCATGCTTGCCGACAAGCGTTACGTCAATATTTTGTGCATTCAAAGTCATAGCGGTTAAAAGACCGAGTTTTCCGTCACCCAGAACAATCACTTTGTCGCATGGTTTTATATGAAGCTGTTCGGTGATTTCACAAGCGGCAGCAAGCGGTTCTACAAATACAGCCTGTTCATTGGGGACATTATCCGGAACTTCAAAAAGTGTTTCCAAAGGCATTGTAAAATACTGTGCAAAAACTCCGTCTTTTCTCCAAATCCCCAGTGTATGCCTGTCGGGACAGTGACGGTATAGTTTTTGTGCGCAGTACGGGCAATCAGGTTTTTTGCATCCGTAACTGATTTCAGCAACAACCCTTTTACCGAGAAGCGATTTATCATCATCGTTTATTTCTTCCACAATTCCTACCGCTTCATGTCCTAATATACCTTTATATCCCATGTAACCCTTGGTGATTTCGTAATCGGTATTACAAATCCCCGCCAGAGTGACTCGCACTAATGCTTCACCTTTTTGCGGTACCGGCTTTTTATAATCATTAACAAGTTTTAATCCGTCATCAAATACTACAGCCTTCATATATTTTCTCCTCACAAGTTATTGTATCATAAAATTTTTAAAATTTATGTTACAATAAAACTATGATTGAAAGATATTCCCGTGAAGAAATGAAAAAAATATGGGATTTGGAAAGCAAATTCCGCTATTATCTGGATGTCGAAAAAGCTGTCTGTGAAGCTTATGTTCAAGCGGGAATTTTTCCGGCTGAAGATATTGAAAAATTAAAGAGCAGGGCAAAGTTTAACATCAAAAGAATTGATGAAATTGAAGCGGAAGTTAAACATGATGTAATCGCATTTTTGACCTGCGTTAATGAGAGTTTGGGCGGTTTGGCAAAATATATGCATGTCGGCATGACAAGTTCCGATGTAATTGATACTGCTTTTGCACTTCAAATTCAAGACAGCGGGAAAATTATTCTCAAAGATTTTGATGAGCTGTTAAAATCTTTGAAAACACTTGCAAAAAAACATAAAAATACCATATGTATAGGACGTTCGCACGGAGTTCATGCGGAAGTTATGACCTTCGGGCTGAAAATTTGCAGCTGGATTGATATTGTTGAAAGGCAAAAAGAAAACTTTATTTCCGCACTTGAGCAAATTCGGGTAGGACAAGTTTCCGGGCCTGTCGGCACATACAGCAGTATTCCGCCCGAGATAGAAAAACTTGCCTGCAAAAATCTTAACTTAAAACCCGCAAGGATTTCCACACAAATTATTGCAAGGGATTATCATGCAAGATTTATCCAAACTCTTGCACTGATTGCCTCTGTTACGGAACAGTTTGCAACCGAAATAAGACATCTTCAAAGAACGGAAGTTTTGGAAGTTGAAGAAGGTTTCGGCGCAAATCAAAAAGGTTCTTCGGCTATGCCTCATAAAAAGAATCCTGTCCTGTCGGAAAATCTGTGCGGACTTGCGAGAGTTGTAAGGGCAAATTCAATTACGGCACTTGAAAATGTTGTTTTGTGGCATGAAAGAGATATTTCTCACAGTTCGGCAGAAAGAATTATTTTTCCTGACAGCTTAATCCTTGTTGATTTTATGCTTAACAGATTTAACGGAATTGTACAAAATCTTGTTATTCATGAAAAAAATATGCTCAAAAATACCGAAAAATTCGGCGGAATTGTATTTTCGCAGAAGGTTTTGCTGAAACTTACAGAAAAAGGGTTAACAAGAGAAAACGCATACAAAATCGTTCAAAGAAATGCTCTTGATGCATTTGACAACGAAGGAGATTTCAGAATTAATCTGCTCAATGACAAAGATGTTGAAAAACTCCTCACACCTTCGGAAATTGATAAGATATTTGATAAAAAAGAATTTTTGAAAAATGTTGATGAAATTTACTCACGTATTCTCTGACAACAGATTTTTGAATATTCGCAGTAATCACATTTTTTTGAATATGAAAAGTTAAACTTTGTTTTAATTATTTCATCACGGATTTTAGTTATCAGGTTTTTATATTCTTCTTCTGCCGAAAAATCTATCAGGCAGTTTGTATTATTTTTCAAATCTATATAAACAAATTTTATATTTTTGCCGAATTTTTTACTCAAACAGAGCATATAGACCATTGTTTGAAAATCATATTCGGGATTTTCAGGTATGGAACCTGTTTTGTAATCAAGAATATAATAATAATCTTCATCCTTAACAACCGCATCAAGCCTTCCGCCGATCCAAAAATCGGATACTTTGCAGGAAAGTGTGTATTCGGAATTCACGTAAGTTTTTTGAAAATACTCGTTATTTTTAAGATTTTCCCAAGATTTTTTCTCATCTTCTGTTAAAGTTTTTTCAAGCTTTGAAACATCAAAGCCTCTAAGATAATAATTTGCAAGTGCATGAACTTTTTTACCTTTTTCAAATACTGAAGCTTTTTGAGGTACGGAAATTTTTTCTATATATTTAAGCCTGTATTTTTGCGGACAGGATTTAAAAGTTTTGAGCATATTGGGAGAATAGTTATTCATTATGCACCTCCAAAAGTTCCGTAAATATTATATTAGGTTCGGCATCGGTTACTTTTTGAAACTGTTTAATTTTTTTGCTTGCGGTAAAATACAGGTGTTTTTTTGCACGTGTTACGGCAACATAAAGCAGACGTAAATTTTCGGCAATTTGTTCATTCATTAGCTGATTAACGCTTTTCGGCTTGTAGTTTTTATTTAAGCGTTTAAGATTTTCGGTAAAATCAGCGGATTTCGATTTTATCTGTGTGTAATCAAAAGCCAAATTTGAATTTGAAAATTCCGGAATAAACACATAGTCAAACTCATCTCCCTTTGATTTGTGCAAGGTCATTACCTGAACTTTTCCCGCAACAAAATCTTTATCGCTTTCTTCTTCTTCCGAAAAGAATTTAAAACCGCTTAAAGACGGTTTTTTTGCAAGTTCAGCAAGCCTTTGCAGAAGCGTGGAGAAATCCTTATAATTCATGCTCAACCGTTTTATAAGTGTTGATATCAAATAAACGTTTGACCTTTCAATTTCCGATGTAAAGTAATGGAGTCCGATTTTTACCGCTAATTCTTCCGGCGCAAGATTGGAAAAATAAAGCCAGTAAGTCAAATCCCAATAGAATTGTCCGAGGTAAACATTTTCTATTTCATCGCAATCCGCCTGTATAAACGGAGTTTCATACTTCCTTATTTCATAACCCAGACGCGGTTTATATAAACCGGCTTCCGCAAGAATTTCATAGTTATCGGCAATAATATTGTTGTCAAACGGGTGCAAAATCATCTGCATTATTGCATAAATTGTCCTGAAAATAGCTTTTTGTTCAAGGCTTTCGCTTCTCGTAATTGTTTTAAGCCCGCTGTTATTAATAAAACCAATCCATTGTGCAACTTGAAAGTTTGTTCTTAAAAGTATACCGATTGTGCATTTAGGCTCTTTTTTCAAAGCCTGTTTAATTTCATTTAAAACATAATTCTTTTCTTCAAGCTGAGAATTAAATATTTCGGATTTTACGGCATTATCGGATATCGGGTTTTTACCTTCCACGGGCTGCATGAAGATTTCAAAAAATGCATTTTTAAAATCTTTATTTTTCGCCCAGTTTATTAAGTTATTTGCCAGAGTCCAAACATCTTTTGTACATCGCTGAGAACGGTTCATGCTTACGTTATTGTTTTCCGTGATAAATTTCCTGAACCCTTCCACATCGGCATTAGAAAAAGTTGTGGTAATTGCCTGATTGATATCTCCGCATCTGATAAGGTTTTTATGCTTACCGCTTAATATATTTATGAGTTTTTGCTGAATTGAAGATGAATCCTGTGCTTCATCTTCGATAATATATTCGCAAATGTCCTGATAATGCTCTCTTATATCGGGATTTTCTTCCAAAAGTTTCACGGAAGATATCAAAATATCATCATAATCGATTAAATTATTTTCACTTAATTTCTGCTGATATTCGTTAAAGAAAGATTGAAAATTTTTAATCTGATTATCCTCAATGTTTCCGTCAAAACTCCCGCCCGAGAATTTGAAATCCGATATCCCTTTTTCAAAATTTTCGGATTCTTTCTTTTTAAGATTCATTTTTTGCAAAATTTCTCTGATAATTCTTAATTTTTGCGTATCGTCGCAAATTTCAAAATCAGATAAAAGTCCGAGCCTTTCATAATTACCGTTCTCTTTTATAATTCTCAGTGCAAGTCCGTGAATAGTGCTTATATTAGGCAATTGTGCGGAATTTTTTCTGATATTTTTAATCTTGTCGCGAAAATTTCTGGCAGCCGACTCCATATAAGTCATTACAAAAATCTTTTCCGGATTTACGCCGTCATCAAGAAGTTTGACAATGAGGGCAAGCAATATTGTGGTTTTTCCCGCTCCCGGAACCGCTGAAATAGCCATTTTACCGTTTTTATATTCCAGAACAGGCCTTTGATCATCTCTGGGGGTAATTTGAAATGTTTGGCATTGTTCAAATTCTGTGTTATAATTTTCTTTTATCCGAATATATTCTTCTATTCCGCCGAAATTCTCAATTCCGTTACCGTCAAAAAGACTTGAATAAGTGAAAATATGTTCCGATGCACAAAGAGTTAATTTCCTCAAAATTCTTGCGGTTTTTTCTTTTGAAAGTTCTATATTGTCATCAATCGTAAAACTGTCTTTTGACCAGCCGCGCTGGAAAACCCAAGCATTATACAAAGGCCCCGTATCGCTTTTAATCCATTCATCACTTGATATATCAAGCCAGAGTTGATATTTTGTTTTTATCCCGTTATCAATAATTTTTTGAGGAGTTGATACTACAAGGTTATTCGATAAGATTTCAAGCGTTGAATAAGGATTTTCGGCGATTATGGAATTTTCAATCTGGTTAATTATTTCTTCAGGTTTTATTTCGCTGCCGAATATGTTTTCAAAATCTTCAAGCTGTTTTATAAAGAAATTAAATTTATTCAATTCATTTCCGTCAGCTTTTTGAAGTTGAGCCAGCTGTGTATATATTTCATAAACTTTTTCCGAAAGTTTTAAATCACTTTCCGATAAATTTGAAAGAAGCTGTTTAAATTTTTTATATTTTTGAGTATATTCATCGTTTTTAAATTCATAACCGATAAATTCCTGCGAAATTTCAAAATTTTCTAAAATCTCTTTGCAGTATTTTATCGGGATACCCAAAAAATCAGAAAGTACAATCCTTATATCAAATTCGCCGAGTTTAATTTTATAAATGAGTTTCAAAATCGTAAGAACTGATTTTACAAGCTTGTTTTGTATAAGTTTTTCACTTCCGGAAAGATAAATAACATCTGCGCGAATATTTTCTTTAAGTGAAAATTTAAGCATATCATCAATAACCGGAGTAATTACGGCAATCTCAGACGGTTTGACTTTTTTTGCCAACAAACT
The DNA here is from genome assembly GCA_947626225.1 of Candidatus Gastranaerophilales bacterium. Classification (GTDB taxonomy): domain Bacteria; phylum Cyanobacteriota; class Vampirovibrionia; order Gastranaerophilales; family Gastranaerophilaceae; genus Stercorousia. The sequence goes on from CANQRH010000003.1 coordinate 31,609, forward strand.
GTTAATTTGATTTACCGCTTCATCAATCATTGATGCTCTTTTTGAAGGCGAACTTACGGAAAAATTTTCGAGCGGTTCTTTTTCGTTTTTGATAATTGATAAAAACAATTTTTCGGCATCAGATGAAAGCGGATTTTTTGATGGAAGTTTCACACATTTTTGATTAAAAAGCTTTTCAAACTCCCATACTGCGGTTCTGTCCGCACTTAAATATCCGGTACGGCTTGCTCCTTTCTCATCAAATGCTATAAAAACATCTTCCAGCTGAGGTTTTAAAAATTTGATAAAATCAAAACAAATCGGAGTAATTTCATCTCCGTCATCCAAAAAGAGATATTTGATGTTTTTGAAGCAATCACTGTTTTTGTACAAATGATTAAAAGCCAAACTCTGTCTTAAATAATCAAAATCTCTGAGTTCAAATGTTTTTGCTAGGAATTTTTTCAATACCGCTTTGGCATCCTCAGCAAAACTTTCACCTAAAATACGTGAACGCCGTTCGACATCTTCATTAGTCAAATTGTTCTGTACAATAAGAGAATATCTTCTGAAAATCTGATGGAGCAGTGATTTTTTTGAATTATAACCCTTAAACTTTACCTGATTTATCAAATTTTTTAAAATGTATTGGGATACTTCCAATCCCGCCATATGAGGGAGAATTACCGGTTTGCCCGACTGAATCGAATTTTCAACAAAAGCCCAATTGTCACATACGGTGTTGTAAACCAGAGAAAAAAACGAATGTATTTGGAGTTTTTCCGTACAGTCAATTTTTAAAAGCTCAAATGTTTTATCAGCGAATTCCTGTTTTTTATTTGAATTTTGAACAATTACAAGAATTCGGGATGCATCAACTCCGGAATTAAGTAATTCTGCATAATTTTCAATAAGAACTTCCGTTTTATCTGTTGAAATATCTCCCGCTAATAACATTCATACTCCTTAAAAATATTTTAGCATGAATAATATAAAAAAATTATTTGTCTTCATCCCAATAACCTATTGCATTTTTTTTCACGTTCGCATATTATATAAAATGTAAACGGAGATTACGTACAAAATAACAAATGGAGGTAAAAATGCAAGAATTACAAGAACAAATCGGATTTTCAGCAGGACAAATTTATGATTATTTAAACAATAACGGAGAATGCACTTTCTCTAAAATGAAAAAAGATTTAGATCTTAAAGGTAATTTTGCAGATTTAGGTCTTGGCTGGCTTGCAAGAGAAGATAAAGTTGAAATTTCTAAAAAAGGAACTTCCGTAAGCGTAAGACTTAAATAGTTTAAATCACACTCAATAAAAAGCACCCTTTTTCAAGGGTGCTTTTTTATGTTTAAGATACTTATTAAAAAAACATATAAATTAAAGCAAATTTTTATTTTTTTATGTTACTATAAAAATAATTAATTTGTCATTTTTAGGTGTGATATAGAATTGTTTAACGATGTAAGTATTTATAAACTATATAATCCTTCTAAATGGCCGCAAAATAGTTATTATAATATATTTCTTAAAACAATAGAAAACATATTATGGAATTGAAACATATTATGTATTATATTTCAAAACTATTTAACATTCAAAGAACATATAAGGAATAAAATAATATGGATACAATTTATTTTATCAGCGTAGTAAATGACTATGATATTTATAATAAATGTTATAAAAATAACCCTGTGATAAATGGTTCTGATAACTATAAACTTGTTGATTTTGATAATGTCAAAGAAAATTTGCCGGTTCCTGTAAGATATAATTCTTTTTTGGATAATTATGACTATAATAATCCCGCTTGGTTTGTGTTTTGTCATCCGGATTGGGAATTAAAAGACATGGATTTTGAAAAAAAAATAAACAAATTGTCTCAAAATAATTTATATAGTGCATACGGAGTAACTCATTCCGTAATTGAAAACAAAGTTTATTCTTTTCCTGTAGGTTATATTCAAACATATATGAGAGACGGAAGTAATGCTAAAGAATTGAATAAACAGTTACTTTCTTCTGATTCTAATTTAATTAAATGCGATACTTTTGATTGCATGATGATTTTTGTTCACTCTTCATTAATAGAGAAATATAATTTACGATTTGATGAAAATTTAAAATGGGATTTGTATGTTGAAGATTTCTGTATAAATGCAAAAGAAAAATATGATATAAATTCATATGTGTTGCCCTTGAATCATTGTCATTATTCAAATTCATGTTACAGCATTATACCAAAATCATATTACTTAACTTTAAGTTATATTAATAAAAAATATCCACACAGCCTGTATGGCGGAACTTGTTCCGCAATAGGAGGAAAATCCGAAATATATAAAGAAGCGACAAATATAGATCGTGCGTTATATTTCATAAGGAATATGTCTGAAACCATTGTGTGTGTGGGGGGGGGGTAAACATGCTTCCTCAACGGGAATTTCTGGTTTACCGGATGAAACAGAAAATGAAAAAGACGCCAATTATTTAAAAAAACTTATAGATAACTATGAAGTTATTTCTTTTGATTTATTTGATACATTGTTATTAAGACCATTTGTAAATCCTGATGATGTATTCAGATACATAGGGAAAATGAATTATAACTTGAAATTTCCTATGCAACGAGAACTTGCTCAAAAGCGTGCAAGATTAGTAAAAATAACAAGAAATAAAGGTATAGAAGATATAACTTTAGATGATATATATAGTAAAATAGAGGGAGATTATAAGCAGTACGAATTAGATTTTGAATATAAAATTCTGACACAAAATAGATACATGCATGAAATATTTGAATATGCCAAACAAAAAGGAAAAAAGATTATAATAACATCTGATATGTATCTTGATTCGGAATTTTTGACAAAAGTATTGCATAAAAATGATTATCAAGGCTTTTATAAAATATATTTATCTTCTGAAATCGGTAAAAGTAAGGTAAGCGGAAATTTATTTAAATATATTTTAAGTGATATGAAGATATCATCATCACAAATTTTGCATATAGGAGATAATGAATCTGCTGATATAAAAGGTGCTGAGAAAGCTAAAATTACTTCATACAAATACAAAAAGGTTTCCGAACAATTTTTTGAAAAGCCGGAAAACAGATACTATTTAGATTATTACAAAAATACTAATAATAAAGTGCAAACCAGTATGATTTTGGGTATGAGGATATTAAAGGAACAAAATTCTCCGAATAAAAATTTTTGGTATAAAATCGGCTATAATTACGGAGGAGTTATTGCCTTATTTTATATATTATGTGTAATAAAAATTTCCAAAATAAGAAATTTAACAGATTTACTTTTTATAGCAAGAGATGGTTATGTACTTAATGAAGTTTATAAAAAAATAAAAACTGATAACTTCCCTGAAAACCATTATATTTATGCTTCCAGAAAATTGCATGAAAAATATTATAATGAAACTGAGAGCGAATATAAAAATTATATTAATTCTATAAAATTAAAAGGTAAAAATGCCGGTATAATTGATACATGTGCGGGGAATTTCTCTGCCCAAGCATTACTTACAAAATATCTGCCTGATATGAATTTTATAGGAATTTATATGGCGAGTGTTTTAAACTATAAATATAATTATATTAATTTATCAAATAAACCGCATACAAGTTCCAAACTTCTGGGTTTTGTCTGGGAATTTATTGAATTCATACTGACTTCCTTTGAACCCCCTATCGAAGATATGAAAGATAGAAAACCAGTCTATAGAAAGGATTTAACTGAATTCGACTTAAATAAAAATTTATATTTTAATGAAATTGTTAAAGGCGAACTTGATTTTGCAGATGATTATTTGAGATATTTTGACATAAATCTGCCCGATATATCTTTTGAAGAAGTTTTTAAATATATAGAACAATTTTGGCAAAATATGACAGATGAAGAAAGGAATACATTAAATAATGCTAAATCACCAATTAATATTAATCAAAATAATTATGTTTCATTAGTAAATGAACAAGATAGAAGAAAGAAAAAAGCAAAAGAAATTTTATCTTTTTTGTTATATAATAAATAAGTGATGAAAAAAGAGAATTTTAATCGAAAATATTTTCAGTATAATTCTGAAATGCTCTATGCAATAAAAGGATTAGAGTTTATGCTTTTCCATCGGGGGGGGGCTGTATTCCTTAGGAAGAAAGATGAATTTATTGAAAAATATTATAAGTATTTACAAGAAGAATTTGATGAAAATAAAAACATAGTTTTACCAAAGTTAGATTTTATCATTACTACAAGATGCACATTAAGATGTAAAAATTGCAGTTCTATGATACCGAAATACAAAGAGCATATCGATTTAACATTTGATGATTTTAAAAAAGATTTGGATGTAATACTGGATAATGTATTAAAATTAAATTTAATAAATATATCCGGCGGTGAACCGCTTTTACATAAGGAAATTGATAAAATAATTGATTATGCTTCACAAAAAGAAAAGACAGACATGATAAAAATAATTACAAACGGTACTATACTTCCGAATGAAAAATTATTAGAAACTGTTAAAAAATATAATGACAAAGTTTTCTTTTTCATCAGTAATTATGGCGTAAATCCTGATGTAAAACCGAAGTTAAGAACTGAAGAATTTATAAAATTGTTACAGGAAAATAAAATAAAATATCAAATGATAAAAGACTTTACTTGGGTTGAAGAAAAAGAAATGCAAAAAAACAATTTACAACATTGTGATGCATTTTACAAATCAATGTATGAAAATTGTATATTATCCGCGTGTTTAGGAGTTTTTAATCACAGACTTCATACTTGTCCTAAAGCTTCACATGGAGAACAACTCGGAATTTTTGTTGATAAAGATGCAATAGATTTAAGAAAAGACAAAAATATTAAAGAAAAATTAATAGAATTTTACAGTAAAGATTTTTATGAACCTTGCAGACATTGTATAAGATCAAGTAAAGAAGTTATACCGGCAGAACAATTAATTTAAAGGTTATTTCTTAGTCTGTGAAATAATGATTGGTTAATTTTTGCTTTATCCATTTTAATATTTCCGGTATATAAAACTTTTTCTTCACAAATTCTAATTGCTTTATTTAAAGATAGTTTATAAAAATAATATCCGCTTAAACGTTCAATAATAAAGCCGATATCTCTTTTTTCTCCGGATTTAAAAATGATAGGCGGTTCTTTTAAATATTCAAATAATAACGGAAAAATCCATTTACAAAAGTCGAAAAACAACTCTTTTTTCATTACATAAAGTTCATCAAAATATCCTTCGTTTAAATGCATATAATATTTTAAGGATTTTAATTCATAATGGTAGACTTTTTCAAATGTTTTATAAAAACATTGTACAAGTTTTTCACCGTGATATTCTTTGAATTGTTCTTCAATAGTCATTAAAGACAAATTAATTTTGTGAGGCAAAATTACATCATAGTCATATAAGTTGTCTAAAAAATCCGAATTTAAGATTCTTCTGTATCCGAATGAACCAAAATAATCCGGATTCCCCAGTTTATCATAATTTTTCCAAGCCCACCATGTTCCTGTCAGCAGGCCGATTCTTCGATTATATGAGGATATGTTTCCCGCAAAATCATTATCTCCGATGCAATTGTTTAACAGCCACTTTAAATCTTCTTCTGAAATTACTCCGTCTTTGGAAACTTCTTTTGCAATCTCACGGCCTAAATGAATTGGTACTAAAATTTCCGATTTTAACAGTTTGGAAGGTTTAATATAATTTACCAGAATTTTTAATTTATTTTTATTGTTATTAAAACGGATATATTTCTGTATAGCATCATCAATCATAATGTAACATTTTGTATTTAATGTGATGTTGAAAAATAAACCCTTTTACTGTAATAATTGCGGGTTGCAGATAAAAAAAATTCTAAAGAAAATAAGAAAATAAATTGAAAAAGAATATTTATAAAAATGTTTGTGTTATTATTATTTCGGCAGAAATGATTTAGTAAATCACATTAAATACATACTGTTGCATTAAGAGAAAAGGATATTTCAATATCGATGAAGAAATTAATTTCTGTAATTATACCTGTGTATAATGTGGAAAAATATCTTGAGCGTTGTTTGGATAGTGTAATTAACCAAACATATAATAATTTAGAGATTATTTGTGTAAATGACTGTTCACCGGATAACAGTATTGAAATATTAAAAAAATATCAAAAACTCGATAGTCGAATAGGGCTTATATCCAACGCTTCGTGTATGGGCCAGGCCCATACACGAAGCGTTGGATATCAAAAAGCACACGGGGAATTTATATACTTTCTTGATTCGGATGATTGGATTAAAGAAGATTTCATTGAAAAAATGTACAAAGCAATTGTTGAAAAGAATCTGCCCGCTGTCTGCTGTACAAACATAAAAAACGTTTATCCCGACGGTACAATGAGCGATTTATTAAAAAGAGATTTTGAAGAAGGTTTTATGCCTTATACAAAATCTTGTATGATGGCTTGGAGCTGGCTGTTAAAAAAAGATTTTCTTGATAAATTTGATTGCATTTTCCCTTCGGGCTTAAAATATGAAGATAATTATTTCTATAACGTTTTAATTCGAAGCCTTGAAAATGTCTATATAATTAATTCAACGCAATATTATCACTATGAAAACCCTCAATCCACCATGGGAAAAGCAAAAGGCAGAACCATAGACAACTTTGATATAATTGAAGTGATTGATTTAGTCTATGAAAACTATAAAAAAACAAATAAATTATCACATTGGTCAATACCGTTTTTTTATATGCCAAAATATATGCTTAACATTCACACAAACAAAGACGAATTTTTCTTAAAGTTAAAAGAATTCTATAAAAAAATTCAAACTGACGTTATTTCAAATAAACAACTCTATAATCAAATCGAACTCAAGTTTTTTAATGAGATAATAAATTCAAATAACTATAGTGAATATAAAAAATATCAAACCTCAATAATAGGAGCACTCAGACAAAACGTAAAGGAGCAAAATGGAAGAATTAATCAAAAAGTATAATATAGAACCCGTGTTTTACAGAAGATACTTTCGCTATGGAGCTGAGATGCTCTATGCGTTTTTGCTGCAAAATTTCTTTTTATTTAAAAAAGGAAAATTTCTGAATCCGATTAAGAAAAAGGAATATTTTGATAAATTATGCCGGGAAGAAATAGTTAATTTCTATGAAAACGGATTTTTGAGAATACCGAAGGTTGATTTTGATATTACAACAAGATGCACTCTGAAATGTAAATATTGTTCCAACATGATGCCAAAATTCAGACAAAACGGAAGTCATGTCGAGATGAGTTTTGACGACTTTAAATACATAATCGATGTTTTGTTTGATTCCAAGGGGGGGGGGCTAAACAGAATCGATATAATTCAATTGATAGGCGGCGAGCCCTTGCTTCATAAGCAGTTACCGGAGATTATAGAATACGCAGCCAAAAACGATAAAATAGGAGTTATTAAAATCATCACCAATGCAACGATTTTGCCATCCGAAAAATTAATTGAAACAATAAAAAAATATAACGATAAAGTCTATTTTTATATCAGTAATTATTCAACAAACCCCGAGCTTAAAGGCTTATTAAAATTTGAAGAATTTCAAAAGATACTTGACGAAAATAAAATCAAATATCAAACGATGCAGGATTTGTCTTGGGACAAGGAGGGCGAATTTAAGGACTATCATTATGACGAACAAACTCTCAAACAGATGTTTGCTTCCTGCGTTCGATCAAGCTGCCTTTCCATTATCAACAACAAGCTTCATATATGCGCTAAATCCGCTTCGGGAAATGAGCTTGGGTTAATTGATGTGAAAGATTGCGTAAATTTAAAAGATAATCCTAATTTAAGACAAGATATTATTGATTTTTATAAAAAAGATTATTATGAAGCTTGTAAATATTGTGCGATCAGCGAAGAAAAAGTTATTCCCGCACAGCAAGTACAGATGTAAAATTTAGGAAGCTTTAATCAAAGAGAGGAAATTAAAAATTATTTTATTTGATTTCCTCTTTCAATTCTTTTTGCCATATCCGTATGGCACCAAGCACAAGCTTCCGCATATTTTTTGAAAAATATTTTAAAATTTCTTTTGATAATTTAACATAATCATCTTTATATTTGTTCCCCGCAAGGCAGATTGTAAATAATATTATCACTATGGCAATAGTGACAAAATTGAGAATAATCTCTTGCATAATATTTTATGAGTTTATCAGTTAAATCTTTAGCATTTTTTGCAGTTCTAATATTAACCACTTCTTCTTTTATCCCGTCGGAAAGTTCAAGATTTCTGTTAATATAAACGGAAATAGTGCAAGGAGTTATTTCACCTTCACATAGCATATTACAAAATAATCCCCAACATTTGTCATGAATAGGTTTAATTTTAGCGGGATCCTGAATGTCTTTATATAGTTCCGGCATGCTTTGAAAAAGGCCGTCAAAACCGTGAGGATTTGAATATGATATATTGTTTCTGATTAACAAATCCTTAAATTCATTATGTTTTACGGTAATGCCATTTTTAATATTTTTTACGTTATTATAATTACTTATTTGAATTTTAAACTTTTTATTCTTCATAACTTTTAAAAGCTCATTTGAAGGCAAAATTGTGCAGTTTGAAGCAATGAAAACATGTTTAATCTGTCTTTTATTAAGTGCATACTGAACTTTTTTTGCAAGATTGTTATCTATAAGCGGTTCTCCGCCTACGAAACCAAAGTAATCAACATAATCTACCGACTTTAACAATTTATCCAAATCCTTTTTAAATTGTTCAAAGGAAGTGTGCTTTAAATGAGTCTTATCATTAAAATACGGAATAAAAGTATTACACTGTTTACAATTCATGGTGCATTTGGTAGTTACAACATATTCTAAACAAGGTATAACAGCTTTTCCGGTGAGAAAAAATCTCGTTTTTATAACTTTATAATATAAACGTTCAGGGGAAAATTTCTTCAGAAAATTTACAAATTTTAATTTAAAAGGGAAAGCAACTGCACAACCTTGGCCTGCAGTAAAATTTTTATATATTAATTTCAAATTATTTTTTTTTGAAATTTTTATACTCAGTTTTGTTCATTAAAATCCTTTCTCATAAATTTCATTGTCATAATAAGTTTTAAAACAATAAAGAACTATTTGATTTCCTAATTTCTACATAATATATCTAACTATATAATTAGATTATATTAATAAGCAGTTAGATTGTCAAGGAATAATCATTTCATAATCATCAAATGAAACAGGAGTATATTTTAGATAAGGATAATGTAAGAAAATTAATTAAATCACTTACACTGTTTGAAGGCAAAACACTTACACGTTTGAAGGTAGATATAAACCATAAATATAACAAAACCGATTCTCTTGAAAACCTAACAAACAAACTTCGAAATGGAACGATTAGAGTTTCTGAATTAATAGAAATTTTTAGTGTACTGGGATATGAATTAATTGTCCGTAAAAAATAAATTATTTAAATCTGCGCATCATCTTAACAGCTTTATTAACGGCATGTTTTCCGAGCTTGCCTTTAAATCCGCCGAGTCCGCCCATGTTTAAATCAGGCATTCCGCCTTTAAATTTTGAAAACATACCCTTCATATCGCTCATTCCCTTCATCATGGTGCGCATTTGTTCAAATTGTTTCACAAATGTGTTAACTTCCGAAAGCTCCATTCCGCAGCCTTTTGCAATACGTTTTTTACGGCTTGAATTCATCAAATCGGGATTTGAACGTTCTTCGGGGGTCATACTCGATATAAATACTTCCATTTTTTTGAATTGTTTTTCTCCTTCGTGAGAAATCAATTCTCTGTCGTTTTTGCTTATATTCATTCCGGGAAGCATTCCCAAAAGCTGATCCATTGAGCCAAACATTTTCATTTGTTTTTGCATTTTTATAAAATCATTGTATGAAAAATTGTTTTTGCTCATTTTTTCTTCAAGTTCGCGTGCTTGCTTTTCGTCAAAAACTTCCTGCGCACGTTCAACAAGCGAAACAATATCTCCCATACCGAGAATTCTTGATACCATACGTTCAGGGTAGAAATCTTCAAGAGCGTTCAGTTTTTCACCCGTCCCCGTAAGCTTAATCGGTTTTCCGGTACAGTAAGCAACGGACAAAGCCGCACCGCCTCGGCTGTCACCGTCAAGTTTTGTAAGTACAAGACCTGTCAAATTTAATTGAGCATCAAAGTTTTCAGCGACATTAACGGCTTCCTGACCGGTCATTGCATCAATTACAAGCAATTTTTCGGCAGGTTTAAAAATCCTGTCTATTAACAAAAGTTCAGACATCATTTCCGTATCAATCTGTAAACGTCCTGCGGTATCAAGGATTATCGTATTAAACCCTTTTTCTTTTGCATAATCAATCGCACCGCTGACAATTTTTGTGACATCTTTGCAATCCGGAATTGTAAAAACTTCGGTTTCGGTTTCTTTGCCGAGAGTTTTAAGCTGCGTGATTGCCGCCGGACGATAAACATCACAAGCCGCAAGCAGGGGATTTCTTCCTTCTTTTTTAAGCTTGACCGCAAGTTTTGCACTTGATGTGGTTTTCCCCGACCCCTGAAGCCCGAGCATCATAATTAAATTCGGATTACCGGAAAAATCGAGCGGTTTTTGTTCTTTTCCGAGAAGTGAAACGAGTTCATCGTGAACAATTTTAACAAGCTGTTGTGAAGAATTAACACCTTCAACGATTTTTTCGCCTTCTGCTTTGTCTTTAACATTAGAAATGAAAGACTTGACAACACGTAAATTGACATCTGCTTCTAAAAGAGCACGCCTGATTTCGCGCAGAGCATCCTGCATATTGTCCTGTGTAAGTTCTCCCGAACCATGAATTATATTTTGAAGTCTTTCACTTAAACTGTCGAACATAATAAAACATTAGCATAAAAAAAAGCTATGTACAAAGTGCATAGCTGTTGATTAGGGATATGTGTATCTTAGTTCTCTAAGGAGTATATGTAAATATTAGCAGAGGATTTAAAAATAAAAATCATACATTTTGTTGATGTTTTAAATAAAATAATAAATTCATGCCGAAAATCTTGACAAAAATGATTTATGACATAGAATTGAAATACATCTGATCAAACCCATGGAGGAGTGCCAGAGCGGTTGATTGGAGCAGTCTTGAAAACTGTCGAACGTTCACGCGTTCCGTGGGTTCGAATCCCACCTCCTCCTCCATTTAAAAAGAGCCTGAAAAGGCTCTTTTTTAGTCTGTATGTATTGATTTGAGTAGGCATATCTTCAGGTTTTATATAATCCATCCATGGTTTGACAAAGTTGTTGGAATATAATACCATGTTCGAGAAATATTTCAAAAATATAGTTTTTGGGGACAATAGACATATATATTTATTTGAAATTTTTCTGGATAATTGGTAAGAGATAGAATGAAATGTTTATTATTTTAGGTTTTAGGACATAAACTTATTGATTTTAATTAAGAATAAAAAAATGTTATATTCTATTTAAAATTGAGGTGATGAAGAAGTGATGATAAATTTTTTAGATTTTAAAATTAATTATTTTTTTGTTTCAAAAGAGGAATTTGAATGTTTGATTAATATGGTAGGTTTTATAACAGGAATATTAACTGTTAGTGTTTTCCTACCATTTTTTATAAATTCCAGCAAGTCAGCCATTGCAAGGTGTAAATTTTTATATCCAAATGAAACACCAATATATTGTATTAAAAATGGTATTATATCAAGTATAATTATAACCTACTTGGTTGGAGCTTTTTTAGGAACATTCATTTTACCTTTTTTTATGTTTAATAATCTAACTTCTATAAGACAAGTTACATATACAACTTTATGGATTTATATAATTGCTTTTGTTATTGGATTGTACGGAGTATTTTTTAGATTCAATATAACATATATATTGACTGATAAAGGTATCAGGTTAATTTGTCCATATAAAATATTGAGTTGTATGTTTAAAGAAACCTTTTTTATTGAATATGCAACTATAAAATCAATAAAATTGTGTAAGTCGTTGTTTATGCCAGAATTGTTAATAGCATTAAAAGACAATAAAACATTGCATAGGCTTATAGGGTTCAAAAACTTAGATAGAGCTAAAATTGAGGCAGAAAATTATATAAAATAAGTCTGTAGGTCGGATTTACTAATCCGACAAATTAAGAAGCAATGGGGTATCTTAAAATTTTTGTGCAAGTATGCCCAACCTACATGCTAATTCCTGTCCTGAGATATTAAAAAGTCTTTTGAGTATTTTAATATTGTCGGTTTGGTAAAATCGACCTACAATATTGAATAATTATACCGTATATTTTGATATTGTCGGATTAGTAAATCCGACCTACAATACTTTAACTACAATACTTTTACTTTATAAAAAAATTATTTTTTTATTGATTGTTTACTTTTTTGTATTTTATTTCCGAAAATGATATAATATCTATATGCTTACATTTTTAACAGGAATATTAATTTTATTTTTTGGATATATCTTTTATTCAAGATATACGCAGATTCAATTTGGCATTTCTGATGAAAAGACACCTGCCGAAAGAATTAATGACGGAGTTGATTTTGTTCCGTTGAGTGAAAATAAAAACATGCTTATACATCTGCTCAATATAGCAGGGTTAGGGCCTATATTAGGTGCTGTACAAGGAATATTATTCGGCCCTGTCGCTTTTATATTAATACCTTTAGGCTGTATTTTTATGGGCGGTGTCCATGATTATTTCAGCGGTATGCTTTCCGTACGTAATAACGGTGCTCAAATTACGGAATTAATTAAAAAATATTTAGGAGTGGGATATTACAGATTTTTTATAATAGTTGTATCCGTAATGCTCCTTCTTTTGGCTTCCGTGTTTGTTTATACGGCAGGTGACTTGATGTCTGAAAGATTTTTTAATCAAACGGATTTCTCTTTGTCTAATCCTATTGTTACTTCTATATATATTATTATTGCTTTATATTATATTTTTGCAGCTTTGTTCCCTATAGATAAAATAATCGGCAGATTCTATCCGGTTTTGGGCTTCTTATTACTTATCGGAACCGGACTTGTTTTAACGGGATTTTTTATCCACGGTATACAACTTGAAAATATTGATTTTGCTAATTTGAATAAACATCCTTCTTTAATACATATAATTCCGATGTTTTTTATGACAGTAAGCTGCGGATTGTTATCGGGATTTCATTCGACGCAGTCTACTATAATTTCACGTACAATTAAAGATGAAAAACAAGGCAGGCATGTATTTTACGGTATGATGTGTGTTGAATCTTTAATAGCTATGATTTGGGCGGCTGCTTCTATGCATGTTTATTCTATGAATATTGTTCCTTCTAACCTTGTAGGAAGTGTTAATGTTATAAATACAATTGCCGATGTATTTGTATTCCCTTGTCTTGCCTTCATTGTAACAATTGCGGTGGTTGTTCTTCCTATTACTTCGGGGGATACTGCTCTTAGGGGACTTAGAATGATATTGGGCGAGGCTTTTAAAATGCCGCAGGTGAAAATAAAAAACAGATTGCTTATTATGATTCCTATTTCCTTGATAATTATTTCCGTTATCGTTTGGGCGAAATCGAATGCCGGCAGTTTCTCGGTTGTTTGGCGTTATTTTAACTTTGTTAATCAGTTAATAGCTATACCAACCTTTTTATATGCTACGGTTTATCTTTATAAAAATAAGAAAAATTGGTTGATGACTTTTATCCCCGGGCTTTTTTATATTTTTATAACCGTATTTTTTATTTTAAATTCAAAAATCGGATTTAATATTGATTATACTGTTTCTAAAATATGCGCAATAATCGTAACTTTAATTTCAATATTTGTAATTTATTTCGCAAAACTAAAGAAGCCTGAATAATATTAAATCATATCTTTTAAAGCGTAGTATTTTAATATTGTCGGTTTAGTAAAACCGACCTACAAACTCAGTACGATTGCTTAATCACATTTATGCTTACCGTTCCAACTTAAATTATTGCATTTTAAATAATCCATATTTTCATTATAAATCACCCATGCACTGCAAGCCAAACCATTCTTAGTACCATTATTATTTCCAAGACAACTTCCCTCAAATGAAAATGTTGTTTCGTTTGTTGTTCCACAAGGAATGATACTATGTTCGGTTAAATAAAACAGAAAAATATCTTTTGAATAAGTATTTGGTGGTTTTGTACCATTAACATCATAAACTATATTAGCGTAAACCCGGGATAATTCTCCGTTTCCGCGACTGCTCGCAGCAGCATTTGATAAAACGGAAGAAACAATACCTATTGAACTTCCGTCGGCAAGCAATGTTGATGCGTATTTATCAAAGTTTTTATCTTCATCACCATTAAGATAATATACCTTTTCAAAACCGCATGCTGTATGATTTTTAGAGTTATTGCAAATATTCAGTTTTTTTACATTTTTTAAAACCCTGTCACGAATTAGTATTGCGTTTACTGCATTATATGTTTCTTCATTATCCCAATTTTCATCCACTCTTCCTGCATCCCTCCCTGTAATCCCCCATTCGCCTGCCGTTCCGTAATCCAAAATCGCAAGCTGATACGCATTAGATAAAGTAGTGTACATTTTTTTGACTTTTGAAACTATAACTTTCTCTTTGTAATCTGAAATTAAAGTCGGAATAGTCAAAGCTGCAACCACACCGATTATACCGAGTGTGATTAAGACCTCTGCTAAAGTAAATGCTGTCCTTGGGGTTAAATTGCAGCCTAAATAATGCTTACGGGGGGGGGGCAATGGAAAATAATTTTCTTAAACATATGTTTACCTCCGATTAACTGACTTTGTAAGATTATTATATATTACTCTATGTGTTTTGTCAAGTAAAGAATCGATTTTGCATTTTGAAAAAAAGAATGTGCTGATAGAATAATATTCCCCTAAAAATAATAATTAAGTATTATATACGGATTTTACAAGTTCTTTTTTCTGTTTTTCAAGTTTGTTTTCTCTTGCTTTACCTCCGAGAAGCTGGTAAGCGCAAGCAGTCAAAGTTTCACTGCACCCCTGAGTTGTAAATGCGGCTGATGCTATCAGAGCGGACGGATGCGTAAGAAGTCCGGTTGCCCCGAGTGTAAATCCTAAGACGGGATCGCTTGTGGGACCGGTTGCTATACCATGCCACTTCCCGCTGTATGCCTCATACTTCATCATATTTTCATTTGCATTTTTAAAGGTATTATCTTCTTTATCAATAATATTCTTTTTAACCAATTTGTTTCCGTTTTGCCCGAATAAAAATCTGGTACCTGCCATAGATGCCCAGCTTGAACCTGATGTACAAGATGCTACAACCATACCGAAAAGTCCGGCCATTGCAGCGAATTTCCCGCCCTTAACCAGTCTTTTCCCGAGTGAGGGTGCAAAAGCTTTTCTTAAACGATTTACACGCTCAAGAGTTCCGGCGTTTTTTGCCGCTTCCAAACGGTAATTTTTTACGAATCTTCTGGCTTTTAAAACATCTCTTGCATTTTCATATGTACCTGCAATCATAAAGCTTGTACCGATTCCGGCAATAGCACTTATTGCGGCGAGAATGCCGGCTTTTGCATTACCGAAACATTCCTTATCCTGAAAATAATCCTTTGCGGCGCCGGACATATCATCAACACTTCCGCTTAAAGTACTTAACAGTATTGGTGCAACGGAAAGCAGTAATGCCATACCTTTCTTGCCCTTAATCCTTGATTTAATATCGCTGAACGGATTTACCCAGCCTATTTTCATTTTGCTTAATTCTTTTTGCTCGGCTAATAACTGTGCCGGATTGTGAAGTGCTGCCTTTCTTTCTTTGTATGAAGATAATACTTCTTTTACACCGAGTATTCCCAAAACGGAAAGAAGAAGCGGAACTACTTTCTTAGAATCATTCCCCGCATCTGACAATTCCAAATGCTCCAGTTCACCCTGCGCAAATTTTAATGTATTATCTTTTAAATCTTTATTTTCCTGCTTTATAAACTCCGCCAAATCCGGTGAAATTTCATTCAATTCATCAAGAGTATTCTCATCAGGATTGAGAATATCATAAGTTTTATTCTGATAGCTTAAAGTTACATTATAATAGTTATCAAACAACTCCTTTAATTTTAAGATTTTTTGTTTTTCTTCATCAGATATTTTCATTTTCCCGACTCTGTCGGCCACGGCTGCTTTGTCCTGAGAAAGCAGTTTGAACATATCTTTAACTCTTGCTCCGTAAATATTAACCCTGACAAATTTTAATAATTGTTTGAATTCCTCCGAATATTCTTTCGGGCTTGATACATTGATAGAGGCACCTTCAGGAAGAACACTGCCGGCCTTTCCTTCCAGATATTCTTTCAAGAACATATTTGATTTGCCGTTAGTTTCGTATTCTCCGATATCACTAAAGTCAAACAATAATTCGTTCCCGACTTGTGAATTATTTTTGCTGCCTGATATTTGGGTACGCTCAATATTACAAGACGGCGTACCGTCTATCTTTATTGACATGACTATTTCCCCTTTTAAATTTTCCCCGTATATTTAATAAAAAAATTTTTTAATAAAAAAATTGCCTAAAAAATATTGTAATATTAAAAATTGTAAATATTTTTTTAAAATTTTTAAAGTTTTTTCAAAAAAGAGTCGATAAACAAATATATATCACCCACAAATTGATGTATGAATAGTAAAAAATAGAAGGTAAAGAAAATGGGATTCGACGACTTTTTTATAAGCAGTAACGGTAAAAAGGAACAGTTGAATAATGCAAAACATGGTGTACGAAGAGAACAGGTTGACAAAAAGTTCCACAATCTATTTGATGCATATGATATGAATGGTGACGGAACACTTGAAAGCGAAGAATTAGGCGGAGTATTTAAAGGTTTAACGAAATATGCGGGATCAGATAAAACGCTTGATTGTACGGAAAATAAACAAGTTGCAAATCTTTTTGTAACTCAAGCAGGCATAGAAGATGCAGACTTTATGGGATTTGTCCGTTCAGTTACGCAAGCGGCAGAAGATATTGTTGATTCAAAAGAGACCCCAACCGCTGACGGCGGGAAAGAAGTGACAACAAGATACAAAGACGGCACAGTCGAGACAATTTCTTATTATCCTGACGGGGGATACAAATTCAAAAAGTTGGAGCAAAAAGGTTCAACAACAACTAATTATTATACAATAGGTAATAATTTAGATAAACATTATACTGTTGATGAGATAGAAAGCAGAGTAAAGGAAGCATACGACAGACGTGTTGCGGAAATAAAACAACAAGCTAAACAAAATTCGGGAATAGAAGGTCGTGGCATTATTCCAATTATACCGAACTATGAAGAATTTAAAAAAGGATATTTGCAGCACTTCAATATTAATTTGGGTAGTGACACAAGGAACTTTGAAAGGCACGATTTTGAATTATCCGAACGAGGAAAGTCAGACATAGCGGTTCGTGATTTTGTATTAAATCACTATGTGGAAACGCACAAAGCTGCTCAAGCAGCACTTGAGTCAATGGGTATTTTAGACGATGTCGGTGCGGCAATAAATGCGGGAGCCGGTGAACTATGGAATACCATTAAAAATGTATGGAAAGGAACAGACGAAGAATACCAAAACTTTTATGAATTATCTAAAAAATTTGAGCCGAACTACAACAAAGCATTAAGAGAAAGCGGCAGCTTGGATGTAATGAGAAGTAAACCCGAAATGTATTTCAGGGATTTTGAAACTGATTTCAAAAAAGATATGGGTCGGCAATACAATTTAGAAAATTCAGTTCAATTCCAACAAAGTGCAGAACGATACCAAAATGCTCAAATATTGAAACAGAGAATTGATATTTTAAACAAAGCAATGCAAGAGATTAGGATGTATCAATCAGAGCAAGATGCACTGACTTATGCACCGGCCCAAAATGAAGGCTTAAATCCTGCAAGTCATATTATAAGTGCGAACAAATTACTTTTACAATATTTTGATAACGATCAGGAAGCTGTAGATATGCTTCTTAACGGAGCGATAGGGAATACTCAATCCGTAATAACAGCGATAAAAGGTCTTGCATCAGATACACAGAAGATGTTTGATTCGGTAACAGGCGGTAAAAGTTTTGATGAAATAAAGAATGATTACCAAACACAATACAGAGGGATATACGGAACGGATTTAGTACCGGACGAACTGACAGAAAAAGTAATGGATGCGAAAGCCACGGGTGGGATGTTAAAACTGGCGGCAATAACCGTAATATCCGTTTTAATTACAAAGAGTCCCGTAATGGCAGAGCTTTCAGCGGCTGCAGGGAGTGCGGAAGCAACGGGAGCGGCGGCAAATTTAGTGAGAACTCTGGTTACAAAATATGGTCAAACGGCAGTACAACAGGGTATAAAATTTGCAATGACCAGCGGAACTCTGGCCACGGATGTTGGATTGACTTTATTAAACCAGGCAACAAGTGAACGCGGCATAAATGGTGAAGAACTATGGGAAAGTACCAAAGGTTCAGCCAAATATATATTCTTTGGTGCATATGTAGGTGCGCCTTTGGCACAAGGAGTTTCAAAGGCTCTCGGAAAGGTAGGAGCAACCGGAAGATTATTTGAAGGCGGGACAAAAACAGCCAACGGGGCAATTCAAACAACAAGCATCACGGGAGATAAATTAATACAAAACTTTATGAAAGGCGGCAATAAAGTTCTGACAACAGGCGGTGCGTTTTTGACGGATGTAGCGGCATTTACGGGTTTAGAAGTAGCAACAGAGGGAGCGAATTTAAAAGATGCCCTTTCAGAACAGGGACAAATGCTTTCTAAGTTAAAATTAATGAACCACGTATTAGAATATATGCTTGGTGCTAAAGCTCATACTGCAACATCGAGAGCAAATATAGATGCGGCAATTGAGAAATCCGGAGTAAAGAATTGGAATATAAAAGAGATAAAGACACCGCAAAATACTCAATATGTAGTAGATATAGACGGATTACCGGTGGGTAAATTTGAAGATGCAAACCAACTAGCTGCGGCAATGCTTGAAAGAGTAACTGCAAACTTTAAAACACCACAGTCATATGAATTAAATGATAAACCTGATGAACCGATAGCGGAAGTTAAGCCTGAAACAACACAAACAACGACTGAATCTCATATAGATGCAAATGGCAGATTAGAGAAAGGCTATATTATAGATAAGAGAAGCAATCAACCGATAAAAGTTGATACGGAAAATCTTCAAATTGAAAAGAACTCAGCAGTACAAGGCAAAGTTGGTTTTATTAGTATAAGTGATAAATTTGGTAATTCTCTGGGAAGTGTTTCATATAACTTAGTGGAAGTTGATGGGCAGAAATCTCTACATTTTGAAGGTTTAGTTTCTAATGTAGAGGGTGCCGGAATTGGAAGCAGATTAATCCAGGAGTTAACGTTAGTAAGCAGAGACCTGGGTGCAGAAGGCAGATTAACTGCAAGTGCAAGTCCATCGGCTAATAGGGGTGGTAAACTTACAAATATTGAATTCTATTATAAATTAGGATTTAAAGCTGTTGATCCTGCTAAGGATGCAGCTATCAGAGAATATATAGAAAGAGGTGAAGAGGTTCCTCTTCAACTTAATATATTTACCGATATTGAGCTAAATCCTAAATTCTCAAAAATTAACAAAATAAAAGGTATTGATGAATTTTCTTCACTGGTTACGAACTGCAAAAATCTAAGTGACGAAGATTTAAGCAATTTGTATATTTATTACAAAAATTACGAACAAGAATGTATCAAGAATAATGAACAAATTCCGGACATGAAACAATCCGGCTTTGACAAGTTGATGGAAGAGATTAATGCCAGAAAAATTGACATAAAAGATTTGACCAATCCTGCGGTTGAGCCGCCGAAAACAGGAGTAAAAACTGAAGTAAAAGAAGATAAGCCTGTTGCCCGAATAAATACGGGTGCATCTGAAATGCAAGAAGCTGAAATGATAAAAAGATATAATGAGTTACAGGAAGAATCACAAAAAACAGGAGTGGTTAGCGAAGAATTACTTGCTCTTACATTGGAACTGAATGACAAAGGATATCATTTTAAAGATGGAAAATTAGATTTTAGTTATAATGAAAATCAAACAAATATGCCGAATTCTGATGTTTCAAAAGCAGAATTTATAAAAAAATTAAAAGAATACGGTATTGATGAAATAGCTCTTGAATCCCTTGAATATAATGTAAATCGTATCAATATGAATCTTTTAAATGAGTTAAAAGATTCTCCTGAACTTTTAAATTCAACTTTTGGAGTTAATATACTTTGTGATGTAAAACCTGAAGATGAGCCGGCAAAAATTGAGGCATTTAAGCTGCTTAAAGATGTTGAGTTATTATCTCCCGACGCAAAAATTTTAATGATTAATAAAGCCCGAAAAGATAACTTGGATGCCGTTAAACAAAATATTGAAGATTTCAATTATATTAAAGCGTCAGGTATAGATCCGTCATTAATTTCCGAATACGGACTTGCTATGACAGTAGATAATATGCATTTTAATCGGGAAATGTTTGATTTACTGAAAGACAATGCAGAATTTGCGGATAAACCTTACCTGTCTTTTAACGTAAATCCGGAGGATATTCCCGCAAAGACTGAAATTTATAATTCATTAAAAGACAACAGTTCTTGTCCTATTGAACAGAAAGTTTCTATTCTTAAAAGATGCAATAAAGACAATTTATCCAAAATAAAAATGGTTGAATCGTACAGAGCCGATGGAATGAATGAACGCTCATTAAAAAATTTATATAAGAAATTAGATGATATTGACGAGAATACATTAGCCGCTGTTAAGGATAATGCAAGTTTACTCGATTACTATGAAGTTTCAGATATTATGGACATTAAACCTGAAGATTTATCTGCAAAAGCGAAAATCGCATCAGAGATGTTCTTATTTTCATTAAAACAAGATAGTAAAATAGCTCAAGAATTAATCAAACAGACAACTAAAGATAATATTGAAACAATCCGCAAAAAAATGGAGATGATACAAGCATTTTCTCCATTTACAATAACACAATACGGTTTTGTAAAAAATGATGTAATTAGTGACATTCAAAACGGTTCTATTGATGTTGATGTTGTATCAGATTTATTTAAAACAATTAAAAATGATACTGAATTATTAAAATCCATTTCTTCAAACAAAGATTTAAAAATTCTTAAAGGTGTAACCGCTGAAGATGTAAAAGCTAAAAAAGAAATGTACGACTTTATGTTATCACAAGCTGAAAAAAGAATGTCGAATAGTAAATCTAATCTTTCAAACTTAGACAAAGCAGATATACTAAGCAGAGTTACACGAGATAATATAGCTGAAATTAAAGAAGAAATTTCTCTGGATTATAGAATTGCTGAGGCTAAAAGCTTGGAAGAACCGCAATTCACACAAAAAGAAGAGCTTTTGCGTAAAAATAAATTAAGAACAATAAATGAAAGTATTGATTTGCAGCAACATTTATCATTTGATGAGAAAAATCAAATAAAAGCATTATTTGAAAATGCCAAAACAATGGAAGAATTGGATGCTAAAAGTAATGCATATACAGCTATAGTAAATAAAGGAGATGGATATTTATGGTCATTAGGTGATCTTCCAAAAACATTGGATGCAATAAAAATTAAAGAACAAGCAGATGTTATTGATGCCATTGGAATAGATAACACAAGTTATTTTGACGGTATTTTATCCGAAAATTTTGCAAGAAATTATAAATACTTAAAACAAGTTGATTCTTCATTTAGACCTGTAGGAGCAGGTATATTCAATCGTTATGCACATTATTTAAAATTTGATGATATTAAATCACAAGAAGAATTTGAAATGTTTAAAGAACTTTGGAATGATCCAAAAATTAATAATAGTTCAGTAATATCCCGAATTGTTTCTGATAAAAATAAATATAATGCATACAAAAAGCTTGCATCACATCCTGATTATTTAAGAATGAATAACGAAGATATCTCTCTTGTTATCAACGCCATCCTACACGGTAAAGTTTCGGATATAACTGATGTTAACAGTATGGCTAAAGATTTAAGAATACAAAACATACAAAGCGAATTAAAAGAATACAGATATGATTTGACTCGTGAGAGATACAATTGGGAGAGCCCCGCAACTGAAGAAGACATACAAGGTTTAACCGGTACTTTCCCTAATTTGAATAGAGCAAAATTTGAAAATTATACAGGAAATACTGTTAAGACTATTCGGGAAGTAATTCAACGTAATACAAATCTTTCCTTCAACGAAATTGAATCTGTATTAAACAGTGATGTTGATTTTTCAAACTGTGATAAACGTGATTATGTATTGAGCAAATGCTCTCCTGAAATTGCATTTAGATTAGCATTCTGTAAAGATGAAGATTTTAATAAAGTTGTAGATGTTCTTGAAAAACGTCCTGAAATGCTTTTAGAAAAATTTGACAGTTCAAGTTTTGATAAAATGCTCAAAATGTCAGACAAAGAATGGGAAAACTTTAAAGTTTCAATCAAAGACAGAGGTGAAACTGAATTTAACGAAGCTCAATATGCCGCAGATATTCAGGCTAAGTTAGATGCAGGCTTTGAGCTTGATATGAGTACATACAGAACAATTGAGAGACAAAGAAGATTAGAAGCAAACAGCAGATTAGGCGATACACCCAAAAAGACGATAAAATATAATCCGTCAAATAACAGTGAACGAGTAATGACTCCTGTTGAAGAATTGCCGAGTGCGGAGCAATTGTTAACCCAATTAGAAACAACCGGCAAAATAGCACTTTCAATAGAAGATAAAGGAGGAATGAATCCGACAAGAAATGACCGTGCGGAAATTAAAGAAAAAGACAGAGATCGACTTGGGCAAGCCGTATCTACAGATATTGTTCTTAATATTGGTGCATCTCGTCCTTGGGAAAATTCCAGATTGGCAAGAGACTTAATTCAGAATTTTTATGACGGTAACGGCTACACTATGGAAGGGGTTGATATCCAAGTAGAAAAAGTCGGCGATAAATATGCGGTAAAAATATCAGGTAAAGGTATATATGATTATGACCGAGTTCTTAATTTTGGTTATGGTTCAAAAGTAAATGATGCAAGAAGTGCAGGTCAACATGGCGAAGGTTCTAAAATCGTTCTCGGTAACCTTTTATATTCAAGAGGAGCAGACCATGTAAAATATAGTGCCGGTAAATGGGAACTTGATTTTACTGCAGATAAAACTAAAAAACCGTCAGAATCAGAAATAATGCAGACATTAACCGAAGTTGAAAAAGCACAAGACGGCACAAGTCTTGAATTTGAAACAACTGACCTTGATTTGGTAAAAGAATTAATAAAAGCAAAAGATTACTTCTACAGCCCTCAAAATAAAGATTTTGCTAATTTAGATTTTGAAAATGAATACTTCGGAATGAAATTTTTACCTGAAGGTGAAAAGGGCAATATGTATGTAATTCAAAGATATGAAGTTGAGGGTTCCGAAGGTCTTGACAATACTATGGACGGAATGACTTTGATTTTCAAGACAAAACCTGATGATCAAACTTTGACTGAATTAAACAATGGCGTACCATTCTCATTAGAAACCGGTCGTAATCGTGTTGCTTTGAGTCGTCAAAAAATTACCGAAATGATTACAAGATATGCAAAAACTTTATCTGATGAGCAATTAATAAATATTATCGGAAATATGAAAGAAGTATTCTTATATGATAACCAAAATAAAAATACTCACATCCTGGAAGGTTTTGCGGAAGTTGCACAAGAAAGAAATTTAAAAATAGATTTCGGACATGATGATTACATTTCAGTTGGTCATTATCCTAACGATCAAGATATTCATTTTGCAAAGATGATGGGAAAAATTCTTGTTACTCAAGAAATGACATTAGTTGGTGTTCCGGATTTGAATAGTTACATGCAAGCTAATAAGGGACATAGAACTCCTGTGACTGAATTAACGGAAACTCAAGCACATAAATTGCAAATTTTAGAAGAAACTATAAAGATGTTTAGTGATAATCTTGATTTGCCAAACTGCGGAATTATTACAAGAGGCGAAGCGGAAGCTCCAAAATATATTTATGAACCGACAGAAAAAGATAATACTTTAGCGGAAGCAATTATTTCTAAAGGTGATGACCGTACATATCAGGGGCATTGGGTAAAAGCTGATTATTTGAATAACGGTGATTTCTTTGATTTGGTCGCAACCTGGCTGCATGAAACTTCTCATAAAGTTGCAGACGATGGTAATAAGTCTTTTAATGACAGATTGATAAAATTAGAACAATTAATTGTAGATATGAGCAGTTCAGATCCGTCTTTCGGCCAAAAATTGCGAGTATTAGCTCAAAAATATAATGAAGTAAGTCAAAAAGTTTCTCAAGATAATAGTGCATATCCAAAAATGACAGTCAGAGAAACTGATCAAATGATTTCGGATATTTTACGATTGGTTGTAACCGAAGCCGAAGAAAAAGCAAAAATTCAACAGAATAAAACGGTAAAAACTCAAGAAAAAACCAATCCTGAAAATACTGACATTTCTGAACTTACAAATGCTGTTGAACCTAAAACTTCGGATAATATTTTAAAAAGATTCTTCAAGAAAATATTCGGCAGAAAGAAACCACAACCTGCAAATACACCACAGCCTGTAACCGATAACATTACTGATGCGGTTGAAAAAGAACAAAGATATGTTTATACAAGTCCTAAAAAAGGTGTCAGAACAAGCGGTGCAAATCAATTTATAACTTATAAAGACCATATTGAAACATTAAAAACGACAGGAAGTTTAGATATTACAATTCCTGTAACAGGTGAATTACACCCGATTAAAGGCTCAACTGAAATTAAACCTGCGGACAGAGCTATCTTAGATAAAACTGTAAATACTCCGTTGATGTTAGATTATAACAGTGCTCAAGAATGGACATACGATATGGTGGCAAGAGATATCTTGCAGAACTTCTATGATGGTCATGGCGGAACACTTGACGGTGTTAAAATTGATATCCAAAATGTTGACGGAAAATATAAAATTAAAATTTCAGGTGAATCTGAATATAATTATTTCTATTTGAAAAACATAGCTGCAAGTTCCAAAACGGGCGACGAAAATCAAGCCGGCGGATATGGTGAGGGTGCAAAAATGGCATCAAAATCGCTTTTGGGTGCATACGTTACGGACAAAATAACCTTTGCATCCGGTGATTGGGCGATGGATTTTGCAAGAGAAGAAGGTGTTGAACGTCAAGATATGCATATGACAAGAACACTTCGCGAAAATTCTCAAAGAGTGAACGGTACTTATGTTGAATTTGAAACTGCAAATGCAGATTTGGCAGAATCAATTATTAAAGCCAAAGATTTCTATCAACACTCAGATAATCCTGATTTCAAAGGGTTAGATTTTGAAAATGATAAATTCGGTTTTAGGATTTTGAACGAAAATGAAAAAGGTAATTTGTATTACAACCAAAGATATGCCGTAAAATCTGACGGTGAACTTGAAGGTGCATTGAATGGTATTTCGATTGTATTTAAGAAAGAACTCACTTCTGAAGATAAAGAAAGATTCAAAATTGCAAATGATTGTGACAGACGCGGTTTAACAAGTGAAGAAATAAAATCTGTCGCAACTTGTATGGCAAAAAGTATGAGCAACGAGGAATTAATGTCATCAATCCAACAATTGGAAAGATTCTGGTCAATTAAAGATCCACGAGTATTGAAACAAAATAACAGAGTAATAACTCCTGAAGAAGGATTTGCAATCGGACTTATTGAAGAAGCAAGAAACAGATATTTAAAATTTAATGTTGACGGTCAAAAAGTAGTTGCAGTTGATCCGTATAGTTGGAATATAAATGTTGATCACGTTAACTACTTAAAATCTCAAGGTTACATCATTGCAGATAAATCATTGGCAAGACTTGGATTTAAGACAGTCAGCGAAGTTATGAAAGAATTAAACAAAGTCGTTCCTGTTGAAGGTACAATTGTTGAAAAACAAAAATTGGCTTTAATCACTGAAGCATTACCGCAAAAACTTCCGTTGAAAATATTTGAAGCATCGCCTGATGATAGTCAAGTACTTATAACAAGTGAAAATGACAAACAGTTTATTGCTATTGATAGAAGATATCTTGAAAATACTGATTTCAATACTTTATACACTCAAATATTATCAAGGGTAAATTATGCATCCGACAGTGCTGAATGGGGTTATAAGATGACCGAAATGCTTGCACAACAATTGAGATTAGCAAACGATCCGAATTATATGACTAAATTCAACGCAATAGCAAATAGATACAATCAAATTAAATAATATTGAAATGTCTGACAGTTAGTTTTCAAATTTTTCTGACTTAACGACTACAAAATTAAAATTTTTCAATTTCATTGTCGGACTTTTTTTAATTTGTATTGTCTCTTTATAATAAATAATAGAGAATTTAGACTTTAACTTGCCAAAATAATTAACAAAATGTTTCTTTACAGGTAGGTTGTTTTTTCCCAAAACATAGCAATTATTTCAAAATTTACCTTGTCGGAAAGGAATGTTTAATCCCCGGAAAAATATAATTTGGATGCTCTTAAATTAAAAACTGGGGTGGAAGGACTCGAACCTCCGAATGCCTGGACCAAAACCAGGTGCCTTACCACTTGGCGACACCCCAATAGGCTCAATTTTTATTATATAAAATGAATCTTTGTTGTCAATAATTATTTCTTTAAATTATAAACGGCGAACTTTCCTCCGCAT
Organism: Candidatus Gastranaerophilales bacterium; assembly: GCA_947626225.1. Taxonomy (GTDB): domain Bacteria; phylum Cyanobacteriota; class Vampirovibrionia; order Gastranaerophilales; family Gastranaerophilaceae; genus Stercorousia. The sequence continues at coordinate 58,490 of CANQRH010000003.1, forward strand.
AAATTACTTCAACATCATCCTTGAAAAGATTATAAAATACCTTTAAAACTCCGATTTCACTTTCAAAATGTCCTATATCAAACAGGACTGTATCACTTTCAAAAGCCGTGTGAAACTTTAAATCCCCGGTTACGAAAGCATCAGCTCCGTTTTTTTGTGCATCTTTAATAAATTCAGAACCGCTCCCCGCACAGAATGCGATTCGTCTGATGTTTTTGACATTTAAATTATTTACATATCTGAGATTTGGCGAAATTTTTCTTAATTTTTGTACAAAATCGCTGACATCGGTTTCAAAATTCACATACCGCAAAAAGCCTTCGGCTTCAGTCTTTATATTTCCGAAAATCGACTTAACCAAAACATCTGTTGTACCGCCGTTTGCGCAATCGAGATTGGTATGCGCACAGTAAATATTGATATCACGCCATTTTAACGGAACGAAAAATAACGGATGATGGGAAATTATCATATCACAATTATGATTTTTTGCTTGAGATATAACGTTTTCCCCAACAGTCAGACAGAGCATTACACGATTGACTTCATTAACATCGGTATCCGCAAGCCATCCCGAGCAGTCCCAATCTTCGGCGGTTTCAGGCGGTGCAAACTTTTCAATTCGGCTTATCAACTTCTTTTTATCCATAAATTGCCTCAAATATTTTATAAGCGATTGTCATTTTGTCCGCACGGTTAAGTTTTACCGTTCCGCCGTTTTTATCCAGAATCGTGACTTCATTGTAATCACTTGCAAATCCGATATCTCTGCGTGAAATATCATTTGCAATTAAGTAATCACAACCTTTATTCAAAAGTTTTTCTTTGGCATTTTCAAGTAAATTTTGGCTTTCGGCACAAAATCCGACAATTAGAGGTAATTTTGCTCCGTTTCTCTTTTTACATATTTCCGAAAGAATATCAGGATTTTTTACAAGATGTAAAGTCATTTCATCTTCCGCCGTTTTTTTTATCTTTTCCCGTGAATAGTTTTTAACTCTGTAATCCGCCACGGCAGCAGCCATAATAATACAATCGGCACAATTAAATTTTTCATCAAGCGCGGATTTCATATCAAGTGCCGACTTAACTTGTATCACTTCATAATCTTTTTTTACATCGCAGGCAGTAATCAAAATGACATCAGCCCCGAGATTTTTCGCACAATCAGCAAGTGCTGTGCCCATTTTACCTGATGAATAATTTGAAATATACCTGACAGGATCAATATCTTCAATCGTTCCGCCGGATGTTACGACAATTTTTTTACCGTTAAGCGGTTTATAATTCACCAGCTCAACTGTCTTTTCAAAGATTTTTTCCAAAGAGCAAAGTCTGCCTTTACCTTCATATCCGCAGGCAAGATAACCGCTTTCGGGCTCAAGAATCGTAAAATGCAATTTATTCAAATTCTCGCGTATAATCGGATTTTCCCACATATTGCAATTCATTGCGGGAGCCAATATAACCGGTTTTTTAAAAGCACAGACGATTGAGGTCAAAAGATTGTCACAAATCCCAAAAGCGATTTTTGATATGGTATTTGCCGTAACGGGTGCAATGACCGTAATATCAGCCCAATCCGCAAGTGAAATATGTTCGGGATTATAATTTTTGACATCAAATTCATCAACCGAAACTTCGTTTTTACTCAAATTTTGAAGCGTAAGTTTTGTTACAAACTTCAAGGCATTAGGGGTGCAAACAACTTTTACATCAGCGTTTGCACGTTTATACATCCTGATAAGCTCACAGATTTTATAAGCGGAAATCCCGCCCGTTATGCCTAAAAGAATTTTCTTTCCGCTCAGCATAACCGTTCTCCGCTTATTATTTTTTCAAGTTCGCCGACCGCTTTTTCCAAATCATCGTTTATAACCGTATAATCAAAGTTTTTTGCTCTTTCAAGTTCTTCTTTAACCTCTTTAAGCCTTTTTTGAATGGCATTTTCATCTTCGGTGTGACGTCCTCTCAAGCGGTTTTCAAGCGCATCCAAAGACGGAGGAGCAATAAATATTAAAACTGCATCTTCCATTTGTTTTTTCACCTGAATTGCACCTTTTGTATCAATTTCAAGTATTATATTTCTGCCTTCTTCAAGGCATTTGTTAATATATTTCTTTTTTGTTCCGTAACGGTTGCCTGCAAACTCTGCCCATTCAAGGAATTTACCTTCATCAATACATTTTTGGAATTCCTCTTTTGAAAGGAAAAAGTAATTAACTCCGTCAATTTCACCTTCACGGGGCAATCTTGTAGTACACGACACCGAAAGCATAAAATCGGGATTGCGGTCTAAAAATTTTTTGATAACCGTACCTTTACCGACACCTGATGGACCTGATATTACATACAATTTTTTATTCATTGAATTTATTATACCGATAAAAAAAAGACCGTCAATAACGGTCTTTTTTTGTCAGCGTGCTTTCTTTTTCATCTTTTCATAAACGAGTAAAACCGTACAAATAACAACACAAATCATTGTGGATATCATCCAAAATCCGATTGCGCCGTTCCAGCCGAATTTATCAACAACAACACCCGTACCGCCCGATGAAAGAGCCGCACCTACATATCCGAATATTCCGGTAAATCCGATAGATGCCGAAGCGACTTTTTTGGAGCTGCTTTCAACCGCACAAAGTCCGCCAATCAACATTTGAGGGCCTGCCGTAAATACACCTATCATAGCGGCGTATACAAAGTCCATCAAATTATTTGAAGCGGGATTTGCCGCAAAAGCAAGCAGGCTCATAATCAAACATATCAAAAATATAATGTTTATCGGAGTTCTGTTTCCTTTATAAATTTTATCCGAAATAACGCCCGCAAGTATTGCACCGCCTGCACCCACAAGAGCAAGAGAGCTCAATTTTGAACTTGCAAGGGTAAGAGAGTTTCCTTTTACTTCCACAAGGTACTTAACGAGCCAATCTTCAGTACCAAAACGGATTATGTAAACGAAAATATAAGCTATTGCAAGCATCCATATAACGGGGTTGCAAATAATATGTTCTTTGAAAATTTGAAAATACGAAGTTTTATCTTCTTCTTCGGGTTGTTTTTCACATTTAACGGGTTCTTCCCTGAATGTTTCAACTTCGGGAAGCCCGAGTGTCTGCGGTTTATCTCTCAATCTGTCAAACAGCCATAATCCGACAACAATACAAATTACCGCAGGGATATAAAATGCAGCCATCCAGCCGAATTTATCAATAACAAATCCTGAAATCATTACTGCGGAAAAAACGCCTATCTGGTGCGAAGTTGACCATAACGACCATTTTGTACCGCGTTCGGAGTTGGAAAACCAGTAAGACAAACTTTTTGCAACCGGCGGGAAACCGCAGGATTGAAACCACCCGTTAGCACCCCAGAAAAATGCCATTATCCATAAAAGCACCGTTGCGGAAGGCAGTCCGAAAAAGGAAGCATGTCCGGGAGTTATAAATACCGCACTTAAAGCAAAGAAAATATTACAGATTGCCGACAAAATAAGTGCCGTCGGCAAAAAAGTTCTTACGTTAGCCTTGTCGGCAATAACACCGTTAACAAATTTTCCGATACCGTAGGTTATATAAAGCGTTGAACCTAAAATTCCGAGTTCCGTATTGGAAAGATGCAAAGCCTCTCCCATGGCAGGCAGTGCTACCGCAATGTTCTTCCGGCAAATATGAAAAACCACATAAGCTATAAAACTTGAATAAAAAATTCTCCATCTGAAATGAGCATAAGTTTTTTTAATCTCATCTTTCCCCATAGTAACGGGTTTTATCGGAGGCTCCTTAAAAAATTCAATAAAATTCATTATTTCCCTGCCTTTATAATCTGAATGTTACGCGTTTCGGTAATTTCCTGACGCGCATCTTTGATAATCTCTCTTTTTTCTTCATCAAGTCTGCATCCGCAAACAAGCCTGTCAATAAACCCCGTATTAACTTTTACGGCTTTATCAAACGCTCCGACTTCTTCCAAAACATCTTTAATTTGATGTAAATCATAACCGAAAGATTGTTTTGAATTATAAACAAGTGTTTCTCCCGATTGCGAAATGAGCGGTTTCCCGCCGCGTTCAAAATAGAGTTTGAATACGGATTTCAAATCCTGCATCTCGGATTGCAATGCGGTAACTGTCTGCTGTATTCTTAAAAATCTTTCAAAAAGGTAATCAACATTGTCAAGCTGTTTAACTTCCCAATCGTATTTTTGAAGATAAAGCTCTTTAAGCTTCGGATAGCAAAGTGCTAAGCCCGTTGTATCCGCCATCGCTCTGTGATGATTGTTAAGCTCTACATTAAATTTTTCCGTCAAAGCTTCAAGTCCGTGAGAGGGCAGGTCGGGGAAAACCTCTTTGAACATCTGTTGAGAATCAATTCTGGGATTTTGAATTTCCTTACCGCAAGTTCTGAGGCTTGCTTCATTGAGAAACGAATAATCAAAAATGCAGTTATGCGCCACAATCGGATAATCACCGATAAACTCAAGAATTTTGGGCATTGCTTCCGCTTCGGTCGGTGCATCTTCAACCATATCGGGTGTAATCCCGTGAATTGCAATACTTGATTTTCTGATATGCTGCTGAGGATTTATAAGGGTTTGAAATTCATCTTTAATCTTGCCGTTTTCAAGTCTTACGGCAGCAAACTCCACCAATCTTTCCTTCGTAAAATCAAGTCCCGTAGTTTCCGTATCAAGTACGATTTCAATTATCTTTTTCCGTGCCATTTTCTTATCCTGTTGAATTCTATTAAGAATAATAGCACAAAAAAAAATTCTGTGGTAAAATAAATCCAAAAGGAGAGATAAAAAAATGGCAGCAGATATTAGTGATTCAAGTTTTGAACAAGAAGTTCTGAAAAGTGAAATTCCGGTAGTGGTAGATTTTTGGGCACCATGGTGCGGGCCTTGCAGAAAATTGGGGCCGGTGCTTGATGAAATTGCTTCGGAATTTGAAAACAAAGTTAAGTTTGTAAAAGTAAATACGGATGAAAACTTAAAAACGGCACAAGATTATTCAATCAGCGGTCTGCCGAGCCTTTTGGTATTCAAAAACGGAAAAGCTCTTGAAAGACTTGTCGGTTTAATGCCCAAATCCACCATAATTTCAAATATCGAGAAACATCTGTAGAAATTATGCGTAATATTTTCTGTACAAACGATTTCTTGCTTCGGTATCAAGTTCAATAATTCTTTTTGCTTTTGCGGAAAGGGAAGTTTCGGGACGTGTTTTTTTCTTAGATTGTTCTGTATTGGATTGATTCATTATACCCATAACACCGCTTACAACGTTCATAGCTTCGCCCGTTGTTTCTAAAATTTTATTCAATTTTTGACGTCTTTCAGATTTAATCTGAGCCTTACTTTTCTCTGTTTTAGAAGAATCGGGTTTCGTATTTTTAAGTTCATCGTCCGTTTTATTATCTGTTGTATCAGTAGGCTGTTGATCAACTTTTTCGCTATCGCCTATCGGTGCTTTTTCATTTTTCTCTGTAATATTCTGTTGTTCGTTATTTTGATTGTTTTGCGGATTATCGCCCGTTGAAGCTTCCGGTGCTTTGATAATATCTTCTGATGTTGTCTCAGATACTGCAGGCTGGTTGTTATTTGTCTGATTGTTAGCTGCATTTTGAAGTTCCTGTTGAGCCTGTGCAACTTCTGCAGGTGACATGCCTGTTTTATCGGAAAGTTCAACAATTTTATTTTCACTTGTTTTTGCTATAGATGCTGCTTCTTTTACGGCCGGCGAATTAGCGTCCGTATTAACAACGTTATCCGGAATATTTGAATTGTCGTTTTTCGTTTCATCTTTTTTAGCATTTTGAGTTTCTTTGTTTTTCTTCGCTTCAGCTTTTTCTGCCTCTTTATTTTTCTTCGCTTCGGCTTTTTCTGCTTTTTTAGCTTCTTTTGATGACTGCTTTTCGGTTTCAGTTTTGTCTTTACCTTCAGTTTTGTTGCCGTCATTATTTTCATCACCGTTATTTTCACCGTCATTGCCTTCGGCATCAGAGCCTTTAGGTCCGCTCATTAACGAATATGCACTTGATGCAAGGCTCATTGCTCCGCCTACCGTGCCTAAAATGTTTGCAATTTTTTCATTTCCGCCGAATTCGCTCATCAATTGGCTGGTAGATGACATTGCTGTACCGACAACACCTGCGATTTGCATAACACCGTTCATACCGCTTTGTATACCGCCTGCAAGACTGCCTGCTGCTCCTGTTATTGATTGTGCTACACCTGCAACAGTAGCAATTTTACTCATTATACCGTTAGCTTCTTTACCTTGAACTGCTCTGACATTGTTTACCATTTGGGCTGTATTAGATACAATGCTAAGTCCCTGAGTAATACCTGTCATTACAGGTCCCATAGCTGCTCCGGCACCTGTTACTGAAGTTGCTACGGATAATGCGGTAGATGCCAATCCCATCAATGCGCCGGCTAAATTACCGTTAGCAAGGTTAATTATGGCTTTTGTAACTCCGCATGCCGCTACACCTATTGTACCGACATTTATTAATATCGCACCTGCTGATGAAATAGCGGCACCGGCTGCTGCCGTAAACGGGTTTGATAATAATGGCGGAGCAATAATCTCAACCATTATCGTACCGGTACTGAGGGTAATATTGAATATGTTTTCCTGAATACCGACAATGCCTAATTGTTTTGCAAGTTTTTTCTGTTTTTCCTGCTCTTTCTTTTCGGCTTCTTTGATTTTTTTATCTCTGATTTTATTTTTCTTTTCAAATTGTTTATATCTTTTGTTATTAGTTTTTTGTAAATTTTTCAGTTTTGCTTGATTTTTGGTAACTTTGCTGTTTGAAATTGTAAATTGATTAGCAAGCATTTCAATTTCCATGCCGTTTGCCTGCAATTCCTGTTCATGATTTGAACCACCGCCTGCCTGCATGGAAAATCCCGATGCAGCAGCCTGCTGACCGTTCATGGAAGCACCGACAGCCTGAGCACTTGCGCCTGCAGCTTCATCTTCAGCCATCATTTGTTCATTAGCGGTTGAAAGTTCTTCATAACGGGCAAGCATTTCAGCTTGTTTTTTAATTTCTTCTTCAGATTCTTTATTAAGTTTTTCAATTTCTTTCTGATCCTTCTTCATTTCTTTTTCTAACTGCTTAGATTCTTTAAGAAGGGTTTTTTCATCTTTTTCGGTGTCGGATAATACTTTTTCGGAATCATTGGCGCTTTCCTGACCGTCGGCTGCAACATCGTCTACTGTATCTTGAGCTTTGTCGGTATCCATATTTTCTTCTTTATCTTCTTTTTTGGTTTCACCGGTTGAATCATTTCCGCTCAGATCACCGACTTCCTGAGTTGCATCTTGTGAATCTTCAACGGCATCATCAGGATTTTTTTCAGCTTCGGTTGTCGATACTTCGGCTGTTTCATCACCTGCATCCTGTGCTTCTTCAATCTCTTGTTCAGCATCCTGCGGTTCGGCAGATTCTGTACTTTCAACAACTTCAGCAGCTTCATCAGTGCCGACAGGAGTATCAGCCGCAACAGCAACGGCTGTTCCTTCTTCCGGAGCAGATGCTGTTGTCATTGTCGGTGCTGCGGTTGTACCGGTTGTTACGGCTGCAGAGTCTGTAGTTTCACCTTCTGCCCCCGCTGCCGCTTCAGTCGGTTCGCCTTGAGCTTCTCCCGTTTCTTCGCCTTGTGCATTTTCTTGCATTACGTCTTCTGATTCTTCGCCGGTAACTACGGACATTTTATCTTTTACCGCGCTTAACGAATCTATTGCCCCAGGAATTGCTTCTCCGGCTTTTTTAACCGAAGCATCAGCTTCATCAACCATTGAATCATCATCTGATACCACCATTGCCGCAGTACCGATAGCTATACTGATGAAACCTTTCATTATCGTTGCTATACCGAGATTTATCAGCGCGATGGCATGTCCGTAAGCAAACGGTACGGAAAGTAATGCCATACCCATTTGATTTAACATGTTACCGAATTCTACCGTTCCGCCGCCTATCATTATCAAGGTTCCGCCGCAGTTGTTAATAAACTGCATTCTTTCGTTGTAATCAGGAATTTCTTTTTGAGCCAGCTGTTGATTAGCTTCAAAGTTTCCGGCTTCTTCACCGATTTTGGTATCAATAGTATTGATTTCTTTTGATAAACCGGAAGTTGTATCAGCTTTATCCTGAACGGTTTCCTGCTGAATTTCGGCAATACGTGCATTGTTGGCTACGATAATTTCTTTTTGCTGTTTAATTTTTTCTTTTGTTTCATCGTCGTATTCGGGTTCTTCTTCATCTTTGTCTTTTTTACCCTGAATAATCTTTTTGTCAACTTCTTCAGCGGACATACCGGTTATATCTTCGAGTTCTTTTGTAGCTTTTTCATTTTCTTTTTCAAGATTTGCAATTTCTTCCTGACGGACAGCTTCTCTTTCTTCAAATTCACCGATAACCTTAGTAACAATTTTATCGACAGTTTGTGCAATTTTAGTATCCTTTTGTCCTGCAAGTATAAATTTCAACTGTTCTTTTATCATTGCTTTTGATTCTTCGTTTATCGCATTTGCTTCATCTATCAAACGAAGAACACTTTCATCAGTTACAACGAATGAAGTCTTTTCTTCTTTATTTTCTGTACTGTCTTCCGCATTTTCATCGCTTCCTTCTGCAGCGCCTTCCTGCATTTCAACTTCTTCTCCTTCGCCTTCAATCGTTTCAGCGGAGCCGACCTTGATATCAAGAACTTCTCCGATATCCATTGCCGAAGCTTGTGATTCTTCCATGTATTCTTTCGTATCATTACCTATTTTGACTGAATCATTAGCAAGAGATTTACCCTGAATCATTGCGACAATTGCTCTGAAAAATCCGATTTGACCTGCTACTTCTTGGCGGGTGTGTTTACGATTTGTTTTAGAAATGTAATAAGTAAGTGTATCACCTATTTCAACAGTTTCATCGGCAAGTTTTTCACCAAGTGCCGCAATAATATTTATTTCGGTCAGTTTGTTTGAAAGTTCAGTATCGTTAAGTTTCATGCCTTTGTTGTCATCTTCTTTGGCATTCAACTGTTTTGAAAGTTCTTCATAACGTTTGCTTTCGCTGTCACTCAAGGCATTGCCGTTGTTGATTTTATCCTGAAGCGACTTCCATTCTCTTACCATACCTTCGTATTCTTCAAGTGAACTTCTGATATCTTTCTGATTTTCCTGAAAAGCTTTTTTCTTCTTTTCCTGTTCGGGTAGAATTTCTTGAATTAAGTCATCAACTTTTTCGTTTGTTTGTTCACATTCTTCAATATTTTTCTTTGCTTTAGGGATAAGAGCTAAAAAGGGTTCTTTTTCCGTAGGTTCTTCGGCATTTTCATCCGTTTCCTCAGCACTGTTAATATTTGCTCCGGAAGATTCATAAATCGTATGAGCGATGTCCAAGACATCCTGAGGAATGCACACACCTTCATTTTCCATTTGAATAATTTCTTCAGCGGAATATTGCGCCCATTGGGGATCCATAATTAAGCCGTTTTCTTTGGCATAAGCATCAAGCGTATATTTTATTTGATTTAAAACATTTTGTACATCAGAATAATTGATGATGTATTCACCGTCTTCATTTAAATAACCTTCCAATTCCAAGCCGTAGCCTGAAGGTACAACTATATTATAACCCGTTTCATCCTTGTAATATTGCTCAAACTCACTCTTTTGCTTATCATCCATATTCTCGTAAAGAGTCAAAGCATCATCATACGAAATCTTTTTACCGTATATTTCAAGGTAAAAATTTTGAAATATTTCAAATTTGTTTGGTATTCCGCTGATTGCCATAGTTGTTCCCTTTTAATATTTTTATCGGCATTTTTTGTAATGAACTTTAACGATTAGAACGGGATTTTTAAGAAAATTTACAAATCGTAACACTATGAACAAAATTTTTTTATTTTTGATACTATGAGAAAAATCAGCAAAAAATTTTTTGTTCAGGTTTTAAAATAAAAAAAGGATTTTACATTGCAAAGCACTATCTCAAAAAATTATACGGATTCCGCTAAAAGTTTTCTGCAATCGCAAACAAATCTCTGTCTTTACATTGAAAAAAGACTTAACCGAATTTTATATGAAGAAAGAAACGGTAAAAATTCGATTTTTGTAAAAGTAAAACCGTCCGCAGTTCATAAAATGGCGTTATTTTTGTCAGGAACAGTTACGAGAGCTTGCGCCATCGGTATTGCGGGTGAAACGGCAAGCGGAAAATCAACTATCGCATACGATATAATCAGCACGATTGAAGATTTTGCGGAAGAATTCAATATTAAAAATGCAATTACACGCATTAACACCGACGATTACTACTACGACCGTTCGGAAATGGTTAAAAAAGCGGGAAGTTTCGCCGAATTTGCAAAACATTACGACCTTGATGTACCGGAAGCACTGGAACTTGAGCTTATGAAAAAACATATCAAGTCACTTTTGTTTGGTGACACGGTATTCCTGCCGGAATACGATATGTCGGGAACGGCAATCAGACGCGATAATGTCAAACTTGCACAACCTTCAAAAATCATTATCTCGGAAGGTTTGTTCACCCTTACAAGTAAAATTGCCGATGCATTTGATTTTAAAATTTATGTTGATGTTACAAAAAATGTCCAAAAAGAAAGATTTTACAGACGTGCGCAGGAAAGAAACTTAGGCGATTCGGCGGATGAAGTTTACAAAAATGCTTCTCAAAAAGCACAAACATATATTCATCCGACAGCCGCAAATGCCGATATTATTTTGTCAGGCGAAGCCGACAGAGCAGCTTACAGACAATTTATCATTCAAATTCTTGCTTTGATAAAAGAAATTTATTTTAACACGGAATCTTAACGACTACTTTTTTAACTTCACGCGGAGAACCGTTGCATATTTGCGGTTTGTGAGCTTCGTGCGGATAAATTAACACAAACTTACGGGGTTCAAGCTGAATGGTGTCTGCAGGCTTCAATCCATCCGCAAAAAACATTACGTCACGATTTTTATCATATTTCTGAGATATTTCCAAACCTTCTATTGATGTGCAGTCAAGTCTTTCATTCCCTCTCAAAATCATTTGAATATCAATATATTTTTTATGAGCCTCAAATCTGCATTCATCAAAGGGTTTTGTTGTATAAACATCAATGTTTGCATAAGACTTTCCGTCCGTTTCATAATGTCCCGTTTCGGAATTTTCATCCAAACTGAGTAAAAAATTTTTGATACTTTCCGAAATCTCCCTGTACTGAAAAATATTTTCCAAACTGTCTGTTATCATTTTTTCTCTCCTTAATCAACTATAGTTATTCTCTTGTCATCAATTATATCAATCGGTTCTTTGTGTTTTGCAAAAAAGTTTTCCACACATTTGCAAACATCAAAATCAAAATATTTTTCCGCTTTGTCATACTTATTAAGCATTGTAAAACCGTCATGTCCCTGTGCATAAAAATCGGTAATAGCGGTTCTGTAAAATTTGTCAGTTCTCGGATTTTCTATATCTATAGGTGTTTCAACGCCTGATTTGTCAATATAAACAGCGGATTTTAACTTTCCGTCTTTTGATATAGCATATTTTAAGCCGGAAACATGAAAAATACCCGGTTTATTGTTAGTGCTGACCATAGAACTTGCCGAAACTTTAAGAGCATCAACAATATCTTTTTCCGAATAATTTACAATTACCAAATTGTTTTTAAATGGTGAAACATCTTCAAGCCATCTGGTATCAAGTTTGCCTGCCTCAAAGTATCCTCTCATGGTTGCAGAGCCGAATAATGCAATATCGGTATCAAGTTCCGATTTCATACAGTCGCATAAGAAATTTGCATGCCCGCTGGGTTCAATTGAGCCGTTTTGAGGTGGCGGAGGAACAGACTTTATTATACCCACAACTTTAGGTTTGCCCAAAATTCCTTCAAATAAGTATCTTGCAACAGGGTTGCGCTTAAATCCTCTCGTGCTTGTAACATTGTTCTGAATTTTTGTCATAATCCCGTTTTTATCCCACTCGACATTTAAAATGCCGAAATATCTGCCGTCTCTGCCTGCCTGAGTAATAACAACAGGTTCGCCTGATTTGGAATTAAAGAGGTTATAACCGGCTTTTACATCCGTTATATAATCGTGGGAATGACCGCCCAAAATTATGTCTATACCGTCTGTTTCTTTTGCTATACGCTGATCATAGCCGAAGCCTACATGGGACAGAAGTATAATTTTGTTTACACCGTTTGCTTTTAACTTATTCACTTCCTGCTGAATATCATCAATTGTATCGTTAATGTTATCGATTTTTACCTCATCAAAAAGTTTGGAATATTTGAGTCTGGAAAGTAAATCAACCGGAGTAACACCTATTATACCGTATTTTGTACCGTTAACTTGCTGAATATAAGATTTTTCAACCTTTTTTGACAGCGGATTGTTTGGTGCTATATCAATGTTGCACGCCAAAAGTTTATATCCCATGTGCGGTATTAATTCCTGAATATAATCGGGAGTATCATATTCATGATTACCCATAGCCGAAGCCATTATACCCATAATATTCTGTGCTTCAACCATTACATGATTGGTATTCAAAGGTTCACCCAATTGAATATCTCCCGATGAAAGTTTTAAAACATCAGTATTTTGACGGACAAATGAATCAAAAGCGTTAGATGCGGTGATTGTTCTTTCCACATTAATTGATTTCCCGTGAATATCGTTAATATAAAAAATACTCGTTTTGTCGTTATTTTGACCGCTAAAATTTGTAGAATCCCCATGCAATTTCCGAGAAATTGCTTTATTAAGCAAATTCGATTGTGTATTTATTACAATCATGCGGTTCCCTTTAGCATGAAACCGCATAAAAATATTTTTTGCCAGATTAATAATAAAATATTTACAAAAATTATTATTCAAACTCCATTGTTTGAATTTTCCAATGTTTAGCAAGCTCCTGTTTCAGAAGTTCCGCATCACCCCGCACTTCCAATAAGACAATCCCTCTGTTAAGGCAAATATCCTGTTCCGACGGATGAAGTCCGATTCTGGTTCTGATTTCACATCCGAATTCGGTTGCGATACGCTGAAATTCAAGCGCTGTTTCAATTCGGTTTTCAAGGCTTACACCGATTATAACAACTGTCATAATTTCTCCTATAACCGAATAATGCAAAAAAAACTCAAAAAATAACACCCTCTGTCGGGTGTTATGTATTGGCTATTCAGCCTCATCCATAGCTTGAAGCTGTTTTTTCTTGTAATTGTGAATTACCGCATCTACAAGAAGCTCATAAGATTTCATTTTCTCAATATTAGGAAATTCTTCTTTGAGCTGTTGTCTGACCATTGCTTCCAGCTTACGTTCGTCAGAGCTTGATTTCAATTCGTCCACACCGCTAATCATACTGATATAATCCGCAGACGATTTGTTTTTATTAAAATTCATAAAATTCAGCCAGCGAAATTTAGGGCTGATTTGTGATTGCAATTGTTTTACAATTTTTAAGTTTTTAAAACGATTTAACATTTTCTACACCTGCTTGTACTATTTTAAAGTATCCTGAAAAAAATAATTTACTATTTTACAAATATTATTTACGAATCTTTACAATCTGCTGAAATCCGCAAGGTGAGTGTATTTCGATTTCAAAAGAGTAAGAAGTGCCAATCGATTTTCCTTAACATTTTCATCTTTATCCATAACAAGAACATCGTTAAAGAATTTCTCAACCGAAGGGTTAATTTCTTCAAGTTTGTTCAAATAGGTTTGGTAATCCGCATTTTCATCAACGGTTTCAATTTGTTTAAGAAGCATGCTCTCTGACGGTTCTTTGAACAAATCTTTGTTAACAGGTTTTTTGGAATCTTCTTTAAGTATTCTCAAAACTCTGTTTGCACTTTCAAGCAATGCGGGACAATTCAGCTTGGAGATAACCTCGGCACGCTTTATATAATCCGTCAAATCCGACAGAGGATTTTTATTTGAAGCACAAGCTTCCAAAACATTTTTATTATATTTATCGGATAAGAAAATTATTAATCTTTGAATAAAGAATTCATAAATCTCCTCTGCAACCTTACCTGAAACTCTGTTTGCACAAGATCCCGTAACATTTTTCACTTTGTCAACAAAATTTTTGCCTTCCGCAGAAACGGGCAAAAGCAGAAGTGTAGCATTAATAAGTTCGGTCAAATCTATTTTCAGGTTGTTTGCGAGTATTGTTCTGATAATCCCGAGTGCCGCACGTCTGACACCTAAAGGATCGGATGAACCTGTAGGTTTTTTACCTTCCGCAAACACTGCACAAATATTATCCGTTTTATCAGCTATTCCGACAATTTGTCCTTCGTAAGTTTTTGCAATTTCACCTTCGGCATTTAACGGGAAATAGTGTTCTTTTATACCTTCCGCAACATTTTCAGGTTCATTGGAAACCCTTGCATAATCGGCACCGATAAACCCTTGAAGTTCGGTAAATTCAAAAACAAGTTTTGTTGCAAGATCAGCTTTTGCAAGTAATGCCGTTCTTTCAACCGACTCACTGCCTCCCGTCATAAGCTTTGAAAGCTTAACCAGTCTTTGGGCTTTGTCATACATAGAGCCCATGCCCTTTTGGAATGTAATACCCTTGATATCTTCAAGATAATCTGCAAGAGGTTTTTTGGTATCTTCATTAAAGAAAAATACCGCATCGTCAAGTCTTGCCTTTATAACACGAACATTTCCCGCTTTAATGTTTTCAAATTCATCGCCGAGATAATTTGTCATGGTTATAAACTTGTTAATAAGTTTTCCGTCCTTATAGAGAGCAAAATATCTCTGATGCACAGCCATAACCGTAACAACAAGCTCCTCAGGAAGTCTTAAATAATCGGGGTTAAACTCGCATACCGCAGGAACCGGGAATTCGGTTATAAATGTGACTTCTTCAAGCAAGTTATCGGTGTAATAAGGTTCCGCACCAAGTTTTGCGGCTTCTTCTTTTGCTTTATCAATAATCCTTTGTTTTCTTTCTTCCTGATCAACAATTACACAGCAGTTGCGCATAATCTCAACATAGTCATCCGGATTGTTAATATAGACATTTTGCTGTGCAAACCTGTGTCCGCGCGAAACATTGGAACTTTCTTTGTCAATTATTTTTATCTTAACTTCTTCCCTGTCTAAGATAGAAACAATCCACCTTATCGGGCGGGAGAATTTTTCTTCATTGTCAGACCATCTCATAAAATGCGAGCCTTGAAGCTTCATAACGATTGACGGTACATTTTCTTTCAAAAGCACATCAACCGATTTGCCTTTAATAACAATTTTTGCAAAAACATAATCATCTTCGACATACAAATCATCGGGATTAATTCCGTTTTTTCTGCAAAAACCTTCACCCGCACGGGTAAGATTTCCGTTTTCATCATAGGCAGCACGCTTTATCGGGCCTTTAACAATTTTTTCTTCATCTCTGCCCTCTTTTTCAAGACCGGAAACAATTACTGCAAGACGTCTGGGCGTTGCATAGACTTTTATATCCTCGTAACTTACTTTATTTGTATTTAAAAAGTTTTCAAATCCGTTTTTCAACTGCTGAATAGCAGAAGGGATAAATTTATACGGTAATTCTTCACAACCTACTTCTAATAAATATTTACTCATCATATTTCCTCGTTTTGCTATTGTTATAACAGAAGCAAGAATGAAATGCAATCTTATTTGTTGGTATAAACGCTTAAACATCTGCGCGCCGTTGCAGAAAATTTTGTTTTTTAATATAATTAAACCATGAACGGTTTAAGAAGATATTACAGGCAATCTGCCACTTACAAAATATTTTCGGGAGTATTAAGCGAACTAAACCGGTTTTTGGAAACTCTGGGTAAGATATCGCTTGACGGTATTGAAACCGCAAAGTTTATTATAAAAGGTCAGATTGATAAAAAAGAGCTTATCGAACAATGTTACAGATTTGGTGTAACATCGCTTCCGATAACCTTGTCTATTGTAGGCATGACATCAATTATTGTAGCCTCTCAGGTGGCATTGGAAATGGTTAAGCAGGGCGGAGGCAATTTTGTCGGACTTTTAATGACAATTTTAATTGTCAGGGAAGTCGGAGTAATAATGTCGGGTTTTGCAATAATATCAATGATAGGTTCTTCGTTAGCATCGGAAATAGCAACAATGCGCGTAACCGAGCAAATTGATGCAATTGAAGTTTTGAAAGTAAATCCAATCAGATATTTGTTTGTCCCCAGAGTATTATCGGGAATAATAATGATGCCTCCTGTTGTGGCATTGGCATCGGCTGCAGGTGTAATTGCGGGTGCGGTAACGGCAAATTTAACATCGGAACTGGGTTACAGAGCATTTTTTGATTCGGCATGGCTTGGAATTTATATGAAAGATTTGGGCGTATGCATGCTTAAAGCCGTGGTTTTCGGAGCCGTAATCGCTTTAATCAGTTGTTCTTGCGGATATTCTGCTAAAGGTGGCGCAAAAGGTGTCGGCGAAGCAACAACAAAGGCTGTTGTATGGTCGTTTGTGGCTATAGTAATATGGGATATGTTCTTTGCAATAGCGTTTTTCTTTTAAGAGGTAATTTATGAGTATAGAAGTTAAAAACTTAGTAAAAACATTCGGAAGCAAACGGGTTATAGATGATGTATCATTCAAAGTTGAAGACGGTGAAACACTTGCTGTTGTCGGATTTTCCGGTTCGGGAAAAAGTACGATTTTAAAACTCATTTGCGGGCTTTTAACACCGGACAGCGGTGAAATTATCACTTCCGAAGGCGATATAGCAATGGTTTTCCAATATTCCGCACTGTTTGATTCGCTGAACGTGGCAGATAACATTGCTTTTGCGCTTCATGAAAGAAAAGAGTTCAGAAACAAATACACGGAAAAAGAAATACGAAATATAGTTGCCGAAAAATTGGAGCTTGTAGGGCTAAAGGGGATTGAACGGAAGTTTCCGTCGGAGCTGTCGGGCGGTATGCAAAAGCGTGTAAGCTTTGCACGCGCAATAGTAACCGAACCTAATTCAATACTTTATGATGAACCGACTGCCGGATTAGATCCTATATCATCAACACTTATTGAAAATTATATCGTAAGATTAAAAGAGGAAACACATGCCGCATCTGTTGTTGTAACCCACCAGATGTCAACAATAACAAGAACGGCAAATAAAGTTCTGATGCTTTATGACGGGAAAGCGGTTTTTGAAGGCACACCCGAAGAAATGCTCAGACAGGACAATGAATACACAAAACAATTTGTAACCGCATCGCTTGAAGGGCCGATGCACATGTTAGCCGAAAGAGAGGAATTATGAATTTAGAGAGACTTTTTAATAAGGAAGTAATGTCGCTTGACACATATATAATGTTCAGATTGAAAGAAGAAACGTCAATGCTGAAAGATGAACTGACGGCAAGAAACAGAGCGCCGATATCGTTATCTATGGGTGCTCCGACGGCTAATCCTCCAAAAGCCCTGATAAACAGATTAAAAGAAATTCTTGATGAAGACGGTATTCATACATATTCAACACCCAAAGGCGAAAACTATTTTAGGGAAGCAATTTCCAAATATATGAAAAGGCGTTTCAATGTTGAAATGAATCCCGAAACCGAAATATTTTCTCTGGTGGGTTCAAAAGAGGGGATAGCAAATCTTGTTAGATTTATCACAACGCCGAGAGAAAACGAGTTTGATAAAGACGTTATAATGGTTCCCGATCCGTGTTACGCATCGTATCTTCAATTTATACAATGCTCCGGTGCAAAGGCTTATTCAATGCCGTTAACCAAAGAAAACGATTATAAACCGGATGCGGAAAAAATTTATTCACAAATCATAAAAGACGGCTACAAACCCGAAAATATCAAAGCCTTATTTATAAACTATCCAAATAATCCTATGGGCATTTCCTCAACAAGAGAATATGTCCGCACCGTAATTGATTTCTGCAAAAAACATGACATCCTTCTTGTATCGGATGCTGCATACAGCGAACTGTATTTTGCCGAAGATGAAAAACCTTTCAGCATATTTGAAATTGATGGTGCAAAAGATATAGGTATAGAATTTTTCAGTTTTTCAAAGCCTTACGCCGTAACGGGATGGCGTTTGGGCTGGGTTTGCGGTAACAAAGACGTAATTCAGCGCTTGGGCAAGGGCAAATCAACAATTGATAACGGAATTTACAAAGCTCTCCAAAAAGCTTGTGCTGAGATATTGAACTCCCCGGAAGGTGACAAATACATTAAAGAGGGCAATATGGGTTATGCAAGAAAACAGGCTATAATGGTAAAGGGATTCAAAGAACTCGGCTGGGAAATAGATGAAAAAAACGTCCCGCATACAACGTTTTATCTTTGGCTTCCGATACCGCGGAAATACACATCGGCATTTGATTTTTGCCGTGACGTACTCAGAAAATCGGGCGTTGTACTTGTACCGGGCAACGCTTTCGGAAATTGCGGGGAAGGATTTTTCAGGTTATCATTTGTATGTTCTGATGAAAAACTTCGGGAAGTAATAGACAGATTTAAGCAAGACGGATTTTATTACTAAAAAACAGGGCTTTTGCCCTGTTTTTTTAGTCTATAAGTGCATTGATTTCGGCGACCATCGCATCGGCATCAAATCCGTGGACTTTGGCACCTGCTTCAAGATTTTCGAAATGTGCCGCAGCACATCCTATACATCCCATTCCGTATTTTTGAAAAATTTGAACACTTTCGGGACACTGCTGAACTATATCCATAATGTTCATATCCTTAGTTATTGCCATATTAACCTCCTTTTTTTGACTTTTTTTAAAAATTCCTTAAATACATTATATAACAAAAAAGGATTAAATATGGATTTTATCAAAAAATTATTCAACGATGATGACAAAGTAGTAGGTCTTTGCAGTTTCAAAAAAAAGACACAAAAAATTTACAGTTTCACCCCCGAATACTCAACGGGCGAAATACTTTTTTACACGAATACCCGCAACAATTTTTTATTAAGCTAAATAGTCAAGATTATCAGCTTTTGTATGATATCCTGCGGTAAAATATTCGTTGGAAAAGCCGCTTTTTGCAACCGGGCAGTTTGGATTACCGTTAACTGTTGGTGCAGAAGCACTGCGCTGTTCAACCGGCTGAGCGGTAAAATTTACTCTCGGTGCAAATATTCCTCTGATACTGTTTACGTTTCCGACTTGTAAAGACATAATTGCTCCATAAATTCCCTGTATATATATTAAGTATTTTATTCCCGAAAAATTGCCTGATTTTTCTCAAAAATTAAGAAACATTAAGAAAATTTTATCTGCAGGAATTTAAGAGTTTTGGTCTGATCGGATTATTTTTATCAACCCAGCTCTGGGTAAATCTGAAATCCGGATTCAAAACAATTGCTTTTAAAAGCACGGCATAGCTTATATCAATAAAATTAATTTTGTTAATTCGTTCAATAATAAAGTCGTTTGAACCGCAGTTACGGCAGAATTTTTTTTCGGGAATAATTTCTCCGTTTTTAACAATTCCTTTAAGTTTTATACCGCAGCATGAGCATCTGATAAGATACCACCGGTTTTCAATCAGTTCACCGCAATCGGGACAGTAAGCAAAATCAACATCAGGCGTAACATGAACGTGGCTGCAATGTTCTTTTTTAAATAAACTCCATATCATACCGTGTATTTAATAATTTTCCTCAAAAAGTCAATACATGAATGCTGAAATTTGGGTTATTTTATAAAATATCAAGCGGATCAACATCAACAACCAATTTTATATCTTTCGGAAGTGTCATTTTGCCTAAAAAACTTGATACAAAATTGTGCCCTTTATCTTCTATTTTGTTTTTTATAATTATTTGAAAACGGTACTGTCCGTTAATCTTTTCTATTACACATGGTGCAGGCCCGAGAACTTCAAGCTTTTCCGAAATCCCAAACTTTTCAACCATAGTACAAAGACGCAATGCGATTTCCTGTGCCGACTTCTCCGCCCGAAAATTGTTTGCAGAGCTTAAAACCAAACGTATAATCTTGCTGAAGGGCGGATAATCAAATTCTTCCCGTGCTTTAATTTCAGTGTCATAAAATTCCCGATAGTTCTGAGATTTGGCACTTGTAAGAGCATAATATTCGGGATTGTAAGTCTGAAACAGCACTTTACCTTCAAATCCGCCCCTGCCGGCACGTCCCGCAACCTGTGTCAAAAGCTGAAACCCGCGCTCCGATGAGCGGAAATCGGGAAGATTAAATCCGGCATCCGCTGAAATTACCCCGACAAGCGTAACATTCGGGTTATCCAGACCTTTTGCAATCATCTGAGTACCGACAAGAATATCAATTTCTTTCCGTTGAAAACGTTCTAAAAGTCTTATATGTTCGCCTTTTCTGACCAAAATATCACTGTCAATACGCTCTACACTTTTGTCAGGAAACAACTCTTTTACATACTGCTCAATCTTTTGTGTTCCCGTTCCGCCTGTTTTCAGTGCATCCGAACCGCATTCGGGGCAAAAATCGGGAAAATATTCACTATGATTGCAATAGTGGCATTTAAGCATTCCCTCTTTTGCATGCCATATCATCGGAATTGCACAATCGGGACATTCTATCACATGCCCGCATGCCTGACACTGGGTATAAGTGGAAAACCCGCGCCTGTTTATAAGCAAAATTACCTGCTGATTTTTCTCCAGTGTTTCCTTAATCCCAATCTGCAAAGGCACTGATATAATATTATGATAAGATGCTCTGCCGTATTCCTGCATATTTATAACCGTTACGGGCGGAACTTTGGCATTGTTATATCGGTGTTTAAGCTCAAACAAGCTCCCTTCGTTCACGGCTCTGTAATAAGACGAAATATCAGGTGTCGCGGAACCTTTTATCAGCGGGCAGTTATGGAATTGTGCAAGCTTTTGCGCCACAACTCTCGCATCGTATCTTGGAGCCGGCGTAGTTTGCTTATAAGCGCCTTCGTGTTCTTCGTCTATTATTATCAGCCCTATATTTTGTAAAGGTGCAAATACAGCCGAACGCGCTCCCGCAAGAATTTTTATCTCATTTTTATAAAGTTTTTTCCAGACATCGTACCTTTCACCGTCAGAAATACTGCTGTGCCATATTGCAACATCTTCCGTACCGAATTTCTTTGCAAGACGTTTGGTGAGCTGAGATGCCAGAGCAATTTCCGGTGCCAGAAAAAGTACATTTTTTCCCGATTTGATTGTATCGTCAATGAGTTTGAAATAAACTTCCGTTTTCCCTGATGCCGTAACCCCGTGTAAAAGAATATTCTTTGAACAATCACTCGTTCTCTCATCTCTTGCAAGGGATGGGGTTTTAGTGATTATGTTTTTTATTCCTTCGTAAACGGATTTTTGCTCATCATTCAACTCAAAAAGCGCTTCTCTATCCGTAATTTTCAATATATCAAGCGGATTGCGATAAAGCTCCTCTTGTGTTAATTTCAAACAACCGCACTGTTCAAGTTTTTTTACCGTTGCTCTTGTCGTCTTTGCAAGTTTTTCAAACATTATCAAAGGCATTTTGCCGTGTTTTTCAAGTACCTGCAAAACTTCACTCTGCCTTTTTGTTGCACCTTCATAACTTTTAAATTCAACCGAGAATTCGGTTTTAGAAGCCTTTTCAATCAATTTTAAAGGAATAGCCGCATTCAAAACCGTTACTAAATCACAACAGTAATAATTGGCAATCCATTCCAAAAGCTTTAAATATTCCACGGAAAACAGAGGAGTTTCATCCAAAATTCTGCTGATTTTTTTTGCCTTTATCTCCTGAGGCAAATAGTCCGAAAAGCCTGCACAAAAGGCATTTATCAGCCCTTGTCTGCCGAACGGCACAAGAATTGCCTGTCCGATTTTGATTTTGTCTTTCATCTCATCGGGTATGAGATAACTGAATGTCTTTACTCCCAAGCCTTTTATATTTACAAGGGCAAGAGCATACTTCATTATTCAGCTTCCATAAATTCTTTTTTTGCTTCCTGAATAGCTTCTTCCAGCAAATCTATCTGATCCGGTGAAAAAGTTACGCCTTTTTTGGTCGGAAGCCAAGATGAGCCGCCGTCGGTTGTGTAAAATATTCTCATATTAAGATAACTTTTTCCCTTGTATTCACTAACGGAAATCTGTAATTGTTCCGTATCGGTTCTGTCAATTGTAGCTAAAATTTTCGCATCTGCCATGACTGTTTCTCCTTTTTCCCTAATTATAACACATATATATATTTATGCTAAAATAAAAAAATAAGGAGAGAAAATTTATGATAAAAATTGCAGTATGCGGCGCACTCGGGAAAATGGGTAAAGAAGTCTGCCAAGCCGTAACTCAATGTCCCGAAACTGAATTAACCGCAATGATTGATACGGCATCAGACAGTATGTATCATTCGATTGAAGAAGCTCAAAGAGTTGAAGATATAGATGTTTTGGTTGATTTTACTCAGCCCTCGGCAATATTTGAAAACGCAAAATTCTGTCTTAACAACGGAATTAAAATTGTTATTGGCACAACGGGTCTGAATGATGAACAAATTAAAGAACTTGAAAATTTGTCTAAAGAAAAAAATACCGGCTGTTTTATAGCACCGAATTTTTCAACGGGCGCGGTTTTGATGATGATGTTTGCAAAGCTTGCCGGAAAATATTTTGACAATGCGGAGATTATAGAATTTCACCATAATCAAAAGAAAGATGCCCCTTCAGGCACTGCAATTAAAACCGCAAACCTTATGGCTGAAGCAAAACAAGACTTTACAAACGGAAATTGCAAAGAAGTTGAAACAATTCAAGGTTCGAGAGGCGGAACTTCCTATTCAAATATCCATATACATTCTGTCAGAATGCCCGGATATATTGCATCACAAGAGGTAATTTTAGGTTCATCGGGACAAATTCTTACAATCAGACACGATTCGATGGACAGAAAATGTTATATGCAAGGTGTTTTGCTCGCGGTAAAATATGTTTTCAAAAAGAACAGCTTTGTCTACGGACTGGAAAATATCCTGTAATATCTTGACAAATAGTTTAAAAGAGTTATAATATATAAAGGGTGGCTGTTCTGCAGAACAGCCTATACAGACCCTAAATGATATAGACTAAAAAATCTATAAAAAGCCTTATTCCCAGTAAGGCTTTTTTTAATATCAGCCTATCCATTTTATCACCTCCTTTCCACCTTTATACAGTAAAGTTTTGATGTGTAGTCAGAGGGATATGGTCTACCCTTATAGTAATTATATTATTGATATTATAATATGTCAAATTTTTAAGGAAATATTATTAATTTTTTATTTAGCATTATAATAATCAAGACAGTTTTCGTTTTTTAAAAATTAAGTCATAACCGATTGAATCTGCCAGTTTTTTTGCTTCATCATAACGTAATGTATTAAACCTGAGTTTTTTCGATAACCCGTCAGGAGTAAACTTATGCTCATTATTCATATTATATAACTGCACAAGTTTTTTTACCGTAATACATTCTTTTAATAAAAGTATTTTTATATCTTCGTATGCAGACATAATTAAGATAATAGCAGATATTGACTTTTTAAATCAAAAATGTTATTTTATAAGCATATTTATGCTTATAAAAGCATATTTATGCGTTTTAAATTAAGCGGAAAGCAGGTAAGTATGGGAATTAAAAAGAAATTTGGGTTCACTCTGGCGGAAGTTTTGATAACCTTAGGGATAATCGGTGTAGTGGCAGCATTAACTATACCTGCTTTGATTAACAATTATCGTGCTGTTGAAATGAAAACAAGATTTGACAAAGCTTATTCCGTTATAAGCCAAGCTTTTGAACTTATGAAAATTGATAATGAAGGATATGTTGACGGAAGAAATTATTCCGGACAAACATTTGTTCCTGTTTTCCAACGGTATTTTAAAACCGTACAAGCCGGACAGGTAAACTATGCTAAAGGTTTACCAACCTACAGAAATTTTGCCGGAAATGCGAATTTCAATCAATATTTTCTTGATGACGGTACTTTGCGCCTGGCTGACGGAATATTAATTTTTATTGAAAATCCTTTTATATATGCTGATACTCAGTATAACGCTCATGTTTATATTTTTGCGGACATTAACGGTCTTAAAAAACCGAATATGGCAGGGAAGGATTTGTTTGGATTTCAGGTTACCGATAACAAACTTATTCCTATGGGAGCAAATGACAATGCCATTCAAAAAGACAGTTATTTTGGTAACGGCACTTCCGGAAATGATGAGGATGATTGGTGCAATGAAACAAGTAAATCCCCATATAACGGGTTAAGCTGTACTTATAAAGCACTTAATGATAAAAATTATTTTAAAAAAATATTCAAGAAATGATATTAATGGTTCTTTGCACCGAATAAAAGTAATATTCAAATTTTTATGATATAATTTTTCCGAAAGGGAGAAGTCATGAAAAAGCCAAATATAGCAATTCTCGGAGCAACAGGTGTTGTAGGAAGAGAAATCACAAAAATTACCGATGAGCTAAAAATAGATTTCGGTGAAATAAAATTTTTATCCAGCGCAAAATCAGCGGGAACAAAGTACGATTTTCAAGGCAGAACATACATTGTTGAAGAAGCAAAACCGGAGAGTTTTGACAATGTTAATATCGTGCTTGCCTCCGCAGGCGCATCAACTTCTCAAAAATTTGCACCCGAAATTGTTAAACGCGGCGGGGTTTTGATTGATAATTCATCTGCTTTCAGAATGGAAAAAGATGTTCCGCTTGTTATAGCGGGAGTTAACGATAGTGATTTGAAATCTCATAAAGGAATTATCGCAAATCCGAACTGTTCAACATCACAATTAATGCTTGTTTTAAAACCGTTACACGACAAGGCGAAAATTAAAAGGCTTATCGTTTCAACCTATCAAGCGGTATCGGGTGCCGGACTTGCCGCAATAAATGAGCTTAGCGAAAATACAAAAGCATCACTTGCAAAACAAGAGTTTCAAAACAAATGTTTTAAAAAGCCCATTGCATTCAACGTAATTCCGCAAATAGACGTATTCTGCGAAAACGGATACGCAAAAGAGGAAATGAAGGTTGTTAACGAAACAAAAAAAATTCTTCATCTTCCCGAAGACTTACCGATTTCCTGTACCGCCGCAAGGGTTCCCGTCTTTAACGGACACTCGGAAGCCGTTGATATTGAATTTGAAAAAAGCATCTCACCAGATGAAGTCAGAGAAATTCTTAAAAATGCTTATGGTGTAAAAGTTATTGATAATCCCGAAAACTATGAATATCCCACAACATGTGATGCATCGGGAGTAAACCCTGTATTTGCGGGAAGAATAAGGAAAAACCTTGCATTTGAAAACGGAATTTCTTTATGGTGTGTGGCTGATAACCTCAGAATAGGCGCTGCTTTAAACACGGTAAGAATTTGTCAAAAAGTTATTGAATGGCATCTGTACTAAATAATAAATTTGCCGTTTTCATATATTAAAACATCATCAGCGAAAATCTTTCCGCCGTTTTTCATGTTTTTAATCATATCCCAATGCAGACCGGAAACATTTTTTCCTCCGGTTTCCGGATACGATGCACCGACTGCCATATGTATGGAACCGCCGATTTTTTCATCAAACAAAATATTTCCCGTAACTTCGCAAATTTCATCATTTGTACCTATTGCTATTTCGCCGATACCTTTTGAACCTTCGTCCATATTGAACATTGCTTCAAGATAATCTCTGCCCGTTTCGGCTTCAAATTTCACTATTCTGCCGTTTTCAATCCAAAGATGAACTCCGGTTGCACTGTTCCCGCGATAATTTTGAGGAAAATCAAAATAAATCTCTCCGTTAATATCATCTTCAACGGGTGATGTAAAGACTTCACCGTCAGGATAGTTGTTTAAACCCGAACAGCTAATCCATTTTCTGCCTTCAACCCCGAAAGTTATATCTGTCTTTTCACCGGTTATTCTGACCTTTTTAACCCCGTTTAAATATTCCGCCCATCCGCTCTGCTTTTTATCAAGCTCTTTAAGCTTTTCAACCGGATTTTCATTATCAAGATAACAGGATTTGAAAAGAAATTCGCTGTATTCATCAAAGGACATTTTGGCTTCCTGTGCCAGTGCATGAGTCGGGACATCCGCAACAACCCATTTGGCATCACCTTTTGCGGACCTTTCCATAAGCATTGTTGAAAGTTCTCTTGAGGCTTTTGAACGTCTGCCCGTCTTTGCCAAATCGGCCCGTGCCATATTTTTAGTATTCATCGGTGCACCGATAGAGATGAATTTGTCAATAATTTCATATTCCTTTTTTACAATCGGATCTATAAAATCAAGCTGTTCATCCGATGCAAGTTTTATAAAAATATCCGACATATCTTCATAAGATGTTCTCAAAATAGGATGAGCACCTTTTTCAAGCACTCGTTTATAAAGAGCTTTTACCAAATCTTTGGCATAAATACTTGCGGCTCTAATCTGTACCAAATCACCCTTTTTAACATCAACGGAATAATCCGCAAGCACTTCGGCGTACTTGTCCCAAATTGTTTTTTGCATTAGTCCTCCAAAGATTCATGACCGCTTTTGTGCGTTTTTAAAAGCACTCCGCGTTTTGAAGTTTGAATAAACTCTATCATTTTTTCGATATATTCATTCATCGGAATTTCCGCTTTTATTTTCTCAATTGCCTGAGATGTGTTGTATTCTTCCGAAATCAAAAGTTTAAATGCGTCATTTGTTGCTGTTCTGACATCTTGAGGAACACCTCTGCGCTTCATGGCAATAACATTCAAACCTCTCGGAACAGGCGGTCTGCCTTCGCCTTTGGAATAAGGCAGGATATCCTGACGGGAAGCCGAAAATCCGCTGATAATAGCCATATCACCAATTCTTATATTCTGATGGAATACGCTCATTCCGCCGACAAATGCCCCGAACCCGACATGTACGTGGCCGCCGAGAGTAACGAGGTTTGCAAGAATAACTTCATCCGCCAAAACACAGTTATGAGCAACATGAGAACCTACCATAAGCAGACATTTTTTACCTATTCTTGTAGTAAAATCTCCGCAGGCAGCGCCTCTGTGAACAGTAACATTTTCTTTAATTATAGTGCCGTCACCTATAACAACTTTTGTCGGTTCACCTTTATACCCCAAATCCTGAGGTTCGGAGCCTATTGTTGCAAACGGTGATATTGTACAATTGTCGCCGATTTCGGCAAATTCAATATGAGCATTTGAAATAACTCTTGTACCGTGTCCGACAGTTACATTTTCGCCGATTACAACATACGGTCCTATAACCGCATCATCAGCTATTTTTGCGGACGGATGAATAATTGCTGTTTTGTCTATCATAAATCTTTCCCTCTCTTTGTATCCATTATAATATAAATTCCTGCAAAACAGCATATATTTATATTATTTTAATAACACATGCATTTTTATTTCAAAGCAAATGTCATATCGGCTTCAACGCAGATTTTACCATCAACTTTTCCTACCCCGTGTGCCTTGCATATAGGGCCTTTTACCTTAACAAGTTCGACTTCCATATCAAATCTGTCGCCCGGTCTTACGATATTTTTAAATCTTACGCCGTCAACTCCCGCATAAAGAGTTAATTTTCCTTTAAATTCAGGCATAGTCATTAAAATCGGAGCAGAACACTGAGCCATTGCTTCTAACTGAAGTACACCGGGCATAATCGGGTTGTTAGGAAAATGTCCCTGAAAGAAGGCTTCATTCATAGTCATATTTTTGTAGCCTTTTGCACTTTTACCGGGAATGCATTCGGTTATTCTGTCTACAAGCAAAAACGGATAACGATGAGGAATCATTTTCATAATATCCGTTACATCAAAACTCATTACTTCTGTTGCTTCTGTCATTTTTTCTCTCCTTTATTATTTACATTCAATTAATTTATCTTTTAACATCTTTGCGGTTTTTATATGAACCGCATGCCCTGCCTCTTTTACAAGGATTTGGCATTTCAAGTTCAGCGGGTTTATACCTGTTAAATAAAAATCCCCGATTAAATCAAGAATTTTATGTTTAATCGGTTCGCAATCAGAGCGCAAATCCGATGTGTAACCGTCATCAGTCAAACCCAAAGTATTTTCTATAGTAACCCCGCGTGCAAAACCGAGCATCTGAAATTTTTTCAAATCTTTGTAAAATCCGAAAGTTCGAGCCTCTATAATTTCTTCTTTGTTTTTCGGATTGTAAGCAACCCAGCGCCTTGTCAAATCAGGATGATTATAATTTACGGAATAAGAAATATAAAGTTCATCGGAAGGCAAAACAACAAGGCTTGTTTTACCGTTCAGATAATATACGGGCTCACACACCGTGTAAGATTTTTGTCTTTGAAACAAATGTTTTTCCACACCTGCTTTTTTAAAAAGTTCAACCCATTGTTTTGAGCTTCCGTCAAGTGCCGGAACTTCTTCTTCATCCATATAAATATCGACACTGTCAATACCTGCAAATGCCAGAGCTGCGGTAAGATGTTCCGTAAGCATTGCACTGCCTTTTTTATTGCCCAAAACAACACAATGTTCTGTAGACAGGACATTTTCAACATCCGCATCAAAAGACACACCTTTGACAAAATATCTTATCCTGCCTTCATTTGACGGGCAAAATTTTACGGTACACGGCTTATTTTTCATTAATCCGTTTCCGGATATTGAAATTTCTTTAAGAATTGTGGTCATTATTAATGCTGTCCTCAAATTCTTTCAGCATAGGTTCGTATTTTCTGAATTTAGCAAATATTTCCTGTGCATCTTTCATGGTTTTAAGCTGTTTTATAAAATCTTTTCTCGGCATTGCGGGAATACCGACAACAATCGATTTTTCAGGGAAAGATTTTGTAACACCGGCTTTTGCGGTAATAATTGTATCCGAACCGATTTCGATATGATCCGCAAGACCGGCCTGACCTGCAATTACAACTCGGTCACCGATTACACAGCTTCCTGCAATGCCGACCTGTGAAACTATCAAACATCCTTGTCCGACTTTACAGTTATGACCAATCATTACCAAATCATCAATTTTAGTATTATCACCGATTGTGGTATTTTCAATAGTTCCTCTGTCGATTGTCGAGTTAGCTCCGATTTCAACATTGTTACCTATCACAACGGAACCGATTGAAGGGATTTTGAAGATAACATGTTTAGAATTAGTTTCTTTAATTTCGCCATCTTTTCTTGCCTGTTCAATGTTATCGGGATTTTCGGTCACAAAGCTGAAACCGTCCGCACCCAGAGAAACTCCGTGGTGAAGAATTACATCATTTCCGACTTTAACCCTGTCGCCTATATTTACACCGGGGTGGAACAAGCAGTTTTTGCCGATAACCGCGCCGCTTCCGATATAAGAATTGGCAAGGATTTTGGTATTATCCCCGATAAATGCGTCACGTCCGATAACTACATTAGGTCCGATTTGAACATTTTCACCGAGTTTTGCCGTTTCATGAACCGTTGCAGAAGGGTGAACTCCTTTATTAACCTCGGGTGCAGAGTAAAACATATTTAAAAGTTTCATCATTGCAAGCCTTGGTCTTTCAACTTCAATCGTTGTCAAATTAGGAATTTGAACCCCCAAAGGTACAAGAGCGGCTTTAGCATTTGATTTTGCGAGATTAGCAATCTCATCTTCACCGAGTGCAAGTGCAAGTGTATTGGCATCCGCAAGCAAAGGCGGTGCAATCTGTGAAATCTCGGCATCTTGTACTTTGGTAAGCATACCGCCGGTAATATGTGTAATCTCTTCTAATGTAAATGTTGGCATAATTTATCTCCTTAGTTTATAATTTATTTTATATTTATAATTTATTGAGGCAGATACAAAAATATGATTAACCGCCTTTCATTTTATTAATTATATTTGTTGTTGATTTTCCTTCCACAAAGTCTATAAACTCAACTCTTGTCCCGTTTTTTTTCATTATATCCGCTTCGGGAAGCGTTTCCGTTGTATAATCCGCACCTTTAGTATACACATCGGGTTTAATTTCATCTAAAAGATTCCTCGGACTATCCTCATCAAATAATACCACATAATCAACACAACTCAAAGCGCTTAATATTTCCGCGCGGTCATTTTCGTTATTAAGGGGACGGGAAGGTCCTTTTATCGAATGTACTGACTTATCCGAATTTAACAAAACTATCAGGACATCCGCAAAACTTTTGGATTTTTCAAGATATCTTACATGACCGACATGCAGAATATCAAAACAGCCGTTTGTAACCGCAACGGTCTTTCCGCTCTTTTGCAATTCGCGGACAAAACCGGTTATGTCCTTTCTTCTTACAACTTGTCCCATACTCCCGATTATACAATAAAAAATAATATTAAACCGAATGTTATTAACAAAAAGTAATAATTATAATATCAATTTCATGCTCAAGGTTTCGACTATGGTTTGAATATTCATATTTAATGCATTTTCTCTTTTTGCCTGTTCAATTGCTTTTATATCGGATATCAACTTGTTTTTTAAAGCGGAATTTGAAGCCGATTTCAAAAGCATTTCAATATAATTTTGCATCTGTGAAAATACTTCATCGGCAACTTCATATTTCAAAAGCGAATTAATTTTATCGTTAAAATCCAAAACTTCGCTGCGATCCAATTCCAAATAGCCGTCCATAATTTCATTAACAAGCTCAAAATCTCTGTTTTCTTCATTTATTGAAGGCACATAAAAACTTTGAGAGCGTGAAACCACAGTATTAATCATATCCGACTTGTCTTTTGTCAAAAAGAAAAAAGTCGTATCGGAAGGCGGTTCTTCAAGAGTTTTCAATAATGCGTTTGCAGTTTCCGCCTGAAAGTTCTGCTCATTTAAACCGCTGATATTTTCGTACTTATCTCTGTCGCAAAATATTAAAACTCTGTGATAATCGGAAGTTACAAGCAGGTCATTTTTAATTCTTCTTGCCTGTTCAATAGAAATAACAGTTTTTGAAGTATCATCGGACGGTTTGTTATCAAGTCTTGAAATCGTTAAGACCGCCGGATGTTTATTCTCTCTGATCCAATTGCAATTCAAACAACTGCAAGAGTCATCATGAGTGCCGGTGCAGTTTAGCATTCGTGCGATTTCCAGAGCTAAATCGTATTGAGCCTGAATATCGGAGCCGTAAAATAATATACAATGCGATGTATTTTTATTTTTTACTGCATTTTCGAAATAATTAATTAAAAACGGTAATTTTTCTCTTATATCCTGCAATTTCAACCTCTAAACAAAGCGTTTTCTATTTCTGTTTCAATATCTCCCGCCAAACCTGATTTAATTTTGTATTCGGTATCGGTAAGATTTTGTTTAAGTTTAACCAAATCTTTGAGCGGTGTGTTTTTAAGATTTTTCAAAGTAAGTTTAACCACGTATTCATGCATACCCGTCATTTTTGACAGTTCAAAGGGCGAAAAATCAGCCGAACGGGCTTTTAACACAATCCATCTTCTAATCATGGATTGAAGCGTAGTAAGGATTTCGAGCGGATAACGGCTGTTCAAAAGTTTTCTGTACTCTTTTAATGCTTCGCCTTTACGGTTTTCCATAAGCAAGTCGGAAAATGCAAACAAATCTTCATTTGATACGCAGATTTCTTTAATCATTTTGCCGTTAATATTTTTTTCGGGATACGCAAAAAGTTTAACTTTATCCAGTTCTTTGTCAATCTGTCTTAAATTGTTTCCCAGTTGTGTTATTATAGCCGTAAGTGCCGATTTGTCGAGTTTCAAATCTTTTTCTTTGGCAAATTTTAGAATTCTGTTTTCAAGCTCCGCGGTTTTGTAAGTCGGAATAAGAGAAAACTCCCTTGAGTTAAAGCTTTTAAGAATTTTATAGAATCTTTTTCTTCCGTCAAGTTTTCTTCCGTCGTTTCTCACAAGTTTTGCGACAAAAACAATATCTACATTGTCGGTATTATCTTTTAAAGCTTTTTCTATTTCATCAAGCAAATCTTCGTTATGTAACTTTGAAAAATAATCAAGGCAATTTATCACGATAAGCATTTTTCCGAACATCATCGGTTGAGAACGCAATATTGGGATTAAATCGGAAGCCTTGGGACAATCGTAAGTTTTAAAACTCATATCAATAAAATTTTTATCGAGTCCTTTTTTAAGTTTTTCGATTTCCGAGTCGATATCGTAATCTTCTTCACCGTAAAAGAAATAAACTGCCATAATTATTTTTTATCATGAAATAATAAAACTATCCAGTTATTAACTTTCGATTAAAAGGCTTGCGCCGATAACTCCCGCGGTATTTCCAAGCTGAGCGGGAACGACTTGTACCGCTTCTCCGGCAATTTTCATTGCGCGGCTTTTCAGAGTTTTTTTGAGCGGGTTAAGCAGTAAATCACCGGCATCAGCAACACCGCCGCCCACAATAATTCTTTCGGGATTTAAGAGGTTAACAACTCCGGCCATACCGATTCCGATATACTCGCCGATTGTGGCAAAAATTCTTTGTGCAACGGGATCTCCCGCCTTTGCGGCTTCGCAGACGATATACGGAGTAATGGGATCTCTGTTAGCCATTTCACGGAACTTAGTGGATTTTCCGCCTCTGATATAATTTTCTGCCATGGCGACAATTGAAGGGCCTGAAGCAAAGGCTTCCATACAACCGGTGTCACCGCATCCGCAAATCGGGCCGTCATGCATTTGAAGTTTAATATGACCGATTTCTCCGGCAGCGTTGGAAGCGCCGCGTACAAGTTTTCCGTTAACAATCAATCCGGAACCGATGCCTGTGCCGACAGTAATGCAGATAAGATTTTCGCAGCCTTTCCCGGCGCCGTAATTCAGCTCACCGAGTGCCGCACATCTGACATCATTATCCACTCTTGTGGGGATATTAAACTCGTTTTCAATAAGCTCTGCTATAGGAACTTCAACCCATCCGGGGATATTCGGGGCATTTCTGACAATTCCGGCTTTGTAATCTACTTGCCCGGGGAACCCGAAGCCTATACCTTCGATATCTTTGGCATTAAGTTTTGTTTCTTTCAAAAGGTCACAGATAGCTTGTTTAATATTGCTGATAGTGTATTCATAACCCATTTCCGCGCGGGTAGGTACGGAATTTGAATATAAAATGCTTCCTTTTTCGTCAACAAGTGCAATCTTAACATTAGTCCCGCCTACATCAATTCCAATTCTGTTCATTTAATTTTTCTCCTTGATTTATATTTTATAACAAACAAAAAATTAATGTAAAAAGAGGAAAAAACTTTAAACGCAAGCAGGTAAGCCGGAATTAGTACCTGCTCGCGTTAAACGGCAACGTCGTGCCTCTGCGATAGGGTAAAACGGATGTCTAAAGTATGAAAGATTGTTGACGCAGGGGGTAAAAAAAGAAAACTCCCGCCTGAAAGACGGGAGAGGAATGATATGTTAAGCTTTCCGCTTTACGCGGAGCTTAAGTTGAATGAGAACCTTTTTTAAATTTCGTTCGCGCAGCGAACCTATTTGAACCTAGCGCGAGTGAGCAGAGGGCGAAGGCTTGTCGACAAAATGACAAAGTCATTGCAGACGACAACCGTAGACCCGTTTAACGCGAACGAGCAAGACATAACTTAATAACTATTAACTTACTAACTTTTACACTAACAAGTTATTGTTCACTCCGCGACAGTCGGATTCTTTTAATTTTGTTCACGAAGTGAACCGTAACGAACTTAGTAACTACTAACTTAATAACTTAGTAACTTCTTCAATGTACAGACTTATGTTCCAACGCATCCAAGCGCTGATTTATTCTTTTTTGTTCCGCTTGAACCTGTTTTAAGGTTTCTGTGAGTTCGGAAACTTTGCGGTCTAATTCTTTTACGGCATTGACTAAAGTATAGATAATGTCATCTATACGTATGGTTAAGAACCCGTCAGAGCCTTTTTTAACGGCATCGGGAAGGATTTTTTGAAGTTCTTGTGCGATGACGCCGACTCTGGGTTCTTTGTCTTTATCTTTTTTGAAGGTGAAGTTGTAGACTTTCATCTTTTTAATTGCGTCTAAACCGTTTTTATTTTCACCTTTAATATATTTCAGACGTTTGTCAGATTGGACTGCGGTGCCCTTTACGGTTAGAGTTTGTGATACGGCGAGTGTTCCTGGGATTTTTACATTATGCTTGCTAGAGCCTAAAACAAAATCATAGTCTTTCTCTGCCAGTGCTCTATAACCAATCGCAACAGAACGTAAACCGGAGGCTATTGCAGAATAGGGGTACCGCGTATTCCCATCATCATTATATGCAGCACCATCATTTGGACATATCACCAGAGAGGATTTACCTGTAGCATGAGCACTATTACCTATTGCTACAGAATAGTCACCCGAAGCTAAAGTAAGTCTTCCCATTCCAACAGAATAATTACCGCTTGCTTGAGCACCTGCTAATGCAAAAGCCCACTGACCGCTTGCTGTTGTTTGTGCCTTCTTATAAGAAGAAGCGCTACCTATTGCTATAGAATAGTATGCAGTTGCTTTTGAATAATTACCCATTGCTATACTATGATCACCGGTAGTTTCGTTACCCATACCTATTGCCATAGAGAACGAGGGTCCTGATACTGAATTTACTCCCCCAAATGCATAGCCGGTACCTGTATCATACGGTGAAGCTAATGCTGTGGTATTACTATACCCAACAACTACAGAGTTATATCCGTTTAATTCATTAAAGCTCCCAAATGCATAGCCTCCTTCGGGTGATTTATTTTGCTGGCCAAACAAATAACTATTGGCACCTATTTCTGTATTCCTTTCACCTATTACACAACTACCACCACCACTGGATGAAGCGGGTGTAGTATTGTTTTCTCCTAATACATACAAATCATTACCTTTTACATTATTACTCTTTCCGATTACGGTTCCCCTAAGCCCATTCACGGTATTTTCGGTTCCAAATACCATAGCATTTCTTCCTTCCCCCTCTATTGTATTCTTATATCCGAGCATTACAGAAGAAGTTGGGAAAACGAAACGATCCTCCGCAATGGCATTACCAAAACCAATAGATATGCCGCCGTCATATTTATATGAATTTGTAGTTGTATCTCCGAGTATAAGACCCTTATAATCGCTAGAAAGGTTCCACATATCTAAACGCCCGACAATACCGTTAGAATTCTTAAACAAAATATCGTTTTTATCATCTTTTCCCTTATTAAAAATCAGCATTGCATCGCCGTCATCTTCTTCGGCCGCACTTTGACCAATCATGTTTCTTGAAGCCTGAGAATAAGCATCAGTCTCAGAATCCTCAACCCATTTCCACGGATTGTTATCTTCTTGGGGTGCGGCAGCTTCACCCGCTTTCAATGCCTGATCGGCTTTTATCCTCGTTGTAATGATTGGCGCCATGGCAGCCAAAACTATACTCATAATAAGCATGACTACCATCATTTCGGCAAGCGAAAACGCCGATTTTTCCGTTAAAGTTCCGTATTTTCCATCATTACCGTTTACAAAAAGTTGACTCTTTTTCATATTTTCTCCAAAAAATTTGACTATCTGTCATAATTATATGATTATTAGTCTAAATTGTCAACAAAAAATATGCCTATTGAGCTATTTTTTATAAAATATATTCATTTATGATTTCTTATATGGAGAATTTGAAAACCAAACTTGGCAGAAGAATTAAAAACCTGCGTAAAGACAGGAACATAACTCAAGAACAGCTGGCTGAAATGATTAACATGGATATTACAAGCCTCAGCAAAATTGAAACGGGCAGAAATTATCCGCAATCCGAAACACTCGAAAGGATTTCGGATGCGTTAAATGTTGACGTAGACAAGCTTTTTCAGTTTAACAATCGCCTTTGTCCGAAAGATTATGTTGACGGAATCAACAAAAACATTCGCGATTTATACAATAATGAAGAAAAATTAAAAATATTATATTGTGTGTCTTCCGCTCTTATATAAATTAATTAAATCTTAATATTTTCTTATAGTAAAAAAAATTATTTTGGATTATTATACTGTTGATGAAATATTCTAAATACTCCGCAGTAATAATAGGAAGCGGTATTGCAGGATTGTATGCCGCATTAAAAACAGAACAGCAGGTAAATTTGCCTGACGGTTTGCTTTTGATTACCAAATCAAAACTGGGAGAAAGCAACTCCAGATATGCTCAAGGCGGTATTGTCGGAGTTATGAAAGAAAATAAATCCGATTCAACGGCTTCGCATATCTCCGATACAATCAAAGCGGGAGCAGGTTTGAGCGAATTTAATACCGTAAAATATATCTCGGAACACTCGGATGAAGTCGTCAAAGACCTTTTGAAATTCGGTGTTGAATTTGACCGCGATGAAGATAACAACCTGTGTTTTACCAAAGAAGCCGCCCACAGCGTAAGAAGAATACTTCATTCGGGCGGAGATGCCACGGGCAAAATGATTGAACAGGCTCTGTGCAAAAAAGTAAAAGAAAACAGTGAAATTCAAATATATGAACAGACTGATGCAGTCGATTTACTCGTAAAAAACAACGAATGCAAAGGTGTTATAATATTTAATAATATAACGGGGCAGTATGAAACGGTTTATTCATCCGCAGTTTTCCTTGCAACCGGCGGAATAGGCCAGTTATACAAATATACAACCAACCCCGCAGGAGCCACAGGCGACGGGATTGCACTTGCATACAGAGCCGGAGCGGTATTACAGGATATGGAGTTTATTCAATTTCACCCCACCGCACTCGCAATCGATAACGATGAAAACAGATTTCTAATCAGCGAAGCCGTCAGAGGAGAAGGCGCAAAGTTATGCGATGCCGACGGTGTTGAATTTATGTATAAATACGATGAAAGAAAAGAACTTGCTCCGAGAGATATCGTTACCAGAGCAAACTTTAATGAAATGATTGAACATAATGTAAATAACGTTTACCTCAACGCTTCCTGCATTGAAAACAAAAAATTGGCAAAAAGATTTCCGAATATTTCAAAAAAATGTCTGGAAAACGGAATTGATATTTCACATGATTTTATACCGGTTGCGCCTGCGGCACATTATTTCATGGGCGGGGTAAAAACAAATATTAAAGGCGAAACCTCAATCAAAGGACTGTACGCTATCGGTGAAGTTGCATCAACCGGACTTCACGGCGGAAACAGACTCGCAAGCAATTCACTGCTTGAATGCGTTGTTTGCGCTTACACCGCCGCAGAATATTTAAAATCAATTAACCTTAAAACACCCAAACAAATTGATGAAGAACTTAAATCCGTCATTGACGAATACAACAACGAAGATATTATACTTGATGAAATTGACGTTTCATCGCTTAAAACCAAACTTCAAAATATCATGTGGAATTATGCGGGAATTTTGAGAAACGAACAAGATTTATGCCTTGCACTGGAAGAATTTGAAGAACTTCAACGGGAATTTCCGCGTAAAAACAAATGCTTAAACAGAGAAGAATATGAATTCAGAAATATGCTCGTTGTTTCCCGCCTGATTGTTCAATGCGCACTTTTAAGAAAAGAATCCAGAGGAGCACATTTCAGAACGGATTACCCTCAAACTTATGATGAATGTATTCACAGCTTTGTAACTAAAAATGAAGGAGTACCCGATTTTGTTAAGTAAATTTTATGTACAAGAACATGTAAAACAAGCATTGGCAGAGGATATCGGCTTTGGCGACATCACAACCGAAAACCTTGCGGGTGAAAAAGATTATCTGAAAGCTGAACTGAATACAAGAAGCGAAGGTGTTTTATGCGGATGCGATGTTTTTAAAACAGTTTTTGAAATACTTTCGGATAAAGTTGTTATAAATTTTCATTTTAAAGACGGCGACAAAATCAAAAAAGGAGACAAAATTGCCGACATTGAAGGTCCCGCAAAAGATTTACTCATGGGAGAACGCGTATCGCTGAATTACCTTCAAAGAATGTCGGGAATTGCTACGGAAACCCGAAAATATCAGGATGCAATCGCGCCTTATTCCGCAAAAATTGTCGATACAAGAAAAACAACACCGAATTTCAGAGCGTTTGAAAAGTATTCCGTAAAAATCGGCGGCGGAGCTTTACACAGATTTAACCTCGCAGATTGCGCAATGATTAAAGATAACCACATCAGGCTCGCAGGCTCTATTGAAAATGCCGTAAAAAAATTGCGCGAAAATATCTCGCACGCACACAAAATTGAAGTTGAATGCGATACTTTTGAACAGGTTAAAGAAGCCGTCAAATCAGGTGCGGACATTATTATGCTCGATAACATGCCCGTTGATTTGATGAAAATGGCAGTTGAATATATAAATCATCGGGCAATTGTTGAAGCAAGCGGAAATGTAAATCTTGATACGGTTAACAGTATTGCATCCGCAGGTGTTGACATTATCTCATCAAGCGCAATTGTCGCAAAAGCTCCGACTCTTGATATTGCACTAGATATGTAAATGCTTGATTACAGCTTTTGTAAACGCTTCGGCAGACTGATAGTTTTGTGCCGTTATTAAATTGCCGTCCTCTATGACATTGACTTCGCCTATCGTTCCCTGAGTGAACAGTGCTCCCGCATCTCTCAATGCATCTTCAAGGAAAAACGGAATTACGCTTTCTTTTTTGGCATAAATTTCTTCTTCGTTGGTAAAGCATGTCAATTTTTTGCCGTTAACAAAAGAAATTCCTTCCTCTTTTGCCGACAGAAGTCCTGCAGGGCCGTGACATATTGCCGCAACAAGCTTTCCGCGTTTGTCATAATCGTTAATAATCATACCGAGCGTTTCGTTATTATATAAATCAACCAAAGGACCGTGTCCGCCCGGAAGTATGAGAGCTTCGTACTGCGTAAAATCAACGGTATCAAGAGCTTCGGTATCGCCCAGAGCCTGTTTTGCTTTGTTCCATTTGATATCGTTTATAAAACTCTTGCTCGCCTCATCAATCGGAGCTTCTCCGCCTTTAGGCGAAGCAACCGTAACCGCTACATCTTTGTTTACCAGCGCAAGATAAGGTACGGCAAATTCCTCAAACCAAACTCCCGTCGGATAATTGTCTTTTAATTCCGATGCACTTGTTACAACCATTAAAACTTTTCGCTGTCCGAAATTGCATTCACAAGATTCACTCATAAATTTTCCCTCCGATAATATAAAAACTTTTATTCACGTTTTTTTCATTACCTGCAAGGATATAGGTATTTGTACAGATTATAAAAAACCGGAATGCGAAGCTTCTTCGCATGGCGAACTGACACTTAAATAAATATTTCGTTCGCGCAGCGAACCGTAACGAACCTAATAACTTAATAACCCAGTAACTTAGTAACCTAATAACTTCTACCCCCACATATTTAACGGATAAATTAGCATTTCTCAGATGTAATATCTTGACTTACTTCCTTCACAGCGTACAATATCAGATGTATATAACCGAAGGGAGTATAGAAATGTTGGATCGTATACAAGTAACAAAAGAAGTAGAAGAAATGTGCTGTGTAAAACGCGGCGTAAAAGGCGAACCTGCTCCTATCCCTCAAGAAGGCGAATGGACAAAGGTAAAAGAAATTAAGGAAATTTCAGGTCTTACCCACGGCTGCGGGTGTTGTGCACCTCAACAGGGTACTTGCAAATTGACCTTGAACGTAAAAGACGGTATCATTCAGGAAGCTCTTATTGAAACTCTCGGATGTTCCGGTATGACACACTCTGCTGCTATGGCAGGCGAAATTCTTCCGGGTAAAACGATTTTGGAAGCTCTTAATACAGACCTTGTCTGTGACGCAATTAACGTTGCAATGAGAGAATTATTCCTGCAGATTGTTTACGGCAGAACTCAAACGGCATTCTCGGAAAACGGTTTGCCTGTCGGTGCGGGACTTGAAGATTTAGGAAAAGGCTTGCGTTCACAAGTCGGAACAATTCATTCCACAAAGCAAAAAGGTGTAAGATACCTTGAATTGGCAGAAGGATACGTTCTGGAATTGGGCTTGGACAAAAATAACGAAGTTATCGGATACAAATTCGTTCACCTCGGCAAATTTATGGAAGCCGTTAAAAAAGGTGTTGATCCGAAAGAAGCTCTGGAAAAATTCACAAGCACTTACGGAAGATTTAACGATGCCGTTAAAAAGATTGATCCCAGAGTTGAATAAGCG
This sequence comes from Candidatus Gastranaerophilales bacterium, assembly GCA_947626225.1. Taxonomy (GTDB): domain Bacteria; phylum Cyanobacteriota; class Vampirovibrionia; order Gastranaerophilales; family Gastranaerophilaceae; genus Stercorousia. The sequence goes on from CANQRH010000003.1 coordinate 98,694, forward strand.
CTAACATAATTATGAGGTAATAGAAATGGTAAAATTTGAAGGACAAGACAGACGTCAGGCAAAATTAAATAAAATATTGCCCGAATACGGATTCAAATCATTGGAAGAAGCTCAAGAACTTTGCAAATCCAAAGGGATTGATGTAGATGCCATAGTAAAAGGAATTCAGCCTATAGCATTTGAAAATGCGGTATGGGCATATACACTCGGTGCTGCAATAGCACTTAAAAAAGAAGCAAAAGATGCGGCAGAAGCTGCAAGTTTAATCGGTGAAGGTTTACAGGCCTTTGCAGTTCCCGGTTCTGTCGGTGATACAAGAAAAGTCGGCTTGGGACACGGTAATCTCGCTGCTATGCTTTTGAGAGAAGAAACAAAATGCTTCTGTTTTCTGGCAGGCCATGAATCTTTCGCCGCTGCGGAAGGTGCAATCGGTATTGCAAGAAACGCTAACAAAGTAAGAAAAGAACCGCTCAGAGTAATTTTGAACGGTTTGGGAAAAGATGCGGCTTATGTAATTTCAAGAATTAACGGCTTTACATCAGTTGAAACAAAATACGATTACAAAACGGGTGAATTGAAAGTTGTTAAAGAAACTCCGTTCTCGGACGGTGAAAGAGCAAAAGTTAAATGCTACGGTGCGGATGATGTATCGGAAGGTGTTGCAATCATGATTAAAGAAGGCGTTGACGTTTCCATCACAGGTAACTCAACTAACCCGACAAGATTTCAGCATCCCGTTGCAGGGACTTACAAAAAATGGTGTTTTGAAAACGGCAGAAAATACTTCTCCGTAGCATCAGGCGGCGGAACGGGAAGAACACTTCACCCCGATAACGTTGCTGCAGGCCCCGCATCATACGGTATGACGGATACTATGGGCAGAATGCACGGCGATGCACAATTTGCAGGTTCATCTTCAGTTCCGGCACACGTTGAAATGATGGGTGTAATCGGAATGGGCAACAACCCGATGGTAGGTGCAACGGTAGCAGTAGCAGTTGCGGTTGCAGGTGCTTTAGGAAAATAAATTCCGATATTATGACTACAAAAAGCCGGTAAAGAAAACTTTACCGGCTTTACATATCCTTAATCCGCAGCTTACTGAGAAATTGCATCCTCAGTTTCTTCAATCTTTTTCATCACTTCAATTATTTGGTCTTTAAAATATTCCAAAAACAAACCTATTTCTTCCTTAAAACTGTATGCTCCGGGCCAAACCGTGTATGAATACATAATTTACATCTCCTTATTTTTTCTAACCGCATTATTTATAACGGCTCGATAAAGGAGAAACTTTAAACTTTTACCTATTTTTTTAATAATTTGTTACAATACTCGTTCAAATCTTTGCATTTATATTTCGGAATATAATCAACGTTATATTTTTCAGCTGTTAATTTTATGTTTGAGGATGCGGAAATTATTATAATTTTCGTATTTTTATATTCTTTAAAAAATTTTATCTGTTTTATAAACCATTCACCTGCCAAAAGAGGCAAAAAATCCGATTCCATCTGCATATCGGTTAAAATTATATCATAAGGTTCATCTACGGATGATGTTATCTTTTCCACTCCCTGCTTTGCGGAAAACGCTTTTTCCGTTTGAACGGGCGTTTTGAAAATTTCCCTTATAACACTTTCATGATACATAACCCATTTTTCGGAATCATCAACAATTAATATTTTCATACATCCATTATAACACAAAAGCCGCAAAAGCGGCTTTTTCAGTTAGTCAATCGGAACAGTTATTATATAGTTATTACCTTCGCGCGTCTTGGTAATCTCATCCGCGTCAATTTTCTCTCCAAACGCAAATGTCTGACTGTATCTTATAACTTCCTGTTTGTTACGGTGAGTGGTTTCTCCCGCAGCATTGATTGTAAGTGTATTGTCGTTAACTTTAACTTCAACATTTTTTTCGTTGTTGTCAAACGGTCTTAAATCAATGATAATTTTGTATTCATCAGGGGTTTGTTCAACATGAATAAAACCGGCAGCCTGCTTTGCAAGTCTGTCTCGATGTTTCATTGTCTGTTTGTCCATTTTTTCCTGCTGTTTTATTGCACGCATTTCCATCTTGTCAAAGTTTCTTTCTCTTTGCATAATGGCTTTATCCATTCTGCCCATCTGGTAAACAGGATCGTACATTCTTTTGAAATGCCAATCGGTAATTACATAGAATGCGGCAAATGCACCCAAAAATGCCATTAAAGCAGTTAGCAAATGTCTTAGTGCAGGGTGTTTGCACAAAAAGCAATCATCAAATTCTTCATGTTTGTACTGGTTATTGTTTTCGTCCATAAAAAACTCCTTTCATTAAGTATATTATAATATAAAATGTTAATGTCTATTACTCTTTCAGGCTAGATACTTGAAAAACTTAAAAATCTGTGTTATTATCCGATTATAAACGGAGTGTGTATTTATGGCAAAAATATTAGTTACAATGCCCGATGATTTTCTTCACAGAATTGACGGTGTGGCTTCCGAAGAACAGAGGACACGCAGTGAGCTTATTCGTGAAGCTTTAAGAACTTATATGCGACGTAATGTTCTCAGGAACAATCAAAAAGCAAATAATAATGCTCAAATACTGGAAGAATTAATCGGATAACAGCTGTTCTACCCATTTTATAAGCGATGAAATTTCATAAGGTTTAGGAATATATATATCTGCACCTGCATTCAGGACGGATTCTTTATCATGAAAAACGGAGGTAACAATAAGTTTTGTACGGTTGAAATCCGGATTTTGCCTTATTTGTCTGCAAAGTTCAAGTCCCTTCAAAGTATCCGAATCTCCCGCATCAAGAATAATTAATGCCGGCGAATCACAATAATCCTCTGCAATCTCATAACCTTGAAGATTTAAAATAGTCCTCAAAAGAACATTCATTGCCTCATCTTCTTCAATAATCGCAATTTTTTTGTTAACTTCATAACTTATTGAATCTTCGGCACTCAATTTCGGACGTTCAATTAAATAATTTGATTTAGCGGGATTATCCGCCATGGCATGAATTTGTTCTAATGCGTTCATCAACTGCGCCGCATCATTATAATGTACAAACTCATTGGTTACAATTCCGATTGTTGTATGTACAAAATTGGCGCGTCTGCCCGCATACTCATCCCCCTGCATAAGCATGTAACCGCGCTTAATATCCTGCGGGGAATAAAATTTTGACGATACCGAATCAAATGCAAAAGTTAAGTAATTGGCAAGTTTTTCGGCTTTCAAACCGTCAGTTATCACAATCAGCTTGTTATCCGAAATTGAACCGAAATAATCATTATCCGATAATACCGAACGAATGATTGCGCAATATGTCTGCATAACCTTGTCGGAGGCAAGCTCTGTGTAAGTTTCTTTATAACTTTCAAAATTCTCTATGCTTATTAAAAGTACGGCACGCAATTCTTTTTCAAGTATCGTTCTTTTAATTGCACGCATTGAGTAATTTCTTCCGGGCAGAAAATTTTTCATATCCATATTGGATTCAAGTTCCCGTCTCAAATGTGCTTTTATTCTCATCACAAATTCTTGTGAGTTAACGGGTTCGGATATAAAATCATCCGCACCGTTTGCAAGAACGGAAAGTTTGTCATCAAGTTCGGCGGATTTTGATACAGCAATTATTACGGGACGCATGTTATAAGTTAATGCCCGAATTTTTTTGCAGTAATCCGATAAATCACTGTCAATACTGTCTGAAATTATTATTATATCAGGTTCTTTATCCTGTATCAGTTTGATTGCGGATATCAGGCTTTTGCTTACGATCACTTCGTTATTCTTGTCGGACAAAAGTTTTTTATATTTTGTCGAAAGTTCACGGCGTTTATCAATTATCAAGGTAACTGACTGCATTTTTAGCCTGCCTTTCAATATTTGCACAGGGCATGCATACCTCAAAAGTCGTCATGCCGTTATTTGAATTAACACTGATTTTACCGCCCATTTTATCTGTTAAGTTTTTGGTTATATATAGTCCCAAACCGCTTCCCTGAACTTTTCTTGTAAGCGGATTATCTATACGTGAAAACTTGGTGAATATTTTTTCATAATCTTCTTCTTTAATTTCAATTCCGTAATTTGAAACTTTTATATGAACATATTCATCGTCAAAGCTTGAACTTATAATTATTTCAGAATTTTCATCGCCGTATTTTGATGCATTTTCTATCAAATTTGTCATAATCTGTTGGAATTTGTCTTTATCGGCAAGGATTTGCGGTGTTTTTTCACTGATATTAACCGTATATTTTTTATCCTGATACTGATTTTTTATAACCGAACAGGTCATATCGATAACGGGTTTAACGGAAAATTCTTTGTAAATAAGATTTTCTTTAGTTTCCTGCAGTTTTGTTACCGAAAGCATGTTTTCAACAAGATTTATAAGCCTGTTTGACTGTTCAACAATGATTTTCAAAAACTTTTTTTTATTTTCGTCGTCCAGCTTATCCCAAGAGGAAAGCATTGTTTCTGAAAATCCTCTTATTGAAGTCAAAGGTGTTCTGAGTTCATGGCTTACGGTTGAAATAAAATCGTCATTCATAAAATTATTATAGCAGAATTTTTCATCTACATCAAACAGATGAGATTTATAAAATATTTTGAAGAAAAAATTTTTCAGTGCCGATAAAAAAAACGTTATGATATGAAAAACTTCGGTTTTTCATACCTCCTCCCCAAGTCTGGTAGCCGTTCTTTCAAAGAATGGCTTTTTTTTGTAATAAAAAATATAAAAAACAAAAGTCCTTTTTTAAAGGACTTTTGTAAATTAGCTTTGTGCAAATCGGCTTCGCCTTTATGCTCGCTTTCGCTTTCTTGGTCGCTCGCGTCAGACGCATTCGGCTCCGCCTTTATGCTTTGCTCGCTCCCGCTGTCTTGGTCGCTCGCGTTAGACGCATTCGGCTTCGCCTTTATGCTTTGCTCGCTCCCGCTTTTTCAATGATTTCTTTTTCGATGTTTGCGGGAACTTGTTCGTAGCACTGGAATTCCATTGAGAAAGTACCGCGTCCCTGCGTATTACTTCTCAAATCAGTTGCATAACCGAACATGTTAGCGAGAGGAACGATAGCTCTGACTATTACGTTACCCGTGTTGCCTTGCGGTTCCTGACCTTCAACACGTCCGCGTCTTCTTGAAATGTCACCGATAATTGTTCCGGTGAATTCATCGGGAATTTCGATTTCAACTTTCATCATCGGTTCAAGGATACAAGGAGAAGCTTTTTTACAACCTTCTTTTATAGCCATGGAACCTGCAATTTTAAATGCCATTTCTGATGAGTCGACTTCGTGGTAGCTTCCGTCATAAAGTTCAACTTTAACGTCAATCATCGGGAAGCCTGCCAGGATTCCGCCTTCAAGAGCTTCTTCCATACCTTTTCTTGCCGGTTCAATGTATTCTTTAGGAATTGCACCGCCGACAATTTTGTTTTCAAACACAAATCCTGCGTTTTCTTCGGCCGGAGAAATTCTGATTTTACAGTGACCGTACTGACCTTTACCACCTGACTGACGGATGAATTTAGAATCCTGATCCGCATTACCTCTGATAGTTTCGCGGTAAGCAACCTGCGGTTTACCGATGTTTGCTTCAACCTTAAATTCTCTCAACATACGGTCAACGATGATATCGAGGTGAAGTTCGCCCATACCGGAAATGATTGTCTGACCTGTTTCAGTATCGGATTTAACACGGAAAGAAGGATCTTCTTCCGCCAATTTTTGTAATGCAATACCCATTTTATCCTGATCGGCTTTTGTTTTCGGTTCAATTGCAACCGAAATAACCGGTTCGGGGAAAGTCATTCTTTCAAGAACGATAGGTGCTTTTTCGTCACAAAGCGTATCACCAGTCGTAGTATCTTTTAAGCCGACTGCCGCACAGATATCGCCTGCGTAAACCGAATCTTCTTCAAGTCTTTGATCCGCATACATACGAACCAATCTTGCTATACGTTCTTTTTTGCCGTTTGTAGCATTAAGAACATAAGAACCCGAAGTGATTACGCCGGAATAAACTCTTAAAAATGTCAAACGCCCTACATAAGGATCTGTCATAACTTTAAATGCCAAAGCTGAGAACGGTTCCGTATCGGAAGAATGTCTTTCGGTTTTTGTTCCGTCTTCCAGTTCACCTTCAATAGCCTTAACATCAACAGGTGACGGCATATAATCAACAACGTTGTTTAACAAAAGCTGAACGCCTTTGTTCTTGAACGCGGTACCGCAGCATACGGGAACGATTTTGTTTTCGCATACCGCTTTTCTCAATCCTGCTTTCAACTCATCAACCGTAATTGATTCGGGATCTTCAAAGAATTTTTCCATCAAAGTATCGTCTTCGGAAGCAATAGCTTCAACCATTGCATCTCTGTATTCTTTAGCTTTTGCCTGCAAATCGGCAGGGATATCTTCTTCCTTGATATCAGTACCCAAATCGTTTGTATAAATTTCGGCTTTCATGGTCATCAAGTCAACAAGACCGGTAAATTTGTCTTCCGCACCGATAGGAAGCTGGATAGGAACGGCATTTGCGCCCAATCTGTTTTTAATCTGGTCTACTACTCTGTAGAAGTCAGCGCCCGTTCTGTCCATTTTGTTTACGAAAACCATACGCGGAACTTCGTATCTGTTAGCCTGACGCCAAACGGTTTCCGATTGTGATTGAACACCGCCGACAGCACAGAATACCGCAACAACGCCGTCCAATACACGTAAAGAACGTTCAACTTCAATTGTAAAGTCAACGTGCCCCGGGGTGTCAATAATGTTAATTTGATGTCCTTTCCATTCTGCGGTAACAGCAGCGGATTGGATTGTAATACCTCTTTCACGTTCCTGTTCCATAAAGTCGGTTACGGCTGCGCCGTCATGAACTTCACCGATTTTATGTGTTTTACCCGTATAAAACAGGATACGTTCGGTTGTAGTGGTTTTGCCCGCATCAATGTGAGCGGCAATACCGATGTTTCTGATTTTTTCCAATGGAGTTTTTCTTGCCATTTTCTCGTTTTCCTTTTTTATATTGTGTACTTTTCGCTATTTATAAAATTTAGCTTCATGTAAATTGTCACACAAAAAATTTTTTTTGTAAATAAAATGTTAATAATGACGTTAAGACAACAGTTGCAATATGATTAGGTTAACATCTTAAAGAAGTGTCATCTTGTAATTTTAAATATTTGAAATATAATTAACTTGATGAAAACGTCAGAAAAAGTTTTAACAACAGCCGAAATAGTAAAAGAAACCAATTTAAGGCATATAGCGATAATTATGGACGGTAACAGGCGCTGGGCAAAAAACAACGGACTGCCTTCCGCAATGGGACATAAAAAAGGCGCCGATTCTCTCAAAACCGTACTTAAAGCATGCAATGATTTCGGCGTAAAATACCTTACGGTTTATGCATTTTCCACCGAAAACTGGAACAGAAAACCGGAAGAAGTTGAATTTTTAATGGACCTTCTTGCAAAAACGCTGCAAAATGAACTTGATGAAATGAATGCCGGTAATGTGGTAATAAATTTTATCGGTGATTTAACAAAACTCAGTACAAAACTTCAAAAAATCCTTGCGGATTCAATGGAAACAACAAAAAATAATACCGGAGTTAATTTGCAGATTGCATTTAACTACGGCGCAAGAGATGAAATGGTTCACGCCGTAAAATCAATTATCAAAGACGGACTAAATCCCGATGATATTACCGAAGATACGATTTCAAATTATCTCTATACCAAAAATATTCCGGAGCCTGACCTGCTGATTAGAACAGGCGGGGAAATGAGAATTTCAAATTATTTATTGTGGCAGATAGCATACAGCGAAATATATATCACAAAACAGTTTTGGCCCGAATTTGATAAAAATTCGCTGGCTTTGGCAATAGAAGAATTTCACAACAGACAGAGAAGATTCGGTAAATAATGAAAATTGTTTTTGCAACGGGAAACCCTGATAAATTAAGGGAAATAAAAGAGATAGCCGAAGGCGCGGACATTGAATTTATTCTTCCGCCCGGGGATTTTAATCCCGCGGAAAACGGAAAGACATTTGAAGAAAATTCTTATATAAAGGCGCTTGAAGCATCGAGAGTAAGCAATATGATGTCATTAGCCGATGATTCGGGATTATGTGTCGAAGCACTGAACGGAGCACCCGGAATACATTCGGCAAGATACGCACAAACGGCACAAAAACGTATAGACAAACTGCTTGATGAACTTAAAGATAAACAAAATCGCAAAGCAAAATTTGTCTGTGCAATGACTCTTGTATCATCTGACGGCAAAATTTTGTATCAAACAACCGGAGAATGTCACGGGAAAATACGTGAGAAGCGTTCAGGTGAAGGCGGTTTTGGGTATGATCCGATTTTTGAAGTCGAAAATACAAACTTAACCATGGCGGAAATGCGGGAAGAAGAAAAAAACAAAGTTTCGCATCGCGGCAGAGCTTTAAGAGATGTTCTCAAATTTCTTGAAAAATTAGATTAAAGATTTGTTTTTATCGCTAAAATTACATCTTTTATGAGCTTCAATTCCGATTTTGAAGACAGTTGAATCAAGTTATAAATTTCTGTTTTCAATTTATTATCATTTTCAGGGGTAAGGTTAAAAAAATCATTGATATCTATATCAAGAATGCCGGCAATTTTAACAAAAGTTCCGATGGAAGGGAGTGATTTACCATTTTCTATTGTACACATGTGTCTGGGAGAAATATCAATTTTTTCGGATAATTCTTCTTGTGAAAGACCTTTGTTAATACGTATCTGTCTGATTTTTGCACCGATTATTTCTTTATTCAAATTCATAATACGCTCATCTAAAATATATAGATAAGTTTAAATCGTTATAATGAAATATATATCAATAATCTTGACAAATTGATATTAATATCGTATACTGGACATGTTATTAATCAAGAAAGGTGGTATTTTTTATGAAAAAATTTAGTGCATTCACACTTGCGGAAGTGTTGATTACTTTAGGTATTATCGGTGTAGTTGCCGCAATGACTATGCCGACATTGATTAACCAAACAAACGGTGCTCAGTATCGTGCGGCATTCAAAAAAGAATTATCCGTAATTTCACAGGCAGTTACACTCAACGTTGCTTTGGAAGACTTTGATTTTGCAGATTTAACAGGAGATAGTACTGGTGTAGGTACATTAACCCAAATGCTTCAAAACAGAGCTAATGTTGTTAGAGTAGCGAATGTATCAGATTTAAAAACTGAAGGCTATAAACCTATTTTTGCCGGTGATAACAGAAAACAAGCATCTGAAACTAAGGATGTAGCTATTGACAGTATTACTGACAGTGATCCTACAGGTATGGGGGATAAAGCAATATTATTTAATGACGGTTCTATGTTTATATATACTGAAGCCAGTGCTAAAGAATGTTCGGAAAAAGGAACTAAATGTTCAGGTTGGTTTGACGTAAACGGTATGAAAGGACCTAACAAAGAAACTAAGTGTGACAGCGGTGATGCTGATACTTGTGCGGTAAAAATCCCGACAGATATTTTCCCGGTACAGTTCTTTGACCAGACAATCCTTCCGAATTCAGGAGCAGGCAGAGCAGTATTATATGACAACGGCAACACTGCAACAAGGGCTGATGGGTAACCAAGTAATAATTTTTAAATAAAAGAAAAACAATTAACCTTGATAGGTTCTTGTTTGATAACACAAAAAATGTTTTTCCGGTGAAGATATCTTCACCGTTTTTTTTATCACACGGAGGAGAGTAGCTTCGCCAAAGCTATAATCATGATATAAAAAGTCTAACGAATATCTGCACAGTGGGGAGTGGCTTCGCCTAAGCTGTAATCATGATATGGAAAATCACATGAATATCTGCACAATGGGGAAGGGTGGTTACACCACACACATGATATAAAAAGTCACACAAATATCTGCACACGGGGAGAGTGGCTTTGCCAAAGCTTTAATCATGATATAGGAAATCACCTGAATATCTGCACAGTGGGAGAGTGGCTTCGCCTAAGCTTTAATCATGATATAGGAAATCACATGAACATTTACGCAGTGGGGGAGTGGCTTCGCCAAAGCTTTAATCATGATATAGGAAATCACATGAACATTTACACAGTGGGGGAATGGCTTCGCCATAAAAAAAGACCTTGTAAAAACAAGGTCAAGGTTGGTTATTTTGGTTATGTTATAGTTAGTTATCCGTACTTTTTATAATTCTCCTCAAGATTTATATTTGCTTAAACTGAACTAAAAATTTACAAAACTTTATGTTATTATAGAAATATGTACGAAAAGCTTAAGAAATTCTTTTTATCAAAGATATTGCATCGTAAGTATTACAGAACGGGCAGTTGCAAGGTATGCGGAAAATGCTGTACACAAATATATGTCAAGCATTTCAAACATGTTCTGCAAGATGAAAAGGAGTTTGAAAAACTTCAATTACTGCATAAATTTTATACATATTTAAAGATAATCGGCAAGGATGAAATCGGTTTGATATTTGAATGTACAAATCTTGATGATAAGACACATAAATGCAAGATTCATAACAGACGTCCGGGCATATGCAGGCGTTATCCTCAAGAGGAGCTTTTTTCGATGGGCGGTGCGTTATCCGATGACTGCGGGTATAAAATGGAGCCTATAGTACCGTTTAGCGAAGTATTGGAAAAAGTAATAAAAAAGCATTGCAGATAATAGCGCTTTTGGGCAATGAAAAATTATGTATAGTCGTTTAAGCTGATTATACGTAACTATGGAAAGGCGGGAAAAATATGAAAAAGTTTTTAATATTATCTGTAATGTCTGTGTTTACTCTCCCTGTGTTTGCAGTATGTCCTATCACAGAGGGTGCCTGCACGGCGTATTCAAACTGGAGTCCAAAACCTTTACAGCAGCAGCTTTTGCCTGATAAAGTTCAGGAAGTTCAAAGCCCTGATGCATTTCGCCCGAGGTATTTTCAGCCATACAATGATGCGTTGATAAATACCGATAGTTCCTCAATGTCAACTCCGAAAACAAACGATTACAATTCCAATTGTCAATTTGGTGTTTGTCTGCCGGAGGTAAACGGGGGCGAAGAAATTTTTGAATAGCCGGAAGAATAATTGCCGTTCATCGGCAATTATTTTTTTTAGGGAAATTATGCAACTTTGACTGTATAACCCAGTTCTTTAATAATTTTTAAAGCGGTAGATAATTGAGGCTGTTGTTCACCGTTAAAAATGGCATAGAGGTTGCTTCTTGAAATACCGGTTTTCTTAGATATTCCCAAAATGGAATCTTTTGCCCTTACAGCATATTCCAGAGCTTTTATAAAAGCATTAAGGTCATTGTCATGTAAGAATTCTTCAAAACCGATATTTATCCATTCTTTAATATCTTCATCAGTTTTTAAATCATCTAAAATATATTTATTAAAGGATTTTGATTTAATCATGTTTTACTCTCCATTTTTCAAGAAGTTCTTGTGCTTTTTCTATGTCTGATGATTGTTTTGATTTATTACCGCCGTTTATGAGCAGAATAATTTTGGTATTTTCTTGTGTGTAATAAATCCTGTATCCTTTCCCGAAATTGAACCGTAATTCGGATATATTTTCTGTTAATTTTTTACAGTCGCCGAAATTGCCGTCTTCAATTCTCAAAACTCTTTGGTTTATGCGTTTTCTGGTAGTATTGTCCAAAGAATTTAACCATTCAATGACAGGAGCTTTCCCGTTGGGCAGGATAAGATACTCAATTGAATAATTATTCATAATTACATTGTACTGTATACAGGACATATTGTCAAGATATTTTTTTTGAATAGAAGTGTGAAATATTAATTTTTTGTTTATTTTTTCGGGAATTATAAAAAAGGGTGTTATAACGATAATATATAAACGAAAAATAAGTAAAGGAGATAAAAATTATGGCAAAAACAATTGGTATTGACTTAGGAACGACAAACTCTGTCGTAGCAGTCATGGAAGGCGGAAAACCGACAGTTATTGCCAACGCGGAAGGTTCAAGAACTACCCCTTCAATTGTCGGTTTTTCCAAAACAGGTGAAAAATTAGTCGGTCAGCTTGCAAAACGTCAAGCTATTCTTAACCCCGATAAAACAATCGCATCTATTAAAAGACACATGGGTGAAGATTACAAAAAAAATATTGACGGAAAAGATTATACACCTCAAGAAATTTCCGCAATGATTTTGAGAAAACTTGCTGACGATGCAAGCTCATATCTCGGTGAAAAAGTTACTTCTGCAGTAATTACTGTACCTGCATACTTTAACGATGCTCAAAGACAGGCAACAAAAGATGCCGGTAAAATCGCGGGATTAGATGTCCTTCGTATCGTAAACGAACCGACGGCAGCTGCATTGGCTTACGGACTTGAAAAAGAAAAATCCGAAAAAGTTCTCGTATTCGACTTAGGCGGCGGTACTTTTGATGTTTCAATTCTGGAAATCGGTGACGGTGTTCACGAAGTTCTTTCAACCTCTGGTGACACTCACCTCGGCGGTGACGATTTTGACCAGAAAATTATGGACTGGATTTGCGAAGAATTCCAAAAACAGGAAGGTATTGACCTAAGAAACGACAAACAGGCTATGCAGCGTGTTAAAGAGGCTGCCGAAAAAGCTAAATGCGAACTTTCATCGGTTATGGAAACAAATATCAACCTTCCGTTTATTACTGCCGATGCAAACGGCCCGAAACATCTGGATTTGAACTTAACAAGAGCAAAATTTGAAGATTTAAGCCGTGACTTGCTTAACAGATGTAAAACACCGGTTGAAAACGCTTTGAAAGATGCAGGCGTTACAAAATCCGACATTGATGAAGTTGTATTAGTCGGCGGTTCTACACGTATCCCTGCCGTTCAACAGCTTGTTAAAGAATACACGGGCAAAGAACCCAACCAGTCGGTTAACCCCGATGAAGTTGTCGCAGTCGGTGCCGCTGTTCAGGCAGGCGTTCTTGCAGGTGAAGTTAAGGACATCGTTTTGTTAGACGTTACTCCGCTTACACTCGGTATTGAAACCTTGGGCGGTGTTATGACTCCTCTTGTTCCGAGAAATACCACCATCCCTGTTTCTAAATCTCAGGTATTCTCTACGGCGGAAAATAACCAGACCGCAGTTGATATTCACGTTCTTCAAGGTGAAAGACCGATGGCTTCCGATAACAAATCACTCGGTATGTTCAGACTTGACGGTATTCCGCCGGCAATGAGAGGACTACCTCAAATCGAAGTTTCTTTCGATATCGATGCTAACGGTATAGTCAATGTTTCCGCTAAAGATAAAGCTACAAACAAAGAACAGAAAATTACCATTACAAATTCTTCAAATCTTTCCGAAGCTGATATTGACAAAATGGTTAAAGAAGCCGAAGCTAACGCTCAGGAAGATAAGAAGAAAAAAGAAGAAGCGGAAATTAAAAATAACGCAACAAGCTTAATCGGTTCAGCAGACAGAATCGTAAAAGACTTTGAAGGTAAAATTGATTCTGCCGATAAATCAAAACTCGATGAACAAAAAGCCGCTCTGCAAAAAGCATTGGACGAAAACAAACCGACCGATGAATTGAAAAAATTGTCCGATGAACTTCAGCAGACTATGTTCAGTATTTCTCAAAAAGCTTATGAAGCCGTACAGAAAGAAGAACAAGCGACAGCATCAAGTGAAAATGCATCAACCGAAGACAAAAAAGATGATGACGTAATTGATGCGGAATATACAAAAGAATAAAAAACTAAATAACTAAAAAATGAGCGGTTTATTATAACCGCTCATTTTTTTTTATTTATGCTCTTGGATGTGTTTCTTCGTATACCTCTTTTAAATGCTGTGTGGAAACATGCGTATAAATTTGAGTGTTTGAAATACTTGCATGTCCGAGAAGCTCTTGTACAACTCTTAAATCCGCACCGTTTTCTATCAAATGAGTTGCAAAGCTGTGTCTGAAAACATGCGGAGTTACATGTTTAGGTAAATTAATTTTTTCGGTAACTTCATTTATCACGTTTCTTACCGTTCTGGGCTGAAGTCTGTAACCGGTATTATTGATAAACACTGGCGAAGTTTCATCAGGTACGCCTATATTGTATCCCTTTGCCACAAGCGCTCTTGCACTGTCTATATATCGCTCCAAAAAATTTTTTGCTCTGTCAGAAACAAGTATAATACGCTCTTTTGAACCTTTTCCGAATACACGAATTTCGTTTTCTTTAAGGTTTAAATCTCCGAAGTTTAATCCCGCAAGCTCCGAAATACGCATACCCGTAGCCCATAAAAGTTCAAGTATTGCACGATTTCTGTATCCTGCGGGAGTTTCAATTTTTATGTTATTTAAAATTTGCTCGACTTCATCAGGTGTCAAAAATTTCGGCAGAGATTTCGGACGTTTCGGGTTATTAAGATTCATTGCAGGGTTTGAATCAACTTTCCGCTCACGGTAAAGGTATTTGTAAAAAGTTCTTAGAGATGCAATTTTTCTTGCTACCGTGGTTTTCTTGTAATTGAATTTCTGTATAAAATGCAAGTAATCTCTGATTTTTGAGAAATTAACTTCTTCGCACGATTCATTATCCATCCAGACCAAGAAACTCAAAATGTCCGAACAATATGCTCTTGCCGTGTGTTCGGAAAAGTTTTTTTCAGCTGTTATGTAAGATTTGAAATCTTCCAAATCCCGTTTTGAATTTGAATTTATACCCATCAGTTTTATACTTCGTTTACATTATTGCTTTTTTATATTTACTATTATACAATATTTTTAGAAGAATTAAAATAGTATAAATCTCAGGAGATAATATGAATTACAGGAAATTATTGGTATCATCAATTGTCGTTATGACTGCACTTTCCACTCAGGTTTTTGCAAAAGAATTACAGGCACAGGTTCAGAAAAATACGGCGGCTCAAACAAAAAATGTTAATACCGTTAAATCCGCTACTGCCGTCTATCCGGAAATTTCAAAATTAATTGAATACAATCATTGTGATGAAGCTGATGCAAAATTGAAAGAAATTCTTGATTCCCATGCTAATGATGTTAACGCACTTGCATTAAGAACTGTTTCAATGGCAAAACAGCATAAACTTGATCCGGCTCAGGCTGAATTGGACAAATTGTTAAAAAAATATCCTAACAATCCGACACTTCACTACGCTCAAGGTCTTGTTTATCTTAACAGAACAACTTCATCCGATGTTGATTATATTAAAAATACAAAAGGTTTGCTAAATTCGGCATTAAAAGAATTTGTCATTGCCGCAAACCTCTACCCGAATTACTATGAAGCATATAACGCAATGGGCGTTACAACTTTGAAATTCGGAAATAAAAATGATGCTTTGGAATTGTTTAATTCGGCAATAAAAATGAATCCGTCTTTCGCAACGGCTTATGACAATATCGGTGTTGTCGAAATGATGAACGGTAATCTTGACTCCGCGGAAAGCTATTTCCAAAAAGCTATGAAATACAACACTCACAACCCCACGGCATGGTATCACATGGCTCAGGTTGAAACCCGCAGAGGCAACTATTCAAAAGCTTTAACTTGGGTAAACCACTCAATTCATGTTAATCCTAATTCTTCTCCCGCATTGACTTTGCAGGGTGAATTGTTCTTAAAACAGGGCAATCAGGCGGCTGCAATAAATTCTTTCAAAAAAGCTCAGGTTGTTAAACCTGAAAACGCAAGAGCTTATATGAATCTTGCAACAATTTATGAAAACCGCTCGGATGAAGAATTTGCTATGGAACAGTTGAAAACCGCACTTGCAATTAATCCTAACAACCATGAAAGTATGTTAAGAATTGCAAATATGGCACTTCATACAAGAAAATACGATCAAGCTCTTGATTATTATTCAAAACTTGTCGGAAATGACAGATATAATGATGATGCAATTATCGGTCTTGCAAATACTTATTATGAAATGTCAAAAGACCGCGGTGAAAACAACGGTATAACAACAAACCGCGAAGTTTATCTCGCTTATGACTATATTAATAAGGCTATAGAAAAATGCCCCGAAGATTTGGAACTTCATTTGGCAAAACTTAAACTTGCGAGAATTATTCATCAGGAACCTTTGTCACAAGACAGCTTGAATTACATTGTTCAATCCGCAGGCAACAATCTTATGGATAATGTAATCAAAGGCGAAGCTTATCTTGCACTCGGCAGAGAAAAAGATGCGGTTTATACGTTTGAAAATGCGGTTAATTTCTCTGAAACGGTTGAAGATGACCTTTATTTAGGTGAAATTCTTGTTCATAACAAACAATTCAGAACGGCAAGAGTTGCGCTTCAAAAGGCGTTGATGAAAGATCCGGATAATGTAATCGCTAAAAACGGTATCAACTATATCAACCTTTGTGAAACAAAATCAAATGAATTCTTTGATATAGCTCAAAGACAATATCAGCAGAACAATTACGCATCAGCAATTGAATACTGCAACCGCGCAATTGACTTTTATCATAACAGTCCGCAAATCGCAAAACTTAAAGCTATGTCTTATGAAAAAGAATTGAATTACAGAGGCGCCGTTAAATACTATCAACAGTATCTGTCTATGAGTCCGAATGCTTCAGACAGAGAACAAGTTACTGCAAAAATCCAGCAGTATATGCCGAAATCAAATTAAAAATGAAAAAATTCGATATTCGAAAAACATTTGAAATATTTTTGAGAGAGCCCATCAGTGTATTAACTGAAGGGCTGTTTCAACTTGTGAATATTGATAACAATATTTTCAGCCAAAAACCTTATATCGGCATTGATTTTGTAAATAAAAAAACACAGATTACCGTTGTTAACAGCGAAAAAATGTATAATTTATTCCAGACCGTATTATTTAAAAAACGGTTAAAAGAACAGCAGGAAAAGGTTATCAATGGATAAGTTCATGCAGGCAAAATTTTTGATAAGTGCGGAAAAACTTTCGCAATGCCCTGATTATGTTTTACCGGAATTCCCGCTTCTGGGACGCTCCAATGTCGGGAAATCCTCGTTTATCAACGGGCTTGCAAATCAAAAAAAACTTGCCAAAACATCGAATACTCCCGGGAAAACCCGTCTGATTAACTTTTTTCAATTTGCCGATAAATTTATGATTGCCGATTTACCGGGCTACGGCTATGCAAAGGTGTCAAAAGAGGCGCAAAATCGCTGGCAGAAGTATTTGGAAGAATATTTATTGAAACGTGAGCAGATAACTTCTTTAATACAGCTGATTGACGGCAGACATGATATCCAAAAAAATGATTTTCAAATGCGTGAGTGGGTTAAGGCTTACAACCTGCCGATTTTCACCGTGGTTACAAAAATTGATTATGTCCCGAAACCGAAAATTTATTCCGTTATTAAAAATGTCGAAAAATCATTCGGCGGAGTCGTTTTACCTTTCAGTGCCACGGATTCAAGGTATAATGAAGGGGTTTTTGAATATATACAAAATTTAATTAACTGATTATTTATTATATCATTTCTACCAGTCCTGTTGAATGGTCAAAATGGCATTTGGCGATGTACAATTTATCATTTTTTACCGCTTCATTTATAATAACCGAATGTTTCATCAAGTAATCTTCTACCCATATTGTATGCTGACGGGCAAAAAAGTTATGACAGCTTATATCTTCTTTCAGGTCCAAAACCGGATAAACACATTTTAAAATTGAAGGGAAATATTTTGCAGGTTCCGGATATTGTTCTTTTGCATATTTCATTACTCCGCAGTCATCATGTCCTAAAAGGATTAAAAGAGGGACTTCAAGTTTTTTTACGGCATACTCAATACTCTCAACAATATTAGCACCTGTTGTCATTCCCGCAGCTCTCACTACAAATAGCTCACCGATACCGCAGTCAAAGATTATTTCCGGAACAACACGCGAATCGGAACAGGTTAAAACACATGCATAAGGCTCTTGATGGAATGCATATTTTTGCAGTGTTTCTAGCGTCATATTCTTAGTTGTGGGTGTACCGTTTACAAAATTTCGGTTTCCGGAAATAAGTTTTTCAAGTTCAAATTGTGCTTTTTTAATCATAAAGGTATTATAACACAATTTTTATGATAAAATTTTACCGGTGAAGGAGAGTAGTATGGAATTTATAAAAAAACATAATGAAATGTTTTTAATATTGGGATTGTTATTGATTTGTTATTTTGTATTTTTCTTTAACATAGGCGGTTATGCATTAATGGATGTTGATGAAACTCGCTATGTGTCCATGGCTCGTGATATGTTTTTAAATAAAGATTTTTTAACTCTTTATCTAAACGGAGAATATTTCTTTGAAAAACCGCCTTTATATTTTTGGGGTGAATGTCTGTCATTTGCTCTTTTCGGGCATATAAACGAATTTACAGCAAGATTTCCCGCGGCGTTATACGGTGCGCTTTCGGTTTTTCTCGTTTATTTTACCGGGAAAATAACGGTTTCCAAAAGATACGGTTTTGTAAGTGCTGTTATTCTGGCTGCTACATTAGAATTTGTTATGCTTGCAAAGTATGCTATTCTTGACATTGTTGTTACAGCCTGTGTCGGATTTTCCGTTCTGTTCGGGATTTTAACGCAATTTACCGAAGGCAGAAAAAAACTTGTCTTATGGTGGCTGTTTTACATTTTTTCCGGACTGGCTGTTATGGCAAAAGGTATTCCGGGATTTGTTGTTCCGTTTGCGGTTATGTTTTTTATCACACTTGTTAATAAAACTTTCAAAGAAGCTTTGAAACCTAAATATTTTTTGGTCGGTATGGCTTTATTTCTGCTTGTGGTTTTGCCTTGGCATATTATAATGTTTAAAATTCATGATCCTTTGTTTTTTAACGAATATATCATAAAACATCATATAAACAGGTTTTTTTCTTCAAGTGAAATTAACCGACAACAACCTTTTTATTTTTATATTATTACCGTTTTGTGGGGATTTTTGCCGTGGACTATTTCAACAATAGCTGTTTGTATTGCAAAATTGAAAGATTTTAGAAAATTTGCCTTGGAAAATCTTAACGACACACAAAAGTTTTTACTGTTTAATGTTATTGCGTTTGCAGTTACTATGTTGTTTTTCTCGATTTCAAAAACAAAACTTATAACATATATTCTGCCTGTTTATTTCTTTACGGCATTTATCGGCGGATATGTGTGGGAAAAATATATTTTTAGCGAAACCTGCCGAAAAATTGTTAATATTACGGTTTATATATTAGGCGGGTTATGTGTTTTAGCCGCCGTAACAGCTTGTTTTATGCAGTATTTTCTGCCCGAAAAAATTTATTCTGACATTATCATTATCAAATGGTTCAGTATTTCGCTTGCTTTTGCTTTTGGGGTATCAAGTATTTTTTGTGCTGTTAAGAATTGCAGAAAAGGTGTTTTTGCCTGCTATGTTCTGCTTATTCTGATAACTTCCGCATTCGGAACAAAGTTATTCTACAATATGGATTACAATTTCGGACAGAATGATTTAATGGAATTCAGCAAATACGCAAGTCAAAACGGTAAAAATATTGTAGTTTTGAACGATGAAAGAAAATATTCCGTACTGTACTATTTTGACAATGCTGACGGTAAAAGAGTTTATTATATTTCTCAGGACGACAAAGCCGAAATGAAGGAATACGGACAAATTCTTGATGATTCCGATGTTTGGGTGATTGTAAGAAATAAACAGATGAAGGAAGTTGACGAAACGCTGAATTTTGATATAATATCTTCCGGCAGGAAATTTTCACTTATAAAGGTTTATTAATGCTTGAAAGATATAAAAAATTTCTTGAAAAATTTGACAAACGTCTGGATAAATATTTTGAAAACCAATGTGAGTATATAAAATGCAAGGAAGGATGCAGTTTATGCTGTGAAGTGGGTGAGTATCCTTTTTCAAGGCTTGAGATTGAGTATTTAATGCAGGGAATTATGCAACTTCCGGCTTCCGTCAAATCAGTTATAAAAGAAAATATTAAACAACTGAAGAAAAATCAGCCTAAAATGTACAGATGCCCGTTTTTGATAAAGTCAAGCTGTTCGGTTTATCCTTACAGAGGAATAGTTTGCAGAACACACGGGCTTGCATGGTTTGATGAAGACGAAGAAAAAATCAAACTTCCTTACTGTGTTAATAAAGGTTTAAATTATGCAAAAGTCTTTGACAGAGAAACAGGTGAAGTATTTCTGCCCGAACCGATAAAAGAACGCCTTAGAATAGACAGCATTTTAAGAAGTAAAGAAGCCGAAGAATATGAGATAGAATGCGGTGAAATTCGACCTCTGATAAAATGGTTATAATTAATTTTCCATGATAATATACAGTTATGATTAACTTATTTGTCACGGGTGCGGAAAAAAATCCCCATAAAATCTTTGTAACTGCCGGACTTTCTGCTACTATGCAAAGTCTCGGATATTCAACGGGAGTATACAAACCTGTGGAAACCGGAGTTATTGAAAAAGAAGGATTTATTCAGTCGCGTGATTTGGCATATATAAAATTTACCGATACATTTGTAAAAACTTATTATTCGTATCTTTTGAAAGAAAAATCCGCCCCGATTTTATCTGCTGCAGCCGAGGGAAAAATTATTGAAAAAGATGTAATTTTGAAAGATTTTCAGGATATTCAGGATATTAATGAAATTTTGATTATTGACGGGCTATTTGGCCCTGCAACGCCTCTCGGGAAAGACTTTCTGGAAGAAGATTTGATAAAAATTCTTGATACTCCCGTTTTGTTTGCGGTCGATGCATTGAAAACTTCAATAAATACTATTCTTTTGTCGCTTAACAGTGTCGAAAAATCTAATGTAAGAGGAGTGATTTTGCAAAATTTTCCCGCAGAAACCGAAAATGCGGATATAAAGCTTATGCCCAGATTAATTGAAGAATACACTGACGGAAAAGTCTTGGGCATTCTTCCCGAATTTCCAAAAAATATCAGTCCGGATAAATTAATCAATGAAATACTTACAGGTGTTGATGTTGAAGGTGTTTTTAAAGTACAAATTGCAAAATTAAGAGAATAAAAAATGGATTTGAGAAATTATGCATATTTAGGCGATGCGGTATGGGAATTGTTTATCAGAGAAAAAACAATTACTCTTACAAACAATGCAAAAAAGCTTCACGAAATAACCACGGCAAATGTAAAAGCCTCTTATCAAGCGGAATTATTGCATGAGTTAGAAGAAAGTTTGACGGATGAGGAAAAAGATTTAGTTCGCCGTTCCCGAAATCTTCCCGTTCCGATTGCAAGACGTTCAAACCAATCAGAATACAGGCAGGCAACAGCTTTTGAAGTTTTAATCGGATGGTGGTATTTGGAAGATAAACAAAGACTTGATGAAATTATTAAAAAAATTACAATTGATGTATAAGCATAACATATTAATATAAAAAAATTATATGAAATTTAGAAATTAATGCTTTACAAAAAAAAATCAGCATGTACAATAAAAATTGTGACAAATAAATAAAACTCGAGGGGGATTAGCTCAATTGGTAGAGCACCTGCTTTGCACGCAGGGGGTTAGGAGTTCGAGTCTCCTATCCTCCAAATAAAGAGAACAGCACAAGTTGTTCTCTTTTTTAATCTTTTTTCTTTTTCATAAGATACCTTCAATTTAATGTCACCCTGAACTCGTTTCAGGGTCTGATATCTTTAGTATGTTATAATAAAACAATGACCAAAACTTATGCTGTATATATTTTGACAAATTATAATGAAACGAATCCCGAATTTGAGGACTTATCTGAAAATTGGTAAGATGCTGAAACAAGTTCAGCATGACAATTTTATTACGCAACAAGTCTGTAGGTCGGATTTACTAATCCGACAAGTAAAGAAAAATGTAAGTTGGGGTTTCTACCCCAACAAATTTTTAATGTAAAATTTTAGTTGTTGAGCTGCCCAACCTACAAATTTAATGTCACCCTGAACTCGTTTCAGGGTCTGATATCTTTAGTATGTTATAATAAAAACAATGGACAAAAATGTAGTTTGAGTATTTTAATACTGTCGGTTTGATAAAACCGATCTACTGAATAATTAAGGCGTAGTATTTGATATTGTCGGATTAGTAAATCCGACCTACAGACTTTGCCTAAAATAATCAAACCATGTGACTCTTTACATTTACCCATGCATATTAACTTATATTAGTGCTATAATTTTTACAGAAAAGTATTGGTTTAATTTAGGAGTGTCAAGACTGCCGTGAAAATTCATCAAATCAGAAACGCAACAATAATTATTACGTACAACAACAAAAGATTTTTAGTTGATCCGTGGCTTATGCCAAAAGATTATATGGCAGGCTTTGATGCGGGAGTAAATTCCGAGATAAGACAGCCGAGAGTTGAACTTCCCGTTAGTATAGAAAAAATCGTTGATGTTGATGCCGTTATTTTAACTCATTATCATCCCGACCATTTTGATGAATTTGCAAGTAAGGCGTTAGATAAAAATATTCCTTTCTTTGTTCAAAGTGAATTTGATTTAGACATTATTAAAAACTTAGGATTTAAGGATATAAGAATAATAAAAGAAGACGGAACGGATTTTGAAGGGATAAAATTATACAAAACAAATTGCCAGCACGGGAAAAGAGAAACCGTTAAACCTTTATGCGAACAGGTTGGAATGCCGTATGATGCCATGGGAGTGGTTTTTAAATCCGAAAACGAAAAGACTTTATACCTTGCCGGAGATACTATCTGGTGTGAAGAAGTAAAAGCCGCTCTTGATAAATTTAACCCTGAAATTATTATAACAAATGCTTGCGGGGCTACCGTTATAAACGGCGAAAGATTAATTATGAATTCAGATGATATTAAAGAAATTTCTTCATATTCTAAAAATTCAAAAATTATTGCAAGCCACATGGATACGGTTAGCCACCTGACAGTTACAAGAGATGACATTAAAAATTTAAATTTAGAAAATGTTTTAGTACCTGACGATAATGAAACATTGAGTTTTTGATAAAAATTAGGAGAGAAAATGAAAAAAGTTATTATAATAAACGGAAGTCCGAGAAAAAATCGGAACACGAGAAAAATGTGTGAAAGTTTTGCCCAAGGTGTTATAAAAGCAGGGGCTGAAGCTGAGATTATAAACCTTTATGATGTTGATTTCAAAGGGTGCAGAAGCTGTTTTGCATGTAAATTAAAAGACGGCAAAAACTTTGGCAGATGTGCTTATCCCGACGGCTTACTCCCGATATTGGATAAAATATCCGCTGCCGACGGTCTTGTTGTGGCAAGCCCTATTTATTGTTCTGATGTAACAGGGGTTACAAGATGTTTTATAGAACGATTGACTTTTCCTTTCTTTGAATATAAAGAAGGTTATCCGTCCATAGCTCCTAAAAGATTGAAAACAGCAATGATTTATACTATGAATATTTCTGAAACGCTTTCTAACCAAATGTATCCCGATTTATATGACAAAACAGAATTTATGATAACAACCGTATTTGAAAAACCGGTTAGAATTTTTGCTTATGACACATACCAATTTGATGATTATGATAAATACGTTGTTGAAACTTTTGATAAAAATAAAAAACTTAAACATAAGGATGAACAATTCCCAAAAGACCTTCAAAAAGCATTTGAAGCGGGAAAAAATATGATTGAGAGCATTAGTTTTTAATATTGGCACGAGAAATATTTAACAGTGATATAATGTATTTAAAAAGGAGAAATTATGAGAGAAGATATTAAAGAATTTAATGCGGTTGAAAATGTTGCAAAGAAATTTTGTGAAGCTGTCAAAAAGGGTGACAGTTCAATAGTTAAACCGTATTTTTATGAAAAAGCGTGCTTTTTCGGACAATTAAACGAACAAACTTATCAATCGGGTCCTATTGAAGAATTTTATAAAACCATTGATACGTTCGGAGCTTGTAATGATGATTATATTTCCAGAGTTGATGTTATATCATTGGAAAAAACAATTGCATCGGTTCGAGTTATAGAGGATAACTGGCATGGATATAAATTTACTGATTTATTGATTATGAATAAAGTGAACGGTGAATGGAAAATAGTTGCAAAAGTTTATGATACCTTATCAAAATCATAAGCAAAATATAACGGGAAAATAAATTTGTAATAAGTGATTTATTTTTACAACCTGAAACTTTAAAAAATCGGTGATTTAATTGATAAAACCGGGACATTAATATGAATTATTCGGTACATCTATTTCCGAAAATATTTTCACAGCCTCATATACCCTCGGGCCCGGTCTCATGATAATATCCGATTCATAACGGCTTAAATATAAAATCTTTGTATTGGGAAACAGTCTTTTTAACCTGCTTACATCAGTCGGATATGCAATTATTATTACATCAGGCTTATTTTTTAATGCATATTCAAGTGATATTTCAGGATACGGGAAGTTAATATTTTCCGTAATTGATTTATGTCCGGATTTTCTTATTATATCTGTTATAAAACTGTTTTTACCTATTGTAATTTCAGGGTTTGTTTGTATCAAAAACAGTATTTTTTTTGGAGTTTTCGTTTTATATTTATCAATTTTATTTTTAATATTTTTTATTAATAATTCGGCATTATCCTGTCTTTGGGTTATTTTCCCGATTTGTTCAACAGAATTATATATGTCGTTAATATTAAAAAAATTAAAATAAACGGGCTTTGTGGAAGTTAAATAAAGTTCACCGAGTTTTGGTTTGTTGGATTCCGTTGCGAACAAATAATCCGGCTTTAATTTTACGAGCATTTCGGTGTTAACATAGTAAGTATCTCCTATGACGGGCTTTTGTTTGGCTTCTTTCGGGTAATTACAAACTGAAGATACGCCCAACAAGTTGTCTTGCGCATCAAGAGCATATATTATCTCCGTAAAAACAGGTGACAAACTCGCGTAAGTAGACGCTACAGCACCGTTAATACCAAAAATAATGATAAGTAAACTAATTAAATACTTGAATATATTCATTATCTTTTACCACCCTGAAGTCTATCCCGAATATTTGTTTTAAATTTTCCGCAGTAAAGAAATTTTCTTTTTCACCTGATATAATTTTATGATTTTTCGTAAAACCTAAAAACCAATCTCCGTATGAAATACAAAGATTTATATCATGCAAAATTACGACAATCGATATTCCTTTTTGTGTAAGTTTTTTTATAAACTTTAAAACTTTAATTCGGTTAACCAAATCCATATTTGCAGTCGGTTCATCAAGTAAAATTACATCTGCATCGGAAACTATTCCGAGTGCTATATTTGCCTTTTGAAGTTCCCCGCTGCTTAAATTATCAATCAAAACATCTTTTTTATCGCTTAATTCCATAAGCGATATTGCATCATTTATTTTGTTTTTTTCTTTCTTTGATAAAAACCACGTCCAATTATTTTTATAGAAATAAGACTCAATATATTCCGTTAAAGTAATTCCCTGCGGGTATTTAATCTTTTGCGGGAGATAAAATAACTCTTTAGCATCGGAAATTATTTTACCCTTTTGCGGTTTAATGATTCCGGATATAAGTTTTAACATAGTTGTTTTACCCGCACCATTCGGGCCTAAAATGACGGTTAATTTGTTTGAAGGAATTTCAAAATCGGCATTTTCAAACAAATTAAGATTTTCAACATTATAATACAAGTCTTTTACCTTAATCACGGAACATATCTCCTTTTCTTGTAAGGAAATAAATAAAAACGGGAGCCCCTATGAAGGCTACGACAAATCCTAACGGAATTTGCAAAGGAAATATTGCAGTTCTTGCTATATAATCGGAAAATAGAATTAAACTGCTTCCTAATAATAAATTAGAAACAAAGAGCCATCTGTAATCCTGTCCGAAGAACATTCTTGAAATTTGAGGTGCAATAATACCGACAAATCCTAAGATTCCGGCGGAAAAAACGCTTAAAGAAGTTAAAAATGCCGCCGTGATTATTAACATTACCGTGTACAAATATTTTCTTCCTTTATTGGATTCTAAAAGCTCGGAATCTAAACGTAAGTAATTAAGTTTTGGGATAAATAATCCTGAAATTATCAGCCCGGTTATAAACATAATCAAAAGAATTTTGTCCGAAACAGCTCCGTTTGCCGAGATTCCGCCGGATAAAATTAACATCATCGTATATGATTTCAAAGGGTTAACAAGAATTATCAACGATATTAAAGAACTGAAAAATATATTGACCGATAATCCTATTAAAATTAATTTAGTAATTGAAAATCTGCTAAACCCCGCAAAAACTATAACAAGCAATGAAGAAATAAGAGCACCGAAAAATCCGAATACGGAATAATTTACACTGTTAAATAAGAGTACCGAAAGTACAATACCAAGTCCCGCGCCTGATGAAATACCGGTTATATAAGGTTCCGCTAAGGGATTTTTTGAAACCGCCTGCATAAACATGCCGGCTAAAGCTAAACAAGAACCTGCAACAAATGCCTTAAAAGCTCTCGGATATCTTAAAAAATTTAAAATTAAACTGTCGGTGTCATTACCCGTATTAAATGCCTTTTTTACAAGGCTGAAACCTAAATCTTTATGTCCCGCATATATTGCAAGATATAAACATAACAGCATAATTCCTAATAAAATCGTAATGATTATTAATTTTTTATTTTTAATCATAAACTAACCATATCATAAACTTTTCTTTTCAGGTAAATTGTACTTAATAAAAAGCCCCATTCTGAAGTTTATGCCGGGAGCATAATATGATATGTTGTCAGCCGTTTTATACATGGAAATATCCTGATCGAGAAGGTTATAAACAGAGCCTCTTAAATAAACATCCGCTCCTTTATAGCTGAACAATTTAACGTTTGCTCCCAACCTTACATCAACATAAGTATCGGTTCTCGGGCTCATGGATGCACTTGACATGCTTCTTCCCGATGCTGATTCAACTGTCGCATACATATTAAATCTGTCACACGGAGTCCAATAAATAGTGCTTTTTACTGAATTTCTCGGACATCCGGGTAAATCATTATGTGTTATTTTATCTTCCGAATCCGTGTATGTGTAACTTACTATAGCTTTTAACCAATGTTTAGGTTCAAATGTAATTTTACCTTCATAACCTTGTATTCTTGCCGAATCTATATTTGTATAAAATCCGTTATACATGGCATCGGAAGTATAGGCAATATAATCTTTATAATTATTATTGAAATATCCGAAATCAAAAGAAAGTTTATCATCAAAGAAGGATTGAGTGACTCCTGCATCCCAGCCAGTCATTTTTTCGGCATCTAAGTTCGGATTGGCGAGTAATTTTGCAAACCCGTAATCTGCCGTACCGTATCTTTGATACAAAGTAGGATTGTTTACACTTTGTCCCCAAGAACCTCTGAATTTAGTTTTTGCGGTTTTTAGTTTAAAGGTTGGTAATACTAAGGCTGCTGATGCGTTAGGAGTAACATAAGTACCAAAATCAGAATTATTAATTAATCTTGCACCGCCCCTTATAAATAATTTATCTTTTATATTTATTGAATCGTTCAAAAATACATCATTTTGGAGTGTATGACCGGAATATTTTCCGTTTAATGTTTGAACTCCGCCCATCCAACTTGTTGATACATCATGAGATTTTGCATCTATAAATTCCGCTTCTAAATTATATCCTGCCGATAAAGTGTTCCATTCAGCAAGCTTTACATTATGCTGTGACATCAAATTTAATCTTGTAGAACCAATTTCCGAACGCGATTCATAAAAAGGATCACCGTTTATATTGTCAGGCAAAAGATAGTTGTTTGAACTGTTATGATAAACACCGAATTTAGCATTATAATTATATCTTTCATTCGGATTATGTTCAAAAGAAACAACATCCATAATGTCATAGTTAGTGGAATAATTGTTAGGAGCTTGATAAGTGTTATAAGGATATGCATTATTATATCCTATACCGATATCTTTTCTGGCTCTTGAAAACCTGAAAATATTTCTCAAATCTGCTTTATTATCAAGCACTCTCATGCCTGTATTAGAAACCAAACTTAAGTTGTTATAATCATCATTTCTTATTTTACCAAGGTCTGTTGAGCGCATGCCGCCGTCAGTTTTAAACCAGGTCAAACTCAAATAGTAATCTTTTTTCTCATCTCCGCTCATAACTGCAAAGCGTTCTTTGAATGTACCGAGATTACCCATTTCAGAACCAAGTTCCACGGAAAACGGGCCTCTCCCGCGTCTTGTTTGCATAGCTATCAAGCCGCCCGATGCGTTAGTGCCGCCGACGTTACCTATTGCACCTTTTATAACCTCTATTCTTTCTATATCATCAGCCAAGATAAATTGAGGTTCAATTCCCGGAAATGTCATGGAAGGTCTGTCAGTACGAATTCCGTCAACGGTCATTCTTACTCTGTCCGTACCTCTTAACCTTACGGAAGTGGGAGAACCTAACGAACCGTTTGAATTTTGTATAAATAAACTTCCCTGTTGGCTTAATAATTCCGATAATGTAGGTGTACCTTGTCTTTCTATATCTTTCCGGGTTATTATATCTGTGCTTGCCCCTACACTTGAAAGTGACTCTGCATAATTACTGTACGAATATATTTCTTTTTCTTTAATATTCCCAAACAGTAATACCGGCTGTTCTTCCGCTTCATTATTAACGGTTTCTTTTTCATCCGATAAATCAAGATGAATTTCTTCAACTGCTTCAACATAATCAGGGGCAGCTAAAGCAGCCATAATTCCAACAAATAAAAAAAACTTTTTCATAAATTCCGCCTTGTGCTCGCAAGTAATACATTATTATAAACAGGCATTCTGACTTTCACAGCTACGGCATAGTCCCGATTTGAACGGAGTTTCCCTGCTTATTGCTCAAGTATATTTTTTTTATACTTTAATGTCAAGAGTATTTATTTTAATTTTAGATTTGAGCATTTATGTTTGATAAGGTAAATATTGGAATAATTATAATGTTAGGGTTTACAAAATAGACAACAAATTCTTCGTTATTTTTTGCAACTTTTCTCGGATATGATAAAAAATATGTTTTGATGTAATATATGTTTATTAACAAATACTATGAAAAAGATTATGCAACTCTATTTCTTGGTGATTGCATTGAAATTCTGAACAAAGCAACACCTGAATCAGTTGATATGATTTTCGCGGATCTGCCATATATGTTATCTAACAGCGGTATAACTTGTAAAGAAAGTAGTATAAATTATGAATTTAAATTTTGATACAAACTTAGCAATAAATTATCACTCAAATTCACAAAAGATAAGGGTTATGAGTGAGAATTGGCTTGTGGATAATGTTTACTGTGTGAAGTGTGGTTGCAAATTAAAACACTTTAAGAATAATAAGCCTGTTGGAGATATGTATTGTGAAAAGTGCAAAGAAGAATTTGAATTAAAAAGTAATAAAGCAAAACTTGGGAAAAAAATAGTAGATGGTGCATATTCTACAATGATAGAAAAAATAGATAATGGAGAAATCCCAAATTTTTTCTATTTAAACTATTCTTTACAAAATTATAAAGTTAATAACCTTATTGTTATTCCGAAACATTATCTTACAAAAGAAATAATAATAAAAAGACCGCCATTACCACAAACTGCACGTAGAGCCGGATGGATTGGGTGTAACATAGATGTATCTTCAATACCTGAAAGTGGTAAACTATATTTAATAAAAAATGGACAAGAGGAGAATAAAAATATTGTAATTGATAAATTTAATAAGATGCTATTTTTAAGAAAGTCAAATGCCGAATTGAGGGGTTGGTTGCTTGATATATTAAAATGTATTGAATTGCTTTCTAAAAAAGAATTTACCTTAAATGATATTTATTCTTTTGAAGCCTTTTTAAAAATCAAACATCCTGAAAATAATAATATTCGGGCAAAAATAAGACAACAACTACAAATATTGCGTGATTACGGTTATTTATCATTTACAAAAAGAGGAGAATATAAATTATTATGATCAAAATGTATGTTTTATACTTTAAACGGATTAATTAAGATTCTCAATTAAAACCGAAAGTCCGTGGATTGGGCATACTTGCCCAACAATTTCAAGATGCCAAACTTCTTAATTTGTCGGATTAGTAAATCCGACCTACTACTTTAATGTCAAGAGTATTTATTTTAATTTTAGATTAAAACTTTAATTTAGCTAATCTAAAGCTTAAAATTAAACCGCAAGTTAACATTAAACCGCCAAGGATAATGAAAGTATTTGATATTCCCGTTATTTGAGCAACGGTTCCGGCAAATAAACTGCTTAAAGATGTTGTGCCGAGGAAACACAGAGAATTAAAGCTCATAACCCTGCCTCTTTTATCATCCTCAATAACGGATTGCAAAAGCATATTTTCGGGTGTAAGAAAGGAAGTTAGTCCCAAACCGGCACCAAACATTAAGAATATGGTTAAAAATTCGGATTTGGAAAACCCGATTAATATAAAACAGGTTGAAGCTAATGCCATACCCGAAAATAAAATAAGTCTCAAACCCCTGGTAGATGTCTTAGCTGCAAGCAATAAAGAGGATAATAAAGAACCAACCCCTGTAGCCCCAAGGATAAATCCTAATACATCCGCTTTTTCTTTTAATACATCGGCTGTATATATAGGCATTAACATAGGATAAATCATTATCAAAAAACAAAAAACGGCAAGATAAATCATCAAAGTTAAAACCTGCGGAGTTTTAACACAATACAAAAATCCCTCTTTTAAACCTTCAAAAAGTGTTTCCTGTTGTATCTTTTCACTCTTTTCATCCTTAATCCTCATCATTTTAACCAAAATTATTATCGGCATAAGAAAAACAAAGTTAATTAAAAAACACATTCCCACACTATAATATGCAATAATAATACCTCCTAAAGCAGGACCTAAAAGTCTTGCAAGATTAAAACAAGACGCATTTAGCGAAATTGCATTGCCTAAATCCCTTTTATCATCAACCAGATGAATAAAGGTAGACTGCCTTAACGGGCCATCAAGAGCGGCAATACAATTCAAAAACATCCCTAAAAGTATAATATTCCATATTCTTATAAGCCCGAATAAAGTTAAAACCGTAATCAGAAAAGCTTGAACGGCAAATAAAATCTGAACACTCATTAACAGCTTGTGCCGGTCAAACTTATCGACAATAACCCCCGCAAAAGGTGTAACCAAAAACAAAGGCACGGCATTAAAAAACATAACAAGCCCCATTACAAAAGGTGATTTGGTAATATCGTATACAAGATAACTTATTGCAATATTCTGTATCCAAATCCCGATTTGAGATACCGCAAGCCCCGGAAAAAATAACCTGAAATTGCGGTACTTAAACCCTCTGAACATTTCATGCACTTTATTCATAAATATATTTTAATATAAATTTAAAAATATGTTATAAGTAAAAAACAATCGTTTGAGCAGTTATAGGTCGGACATTCCTGCCCAATAATTATAAAGTCTTAAGGTCGGATTTACTAATCCGACAAAATTAAGAAGCAATGGGTATCTTGAAATTGTTGGGCAGGTATGCCCAACCTACATGCAGGAATAATATCAATCGGTTGATGGGTGAAATGAAAATCGTTTCACCCATCCTACTGTCTACATACTAATTCCTGTCCGGAGAAATTAAAAAATATTTTGATATTGTCGGTTTAGTAAAACCGACCTACATTACTTTTTATTAAAAAACGTAAAGATATTTATCAAATCATTTCTCAATTTGTTAGGTTTGAAATTTCAACCTGCGAGCGGCTTAGAACCTTTTTTATTTTTTCAGAATTTAATCCGTTAGTTTCTGATATATCCTTACCAATCTTCTTAGGTATTTCCAGTTTTTTATACTTTAAAGGACTGTCAACAATTTCTTTTTCTATCTTACGATTAGCTTTAAATCCAAAAAATTCTTTAAGCCTATTACTTTGAATATGTTTTCTTTCGTTTTTCATAACACGTATTGTTTCATCATAAATATCAGCAATAATTTGCGATTTCGTTATTACAGCTTGAGAACCGTTTTGAGCAGTTTGTCTGCATAAGTCTTCAACATAAGCACCGGCATTATATGCTCTGGACTCATCTTTTAATCCTGCAATTAGTGATTTCAATATAAAATTATTTTGTTTATCATTTCCAATTTCAATAATTCTATCTGTGTATAATAAGTCTTTAATTTTTTTTTGTAACATTTTCTTATCAGAACATTTAGTAATTTCTAACAGAGCCTCGCTTCTGCTTGATTTTGGAATAACTCCTTCTATAGCGTTCCTCCAACCCGTTAGTTTAATCATTCCGGTTTGAAGTAAAATATTTTTTTCATTTAATAATGGAGCTTTTTCCATGTTTTTTTGAATTAGTTTTCTTCCTAAGGAAGTTTTTTCTAAAAGTTTTGGAATTATGACATCAAAACTCAAAGTTCTATGTAACACATGTTCAGTTTCATGAGAGATAATATTTACACTTCCAAAAAACGGCATATCAGATACTTGTAAATTCAAATGAGATTTAGATCCTATTCCTTTACCAAGTGCCGCAGAAAGGCAGTTATTTGCAACATTTTCAGCATGCATTTTGGGTATTCCAAGATTTTTTATTAAAGCTTCTACCAGAGATGCCTTATCGCCTGATACCTCAATTTTTGCTGCCGCTTTTTTCCCTATAACTTTACCTAATATCTCACTTATTTCATCGGAAGAGGGATTCTTTCCGGTTTCTTTAATTTTTGAACTTGCGTATATACCAACTGTTCGAGCTCTTCTAATAAGTTCTTTTTTGGTCATATAACCTGTTAATTTATAAATAACCTTGCCTAAATATAATCCCATATGAATTTCCTTATTTTCCCCTGTATATTTGTAAAAAGTATTTTTCTTTTAAGAAATTGCTTTTTTATAAAAAATGTAAAGATATGTTAATAAAATTGTCTTAAAAGTAAATATTTTTTCTTTACAGACTTTTAGGCAGTATGAACGTTTCAAATGTACAATTCGTACAACCTAAACAAAATATCTTTTTCGGTGCAAAAATTCCTGATTTGAAAGTTAAAATTCCCGAGCATTTTCCGACCGATATTATGCAAATAGCGGCCGATAAGACTAAAGTGCTGCCCGTAAAATTCGGGTTTACGGAAGTTGAAGAATTATTTAAACCGATTTATGTAAAATATCGCGTTGCGAGTTTGAATGCAATATCTCAAAAAGAAAATATGAAATTGTACTATACTACTCAGTGTAAAGCTGATTACCATGATATTATGAAAGAAAAAAGAAGTCTTTTTGCCAAACTCAAAAGAATTGCTAAAAAAGCCGGAATGGATGAATACGATATGATGTTTACAATAGATTTAAAAAACGAGTACAACAGAAATTCTTCTAAAATTTGCAAAGCAAAAACAAAAGAAGATTTCAGTAATATGGAAGAACTTATATCATCAAGCCATTTTTATATGAAAACAAAAGAATTGTTAACAAGGCTTTTAAATCAATGTAAATCATCTGTATTTCATGATGCATAATTTATATTATCGTGTATAATAGATTAGGGCTTTAGATGGATAACAATATAATTCAGAGAATAATTAATTGTAATTACGATGAAGATAAATTTGAATATTCGGGGATTGTACATTTTCGATATGATAAATGTAATGAGGCAGATTTAATCACGGTTGATGAAGAAAATCAGGTTCATAAAGATTTATACAAAGCTTTTTTAACAATGCAGGCCGCCGCAAAAAAAGACGGAGCCGATATTTTTATAATATCGGGTTTTCGCTCACGCGCAGAGCAGAAAATAATTTTTGTAAGAAAATTTAAAGATAAGGTTAATCCTTCGGAACAAGAGTTTGTCAAAAGATTGAAGTTTTCCGCACCGAGTTCATTTTCCGAACATCATACCGGACTTGCGGTTGATGTAAACTCGCTTTTTCAAAATTTTGCCAAGACTTATGAATACAAATGGCTTGTCGAAAATGCCGAAAAATACGGGTTTGAAAATTCTTTCCCCAAAAACAACAAACAGGGATTAGGCTTTGAACCGTGGCATTGGCGTTATGTCGGAACCGATGAAGCTGAAAAAGTCTTTCAAAAAGCAAGAAAATTTCAACAATAATTTCCGATAAAGATTTAATAATTCAAAAGTTTTACTGAATAATTCCTTTATTTATACGGAATCTGTTAATGAAAATTTTTTGTTATTCCGTTAAAAAAATTATTAAAATGTATTACGAATCTTTGTGGTAGAATATTGTTTAAGAGAGGATAATTATGAAATTAGCAGCAACTACGGCACAAAACTCGTTTAGATATTCCTGGCTTTTGGGAAGGATTTTCCCGTTTATAAAGCCGTTTTTGGGCAGAGTAATTCTCGGTTTTTTAGTTGCAATACCGGTCGGGATACTTGACGGTGTTGTTGCTTTTGCGCTTAAACCTTACATGGATTATGTTGTAGGGCAGAAAGATTTGGTTTTTACCGTTCTTAATCATACTTTTACGATTAGCTGGTCTTCAATGGCTGTTGCCATCCCGTTTGCGGTAATATTTTTTGCCGCATTTCAGGGTGTTTTAAGGTATCTTAACAGCTATTTGACGGATTGGACAAGTCAAAAAATTACAAATACCATAAAAATTGCACTGTTTAATAAATTGGTTTATATGGACACGGCTTTTTACGATGAGAATACATCCGGTGTTGTTATTACAAGATATTTGAGTGATCCTGATACGGCATCTTCTGGTATTGTAAATAACCTAAAATCCATGCTTACAAGTGTTTTTGGCGCCGTAAGTCTTATAGGTGTTATGCTTTACAGCTCATGGAAGCTGGCATTAATCGGTGTTATTGTCCTTTGTGTCGCTTTTTTGCCTGTCGCTATTATCAGAAAGAGAGTTAAAGAAACTTCCAATAAAAATATGGTTATAGGCGGAAATATTACAACCAATTTTAATGAAACTTATTCCGGAAACAGAGTTATGAGAGCATACTGCCTTCAGGAAAGACAAAAGAGAATTTTTGATGAACAGATTTGGAAAGCTTTTGCTAATAATATGTCACTTGTAAAACGATCCGGCTGGATGTCGCCTCTTATGTATTTGATTGCCTCATGCGGAATTGCTACGGTACTCGCTTACGGGACTCATCTTATAATATCGGGAAGCATGACTGCCGGAAGCTTTGCATCTTTTGTTACATCTTTGCTTCTTTTATATAAACCCGTTAAAACTCTCGGCAATACTCTTACCGGTTTGCAAACAATTTTTGTGGCGCTCGGACGTGTGTTTGAACTGTTTGATTTGGAACCTGAACTTAAAGATAAAGAAAATGCGATAGAACTTAAAAACTTAAATGAAGGTATTGAGTTTAAAAATGTAAATTTTGCTTATACACAAGATCATCTTGTTTTGAAAAATCTGAATTTAAAAGTTAATAAGAATGAAATGCTTGCTATTGTCGGAAACTCCGGCGGCGGAAAATCAACTATGGTAAATCTTATTCCGCGGTTTTATGATGTAACGTCAGGTTCAATAACAATTGACGGAATTGATTTGAGAGATTATAAAATGGACAGTATCAGAAAGAATATTGCAATGGTTTTTCAGGACAATTTCCTGTTCTCGGGTACAATCAGGGAAAATATTTTGATGGGGAAACCCGATGCAACCGATGATGAAATTAATAAAGCCTTAGAGGCAGCTCATCTTCAGGAAATGATTGAAGAATTGCCCGACGGACTTGATACAATGCTCGGTGAACGCGGACTTACACTTTCGGGCGGTCAAAGACAGCGTGTCGCAATTGCAAGAGCAATGATTAAAAATACTCCCATTGTAATTCTTGATGAAGCAACTTCAGCGCTGGACAATAAATCGGAAGCTATTGTTCAAAAGGCTTTGGATAATCTTATACAAAACAAAACCGTTTTTGTAATCGCTCACAGGCTTTCTACGATTAAGAATGCGGACAGAATTGCGGTTATTAATGAAGGTGAACTTGTTGAGTTAGGCAGCCACGATGAGTTAATGAGTATTGACGGCGGGCAGTATAAGACGCTTTATGATATGCAGTTTAAGAAACAGGAATCTGTTGTCTGATGTCCGAATTTTCAAAACGGGAAATTATTGAAATTTTGAAAGATGACAGCCAAAATAATCGGCTGTTTTCTCTTGCTGACAAAGTGCGCAGTGAATATTGCGGAAATGAAGTGCATTTAAGAGGGCTTATTGAATTTTCAAATATATGTAAATGCCGATGCAAGTATTGCGGGCTTCGCTGCGAAAATAAAAACTTGGAAAGATACAGAATCTTACCCGAAGAAATAATCTCAATTGCTAAAAATGCCGTGGATATGGGATATAAGACAATAGTTTTACAATCGGGAGAGGACGATTTTTACACAAAAGAAATTATGTGTGAAATTATAAAAGAGATTAAAAAACTTGATACGGCTGTAACATTAAGCATCGGTGAGCGCAGTTTCGAGGATTATAAGGCATTTAGAGAAAGCGGTGCGGACAGATATCTTATACGCATTGAAACAACCGATGAAAATTTATACAAAAAACTTCACCCTAATATGGATTTTAATAACCGCTTGAGATGTTTAAAAGATTTGAAAGAGTTGGGCTATGAGGTCGGAACGGGTTGTCTTGTCGGATTGCCGGAGCAGACAAATGAATCTTTAGCTGATGATATTTTGTTTTTTAAAGAGATTGATGCGGATATGATAGGGATAGGACCTTTTATAACTCATCCGGATACCCCTTTAAAAGACAGTCCTAACGGAAGTTTTATAAAAGCATTGAAAGTAATGGCAATTACACGTATCTTAATGAAAAATATTAATATTCCGGCAACTACGGCTATGGAAACCCTTCATTCAAACGGCAGAATAATAGCACTGCAAAGCGGTGCCAATGTTGTAATGCCAAATGTTACCTCTCAAACTTACAGAGCAAAGTATGAAATTTACCCGAATAAAATTTGTGTGAATGATAAACCCGAGCACTGCAGAAAATGTATTGAAGGCAAGATTGCTTCTATAGGACGGGAAGTTTCAAAAGATTACGGTTTCAGATATAAATAACTTTACCTTGTTATACGGGATAACCGGCAGATAAAGAATAACTGCCCCCCCCCCCCTCGATAACGTTAAGGAATACTGTTTTCGGGACAGACAGTAATAATTTTTTGTATTTTTTATGATAATGCTTGAAATTTAATTTTTTTTATGAAACAATTGACATTGCCGATTATGGCTGGGTAGCTCAGTTGGTGAGAGCGCACGGCTCATACCCGTGAGGTCGAGAGTTCGAATCTCTCCCCAGCTATTTTTATTTTGCCGTAATTGCCGTGAGCGCTTTTTTAAGTCTGATCAATATTTATTATTTTGGCTGTATAAATTATACAGTCACAGGCAAAAAGCACTCATTTGAGTGCTTTTTGCAGTATGGTTATACAAAATTATTTTTTTGTATCATCAACCATTTTAAAAGAATGAATACAATAAAATTCGGGTTTGTCTCCCGTCGGTGCTAATTTTATAACTTGCCCGACCGTTTCGCCTTTATCATCTGCTAAATCATAAACACCACCGTTGTTGCTTCCTTTATATTTTATTACGTATTGATAAGGAAATACTACAGGGAAGTCATCTGAATTATCTAATATAGTGTCTGTATCATCTCTCATATGTAAGGTCCAATTTATTACAAATTGGGGTTTTTCATCTCCGGGATTTCCTATAATTCCAACATCATAATTCCTGTTTGGTTCTAAGCGGCTAAACTCAATTTGTCCGTCATTGCCTTTTACGAAATCGCTGACTTGAGTTCCCGTTTCAGAATCAAAAAGCCCGTATGCTCTTTGAGGAATAGTCGGATTTATTCTGATTGTTCTGGGACGGGGAATTAAAATAACCTGCTCAGGTGTTTCATTTGAAAATTTATTTTGTTTCATAATACATCCTTTCTCTTACCGTTTTATGGTAAGCTTTCGTAGCAAACTCGGCGTCATATTGGCGTCGTGTATGCAGATTTTGTCACACAAATCCATTTTGCACTTTTAGTGCAATCGGATAAATATTCTCAATGTATATATAAAATTTTTATATTATATTCAAATTCAAATGTGTTTTATAAAAACGGTCAGAAATCAACGTAATATAAGTATTCCCGTTTTTCTAAATCTATAAACATATTATTACAATTTTGTAACAAATTTAAAAATTTAAAAAAGTCGTTGCCCTTCAATTTGTTTTTCAATAATGGGAAGTTGTTCTTCTTTTAAATATTTATCTATTAACGGAATAACTTTTTCAGGCGGAATTTCAGAAATAGAAATGTCATAATTCAATGCTTGATGAGCAGTTAATTTAAACCCATAAGTCGGATTTTTCATCCTTTCTTCAAATCTGTCAGGATATACATATTCAACTCCATCTTTATAAGGCAAAAAGTTTCCGTATGCTTGTCCGTTTGTTATACAGATAGTTCTTATACCGGCACTTTTTGCAAAATGAACGGTTCCTGTTTCTACGGAAACTAAAAATTTACAATGCGACAATATTGACATTAAACCCGCCGGATTAAAAAATCCCGAAGTGTTTATACATTTTTCAGGATATTTCAATTTAGAAATTACTTTGTTAATGAATTCATTTTCCGTTTTATATCCCGAACCCAGAAATATTATTTCAGTAGAAGCATCAACTCTGTCAAGTATATAATTTATAATTTTTACCCAGTGTTCAACAGGATATATTCTTTTTTTATCATTAGCTAAGATTGAAATCGCTATATGCTTTTTCCTCAAATCCAATTTTAACGGAAGAAGTTGTTCTTCAGTCGGTATGTCAATATCAAAAATTTTCTGAAAAACTTCTCTTATTTCTTCATTAAAAAATTTCATACCTTCAGTTCTATAGATATTCTTAAAATATTTTTTGAGAAATCCGCTATCCTTTATGTATTTTCCGTCACTCCAACTCACAGCTGTTTTATTTTTACACTTAAATATATCCAATATTATATTTCTGCCGTAAAGACTTTTTGTAGATACCATATATGGCATAAAATCTACAATTTCATCAATTTTATACAACTTAAACAATCCCTTAAAATATTTCTGATATATGGGATCCAGTTCAAGTTTAATGCCGTTGTACTTTATTACTTTATCGAAATCCCCTCTGTTATATATATCGACTAAATCACGCCCTTCTTTTTCTAAGAATATGAGCTTTTTACCTTTAAATCTTTTACATTTGCGAATATACTTAAGATAAGGGCTGTATAATACGAAA
Organism: Candidatus Gastranaerophilales bacterium; assembly: GCA_947626225.1. Classification (GTDB taxonomy): domain Bacteria; phylum Cyanobacteriota; class Vampirovibrionia; order Gastranaerophilales; family Gastranaerophilaceae; genus Stercorousia. The sequence continues at coordinate 138,051 of CANQRH010000003.1, forward strand.
TCCCCAATTCCGGGGGGGGGGTAATAACTACCGCCGGATAACGATATCTCAGTTTGATTTTTAAAAATAAAAATTTATAAACCATATGGGTAAAAATAATTTCATGGTCTCTTTTGTTATATTCTTTTGTTACTGAAAAAATATTGTTTAATATCTTTTTCATAAAAGATTTTGACATAAATTGCCTCCATAATAAATTAAATTTTATATAATTTATTTTATCATAAACAAAATAGTAAAATAAAATTAAAAAAAATTGACTTTTGGGGTTTGATAAATTAATATAGTATTTCCAAATAAGAATAGCTAAAAGGAGGTTAAAATGAAAAAGTTTTTAGTTGTTTTCGGTACTCTTGCATTGTTGTTTGTCCAAATGCCTGTGATGGCAGGGACTCACGGTACAAACGGGAAAGTTACTCCAAAATCAGTGGGCGCGGGAGCTTTATCTTTATTGGTTTGGCCGGGAATCGGTCAGGCTGTTAACGGTCAAAAGCCTGATAAAAATTGGACTCATGCTTTGCTTGGTTTGACGGGTATCTTTAGAATTTGGTCTTGCTACGATGCAGTGGTTGATCGAAACGGCGGTGTTTGGGAAAACAGAATTTAATACTAAAAAGGACTAAGGTCCTTTTTTTAGCTCTTGTTCTCATATATATATTTTGATAAGATAAATTTATGGATAATTTGTCAGTCAAGGGTGAAAATAACGAAATTTATATTGTAAAAGAGGGCAAAGAATTGCCTTATGAGCCTGTAAGCGGTCTTTCAATACAGATTACGGGAAACAATAATATCGTTAAAATCGGGCTGCCGTCAAGATTTATAAGTACATCTGTAGTAATGAACGGAGATAACAATTTTATCAGTATTAAACCGACACGCCACAGATTCATCCGCCATACAAGTTTCGGCATGGAAAACGGCGGACAGATTTATCTGGGGGGGGGCATTTCTGTGTACCGCAATATGAATGTTGTGGCTAAAAACGGAAAAAAAATTGAGATCGGGGATGAATGTATGTTTGCGCGTGAAATTATGATACGAAATAATGACGGACATGCAATTGTTGACCTTGAGACCAATGAAATTATAAATCCGTCCGAAGATATTTATATCGGTGAGCATGTTTGGGTTGGGATGCGTTCCATGATATGTAAGGGCGCTTATATATCAGACGGCTCAATTGTAGGTGCCATGTCGTTCGTAAACAAAAAATTTGATGAGAAAAATATAATAATTGCGGGAGTTCCTGCCAAAAAGGTTCGTTCAAATGTCAAATGGGACAGGGCTGCTTATTCCGGTTATGTAAATGAAATGGGTTTATGAAGTTTTGTCTTTAAAAAAAAGCAAAAAAATTTTTTCACGGATTTTATACCGGTATGGATAAAATATCATTTACTTCAAGAATAAGACTTGTATCATTGGATGAATTCGGCAAAAATATATGTGCTATGGGAAGAAAACGTTTTGTAGATGAGCCTTGGACAATCAGAGAAAGTGTTTTATCTGACAGTGCCTATACTTCAGATATTTTAGATTGTACAGTTTGCGCACTTACAGACGGACAAAGTGTTTTGTTAAACCATATTTGCCCGACTAACCCTAAAAATAAAAATTTTGGCAAAATAACAGAGTATATATCTAAAAAAATAAATTTGACTAATCCGGATTTACAAGGCTTTTTATTAGGTTCAAAACCGAATAATATAAACAGTCCCAACAGTACGAAACTTTTTGATAAGTTTGAAAAATTTTTAAATGAATATAATATTCCGTATTCAAAATTTAAAGGCGGTTTGTTTGAAAATCATTGTGCATATTCATCAAATAAAGATGAATGGTTAATAGGCAACTGTCTTGTAAGGGAAGGTATAAAAGATATTTATCCCGAGCCTATGCCTGTTTTGCAAAGAATTTTTGACGAGGTAAAAATTTCACCCGCCGATGAAATCAGCTGGTAACTGTTAAAAAAATATTACCCGCGAATGTTAAAACAGTTATTATAAAAATAAAAGCCGAATCGGCTTTTAAATCGGAGTAGCAGGGATTTGAACCCTGGATGCAGGTTGCCCCACATAACACCTTAGCAGGGTGCCGCCTTCAGCCACTCGGCCACTACTCCATATCTCAAATATAGCATAAACATTTTTTTTGGCAAATATTTGCTATTGACCGCTTTATATTAATAAGCTAGAATGTTTTACAGAAAGGTATTCCTATGATTGAAATGAAAGTTATGGGCATTGCCCTTGATACCAGAACAGGTTCCCCTATTGTCGTTTTGCATGACAAAGCCAACAGAAAAGCTCTGCCTATCTGGATAGGTTCTGCGGAAGCCAGTGCTATTATCAGAAAAATCGAAAATCTTACGGTTTCCCGTCCGATGACACATGATTTGATTATTAATATTATTGAAAAAACAGGTTATGAACTTGACCATATTGAAATAAACGATGTTGAAAAAGAAACCTATTATGCAACATTATTTTTGAAAAATTCAGAAGGCCGGATTTTAGAGATTGATTCACGCCCCTCTGATGCAATTGCTGCGGCTATTCGCGTGGATGCCCCGATTCTTGTTACGGCGAACGTTATTTCAAACGGCTCAGTGTCTACTGATTCCGCCAAAGACGAAGAAGAAGCTCAGGAATTTAAAAAATTTGTTCAAAGTATAAAACCTTCTGACTTTGAAAAACTTATGAAAGATAACGATCGGCACGAAAGCGACCAATAAAAAAACGGCTTTAAAGCCGTTTTTTTTAATATTATTTTTTATTGGTTAAGCCAAACCTAAAACCTTCTTATACCAAGAGAATGTTTCAAGTTCAAGACCGTTGAATGTAGTTTTTAAACATTGACTTTTTAAATAGTTTTCAAATTCGTCATTAAATTTTGACTTAGAAGATTTTTCTTTACTTGTTTTAGAAACCATTGTCATGACCTACTCCTTTTTCTTTATTACACAAAACTTTGTACAAATTATAACAGATATTGACAAACTTTTCTAGTGGTATAAAACCTCTGAAAATGAAAATTTGCTCCCCGCAAGGAAAATTTGATGTAAATTTTTGTAAAGATTTTTTGGATACAATTTCGACAATTCGATATTAATATTTTTAGCTGAATTTATCAATTAGCCGGTCGGGTAAATTTTATGTAAAAACTTTTTGTGTTAAAGTGAATTTATGATTTTTATAGGCGAAAATATACATGTAATTTCAAAATCCATGCGCAGTGCACTTGCAACACGTGATGAAAATTATATAAAAGAACAGTTAAAATCATTTGAGGATGTTGATTATATTGACCTAAACGTAGGTCCCGCAAAAAAAGAACTGCAGGATGTGCTTCCTTGGCTTGCATCAATTGTTAAAGTCGAAACGAATTTCGGTATTTCATTTGATACGGGTAATGCAGAAGAAATGAGAAAAGGGCTTGAAGTGTTCGGCGGAAAAACTTTTATTAACAGTGCAAATGCTCAAGAACCCCGATTTTCGGAAATGAGCGATTTGGCAACGGAATTCGGAAGTAATCTTATTGCGCTCACTCTCAATTCCGGAATTCCCAAAACTGCCGATGACAGGCTTGAATTGGCTTTTGAAATGTACGAAAAATTTCTTGAAAAAGGAATTGATAATGAAAGGCTGTATTTTGATCCGCTTATATTGCCCGTTAGTGTTGAGCAGTCACAGGGGCTTGAGGCGTTAAATACCATAAAAATGATAAAAGAAAGTTTTGATCCGCCGGTAAAAACCGTTATAGGGCTTTCAAATATATCAAACGGCTGTCCCGAAAAATTAAGACCGCTGATAAACAGAGTATATGCGGTTATGGCTTTCGGTGCAGGCTTGGATGCCGTTATAGCGGATGCAAAAGATAAAGAACTTATTAGGATTCTGCGTATGCTCAATGACAATTCTCCGAAATCCGAACTTGATAAACTTTATGTAAATTTATCCGCAATGATTAAAGATTTTGCACGAATTGATGATATAAGTTATGATATTGACAGTACCGAACAAGCTTTGGTAATCAAAACAGCGGGAATTTTGCTCGGAAATGAAATATATTCTCACAGTTTTGCACAAATATAGTTTTTTTGATATAATGTAGTTGAGGAGAGTAAAGCCATTAAAAATAAGTTATTAATATCAATTTTATCGGTATTGGTTCTTTCCGGCACTGGAGTTATGGCAATGTCGCCGGAGGCTAATTCTTTGTATCAGCAGGCTTGCTCTGCCGAATATAAATCCGATTACAAAACCGCTATAGATAAATTGACGGAAGCTCTTTCAGTATCCGGCGGTGATGTAATGATTTACACAAAACTTGCAGGATTGTACAGCGAAACGGGCGATTTTGAAAAAGCTCTCGAAACTTATAAAAAAGTTGCGGAACTGAAGCCGGATGACGGCTATATTTATATAAGCATCGGCAGTATTTATGAGAATACGGGTGATTATAAAAAAGCACTTGAAGCTTATAACAAAGTTATGGAGCTTTGTCCCGAATACCTTTATAATTACTTGAATATTGCAAATGTATGCTATCAGTTAAGAGATTATGAAAATGCAATAGAAAATTATAACAAATTTTTGTCGACATACTCTCAACATAAAGAAGCGCGAGAAAACCTTGCCGCCTCTTATCTTAACAGCAAAAACTATAAAAACGCCGTTAATGAATACACCAACCTATATGACAAAAATCCTGCGGCGTTTAAAGATTATTTTAACTACGGACTTGCACTTTTTGAAACGTCAGATTATGAAAAAGCTTCACATTTTTTGGAAAAAGCAATAGAAGTTGATCCTGAAAACTCTGCCGCTCATATTAATTTGGCTCTGTCTTATCAGGAGCTGGGCAAAAATGATTTGGCGCTTTCTCAGTATGATGTTGTGTTCAGGCAGCAGCCTTCTTTGCATTCAATCCGTTTCGATTACGGAAATTTGCTTGCCGATATGGGCAAAGAGGAAGCCGCTGTCGAAAATTATAAGATTTATATAAGCAATTATCCCGATGATGCGCGAGCTTACCAAAATATAGGTATTGTTTATAAACGCTTAAATCAAATAGATAATGCCATTGCAAGTTATACAAAAGCTCTTGAACTTCAAAAAGATAAGAGAAATATTGAGGTTGTTGAAGATTTGGCGCAATGTTATCATACGAAAAAAGATTATGCCAATGCTCTCAAATATTATGATGAAGTTTTGCTTGCAAAACCGTCGGACTTCAATATCAGATACAACAGAGCCATTGTTTTGCATGCACAGGGCAAATACAATGACGCAATCGCCGTTTATAACAATTTGCTTAAAGAAAAGGATGATTCTGCCGTCAAAAATAATCTCGCACTTGCACTAACGGCGCTTGGCGGTGAATATTTGAACGCAAAGAATTATTCGCTTGCGGTTGAAACTTACGAAAAAGCCATAGATAACGGTGCAAACAACAGTGATGCTTATTTCAATCTGGCAAAAGCTTATCGTGCCTGCGATGTAAATGATAAGGCATCTGAATATTACGAAAAGGCAATAGCTATGGCCCCTGACAAACAGGAATACAGCGAAGAATTTGCGGAATTTATTTCCGCAACAAATCAGCCTCAAACTGCCGAAAGTATCGGTGAAATTAAACAAATTACTTTGAGTGTTGAACCGGAAAATTCCGACAAATACAAAGATTTGGTTGCAAAAGGTGATGAGAACTATAACAACAAAAGTTATGATGAATCTTTGAAAAATTATCAGGAAGCGTTGAAATTAAATCCTTCCGATGAAGTTACGCTTTTAAAAACGGGAAATGTTTATAAACTTAAAAATGACAATAAAAATGCAATCAACTTTTATAAAAAAGCCATTGTTGTAAATCCGAGTTATTCCGACGGCTGGTTTAATCTCGGACTTGTATACGCAAATGAAGGGAACAACAGCAAAGCAAAAGAATGCTTCCACAGAGTAATCGGTTTAAATCCCAATTACGGTTATGCTTACTATGCACTTGCACTCGCTTATGAACAAGACGGCAACAACAAAGAAGCTTTAAACAATTACAAAATATTCCTTACTCACAACAAAGATGAAGCAGTTGCGGATACTATCCGTCAAAAGATAAAAGAACTGGAAAAATGAAAAAATTTATTTATCCGCTTTTATTCCTGATACTTTTTCTTACCGGCTGTACGGGTGCCGACAGGGCTTCAATACTTTTTAACAAATATCCGATAAGCGAAAAAAATATCTATGATTATTCAACAATTTTTACCGTCGGAAAAAGAGTTTACTATGTTGTGTTAATTCCGAAAAAGGTGCAGTCACGATATATTTATATTCAGGTAATTAAAAAAGACAACGATTACGGCAGATTGGGCTACAATCTTATTTGGACACGTGATGTAAGATTAAAAGATGAGGAGATAAACTATTATACGGATTACCTTGTACTGAACCAAAAAGGCTATTACATAATGAAAGTTTATTCCAAAGATAATCCGCACAAAGTTCTTGCATCTGCGGAATTTTATGTCGGGAATTAAAACTCCCGTGCTAAGTTTATTTCCCGCAAAATGTATAAAAGTCTTAATTTTTCATTTCAAAATTATCTACGAACAGCACTTGAGTTTCACCGGGTTTAAGTTTAAATTTTAATGTTCCGTTTTGTGCTGTTGGAGGTTGTTCTATTCTTATGGGAATTACCGCAACATCTTTTGAAAATTTCGGAATGGTAACGACAGTTTCCGAATCCTCTTTGAAATTAAGGTTTCCTGCCGTTAATACACTCTTGCCTTCGTAAGTCATTGCGTATGCAAAAACGGAAGGATTAGATGATTTCAGCGGAATAAATCTGCCTAAAGACAGCATTCTTGCATTGCTGAGTTTGATATTGTTTGCGTATGAAAACAGCCTTTGAAATTCAAAGTTTTTACCGCCGGGTTTTCTTGAAAAGTTAAATATATCAAGTTTTCCTCTGTGAACAAAGTAATAATCATCGTCAGTATATGTTTCTGCAGCTTTTTTATTTGCCCACATATAAATATAGTTGTCTAAAGAGTCAAATCCGTCCGTATAATAAGCATTAAGCGGAAGTGTTGTATTTAGCCACAGTATCATTTCGGATAGTTTCTGCCCGTTTACAAGCAGCGGACTAATATCATCATGTGTGGCAAAACTTCCGATTACCGCTTTGGGTTCCGTATATGATTTCGTTTTTAGGATTGTATCCTGAATCAGGTCTGTTACTTCTTTTCCCGTTTTAAAGTCTTTTAATTTGAAATAACTCCCGTAATATCCGTCAAATCCGGCTTCCAAAAGTTTGTTATAAGGTGTGAACACTGCATTTTGAGCAACTGGTTCACTCCAGCTGTCCGAAGCTTCGGCAAGCCATAAAAACTGAGGATCTTTCGTACGGGAATATGTGATAAGTTCTTTCCAAAAGCTCGCGGGTTTATTGGTCGCAACATCGGCTCTGATTCCGTCTGCACCAAGATTTATAACCATATCGACAAACTCTTTATAAAGGTCATAAACTCCTTTGTTATTTGTATCAAAAAGCCTTACATCAGTCCAGTCGGATGGTATTACAGGCTGTCCGTCAGCTCCTTTTACAAAAAGCTCCGGTTTTTGAAGGTATAAATCATAGGCTCCGCAGCTCGGCAAATCTATAATTACCCTAATACGACGTCTGTGAGCTTCATTTATAAATCTCTCAAGCTGCTTTTCCAATGACAGTGCGGTTTGTCTGCTTCCAAGCTGAGGGTTTAAGGTATTAAACGAAACTGCAGCATACAAAGAACCTGCCGTTCCGAGAGCTTTTGTCTTTCCTACCGGAGTTACGGGCAGTACATGAATTGTGTTAACTCCCTTTTCCGCCAGTTCATCTAATCTGTCAATCGCATTAAGAAAAGTTCCGCTTTCTTCCGAATCATCAAAATCTATTATTCCGTTGTCATTGGTGTCGTGAGCATTAAAAGTTCTAATATTTATTTCGTAAATTACGGCCGAATTATCGTTGAAAATTTTGCGTAAATCGTTTACCCATACATCTTGAGAGTATGCGCAGCCCGAAAATAATGCAAATATAACAGCCGAAAATATTATTTTTTTAATCATAAATATCCCCTTTTTCTATATCGTAGCAAATATATCGTCTTTTTGCAAATTTTAAAACTTTAGTATATAATACTTGTGTAATGAAAAAGTATTCTGTAGGAATAGATTTGGGCGGGACAAAAATTCTGATTGCTCTTGTGGAAAGGGAAAGCGGAAAAGTTGTTGACTTTGTCAAGAAAAAGACTAAAAAAGACAAAGGTCCCAAAAATATTACATCCAAAATGATTGAAGGGGTGGAAGAACTTTTACACGGCAGGGATATATCCCAAATAAGTTCAATAGGAGCAGGTTCGGCAGGTCAGATTGATCGTAAAAACGGAACAGTTATTTCTGCGGTTAATCTTGATTGTTATGATTTGAATATTAAAAAAATTCTTGAAGATAAATTTAATTTACCCGTATTTTTAGGTAATGATGTAGAGGTTTCGGCACTTGGAGAACAGAAATTCGGTGCAGGAAAAGGCTGCAATGATTTTGTATGTATATTTGTCGGTACGGGAGTGGGTTCCGCAATTATAAAAGACGGGAAATATATATCCGGAGCAACGGGAACTGCGGGTGAAATCGGCCACATGATTGTGGATTTGAACGGCAGACAATGCGCCTGCGGGGCTCACGGTTGTCTTGAAGCTTATGCATCACGTTCGGCTATAGAACACAGAATTGAAGGTGCTTTGAAAAAAGGCAGAAAATCCTGCATACTTGAATATCTGGAAACCGGTAAATCAATAACTTCGAGTATGATTCAAAAATCAATTGAAAGAGAAGATGAACTTGTCCTGCAATATGTAACGGAAGCATCGGAATACTTATCCGGCGGAATTGCAAGTATAATAAACTTTATCAATCCCGAACTTATAATCCTGGGTGGCGGGTTAATTGAAGCGGTTGATTATTTTTATGAAAAAACCGTTAAAAAAGCCCGTGCAAAATCACTGCCGATTCCCGCCGAAAAAGTTCAATTCAAAAAAGCTCAACTCGGAGATTTTTCGGGCGTAATCGGGGCTGCATTTTTGGAGGACAGAGTATTATGAAAAAGGCTCTAATAGTCCGTTTATCATCACTGGGAGATGTAATATTTAATATTCCGCTGGCTAATGTTCTTCATAATAACGGCTATGAAGTAAGCTGGATTGTCTCGGAAAAAGGCTACGATGTTGTAAAAGATAATCCGGTTGTGAAAAATGTTTATCTTGTACCGCGTTTAAAATGGAAAAAACATCCGTTTTCACCGCGGAATTTTTTTGAATATCTTTCTATCCTGCGAGAAATTCGAAAAGAAAACTTTGATATAGCAATTGATACTCAGCTTATGTTTAAAAGCCTGATTTGGATGTTGTTTTGCAAGGCTGACAGAAAATTATGTTTTAAACAGGGAAAAGAATTTTCCCCTCTGGGCGGAAATGAAATAATTGATTTTCCCGGAAGGTACTCTTGTCATTCGGTGTTGGAACATTTACAATACGCAAAATATTTGGGATTAGAAGGAACCGGGGACATAAAATTTACGCTTCCCCCGTCATCGGATGAAACAAAAAAACGTATCGATAAGCTTCTTGAAAACATTGATAAATCTAAACCTCTTGTTATTATTGCTCCTGCGACAACTTGGAGATTGAAGCATTGGGATAAAGATAATTGGAAAGTATTAATTGATGCTGTAAAAGACGATTGTTCACTTGTTTTTACGGGAACAAATTCCGATAAAGGGCTTATTTCTTACATTGGCGGGGATAATTTTACGAACATTGCGGGACAGACCGATATTAAAGAATTGATTGAATTATTTTCCCGTGCGGCGCTTGTGATTGCACCTGATTCGGGCAGCGCACACCTTGCAAGAGCCGTAAATATTCCGGCCGTGATTTCAATATTCTGCTGTACATCAAGACTTAAATTCGGACCTTTCGGCGATGAAAAGTATTTTGCGGTTGACGGCGGATTAAAGTGTCAGCCAAGGATTTGCGGAAGCTGTTCATTATCTGGAGATGATTTTGAAAAATGCGTGAAAGTGCCAAATCCCGAAGAAATTATAAGTATTGTTAATAAAGTATTAAAAAAATCCAAAGCATAGTGTATAATAAAGTTATGAATTTCTTCAAAAATCTAAAAGAGATTTATAAAAAAGTTTCTGAGGTTGAAAGTACCATTTATTCGGGTAAACAGGATTATCTGGAGATTTATGAGCGCAACCTTGAACTTGAAAAAGAGATTGAAGAACGTACACGTGAATTAAATATTGCAAATAAAAGAATGCTGACTTTGCAGCATATTTGGGATATGATGAATGCTTCGCGTCCATTGCAGAGTGTTTTGGAAACGATAGTTAACAGTATCCAAGGAGAACTCGGTTATCTGCACTGTAATATTATAAAAAAATGCGAAGATGAAAACGGAATTTTTATGACTGTTCTTGCTCAGTCCGATGATGTATCAATTAAACGTGTTGACAGACTTATTAAAACACCTATTCAGACTAGAAGGCTTGTTTACAATCCCGAAAGTGTGTATGCAAAATCCGCTTATTCCCGAGAAATTGTACAAACACTTGATATAGGCGGGACTTTAAAATCCGTAGTTCCGGATGTCGCAGATTCGGTTATAAAAGAGATTGTTGACGGCAGTCCGAGCAAGTCTATTATTAATATTCCGCTGTTTTCAAGAGGGAATCATTTCGGCTGGTTTAACGTATTTTCTTCCAGAAAAGAAATGACGACGGGCGAAACGGATTTTCTTACGATGTTTGCCCAGCAGATTGAAATGGCAATTACGATTGCGGGACTGTTTGAGGAAGTTAAAGCGCAAGCCGTTACGGATGGTCTCACCGGACTTTATAACCGCAGATATTTTGAAGAATATATGAAAAAAGAAGTTACCCGCGCCCTGCGTCAAAAACAGACCTTTAGCGTAATCGGTTTGGATTTGGATCATCTGAAAGAAATTAACGATAAATACGGACATGCTTACGGAGATTTGGCTATAAGAACAGTTGCCGAGGTACTTAAAAGAAATGCCCGTTCAATAGATACCGCAGCAAGAATGGGTGGTGAGGAATTTAATGTAATTCTTCCGGGTGTTGATTCAAACGGTGCAATGGCTGCCGCTGAACGTATTCGCAAAGCTCTTGAAGAAGAAAAACTTGAAACTATCGGACATATTACCGCAAGTGTAGGTGTTGCAACATTTTTGGAACATTCTGATAACATTGAAGATATTATGGAGCTTACCGATCAGGCAATGTATCAGTCTAAAAGAAACGGCAGAAACCGTGTTACCATGGCAAAACCGATTACCGAAACAAGCTGGCAGGAGATTGCAATAAATACATTTACGGATATTCTCTCAAAGCACAATGTGCCTTTGGACAGAAATTTTGCCGATGCGCTTAAAGAAAAACTTACTCATCCGCAAAACGAAGTTCCCAAAGATGCTCTGTATTCCGTGGCCGATATGCTTACACGTATATACAATCCGCTTCATCATAACGGGGTTATGAAAGCAAAAGTCCTTCTTGCGGTCAGTTTGGCGAAACGTTTTGACCTGCCTAAAGAAGAAATTGACAATTTGAGAATAGCCATGCTTCTCTATGATATAGGAAACCTTATGCTTCCTCCCGAGCTTTTACAAAAGCCGACTCCGCTTACCGAAGAAGAAAGAAACCGTATTAAAACCCATCCTATAATTGCCGCAAGAGAAATTTTAAAACCGATAAGTGATATTCAGGATGTTATTCCGATTATTGAACACCACCATGAAAATTGGGACGGAACGGGGTACCCCGACAAAATTGCGAAAGAAAAAATTCCTATGACTTCGCAAATTATTCTTATAGTTGATGCTTATTTTGCCCTGACTCAGCCGAGAACATACAGGGCGGAACTCACGCCGAAACAGGCAATTGAAGTTATAAAACAGGATGCGGGTAAAAAATGGAATAATGCACTTGTTCAAGAATTTATTGCGCTAATTGATATTGATACCTGATGAGAGAAAAAGAACTTATTAAAACAATTAAATCCGTACTTAATTCCGAATATATCGGTGATGATTGTGCATATCTTTCCGATTTGGGAATAACATACAGTCAGGACAGTCTGGTTGAAGATGTACATTTTTCACTGAAGTTTACGGATGCATATATGCTGGGTTATAAAACCGCAATGGTAAATATCAGTGATATATGTGCAAGCGGTGCAAAACCTTTATATATGACGGTTTCTCTTTCTCTGCCTTGTAATATCGGCAAAGAATTTGTAAAAAGTTTTTATGAAGGAGTAAAGTCTGCCTGCGGTGATGTAAAAGTTGTCGGAGGCGATATTACCGGAAGTGGCAAAATTTATATTTCAGCTTCAATAATCGGTTCTGCAAAAGGCAGACGAATATCTTCCCGTTCAAATGCGAAGGCGGGATACAAAGTAATTGTCTCGGGTGAACATGGTTCGAGCGCAAAAGGGTTAGAACTGCTTTTATCGGGCAAGACAGAATTAAACAAATTTACAAAGGCTCATCTTATGCCTCAAGCGAGAGTTGATTTTTCCGAAATGATTGCTAAACTTGCACGGGAAGATTATGCAATGACTGATTCATCGGACGGTTTGGCTGATGCGTGCATGCAAATTGCCAAAGCAAGCGGAGTTACGATTTCAATTGATACTTCAAAAATACCTCATGATGCTTCTGTTGATATTCAAACGGTTTTATACGGCGGAGAGGATTACGAATTAGTTGCCGTTGTACCTGAAGGTTTATTGAAAAATATAAGCGGTTATACGATAATAGGAGAGGTAATACGGGGAGAAAGCGGATTAATGATTGATAATGTTTTTTTCTCTGATATAGATGACAAAATTTTTAACCACTTTAAGGAGGAAAATGAACGTTAAAATCAGTGCCATAATCCCGTCAGGCGGTATATCGTCAAGATTTGGCGGTAAAAATAAACTTCTTGAAAAGATTAACGGAAAAGAAGTTATAAAATATACTGTAGATGCATTTAATGCTTCCAATGTTGATGAGATAATTATCTGTGCAAATGTTTCCATAAGAGAGGAACTCGGTTTAATATTTGCAAATTATCCGAAAGTGAGAATAATTGAGGGCGGTCAGACTCGTCAGGAATCTGTTTTTAACGGTTTAAAAGTTTGTGATTGTGATTATGTTTTAATTCATGACGGTGCAAGGCCTATGATATCCGTTGAGCTAATAAACAGTGCCATTGAAATGGTAAAAGAAAAAAAAGCTCTGACTGTTGCGACAAAAACTATTGATACGATAAAAGAAGTTGAGGACGGCAAGATTGTACGCACTGTTGACCGTTCAAAGCTTTATAACACCCAAACTCCTCAGGCTTTTGAATTTAAGCTTATAAAACAAGCACATGAAAAGCTGGCAGGTCAAAACTTTACCGATGATGCAGGCATGCTTGAAGAACTCGGGCAAACGGTTTATATCCTTAACGGAAGTTACAAAAACATAAAAATTACAACACAGAGCGACATTGATATAGCTAAGATATATCTTTAATCGCGGTGAATACCTGTTTCATATCCCGGAACACAAAGGAAAGCGGGAATTGTCCGCTGAATTATTGAAATAAATTTTGATTTGTCAGCCATAAGAGTTAAAGCAACTCCGATATCGTCAACGTGCGGTGCAAAATCGGTGCCTTTAATTTTTCTGTCCGTCTGTTTTTTGAAAACTTTTTCATTAATAAAGTTTGAAACTTTATTCCCGGTAAATATTCCGATACCGAGCGCAATAATAGTTGCCAGTGAGAAAGGAATACCCTTTAAGACTTTATTGAATGCTTTTGAAAATTTTCCCGTTTCTTTTATTTGAGGGATTTTAGAAAGAATGGTTTCTTTATTTTTTTTGTACAGTCTTGAAATCGTACCCACGCAGGCAATCGGAACAAGTACATTGCCTAAAAGCTGGTTTACGGTTTCCCGGATTTTGGATTTTCGGTATTGTTTGTCATCAAATGCCAAACCGCCGGCTAATCCGCCGAAGACTGATGCAGATGCAAGCTGTATAATTTCTTTTTCTTCAAATTCCATAACTTTTTTCATCGGATTATTTTTGTCATACAGCCTGAACAAAGCCCAATCCTTTATCGGAGCGGTTTTAATTGCGGACAGAGGAAATCCCTGTTTTTTGGCAATATGCATAAGCATGGCACCCGTTCCCAAAACGGTTGTAACCGCAACTCCCGTTTTTACTTTGCGGTTATTTCCGTTATTATTTACACTGTTAACTGCATTTACACTCATTTTCTTTCATTGTATCAAAAAATACTGAATATAAAAACTTGCTGTTTTATAAAATTATTTTAACAAAACTTAATTAGTGTTTGTAGTACCATTATGTGTAACAAAATATTAATATTTAATATAAAAAGAGCAAAAAAAAAGTTTGACGGCTCTTTGATATTCAGCAGGTAATCCATGGAAATAAAAGTAACCCCAAATCAGACAATAAAAGATTTCAGCTACGGTCGCAAGTTTGTCAGAGGGCTTGCGAGCCGTTCTATAATGCCTGTAATGCTTTTAGAGGCATCCGTTGAGTTTGGCAGAACTTATCAGGCGTACAAAAGAGGCGGTTACACGGAAGCGAGAGAAAGACTTACCGAAGAATTTATCGGTGCATTATTCTGGTTCAGCGGAGTTCCTTTGTTTAGCAAGCTTATTGACAATTATGTCGGGAAAAAGGTATTAAAATTACCCGATACGGATTTTGAGACCGGAAAAGATGCTTTAAGAAGTCCCGTAAAGAATTATCTGAATAAATTTAAAGCAAACTTTAAAAATCCCGAACAGGCAGAAAAAATGATTGCCAAATACAAGTTTGGCAAAGTTTTGACAAGTATACTTCTTGCAAACTGTCTTGTAGGTCTTGTTCTTCCGAAAGTCAATCAGGGAATTACAAAGCATCTTATGAAAAAGAAAGCTCTTGATGCGGCTAATAATCAGGCCGAAAACAAGTCAAAGGATGAAGGACAAAATGTTTCAATGAAAGATTTTATGAAAAAGTCTTCTAAAGACATCGGTTTTGGTGCTGTTTCTCCTCAAACTTTGATGTCATTGGCTTACAGTTTTGAAAACAATCCGAAATACGGGCTTATTTCCACTGATTTTGGTGTATGGGTAGGCAGAGGAGTATGTGCAAGAAATAAATATGAAAGAACCGAGGTTCTTTTCCGTGATATATCGTCAAGTTACTTCTATATGTTTAACATGCCCGTAATTGCAATGCTGTTAAATAAGATTCAGGACGGCAAATCATCAAGGCTTGATCCTATTGCGGCTAAGCAGGTATCAGACCACTTGAATGAAGTTCTGAAGGCTAACGGCGGCACTATGAAAGCTGATGCATTCAGGCAGTTTGTACTCGGATGTGAGGATAACAAAGCGTTCATTACACCTTCCGTTGCGAAAGCACTCAGAGAAAACAAAGGTGTCATTGAAACAGAGAAATTTATCAAGATGCTTTCGGAAGTCAAGTCAAAATATCCGGAAGCTGATATTGAGAAATTCATCAGGAATGCGAAAGGCATGTCCGAACTTCAGCCTAAACTCGGTGGTAAACGTGTTATTTCGGAAAAACAAATTGTTGATGTATTCACTGACGGTGCAATTAATATGCCCGAATTTTTGAAAAATATATACAGATGTATGACATCCGATCAGAATTTGTTTACCGGCAAAGTCAGCAAAGCCGGGTTTGATAATGATTTTGTATTTATATCAAAAGAAACCTTTGCGAAGAAACAAAAAGAGATGGCTGATTTTGTTGAATCCATAGTTAAAAAGGCTAAAGACGGTGATATTACAAAAGATTTAATAAACAAGGTCTGCCGTGAAAACTATATTAAGAATTCACTCAACTGGGGAATCGGTTTTGCGATTTCTGTAGCGTTCTTATCAACCTTTATACCCAAAATCCAGTATTGGATTACAAGAAAAACTACCGGTTCAAACGAATTTCCGGGAACTGCGGATTATTCAAATAAATAGTCTGCGCTAACAATTTGGGTAAAAGAAAACTCCTGCTAACTTGTAGCAGGAGAGGAATGATATGTTAAGCATACCGCTTACGCGGAGCTTAAGTTGAATGAGAAATTTTTCTCCCCTCTCCGTTGATTAATGAAAAATATCAACGGTAAAGGTTTGTGGTTTGTAGCCGTTCCACCCGCCACATTGGGTGTTCGTGCTACTTTTTATATTCTTTTATGTGCGAAGCACCTATTTGAACCTAATAACCTAGTAACTATTAACTTACTAACTTTTACACTAACAAGTTCTTGTTCACTTCGCGATTGTCGGATTAGAAAGAATTTTATCCTTGTTCACGAAGTGAACCGTAACGAACCTAGTAACTGTTAACTTAATAACTTACTAACTTATCTCTATTCCGTTCACGCAGTGAACCGAAATGAACTTAGTAACTATTAACCTAGTAACTTAATAACTTTCTATTAACTTTTCAACGTTCGAATTTACTTTCTCTCCAACGCATCCAAGCGCTGATTTATTCGTTTTTGTTCAGCTCTGATTTGTTTTTGTTCCGACTGCACCTGTTTAAGTGTTTGGGTGAGTTCGGAAACTTTGCGGTCTAATTCTTTTACCGCATTGACTAAAGTATAGATAATGTCATCTATACGGATTGTTAAGAATCCGTCAGAGCCTTTTTTGACGGCATCGGGAAGGATTTTTTGAAGTTCCTGTGCTATGACGCCGACTCTGGGTTCTTTGTTTTTGTCTTTTTTGAAGGTGAAGTCGTAGACTTTTATTTGACGGATTTTGTCAAGTCCTGATTTATTTTCACCTTTAATATATTTCAGGCGTTTGTCAGAGTTGACCGCGACACCTTTTACGGTGAGCGTTCCGGGAATTTTGACATTATGTGATGAAGTGCCTAAAACAAAATCATATTCATTCGGTGCTTCAGCTTTATAGCCGATTGCAACAGAATACTTACCGCTTGCTTTTGAATAATTGCCTAAAGCCATAGCATAATCAGCAGTAGCTTCGGACGAACTTCCCATCGCTATAGAATATATACTGCCTGATGAATTAGAATCACTACCTATCGCAATAGAAGCACCGGCTGATGCTTTACTGTTGGCACCTAAAGCTATAGCGTAATTACCTGATGCAACGGTCTTAAAACCTATTGCTATAGGATCATTATCGCCTGATGCTTCATTTTTGGCACCTAAAGCTATAGCGTAATTGCCCGATGCTTTGCACTCTTTACCTATTGCCAAAGCAGTAATACCAGTTGCAGTATTACTAGAACCTATTACCGTTACATAATTACTTCTGTCAGCGCCGCCTTTATTTTTATATCCGATAGCAATAACTTGTGCTCCTGTTATAGTGTTACTGTCACCTAAAGCAACGGAACTGGCACCTTCAAAATCACCGCCTTGCAAATTATTATTGTATCCTATGGCGGTCCTATAATTGTAATGATCATTAGTGGAACCATAATAAGAATCGGTTCCTATAATATTATTAGAACCGTAAGCTGTACAATAATCTCCAAATACCTTATTAGAATTACCTACTGATGTAATAAATGAACCACTTTTAATCGTAGAATAATATCCGATAGCTACAGATTTTTCACTCCAATTATAGATTTCATTACCTATAGAAATACCCTTATCATAATATGTAAAACTTGCATTACCTATAACTAAAGAACATTTCCCTTTTGCCTGTCCTTCCCAAGCAACATCATTGTGACCTGTTTCTTTAAAGTAATAAGAACCGATATATATAGAACCATCTGCTTGTGCTTGGGCTCTGCCGATACAAATGGAGTACTTTCCCTTAGCGTAACTGGAGGCTCCTATAGCTGTTGCACCTTCATTAAATGTACTACTGCCGTAACCTACTGCAACAGAGTAAGGGACTGCCTTAGCTTTATAACCAATGGCTACAGCCCCTTCCGTAGGACTAGTACTACCATCTGAATAGGCATTGATTTTAACATCATTTCCCAACATTACATTTCCATAGCCTTTTGTATTTACAGCATTATCAAAACCTATAGAAACTAAATTTCCCGGGTAACCTTCATATACACTTGAAGTGAAGTCTCCTAATACTATACCCTGATGTGTAACTTTGTAAGCGTCGTTTTGTTTCCATAAATCTAAATATCCCATTATTTTAGGGCTGGCAGTTTGATATAATTTATTAATAAACATCAAACTTTTTGTGGGAGAGGTAACTTCCCCCGAGGTAAAACTGCTACCAGTAAATCCCGGATTAAGAATAACCAATTTAGCATCAAAATTACCGCTGCTCTTTTCAGGTTTATAGCCGACTATAGCTGTATTTGCCTCTGTATAAGCATCTCCTTCTTTTGCTTCTTCATCCGCCCAAAACCAAGGACCTTTATTTTCCTCTTTATCGGCAACTCCCGCTTTTAATGCTTCATCGGCTTTTATCCTTGTTGTAATAACAGGTGCCATCGCAGCCAAAACTATGCTCATTATGAGCATGACTACCATCATTTCCGCAAGTGAGAAAGCGGGTTTTAAATTATGATAAACTGAATTATCTTTATATACAGATAACCCGCATTCATTAGCTAAATCCGATTTTTTTGTAAGTAAAACTTTGTGTCTCATTTGAATTATACCTTTGTAACTATAAATACCATACTTATATTATATAAATATTAATAATATATTTCAACATTTATATAAATGATACTTAATTTTTTTTAATATTATCATATTTCACAATTAAACCAGAGGTCTTTATGGAGTTGAAAAAAAAGCTTGGCAGAAATGTTAAAAAATACAGAAAAGCAAATAATCTCACTCAGGAAAAGCTTGCCGAACTAATAGGGGTTGAAGTTATCAGTATAAGTTACATTGAAACGGGAAGATGTTTCCCGTCACCCGATAATTTGGAAAAAATTTCCGATACTCTTCATACAAGTCTGTCTGATTTGTTTGATTTTTCAACCGATTATTCCTGTAAATACTATCTGGAAGAAATAACAAAAAATCTTAATTTCATTAATACCGACAAAACAAAACTTAATGCGGTAAACAGCTTCATTAAATCTATGATATAGCCCTAATCATTTCTTGAGCCTCCTCACATTCGGGGAAGGTTTCGACAATTTTGTCAAGAGCCTCAAGGGCTGATGTGATATCTCCCTGTTTTTCATAACATTTTGCACTGCTTAAAAGAATGTTAATGTTAAGCGGATTTTCCGTTAAAAGATGATTGAATATTTCGTTTGCCTGAGTGTAATTCCCCAATTCATAATAGCAAAGCCCGAGCATATTTTCCGTGTCAGACGATTTCTCCGATTCATAAGATTTTACAAAATACATTTTTGCATCTTCAAATTCTTTTTGTAAGTATTTAATTTTTCCCGCTATATATAACATAAAACCGTCATGATCACATTTTTGCAGTGATTTTTCCATAAGCTCCCAAGCTTTGTCAACATCGTTCATAAGCATTTTGTTGAGAGCCGTAAACCCCAGTATCTCATAATCATCAGGGTTTAGAGCAAGAGCTTTTTCATAATATTCATCGGCTTTTGCAAAATTTGTGGTTGAATGCAGAAAGTTTGCGTATTCAAATAAAATATCGGGACTTTCGGGAGCATATTGAAGCGCTTTTTTAAATTCATCTTCCGCATAATCAAACAGCCTTTTGCTCATATACATAACGCCCAAATCTTTGTGCGCCTGCGGATGTTCAGGTTCCAGTTCAATTACTTTTTTAAGGATTTTTTCGGCTTTGTCCGTGTCACCCGTTCTCAGACACAGATTTGCAAACTCATAATAAATCTCACAGGAAACGTTCCCCTGTATAATAATTTTTTCATAAAGATTTTTTGCATTGGCGTACTGCTGAATTTTTATATAAATATTTGCCAGTTTTCGAGCCATTGTAACGGATTTCGGATTTAATAAAACAAGATGCGCAAGTATTGCAATTGCACTTGCATATTCTTTTACGGCATCAAAACAGCATGCCAGATTGTATTGAAAATTCGGCTTTTCAGGGTGATGTGAAATGAGCAGTTTGTAATGCTCTATCGCTTTTTCAAACTGTTCCGATTTAACCTCGGAAAGTGCAAGCGCCGTCAGGTAATTGTCCTGCGGTTCTATTGAATATGCTTTTTCAAAATATTCACACGCTTCTTTGTGTTTGTTTTGAAGCTGCAAGATTGATGCTATGTTGAAATATGTAATTGAATTATTGCTGTCATATTCGCAGGCTTTCATAAAACTTTCGTAAGCTTTATCAAAATTTCCCGTTGTAACATAACAGGTACCGAGATTGTTATACAGCTGGGAATGTTCGGGATTAAGTTCAAGCGCTTTTTCAAGATAGTTCAATGCTTCGTCAAATTGTTTTAGCGCCATGCACGCAGTTCCCGCAATATAATATATTGTGTAATCTTTTGTTTCCCAATCGAGTGCCCTTTTTATTGTCTCAACGGCTTTTTGAGGCTCTTTGTTCTTGACGTAAACAACGGCAAGATTTTTGTATGCGTCTGTATAACCGCTTCTCATCCTCAAAACTTCTTCATAAGCCGATATCGCATGGATAAAATCGTCCTGATTATCGTAACAATTGGCAAGATAAAACCAGCTTGTCGCATCATCTTTGTACTTTACAACGGTTTCAAAAGTTCTTTGACCGTCTTTAAATTCTCCCAAATTAATCTGGCACAGACCTAAAAGCTTTAAAAGCTCAATATCTTTTTCATCTTCTTTTATTAAAGATAATAACTCTTTTTTTGCCGATTTAAAATCCTTTTGCGCTATAAAACCGTTTATCTTTTCCAAATTTTCCATATCAGCATTATAACTCAAAAAAAAATTACTTTACAGTATGCGCGGATATGTGGTATAATATAAATGCCTTTATAAATTCATTAGATTTTGTTCCGGAAAGGAACAATTATGGGAAAATCATCAAAACCCGCGTATTCGTCCGGAACCGTTAATGTCAACGGTCAAACCAAAGCGACTACTTACAAAAAGGGCAATAATGTAATCACGGATTACAATATGTCCGATGTCGAAAAAAAAGCTTATGACTATGCCCAAAAATCTTTTGCCGATTCTCTTTCAAAGGTGAATGTATTTGATGAAGACACAAAACAAAACCTTCAAAAACAGTTGAATGCTTACGCCCAAAAAGGACAAAAATTGATTGATGATATGTATTCACCGATGCTTGATAACTTGAAAACCGATATAGCATCACGATTTGGCAATTTCGATAACTCGGTATTCTTAGATAATCTTAACTCAATAGAATCAAAACGTGCCGATTCAATGAGCGGACTTGCACAGGATATTCTCTCCCAACAGTCAAATCTTATTAATCAGGAATTGGCAAGAAGATATGATTATCTGGGATTTTTACAGGATATTCAAAATCAGGTTAACTCAAATATCCTCGGTTACAGTAATCTTTCTCAGGCTAACAGCTCATCAGGCACGAATTATAATCTTCAAACACGCAATAAATCCGCATCAGACTTGTTTGGTAACTACGGAAAACTCGCGGCAAATATGTTTAGCAGTTTTATGTCATAAAGAGAAAACGGGCATGAAGCCCGTTTTTTTATTGTATAATTAATTTATGAACATAATGCAGGAATTTGATACCATAACCGCAATTGCTTCCCCGCTCGGTACGGGAGGAGTCGGGGTTATAAGAATTTCCGGCCCGCAAAGCTTTGAAATTATAAATAAAATTTTTTCCAAAAATAATTTAACCGCCGGTAAAATCGCCCACGGAAATATCGTTGATAACGGAATTATTCTTGATGAAGTTATTGTTCTCCCTTTTAAAAAACCGCACAGCTTTACGGGTGAAGATGTTATTGAAATTCATTGCCACGGCGGTTTGAATGTTGTGAAAAACGTTCTTGATGCTGTCTTGAAAAACGGCGCAAGAATGGCGCAAAAAGGTGAATTTACAAAACGCGCATTCCTTAATAAAAAACTTGATCTTACCCAAGCCGAAGCAATTGCCGATTTAATTCATTCAAAAACGGCAGATTTTGCAAAACATTCCGCAAGAAATTTATCCGGTGTTTTAGGCGCCGAAACAGCTTCCGTCAGAAAAGATATTTTTGATGTGCTGTCAAAAATTATTGCGGGAACAGACTTCCCCGAAGATGTGAAAGAACCCGAATATGAATATTTAACATCGGAATTTGAAAAAATTATAAAAAGAATTGATAAAATACTCTCTTTCGCAAATTCGTCAAATATCATGCGTCAAGGTATAAAAATTGCGGTTACGGGCAGACCGAATGTCGGCAAATCCTCACTTTTTAATGCACTTTTGAATGTTAACCGCGCTATTGTTACCGATATCGCCGGAACAACACGGGATGTACTGACCGAAACGCTTGATTGGGACATTCCTATTACTCTCATTGACACCGCAGGAATTCGCGAAGGGCAGGAAGTGGGCAAAATTGAAGAAATAGGTATCGAATTTTCAAAACAATCTGCCGAAAATGCCGATTTGGTCTTGTTTTTGTATGATGCATCAGCGGGCATGACTGAACAGGACAAGATGATTTTAAATTCAATAAAGAACAAACCTCATATAATTATTGCAAATAAAGCCGACATCACCGCTCAAAGAGATAATAATGATGCGATTTATATATCCGCACTTTATAAAGACGGTTTGGATGAGCTTAAAACAATGATTAAAAATAAAGTTTATAATTTTTCAACCGAGAATACGGAGTTTGTAACCAATCACCGCCAGCAAGACTGCCTTGAAAAAGCAAAAGAGAGCATGCTGCTTGCATTGGAAGCCTCTAAAAGATGTGAATTACAGGATTTGATATCAATTGATTTAAAATCGGCACTTTTATATCTGGATGAATTGACGGGAGAAGTAATTACGGACGAAATTTTGAATAATATTTTTGATAACTTTTGTATAGGAAAATAAAAAAGAATTGAAAATTAAATAAAAAAAAGACCGCTTGAGCGGTCTTTTTTTATTAGTCTTTAGCGTGTCCCGCGGTTCCGAGTACGTCGCGCATTTTGTGCATAACCATTTCTTTAACGGCTGTTCTGCCCGGTCCCATATATTCACGCGGGTCGAATTTTTCGGGATGTTCAACGAAGAACTCTCTGATAGTTGAAGTCATAGCCAATCTCAAATCCGTATCAATATTGATTTTAGCTACACCGTGTTTAGATGCATAATTGAGCATATCTTCGGGAACGCCCTGAGCATTGGGGAGCTGTCCGCCAAACTTGTTGCATTTTGCCACAAATTCGGCAGGAACTGATGATGAACCGTGTAATACAAGCGGATAATCATAGCCGACAACTTCATTAACGGCTTTTTTAATTTCAGCAAGTCTTTCAAAATCGAGTTTTGCTTCACCTGAGAATTTGTAAGCGCCGTGAGAAGTTCCGATAGCTACCGCTAAAGAGTCACATCCGGTTTCTTTTACAAATCTTGCCGCTTCCTGAGGATCGGTGTATGTGGAATCTTTTGTATGAACTTTAACATCGTCTTCAACACCCGCAAGTTTGCCGAGTTCCGCTTCAACAGATACTCCGCGCGGATGAGCGTAATCTACAACCTGCTTGGTTAATTTAATATTTTCTTCAAGCGGGAATCTTGAACCGTCAATCATAACCGATGAAAATCCGCCGTCTATGCAGGCTTTGCAGATTTCAAAATCAGCACCGTGATCAAGGTGAAGTGCAATAGGTACGGTTGTTGTAGCAAGAGCTGCTTCTACAAGTTTGATTAAGTAAGTTTGGTTAGCATACTTTCTTGCACCTGCAGAAACTTGCAATATAATAGGTGATTGAGTTTCTTCGGCAGCTTCAGCTATACCCTGTAAAATTTCCATGTTGTTTACATTGTAAGCACCAATGGCATATCCGCCGGCGAGTGCTTTTTTGAACATTTCGTTTGTTCCAACTAATTTTCTTTCACTCATTTGAGTTCTCCTTCTTTAAATAACATGATATAAATACAACAAAAACAGAGGGTGCGCAAGTGTAAAGAATTATGAAGGAGAAAAGTATAATTTTACAAACCGTGCCGGTAATTGATATAATTAGCTTATAGGGCAAATCTTTAAAAAAGACATGCGCAAAAAAAAATTTTACGGGATTTAATATATTACGTGTAAAAAGTGAGGTGGAAAAATGGCAATAAGACCGATTTCAATGGTAACAAATAATTATGTACAACCGGCATTTGAAGGTAAGAAGAAGGAGAAAACACATCATAAAAATTATGTTTCAAATACTTTAATGGCGGTTCCTTTAGCAACGCTTCTTGCAATGAGCCCGCTTACCAAGGCGGAAGCACAAAATTTGCCAAAAGTTATCAGTATTGAATTCCCTTTTGGCAATCCGAATGAAAAAGTTTTGTTTAAAAAAACTTTCCCTGATGCATATGACTTTATTAACGGCAGCAGCAAGATAGATAATGATGCAATTACTTTTCTTGCGATAAGCAATGACGGTGATGATTCGGATTTTGAAATCGGGAAATTGGAGCTTACACAATCAGGTATAAAGTTGAATCGTAAAGATGAAAAAACCGGTAAAAATATTCAGGTTATAGCGAAAAATACGTATTCATATACAATAAAAAAATTAAGAGAAGTTGAAGTAGTCAGTCCTGTTGCATCATATTCAGATTTTTATGTTGTGGGGCCTGAAGTCATAAAGACGGAATACAAACTGCCTAACGGTAACACAAGAGAAGAATATACCTACAATGATGATAAAGACAGATTACTTCCCGTATCGGAAGAATTTTTCGATGCCGTATCCGATATAATGGGCAATAAAGTTGAATATGAAAATACTTCAGATCCGGATAATGATGTGTTTGGTCTGTTTCTCGATTAGCAGAGTAAAGATTTGTAAACATGTTGAAACATGTTGAAATCGGACTTTTTGAGATGTTTTTATATTTATAAGTGAGAACATCATGGTTGAAATAAATAAAGCAAATCAAATATATCCTACAGGGCAAACCGCAAATACCGCAGGCGGAACACCCGTTGCTGCGCAGAATTTTCAGGTAAATATTCCGGTTGGTGAGCATAAGCAGACTAATCTAGATATAGATTTTATTATCAAAAAATACGGTGTGACTGATGAAACTGCATGTCAGATATTGGCACAATGCCCTGATTTTCTGACAAAAACCGAAGAAGAACAAGCCGAAATAATGAAAACTGTTATGCCGGCAGAAGAAAATAATGAACATAAGGATGTTATTGATATAGATTTTGATTCTCCGGAATGGAAAAATAAAATTCCCGAAGAAAGGCTTCAATATGTATTGGAGGCCGGAGCTAAAGCGCAAGTCGGAGAAGATAAATGGAACTCATTAAACGACAAAAAACGAAGCAAAGCTATAGATAAATATATTAAATCAGAATTATCCGAGCATATTGAAGGTTGGGATAAGATGACAGGTGATGAAAAACTTACTGCTATCAGTAAACTTGTCACAAATTATGCCATTGCTAAGTATAACAACATGGATTTCTTTGAATTAATGAAATTAAAGAAAAATTCGCCTGAAGAATTTGATAAACTTGAGCAGAAATACTATGCGGACGGAAATAAAGAAGTAAATTTAGTTGAATTACGAAATAAAAATATTTCTCAATTTCAAGCCGATAGTAAACTCCACAAAGAAGCATTTATGGAATATTGCGGAGTAAACAATATTGAGGATATCCCCTCAGAGGAATACGGCAAAAAAGAATATGAATACTTAAAAAGTTTAAATCCCGATGAGTTGAATTCACATCAAAAAATCCAATTGAAAAACTATGAGCATTACGTAAAAATATTAGGCGAAGAAAAATTTGAGCTCATGGAATTCGGTAATAAAGGTATGGATTCTTTGTTAACCGATGAAGAATTGAATTCTTTAGATTTGGTAAAAGACAAAGACGGCAATATAAACTTATATAATACAGAAAACCGTGAAAAAATTAAGGGCATTGCTGTCAAAAAATTGATATCTTTAAAAAGTCCCGAAGAAATCAGAGATTTTATAAAAGGTTTAAATCCTTCCGGTTTAAGGGATTTGACAGCGGGCATGAACCGTTCTGAATGGTCACCGGAATTTAAAGAAGCTTTTAAGGAAGTTTTCTCTCATGACAGAACTGCTACATTAGCTGCAGCTGTCGACACTGCAGACAATGCCGGCTCACAATCAGACTCGGCTCAAGGTTTCTATGCGGCTAATATGCTTAACAGATTAGATAAGCTGTCTGCTCAATCTTTAAATAAAGATAATGAACTTGCGAAAATTGTCCAAAAGGAGATGACTTCGAAATATACATCCGTTCATGCCGCTCAAGCCCAAGTAACAGCAGCAGAAATAGGCAAAGAAGAATATGTCGCAATAGGTAACGAAGGCATAGCAAGCCGTAAAGATGCCGTTGAAGTATTTTCCCTGACAAACAAACAAATCGCCGAATCAGATAAGATTTCTGACGAAATAAAAGAGTTTTATGCTCAGAATTCAATTGAAGTTATAAAATCTCCGGAAGCAAGACAGGCTCAAGCTGATGATTTGGCGAAGTATAAAAATGAATACTTTGATAAAGGTGTAAAAACCGGACTTGAAAATGCCGCAAAATTTGAAGAAACAACGACTCAGCAGGAATCTGCTAAAGTTTACGGCGCAGATGAACAGCAAGCTCCCGTTTTATATGAAAGTTTATCTCCCAAAGCTCAAACTGTTTACAATACTATTAATAAGACGGAAACTGTATCGGAAGAAAAAGCTATTAAAGAATTCATCAAATTATCCCTTAATGAGCAGGTTGATTTGTTAAGATCACTTTCGCCTCAACAATTTGATAAACTTCCCGTTACTGTCTGCAATCGTTTCCCCGACTTGATAGAAACTTTTGTAAATATCGGAAAAGGAATTGAAATCATAAGCAGCTGTAATATTTCAACTGCATATAAAACTATCAGTATTATGGCTTCGGGGCCTGATAATTTGAAAAAGCAATTAGCTAAATTTGCTTCCGATCCCCAACACAGAACTTTACTAAGCGAAATTACATATCAAAATCTTACCGAACAAGGTTTGATTTCCCAAAAGGCTACCGATAAACCATTCAGCATGCGTGCTTGATTTTCCGATTTGTTTGTTTTTTAATTTTTTTACAGCGCATTTTGCGCGAGTTCTATAGAAAGCAGACAATTATAAATTGCCGGAATTAAAAAAAGAAATTATACCCGCCAAATATGCAGGTTTTTGCTACGGAGTTAAACGTGCCGTGGAAACCGTTAAAAAGCTTAAAGCCGAAAACAAAGGTAAAAATGTTTTTGTACTCGGTGAGCTTATTCATAATACTCAGGTTATCAATGAACTTGAAAACCTCGGGATTAAGACACTTTACGAAATTCCCGAAAAAGGCGAAGGGATTTGTGTAATAAGAAGTCATGGCGAAAGCCCTCAGGTTATTGAGAAAATTAAACAGGCAGGGTTTGAAATTGTTGATTTGACTTGCCCTGACGTTAAAAAAGTTCAGCAAAAGGCCGTTGAGCTTGCTAAGGAAGACTATTTCCTGGTTATTGTAGGAAAATCCGAACACCCTGAGGTCATTGCAATTAAAGCAAACGCTCAGCTGTGGAGCGAAAATGTTGTTGTTGCGGCTTCTCCCGAGCAGTTAAAGGAATTTGAACAGCAGATTAAAGCTCATAAAAAGGTTGGTGTTGTTGTTCAGACAACGCAGAGAATTTCCACGCTTAATTCCGTTATGGAATATCTTATTTCAATTGCAAAAGAGGTGCATGTCGCAAATACAATATGCAGCAGTACCTCTATGCGCCAGACGGAAGCAAAGGAACTTGCAATGAAAAGCGATTTGGTTATTGTGGCGGGTTCTAAAAAAAGCGCCAATACAACACATCTTGCCGAAATTTTAAAAGATATTACCGCTACTATACACATTGAAAATGATGACGAACTTGATAAATATACGGATTTGATTGACAAATCCAAAAGAATTGCGATAACGGCAGGGGCTTCAACTCCGCAGGACGTTATTCAAAGAGTTATAAAAAAATTAAATGAAAGGAAAAAATAAAAATGACAAAAACATTAGAAAAAACAAATTTGGACGAATTTGAAAGATTACTTGAAGAATCTTTTACAAAATCATTCTCTGTTGCCGATATTGTTGAAGGCACGGTTATGAGAAAAGAAAGCGAAGGTTATTTAATCAGTGTTAAAGGTGCTAAAACCGAAGCTTTTCTTTCAAACAATGAAATTCCCGCTTTTGAAGGCGGTGAAACCCTTGAAATAGGCGATGAAAGAGAATTCTATGTTCTCAAAGAAGAAAATGATGATGACGGAATGCTTCTTTCGCTTAAACGCCTTGCAAATGCTCAGGCTTGGGCTCAGCTTAACGATGCTAAAATTCAAGGCGATACTATTCTTGCAAAAGTTGTTTCTATCGTTAAAGGCGGTGTGCTTGTTGATGTTGCGGATTTGAAAGGATTTATTCCTTCTTCACAATTGAGAACGGGAACTCCTTTTGACGGACTTATTGATACAAAGATTGAAGTTAAAGTTCTTGAAGCTGATCCGAAGAAAAACAAACTTATATTATCTCAAAGACTTGCCGTAGCTGAACAAAGAAATCAAGTTGTTGATAATATCTTGTCGGAACTGCAGGAAGATCAGGTTGTCAAAGGCGAAGTCGTTAGAATTGCTGATTTTGGCGCTTTTGTTGATATCAACGGGATTGACGGTTTGCTTCCGATATCGGAAATCTCTTGGTCAAGAATTAAACACCCGTCTGATGTTATTTCATTGGGTGAAACTATTGAAGTTAAAATTATTAAAATTGATAACGAATTGAAAAGAATTTCACTTTCTTTAAAAAGAATGGGTGTTGATCCTTGGGAACAAATTGTCGGTCAATTTGAAGAAGGTCAGGTAATAACCGGAACCGTAAATAAAGTCACGGGATTCGGTGCATTTATAAACATTTTCCCCGGAGTTGAAGCGTTGCTTCCCGTTTCGGAAATGGCTGAAGAAAATGTCAATCCGTTCAATACTTACAAAGTCGGTGACAGCGTGGAAGTTCTTATAAAGAAATTTACTCCGAACGAACACAGAATAGCGCTAAGCGTAAAAGATATCGGCAAAGATGCCGAATAATAAATATAAGCCTCCGAAAGGAGGCTTATTTATTATTTTCACTTTACGGTTTATCATTCCCCAAAGTAATTTTTCAAGCCCACAGAAAGCTTTTTGTTCTTACAAAGTCGTTTAAGCTTTGCAATTGCACGGTTCTCAATTTGTCTGATACGTTCTCTTGACACTCCGTATTGCGAACCTATTTCGTCAAGAGTCTTTTTTGTTCCGTTGTTATCAAGCCCGAAGCGCAGAATAAGTATGTCCCGCTCTTTCTGACTTAACTGGTTAAGCATTTTTCTTATATCATCAAACAAATTTTCCTGAGAAACTCTGCTTTCGGGAGCAATTGAAGCTTCATCAACAATGAAATCCGCAATCTTTGATGAATCTTCCGATGAATTTGCGGGAGTTTCCATACTTATTGTGGATTGAGCCGCTTTTACAATCGCTGTAAGTTTGGATACCGGAACTCCGAGTCTGTAAGCAATTTCCTGCTTGGACGGAGTATGCCCCAGCTCTGTTGTCAAATCTATTGTTGCACGGCGGATTTTGCCCAGAGATTCAATCATGTGAATAGGAAGTCTTATTATTCGTGCCTTATCTGCTATAGCTCGGGTTATTGACTGCTGAATCCACCATGTTGCATAAGTCGAAAATTTATAACCTTTTGTGTAATCAAATCTTCCGGCAGCTTTCATCAAGCCCATGTTCCCTTCCTGAATTAAATCCAGAAAAGAAAGCCCGCGACCGATATATTTTTTTGCGATGCTTACAACCAAACGTAAATTCGCGTTTACAAGCAAATCCTTGGAAAAATTGTCATGTTCTTCCTGAACTTTTTTTGCAAGCTCAATTTCTTGTTCAGTGGATAAAAGCGGTATTTTTCCGATTTGCTGCAAATAAATTCTCACACTGTCATCTGAATTTACACTTGATAAGTTTTCCTGAACTTTAGGATCTTCAACCGATTCCAAAACATCATCATCATCATCTTCAAGTTCATGGAAATTTATATTTTCATCCGAAATGTCTTCACTCAAAAGACCGTATTTTTCGAGTTCTTTTTTCATTTTTCTCTCCTGATTATTATTATAATTATTTTTGAAGTTTTTGTCTAACTGTTTCAAAGATTATTGCGCTTAATGCATTTGAGACATTCAGAGAGTTAAAATTTCTTAGCATCGGTATTTTTACCTTAAAGTCGGAAAGCTTTAAAAGTGATTTGGAAACTCCCGCATGCTCGGCTCCCATGATTAATGCAAAATTCATATCTTTGTAATTTATATCATAATAATTATCTTCTGCACCCGCATCTGCCGCAACTACCCACCAGTCGGAATTTTTTAATTTCTGTACCGCATTTACAAGGCTGTTAACTTTTATGATTGGTATGTGGTTTATAGCTCCGGCGCTTGTTTTTTCCACAACCGCATTAACCTGTACATTGCGTCTTGAAGGAATTATAATTCCCTCAACTCCGGCACAAACGCATGTTCTTATTATTGCACCGAGATTGTGCGAATCTTCAATCCCGTCAAGTATGACAACTGACAGATTTTCTCCTTTAGTTTCTTTTAGAAACTCATCTAAATCTTTGTATTGAACGGGAGATATTTGTGCAATTATCCCTTGATGATTATATTGTGCATAAGGAATAAATTTCTCTTTTGCAACAAATTGAAATACTATACCGTTTTCCCGCGCAAGTTCTTTAATTTTATTAAGTTTTGAATCACCGTGAATATTTTTTGAAATCAGGATTTTGTTAATTTCTCTGTCACCTGAAATCAATGCTTCCATTACGGAATTTTTGCCGAAAATTATATCTTCCATATTACCCCAGCATTCTTTCAATACATTTTAAAGCTTTGGATGCGGTTTGTTTGTCAACTTCAATTTCGTGTTCTTCTCTTTCCAGAGAATTGAGAATATCCGGAAGTGTATGCCATTTCATATTCGGACAGATTATGTTTTCTTTTACCAATATGAATTCTTTTTCGGGATAATCTCTTTGAAGTCTGTCTGCAACTCCTTTTTCAGTAGCGATTATAAATTGTTTTTCCTTGCTTTCCGCGGCAAATTTCATAATACCGGTTGTTGAACCGACATAATCCGCAAGCTTCGTGACGGATTGATGGCATTCGGGGTGCGCCAGAACAAGTGCATTCGGATAATTTTTTCTCGCATCTTCAATGTCTTGAGGTCTGATTTGAAGATGTGTGGGACAAAATCCCGGATAAGTTATAACTTTTATATTACCGAGCTGTGCTTCCACCCATTTGCCTAAGTAGGTATCGGGAAGAAAGAGTACTTCTTCGGCATTTAAACTCTTTACAACCTTAACCGCATTAGAGCTTGTGCAGCAGATATCACACTCCGCTTTAACTTCCGCGGTTGAATTTATATAGCAGACACAAGGAATATTCGGATATTTACTTTTAAATTCTCTCAATTGAGTTAAAGAAATCATATCAGCCATTCTGCAGCCTGATTCAAGGCGCGGAAGTAAAACCCTTTTATCCGGGCAGAGGATTTTTGCTGTTTGTGCCATAAAATATACACCGGCAAAGAGAATTATATCCGCATCAGTTTTTGCCGCCATTTGGCTTAGATATAAAGAATCGCCTACAAAGTCAGCTACATTGTCAATTTCTTCATTTTGATAGCAATGAGCTAATATTACGGCATTTTTCTCTCTTTTTAAGTTATTAATTTTCTTTATTATTTCCTGCATTTCGGGTAAACTCTCCTACATTTGGTGTAAATTTGTATAAAACTTGCAATATTATCTATATATATTGTATAATAAAAACGAGAGGGAGTAAATAACTAAAGATATTATGGATTTAAACGAATTATTAGCACAATTTGGAACGGGAAGCAGAGAAACAGTATACTTGTCTGTATCTCCGGGTGTGGGACTTGAACTTATTGATGTAGATGTTCAATCACGCACGGTAAAGAATTACGGATTTCGTCCGTTGGAATATAATGAATCATTACGTCAGATTGATTCTATGGATGCATTTAAAGCAGCTCTGTCTGAGCTTTTTGAAGAATTGAATGTTAATCCGAAATGTAATGTTGTTTTGAATTTGCCTCTGGTTATATTCGGAAGTAAAGAATTACCGCTCTTACTTGCCGATGACGCTATAACCGAAGCACTTACCTCCGAAGTTGAACAATCATACGTGTTCAGACGCTATGAACCTATGTTAAGCTGGAGTGACTCAAGCATTACACAATCCGGCGATGTCAGAAAATTGTTTTACACCGCTGTCCAGAAGAATATTGTTGATGATATTACGGCTGTTTTGGAAGAATTTGGCGCAAAATTAGTCAGTGTTCAAATCTCTCTGACTTCTCTTTTGAAGGCCTTGACTTTTTCGGGACTTACCGTTGAGCAGATGAAAGATAATGTTACATGGAATTTAATGATTATCAGGCCGAACGGTTATTCAATATGCTCAATGGTCGGTAAAAATATTGTTGAATATTACGAAGAACCGCTTGCTATAAATTCTTTTGAAGGTGATGAAATTTATAGTGCCATCTCATCTTCCGCACAGATTACTTTGATGAGTTATCCCGCAAACTATTTATATATAGTATCTGAAACGGATCTTGTCAGTGCCGAACTTCTTGCGGGACGTATTCCGGTAGCGGGTAAAATCGGTTATTTTGAAAACAATGATTTTAAAAAGCAAAACGCCGTTCCCGTCAGTTTGGAAGTGCTTGAAGAAGCATCACACAAGATTTCTTTGGAAGCTATCGGGTTGGCATCAAACGTTAAACTTCCGAGTCAGTTTGAATTTTTGGAAGGTACCGACGGTTTGGCGGAAGACCCGAATGAACCGGTTCATGTAGTATTAGGTTCGACGGAATTTAATATATCACCTAACGGCGCAAAAAATGTTGCTCTTTTATTCAGTGCGGTAATTCTTATTCCTGCCTTGATATTGGCACTTCTTATTCCGCTGACTGTAAAAGAAAAACAAAAACAACTCGATGAAATCAGTTCAAAACTAACCACGGTTGAGAGTGAAGTTAAAAAACTTCAAAATGACCAGAACAGCGGAAGTTTTGATGCTAATAATGAAATTAAAAGAATTTTAACTGATAACAGAATTAAACTTCTTTCATATTCCGCACTTGGTGAGTCTGTACCGAAAAAACTATGGCTGACTTATTTCTGTGCTAAAGATGACGGAAAAATTGATGTTAAAGGTCAATCTGCAAATGTTGAGGATATATATGCATTTTTCAGAAATATGAAGGATTCTCTTATCAATACTCAGTTAAGAATTCACAAATTGGAAATGGTATCAAAAAATGTTGATGATGCAGTTTCCGATATAGATGATTCCGGTGCATATTCTTTTGAAATAACAAATATGCAGGATGCCGATATCAATCCGGTAAAAGATTCGGAAAAATCCGAAAATTCCGGTGAATCGACAAATAATGATAAACCGGCACAAAACAATGCGGAACAGAACAATTCTCCGGCAAACTTGCCTGTAGCAGATGAATAAATTAGGTGGAAGCAGATGGAAAATAATTACAGTTTTTATTTAAAAAAATTTAGAATAGCATTGGGAATAGTTTTTGTTGCTTTGATTATATTTGTAGTTCTTATAGGAAAAACAGTTCCGAAAATCAGCAATATATTCAGTATTCAAAATCAGTACAAAACAAAATCCGTTGCATTAAAAGATGCTGAAAGAACGCTTGAATCTTTGAGAGAAAATGCACAGCGTAAATTGGAAGAAAGCAAAACAGTTGTAAAAGCAATATTCAGACCTATTACAATGGGGCTGGATACCGAATCTGCCGTATCCGATGAATTTGGTGAAATTCTCCAAATCATGCGTGATAATAAGATTAAAACACGTTCAATAATTTATGATTATGATCCTGCCGATGACAATTTTGTTAAAAATGCATCATCTCAATATCATGTATGCAAAGTCACGGCGCAAATGATTGCTACCTATTCCGATTTCGAAAATTTCCTGAGAAGTTTGTATAAACATGAACATTTTCTTGATATTTCAAAAATTGAAATAGTTCCTTATCAAAAAAATAAACGTATTCTTTTAATAAACTTAGAAATTAAACTTTATGCTCAAAAGGACGGCGGAGAAGAAGCTGCGGATTCTCCTTAATTGAAAATCGCCGCTTAATGCATATACGGATTCATAAGTTTATTCAAACAGTTCAAAGTTAATTCCGAATAATTTACCTTTGTTCTTTGCACAAGTTTTACAGAATTGAGTTTCGAGCGTATTATGGCGGGAGTAATCACTGAAACTTGAACCGCATCTTCCTCTGTGATCGTTTGCAAGAAACGGACAACTGTAAACTCCCTTTGCAGTCAGTATTCTGCCGTATTCACAATCCGGACTGTCCCATTTTTCTATTTCTTCTACACTGGAGTTTTTATCGGCGTATTCATTTATTGTAAAATTGTTTTCATCAGCATCAAATCCCGCTTTTTTACAGAGTTTTTTAAATTCTTCCATAAGCGTATTTCTGTCTTCATGATAATAATTTGTTATGCACAAAATGGGATTGAATCCGTATTTGGCAAGACTTTTTATCGCATGAACAACCGCTCTGTATGAACCCCTGCTTCTTATATCGTCATTTTTAATTTCATCATAATGATCAATACTGAGTTTAAATATTATTTCAAATGAGCTTTCATCTTCAACACGTTTTAAAAATCTTACTTTTTTCTCGTTGATAAAAGTTCCGTTTGTAAAAATACACACGTTTGAGTATTTTAAACAAGCTCTCAAAATATGGTTAAAATCAGGGTGTGTCATTGGTTCTGCACCTGTTAAGTAAATGCATTTTATATTTTCGTTTTTTGTATCGTTCAGTGCCTGTTTAACTGTTTCAAGCGGTATAAAATCTTTCACATTTTTTGATAGCGGAAAATCTATATAACAATGTTTGCAATGCTGGTTACAGTTTTTTGCGGTAAGTTCAATAAAAAGGTTGTTAAACTCTTTCATATTGCATACAGGTGTCAGGTAAACGCTGTTGTTCATATCTTTTCTCCTTATTTCATAAAAAATTCTAAAACTTTAAATCTAAAAAGAAATTCTCCTGTAGGGTAATAAAGATTGTAAAGAAATGTAAATTGGCAAAATCCAGATATAGCAAAGCTTTTGAAAATGTAAAATAAATTTTCAAGTCAATAACATGCAATTTTTCCGTAAGAAAATACTTTATATAAATAAGGGGAACAATTAAGGGGATAAAAATATGTCAGAACAAGTTAGGATACAATATCCGGGACAAGAATTATTTAACTGGCCGGCACCTATAGGTTACGGAGTAACCTCAATGCCTGTAAATTTACCGGCATTCTTCGGAATGGGTGACCGTTATTGGTCTTCTAATTTTGGACGTGAAACACAGCATAATATTTATTCCGGCGGATATGATATGTTAACGTATTATTTGGCAAAACATCCTGAAATGGCACAAACAGATCCGCTTTTAACACAAGCGACAGGTTTTAAATTAACTCCTTATTCAGACTTCTTTGCAGCTGAATTTGCAAACACACTTGCATCGCTCCAAGCAAAATTGGAATCAATTCTTAAATCGGATAAACTGAATGACAGTCAGAGGACAAGACTTCAGGAACAGCTTAACAAAGTAAAAAGCATGAAAGAGAAAATTGAAAAAGCTCTTAAAAAGAATCCGAGTGTCGAAGAATGTCTTAACATGAAAGCATCAATTAAAAAATTGGCTGAAGAAATAGGTAAAGTCGGTTCTGAGATTGCAAAAGAAATAGAAGATGCTGCAGACGCTGATGATGATTCAGATACTGATACAGACATAGATACTGATATCGATTCGGACACTGATACAGATATAGATAATGATATTGATTCCGATGCTGATGATTATATAGATACTTCAGATGCAAATCCTGTTTCAAATAAAATTAAAAATGAAGCAATAGATATTTGCAAAAATATTTATGACGGTGCAGTCGGAAGTATCGGTACGGATTATACAAAAATCGGGGCTCAAGGTATAGATAAATTAACTAAAGATAATGTTATAACCGTACTCAGATACTGGGCGGATCAATACCAGCCTTTGTCCGGTGATGACAACATAGTTGAAACAATTTTTGACGAGGAAATGTTGTGGAATACCAAAGAAAATACGGGTTATATTCAAAAGATATTTAATGCACTTGAAGCTCGTGCAAAAGAATTAAAAGTTTATGATAAACTCGCAGGTCAGTTTACGGTGGCAGCGGATGAACTTGACGATACTTTTGTAAACGAAAAGAAAGTAAAAACCGCATTTGAAATAATATTCAAAACAGTTGAAGAAGCTGAAATTGCTCATAATAAAAAAGAAGCAGTGAAAGTAAAAGCAGACAGAAAAAAACAGGCAAAAGAAAAAGCTAAAGCTGAAAAGGAAGCAAAAGCAAAAGCTAAAGCTGAGGAAAAAGAAACAAAAGCCAGAGAAACTTTCTTAGCCGATATGAAAGATATCTGGAAAGATGAAGAAGCTGAGATTTCCGAAAAAGTTCAATATGAAAACGGCAAATTTAAAGTCAGAATTGAAGGAAAAGACTACAGTGCAGACAGCTTCAAAGCTCTTGCGGATAAAATTGAAAAAGCGGGATATGATCCGGAATTGTATTTAAAAAAACGTCAGCTTGATAAAGCTGCATAGCAACCCGAAAATAAAAAAAAGACTCGAAAGAGTCTTTTTTTATATTTCCGATAATATTTCCAATTTGGCATAACATCCGATTTCTTCTCTTGCCAGAACGGTTATATTGCTCATATATCCTGACAAAAGCGAAAACATCAAGTGTCTGAATTCAAGCGGTACAATCAATACAGGTGATTCAATGCCGTACTTATCAATCTTTTTGGAAAGATTTTCCGCTAATGTTTCGGCAAACGAAGCATCAATTCTGATTATGGCATCATCGCCTTCATCAAAATTAGGCATAAATTTATCAAGTGTTTTGTCCGAAATTTCAAATGCCTGAATTATTCCGTCCTGATTACTGCAGCTTTTGCAAATCCTACGTGAAAGAGCAAGCCTTATCTTTTTTATCAAATCGGATTTTGAGCTTTCTGCGGCAAAATCGTTTATCTTTTCAAAAATATAAGTTATATCTTTAACCGAGACTTTTTCTTTTATAAGGCTTGTGAGAATAAATCTTAAATCCGAATATGATATGTAATCGGGAATTACGTTTGCGACTAAAAATTCGTTTTTATGCCCTACAATTTCAATGTATTTATCAAGTTCTTCATAGCTTAATAAATCATCAACATATTTTACGGCACAAAATTCCAGTGCACGTGTAATAAATTCAGAGCAGGAAAAACCTTTTTGCCAGAAATTTTTTGCTTTTTCCTTTTCAATCCAAATGATATTTTTTCCCGTTATCTCATCAATATCTTCTTCGGAATTTTTAATTTTTTTGTCAAGATGAATTTCATCTTCAAAGAACATCATACAGTTCGGGTAAGCACAAGCTCTGAAAACATCAACCCCTCTTATTTTTATACTGAATTCATAAGGGTTAAGATTTTCGTCATCGCAGAATACTATTTTAGGAATTACGTAACCCAAATCTTCCGTCAATTTAAGCCTTAATTTTACCGTTTCGGCGGCAAGTTCTTCTTCTAAAAATGCTTGTTCCGCAAGTATTTCTTCGCTTAAATGTATTGCGAGTTTTTCTTCTTTAAGCAGAGAATACATAACATTCGGCGATGTTGCCTTCGCGAGTTTTTCTTTCAAATCTTCAAGTTCTTTTAAACCTGCGGATATTTTATCGTTAAGTTTTTTTCTGCTGACGGATGCGGGAGCTTCACCTTCGAGTTCTTTTTTTATCTTTGCAATTCGGACTTTTTGATCTCTTATTTTGCTTTGAATTTCCAAACAAGCCTGATAAGGAGTCAATTCGGGTGAAAGCATTTTTTCCATCTGGCTTTTAAATGACGAAATATTTATTACATCGGCATTGTTTTCATCCGAAGCGGTTTCGGCTTCTTTCATAAAAATACAGTGGGTAAATATCTGTCCTTCTTCATCTTCGGTTTCTTGCATGCTGTAAAGTTCCCAGTCATCCATAGACATCTCGTTCAAAAGATTTTGAAGTTCTTGTGTATTTTCACTGGAACAGGTTCTTATCACGTACTGTAATTTTTTCATGCTTTTTCCTTTATTAAGATTTTTAATGCTTCAATTGCAGTTTTGACGGCTTTATCAGTATCATGAACAACGGGATTTTCCAGTCCTTGTTTTTCTCTTTCCTGATTTGCCACCGCCAAAAATACCGAGCCGATTTTTACTTTCAGAAAACTGCCTGCAATAAACAGTGCTGCGGATTCCATTTCCGATGCAAGACAGCCCATTTTCTTCCAGGCTTCCCATTTGTTAATAAGTTCATAACTTACGGGCATCCTTTCGGGTTCATGCTGACCGTAGAAAGAATCTTTACATTGGACAACTCCCGTGTGAAAAGTAAATCCGAGTTTTTTTGCGGCGTTAACGAGTGCATTTGTAATGTCAAGGTTAGCAATTGCGGGATATTCAATCGGGGCATATTCTTTGGAAGTTCCTTCCATGCGAATTGCACCCGTTGCAATTACAATATCTCCGCCTTTAACATCAATGTCCATTCCCCCGCAGGTGCCGACACGGATAAATGTTTCGGCTCCGACATTAACAAGTTCTTCCAAAGCGATTGATGCTGATGCACCGCCGATACCCGTTGAGGTTACGCTCACTTTTTCTCCGTCAAGATAGCCGGTATAAGTTACGAACTCTCTGCTGTCCGCAACAAGTTTTGCATCGTCAAAATATTTGGCGATTTTAATACAACGTTTGGGATCTCCCGGCAATATTACGTATTTGCCGGCATCACCTTTTCTAAGCCCTATATGATACTGGGCTCCGTCTTGATTATATTTCATTAACGCTCCTTAAAACTGACCGCTTTTCAATTTCTGGATTACCAAATCCGAGATATCAACACCGCCTACAAATATTACTCTGTAATCAACGATTGCATCGAGTTTTTGCTCAACAAGAACCTGTTTTGTAGCTGCTTGTATTTTATTATATACTTGTTCTTCTTTTTGAGCTTTTAACTTCATATAAGCATCTTCTTTTAATTTAAATTCACGTGCGGTTTGTTCTTCAAAATTTTGTTTTTTCAGCGGAGTATCCAAAGATTTGTATTGTTTTTCTTTGTCAACCATATACTGCTGCATTTCAAGAGCTTTTGCGTCAATTTCTTTTACCGCTTGCTGCGCAAAAGGAAAGCTATCCTGTACTTTTGCGTAGTTAATATAACCTACGCCGGCAGCTTGAGCTTTGACTGCACAAAGTAATCCTGCAGTAACCAAAAGAGCCGTTAATGTAATTTTTTTCATAAATACCTCCGTTAATACATTATATCGCCTACACCAAATGTAAAGTAACCGTTGGGGTTACCGTTATCACCCGGATTGGTAAGCGGAATACCGTAATCGATAGATAACGGGCCCATTCCGGGAATATAGAATTTCAAACCGACACCGGCAGATACTGCATAGAGCGGTCTGTCATATATTTTATCCGTAATTGACGAATTGAAAATTTTACCTGCGTCAGCCCAGATTGTAAATCTTAAATTGTTTAAGAAGCTGATTCTTGTTCTGTCTAAGAAGGGAATTGGTGTTGCAAATTCCGCGCTGCCCATTACAAAAGCATCACCCGTACCTACACCGCTCATTTTGAAACCTCTGATAGTGTAAGGTCCGCCGAGTCTGTATGCCATTACTTCAGGCATATTGTCGCCGTGAATTTTTCCGCCTCCCTTTGCGGTAAATGATAATGAAGATTTTTTACCGATCGGAATATATTGTTTAACCATACCGGTTAATTTTCCGTGCGTCTTGTCAAAACCGTCCAGTCCGAATTCTTCGTCAAATCTGAGGCTTGCCATTGTACCTTTTCTTGTAACGGCTCCGCCTTCTCTTGTATCATATAAAAGTGCGGGGCTTAAAGACAGGAACAATCCGCCGTCAAGTTGTCTTGCACGTTCGGAAATCGGTATGTTATATCTTGAATACAAACCTCTGATTCTGTCGTAATCACCTTCCGAAACATCAACATTTTCAACACCCAGAGAGAATGTTCCCGTAACGTTTTTATTGTGTTTCATGCGGTGTGCAACGGTAGCTTCGGCACCAAGCCGTCTTTCAACCGCAAGCGGAACCTGATAGCTGCCGAAATCTCTGTAAAATATTTTGCTCATCAAAGATGTATCCGCATTATAAAAATACGGTTTGAAATAACTCAATTCAGCCTGCAAATTCATACGTCTTTTTATTGATGAATCGTTCAAGATTACGCCGGTACCTGCCAAGCCGTTTAAAGATAACCTTTCACCTCTGCCTAAGAAGTTGTTATCGGATATACCCGCAGAACCGAATACACCGGTAACAGAGTCGATACCGCCGCCTATTGAGATGTTTGCCGTTCTTTGTTCTTCCACATTTATTGTAATATCGTAGACATCAGGCTCATCAGTGGGTTCTATCTCTCTTGTTACATCTTTAAATGCCTGAGTTGCATACAATCTTACCAAATCTTCTTTCAAAAGGTTTTCGTTATAAACCATTCCGGGTTCAATGAGTACGTTTCTTTCAATAACGTAATCTTTGGTTTTTTCATTTCCCGCAATCATAATACGGTTTATTGTACCTTCTTTAATATTTATATTAACCGTACCGTCGGGATCATCGGACACGGATTCAATTCTTGCAAGGATATATCCTTTTGAGCTGTAGCACTCCTGAATTTTTGCAATAGCATCATTAATCTGTTCTATATTTTGGGGTTTCCCCTTCATCGGTAACAGATAAGTAAGGATTTCATCCGTTGAAACTACCGTATTGCCTTCAATTGTATAATCCGTAATAGGTGCGTTTTCTTCAACGATAATTTTTAACGTAACCGTTCCGTCCGAATTGTTTACGGGAATAGCTTTCATTTGTTCGGTAAAGTATCCGGTTGCGTATATAGATTTCAAATCCTGCTGGAGAGCCTCTCTTGAATATGGGCTGCCCTCTTTTATACTCATCTGTTCAAGTATTGTAGAGGTATCAATGATATTGTTGCCTAAAATTTCAATACCTTTGATGGTTTTAACCTGTTCCGTAGTGCTGACAGATGCTGATGTGACGGGCGTTTGCTCCGAAGGTGCATCCTCGGCATAGCTTTTTATACAGCTTACCGACAATAAAAGGGCTATTAAACAGATGTATATCTTATTTCCTGAATTCAAAAAATTTCTACCTTAAATCTTCTATCGTTTCCAAAAATATTATATCATAAAAAAATATAAAAAAATATCATTTTTATAGCGGAAGTTTTATACAAAATTCCGTTCGGACATTTTCTTCACTTTCAACGGTAATTTCACCGCCATGAGATTTTATTATTTGTCCTGAAAGGTAGAGTCCGAGCCCTGTTCCGATTTTTCTGAATTTTTTTGCCGAAGAATAATATTTGTTAAATATATGTTTAATTTCTTCCTTTGAAATTCCCTGTCCGTAATCTATAACGGAAATTGTTATGTATCCGGGGAGTTCGCCGGTTGTAATATCAATTTTTTCTTTTGTGTTGCTGTGCGATATTGCGTTTGATATTAAATTTTTGATTAC
This sequence comes from Candidatus Gastranaerophilales bacterium, assembly GCA_947626225.1. GTDB lineage: Bacteria > Cyanobacteriota > Vampirovibrionia > Gastranaerophilales > Gastranaerophilaceae > Stercorousia. Next base: position 180,075 of record CANQRH010000003.1, read on the forward strand.
TCTTTCAAGTTGAATTGCATCTGCGGTAACTTTTATATCGCGCGAAGGCTTAAAGTTTATTTTTATTCCGGAATTGCTAGCAATCGGGCGTGTTTTTTCAACAATATTTTCCAGAAAAGCGTTCAGCATTATATTTTCTTTCCAAAGTTTGATGCCTGTTTCTTTTATTTGATAAGTTTCAAGGATTATTTGAACGAGTTCAACAAGTTCTTGATTGGAATTTTTCATATTTAACAGAGCAATCTGTTGTTTTTCGCTTATTTTGCCGAATTTGCCGTCCAATAAAAAGTTTATTATATTTGATTCTGCGACTATCGGAACTTTGAGGTCATGTGTTAATGTTGCGACAAAATCTTCTTTAATCTTTTCGATTTCTCTTTCTGTTGTTACATCTTTAATCAGGATAACAAATCTTTTTTTATCGTCATCAAGTGAAAGTTTTATGGAATTAATTACAAAATTATTTGTGGGAGTATGTTTTATAAAAATGTCTTTATTTTTCAGCTTTTCTATCGGAGAATCATCCGATATTTGAATGAAGTCATAAATATTTTTTCCGATAACTTCATTACCTTTAGCTCCGAACCATGAACAAATTTGGGGTGTTACTCTCAAGATGATATTTTTATCGTTGATTATTAAAATGCCGTCCGAAAGAGAGTTTATAACCGATTCAAGAAGTTTGTTCTGACGCATAAGTTCGGTTTGGTATTCATCAATCATTTTTTCTCTGTCGTTAAGAGTTTCGACCATTCTGTTAATACTTTCCGTAACATTGCTGTATGAAGGGTGTTTAATTCCGCTGATTTTGGTGGAAAGATTACCGTATCTTACCGAGTTAACGGTATTTGTGACCATGCCTAAATAATCGTTAATTTTTGACCAGCGTTTGTTTGTCTGTCTGGTTATAAAAAAAAGCAGTATAAATACAAGAAGTATGCCGAAATTAAAAGTAAACCAGAGCATTTGTTTTAACCTTTCTTTATGATAAAATTATAACAGATAAGGGATATTTTGTATATGCTTAAATTATCAAAAGACATAAAGATGATTATAACTGATTTTGACGGTGTTATTACGGATAACTGCGTTTATATAAACGATGATTTTTCCATGAGCAGAAGGATAAATTTTAAAGATATAATGGCTTATGCAATTTTAAAAAGGAACGGTTACAAAATCGGTATCATTTCGGGTGAAAAAAATGCCGCAATAGAAACAATGGCAAAAAAGTTCGGACTTGATGAAGTTCATCAAAACATAAGAATAAAAATAGATGTATTAAAAGATATTGTAAAAAGGCACAATTTAACGCAGGAAGAAATATTATATATAGGCGATGATATTAATGATATCGAATGTTTAAATTATGCAAAATACAAAGTTACGGTTCCCCATGCCGCAGAGTCTGTAAAAGCCGTAAAAGGTATACAAGTTACGGAAAGTGAAGCCGGAGCCGGAGCATTCAGAGAGGTAGCGGATTGTTTAACCCTATAAAGAAAATAATTGAAAGAGTTAAGAAATTAAACAGCTCTGTTAATGAGTATAAAAAAGATACTATTATACAGTCTTTGCCCTCGCTTACATACGTGAACAGAGCAAAGAAATTAATTGATAAAGGAATGCTTGAACAGGCTGAAAGTATATTAAGAGAGGCTCTTGAGCTTCCGCAGCAGGATGCTCTTGTTTATAAATATCTCGGGCTGGTGTGTGAAAAACAGAACAAATTTGATTTGGCTGAAGAATATTTTGTCCAATCCGCAAAGCTTAATCCGCAGGACAAAATTATCTGGCAGAAACTCGGATTTACTTATATCTCGCTTAAAAAATATGAGCAGGCACAAAAAGCGTTTGAAAATGCAAATAAAATTCAGGCAGGAAATACCGATAATTACACCGGCTGGGGCATGTCGCTTTTAAGGCAGAACAAGTTTACGGAAGCACATGAAAAGCTTGAAACCGCTACAAAACTTGACAAATATAACTTGTGGGCGCTGTTTTTGTGCGCGGTAACGGAAATAAAGCTTCAAATGTATGATGAAGCCGATGCAAAACTTTCTTTTCTTACAAAAGTTTCCCCGAATGTCGCAAATTTTGTTGAGTACGCACATTTGAAACTTTTGAAAAAAGATTATGAAAATGCATCTTACCATGCGGGTAAAGCCGTGTCGCTTAATCCCGAATTTCTTCCCGCATATACCCTTTTAGGGGAAATTTATACAAATATGTATGACAGAGAAAATTCATTGAAGCAGTTTGAAATCGCAAACGAAAAAGGGTTGAAAACTTTTGATTTTTATTTTCATTACGGCAGAGCGCTTAACAGGTTTGAAAAATATTCTCGGGCAAAAGAAATGCTTTTAAAGGCTTATGAAATCAATCCGGAGCCTGTTTATGCGGATTTAGCCGTGTGCTTGGCAATGCTTGATGAAGATGCTTCGCAATATATAAATTCCGCACCCGAAAAAACAAGTCTTGCGCAAGGGATTATACAATACAAATCGGGTGATTATGAAAAAGCCGTAAAACTTTTAAAATCCTGCGAAGAAACCGCACTCAGCAATTATTTTCTTGCAAAGTGTTATGAAAAACTCGGAAACATCTCAAAAGCCGGTGAGTATTATGAAGCTTCCGTTACAAAATATTCCGGCATGGCGGTAATTGATTACATAAATTATCTTATATCACGCGAAAATTATGATACCGCAAGGCTCAAATTACGAAAAGCATTGAAAAACAACAAAGATGACGTGAAGCTTTTAAATCTGATGTTTTTTGTAAATTATAAACTTGCCAAGGATAATGTTTGTGAATATAATATTAAAGAAGCTTTGGCTTCGGCTGAAAAAATAGAAAATCCGGACTTGTTTGAATACCCCGAACTCAAGCAGGAATTGACGGAACTGATGAGATTTCAAAATTGAAAAAGATAATAGTACAAAAATTCGGCGGAACATCGGTTGCTGATACAGAAAAAATAAAAAATGCCGCAAAAATAGCGATAAAAGAAAAAGAAAACGGCAATGACGTTGTCGTAGTTGTTTCTGCCATGGGACATACAACGGACTTCCTTGTTAAAATGGCTAAAGAACTCAGTTCCCATCCTTCGGATCGTGAAATGGATATGCTTTTATCTACGGGTGAAGGTGTTTCAATTGCGCTTCTTACAATGGCAATTCAGGCTCAAGGATATGATGCGGTAAGCTTTAATGCCATGCAAATCGGCATAATGACGGAAAAAATTCATTCCAAAGCAAGAATTATTGATATTCATACCGAAAAACTGCGAAAAAACCTTAATGAAGGTAAAATTATTGTTGTGGCAGGTTTTCAGGGAATAACCGAGGACGGAGAAATTACAACACTAGGACGCGGCGGCTCGGATACTTCCGCCGTGGCTCTCGCTTCCGCTTTGAATGCCGAAAGATGCGATATATATACCGATGTAGAAGGTGTGTATACAACCGATCCCAGGATAGTTCCCAAAGCATCAAAACTTAAATCCGTATCTTACGATGAAATGCTTGAGCTTGCACATGCGGGAGCTAATGTACTTCACCCGCGCAGTGTGGAAACGGCTAAGCATTATAATGTTCCCCTTCGTGTAAGAAGCAGTTTTAATACGGATAATGAAGGTACTTTAATATTAGGAGTTGAAAAGATGGAGATTTATAAACCCGTAACAGGTGTAGCCAGCGATTTGTCTCAGGCAAGAATTGTGGTTTGCGATGTCCCCGATAAACCGGGCGTTGCGGCTAAGTTGTTTTCCAAACTTGCACATGAAAATATTTCCGTGGATATGATTATTCAGTCTTATGCAAGAAAAGTATCAAACACCAACGACATAGCGTTTACCGTAAATCTTGATGATGTGCCGGGAACGGTTTCGGCACTGGAAAGTTTAAAATCGGAAATCGGGTTCAATGGTGAAATACAAACAAATAATGATATCGCAAAAGTGTCAATAGTCGGTGCGGGCATGATTGACCGCCCCGGTGTTGCTTCCATGATGTTTGAAGCATTGGCGGAACAAGGAATAAACATAAAAATGATTTCAACAAGCGAAATCAAAATAAGTTGTCTTGTTGATAAATCCGATGCCGATAAAGCCGTAAAAGCTTTGCATAACGTATTTGAACTGGCATGTGATAAAACGGCGGAAGTAAAAGGCGATTTGCCGGATGTATAAAAAAAAGGAGCCGGAGGGCTCCTGTTGGAATTAAGAATAGCTGGAAGTATGAAAAAGATTTAGTATCTTTATTTAATCCAATAAGTGTAAATCCTACAATTGCCCTGTCGGGTAATATTTAAAATTTTTAAGGATAATAAAAAATAAATCGAATTCGGAATGAAAATAAATAGCATGTCGTACGAAAGTATAGACTTTGGTAGAATAAGTGGAAAGTTTACACTTTATCTTAAAACGCAATACACCAGCGTATTTTAGTCAGGTTTACAAAATTTAACAAAAGGGGTTGACAAATAAAATTAACTGATATATAGTAAAAATGTTAAATGAAGTGTTAATTAAACACTTAATAAAAACAGAGAGGTATTAAAAATGAAAATCAACCCCGTAAAATTTAATAATATAAAACCTATTTCTTTTGGCGAAGGCAACCTTAATAACTTAACCCCGAGTATAGGTATCCTCGCTTTACAAAACCCCAATGCGAAGATTAATTTTGAAAATGATTTGAACCGTTCGCAAAAGGCTGACGTTGTTCAATCCCCGTTTTTCAAAGCTGTAGGTGCAAAACTTCGCAAGACTTATAATATACTATTTTCACCCGATTATGAAAGTTCAAGACCGAATACCAAACATATTATGTATCTTGTTTAAAACTTCATAACAAAATTTGAAAAAAGGCACTCCGGTGCCTTTTTTTGTTTGTAAAGATTTGTAAATACATGCCGAAAAAAAAGGCAATTTTTCGGGAATGAAATACTTAATTAATATATAAGGAATATATAGGATAAATATAAGGGAGGATCTCTCATGGCTATAGGAGCTGAGGATTATATTGACCAGCTGTTGGTCAAAAAATATGCGGAAGAAAAAGTTGATAACCATGATAACATGGAATCAATGATTGATCCCGAAAAAATGATGGGCGCAATGAATGATTACGCAAGCATGTACCGCCACATGATGACATTGAAGCAGAGATTAAATATTGCCTGCTACGCAATCAATGCAAGAACCGCCCGATATACCAAAACGCAGGCAAGGAGATAATTTTCCGTTCTTGTTTTCTTAAAGTTATATTTGAGTTATAATATAACTAAGAAAGTGAGAATAGCATGGCGGGAAAAATTATCCTGGCTTCTTCTTCTCCCAGAAGAGCCGATATTCTGAAAGAACACAAATTAGAATTTGAAATCATGCCGTCTCCGTACAAAGAGGAACATACGACGACGGTATTTTCTTTTGATTATATCGAAAAAATTGCGTACAACAAAGCGAAAGCGGTTGCCGAGCTTGTAAAAGAACCTGCAATTATTATCGGTGCAGATACTATGGTTGTATTGGACGGGGAAATATTGGGAAAACCCAAAGATGAGGATGATGCATTAAAAATGCTGAAAAGACTTGTTGCTTGTGCGCATAAGGTAATTACAAGTATAGTTCTCATTGATACGGGTACCGGCAGATATTTGAAAAGTTCCACAACGAGCCGTGTTATATTTTCCGATTTAAAAGACAGTCAGTTAAGAAGCTATATAAGAAATTTCAAACCGCTGGACAAAGCCGGAGCATACGGTATTCAGGAAATGCCGCAAGGATTTATAATGTCTTACAGCGGAGATATGGAAAATATTATGGGGTTGAGTTACAGAGTTTTGGAAAAAATGCTTGAAGTTATTCAAACCGAAAAACCTCAAAAAAATTAACAGCAAAAAAAACGGCGGTTTATCCGCCGTTTTTTTATTTATTTTTGACTTATGAACCACCGGAACCTGAACTTGTAGTTGTACCGTCTGCTCTTGTTGCGGTGTTGCCGTTGTCGTATAAAACAGCTCTGCCTGCTCCTGAGTTCGGAAGGATTGTCTGGTCATAGAACTGAACCGGGAAAATATCCGTCGGGATTTTTACCGAACAAGTTTTATCATCACCGGAGTCGCATTTAGTTTCTTTGTTAGGTCCTTTCATACCGTTTACGTCAAACCAGCCTATACATTTGTTGCTCTTTGTTGTTCCTTCTACAGTTGCAGTTGTATCAGAACATCCTGCAGCACTGGCTACGGTATATATGAACATAGAACCGTCATTGAACATTACTGCAGTATCGCCCATTCCTGTCGGATTTCCGTCAGTGAGAGTGCCAATTGATTTATTGTCTGTATCTCCCTGTTTTCTGTCAGAATCAAATGTTGGTTTGTAACCTTCTGTACTTAAATCTGAAGTGCTTGCTACTCTGACAACATTAGCTCTGTTTTGAAGCATGTCAGTTAATTTACCGTTGCCCGTGGTAGTTCCAGTCAAATCCGAAAAATCAAAATCTTCCAAAGCAACATTGAGAGTAACTGCCTGTGAAATTACTGACAATTCTTTTTTGAATGCCGCACGATATTGAGCACCGTTTGTTTGGTTAATCAATGTCGGCATAGTCATTGCGGCAACTACCCCGATAATACCCAAAGTAATCAACACTTCCGCAAGTGTGAATGCACTAAATTTTTTCATAATCTCGCCTTTCTTGATTGATAACACTTTTCCTGCTTTAATGCAGAAACTATAACAAGATTATTTTACACTATTTTTTAAGAGTTGTCAATTGAAATACAATATATATCTATAAATTTCTACCGCAGCATTTTTTAAACTTTTTACCGCTTCCGCAAGGACACGGATCATTTCTGCCGATTTTGCTTAAATCTACACCTTCCAGATTCGGTCGTTCTATTTCTTCTTCGATTATTCCGAGTGTTTTGGAGAAAGCTTTGGATTTATACAATACGGTTGTGGATGAAAATATCTTATTTCCCAAATATCTGGACTTATATGTTTGTAAAAGTTCATCCAGTGTGTAAGAAGTTCCCATAAGTTTGTTTACATTTTGCATAAAGTTTTCGTTGCGTTCTGCGGCACGTTTAATAATATTTGCCGAAAATTTATCATTTTTAAGGAAAAATTCAACACATTCTTTAGCATTTTCAACGCTTTCGGGATTTTCCGCCGCCTTGTTAAATGTTGCAAAGAACGGAACGGCATACAGCCCCAATTCTTTGTCAAAAATTATTGCAACGTCATATTCATTTTTATGCGAAGAAAATCCGCCGAGAGAATTTTCTATAAAGTTGTCATAAGAGTTGTTAAATTCCGATACGTTAAAATATCTGTATTTTTCGGGAGCTTTGATTTTGTCTTTAAATTCGGTCTTTTCACCGCCTTCGGCATAATCGTTAAATGCCCCTATCAAATCATCCGCATATCTGTTTGTAGTGATAATTTCATCGGTTGAAAAGTAATCAATAAATTTTTTATAAATATCTTTGATATTTTTTTCAATTTCTTTTTGTTTTTCGGGATTATCAAGATATACAAGTTCCGGATTTTGAATAATTTTTGCAACTGAATATCTGAGTGCATCATCCCGTTTTGATGAGGGCAGAACTCCTGAAATTTCAAGCAGATAATGTTTTCCTTCAAATTCAAAAATTCTTGCAACAACGTATTGTCCCGTACCGATACCGCGAAAAGCGGTCATTTTTACAAGTGATATAACGCTGTAATTCTTCTCATTTATTATGTTATTCAGTTCAAATCCGTTTTGCAGGACTTTTTTTATTTCATAAATAGATGAAAGAGTTTTTAATAAAGCTTTTACAACCTTTTTTTCTTCCGAAGATATTTTTTTATTTTTCTCAAGATACAAAACCGGTATACTTTTTCCGTCCAAATTTCTTTCAAAAATGTATGTAAAATAAGCTGATTGCAAATTTGTGTTACCGATGGATTTTAAATATTCGGAAAAATCGTTTTTAACCGAGTCATCATTTTGTACAAAATCAGCAAGGTTTTTTATAACATCATTAATAACTTTTAAATCTTCAATAATTAGCATAGTTCTCTCCTAATGTAAAAACAGAATAACCCGAAAAAAACAAAAACTCAATACCCTTCTCAGGGCTTGCGGATAAGACGGGTGTTTAATCTGTATTTGCAAGAAGGACACATTTCATGTGCTTTCCCAAAATCATAATTCCCGTTCTGTCCCAAAGATTTTTTTGCCATTCCTCTTAAAAAATATGCTTTAGCCGGTGAGAAATTCACATCGTCCGGAGTTTTTTCATAAATCGGAATGAGAACATTATATATATCTAAAGCACCTTTGTAATCTTTAATTTTACTCAGGTACAAAGCCTTTTCGTTCATATAAAACTGTTTTAATTTCTCATCGGTTTGAGAAGCGATAAGTTTGTCAAAACCGCTGATAACTTCTTCTTTTGGAGCATAATAAGTTTTAAGCCCCAAAATATCTGTATTATAGACATCCGAAAGACTGTATTTGTTCGCTTTTTCAAAGTCTTTTACCGCTTCTTTATATTTTTTGCGTTTAAATTTAACATAGGCTCTGCGGGCATATACATCAGAAGAAAAAGGCACAAATGCAAGATAAATATTTGACCTGAAAAGAGCTTTATCATATTTGTTCCGCTGAACAAGAGATGCAATATTCAGAGGAAGCAGTGCATATAAAAGAAAAATTATTGTAACCAAAATGAGTATAAAAACACTTTTTACCGGTGTTTTCAAATATTTTTGATAAGCGTTTTGGTTTAAGTTTTTTAAATCGGGTTTAAAATTGGTTTTAGTATAAGTTCCGAGTTCTTTTACAAGATATTTTTCAAAGGATGAGTTGACATAAATTAAAGCGAGGAACAAACCTGCGGCGGGGAACACAGCCATAGCCATAACAGCCGCTAAGTACGGTAATTTCATAAACGAGGTAAAAAACGGAAAAATTACCAGATATATATATAATATTATCCCTATTCCGACAATCCAATTAAGCTTTGTCATGTAATTCCGATAAGCGGTATTAATTTCCTGCAATTTTTCTTCAGCCAATTCTCCTGCGTATTTGTAACCTGATTTTCTGAAAATACCGGCAAAAACCGTATCTCCGTTTTCAAAATAGTAATTGCAGTATTGAGAATTTAAAAATAAAACTTTTCTGATTTTTTCAATATCCATAATGAAATGGTATCATTTTTGAGAAAAAAAATCAATCAGACTTGCAAAAAATTTTTAAGTGCTATAATAAAAATACGGTAAATTGAAAATTGCATATTAACTGATAAATCGGGACGTGGCGCAGCTTGGTAGCGTGCTACCTTGGGGTGGTAGAGGTCGCAGGTTCAAATCCTGTCGTTCCGATTTTTTAACGCTTTGCTATTTAAATAGCAATAAACAATTAAATCGGGATGTAGCGCAGCCTGGTAGCGCACCGTGTTCGGGTCGCGGGGGTCGCAAGTTCGAATCTTGTCATCCCGATTTTTTATGCGGCAATTTTTGTAAACAAGTTAACAATATTTTACAATAGTATTGACAAATTCGGCTAAACGGTAAATAATATTGTTAACAGGTTAACAATATTATGTCTAATATGCAAGATAATATTCTCAATAAACTATTTATTTTATTTGAAACTTCAAATCAGCTGGATTTGTTGTATAAAGATGAATTTGGCGACATATTGAAAAAATATACTTATACTGAAATGCATTGTATAGATTGTATCGGTAAGATTCACAATCCTAACGTAACAAAGATTGCGCATCATTTGAATTTAACAAAAGCGGGAGTAAGTAAGATTATTAAAAAGCTTGCGGATAAAAAGGCAGTTGAGGATTACAAAAGTCCGGATAACAGGAAGGAAACTTATTATAAGCTCACGGAAATCGGACGGGAAGTTTATGATAAACATCTTAATATGCATAAAAATTGGTACGAAAAAGACAAATCATTTTTTAAACAGTTTGGCAAAAATGAACTGGAAGTGACTTTTGATGTTCTTGATAAGTATGCCGTGCTGCTTCAAAAAAGATTGGAAGATATAAAGGAGAATTTGAGATGAAACAATCTTATAAAATAGAAGTTGACTGTGCTAATTGCGCAAATTTGATGGAAGAAGCCGCAAAAAATACAATCGGTGTAAAGGATGCCGTTGTAAATTTCATGGCTCAAAAAATGGATGTGGAATTTAATGACGGTGTTGATTGCAGAGAAATTATGCGTCAAGTTTTGAAAAACTGCAAAAAAGTTGAAGAAGATTGCGAAATATATATTTTATGAACTTAAAACAAAAGAAAATGTTAATAAGAATTATTATTGCAAGCCTGTTACTGATAGGTTTTCATTTTGTGCCTATGCATGGAGTTATAAGGTTTAGTGCTTATATGATTCCTTACATTATAATCGGCTATGACATTATAAGAAAGGCTTATAGGGGAATAATAAATTGCAGACCTTTTGATGAATCGCTGCTTATGGCAGTTGCGACATTAGGTGCTGTTGCACTTGCTTTATATCAGGAAAGTCACGGGCTTGCGGGTGACTATGTTGAAGCAATTGCCGTTATGCTTTTTTATCAGACAGGTGAATTTTTCCAAAATATTGCGGTTGCAAAAAGCCGTAAAAATATTTCCGAGTTGATGGATATAAGACCGGATTGGGCAAATATTGAGGTAAACGGTGAAATTAAAAAAGTCAATCCCAATGAAGTTAAGGTTGGGGATATAATTATAGTTTCGGCGGGAGAAAAAGTACCGCTTGACGGAATTGTTGTTGAAGGCACTTCTTCGCTGAATACATCCGCACTTACGGGAGAAAGTATTCCGAGAAGTGTCAGTGTTGATGATGAAATTATTTCGGGTTCAATAAATTTAAGCGGACTGCTGAAGGTTAAAGTTGTTAAAACTTTTGGAGAATCAACCGTATCAAGGATATTGGAACTTGTTGAAAACGCCGGTTCAAAAAAATCAAAATCGGAAAATTTTATTTCAAAATTTGCAAGGGTATACACTCCGTTTGTTGTGTACAGCGCAATGGCACTTGCAATATTACCGCCGTTAGCGGAGATTGTGTTTTTAAATATGCCTGCCGAATGGAATGTATGGATTTACAGAGCGTTAACCTTTCTTGTAATCAGCTGTCCGTGTGCCTTGGTGGTAAGTATTCCGTTATCGTTTTTTGCCGGACTCGGCGGTGCTTCCAAAGCAGGTATTCTCATTAAGGGTTCAAATTACCTTGAAACGCTTTCAAAAGTTAAAACCGTTGTGTTTGATAAGACGGGTACTCTTACCAAAGGCATATTTGAAGTTAATGCCGTTCATCACAACAGAATAGAAGAAGAAAAATTAATTGAATATACCGCACTGGCTGAAAGTGCAAGCTCACACCCGATTGCACTCAGCCTCAGAAAAGCTTATGACAAAAAGATTGATATGACACGCGTTAAAGATATTCAGGAGATAAGCGGAAACGGAATTGTCGCAAAGATAGATGGTATGGAAGTTATAGCAGGCAACGGAAAAATAATGCGGAAATTCGGCATAGAACCTATAGAATGCCATTCAGCGGGTACTATTATTCATGTCGCGATTGATAAAAACTATATGGGACATATAGTTATATCCGATGTTATAAAACCAGAATCCGAAAGTACAATAAAATCTTTAAAGAAAATCGGAATAAAAAATATAATTATGCTGACGGGTGATTTGAAAAAATCAGCACAATTTGTTGCCGAAAAACTTAAAATAGATAAGTATTACTGCGAACTTCTGCCTGATGAAAAGCTTGAAAAGGTTGAAGAACTTATTGACGGGAAAAATATTTTGGCTTTTGTCGGTGACGGAATAAATGATGCACCTGTTTTAACCAGAGCGGATATAGGAATTGCAATGGGTGCAATGGGTTCTGATGCCGCAATTGAAGCCGCTGATGTTGTATTAATGGATGATAATCCTTTGAAAATTACTTCCGCAATAAAAATTTCCCAAAAATGTTTAAGAATAGTAAAACAAAATATTTGGTTTGCTCTCGGGGTAAAATTCATTTGTTTGATTTTAGGTGCGGTCGGAATTGTAAATATGTGGCTTGCGGTTTTTGCCGATGTGGGAGTAATGATTATATGCATTATGAACGCTTTTAGAGCTTTGTTTGTAAAACAATGTTATAAATATTAAATTTCGGTAAAAATGTATTAAGTCAGCGTAATTATGATATTTATACCCCAAATTTATGATTTTTGTTAAAAATATTTGAAATTTTACAAAACAGGTTGTATAATTTTCGGGTAAAGTTATGAAAAAAGAGGTTCAACAAATGAAATTACACATGCAGATTCTAATCGCTCTGGGATTAGGAATTAAACGTAATTGGCATATTTTTTCGGGAATTATTCTCGGCATATTGGCGGGTTTGTTCCTTCACGGACATCAATATCCCGCACTGCTGGCACTGTTGACATTTATCGGACAGGTATTTATAAGATTAATTCAAATGGTAGTTATTCCGCTTGTTGTATCGGCAATAATTATCGGTATTACAAGTGTCGGAGATAACCGTCAGCTCGGCAAATTCGGGACAAAAATGATATTTTACTACGGGATAATAACCGTTGCGGCTGTCACTATCGGTTCAATTCTGGCTCTGGTATTCAAACCGGGACTGGGTGCGGCAGGTTATATAACGGCTAATTCCGCAAGCGAGGTTCAGGCTTCCGTTGCGTCAGCAATGGCTGAACAGCAGGGAAATATATTAAATATCTTCCTCGGATTTATTCCGAATAATCCTATGCATTCTTTTGCTATGGGTGATATGGTTCCGATTATTGTATTTGTTCTTATTTTTGCCGTTGCACTTGCAAAAGTCGGCGATGTAAACCGACCGATTGTTTCATTCTTTGAATCCGTTTTTGCGGCAACGATGAAAATTACCGACTGGATTATGTTCCTTGCGGCTCCCGGTGTATTTGCATTGACCGCAAGCGCTGTTTCAAGTTTCGGAATTGATATATTTGCAAGTATTTCCAAATATCTTCTTGTACTTTTGATAGGATTTATGCTTCAGTTGTGTGTTGTTTATCCGCTTTTCCTGAAGTTTTTCTCAAAAGTAAATATAGGCATGCTCTATTCAGCCGTTGCAGAAGCCATGATGGTGGCATTCGGAACAGCAAGTTCATCGGCAACTCTGCCCTTGACAATTGCTTGTTGTGAAAAACGCGGAATTTCGCATAAGATTTCAAGTTTTGTACTTCCTTTGGGTGCAACTTTGAATATGGACGGAACGGCACTTTTGCAAACCGTAGCTGTAATATTCTTGGCACAAGCTTACGGTGTGGCGCTCACTCCGTTTCTTGTAATAGAAATTGCATTACTTGCTATTGTTGCATCTTCTACTTGTGCCGGTATTCCGGGTGCAGGCTTGATAACTATTGCATTAATACTAAACGGTATGGGATTAAGCCCCGAACAGCTTATTGCAGGATTTGCGTTCCTGTTTACAATTGAAAGAGTAACGGATATGATGCGTACGCTTGTAAATGTAACATCCGATGCGGTTGTGGTGGCGGCAATTGCGGATAACGAAAATGAGATAAACTACGATCTGCTCAATAATCCGCAGGCTTATGAAGAAATTGCTTAATATTAATTTTATATAATAAAAAATGCCCGCTCAGGCGGGTATTTTTTATGCTAAAATTTCTGCTATGGAAACAGATAAAATCGCATCGACACATTTGGGTAAAAAATCTTCGGGAAGCGAAAGTTACAACCCATCGCTTCTTGTTGCCGTTCCCCGCGAGGAAAACAGAAGGCAGTACAAAATTGAAAAAAATAATCTGCCGTTTTGCGGGTGTGATGTCTGGCATGCTTATGAGTTTTCCGCTCTTACTTTGAACGGTCTGCCCGTTACAAGACTGATTAAAATTAAATACGACTGCAAAAGCGATTTTTTAGTTGAATCAAAATCACTGAAACTTTATCTTAACTCTTTTAATATGTCGCGCTTCGGTTCAAATACGAAAGAATGTCTTGATATTTGCAGGAAGCATATTGAATATGATTTGAGCGAAAAACTTCAAACCGCCGTTACGGCAAGTTTTTTACCGAATGATGCCCAAAGAACGGAAATCTTTGAAGATTATCAAAATATTTCGGATTTTATTGATGAAAAATCATTGCGTATAGAAAAATTTAAGGAATCACCGGAAGTTTTAGACACCGAAAAATCACACAAAAAGGAATATCGTTTGATGTTTGAATCCCTGCGTTCAAATTGCCGTGTTACGCATCAGCCCGATTTTGGCGATATTTATATTTATTACCGCTCCGAAAAGCATATAAAAGAGGACGGTTTGGTAAAATATCTCTGTTCTTTCCGCTCTGAATACCATTTTCATGAAGAATGCTGTGAGATGATTTTTAAACGGATTTATGATTTGTTGGATGCGGATGATGAACTTATGGTTTGCGCGCTTTACACAAGGAGAGGCGGGATTGATATTTCTCCCGTTCGGTATTCAAAAAACTGTTCGGCAGATGATTTTACAAAACTTTCGGACTTAAATATATTTGCAAGAGCGGGAGCAAAACAATGAATAACAGAAAATTCGGAGAAGCCGGCGAAGATTTGGCATGCCGTTATCTTCAAAAACTCGGGTATGAGATATTGGAGAGGAACGTCCGTTATTCAAGGTTTTGCGAAATTGATATTATTGCGAAAGACAAAAATACCGTTGTTTTTGTTGAGGTTAAAACAAGAAACACCGACGGTTTCGGCACTCCTTTTGAAGCCGTTACAAAAACAAAGTATGCTAATATAAAAAAGGGCGTCTACAAATATCTTTCGGAAAATAAAGTTAAAAAATACCGAATTGACGTTGTAGGAATTACTTTGAAACCGGAAATTAAAATTGAACATTTAAAAAATATTTGATTTATAATCGGATTAAAGGAAAAAATTATGAAAACGGCAATTTATCCGGGAAGCTTTGATCCCGTTACAAAAGGGCATTTGGATATACTGAAAACGGCATCGGAAATTTTTGATAAAGTTATAATTGCCGTTGCGAAAAATTCGGGCAAACAAGGTTTTTTGCCCGTAGATGTAAGAACGGATTTAATCAGGGCGAGTGTTAAAGGACTTGAAAATGTTGAAGTTGACTCTTTTGAAGGGCTTACAATAAATTATGCACGCAAAAAAAATGCACAGGTTTTGATTAGAGGTTTGCGCGCGGTATCGGATTTTGAGTATGAAATGCAGCTTTCTCAGGCAAACAGCTCGCTTGCTTGCGAGATAAAAACGGTTTTCCTTACAACAAAACCAGAATATAACTTTATATCTTCAAGCACTATAAAAGAAATTTATCTTAATAACGGAGATATATCAAAGTTCGTTCCCAAACCGGTGTTTGATTATTTGCAAAATAATAAAAAATAATTTGACATTTATTAAACCGTTATGTAGAATATAATTAACAGAAAGGGATATGTAGTCATGCAGCAAAACGGTGTATATGATTTGTTAAGAATGCTGGAGATTTCTTTGGAAGAAGGTTTTCCGATTATTCCGCGTAAGTTTACCGTGGTAAAAACCAAAGAAATTGAAACATTAATCGATAGAATCTATGCTTCTTTGCCCGTAGAAGTTCAGGAAGCAAAAGCGTTTTTAAGACGCAGAGATGAATTACAGCAGGAAGCTCAGCAAAAAGCTGAAAAAATTATCAGCGATGCACAGGCGGAAGCTGACAGAAAACTTTCCGAAGCGGATTTTATTAAAGCTTTGGAACGTGAAGGAATCAGAATAAGAACTCAAGTTCAGCAGGAATGTGAAGAAATTAAGCGCAAAGCAATGGAAGAAGCCGAAAATATCAGAATACAGGCAACCGAAGATGCTATGAAAACCAAAGAAGGCGCAGAACTTTATGCTGAACATGTTTTGACTAACCTTGAAAAAAATCTTACGGAACAGCAGCAAATAGTTAAAAACGGTCAGGTTTATATGGAAAAACTCAGAACCGATGCCTACGGAAATTATGATGCACCGTATCCGGTACATAGTTCGGATTTCGTTATAAAATAAAAAAAGACCTTTAAGGTCTTTTTTTTGCTTATAGTTTTTTAACAAAATATTTGCAATTTATTTTTTTTGTTTTATTATATGAACATAAGCCGATAAAAAAGAATGTGAGTTAAATCACATTCTTTTTTAAAGACCGCTGTAAAAACTAAATTTGACAGTAAAACAAAAAGGAAATAAAAATGGGTATCAAAGGAAAAAATGACAGAATGGTAGTTTTAGCATGTGAAGAATGCAAAGAAAGAAACTACACAACAACCAAGAACAAAAAAAATATTAAAGACAGACTTGAGTTGAGCAAATATTGCCCGACTTGTAAAAAACATACCAACCACAAGGAAACCAAGTAGCCGAAAGGGCGTCCTTAGTTCAGTTGGTAGAACGTCGGTCTCCAAAACCGGATGTCGAGGGTTCGAGTCCTTCAGGGCGCGGTTTTATAAAGATAAGGAAAGACAAAAATGATTGATAATTCTACACCGGCATGGATTGAATCAAGTACAAATTCAATAAAAACATACTTCCGCGGAGTCAGAACCGAATGGGGCAAAATAAGCTGGCCCGAAAAACGGCAAGTCGTTGCGGAAACAGTATTTGTAATAGCTATTGTTTTTGTTTTTACCGTAGCTGTTTATTTAATGGATATAATTTTTAAAGGTTTGCTCGGACTGATAAAATAGTTCTACAAAACAATAAAGGTGGCTTATGACTAAAAAAGAAAAATCGATGAAGGAACAACTGGATGAAGATAAAGCTTTAGAAGCTCAAGAAGCTCAGGAAAAAGCGGAACTTGACGCGGAAAAAGAAAAAGCTAAAAAGAACCAGAAACGCTGGTATATTGTCCATACATACTCCGGATACGAAAACAAGGTTAAAGTAAACCTTGAAAAACGTATTGAATATATGAATATGGGCGATAAAATTTTCAGAATAGAAGTTCCTCAAAAAACCGTTACCCAGCTTAAAGGCGGTAAAAAACAGGAACGTGAAGAAAAAATCTTCCCCGGATATGTTCTCGTTGAAATGATAATGGATGAAGACAGCTGGTATGTTGTAAGACACACATCAGGTGTCACAAAATTTGTAGGTTCGGCAAAACGTCCGATACCTGCTCGTGACAGCGAAATTAAGAAAATTATTAACCGCTCAAGCTCGACTACTCAGAAAATCGAACTTGACGTTAAAGCAGGCGACAAAGTCAGAATTACTTCAGGACCGTTTTCAGACTTTATTGCGGATATCATTGAGGTTTATCCCGACAAGTCTAAACTTCGTGCCAATGTTTCAATATTCGGACGTGAAACGCCTGTTGAACTTGAATATAAACAAATTAATAAACTGTAGATAACATGTGGAAGGGACGCCCCCGTTAGTACCACAAAAGGAGAAAACAATGGCAAAAAAAGTAGTAGGAAAAATTAAGCTTCAGATTGAAGCAGGAAAAGCAAATCCGTCACCTCCGGTAGGTCCGGCTTTAGGTCAGCACGGTGTTAACATTATGGATTTCTGTAAGCAGTTCAACGCTAAAACAGAATCTCAAGCAGGATACATTATCCCTGTTGTTATTGATGTTTACGAGGACAGAAGTTTTTCTTTTATCGTAAAATCACCGCCGGCTCCCGTTCTTATTAAAAAAGCATTGAATCTTCCCAAAGGTTCTTCCGTTCCTAATAAGGACAAAGTAGGCGAAATCACTCAGGCTCAGCTTGAAGAAATCGCAAAAATTAAGATGAACGATTTGAATGCAACAACACTGGAATCAGCAGTGAATATGATTAAAGGTTCTTGCAGAGCTATGGGTGTAACGGTAAAAGAAGCGTAAGTTGGAAGGGGTAAAACCCGCTAATACCACGAAAGGAATTAAAAACAATGAGTAAATTAACCAAAAAACAAAAGAAAATGCAGGAAATGCTGGAAGGTTTTGTTCAACCGGCTACTGCAGTTGATACTATTAAAAAATTAAAAGAAATTTCAAAAGAAGTTTCCAAATTCAATGAAACGGTTGAATGCCACATGAGATTAGGCATCGATGTTCGTCAGGCAGATCAGCAGATACGTTCAACGGTTGTATTGCCCGCAGGTTTGGGTAAAACAGTCAGAGTATGCGTTATAGCAAAAGGTGCAAAAGCTACCGAAGCAAAAGATGCGGGTGCTGATTATGCGGGGGCCGAAGAAATTATTGATAAGATTTCCGACGGCTGGTTTGACTTTGATACCTTGATTGCAACCCCCGATTGTATGGGCATGCTCGGTAAATTAGGTCGTGTTTTAGGGCCTAAAGGCTTGATGCCGAACCCGAAAACAGGAACCGTTACAATGGATATTGCTAAAGCCGTATCCGATGCCAAAGCAGGTAAAGTTGAATACAGAGCCGACAAACAAGGTATGATTCACTGCCCTGTAGGTAAAATTGAATTCAGCGAAGAAGATTTGTTGAAAAACTACGCAACATTGGCAGATGCGATTTTGAGAGCAAAACCGTCATCGGCTAAAGGTACGTTCGTTAAATCAGTTTATCTTTCAACAACAATGGGCCCCGGAATTAAACTTGATCCGAAAAACATTGCCGCTGAAGTTAAAGAACTTATGGCATAAATTGTTTATAAAAAAACAAAAAGCACTCCATAACGGAGTGCTTTTTTATTACTCATAACAGGTTATGTAATTTTTTAAACAAAAATTCCCGGGAGTTGTTTGAATTTATACCCGATTAATTGCCTTTTTTAAAAAAATCATTAAGTTCATGGAGAAATTTATCTACTGAATTTGAATGATTTTTTTTATGTACAGTGTATAAATTTTACAAAAGTACGATAATATAATTGTAGAAAGGCAGGAAAAATGTTTAACGGTTTTTATCCGCGATATGAGTTAGCAGGCAGAATTCAGCATACCAAGCTTGATACAGGTATAGGCAATATACCCTCGGCGAGAATGTCAAGAATTGAAGACAATACATCACCTGATTTTAAGACTGTATTTTCGGGGCTTATCGAGAATTTCAATACTGAATTGAACGCACCCGATAATCTGTTGAAAGATGTTATGTCAGGCTCAAAAAATGTCGATATCCACGATGTTATGACTGCTATGGCTAAATCGGAAATTGCCGTTAACGTTGCAACTCAAATTACGGGAAAAGTCATACAAGCATATGATAGAATTACGCAAATTCAGGTGTAAAATAAAATAAAGCTCGGGGACAGACTATGGACTTTAAAGCAATACTTGAAAATAAACCGCTGTTATACGGACTAATCGGAGGAATAGTCCTGATATTTGCACTGGTTTTAACTTTCGGTATTGTGGGAGCTTCCAAAAAATCACAGGCTCCCGGAACGGAAATTACCTCTGAGCCGTTAAAAGAAAATGTTGATCTTTTAACGACGGATAATGCCGGAAAAGCAATAGAAATTCAGGCGTTGCTTGCAAAATATGATATTGCGGTAAGCAGAAGGCTTGACGGTACAAAATCAATACTTTACCTCAAAAAAGGTGACTGCAAGACCGGAAGAAAAGCCTGCTATACTACTGACAGAGATTTGGCATTAATCCAAATTGTTCAGAGCGGTTTGATGGACCAAAACGTAGGTTTGGAAATTTTTGATAAAGGCGACTTTACTTCCACAAAAGAAGATAAAAAAATAAGGCTTTCAAGAGCTATTAACGGAGAACTTTCAAGGTTAATCAGAAGGATTGACGGAGTTGATACGGCATCGGTATTTATTTCAATTCCGGAACAGACGATGTTTACGTCAATGCAAAAACCTGTTACGGCAACCGTTCAATTGACTCTTGCAAAAGATGCGTCAAAACTCGATCAGCTTAAGGTTAAGGCAATAACTAACCTTCTTTTGGGAAGCGTTACGGGATTAACTGCCGAAAATATCGCTATAACCGATACAAACGGAAATACTTATCACAGCATTATGGATGCCCAAGACGAAATGCTTCAAAGAATTGAAGAAAATGATAAGTATATGACTACAAAAGTTAACCAGCAGCTTGACAGATTAATCGGGCAGGGAAATTATATAGCAACGGTCAGCACATTTTTACGTCAGGCACCGGTTGAAAAATTTACTATAGATTATGATCCGGAAAGAAAAGCCTCCGTTACGGAGCAGACTTTCTCGGAAGGCTTAGGCGATCAAACAGTAGATTCAAATAAAAATACAAACGCGGTAAGTGTATATCTTCCCAACGGGCTTCCGAACGGCAGTTCCGATTCAAGCCAAAACAGAAATTATTCAAGAACCGCATCGGAAACTCAATACGGTGTTACAAAAACTCAGACTAATGAATATATTAAACCCGGCGTTATAGAAGATATTTCAATTGCAGTTACTTTAGACAGAAATGCTCTGCCTTCAAATACTACATTAGAAGAATTAAAAGAACTTATCGCAAAAGCGGCAAGTCCGAAAGTTACGGCAGAGAACGTATCAATAGCATTTTCCGATGCAACGGATCCTTATCTTGCATCGGACAGACCTGCAAATCTTCCTAAACCCGATGAAACAGGTAATCCGTGGTGGCTTACAATAGCATTGAGTGCTCTGGGCTTAATAGTTGTATTTAAAATTATATCTAATAAAGTTCAACAAATTCAGGAAGCTAACAGACGTGAAGTCGAATTGCTTCAACAGAAGAATGCTATGCAGGAACAGCAGTTGTCCGATATAAATCAAAGAGCTGCGCAGCTCGCGCAAAGACAATCAGAGCTTGCTCAGGGACTTGTTGAACAGCAGAACAGAGGTTACATAGAGCAGCAGGATCCTGACAAGTTAATGGATAGTATTTCCGAACTTTCAAATGAATTGGCAAATGCTGATGAAGAAGAAACAGGCGAAAAAATAAAAAGCTGGATTGAGCAGGGTTAATGGCAATAGAAGGATTTGATTATAAAGGTTTTGCACAGAATTTGGCACAGCAGGCGCTCGAGTTAATACCGCCTGATTTTAACGATAACCAAAAAAATTATGTTGCCAATACTCTTTTAAACTTCTCAACAATTGCGGGACAGGCACTTTATGATGATGCGGAATCCGCTTTTAATCTCGATCAGGCTGTAATGATTACACAAATTATTGCGGAATGGTCTTTTCATAAGTCTGTTGATTTAATTCGTTCCGGTATCCCTCAGCAATACTGGGATCCGATTATGCAAAAGATTGCATTTACAATCTTTGAAATAGCTAAAAGCGCATTCAAGCAAAATCTTCCGCAAGACCAGTGTTTGCAACTTATTGAACACCATGTTAAAAAGACTTATTTGGATTGCATATCAGAACTTAAAGATAAAAACTTGATAGATGATGCCCTGATGGAACAGGCTGCACATCAGTCAAATATTGATGCAATGGCACAACAGCAAGCTCAAGCTCCGCCTGAAGAACAAATTCCGCAGGTTCAGGAAACACCGCAAGCTCCTCAGCCGCAAAATCAAATGCAAAACCAAGTACAAAATCAGATACAATCCGATGTCCCGCCCGCAGATATGAAAGTTTTGAAACTTGCTACTCTTGCAATGATTTTCAGACAAATTAAACAAGATAAAGTTCAAAGTATCTTAAATAAATTTAATTCAGATGATGCAAATTCCGTAATCAAATTTATGGATATGGAGGATTTGGACGAAAAAGTTGATCCCAAAGCAGCTATGCGGTGCGTACAGGAAATCAGAACCGCTTTACCGCATACACAGAGCATTTCACCTGCAACAATTGTAACAAGAATTCAAAATGTTTCACAATATTTCGATAAATCACAACTCGAATCGGCATTAAGACGTGAGAGGGCAAAGGTGAAAAAGTTTGTATTCACTGCATTGGAAGGTGAGTTTTACGAAATGGCTCCGAGAGTTGCAAATATTATTGCCACACACCTCGAAGATAGTGTATAATATTATCAATCATGATTATCAAAAAGAAAATAATAAGTTCCGTACAGCCTGTTGAGAAGGGATTACAAGAAGAGGTTGTACAAGAGGAGATGTTACAAGAAGTTGAATCTGTTGAGACTCAACCGCAACAGCCCGAAAAAGTTGAAGAAGACAAAATTGACCTCTTTAATCTCGATAATATTGATTTTAAACAGCGTCAGGAACGCCGAAAAGGCGACAGACGCAGAGGTTTTAGGAGAACTGATGACCGAAATCTTATTTCCCGTGCAAGAGAAGAAGCACAGACTATAAAAGAATCGGCTTCAAAAGAAGGATATCAGGCGGGGTTAAATCAGGCACAGACGGATATAGATGAAGTTAAAAATTCTTTGGCCGCATTTATCAATGCAAAACAGGAAGTTTTTGACTATATTGCCCCGAATATTATGGAAATAAGTATTGATATTGCAAAAAAAATTATTAAAAGAGAAATTGAACAGGAACCTTCTTTAATTCTGGATAATATAGCGGAAATTTTAAAAACACTTTCCAAAGAAGAAACCAAAATTACATTGAGAGTTAATCCGGTTCAGGTTTCGATTTTAAAAACCGAAGTTCCGGAAATTGCAAATAATTTGGGACTTGAAGCAAAAATTTTCATTGTAGCGGATGAAAACGTAATGGAAGGCGGTTGTATGGTTACAACAACCAACGGTGTAATAGATGCGACGATTGAAACCCAATTGTCCGTAATAAGTGAGGCGTTAAAAGGACTTTAATGGCACAGGAACAGGCAGCGGCAGGAAGCGGGACAAATTTAAGCGAAATCTTTATGGCAATATTTGTATTATTGCTCATAATTCTTTTGCTGTGCGAACTTCCTAACTGGGTTATTAACGTTTCCATTTGTTTAAATATTACTCTGGGAATTGTTCTTTTGATGATTTCGCTTTATGTCAAAAAGACATTGGAGCTTGCATCTTTTCCTTCCATAATACTTATAGGTACAATGTTCAGGCTCGTACTTTCCATAGCATCAACCAGATGTATTCTGGCAAAGGGCGAAGCGGGAGAAGTTATTCATGCTTTCGGAACATTCGTAACCGGCGGTAATATGATAGTCGGAGGTGTAATTTTCCTTATCATTACCGTTGTACAGTTTATGGTAATTACCAAAGGTGCCGAACGTATAGCGGAAGTTGCCGCACGTTTTGCATTGGATGCTATGCCCGGGAAGCAGATGACAATTGATGCCGATTTTAATGCGGGCTTAATATCTCCCGAAGAAGCGACTAAAAAACGTGAAGATTTACAGAGAGAATCAAACCTGTTCGGCAGCATGGACGGTGCCATGAAATTTGTAAAAGGGGATACCATTGCAGGTATAATTATTACTCTTATAAACATTATCGGCGGCTTATGTATCGGCTGTCTTATGAATCAGATGCCTATAGCCGATGCGGTTTCAAAATATACAACCCTTACAATAGGCGACGGTCTTGCATCTCAGGTTCCATCACTTTTGATGTCAATTGCTGCCGGTATATTTATGACACGTTCATCCGCTGCTGATTCTTTAGGTACTGATGTTACCGGACAAATTATGAGTAAGCCTAACGCTCTGTTTCTTGCGGCGGGATTTCTTTTGTTGCTTGCGGTTACAAGCGGCTGGACGGGGCTGCCTTGGATTCCGTTTACGATTTTTGCAATCGGTCTGGGTATCGGCGGATTTTCTACTTTGATTAATGCCGACGTTCAATCACAGCTGGGACAGTTGGAAAGTGTACGCCAGAATATGCAGGATTTGGTTAACCCGAACAGAATGTATGAACGTTTGGGCGTTGATGTTTTAAGTTTGCAGGTAGGTTCTAACTTGCTTGTTATTGCGGATCCCGATCAGGAAGGTCAATTGCTTGCAAAAATTGCCGCTCTGCGTCAGAGAGTAACTGATGAACTCGGTTATATTCTGCCTAACATAAGGATTATGGATTCATCCGCTCTCGATGCCAATGAATATATGATATCAATTCGCGGTAATACCGTTGCAACCGGTTATGTATATCCGGGTAAATTTATGGTAATTGCAGACCAATGGGATGCTTTGAAAAAAGAAGTTCCGCAAGATGCTATTATAGGTATTGATCCGACATATCAAACGCAGGCATATTGGATTTCTCAGGAAGATGCAAAAATGTCGCGCTCGGTTACGGCTGTAGATTCAACGGACGTTATTGTTACTCACCTGCAAGAATGTGTAAGAAAACATGTTGATGACGTTATGACAAAAACTGACGTTCTTAAACTTATGGAACTTGTTCGTTCTCAGGATCCTACACTCGTTAACGACCTTGTACCGACAATTATTTCAACGAGTGATTTAAGAAAAATATTCGTTAACCTGATAAGAGAGAAAGTTTCCATTAAAGATATTATATTCGTATTTGAAAGGCTTTGCGATTATGCAAGATTTTCAAAAGAACCGGATATATTGTCCGAACGTTTACGTGCGGCTTTGGGACGTCAAATATGTCTTTCAAATGTCGGTGATGACAAGGTATTATATGCTTTGACTCTCTCTCCCGAATGGGAAAAGACGCTTGATGACAGCTGCCAAAGAACCGAGCTCGGTACAATGTTTCTGTTAAATCCGATGCAGGTTCAGGAGTTGATTGAAACAACGGCAACTACATTGATGAGAGCGCATCAGGCTTGCGGTCAGCAGCCGGTAATTTTATGTTCACCGAGAATCAGACTTCCTCTTTATCAATTGCTTGAACGTCATATCCCGACCATTGTTGTCATTTCTTATTCCGAACTTATTACCGATATTAAAGTCGAAGCTATTGATACTATCGGTGAATCTTATGCGGTGGAATAAACATTAGGTTATGTTGCTTTCTCTGTATTGGTATTTGGAAACGAGACCGACACTGTCTTTTATTTCTCTGTGATATTGCGTTACCGCCTCGCCGTAAGCCAGTTTATCTGAACTGCCGTTATAATTTGTTGCAGCAGTTTTAATATCGCCTTTACTTTTATTTAAGTATCTTCTTAAAACAAGAGTACCGAGTCTGATATTAAATTCCGGATCCTTATTCTCGGTAAGATAATTAAATATTTTTGTGTAAAGCTCCTCTCTTTGTTCCTGAGTCTTTGCGTCTTTAGGATTAAAATTTCTGCTTAACAGAAGTTCTTCCATTTCAGGGCCGTAAATATTCTCTTTAATAGTGTGATATTTTTTATCTCCGGCATATCCCAAATAGTCTCTGATAGGAGATGATGTAAGCTGCATATAGCCTTTACCGTTTTTGCCCACAACTCTGGAATTTAAACCTTGGAATGCGACTTCACGCTGAATAATTGCAATTACAAGTGTCGGATCAACCCCGTATTCAACTCCTGAGTTTACTGCAAAATCAACCATATTATCAAACTCCTGAAGTAATTTTTTCTGTTCCGGAGTTCTTTTATCTTCATCGATTTTCTTTATATCCGGTATGTTTTTAAAATGTTTTATGATATTTCCGTTTTTGTCAGTTCCTTTATTAATAACATAATCTTCTAAAAGCTCTCTGTTGTATTGGAAATCGCATTCATTTTCATAAACCTTATTGCCGGAATATCTTTTTATATGAGTTTTTACATATGTCATACCGAGTTTTTCGGATATATTTGTTGTACTTTCAAGTATAACTTTTCCAGTACTTTTTTCGGTAATTGTTTTACTGATGATGTTTCCGTTTTTTTGAATATTTATGTCAATATATCCGTTTTCTTCTTCAGATAAAGGTACGTTTGGGGGGGGGCGGATGAAAAATCCAAAACTCTGTTAAATGTTTGCTTTAAAGAATCATCTTCGCCGAAAAAAGAATTAAACTTGAATCCGAATATAGCAGAACGGATATAATCCGAAAAGTTTCTCGGCTGTTTTACGGGTATTCCGTAATATTGATTTGATGACGCTGATACTTTCGGTGTATCCGGCATAATTTTTTCTCCTACATTATCTGTCTGTTTTTTTTAACGGCATAAAGGTTATCAAACTTAAAAAAAATTAGCTTTTTATTTAAAAAAACTTAACAATTAACATGGATTATAAGAAATTATTGTGATATTTAATTGTTATGAAATCCGTAATTTTATTTCTTATTGACATATACCGGTACATATCCAAATTTACACCGCCCGTATGTCGTTTTACACCAACATGTTCCGAATATACAAGACAGGCTGTTTTAAAATACGGTGTTCTTAAAGGTTTGTATCTGGGTGGTAAACGTATTTTAAAATGTCATCCTCTTAACGAAGGCGGGTATGATCCGGTGCCATAATATTTCTTTATAATCAATTGAAAAAGCTCGGATATTTTTATATTATTTCAATATGAGTGAAAAGCGTATCTTAATTATTGATGACGATGATGAAATCAGGGAACTTTTGGAGTTTGATGTGGCGCAGAGCGGATATTTTGTTGATTCCGCGCGTGACGGGCTTGAAGGTCTAAATAAAGCCTTAAATAACTCTTATGATTTGATTTTGCTTGATGTCATGATGCCTAAGATGAACGGTTTTGATGTTTGCAAAAACATCCGTCAGGCAAAATTGTCCATTCCTGTTTTGATGCTCACGGCAAAGGGCACAATTGATGATAAAACAGAAGGTTTTGATTGCGGTGCCGATGATTACCTTGTTAAGCCGTTTGATATTCAGGAAGTTTTGTTGAGAATAAGAGTTTTGCTCAGACGTAATCAGGTTGAAGATAAAAATGCTCTGTCCGATGAAGTTTTAAAAGCCGGAGATATTGAAATTTTCCCTGAAACTCTTGAAGCTGTTATTGTGAATAAGCGTGTAAAATTGACGCCTACCGAGTTTGAAATATTGTACTGTATTATGCAGCATATAAATCAGCCGGTTACGCTTGCAACGCTTCTGGATGAAGTTTGGGGCTATGACAGCAATGAAGATGTCAGAATGCTTAGAGTTCATGTGGGAGGACTGAGAAATAAGATAGAACCGGATGCAAAACATCCGAAATATCTGCATACTGTTACAAATGTGGGCTATAAGCTCACGCCGTTCGGGGAAGGTTAATTATGTTCGGCAAGCATTTAAAAATTGTTGAGCAGATTGCTATAGTTTTTGTTTTTGCGGTTATTGTTCCTATGACAATAAGCGGATTAATCATCAATAATATTAACCAGCACTCAATGCGTCATCAGCTTAGAGAATCTGCGGTTTTAATCGCAAATATGGTGTCCGATGAAATTGATTTCTTTAATATGACCGTGAAAAATAACCTTGAACAGGTTGCGTTTTCACTTAAATATTTTTCCTCCAAATCGGCTAAAAATGCATATTTAAAATCCGTGGCGGAAAAATATCCCGACTGTGAAAAAATTGAAATTATAAACACGGAAGAAGAACTTCAAAAACTTATTGAATTTAACAGAAGTATCAAAAAAGCTACGGTACCTGTTGAATATAACGGCGGTTATCTTGTTGCAACATATAAATTGGATGCGGTGCGTGATGAATTGTTCCGCTCGCTAAAAGATGATAAAAGGCAGATTTATGTTCTCTCTAATGACGGAAATCTTATTGCCGAACATAATTTGACAAACGATTCATATAATAAAACTCTTTCGCTTCTGCCAAAAAAATTGAAAAAAGATGTTCCGGTAATCTTCGGTGATGTGAAAAATACTCCGCTTGTATATGTATCAAAAGCTGAACCTAAAATTACCATTATTGTTAATACAACCGAAAAAGTTACAAGAAGGGCAATAAATGATAACAGTTTGAAAATAATTTTATCCTGTTTATTTGCAACTTTCGCGATTATATTTGTTGTCGGACTTTACACTTATTATTTATATATAAATATCAGACAGCTTTTTAAAGGAATTATTGCGATATCGAAAGGTAATTATGAACGTCAGATAAGGCTTTTGACGACTGCATTTACACCGCATGAAATCGTTTTTCTCGCTTTTGAATTTAACAGAATGGCAACGGAAATTCATAAATCTTATATTCAGCTTAAAAAGAACAACAAAGAATTAAAAGAACTTAACGAGTTTCGTTCCAACTTAATTGATACGGTAAGTCATGAATTGAGAACTCCGCTTACGAGTATTCAGGGTTATACCTCTCGTCTTATGCGTCAGGATATTGTAATTGATGAAGAAACCCGTCAAAAATCGCTCAGAGTCATAAGAGAACAGTCTGAAAGGTTAAAACGGCTTATTGAAGATTTGCTTACAATTCCGGATATTGAAGGGATGCGCCTGAGAGTTAATCTTGAACAGGTTTATCTGCCCGAAGTGCTTGAAGATGCAAGAGTTTTGATCAGAAACAAGGCGGGTAAAGAGATTGTAATGAATATATCTGAAGATTTTCCGCATCTGAATTCGGATAAAGACAGATTAATTCAAGTTTTTGTTAACCTGCTTGAAAACGCTTCAAAATATTCATCTGAAAATTCCAAAATCGTTGTTGAAACGGAATTGGACGGAGATTTCGCAAAAATATATGTAAAAAATGATTGCGAGGTTATACCGCAAAAGAAATTGAAAACACTTTTTGAAAAATTTATAAGGCTTGAAGACAATACAACAAGAACAACACGCGGTACGGGACTCGGATTGTTTATCGTGAAAGGTTTGATTGAAGCTATGAACGGAGAAATAGTACTTCACAGCGATGAAAATTGCGGTTTTTGTGTCGAAATTACTCTGCCGTTGGCAAAGGTGTATGATGAAGCACGCAATTGAACTTGCAAAATCCGCTTTAGGTGAAATTCCCGTCGGCGCCGTTATTGTAAAAGACGGAAATGTTATAGCCAAAGCTTGCAACAAAAAAGAACAGTTGAACGATGTAACCGCTCATGCGGAAATTCTCGCAATACGCGAAGCCGAGAAAAAACTCGGGCGCTGGAGACTTGATGACTGCGAAATGTATGTCACACTTGAACCTTGTCCCATGTGCGCTTGGGCTATTGTCAACGCTCGAATAAAAACGGTTTATTTCGGTTCATATGATACAAATTACGGTGCATTCGGCTCCGCAATTGATGTGAAAAAACTTGCCAATTCACCGATAAAAATTTACGGCGGAATTATGGAGAAGGAATGCGATGAAATACTTAATCAATATTTTTTACGGTTAAGAAATAATTGTTCGTCTTCTTCTGAAAAAAACGGGTTTTAGCACAATTGTTTACAAAGTGAACTAAGTGCGTAACATCTGCTGAAAGGCTGCTTTTTATTATATAGTGTCAAAGGGTATAATCCAATTGGCATTTTTACATTTTGAAATTGTTTTAAACAATTTATCATAAAATCGGAAATTTTTATACTTCATGATTGTATGGTGTGCATTTAAACCAATTAATTTTGTTTCAGAGTTTAAAAGTTGTATTAATTCATCTAAAATAACATTCTCCTTCTTAAGTTTAAACACTTGCCAATTTACAAAATCATAATCTATGTTGTAAGGAGAGTGTTCTTCTTTATAAAAATTTGATTCGGAAATAATAATATTTTCATTAATAAGTTTATCTTTAAGTGCTTGGCACATATTATTATACGGCGGTACAAATACAGGTAAAAGTCTGTTTTTAAATATGGTTTTAAAATAGTTATAGTGTTGCATTATCATTTCAAAACTTTTTTCAATATCACAAGTTTCAGGAAACTCAGAACAAGCGGGAGGTGTTGCATTATTTTGATGAAGAATACCGTGTACTACCGCATAATGGTTATATTTAAAAATATTTTTAGTAAAAATCTTACCGTAATCTTTGTAGTTTTTAGGTACTATTGCCCATATTGCCGAGATTTTGTATTTTGCCAATAATCTCATCATATACAAAGTTTTAAATTTGTATTTAATGTATTTCCATTTAAAAGTATCTTTTTGTGCTCTTATATCATCATCACGCCACCAAAAAGATACCTCTCCGGCATTTTTCAATGCATTTTCAAACTCTGTCCATTTACTTTTTATGTCTGATTGCTTTTTAAAACAGCCGAACGAAAATTTCCGCGAAAAAAATTTAAAAAGGTTTAAATTAATAGCCTTCTTGGGGGGGGGGCAAGAACGATGTTATTCATATATTTACCTCCAATAATCTATCCTTAGAGTTCATTATTTATTATTTTTTAGAATTTGTCAAGAAAAAATTTTAGGGGAATTATATATAATTTAATAAAAATTTGTGCTAATCTTTTACTATGATTAGTAAGTTGGAAATTGACAGATTGGCTGAAACTTATGAAACCGTTGATTTTATAAAAGATGATCCCGTTCAGTTTCCCCACAGATTTATAAATAAAAAAGATATAGAAATTGCAGGATTTGTCTCATCTTTAGTTGCTTACGGCTCACGAAAAGTCTTTATCAAAAAGCTTGATGAACTTTTTCGTATAGCTGATAACGAACCTTTAAACTTTATTTTAAATTTTGAGCCGAAAATTTTGGGGAATTTCAATTATCGCTTTGGTACTACGGATGATTTTGCGGAAATCTTCAGCGTAATGCGCGGGTTGTATGAAAAAGACGGAGGGTTAGAGGAACTTTTCAAATACGGTTACGAAAACTTTGAAAATATGTTCATTCCCGTTACGGATTATTTTTATTCAAAGTTTTCCGATAAAGCGGGGGCCGGCACTTACTTTATGATACCTAACCCGAAAAAAGGCGGAGCCATGAAGCGTATGTGTATGTTTTTAAGGTGGATGGTGAGGAAGCCTCCGGTGGATTTGGGTATATGGGATTTTATGAAACCGTCCGAGCTGCTTATTCCTCTGGATGTTCATGTCGCCCGACTTTCTCGGGAAACCGGACTGCTGACAAGAAATTCCAACGATTTTAAAGCGGTGCTGGAAATAACTGAAAATCTGCGTAAATTTAATCCCGAAGATCCGATAAAGTACGATTTTGCTCTTTTTGGCTACGGGGTTAATAATATATAAGGTAAAATAAAAAGGCGGTATTTACCGCCTTTTGAAAGATTTAGACATTGTGTCTTAGAAAGGAGCCTTTCGTGATTGTTCTATTCACCTAAATTAAGTTGTGAAAATTGAACAATTTTATTTTTGCCGCGTTTTTTTGCATTATAAAGTGCGTGTTCAGCGTAACGGATTATTGTATTGGCATCTTCTTCCGTATCCGCTATGCAGGGATATGTAGAAATTCCGCCCGAAATCGTAATCGGATGTCTTTCTTCTTCGCCTGCCGGTATAAATTCCATTTTCTCAATATCACGTCTGAATCTTTCGGCAAAAAGAAACGCATTTTCTTCCGAAGTATTAGGAAGAATGAGCAGAAATTCTTCATCACCGTATCGTGTTAAGATATCTTCTTTTCGAATAAGCTGTTTTAATTTGTCCGCAATCGAACGTAAAAGAACATCACCCCATTCGTAACCGTAAATATCGTTTACAACTTTGAAAAAGTCCAAATCAAATAACAGGCATGAAAGTTTTATGCTGTATCTTTTTGCACGTGAAATTTCTTGTTCAAGACGTTCCTGAAGGTATTTTCTGTTATGAAGTCCCGTGAGTTCATCAGTTGTGGAAACTATTTTCAATTTATCACGCAGTTCTTTGTATTTTAATAATGCGTTAGCTCTTATAACGAGTTCGGCATTATCAACGGGAGTTTTAATAAAGTCGAAAATAACGGCTCTCACGGTTGAGCCTTTGAAAGCTTCACCGACAAAAAGCGTCGGAGCTTTAAATTTTGTAGTCATCAAAACATCATTAAGATTCGGCACGCTCTCAACAACCAAAAGACCTGCATTGAGAGTTTCATAATCTTTGAGGTTTTCGGCATTTTCTATTCTGACGTTGACATCTTCAAGCTGTGCCAGAACATCAGCAAGTTTCGATTCGTTTTTATCCGTGTAAACTACAATATTTTTCATAATCTTACTCCCAATTTAAACTTCTCTCCCAGTCTATCATATTGCTCAGTACAAATCAAGAGCTAAATAAAAATTAATAAATTGCAGGCTGAGTGTTTTGTATGCTAAAATCAAATTATGAACTTATCCGTAAAACCGATGAAAAAAGAGGATATAAAAGACGTTATCGCAATTGAAAAGAGTGCTTACGGCGAACATCATTGGTCTGAGGAGTCTTTTATGAGCGAACTTTCCAATGATTTGGCAAAGTATTACAGCGCTTATGATGAAAACGGAAAATTAATCGGATATTGCGGAAGCTGGCACATACTTGAGGAAGCTCATATTACAAATATTGCCGTACTTCCCGAATACAGACGAAAACATATCGGAGAAAGGCTTTTAAGAACCGTTATTGACAACTGTTATAAAGATATGGTCAAATACATTACTCTTGAAGTGCGTGTGAGCAACAAGCCGGCGATAGCTTTGTATGAAAAATACGGTTTTAAATCTCTGGGTACCAGAAAAGGTTATTATCAGGATAATAATGAAGATGCACTGATTATGTGGACGGAAAATATTTTCCATAAGAAATTTAAGACCGTTTATGAAAAAAATATTCTCAAAGGAGAAAACATTGACTGACAATATTAGACTTGTAAAAAAAGAAATTGAAGGTATCAGGCTGTCATTGGGCAGTTTAATTCTTGTTATAAGCTGTACTTTTCTTATGGTGGCTGCAACTTTCATTCAACTGAAAATTACGCATTTTATAATCCCTGCCGAGCTGTTCCGCGGGGAACCGATAGCGTTCAAGGATTTTTTGTTCACATATAAATTTATTCCTCAAATTCCCGTTGTAATGTTTATAGGGGCGTTTTTGGGGCGAAAATACGGGATTGCAAGTATTCTTTTGTACATTTTAATCGGCTTGTTTATTATGCCTGTTTTTGCACTCGGAGGCGGGCCGAAATATATTCTTGAGTACGGTTTCGGCTATATTTTGGCTTATATTCCAGCCGTATTCTTTGCCGGTTCCATACTTAAAAGCGGGTTTACGATTCGAAACATTTTACATGCGGTTTTTGTCGGGGTATTGACCATACATTTGATTGGAATTTTGTATATGCTCTTTATTGCGGGGCTGAAGCATGAAGGCTGGACATTCATTAACGGCTGGATTACCGCTCAAAGCGGTTTAAAAATAATTTATGACATAATTTTCAGTTTTGCCTCGGTATTTATTGCCAAATATGCAAAGATTATTTTGTGGTTTTTTATGTAGCTTCACCGTTTCTGAAACAAGCACTGTAATGATTAATTCCGACATTTTCCAATACGGGAATATTTTCCGTGCAGATTTCCTTACATTTTTCGCAGCGCGGATGAAATCTGCATCCCGAAATATCCTGTAAGATTGACGGCGGCTGCCCCTGAACGGTTTCAAGTTTTGAATCTTTATTTGAAGGCAGAGAGCGCAAAAGTGCTTTTGAATAAGGGTGTTTCGGGTTTGCAAAAAACTCTTTTGAAGGTGCAGTTTCAACAATTCTTCCGGCATACATAACCGATATGTAATCCGCGTTTTCTCCGACAAGTGCCAAATCGTGAGTTATCAAAAGGATTGCTGTTTGTTTGTCACGTTTTATTTCATTAAGAAGATTCATAATCTGCGCTTGAATTGTGACATCAAGTGCCGTTGTCGGTTCATCCGCTATGAGAATTTGCGCCTTACAGGCAAGAGCCATAGCAATAATTGCACGCTGTTTCATTCCGCCTGAAAACTCGTGCGGATAAGACTTCATCCTTTCCGAAGCGCAAGGGATTTGAACAGCATCCAAAGCTTCCGTAGCTTTTTTATATGCTTCATCACCTTTGAGATTTTGATGAATTTCTATAACTTCCAAAAGCTGATTTCCGATTGTGTATAAAGGATTTAAGGAAGTCATCGGATCTTGCGGTATGAGTGCTATTTTTGCACCTCTGATATTTTTCATATCGGCTTTTTCCAAAAGATTCTCCCCGTTAAACAGGATTTCACCGCCCGTAATTCTCGCATTTTTAGGCAAAAGCCTCATTATACTCATTGCACTGATAGTTTTTCCGCATCCGGATTCTCCGACAAGCGAATGCATTGAGCCTTTTTCAAGCGAATAAGAAACATCAAAAAGCGCCTGACGGTATCCGCATTCACATTCAAATCCGAGATTAAGATTCTTTACTTCTAGTATAGCCATAAATCTATGATACATCATAGTTTGGAATATGTGAATAGTCATGAAGAATACTTTTTTGTTAACGAATGTTAAGATGAATTTAAATTCCTCAAAAACGCTTTATAATCAAAGGTTTTAACGATTTTAATTTTAAGAATTACTGATTTGTACATGCAATTTTTTAGAGCAAAAATTTTTTATAAAGGTATAGGGGATATACACATAATATAAAAAGAAAGGGGAAATTATGGGGGATTATTCAATCACACCTATCGGACAAGGTATTATGCCGGATTATGCGGCAGAATTTGCAAGAAAGGCGGAATTACAAAATGCATACATAAAAGGTAAACTTGATGCATTAATTCAACAAGGTCTTTCGCATGGAAATTCAAGAGATGATGTTTCTGAAATGGATGCTCTGGAAGGAACAGATCTTGAAAGAAAAAATCCTTATATGGAAAAGGGATACAAAGAAAAACGTATTAAAGAAATGAAACAACAGTACTTGGAGTTCGGACTGGCAGACGGAACCAAAGTAGAAAGTGAAGAACAAGCTGAAAAACTTGCTAAAGCTTTTGTGGAAAATGAAGAAAATAAATATACTTTCTATTCTACAAGAACATTTGTTGATAAAGATGAATTTAAAAAACAGGAAAAAGCAAGAAAAACCAGACAAAAAGAATTAAAACAACTTTACAGATCCCAAGGAGCTTCAAAAAAAGAAGCTAAAGAAAAAGCTGAATCACAACTTATCTTAAATGAAAAGTTAAACAACAAGAAAACTCTGGAATTTATGAATGGGTATAGAGATTTGTTCTATGAAGAAGACGGAACTCTTTCTCAGGAAAAAATTAAATCATTTGTTAAAGGTTTAATGAATACTCATACCGATGAAAATGAAACCGATAACTATCATATGAGTTTAAAAGAAAGACGTGAACAGGCTGTTAAATGGGGCTGCGATGATGACATTCTGCGTCATTTGTGCAAAGCTGCAGGCGGAGATTTTGAAAAAGATTATACGGAATTAATGCAGGCAGCGACAATTGCCGGTACGACCGTAATGGGATTGCTTATAGGTAATCTGTTTAAAGCGGAAGCAACTGCAGGTTCAATGGCTCACGATGTAGCGGGTAACGCTCAAACGGGTGCGGCCGGGGCCGCAGGAGCATACGCTCACGCAGAAGTTACGCATGCGGGTACAGGCGCAGGTATCGGCTTTGGTGTCGGTGCTTTGGCAAGCAGATTAATTAAGGATCCGGGCGGAAAAGAAGATAAAGTATACGATGCAGCTAAACCGGAAGAACCGCAAGTTGTAATAAATGAAGATGAAGAAAACGAAGAATCTGATACGATTACATCTTGTGAATATTCACCGGATCAAGTTGATGCAAGTCATGATGAAGTTGAAGAAACTTGTACTTATACTCTTAAAAAAGGTGAATCTCTGTACGATGCGGTTCGTGACGGATACGGTTTGAAGAGCCATAAAGAAATTATGAAATTTGTTCACGCATTGAAAGACAGATATGGGTACAAATACACAGACAATTGCTGGCAAGCAAAATGGGAAATGCCCGAACTGTTCGGTAAAAAGTTCTCTTGCGGTGTTAATGTAAAAGGTACATTGAAACCGGAAAATTATGATAAAAAAGGTAAAGCTGTCGCTCAAAAAGAATTTAACAGAAATACCGAGCATGTTGAAAAGAAATACTACTTTATCAAAAATTGCAAAGGTGAACAAGTCGGTGAGTTTTACGAAGATGTTGAAAAACGTGATGCTGAACTTCAAAGATTGCAGGAAGAAGAAAATGCAAGAGTTCAGTCAGAAGTTGAAAAACGTCAGGCAGAACGTGAAGCTGCAACGGCTAACTAATAAAAAATGGTGTGATGGTTCTCATAAAAAAGACCTCTCTTTCAAGAGAGGTCTTTTATTCCGTATGGTACCGATTTTAAATTGTTAAAGGTTTTGTATCCTTTATGATTTTGAAACTCTTTTCCGATAATGTAATAAGATGAACCTGAGCCTGACATGACAGAATCCGCATAATGATTTTTTATAAACTTCAGTTCTTCATAATCATCAATTACTGCCCATTCAAGATCATTTTTAAACTTATCCCGTGAACCGAATGTCGATTTAAAATCCGAGGATTTCTTTTCCGTAAATTTTGTATAAGCTTCTTTTGCGCTTATACCGAAATTATCAGGCTTTATTAAAGACACAGTAAATTCCTCAAATTCAAGCGGTTCAAGAATTTCACCTCTGCCTGAGGTCATTTGTCTGCCTCCTTCGAGGCAGAAATTAAGGTCGGAACCGCTCATCGCACAGAGCATGTGTAATTCTTTCCCTGACAAAGGATTATTAAAAATTTTGTTTAATCCGTATAAAGTTCCTGCACCGTCCGTGCTTCCTCCTGCTAAGCCTGCCGATACGGGAATATTTTTTTCTATATAAATATTTATTCTGTGCGGTTTGATATCTGCGGTTTCCGTAAAAAGTTCAGCCGTCTTATAAACGAGATTTTTTTCATTGTAAGGAATTTCGTTGCTGTTTCCCGAAAGGTTTATTTCAAAAGTGTCGGATGATTCAACACTGATTTTTAAAAAATCGTATAAACTTATGGTCTGCATAACACTTTTTATATTATGAAAACCATCTTCTCTTTTATTTATAACTTTCAAATCCAAATTAATTTTTGCCGGGCATTGCACCGTGATTTCAGAAGTCATTTCAACGCCTCCGACAGTTTACCCAGAGTTTCGATTGAAAGCTTTTCCGCACGGATGTTTTCATCAAGCCCGAGTTTATTCAAAGCATTTTGGATTTTTTCTTTTGAAAATCCGCCCGATAAAAGACAATTTTTTATATTTTTTCTTCGTTGAGAAAATCCCGCTTTTATGGTTTTTCTGAAATGTGCATAATCGCTTAAATCAAGCAGAGGCTTTTCTCTAACAACAAGTTTTACAAGAGCGGAATTTACTTTCGGTGCGGGATAGAATGAGCGTCTGCCCACCAATTTCATTATTTTTACATCTGCCCAAAACTGTGAAAGTATAGTCAATAATCCGTACTGTTTTGAGGGAGATTTTTCGGTTGCAACCATTCTTCTTGCAACTTCTTCCTGCACCATTAACAGAATATCGGTAATCTTATTTCGGTTTTTGTTATCTAAATCGTCGATTTCACCCAAAAGGTGCGCAATAATCGGACTTGTAATGTAATAGGGAATGTTTGCAACAACTTTAACTTTACTTTCGCTAAGTTCGGATAAATCCGTTTTTAAGATATCATTGTGAACAATTTTTAAATTATCTGCATTAATTTTTTGTAGTTCTTCAACCGCATCTTTATCAAGCTCAATTGCTATGACTTGTTTTGCGTGTTTAACCAGTTGTTCGGTTACGAAACCCGCTCCCGCACCGATTTCTATTACGGTATCATCAGGTTTTATTTCCGCAAAATCTATAATATCCGAAATGATCTGTCCGTCTGTCAAGAAATTTTGCCCGAGACGTTTTTTTGTTTTGAAGTACTTTGCCCTTTCGTAGTAATTCATTATGACAATTATAATACCACAGACAGGTAAATGTTTTAATTTAAATATTTTGTTATTTTTGTGAGTGGTATAATTATTATAAGGAGTTGTGATGCAGACAAAAACAAAACTGAGCGAAAAAGATATACTGGCACTCTTTCAAAACGGCTGTAAAACCGATTGCAAAGTCGGTATTGAATATGAAAGACTTCCGATTTTTTCCGCCAATAATAAAGCTGCGGATTACGGAGCCGATAACGGTATTTGTAATTTTTTAAGAAATTTTGCAAAAGAAGAAAATTGGGATTATATTACCGATGATTACAATATAATCGGCTTAAAACAGGAGCATGATACTATTACTCTGGAACCGGGATGTCAGGTTGAGCTTAGTTTGAAGCCCGAAAATACAATATTTGATGTCCGAAAT
The DNA here is from genome assembly GCA_947626225.1 of Candidatus Gastranaerophilales bacterium. Classification (GTDB taxonomy): domain Bacteria; phylum Cyanobacteriota; class Vampirovibrionia; order Gastranaerophilales; family Gastranaerophilaceae; genus Stercorousia. The sequence goes on from CANQRH010000003.1 coordinate 218,147, forward strand.
AAAGTTAATTCTTTAGATAAAAAACTTAAACCCGTTCTTGATAAATTCGGTATAAAACTTTTAAATTACGGAGTTTCACCGCTGTCAACCAACAAATCAATCAGCCTTATTCCGAAAAGAAGATACAAACTTATGGCAAAATATCTTTGGGGAATTTTATCCGACGTAATGATGCGGGAAACAGCGGGTATTCAATGCTGTATTGATTTTAACAGCGAAGAAGATGCCGCGGAAAAATTTTGTATTGCAAACAAATTGTCTCCTTTTATGACTGCCATGTTTGCAAATTCTCCCGTCAGAGGCGGAGTTGATACGGGTTACAAAAGTTTCAGAGCGCTGAGCTGGCTGAATACCGATAACGACAGATGCGGATTTGTCGGTCAGATAGATGAAAACTGTTCATTTGAAGAATATATAAATTATGTGCTTGAATGCCCGATGATATTTATTAATCGCGGTTCTGACGTTATTCCGATTAACGGACGGATTAATTTTAATCAATTTATGCAAAACGGTTTCAAAGGTTTTGATGCGGAAATTGAGGATTTTGAACTTCAGGCTAATTTGTATTTCCCCGAAGTCAGAATGCGCAATTTCCTTGAATTGAGAAACCATGACTGTGTCGGAAACAATCTTCAATATTCGATTCTTGCAATTTATAAAGGTATCTTGTATAACCGTACTTCTATTGCTGAGATTAAAGAACTTTTTAAAGATTTTGAATACAGAGATTTCTTTGAACTCCGCTATAACGTGCCTAAAAGTGCTCTTAATTCTAAAATCGGCAGTTATTTTGTTAAAGATATTGTTAAAGAAATACTTTATATTGCCGAAAAATCTTTGATAGAATTTGATAAAGGCGAAGAAAAATTTTTAGAACCGGTAAAAGAACTTGCCCTTAACGGCTTGTGTCCTGCCGATATAATTGTTAAAAATTGGTACGGTGTTTGGAACAGAGATATCAGAAAATTAATAAAATTTGTGAGTTGATTTTTAATTAATATCATTGAATTTCTTTTTATTTTATGTTATTATAACAGCTGTAGAATTAATGTAATTTGTACACTTGTTATAAAAAAGGAGAAGATTATGGCAACAAAAGAATTTTTTACAAATTCGGAAGAATTAAAACAAATGATGTCAGCTGCCCGTGCAACGATTACCGCACCTTTCTTCGGAAACAATGTTGAAGAAGTTAAATCGGTAGCGGAAGCATATAAGCTGGCAAAAAGCAGTTCCGGTACAATTGAATTGACGGGTATGCCTGTTTACAAGCCCGAAAAAATCGGCTTGCCTCAGGGTGCTAATCAGTTATTGTTCAATGACGGTACTGTTGTTGGCAGATGTGCTGCCGCAAGAAAAATTGTCGGTGAACCGAACTGCGATTTGAGTTACTTATTACCTATTATTCGTGAAGCTGTTTATGCTACACGCGACAAATTAATGTACAAAACCGAAGCGGTTGTCGGACTTGAAGAAGATTATATGATTAAAGCACACCTTCTTATTCCGGAAGGTTTTGAAAATATCATGTATTCTTGGATGTTAAACTTCCAGTACATCAATGAACAGTACGCTGAAATGTACGCAAATTCAAGATTAATCAATGAAGGCGACATTTACGTATTCTCAGATCCTGACTGGTCGCATCCTGACTTCCCGTACGGATTAACATTCTTTGATCCGGAACACAACTGTGCATGTATTCTCGGTATGAGATACTTCGGTGAACACAAAAAAGGTACATTAACACTTGCATGGGGCTGTGCGGCACGTAACGGTTATGCATCATGCCACGGCGGTATGAAACGTTATAACCTTGACGGCGGAAAATCATTCCAGGTTGCGGTATTTGGTTTGTCCGGCTCGGGTAAATCAACAATTACTCACGCAAAACATAATAACAAATACAATATTACGGTTCTTCACGATGATGCATTCATTATCAATGTTCATGACAAATACACTATCGCTCTTGAACCGGCTTACTTTGACAAAACTGCCGATTACCCGATCGGCTGTGACGATAACAAATACATTTTGACACAGCAGAATGCAGGTGCAATCGCTCTTGCAGACGGTAAAGTCGTTTCCGTAACCGAAGATATCAGAAACGGTAACGGACGTGCCGTTAAATCAAAACTTTGGTCGCCTAACAGAGTTGACAGAATTGACCAGCCTATCAATGCGATTTTCTGGTTAATGAAAGATCCTACAATTCCGCCTGTTTTGAAATTGTCCGGTGCTTCATTAGGTTCGGCTATGGGTGCAACTCTTGCCACTAAACGTTCTTCGGCTGAAAGACTTGCTGCCGGAGTTGATCCTAACGCTTTGGTTGTTGAACCTTATGCAAACCCGTTCAGAGTTTATCCTCTGTCAGTTGACTACACAAGATTTAAACAGTTAATTGCTGACGGCGTTGACTGCTACATCTTGAATACGGGTGAATTTATGGGAACTAAAGTTAAACCTGCTCACACTCTCGGTATTATTGAAGCGATTGTTGAAGGTACGGCTAACTTCCATAAATGGGAAAACTTCTCGGATATTCAAATTATGGATATTGAAGGTTTTGATGCTTCATTCTCTAACAAAGAATATGCAAGCCAGTTTGTTGCACGTATGAACGACAGAATTAACTTTGTTAAATCAAGAGAAACCGAAAAAGCAGGTATTGATAAACTTCCTGCCGATGCTCTTGAAGCTCTTGAAGCTGTTGTTAAAGAAGCAACTTCACTCGCATCTGTATAAGAGCAATACAATAATTAAAAAGCCGAATCTTTCTGATTCGGCTTTTTTGTGTTATAATAAAGAAAAAAGGGTTAATGTATGAAAAGAAAAAATGCACTTTCGGGTATGGGATATGCGATAGTTTTGGTGATTATCCTGGGAATAGTTATGATAGCCAGTGCTCCGATGCTGGCAAATAAATACGGTAACAGGCATTCTCAAAACAGGTATCAATCTTATGAACAACCGCCTTCTCCAAATTATCAAAATAATGATTATATGAGCGAGATTCAAGATTTACGTTCAAGAATTGATGCAATTGAAAATAATACATCAGACAGGTATATATGCAAAATAAAAGGTTATACCGATGAACAGGGTAACGAACTCCCGGCTGAAGAAAGATACAATGCAAAAAAATTCATTTTTGTCTGTGAGTATAAAAACAGATAAAAAAAAGCCCCTGATGGGGCTTTTTTTATGAATAAATTTGTTATTCAACTTCGATTGCTGCTACAGGGCATGCATCAGCTGCTTCTTTTACGCAATCCATATTATCAGCTACAGCTGATTCGTTAACTTGTGCCGTGCCGTCTACTGAAAATACTGCATCGCAGATAGATTCGCAAGCACCGCATCCTATACAAGAATCATTAACTTTTACTGCCATTTTTACGTTCTCCTTATTTTATTAATACATTTTGTGAATTTCTTCACTGTGATATTTTAAAACAAAATTATCAAAAATTCAACATGTTCATTCAAAAAACGGGCTGTTAACCCGTTTTTGATTTAAGTTAAAACTAAATTATACGGCATAAACGCTGACTTGTTTTCTGTCGCGTCTGTGCGGTTCGAATTTAACCTGACCGTCAATTAATGCGTATAATGTATCATCGGAACCGATACCCACGTTGTTTCCGGGGTGAATTTTAGTACCTCTCTGGCGTACAATAATATTTCCGGCTTTAACATTTTCACCGCCGAATTTTTTAACGCCGAGACGTTTTGCTTCCGAATCACGTCCGTTACGGGTTGAACCCATACCTTTCTTATGTGCCATTGTTTTATTCTCCTGTTTTTATTTTAAGCTTCTTCAACTGTTTCAGCTGTTTTTTTCTGGGCCGAAGTTCTGATTTTTGAAATCATTACTCTTGTGAAGCCTTGTCTGTGTCCTTGTTTTCTTCTGTAACCTTTTTTAGGTCTTTGTTTGTAAACAATAATTTTCTTTTCTTTGTCGTGTTTAACGATTGTTCCTTCAGCAGATGCACCTGCAACGTAAGGCTGACCTACTTTGGATTTTTTACCGTTTACTATCATAACGACTTTGTCAAAAACCACTTTTGAGTCTTTTTCGCCGTCCAGCAGTTCAACATCAAGGTATCTTCCTTCTTCAACCTGATACTGTTTTCCGCCTGTTTCTACAATTGCGAACATTTTCTTTTCCTTTCTGGTATCGTAATCTTTTTAGGCTAGTGTTAAAAGATTTTATATAACGAGTGACCGCATAATAATACAAGTCTTATTATTACCGACTCAACAGCCGTTGTCAAGCACTATTAAAATTTATTAACTTTAGGTTTTCATTCTTTATTTGAGGTAAAATAAAAATGTTATGAAATTTACATCGGAAGAACTGGAAAAGGCTACGGGTGCAGCCTTCGATATTAAAGGCAGTTTTGAAATTTCCACTGATACCAGAACAATTAAAAACGGTGATTTTTACCTGCCGTTAAAAGGTGCCAATTTTAACGGAGAAAATTTCTGCGGGAATGCTCTTAAAGCCGGAGCCGCAGGATGTTTTTATTCCGAAAACCCTTGCAAAAATGGTGTCAAGGTTAATGATACTCTTGAAGCATACTTACGGATTGCAAATTTTGCAAGACGGAAATACAATCCTAAAGTAATCGGTGTTACGGGAAGTTCGGGCAAAACGACTACAAAAGAAATGATTTATTCCGTTTTGTCGGAAAAATTTAAAACACACAAAACACTTTCCAACCATAATAACGAAATCGGGTTCTGTCAGACCGTGCTTTCAATGGATGAAGATACTCAGGTTTTGATTGTTGAAATGGGGATGCGCGGTTTTGGAGAAATTGAATTAATTTCAAAATACGCTCAGCCTGACATTGCGGTTATTACAAATGCGGGTTCCGCTCATATCGGACGTTTGGGTAGCCGTGATAATATTGCAAAAGCCAAATGCGAAATTACAAAATATGTAAAAGATACTTTAATTTGCGAGGATAATGACCGTATCAAAAGATTTTCCGACTTCAACGGCGAAACAATATATTGTTCGGCAAAGAGTGTAAAAATACTTGAAGAGCACGAAGGTTATTCAAAATTTCAATATAAAAACGATATTTATGAACTTAATATTGAAGGAGATTATAATATTGAAAATTCTCTTTTTGCAATTGAAACAGGACAAAAGCTCGGGATGACAAATGAGGAAATAAAACGCGGGCTTTTGAAATACAAGCCTATTGAAAAACGTTGGGAAACCGTAAAAATAAAAGGAATAAATATTATCAATGACAGTTATAATGCAAATCCCGAATCAATGAAGGCTTCGGTATCAGCATTTTTGGATTTGTACAAAAAACCTGTTGTGGTACTCGGTAATATGGGAGAACTCGGTGAAAACGAAATTGATTTTCACAAAGAGGTAGGCAGGTATCTCGGTGAAAAATATTCGGACAAAGGGGCTGAATTTATTACTGTCGGAAATCTTGCCGATTATATCGGAGATGAGCTGTCTAAATATAATTTAAAAGTAGTCCATTTTGATAATAATCTTGCAACATCTCGTTACATTCTTGATAATATTGATGCCGGTAGTACAATATTTTTAAAGGCTTCCCGTTCGATGAAATTTGAGGAGATAATCGAACAGCTTAAAAGTTAAGGAGATTCACTATGATAATGCTTGCGGCGGCATTTTTGCTCGGGATGATTTTATGTTTATTGTTCGGAGTGCCGTATATAGACTTTTTAAGAAAAAAATTAATAGGTCAGTATGTTAAAGACTGTGCACCGCAGACTCATGCACAAAAACAGGGAACTCCGACAACCGGCGGTGTTTTTATTATTGCAGCGGTTATTTTAGGTTCAATTATTACTCTTGCAATGGCACAAAGACTTACCACAGAAGCTTTTATTATTCTTTTAACCCTGCTGTTTTATACATTTGCGGGATTTCAGGATGACTATATAAAGATAAAAGGTAAAGGCAATGACGGCTTGACTGCTCGCGGTAAATTGCTGAGGCAAATCGCTATTGCAATGCTTCCGATTTTATATCTGATGATGACAAAAACCGGTTTCTCGGATGTATCTGTCGGTAAATACGTTATTAATACCGGATGGTTTTACCCTGTGTTTGCACTGTTTATAATAACCGGAGCATCAAACGCTTATAATCTTACTGACGGTCTGGACGGACTTGCGGCATCAACGGGAGTATTTGCATTTTTGGGATGTGCGATTATTTCGTTGTTTTCGGGATATCCCGAGGCGGCAATAATTTCTTCTGCCGTAGCAGGTTCTCTTGCGGGATTTTTGAAATTTAATAAACCGAAAGCCGAAGTTTTTATGGGCGATACCGGTTCTTTAGCAATCGGAGGGCTTCTCGGAACTGTTGCGGTATTGGCAAAATTTGAAGTTCTGCTTGTTATTATTGCGGGTGTTTTTGTTACGGAAACTTTATCCGTCATTATTCAGGTTGCAAGTTTTAAAACAACGGGCAAAAGAGTTTTTAAAATGTCGCCCATACATCATCATTTTGAGCTTTGCGGATGGAGTGAGAAAAAAATTGTAACGGTTTTTGCGCTCGTATCGGCACTGTTGTCTTGTTTGGCGATATTCTTGTTTTATAGAGGTATTTTGTAATGAAATGGTTTGATATAAAAGTTCTTATACTCGGATTTTCAAAAAGCGGCATATCTGCGGCAAAGTATTTAAACGGTGCGGGAGCGGATGTTTATATTACCGAAAGCAGAGAAAAAAAAGACGAGGATGAAGAAACTCTTTCGTTGATGACTAAATTAGGAATAAATGTTGAATTCGGCAAGCATTCGGATAAATTTATAAAAGATTCTTATATTGCTGTTACAAGTCCCGGAATTCCGCCGCACAGCGAGATTATGCAAAGACTTAAAGCCGAAAATATAAAAGTTATTTCTGAAATTGAACTTGCATTTATGCAGACTTCAAAACCTTTTATTGCAATTACCGGTACTAACGGCAAAACAACAACCACGGCACTAACGGCGCATATTCTTTCTTCGGAATATAAAGCGGTGCCTTGCGGAAATTACGGGAAACCGCCTTGTGATTTGCTGAATGATAATATTGATTATTTCGTATGTGAATGCAGTTCTTTCCAGTTGGAATACAGCCCGTCTTTCCAACCGCAGATTGCCGTGTTTACAAATCTTACTCCGGATCATATTGACTGGCATAACGGGGTGGAAAATTATTTTAATGCAAAAGCCAAAATATTCAGAGGGGTTCAATCGGCACCGTTTTGCATTTTGAATGCGAAAGACGAAAGACTTGTCAAACTCTCCGAAGAATGCAAAGGCGAAGTTTTTATGTTTGACGGAGAAATCGGTGAAAACTGTTCTTATATAAAAGACGATGCCATATACTTTAAACGCGGCGGTAAGGAAGAAAAAATAATTACCCTGCAGGATTGTCCTTTAATCGGAAATCACAATTATCAAAATGTTATGTGTGCCGTTATTTGTGCAAAATTAGAGGGGATTTCAAACGAGAATATCAGACAGTCTGTTATGTCATTTAAAGTTCCCGAACACAGGCTTGAAAAGTTCGCTCAAAAAGGAAAAACGATATTTTACAATGATTCAAAGGCAACAAATCCGGAAGCAAGCCTTGTTGCAATAAATTCGTTTAATAACTGCGATGTGTCGCTGATTGCGGGCGGAAGGGATAAAAATACGGATTTAAGTGAATTTTGCGATGCCGTTAAAAAACATATTAAAACGGTAATTCTTATAGGTGAAGCGGCAGACAGGTTTTCCGATAATTTGAAAAAGAACGGTTTTGATAATATTATAAGAGAAAAGTCCATGCAGGATGCAATAGATAAATCACTGGAGCTTAATCCGGATGTAGTTTTACTGTCGCCTGCCTGTGCAAGTTTTGACATGTTCAGCGGTTATGAGGAGAGAGGAAAGGTTTTCAAAGAGTATGTCTTATCAAAGATTAAATAGGCGGGAACCGTCATCTATACAAAGTGTTATAGTGTCATCCCCGGATAAGACACTTTTAATTGTTGTTGCTTTCCTCGTTATAATCGGTTTTTTGGCGATTTTTTCCGCTACGGCGCCTAAATGTCTTGATGAAGGCGGGAACCCAGCACAATTTCTTTTTAAACAGTTTATCTGTTTTATAGCGGGTTTCTTTGCTATGAAGTTTTTTATGAACTATGATTATAAGAAGCTTGCAAGCTGGAACGGTATTGTAATAGCGGTTATTTTGCTTTCTCTTGTTCTGGTTGACTTTACTCCTCTCGGTGTTATGGTTAACGGTGCAAAAAGATGGATGAATATTGCGGGATTTCAGCTTCAGCCTTCCGAATTTGCAAAGCCTGCGGTTGTGCTTTTGCTTGCGGGTGCATTCAAAAATGATGCAAACCTCTTTGATCAGGACAAATGGGTAAAGGCATTTTTCCCTATAATTGCGATGGTCGGTTTAATCTTTATTCAGCCGAATTTATCCATGGTAATTCTTTTGGGAATGACAACTATAGTTATGTATATGGCGGCAGGCGGTTCGCTTAAATTATTTTTAAGCTGTGCCGGCGCTATGCTTGGGGGAATTGTTATAGGGCTTACAACTATTATAAAACCATATCAGCTTCAGCGTCTCAGAACTTGGCGTCATCCGGAGCTTGATCCTTTAGGTGCTGGATATAATATTATTCAATCCTTAATCGCGTTTGCATCGGGCGGCTTCAGCGGTGTGGGCTACGGCGGCTCCATACAAAAACTTTCTTATCTGCCCGAATGTCATACCGACTTTATTTTTGCGGTAATTGCGGAAGAACTCGGTTTTGTAGGATGTGTGCTGGTTATCGGATTATTCTTCACATTCTTGCAAAGAGGGTTTGTTATTGCCGGAAGATGTCCGGATATGTACGGTAAACTGCTGGCGGCGGGAATTACATTTTCTATAGGCTTTCAGGCATTTATGAATATGAGTGTGGCAAGTTCTTTCCTGCCTACCACGGGTGTTCCGCTTCCTTTTATAAGCTACGGCGGTTCATCATTAATAGTATCTTTGATAATGGTTGGTATCCTTTTAAATATTTCTAAAAAACGTATTAAAAAGATAAGGAAAAAGTATTAATGGCAAGATTTTTTATAACCGGAGGCGGAACGGGAGGACATATTTATCCGGCTGTTGCTGTGGCGGAAGCCCTTGAAGGTGATGATATTTTTTATATCGGAAATCCGAAAAATCTTGAATATGAGATAGCTGCAAAAAAAGGGTTTAAATTTTTGGGTATTAATATTCACGGCATGCCGCGAAAAATAGGATTTTCTCTTATCAAATGGATGTTTGAACTGGCTTTTGCTACGGCAAAATGTTGCTTCTATATTCTTAAATACCGTCCTGATGCTGTCTTTGGTACGGGCGGATATGTTTCTGCTCCGGTTCTTATCGCGGCAAAGGTTTTAAATATTCCTTACATGATGCACGATTGTGATGCTTGTCCCGGGTTGGTTACAAGAGGAATGGCTAAAGGTGCCGAATGTATTTCCGTTGCTTTTGAAAATGCATGTAAAGTTTTGGATAATCCTAATTGTTCCGTGAACGGGAATCCTATCCGCCCCGGATTTAAAACACTTTCAAAAGAAGATGCACGCAAAGATTTGGGATTGAAGAATAAACTCACTCTTTGTGTAACAGGCGGTTCGCAGGGCGCGCAGTCAATTAATAATGCCGTTTCTGAGATTCTTATGAAATTATCTAAAAATTATGATTTACAAATAATTTTTCAGACGGGCAGGAAAAATTTCGAAAATGTTATCGGGCGGTTAAAAAATATTTATCCCGAATACGAGTCCGATAAGAATTTGCTTATAAGACCGTATTTTGAGGATATGGTTACGGTTTTAAAGGCTTCTGATATTGCAGTATCAAGATCCGGTTCATTAAGTATTTCCGAGATTTGTGCATCTTCGATTGCACCGATATTTGTACCATATCCTTATGCGGCGGCGGATCATCAGCGAAAAAATGCACGATATCTTGCAGATAAGGATGCGGGATTATATATTGAAGATGATTGTATTAATGCCGATGTTTTATATGAAATAATTTCATCATTAATAAATGATAAAGAAAAACTTTCAAAGCTTCAGCAAAATTCATTTGCTCTTGCAAAGTTTGACGGGCTTGAAAAAATTGTTTCCCGATTAAGAGAAATTATTTAACCCAGCGGAAGCTTGTTACGTAATTTTCTCCGTTGATATCGCCGTTTACGTCTACGGTAAATACTCTGTAAATGTTTGTTACATCTTTGATATTAGGAATTTTTGCAATTTCTTCCTGCAAAAGAAGTTTTTCGTTATTGTTGTTTATTCCGGGGATTGTATTAAACAGTGTATTTAAAGATGCATTTCTGATTTTTCCGAATACTGTTGTTATATTTTTTGACAGACTTCCGTATATTTTCATATCAGCAACGGAGGTTACGATGTTGTATGTTCCTGACATGTACATGTTTAAATCTTTTCCGCCGGAATAAATATTGATTTCCTTTGCAATGCCGTCAGCAAGGCTTATGTTTCCCGAAATACTGTCAAAACTTCCTGTTTTTAAAGGTGTTATCAAGTCAATTATTCCGTTTATTGAAAGACCCGTAAGTCCTCCTTTAAACAAATTGCCCGCTTTTAGAAGGTATTCAAGCGAACCTAATTTCGGTATTCTGCCGTCTGCTATTTTAAATTCTCCTTTTCCCGAAAGGGTTTTGAAACAGTCTTCATTTATTGTTCCCGTACAGCTCAAGTCAAAATCCCCGTTTACGGAACCGTAAACCTGACCTTTCAAATCAAACAGTGCTTCCGACATAATTAAAGCATTTGCCCTGTCCAAATGAATTTTCAATCCCGCTTGATTATTATTGAGATTGTATTTAAGACTGCCGAGTACCGAGCCTTCCGCTATATCAAATTTAAAATCGTTTATATTAACAATTTTTTTGTTATCAATAGTCATCGAAGATATAAAATTATCAGCATTTATGTTTCGTACTTTAATTTTGTCCGCTTCAATCCGCGCTTTTTGAACAATAAACTGCTTTATATCAAATTGGTTATTATTTGTCCGGCTTAGTGACGAATAAGACGGATTTCTCGAAGATTCTGCTTCTATATCTCTTAGTGTATCAGTGATTTTATTTACATCCAAATCGGCAAGTTTAAGTTTCAAATCTTCAACAATGTACGGAGGTGAGATTTTATTGCGCATAACCGCTGATAAATTGACATCATTGGTTAAAACCGTTCCTTTACTTTCGATATAAATTTTTCCGTTTTTAAAATTTAAACTTACATCCTTAATTACCGAATCAAAAAACGGTATATCAATACTTGAGATTGAAAAGTTTCCGCTGATTTTGGGATTTTGTGAAGTCCCGTTTAAAACTAAATCGGACGTAAAAACACCCTGTTTCATAAACGGTTTTCTGAATATTATGTTAAATATTTTTGCATCCGTCGGGGTTTGAGTTTTTACTTTAAAATTATTGAACCCGATATTGCCGTTTTTCATGAAATTTAGCATCCCTGAGGCATTGAGTTGAGTGTTTGCAACGGGTTTGTTGTTTTGGGATTTTATAATTTTATCGTATTTAAAACTGTTTATTTTTAATCTGTCAGGAGAATAAACACTTTTTGCGGTTATTTTTACGGGGTTTTCCGCCTCTCCTATTGATGCTCCCATATAGTAAATACTGGAATCTTCAAGAATATCAAATACCGTATTTAAGGAAAGATTTGTCATTGTGCCGTTTAATTTCGCGGTCAATATTGTGTCGCCTTTTAATTTTATCGGGTAAACCGTGTCTATATTAAAAAACTGATCAAAAAATTCTTGTGTGGGCTTTGTGTTTAAGTATAAATCCAAATAAGGATTTGTTTGAAAGTTTGCAATTTTTCCGTCAACAAATACCGGCATATCACCGATTGAGGCGTTGATTTTATTCAGTGAAAGCCTGTTATTTTTTGCGGAGATATTCCCGCTGTTTACCGTAACTTTTGTTTTTCTGGGTTTATAAATAAAGCTTATGTTCGCTATATTTGAGCTTGCGTTTAAATTATTATTTACAATGCCTGCATTCAGGTTTAACTTACCGTTCTGAAATTCAAAATCGTTAAGAGTCTTTAAAATATTGGCGGGCAAAATATAGCGAAGTGCTTTTTCATTTAGCATATTGAGGTTGAAAGAATTGACTTTGCAAACTCCGTTAACAACTCTGTTATCTGAAAAGAAATTAGTAATATTCAAAGACAGATTGAACGGGCTGTTTTGTAAAGTCCCTTTCAGTGAGGGCAGTTTAAGATTTGAGTTATTAAGTTCAAAATTGCTGTCGTTTACAATTATCGAGCTTTTTGCACCTTTGTTTGAAAATATTTTCCCTTTTAAATATATTTTATTTAATTCTATGTCATCTGCTTTTCCGTTGTAAAATGCCGTAAATGCGGAATTTATTGTTGAAAAATCCCGTAAATAAGGACTTTTCGGCGATATTGACCGAAGCGCATCTCCCGCATTAAGTCTGTCTGATACAAATTTCAGACTGCTTTTGTTGTCTTGGATTTTTCCGGTTACGCTAATTTTAGAGCCGTTGAGTTTTGAATTAAGATTTATTACGGAATTGAGATTGTCAATTTCTATTTCTCCCGCAGTCAAAATCGGAGGAAGCCCCTTTATTTGAACCATGTCGGAAAGAAGTTTTATATTTACGTTTGCAAAAATATTTTTATTAAATTCAATTTCGTTTATATCCGTTATTTCACCGGTTAATTTTAATTTCAGATTAAGTTTTCCCGAAATATGTTCAACAAATGAAACTGTTTTTTCAATATCGGAAAGCATCGGAGATGTTTTTAACGCTTTCAGTAAGCTATCCGCATTTTGATTATTTGCTTCAACATCAAAATCAAGTTTTCCTAAAAGATTACAATCTCCTTTTATTGTCACGGGAGCACCGTTCATATATGCCGTTTGTGTTTTAAACACGGTATCCTGATTATTAAAATCCAGAGTCCCCGAACCGCCCGTAAAAATTATATGTTTGATGTCGTTAAAAGAAGCCGATGTCTCTTTAAATTTGAATTGCCCCCATGCATAAGGATCTTTTCTTGTTCCGGTTACACGGAGATTTATTGAACCCTTGCCTTTTATGTCCATAATCGGAACCGGCCCGAGATTAAACCGTAAAATTTCATGAAGCGGATTCAGGACAATTTGTGCTGTTTTTAAATCTACATTCTCGGAGCTTAATATATATAAATCCGCGCTCCTCTCTTTATCAAGGTTAACATATCCGTTTACGGTTACATTTTCTTTTGCGCCTGCAGGTATATTACAGTCCAGATTAAATTTATCTCCTTTAAAATCCATTTTTATATCTGCTTTTTTAGCATTTGCTATGGGTTTTACAAGGTAAGCGTTTGAAATATGCATTTTGCCGAATACTTCCGGCAAATCTGCTTTCCCGTTAATTTTTAAGTCTCCGTTTACATCTGCCCAAAATCCCGCCTGTTTTAGTGTTTCTGTATCAATATCCGGAAATAAATCCTTTGATGCGGGAAGTAATGCGATTATACTTTCGGCTTTGGAATTTTTGATGACGGTTCTTATATCAAGTTCCGGGGTTCCGAATGAAAGTTTTGTTATATCTCCCGATATTTCGGTATCAATTCCCGTGCCTGAAATTTTAATTTTTTTTATGCGAATGCCGTCTTGAATCGTTGTGATATCGGATTTTATATTCAGATTGTTTTTTGAATATACTGAAGATTTGATATCTTCTTTGTAAATACCGAAATTTTTTAAATCAGCGGAGCTTATTATTTGTTTGCGTCCGTCCGGGGTTTTAACGGTTTGTGCGGTCAGGTTTATTATTCCGCTCAATAGTTTAATTTTATCTTTTGATAAAAATTCCGCATAAGCGGAAAAATCGGAAATATCCAGATTTTTAATGAAGCCGTTTATCGCAAGTCTGTCACTGTCAATATGATTTAACGGGAGTCCCGTATTAACCGACAGTTTTATATTTGATACTTTTTTACCCGTTTTCAAATACGCTTCCGTTGAAAAATTTAAGGATTTGTTATTAACAAAGTCTTTTATAATTAGCTGTCTGCCGTATAAGTTTATTTGTTTAGCCTTTAATTTATCATCAAGGTTAATCGTGTACGATTCCGTATCTGCCGTAAGTCGGTTTATTGATGTTTCAGGGATTGATTGAAGCTCATATTGACCTAATTTAAGTTTTGAATCCTTGTCAAATACAAGATTTGCTCTGATTGATGATGCAGAAAACCGCTTTATATTAATCTTTTTAAATAACAGCGGGATAAGGCGTATATTGATTGACGGATTTACAATCTCAACGGCTTTTGAACCGTCATCGTTAAGTAATGCCGTATTATCGGCATAAAACCATACGGAAGGGACAATTCCGGCTTTAATGTTTGCGTTTGTTGACGAAATTCTGTATCCCGTCTTTTGAAAAACAAGAGTTTCCAAATAATCGATTTTCCCGTTCAGAAAACAGGAAATACCGAAATAATAAATCCCGTACAAGACAGCCAATATAGATAATGTTAGCGCAAATTTCCTTCCCACATTATAATTATATAATTAATTTAAAAAAAATAAATAGTCTAAATGATATAAAAAAACCGCCCTAGGCGGTTTTTACTACTCTAAAAGTGATTCCAAAAGTTCGGCATTTTTAGCCGAGGATGCGGACTCGCGTACTTTTTGCTTGTAGATATAAGTTCTTAAAGCTTCGCGAATTAGTTCACTGCGTGAACGATTTTCTCCGTCTGCGACCTGATCAATTTTGTTCAAAAATTCTTCAGGCATTGAAATAAGTACTCGTGCCATATATTCTCCTTTTCTTTATATCAAGTTATATTTAAATAAAAACAGAATGATTTAAAAAAGTGCTAATTTTTATTTAAAAAATATATCATCAAATTATAAAACCCTTGCGGAATGGGCATTTCGGCGAGAAAATTCATGTTTACAATACTTTACAATTATTAGTAAGACATACCGTTTACAATATACTTGTTTTGAGTTACTATAAACACAAGAGGTATCCTAAATGAGATATAAGAGAATTTTATTAAAAATCAGCGGAGAGGCGCTTTTAGGGGAACAGCAGTTTGGTATTGACCAAAATACCGTTAAAAAAATCGCATGTGAGATACAAAAGGCAAGAAATTTAGGAGCACAAATTGCTGTTGTAGTAGGCGGAGGCAATATATTCAGAGGGATGAAAAACAGTGCCAAACTCGGCATGGATCAAGCTTCCGGTGATTATGTCGGGATGCTTGCAACCGTCATGAATGCTATTGCTTTGCAAAGTACGCTTAATCAAATGGAAATACCCTGCAGAGTTCAAAGTGCTATTGCCATGAATCAAATTGCGGAGCCGTATATCAGACACCGTGCAATAAGACACCTTGAAAAAGGCAGAGTTGTTATCTTTGCCGCGGGAACCGGAAATCCTTTCTTTACAACAGATACGGCTGCTGCGTTAAGAGCTTCGGAAATCAATGCGGAAGCTATGCTTATGGCTAAAAACGGCGTTGACGGAGTTTATTCGGATGATCCGAAAAATAATCCGAATGCACAAAGGTTTGATAAAATTACTTATGACGACATTATTGTCAACGGTTTGAAGGTTATGGATACGGCGGCTTGCGCTCTGTGCAAGCAGAATAAAATTCCGATTATTGTTTTCGATTTTGATGCGGAAAACGGAATTTCGGATATTTTGAACGGTAAAAATATAGGAACATATATCAGTTAATAAAGAAAAGAGGTTAAAATGTCTGAGGCATTAGAAGAATTGTTTTTATTCGGTGAAGAAAAAATGGAAAAAGCTGTTGCTCAGCTTCACAAAGAGTTTGGTTCAATACGTTCGGGCAGAGCAAATCCCATGATTCTTGATAAAGTTCTTGTCGATTATTACGGAGCACCTACTCCTTTAAGACAAATGTCGCAGGTAACGGTTCAAGACGGTACGACACTTGTTATTACTCCTTATGATAAAACGATTTTGAAAGAAATCGAAAAAGCAATTATTAAAGCTGAAATAGGAATTACGCCTAACAGTGACGGTATTTGTATAAGACTTGCTTTTCCGCCTCTTACGGAAGAAAGACGGCGTGAAACAGCTAAAGAAGTTAAAAAGCTGGGTGAAGATTCTAAAGTTGCAATAAGAAATATCCGCCGTGATATGGCTGATGAGCTTAAAAAACTTGAAAAAAGCGAAAACCTTCCTGAAGATACGGTTAAAGATAATCAGGATAAAATTCAAAAACTTACGGATAAATATACGGGAATTATTGATAAATCCGTGTCGGATAAAGAAAAAGAGGTTATGACCGTATAATGAACAAAAACGCTACAAGAATGCTTACCGGTTTTATAATGGGTACAATTGCCATGGCATGCATAATGATTGGCGGTATTGCATTACTTTTGATGCTTGCGGTTATAATATTTTTTGCATCAAAAGAGTATGTAAAAATTCTTGAGCATAAAGGTTTTTATCCGAGTCTTAAAATTATACTTGCTTCGGAAGCTATTCTTGCGCTTATAACGTATTTTGACAGGACGGAATATGTTGCCGGAGCATTGACTTTATGTACTTTTGCATCGTTTATGTGGGTTCTGTTCAGAGGCAGACAGCCGTATATTGCAAATGTTTCCACCACGATTTTGGGTTTTGTGTATTGCGGGTATTTCCCGCTGCATCTCCAGCTTTTACGTGACATTTCATCCGCTCATTTTAATGACGGATTGGGATTTGTTGTTATGATGTTTACCGCTATACTTGCAACCGATGTGGGTTGTTATTATGCGGGTACAAAGTTTGGCAAACACAAGCTTGCGCCGGTTATCAGCCCGAACAAAACAATTGAAGGTTCAATCGGAGGTGCTGTATGTGCTGTTATCGGCGCAGTTATAATCGGCTTTTTTATTGATAAATTTTTCGGCGGAGGACTTCCATGGTACACATCGGCTGTAGCGGGAGTAATCTGTACGATATTTGCTCAAATCGGTGATTTGTGTGAGTCGCTTATAAAACGTGATGCGGGAGTAAAAGATTCCGGAGATTCTCTGCCCGGACATGGCGGATTTCTTGACAGAACGGATAGTTTTATTTTTACAATTCCGGTTATGTTTTATTTTTGTAAGTATTTTGTGTTTTCAACCGTTGCGGTTGATCTTGTAAAGGGATTGTTTTAGATGAAGCGTATTGAGGAAATTTACGGCATAAAGGCGGATAATTCCGATTTGTTCAAATGTGCCTTAACTCATCCTTCCTGTACAACTGATTCTTCCGAAAACTATGAACGGCTGGAATTTCTCGGGGATGCGGTTTTAAAACTTATTATTTCCGATATTTTGTATAACAAATTTCCTGATTATTCGGAAGGTAATTTGTCAAAAATCCGCTCTGTAGCTGTATCGGACAGTACTCTGTCAAAGATTGCACATGAAATCGGACTTTGTGAATTGATAATTGTTCCAAAGCATGGTGTAAAACAAGGTATCGCGGATTTGGAATCTGTCTGTGCCTGCGCTTTTGAAGCTGTTTTGGGAGCTTTTTATCTTGATAATAAAGCCGAGCCGTTGAAAGCATTTTTAAATAAAGTTATGCAGCCTTATATTGAAGATATTGACAAAAATATAGGTAAATACAATGCAAAAGCCATGCTTCAGGAATATACCCAATCTGTTGACAGAAAAATTCCGGAGTACAAAATTGTTGAAGAATCAGGACCGGCGCATAAAAAAACTTTTACAATAGAAGTTTTATATCGGGGCAAAGTTATTGCTCAAGGTACCGGTAAAACTAAAAAAGAAGCTGAACAGCACGCGGCTTATGAAGCGTGCAAAAAACTGGGGGTTCTGTAATGGTTATAATTTCACCTTCTATTTTGTCGGCAGATTTTGCAAACTTACAGCGCGATATTGAAAGCGTTGTAAAAGCAGGTGCTGACTGGCTGCATATTGATGTAATGGACGGTCATTTTGTCCCGAATATTACAATCGGAGTTCCAGTTACCGCATCGATAAAGAAGATTTCTCCGGTGCCTCTGGATGTTCATTTGATGATTGAAAACCCGCAAAAATATGTCAAACCTTTTGCGGATGCGGGAGCGGATATTATTACTTTTCATTATGAAGCGGTTTCTAATCCTAAAGAAGTAATCGATTTGATAAAATCTTTCGGTATAAAAGCCGGCATGTCAATAAAACCCGATACATCGGCCGATGTTGTTTTTCCTTTTATAAATGATTTGGATTTAGTTCTTGTAATGACTGTAGAACCGGGATTTGGCGGACAAAAATTTATTGAAAAATGTGCGGATAAAATTCCCGTTATAAAGGAAAAGGCTCCGGAAGATCTTATTATACAGGTTGACGGCGGAATAAATGCCCAAACAGCAAGAATTTGCACGTCTTACGGTGCAAATTCTTTAGTAGCGGGTAATTATATTTATAAGTCAGACAATATTAAATCTGCTATAGAGTCTTTACGCTAAACCCTTTCTTTCTTTACGTTTTCTGATTTTTTCGGGATCCGTTGTCAAATCGGTGTCCGCAAGAGAAAGTTCATCTTCCGGCGCTTCTTCGGCAACTTCGGCTTCAGCGTTTTCCGGCTGAGGATGAATTTCGGGGTTTTCGTCAGCTATTTCGCTTTCTTCCGTTTCGGCCGGATCTTTTACGGCATCAGGTTCTTCGGTTTTCTCCGCATCTGCCGCTTGTCCCGGTTTCGGTGTATCTGTATCTTCTATGCCGAGTTTTTCCAAAGCTTCAAGCCCGACATCGCCGTCAACCTGTTCATAAGTTACATTATCGGGAATTTTGGAAAAAGCTGCCATCTGCTGCGCCCAAGCCATTATTTCTGCCGGTATTTCTTCCCCTTTGCTTTCTTCCTTTATGATTTCCTGTGCGGTAAGTTTCCGCCATTTACTGATATCTATGTTACCTGTATTGCCTATTCCGATTGGTTCTGCCATTTTATTCTCCTTTCTTTATCTATAACGGTCATGCCGCATAATTTCTTTAATGATTGTAAACTTTTGTAACAAATTTTATATAAATTGAATATAAAAAGTCAATAATTTTTTATACAAAGTTTTTATATAAATAAGAGAGAGAAAAGAGAGGCTGAGAAAATGGCAAATACACTATTATTCACTAATACAATTACCGATACATACAGACAAACATCGGATGCATTAAATTCCGTAGATTTAAAAAATAAACATGTAATAAGAAAAACGCTTGTCGAAATTATGAAGCAATCATTCTTCCATGGCGCAAGCAGATTCGGAACAAACTTTATTGCGTAGTTGTCGGAAATCATAGGAAATAGGAAAAATAAAAAAAAAGACCGAAAGGTCTTTTTTTTAGAATTCTTCCAAAACTCTTTGAGTTTCTTGTTTGTTCATTTCGTCCGCTTTAAAGAATTTCTTTAGACTTTTTTCATTTCTGATAGCAGAATCAGCTTGTCCGCCCAGATTTGTAAAGTCAACATTGTTATAAGCCCAGTAGCAACCTGCAATTAACAATAAAAGAATAATCCATTTCATAATTTTTCCTCCTATGTTTTAATATACATTTTTATTTTTTATAAGAAATCAAATTAAAGGTTGATTTATCTTACAAAATTTGTAAATTTAATATCTGTTTCCAATGCGGGCGGATTAATACCCGCATTTTTAGCGCTTTCTTTACATTTCAAGAAGTAAGCCATATTTCGTGCAAGTATATGCATATTTTGAATACCTTCCAAATCCTGCATAACTTCATCGGGGATTTGTCCGAAAACGTCGTTCCAATATCTTCCGGAAATGATAGGCATTTCGGATATGGTAAAGAACTTGTTAAGCTGATCAAGAGTAGAGCTTGTACCTGCGCGTCTTGCTACGGCAACTGCAGCGGCAGGTTTCAGTCTGAACGTATCCGCTTTTGATCTGAATCCCGAATAGAAAGCTCGGCTTAAAAAGCTTGTTAAACTTCCGACCGGACCGGCATAATGAACGGGAGATGCAACGATAAGCCCGTCACTTTCTTTCATTTTTTCAACAAAATCATTTACTTTATCATTTATAACGCATCTTTCTATTTTTGAGCAGGCTCCGCAGCCCATGCAGGGAGATATTGCATTTTTGCCGACATTGAAAATTTCTGTTTCAATTCCTTCTTGTGCAAATGTTTTTGCAAGTTCCGATAAAGTTATAAATGTGTTACCTGTTTCATGCGGTGAACCGTTTACCAATATTACTTTCATAATTCTCCTCCTTTACGCAGTTTCTTTTTCTTGAAGTTTGTTGATTTCAAGTTTTGTTATTCTTGCGCCGTCAACCTCTTTCACAACAAATCGAAGATTATTGAGTGTTACGGTATCATTCACCTGAGCAAGTCTGCCGAGAAGTTTTACAACAAGGCCGCCAATTGTGTCAATATCTTCATCATCAATTTCTTTTTCATCAATTGAGAAAAATTCGGCAAATTCATCAAGGCGCATCATTGAATTTGCTAAATATTTATCGGGAGCAATTTCTTTAATATCACTTTCTTCTTCTTCGTCAAATTCGTCCTGTACTTCGCCGAAGATTTCTTCAAGGACATCTTCAAGAGTCAAAAGCCCGGATGTTCCGCCAAATTCATCCACAACAATAGCCATCTGGCTTTTACGTTTTTTAAATTCCAATACAAGATTATCCATTGTAATTGTTTCCGGTACAAGCAGGATATCTCTTTGGATTTTCGATATTGGGCAGGTTTCGTCTTTGACGGAAAGAGAATACAAATCCTTTACATGAACCAAACCCGTAATATGGTCTATATCTTCTTCATAAACGGGATATCTTGTGTACTGGTTTTCCGCGGCAACTTTGTAAAGTTCCTCTAACGGCATATCAATCGGAATGCAAACCATATCCGTTCTCGGAATCATTACTTGTTTGGCTGTTAAATCGGAAAACTTGAATACATTATGAAGCATATCTTTTTCGGTTTCATTTAATTCGCCGCCGTCATAGCTTTCGTTAACAAGCATATCAAGTTCTTCGGTTGAATGTACAAGAGAACCTTTATGCGAGTGCGGAATATTCAAAATCTTTAAAACCAAATTTCCAAACCCGTTTAAAAGCCATATAAACGGATTGAAAAAGAATGTCAAAATCTGCATCGGCTTTGCAACCCAAAGTGCAGTTTTTTCGGTATATTCAAGTGCTATGGATTTCGGAATCAATTCGCCTAATACAACATGGAAAAATGTAATTAACGCAAAAGCAATTGATGCCGAGATTGTATGAACTGCAACCGCCTGTCCGGCTCCGGGAATAAACGAAAATGCAGGTTCAATAATTCTTGCAAGCGTGCCTTCTCCAACCCATCCTAAGCCTATACTGGAGATGGTTACACCGAGCTGTACGGAAGCAATAAATTTATCCAAATCTTTAAGTGCTTCCATGGCTATTTTTGCATTGTAATTTCCTTCATTGACAAGCTGTTCAATTCTTGTCTTTCTAACCTTTACAATCGCAAATTCGGAAGCTACAAAAAAACCGTTTGAAAATAATAGAAATGCTATTAAAAAAAGATTGATATATATATTGGACTCGTCCATTTTTCCCTTTGTTAATAAAAATTATCAGTATGAGTGTAATTATAATATTATTTATAAAAAATTGCAATCCTACTTTTTCGGAATCTGAACTTCTTTAAGTTCGGTGTAAATCATCGGTGAAAACCCTCTTGTGGTTGTAATGCTGATAACCTTGTAGTAATGGGGTTCCGCAAGCAAGGCAGGTGAAGTTATATGATAGACTCCGTTTCTCATTTTTTCACTGTTGGTGTGAAGATGCCCTGCCACAACTGATATTACGTTACTGTGTTTATCCAGTAATTCAAGATACTGTTCTTTTTTATAAACTTCATGTGACTTAACTTCTTTATCTGTAACAACGGGAAAATGCTGAAATATAATAACGGGGTTTCGTTTATATTTTTTCAACTGTTTATCCAGCCAATCCATTGTTGCCTGTTTGTAGTAACCGTTTGAACCGGGAATAACTTCTTTAGCTCCGTCAACTGCAATAAATACAAAACCGTTGCTTTTGAATACGAAATTGGGTTTATTATATCTGTATAAAAGGTTGTTTGCTTTTATAATGTCAAAATACTCATCTTTTGAAAGTCCGCCGTTTTTAAATACGTCATGGTTCCCTATAATTATGTAGTAAGGAACTTTAAGCTTTTTAACGGCTTTCACAAACCCCGGAAGATATTCGGGTTTGGGAGAATCTATGTTATCACCGGTAAATACCACGAAAGATATATCTTTTTCATCATTTATCAGTTTGACGGTTTCTTTCAAAACTTCTGCACTGTATTCATCGTTTGCTTTGTAATGGGTATCGGTAACCTGTACAAATTTTATGACGTTTGCAAAAACTGCGCTTTGAATAAATAAAAGTGATAAAAATGTAATTATTATGTTCTTTTTCATTTAATCCTCTTTTTTTAAGAAAATTATATCATAAAATTTATATGATAAAATTAGTGTTATGAGATTAGATAAATTTTTGAAAGTTTCCAGACTTATAAAGCGCAGAACCGTTGCAAACGAAGTATCTGATACGGGCAGAGTTTATGTAAACGGTATGCCTGCTAAACCCGCAAAACAAATAAAAGAAGGCGATATAATAAAAATTGAATATGCAAACAGAACGGTTTGTGTAAAAGTCTTGAAAGTTCCGCAAAATAATGTCAGTGTACAAGAGGCACCGACATTGTATGAAGCCGTACAGATGTAAATATTACAGTATTGTAATAATTGTTTGTTTATTAAGATTTGTAAATATAATTTACACCGACCGGAAAACCTTGCTATAAGAAAACGATAAAAATATCATTTTATTAATTAAGTACTAAAAAACCGTAATTTAAATATATTGCAAAGCTTACCCAAATCAGGTACGGAATCAAGAGCAACCCTGCGGGTTTTGATATTCTGTAGAAAGATATTATTGTTAAAATGATTGATATTAAAAGCAGACAGATGATTACAAAGCTCAGCTGTATGTTTTTCATATAGAAAAATACGGGACTCCACAGCAGGTTTAAAATTAGCTGTATAAAAAATATTATATTGGCTGATACTTTGCTTTCGGGAGTGTATGTTCTTAAAAACATGATGTAAGAAATTAATATTAAAACATACATTATAAACCACACGGGAGCGAATATATACGACGGCGGTGTAAAAGGCGGTTTGATAAGTGTTTGATACCAGTCTAAATTCATATTTAAATTATTGAACGGATTCTTTTATTTTACATTACCCTTATGTGTAATATTTGTTGCGTTATTGATAATTCTGTGTTATAAGTGGTTGCGGAGGATTTTTCATGATTAGTACTAAAAAAGATATAGACTGGAGCAGTTTAGGTTTTGGATATGTAAAAACGGATTATCGTTATGTTTCAAACTATAAAGACGGAAAATGGGATGAAGGTGTTCTTTCAACGGATGAAACCGTTACATTAAACGAAAGTGCCGGAGTTTTGCAGTATGCGCAGACATGTTTTGAGGGATTAAAGGCATACACAACGGCGGACGGGCATGTTGTCTGTTTCAGACCGGATTTAAATGCGGAAAGAATGGCGCAAAGCAGTGCAAGACTTGAAATGCCGATTTTTCCGAAAGAAAGATTTATCGATGCTGTTGTAAAAACGGTTAAGGCTAATTTGGATTATGTTCCTCCGTACGGAAGCGGAGCAACCTTGTATTTAAGACCGTATATGTTCGGTTCAAATCCGGTAATCGGAGTTAAGCCCGCAACGGAATTTCAGTTCAGAATTTTTGCAACACCCGTAGGCCCGTATTTTAAAGGAGGTGTAAAACCTATATCTTTAAGGGTTCCCGATTTTGACAGGGCGGCACCGAGAGGAACTGGGCATGTGAAGGCGGGTTTGAACTACGCCATGAGTCTGCATCCGATTGTTGATGCTCATAACCAGGGTTATAACGAAAATATGTATCTCGATTCGGCAACAAGAACAAAAGTTGAAGAAACGGGCGGCGCAAATATAATTTTTGTAACCAAAGACAACAAAATTGTTACACCGAAATCATCGTCAATTCTGCCTTCTATTACAAGGCGTTCGCTCATGTATGTTGCAAAAGAATACCTCGGACTTGAAACCGAAGAAAGAGAAATTCTCTTTGAAGAAATAAAAGATTTTAAAGAATGTGCTCTTTGCGGCACGGCCGCGGTTCTTTCTCCCGTCGGTAAAGTCGTAAACAAAGATAAAGAAATTGTTTACAGCATGGAGAAAATGGGAGAAATTTCCAAAAAACTTTATGACACTTTAACGGGCATTCAGATGGGCAGAATAGAAGCTCCCGCAGGATGGATTAAGGTTATTGATTAATCGGTCTCGGGTATACTTGCCCGACAACAATCTGATTAGCGGAACAATTTTTTCACTTTCGGAAAGCACAGAGCCAATACACAAGCTCCTAAAACCGCAAAGACGGATTTGGGTGTCTTGCGTTCATTTAGTTTTTTACTTTTTTTAACCGAGTGGTAAATGTCATGTTCCAGCCTGTTAAAATTTCTTGAAGCCTGTTCATCCGAGTAAAGAACGGGTTTATAAAATCTATCCGGCGGAATTAGTATACCAACGTTCAAAGACGGGTTTTTCATATTGCTGTTCACTACACTTTCCATAATTCTGTTAAAACAAAACGCATTCAAAAATTGCCTGTATGTTTATTTATATTAAGCTGTGCTATTGACAATGATTTGGCGGATGGCTTACAATATAAGGTGAAGGAGAGAATTATGGAAAAATATGTATGCAGTGTTTGCGGTTACGTTTATGAACCCGTTGACGGAGTAAAATTCGAAGATTTGCCTGATGATTATGTATGTCCTTTGTGCGGAGTAGGCAAAGATATGTTTGAAAAAGAATAGGAGATTTTATGGCTGATAATATAAAAGGTTCTGAAACGGAACAAAACCTTTTAAAAGTCTTTGCAATTGAATCACAGCTTAGAAATAAGTTTGATTTTTATGCACGTATAGCTGAAATTGAAGGGTTTGATTATATAAAAAAGTTTTTTGATAAAACATCACTTTCTCAAAGAGAACATGCAAAATTGTGGCATAAATGGCTAAATTTCGGCAAAGCCGAACACACTGCCGATGTTCTTGAAGATGTTGTAAAAGGCAAATATTCAGGCCTTGGCAAATATTACGATATGTGTGCTCAAAAAGCTCAGGAAGAAGGTTTTCAACATATCGCAGACCTTTTCAGACATATAAGTGAAGTTGAAAAATCTAATCAGGCTATGTTTAAAAAACTTCTTGCAAGTGTTAAAGATGACCATATTCAGCCTGATAAAGACGGAAACTACAGATGGGAATGCTCGGTATGCGGGGCTTATTTCGACCAGAAAGAAATACCCGATCACTGCCCGTTGTGCCTGAATGAAGATATATTCTTCTTTAAAAGACCTTTTGATGAAACAGGAGAAAATTAATGAAAGAAATTAAAAATAATATATATTATTGCGGTTTGAACGATTGCGACAGAAAAATATTTGATGAATTAATACCGCTTGAACACGGTACAAGCTACAATTCATATCTGGTTAAGGGTTGTGCGAAAATCGCCGTTATTGATACAATGTATCCGCCTATGACATCTCAATATTTACAAAATTTAGATGCGGACGGCGTTACAAAAGTTGATTATATAATTGCAAACCACGGTGAACAGGATCACTCGGGTTCCATTTCCGCATTATTGGAAAAATATCCCGATGCCGTTGTGCTGACAAATTCCAAAGTCGCATCAAATATTAAATCAATGCTTCATGTTCCCGAAAACAAAATCAGAGAGGTCGTTGACGGTGAAGAAATTTCCCTGGGCGATAAAACCTTAAAATTTATTTTTGCTCCCGGTGTTCACTGGCCTGATACAATGTTTACATATATAAAAGAGGATAATGTAATATTTACTTGCGACTTTTTAGGTGCACATTATACTTTTGAAAATTTGTTTGCTGTTGAATCGGAAGAACTTGAAAAAAGTGCAAAGAGATATTATGCGGAAATTATGATGCCTTTTAGAATTATGTGCAAAAAATATACCGCTATGATAAAAGGTATGAATGTTGACATGATTATGCCAAGCCACGGCCCTATTCATAACAAACCCGAATATATTCTTAATTTGTATGAAAAATGGACTTCGGATAAGCCGGAAAACCTTGTTGTAATGCCTTATGTATCTATGTACAACAGTACAAAAGAAATGATTGATTATTTATCCGAAAAACTTGAACAAAAAGGCATAAAAACTTTCAAATTTGATATTGTAAAAGATGATTTGGGCGATTTGGCAATGGCTCTTGTTGACAGCGCAACGATAGTTCTCGGAACATCAATGGTGCTTGCTAACGCTCATCCTGCTGCCGTAAATATTGCTTATCTTGCTTCTGTTCTCAGACCTAAAGCAAAATTCGGTGCATTGATAGGTTCGTACGGCTGGGGCGGTAATCTTTTCGGGCTTATCGGCGAATTGTTAAAGCCTTTAAATCTGGATGTTATTGAACCTTTAACGGTCAAAGGCAAACCGAGTGCTGTTGAGTTTGACAGACTTGATGATATTGCCGTAAGTATCTTTGAAAAACATAAATCGTCAGGTCTTTTATAAATTTTTCAGGATTTCCAGAATAAGATTTTTGAATTTTGTTTTGGCAATGTTTGCATTTACAATAACTTCTTCGTGCGAAAGTTTTTCGCCCGAAGAAGAACTTGCGGAGTTTGTAATACAGCTGATGCCTAAAACATCCATTCCGCAGTAATTTGCAACTATTGCTTCGGGTACTGTTGACATCCCTACGGCATCTGCACCAAGCTTTCTAATCATTGAGATTTCCGCCGGAGTTTCATAAGACGGGCCGGAATTTGCCCAATAAACACCTTTTTGAATGTCTGCTCCTATTTTTTCGGAGCATTCCTGAGCCATATTTATAAGATGTTTTTTATAAACTTCGCTCATATCGGGAAATCTTTCGCCCATAGTGTCGTCATTTTCCCCGATAAGCGGGTTTGAGCCCATAAAATTAATATGGTCGGTAATTATCATTAAATCTGCGGGCCTGAAACTTTCATTTACGGCACCTGCGGCATTTGTAAGGATAAGGGTTTTAACTCCCAGTGCTTTAAGAACTTTTACGGGGAAAGTTATATCCTTCATTGAATGCCCTTCGTAAAAGTGGTTTCTCCCCTGCATCATTACAACTTTTTTACCGTTAATTTGAGCAAAAACAAGTCTGCCCTTGTGTCCTTTTACGGTTGATTTTGAAAAATTCGGAATGTCACTGTAGGACAGAGCATAACTGCAATATTCATCCGCAAGTTCACCAAGTCCCGAACCCAGTATTATTCCGATTTCAGGTTCAAAACAGTTTGTATGCTCCTTTATGTATTCTGCGGTTTTTTCCATGAGGATACAATTAACCTACTAATCTGTCATCGTCAGCTTCAGCGGCTTTAACCATAATAGCGTGTTCCACGGGATTTTCTTTTTTGTATGAAGTATCAAAGTTTTCTTCAAAACTAAAATCATCCTGAGCTTTTTTAGCCTGATTTTCGTCAACAAGTTTTTTAGCCAGTTCCGCAATTTCGTAAACAAGCTGATATCTGTTATCAGTGTTATCGTTTAAATCCCATGCGACTCTTATAATCTGATCCATAAATTTTTCCTTTTTTTCTCGTTTGTATTTTTATATTATAATACACAAAAAAATTTAGCAAGCGGTAAAAATTTGTGTTATAATCGGGTTATGAAAAACACCGCGGATTTAAAGAAATATATGTGGGCGGAGCTTGCCGTATGGCTTTTAATTTTGTTTGTTACCGCAGCGGGAATAAAGTTTTACAAATATCAAAAGCATAAAGAACTTACGACTTATCAAATATTTATGCCTGATGTGGACGGAGTTATAAAAGGTTCTCCGGTTAGATATATGGGTGTTCAAATCGGTTATGTGGAAAAGGTAAAGATACTGACGGATACAGTGTATTTAAAACTTGTTATTACCGATAAAAATATTGTTTTGCCCAAAGGAGTAATCGCAACGGTTGAATTTAACGGAATGGGCGGTTCAAAATCTCTGGAAATGTATCCGCCGACACAGGAGAGTAAAGCTTCCCGTAATATTATTGCGGTTCAACAGCCAAAACGTCTTAGTGCCGCTTTGGGCTTGCTTAACGATATGTTTGACAAAATAGATTCAATAATGGTCAAAATATCGTATTTTTCAAAGGAAACCGGTGTTACAGATAAAGCTAACAGTATTGAACTTACCGGAATACAAAAAAATGTAAATATGTTGGATGAT
Organism: Candidatus Gastranaerophilales bacterium; assembly: GCA_947626225.1. Taxonomy (GTDB): domain Bacteria; phylum Cyanobacteriota; class Vampirovibrionia; order Gastranaerophilales; family Gastranaerophilaceae; genus Stercorousia. The sequence goes on from CANQRH010000003.1 coordinate 246,611, forward strand.
TGTCTGAAAAATTTTGATAAAGGAGAAAAAAATGGACAACGTGAGAGTAATTAAAAATCCAGTGGTATACTTAAATTTGTGCGTTATGCGCGACAAAAATACCGACAGTCAGGGGGTAAGAATTGCGGCAAGAAAAATTACAAGATGTCTTTTATACGAAGCGGCTAAAAATCTTCCTCTTGTTGATACCGAAATTACAACACCTTTAACAACTTTTACCGCAAAAACCGTTGATCCGGATATCAATCTTATTATTTCTCCAATCTTGCGTGCAGGGCTGATTTTTACGGACGAAGCAATAGATATTCTTCCTCAGGCTACTATACGCCATATCGGTATGTACAGAGATGAAAAAACTTTAAAACCCGTCTGGTATTACAATAAAGTGCCGATGGAAGCTCCTAACCCCGAGAAATTTTACATATATATTACCGATCCTATGCTTGCGACCGGTAATTCTCTTATAGAAGCAATTAAACTCTATGCGGATAAAGGGATTCCTATTGATAACATAAAGGTAATATGCATGATTGCCGCTCCGCAGGGGATTGAAAATATTCACAAACATTACCCCGATATAGAAATTATAACGGCAGCAATCGACAGTCATTTGAATGAAAAAGGCTACATAGTGCCGGGTATGGGTGATGCCGGCGACAGAATTTTCAATACCTGATTTGAAAAATATTTTGTTCCTGATATAATCAGGGTATGAAAGATATGCTAGACAAAATTCTTCAGATTGAGAAGAAATATAACGAACTCGGTGTAACGCTGTCAGATCCGGCTGTTATTCAGGATTATAATAAATTCAGAGATTTATCCAAACAAAGAAAGTCAATGGAAGAAACCGTTGAACTTTATTATGCTTGGAAAAAAGCCGTTGATGCAATCGAAGAAGCAAAAGAGCTTATCCACAGTGAATCCGATGAAGAAATGAAATCATTTTTGAAATCTGAAATGGCGGAAAATGAAGCAAAACTTCCCGAATATGAAGAAAGAATGAAAGTCCTTCTTCTTCCTCGTGATCCGATGGATGACAAAGACATTATGCTTGAAATCAGAGGCGGAGCCGGCGGTGATGAAGCCAATATATTTGCGGGTGACCTTGCCCGTATGTATATGAGATATGCCGACAAACAAGGCTGGCAGACTCAAGTTTTGAGTAAAACCGAATGCGAAGCCGGCGGTGTGTCAGAAATTATAATTTCAATGAAAGGCGACAGCATTTATTCAAAACTGAAATACGAATCCGGAGTTCACAGGGTTCAAAGAGTTCCCGCAACCGAATCTCAAGGCAGAGTTCACACATCTACAGCCACGGTTGCAGTTATGCCCGAAGTTGATGATGTGGAAGTGGAACTGAATATGAACGATGTGGAAATTACAACAGCACGTTCAGGCGGTGCGGGCGGTCAAAATGTCAATAAAGTTGAAACCGCGGCAAGAGTGTTTCACAAACCTACCGGTATTATGATTTTCTGTACGGAAGAACGTTCTCAGCTTCAGAACAAAGAACGTGCACTTCAAATTTTGAAGGCAAAACTTTATGATATGGAAGTTCAAAAACAAATGCAGGAGATTACCGATTTGCGCCGTTCGCAGGTCGGCACGGGTGACAGAAGCGAAAGAATAAGAACTTATAATTTCCCGCAGGGCAGGTTGACGGATCACAGAATAAACCGTAACCTGAATGTTAATACCGTAATTGAAGGTGATTTGGACGAACTTATTAATCTGCTGATTGAACATGATCAGAAATTAAAACTGGAAAAACTTGCTGAGGTGAATTAGTGGTTGACAGAAAATGTGCCGGATGCGGAAATATAAAAAACAGGGACGAATTAATAAAAATTACAAGGCAAAATCCGCATGGTAACATAGTTATCAACCCTAACAGTAAAATATTTGGCAGATCCGTATATCTTTGTTATAATCATGCTTGTATAGAGAACGCTTTCAAAAAAAATAAAATCTCAAAAATACTGAAAGCCTCTGTACCGGACGACTTGAAAGGAAAATTACTAAATGAGTTTTGAAACTATCAGAATAAATGAATTGGCAAAACAAATGGGACTTACCAGCAAAGAAGTCCTTGAAAAGTTTGCGAGTATTTCTGTTACGGGAAAAACTCATTCAAGTACCGTTACCATGGAGCAGGTAAAAAAATTAAAAGATTTTATAGCGGCGGGAGAAGTTAAAGAACCCAAAAAACCTAAAGCTTTCGTTGTCAAAAAAGCAAAAAATTCCGAGCCTCCTGTTGTTGAAGAAATTAAAAAAGAAGTAAAAAAAGAAGAACCTAAAAAGGTCAGCACTCCGAAAGTCGAAGTTGTTAAACCAAAACAGCAGAGCCGGCTTGAAATTGTAAGACGCGCTCCTCAAAGGCCCGCTGAAGGCAGAAAACCGTTTGAAAGACCTCAGCGTCCCGAAAAACGCGGAGAAAGGCCGCCAAGACCTGAAAGACCGGATAAACCGGAAGGTAAAAAACCTTTTGAAAGACCGTCCGGAGAGAGAAAACCCATTCAAAGAACGATTATATCTCAGGATATTTACGAAAATCGCGGGCATGGTAAGAAACGCTCCGATAACAAGAAAAAAGGCAAAGACTTTAATTCCAAAAAAGAAGAACAGGAAAGAATTTCTTTAGAAAAAGCAGCTGCACAAAAGCATAAAAAACGTACGCATAAGGAAGAAGAAACCGAAAAAGTTACGCAAATTGTTGTAAACAGAGCGATGACAATAAGCGAGCTTTCCGAAAAAATTCAAAAAACACCTGCGGAAATAGTTAAGTTTTTGATGCTTAACGGCGTAATGGCAACAGTAAATCAGCTTATTGACATTGACGTAATCAAAAAGATTTGTGCGGAATATGAGCTTGAAGTCCTTGATGAGGATTTGGAAGCTTATATGGAAGAAGAACTTGAAAAAGAAGAAAAAGTTAAAAAGCTTACCGAAGTTGATAAAAAATTACTCAAAAAACGTGCACCGGTTGTTAGTATTATGGGGCACGTAGACCACGGTAAGACAACGCTTTTGGACAGTATCAGGGCTTCAAAACATAAAATTGTAGCAACCGAGGTCGGCGGTATCACCCAGTCAATCGGTGCTTATACCGTATTTTTGGATAATGCGGAAGAAAAGAAAATTGTATTTGTTGATACTCCGGGGCACGAAGCTTTCACGGAGATGAGAGCGCGCGGTGCAAAGGCAACGGATATTGCAATTTTGGTTGTTGCCGCGGATGACGGTATAATGCCTCAAACCATTGAAGCAATAAACCATGCCAAAGCTGCCGAAGTTCCTATTATAGTTGCGGTTAACAAGATAGATAAACCGGGAGCAAATCCTGATAAAATTTTACAGCAGTTAACCGAACACGGACTTGTACCGGAAGAATGGGGCGGTGATACAATTACCGTTAAAGTTTCCGCTTTGCAGGGAACGGGTATTGACGAACTTTTGGAATACATTCTGCTTGTAGCTGATATTCAGGATTTGAAAGCCAATCCGAAAGCCGAAGCATCAGGTGTTGTAATTGAAGCAAATTTGGATAAAGGTAAAGGCCCTGTTGCAACGCTTCTTGTTCAGAACGGAACACTCAGAGTAGGTAACTGCCTTGTTGTCGGAACTGCCTGCGGACGTGTAAGAGCTTTACTGTCCGATGCGGGTGAAAGAATTCAAAAAGCCGAACCGTCCACCCCTGTTGAAATTCTCGGTTTAACCGAAGTTCCTCAGGCAGGTGACTATTTTGAAGTTGTAAAAAACGAAAAAGAAATGAAAACGATTGTTCAGGAACGCAAGGAAAAAGAACGGAATAAACGTCTTGATGCAATGCTTCCCGCTCATGTCCGCCGTGAAGCCGCTGCGGGCGATGATGATATTCCGCAGTTAAATCTTATTATCAAGGCAAATACAAACGGTGCTGCGGAAGCTGTTTCACAGGCTATTGCGCAGCTTGAATCCACGGAAATCAAGACTAAAATCATCCATGTCGGTGTCGGTGATATTTCGGAAGCCGATGTTATGCTTGCTTCCGCATCTAATGCACTGATTCTCGGATTTACGGTTAAAGAAGATTCTAACGCTCTTGCGGCTGCCGAAAGAGAAGGCGTTACAATTAAGAAATACGAAATTATTTATCAGATATTGGAAGACGTTGAAAAAACAATGCTTTCGCTGCTTGAACCCGAAGTTAAAGAGGTTGAACTGGGTAAGGCGGAAGTTCGTCAGGTATTTATAATCGGTAAGACAACAAAAATTGCCGGCTGTTATGTCACGGAAGGTAAGATTGTCCGAAGCAAAGATGCAGTGCTTTACCGCAACGGTGAAGAAATCTTCCGCGGTGCAATTGATCAGCTTAAACGATTTAAAGATGATGTCAAAGAGGTTGCGCAGGGATTTGAATGCGGTATTTCTTTTGCAAAATGGAATGACATTGAAGTCGGTGATATTATTGAAGTATCAACAACGGAAGAAGTTGAGCGCAAAACTCTTTAAATTTTAATAATTAAATATTGAAACTTTTTCTTGCGCCTTCTTCATGATAGAAACCGCCTCCGCAGATTGTTTCTATAACTTTCAGAACAAATTCTCTGGGTGCATCAACCTGATTAAGATAAAATTCGCGATTAGGCAGGTGTCTGATTTTCATAATGGAATTTTGGGTGGTTTCGGGCGGAACGAAAAGTGATGCAACTTCGTTATCAAGCAGTTTGCCCATTTCTTCATCGTGGCTGGAAACCCCTTTCATAATTTCGTAATAATTACCTCTGACCGCCATAATTCTGCTTGAGAAAAGATGCTGTCCGTCTTCTCTGTATAAAGCTTGCGGCTGGTAGTTACATCTGGTTGTTAAACTCATTTTGTGCCATAAAATGTTTACAATAACGACTGATTTTTGTGTATCGGTGTCAACGTAAATATTCTGGGTTGTAATATTTCTTGATGAAAAAGCTTCTTTAAGCGTATCGACAACGATAAGCAGATTATCAATCATACGGGAAAAGATTTCGTTTGTGTTTACGTTAGCATGCTGATAATCATAGAACTGCTTATACATATGCGTGGAAACGAGTCCGACTCTTTCTTGAATAAGTGCGGATTTTCTTGCCGATGTTTCCGAGTTGTCAAAGCTTTCGTAATTGTTTAACATAATTTTCTACTCACATGTAATAATAAACATGAAATTATGTAAATATTATATCGGTATTTTTTACAAACCGCATACATAAAAGTATGTATTTATATCAGTTAAAATATTAAATGTTATTTTGTTAATTGTTATTGTTCGTAACCGAAATTTTTAAGTGAGCTTTGTTTTTTGCGCCAATCTTTTTCCACCTTTACTTCAAGTCCGAGAAATACTTTTTTATCTGCCGTCTTTTCGATATCCAGCCGTGCTTCAGTGCCGATTTTTTTGAGCAATGAACCGCCTTTTCCTATTAAAATTCCTTTCTGGCTTTTTGTTTCGCAGTAAATTGTTGCATAAATTCTGTCTATGTCGTCATTTTCAAGATAACTTTCAACCTTGACCGCTACGGAATGCGGGATTTCATCTGAAGTATTAAGCAGAATTTTTTCTCTTATTATTTCTTCGGTTACATCACGCATACTTTCTTCCGTTACGACATCTTCGGGGTACAAAAGAGTGCCTTCGGGAAGGTTTTTAAATATATTTTTCATCAAAGTATCAATATTTCTGCCTGTTTTTGCGGATATTTTTACGATGGGGTAATTTTTTTCAAACAGAGTTTTGTATGTGAGCAGGTTTTCATCAACTTTTCCCTGTTTTTTCACTTTATCAACCTTGTTCATCACAATAATTACCGGAATATCGGTTTGCAAAATATTTTTGGCAATCCACATATCTCCTTTGCCCGCAGGTTCGGAACCGTCGACGAGAAAAAGTATCAAATCCGCATCCGGAACGGCTACTTTCGCTTCATCAAGCAGAAATTCACCCAATTTATTCAGCGGTTTATGCACTCCGGGGGTGTCTATAAATACAACCTGACCTTCAGAAGTTGTATAAATTCCTTTAATGCGTTTTCTGGTTGTCTGCGCCTTATCCGTTGCTATTACTATTTTTTGACCGAGGATTTGATTCAACAATGTTGATTTTCCCACATTCGGTCTGCCTATTATTGCCGTAAATCCGCTTTTCATTTAAGTTAACTAATCCGTTTTGATGATTAAATTTTTACGTGTTTGTTTATAAATTGTAACATAAAAAGCATTTTTTTTAACAAATTGGCAAAAAAAATTTTGCTCGGGTATTATATAATATATAAGGTTAAAATTAACGGTAGAAAATGGCAGTGAATAAAAATATTTTGATTATTACGGCGATATTGTCGGTGCTGGCTGTTCCCGCAGTTGCTTCAAACGATTTGGTCAGAGTGGATTTGAAAAAATCGGCAAGCGAAGCGGTTGATATTACTTTCTTTACTTCGGAATCTTATGCGGATAACGTTATTGTAAGGAAAAAATCCGATAACAAATACGTTATATTAATCCCCGGTGTGCAATCCGCAGGTTATAAAAGCTCCGGACTCACGGGTGTAAAAGATCTTGTATCCGATATTAATGTTAAAACCGTTGATGATACGACCGGCGGTTATACTAAAATTACATTGATTACTACAAAGCCGCTTGATATCAGAACCCGCAGTTCAAAATCATTGCCCTTAACCGCCGAACAACAGGAATATAATACTTTAATCGCTCAGGCTAATACCATTAAAAATAATGCATTGAACGATAAACCTCTGCCTAAGCAGAAAACTGAAGTTACGGTTAATAAAGTTCCGCCGTCAGTTCAGAAAATTCCGGCAAAATCCGCTGTTGTACAACAGTCTCCAAAAACTGTAAAGCCTTCCGCAAAAGAGCAGTTGAAACAGTTTATGAAGCCCGAGAAGGCTCAAACTTCCCAACCTAAGGTTGAATTAACCGAACTCAGCGAAGAAGAAGTTTCACAACTTGCCGAAAACAAACCTGAAGATAATATTCCGGATGTTTTACCCGCCGTGAATGAAGAAGTTAAACCCGTTGAAGCACAGCCTGCAAAACGTTCGATACGTTCACTTGTTAAAAAAGCCGTTAAAAAATCCGCACCTTATGCAGCGGGCTTGCTTGTTCTTGCGGGGTTAATTAAACTTCTTAACAGCGCAAGAAAACCCGAAAATACCGCTGAACCCGTTTATCCGAAAGTACCGGAAACTGCCGAAAACGGACAGGAATTGTCTTCGGGGGAAAAATTCAATATGTATCTTGAAAAATCCAAACCCGTTGAAAGAGTCGGAAATAAAGGCAAATATTCATTTATCAAGTCTATTGCCGATGAAATCGAAGCAAAACGCAGAGAACTTGAAAAATTTGTTACGGGTATTCAGCCGGTTGAAAAAATTGAAAGCGAAGATGAAGTTATTCGCAGAACAATTAAGTTTAAAGCGTTCGATACTCCGGTTGTGTCATTGAAAATGTCAAACAGAAACGGAAGATTTAAAAAATACGAACAGGAAAGACCGCTTCATGAACAAAAAACAATTAATCTTGAAGATTCATCGTTGTATTCGAACCCCAGAAGCCTTGCCGATGCTAACCTGAAAGTTTCCGATGTTGATAAAAACCGTATTCAGCCGAAACAAAATTACGAAATGTCTACCGTTGAAGAATATCTTGCTATTGAGGACAGGGAAAAAGAAGAAATTAAGGAAAAATATAAAAACGAATTGAAAATTAAATCGGTATTTAAAATCGATAAAGATAAAGGATTTTACCTGATTAGCAAAGACGGAAAAAATACTCTTGTCGGCAAAGTTAAAGATGATATTTCCGTTATCAAAAGATTTGCCCGCGATGAAGAAACTCCAATTCAGATAAGACAGGACAAAGACAATGTTTATATGGTAAAAGCCGGAGATTTTAAATCACTTGTTGAAGTCAATGACGATAAAATGGGCGTTCTGATTGAATTGTAATGCGTAAAATACTGAGCTTTATATTATGTATGATACTTTTGACAGGCTGTTCATTGAAAGATGAACGCACCGTTGTGCGGTTTGCAAGCTGGGGTTCCAAAAGCGAAGTTGATATTATCAAACCGATTTTGGCTGATTTTGAAAAAGAAAATCCCGATATAAAAGTTGATTTTATGCATATTCCGCAAAATTATTTTCAAAAAATTCATCTGCTTTTTGCATCAAATACCGCACCCGATGTGATTTTTATAAACAATTTGTATCTGCCTGTGTATGCAAATGTTCTTGAACCCTTACAAAACGATGATGCGTATTATCCGCAAGCCGTTGAGGCACTTAGTTTTAACGGGAAACTTTATGCAATTCCGCGTGATATATCAAATTTGGTTATATTCTATAACAAAGACATGTTCGCACGGAAAAACATTCCTTATCCCAAATCCGATTGGACATTTGACGAATTTTTGAATACGGCTCTTAAACTTACTGACAAGAACAGGCACGAAATTTTCGGAATAAGTTTTGAAGAAGATCCGCTCTTTTATTTACCCTATCTTTTGAGTGAAGGCGGAGGGATTCTTCCTGATGAGATTAACAAACCCGAAAGTCAAAAAGGACTGAAATTTTATGCGGATTTGAGGAAGAAATATCATGTTGCGCCTTTAAAATCCGAAAGTGCCAGTGCAACGTCGGCGCAAATGTTTTTGCAGGGAAGACTCGGTATGCTGCTTTCCGGGCGATGGATTGTTCCAAAGTTGCGTGAAGCCGCTCAGTTTGATTGGGATATTGTACGTTTTCCGAAAGGTGATAAAGGCAGTATTGTGCAGACTGATGCATCAGGCTGGGCGGTTAGCAAGTCTTGCAAACATAAAAAAGAAGCTCTTATGCTGGTAGACTATCTTTCATCAAAGAAAAGCTCAGAAAAGTTTGCCGTAAGCGGTCTTATAGTTCCTGCCAGAAAAGATGTAAGTATCTCAGATACTCAAAAACCTTTAAATGCAAGAGTTTTTACCGATATAATACAAAGTTCAAAACCTACGCCCGTAACGGTTGATTACAGAGAGGTAATCGACAAACTTAAACAAGATAATGAAAAAATGTTTAATTAACTAAATGTTGAGTTTGTATCCGCCGCCGTAAATGGTTTCTATATACTTTTTACCTTCTGCGATTTTGTCGATTTTGGTTCGTAAATGTCTTATGTGTACTCTTATGGTTTCAACGTCATCATCGGGCGAATATCCCCATATTTCTTTCAAAAGTTTTGAAGAAGAAACCATTGTACCGTGATTTTGGAACAACAAATTAAAGATATCAAATTCTATCGGTGTAAGTTTTGCCTGTTTGTCATTTATTTTTACGCTGTACTGTTCGGGCAGGAGTGTTATTTCATTAAGTGTAAGGATTTCTCTGGTAAACGCGCTTTCGGGAATATTGTGTGAACGCTTTAAAAGCGAGCGTACACGCACTTGCAATTCTTCCATTTCAAACGGTTTAACAAGATAATCATCAACGCCGATATTAAATCCCTTAACCTTGTCATTAATCTGCGACAGGGCAGTAAGCATAAGGATAGGGATATCTTTGGTTGACTCATTTTTTCTTATCCGCTGTGCAACGGTAAATCCGTCAACTTCCGGCATCATTACGTCAAGCACCACAACGGACGGCATCTCCTGTTTGCAGAGCGCAAAGCCTTTCGTACCGTCAAATGCCTGTATAACTTTATATCCGCAAAGTTCAAGATTTACTTTTATAAGTTCGTTTATTGCCGAATCATCGTCTATGACAAGTATTTTATTCATAAAAAAATTCTATATTTAACAGAGATAAATTTCAATGTTATTTGTTAAAAAATATTAATAAAAATAGCCCGTTTGAATGATACATTATTTTTGGATTTAAGGCATATTATTTTGATAAGATTTGTAAAAAAAGGTTTTTAAAAAGTAAAATATGTAAAATTTTTGTTTTTTATAGTATTATGTTAATTGCGTAATAAAAAAATGAAAAACATTGTAAGGAGGCACATGAATTGGCAATAACTTCACCATTTACAACATTTCAGGAAAGCGGAAAAAAAGAAATCCACTTGGGACAACACGTTTTAGCAGAATTTTTTGAATGTGACCCAAACACATTGAACAGTATAGACAAAGTAGAAAAATATATGGTGGATGCCGCCCTTGAGTGTGGTGCAACTATTGTCCAAAAATGTTTCCATAAATTTAATCCTTACGGGGTTTCGGGGGTTGTAATCATTTCGGAAAGCCATCTTGCAATTCATACATGGCCGGAATTGGGTTATGCCGCTGTTGATTTGTTTACATGCGGAGATAAATGCGATCCGAAAATTTCTTACGAATTTTTGAAACAGAAGTTTAATTCCAAAAAAGCGACTTTTTCGGAATTGAAACGCGGAATTATTGATGCGGAAACTCTAAAAGTTGCCGAAAAACCGTTTGAGCTTATGCAGCAGTTCACGGATTAGTTTTGGAAATTTTTGTTAAATCATGTAAAAATCTTGACTCCATGTCATGACATTTGGTTTTGGTTTTCCTATTATAATATCGGGGGTTGAAATGCCGGAAGATATTATAGAAAAAAAATCAAATTTTGACTTAACTTCAAGGAGTGCGTTTTCAAGAGAGGATGAAGTATTTACTTCACGTTCTTATGCGGCGCTTTTGGCAAAAAATATTATACCCTATTCGCACAGAAGGCTTGCCGACAATTATGTTATCGTTAAACGTGTGTTTAAATTTCAGGCGGTTATGCCGAGAATTACCAATGCTGAAAAGGCGCTTCTGGCAAAATATGATTTTAATACATTGGAATATACGACCGTAAAACAAATGTACGAGGAACTTACACTGTTACAGCAGTGGGCTGTGTCATCAGACGAAACCTTGAAAAAAGATTCCGATACTATTTTGGACATAAGAACAAAAGAGTTGAAATTTATTGTTGCAACAAGCTATGCAAGTATTTCAAACGAGATTTATAAAGGCTGGCTTGCATTGGAAAATTATTTTATCGAAATCAGTAAATATAGCGAGTAAAAAATTTATTACTCAATGGGGTAACTCAAATATTGCTGTATTATAAATTAAAAAAAAAACGGGCTTTTGGGCCCGTCAAATATTGCTTCTTTCCTGTAAATTTATTTAGTTTCCGCTTCGGCAGGAGTTTCCTCAGCTGCTGTTTCTTCAGCAGAAACTTCTTCAGCTTTTGCTTCAGTTTCGGCTTGTGCTTCAGCTTCTGCTTTTGCTTCCGCCTGTGCTTTAGCCTCAGCTTCTGCTTGAGCTTTAGCTTCCGCTTCAGCCTTAGCTTTTGCCTGTGCTTTTTTTGAAAGTTTTACTGTTTCTTTCTTTTTATAGTTCAAAGAACCGTCTTCATTGCAGTTTTTAATTAAATATGCAACGGTTTCGGTAGGCTGTGCACCTTTTTTTACCCATTCCAAAGCTGATGCTTTGTCCAATTTCAATACTTTTGTTTTTGGGTTGTAGTGGCCTAATTCCTGAACCGGTCTGCCTTCACGTTTTGTTGTGGAATTTATTACGATAATTCTGAATGAAGGTTTCTTTTTTGAACCGAGTCTTTTTAATCTGATTTTTAACATTTTTGATTTTCCTTCTTAATTTTGTTTCACTTATCGAGTCAGGCACGGCAGCCGTACTGCACCAAACCCTTGAATGAGGCTAAGAGGAATTACCTCGTTCCAATCTAATAAAATCATAAAAAACTTTTCTAATCAAGTATATTATGCCAAAATTTAAATATTTCTTATTATTTTGTATAATTGCCTTTTTAAATTACTTATAATATAATTATTACGAGGAGAGTTGAAATGGATACAGAAGGAGTTATAACAAAGATTATCGGCCCTGTCATTGACGTAGAGTTTGAACAGGGAGAACTGCCGGAGATTTATACGGCATTGAATATTGTTAAGGATGACGGAGGTGTTGTTGTAGCGGAAGTTCAACAGATGCTTGGTTCAAATCGCGTCAGAACGGTTGCAATGTCATCTACAGACGGTTTGAAAAGAGGAATGAAGGTTGTAAATACTAAAGAACCTATTAAAATTCCGGTCGGCAAACCTATTTTGGGCAGAATACTTAATGTAGTCGGTGAACCCGTTGATGAAATGGGCGAAATCGTTACTGATACTTACCTTCCTATCCACAGAGAATCTCCGAAACTCGTTGATCAAAATACCGATATTGAGATTTTAGAAACCGGTATTAAAGCAATCGACCTTTTACAGCCGTACCAAAAAGGCGGTAAAATCGGTCTTTTCGGCGGTGCGGGTGTCGGCAAAACGGTTCTTATTATGGAACTTATTCACAACATTGCAATGGAACATTCCGGAGTTTCGGTATTCGGCGGTGTCGGTGAAAGAACAAGGGAAGGAAACGATTTGTGGAACGAGATGAAAGAATCCGGAGTCTTGGATAAAGTTGCTCTGATTTACGGTCAGATGAACGAACCCCCCGGAGCTCGTATGAGAGTCGGGCTTTCCGCTTTGACTGCCGCCGAATATTTCAGGGATTATTCAAAACAGGATGTGTTATTGTTTGTCGATAACATTTTCAGATTTACTCAGGCAGGTTCTGAAGTTTCCGCTCTGTTAGGCCGTATGCCTTCTGCAGTAGGTTATCAACCTACACTTGCAAATGAAATGGGTGAATTGCAGGAAAGAATTACTTCCACCAAAGACGGTTCAATAACTTCCGTTCAGGCAATTTATGTTCCCGCGGACGACTTGACGGACCCTGCTCCTGCTACAACCTTCTCTCACCTTGATGCATCAACGGTTCTTTCAAGACAGATTGCATCTTTGGGGATTTATCCTGCCGTTGATCCGCTGGAATCTTCATCAAGAGTTCTTGATCCTAACATTATAGGAGAAGAACACTACAACGTGACAAGAAAAGTACTTGAAATACTTCAAAAATATAAGGAATTACAGGATATTATCGCTATTTTGGGTATGGATGAGCTGTCTGAGGAGGATAAAGAAGTGGTTAACCGTGCAAGAAAAATCCAAAGATTTCTCTCACAGCCTTTCTTTGTTGCCGAACAGTTCTCCGGTATTGACGGAAAGTATGTAAAACTTGCGGATACAATTAAAGGATTTAAGGAAATTATTGAAGGGAAGCACGATGATTTGCCCGAACAAGCTTTTTATATGGTCGGTACGATAGAAGAAGCAGTTGAAAAGGCAAAACAAATTACTGATTAGGAAACTTATGCACTTAAAAATAATTACACACGAAAAAGTTGTATTTGACGAAGATGTAGATGAAATTTATACCAAAACCGTTGACGGTGAAATCGGTATTCTGAAAAATCACGTCCCGATTATGGCTGCACTTGATATCGGAGTTACAAAGATTGTGAAGGATAATGAAGTTAAGTTCTTTACGACAATGGGCGGAGTTTTTCAGTTTAAGGATAATGAGGGATTAATACTTACTACAACGGCGGAAAGCGGTGATGAAATTGATACCGCGCGTGCCAAAGAAGCTTTAAAACGTGCACAGGCAAGATTGGCCGACAGAGAAGCCGATATTGATGCTAAAAGGGCGGAAGCAGCCGCTGCAAGAGCTATGGCAAGACTTAAAGCTAAATTAAATTCTTAGTATGGAAATAACGTTATACAATATTTTTAAAACATTTTTTAAAGTCGGAACTATGCTTCTTGGCGGAGGATATGTGATTTTACCGCTTTTGCAGTCCGAGCTTGTTGACAAAAAAAATTGGATGAGTGATGAAGAACTTTGTGAATACTACGCTCTGGGACAAAGTATTCCGGGAATTATAGCGGCTAATGTTTCAATTTTTGCGGGGTATAAACTGAAAAAAATATCGGGTGCTTTGGCTGCAATTTTAGGAATAGTTTCCCCCGCATTTATTGCTATTATTGTTCTTGCAAGGATTTTGGAAGAATTGGTAAATTTGAAATTTGTACAGAGCATATTCTGGGGAGTGGGAATAGGTATTTTGGTTTTGATATTTTTTGCCGTAAAAGAAGTTTGGAGCAAAAGTATTACGGATAAGTTCACCTGTTTTATGTTCTTTTTAACTTTTATTTTGTCGGGATGTTTCAAGATTCCGCCTGCGGTGCTTATTATATTTGCAATATTTATCGGGTTATGGCTGCAGGCTGTTAAAAAAATTGAGGGCGAAGAATGAGTATATATTTAAAACTTTTTCTTGAATTTTTTCATATAGGCTTGTTTTCGTTTGGCGGCGGATATGCAACTTTGCCGTTTTTATATCACATAGCAGATGTTCATAAATGGTATACAACTAAGCAGCTGTCTGATATGATAGCGGTTTCTTCAATTACTCCGGGACCTGTCGGGGTTAACGTAGCAACATTTGCGGGATTTACCACATCGGGAGTTTTAGGTGCTTTGATTGCTACCGTGTCTGTAATTTTACCTTCTTTTATAATTGTTATAGCTGTTTCAAAGTTATTAAACAGGTTTAGGGAAAACAAATTTGTTCAGTCGGTTCTTTATACGTTAAAGCCTGCAGGATGCGGTCTGCTTGCCGCAGTTGGCGTGGATATGTTTATAAACAACATAAATATTTTGGGTATGGTTCTTCTGATAGGGCTTTTTATTGCAGGTGCGTTTGAAAAGCGTGATCCGCTTTTTTATCTCGGAGTCTCTGCCGCTGCAGGTTTGATTGCCGGATATTTTAATTTAACCTTCTAATTCATTCTGTACTGCAGAGCTTGCATAAGGTGTGTTTGATTAATATCCCGGGAGCCTTCCAAATCGGCTATGGTGCGTGCAAGCTTCAAGATACGGTCGTATCGTCTGCCGGAAAGATTATATTTTAACGAAGCTGTTTTTAAGATTTCGGTGTCTTGCTTACTTATTTGGCAATATTTTTTTATAAGTTTCGGGGTAAGTTCGGAATTAGTCAAAATTCCTTCGTTTTCGTAACGTTCAGCCTGAATTTTTCTTGCTTTTATAACACGTTCTCTTATTTGTGCGGAAGATTCCGATGAAGGCTGCGTATTCAAAAGTTCCTCTGAGGTAAGCCTCGGAACTTCCACCTGCAAATCTATTCTGTCAAGAAGCGGGCCTGAAAGCCTTGCTTTGTATCTGTTTATTTGAAATTCCGAACAAGTGCATTGCTTTTCTTTGTCGCCTAAATATCCGCAAGGACAAGGATTCATAGCACCCAACAGCATAAATTTTGCGGGATATTTGACGGAATGTTTTGCGCGCGAGATGACAATTTCACCATCTTCTAAAGGCTGGCGCAGAACTTCCAAAACATTACGCGGAAATTCAACCATCTCATCCAAAAATAATACTCCTCTGTGTGCAAGGGTTATTTCGCCCGGTTTCGGAGTTGTTCCGCCGCCGATTATTCCGTTTGCGGAAGCCGTATGATGTACGGCACGAAACGGACGCTTTGTCATAAGCGGATTGTCAGACGATAAAAGTCCGCAGATACTGTATATTTTAGTTAATTCAAGCGCTTCCTTAAATTCAAGAGGCGGAAGAATTGATGCAAAACATTTCGCCATAAGGGTTTTACCGGAACCGGGAGAACCGCACATTAATATGTTATGCGAACCCGCAGCGGCAATTTCAAGTGCACGCTTGGCTTTTTGCTGACCTTTTACGTCTTTAAAATCATATACATATTCTTCTTTAGCATTTTCAATGAGGTATCTTTTTATATCAACGTAAGACGGCTTTATCGGACTGTATGAAAAGTGGTTTACAACATCGGCAAGGCATTTTGCGCCGAAAATGTTCATATCTCCCGCAAGACAGGCTTCGTTAGTATTTACATAAGGAACGAAAACATTTTTAATCCCGACTTCTTTTAGGCCTAAAATCAACGGCAAAACTCCGGTTACTCCTCTCAGGCTTCCGTCAAGTGATAATTCGCCTATAAATGCGTAATCTTTAGTATTTTCTTCGTTCAAAACTTCTTCTTCGATTAAAAGTCCGACAGCAATCGGTAAGTCGAAATTGGAGCCTTCCTTTTTTAAATCTGCGGGAGCAAGGTTTATGACAACTTTTTTTGCAGGGAATGTAAATCCGGAATTTTTTATGGCAGAACGCACCCTGTCACGAGCTTCATTAATTGAAGTATCAGGGAGTCCTACAATTGAAAAAGACGGAAGCCCGTTTAGAACATCGGTTTCAACTGAAACTCCGTAAGCATTTAAACCTATTACCGTTGCGGTTGTTACCTTGTTTACCATAATTGTATAATACTACAAATATTTTTATTGTATAATCGGGTTATGGATATCTTAGCAGTAAACTTTGGCGGTATAGGCGATGAAATACTTTTTCTGCCCGCATTAATATCTTTGAAAAAAGAGTTTCCGGATTCAAATATTACTCTTGCGCTTGAACCGAGGAGCAAGGGCATTCAAAGTTTAACGGATATTATTGATAATACTTTTCTAATTGATATAAAAGGCGGGAACAAATATTTTGAACTTTTGAAACTCGTTTTTCTTGCACGAAAAAATAAGTTTGATATGGTGTTTTCATCAGGGGGGAATAAATTTATAAGTGTTTTACTGTTTTTGACGGGTATAAAACAGCGATACGGTTATGATACGGGAAAATTAAGCCGTCTGCTTTTGACAAAAGCCGTTCCCTTAAACAAAAATCAATATGCTTGTGCTATGTATCATGATCTTGTAAAACCTGTTACAAATTATAAAACGGAACTTCCCGAGATAAACGTCGGTTCTGATGAAAAGATTCCTAATTCGGTTCTCATCCACCCGGGAGTCAGCAAAATGAGCATTAAAAAAGGTATGATAAAAACGGTTAGTGCGGATGTTTGGACCGAATTAATCAATATTCTTATCCGAAACGGGAAACATGTTATGCTTGCAGGCGGCCCTGATGATGAGGAAGTTATAGAATACATTCGTAAAAATGTTAAGAACAAAAACTTTGACGATTACTACGGCAAAACGGCAAGTCTGAAAGATCTTGCCCGACTTATTGCAAAGTCGGAGAAATTTATATGTTCGGACTCTGCACCTTTACATATAGCCGCGGCACTGAGATGTGAAACTTATGCTATATTCGGCCCGACTGATGATAAAAAACTTATTCCCGACTTTGTAAAAGCCGTAAAAGCAAAAGATAATTGTCCGTTAAAACCGTGTCTTTGGGATAAGTGCCAAACAACTTGCGAAACTTTGGATTGCTTAAAAATCACCGCTGATGATATTGCAAGTATTGCGGGTTGTTACCATGGGTAATCATCAGGCGGGCAAAGCCCGTTTCCTTTTTTTTGCAGATTTTTTGTCAGAACTTATGCGGATAATCTTTCGGTATCTTCCAACCGTTACGCTGGATTATTGCCGTGCAGTAATTATTAGGATGTTTCACGCTGTTTTTACAACCTCTTGTGGAATCATTCATAAGACTTTCAACCTTTCCGTTCCATTGATATAAACTTGGTTGCATTCCTTTTGCTATGTTATATTTATAGTGGACAGAATATAGCTCATCAGAAACTGGCATAAAAACAAATACAAAACGACATATACCATCTGCATCTGATTTTTTTAAACATTTTTTAGGATTTTCCGAATAAAAATAAATTTCACGATTTTCATGTAAAGAAAAAGAAAATGCACTTCCGTCAGATAAATAATAAACTTTTTGCGGAGGACCAATTACTACATTTTCTATTTCTTCCGAATCCATTATTTTCAGATACGGGGCAAAGTATTTTTTGACAACAACATCATATTTATCACCTTTATCATATTTACCAATCCCATCTTCATCCACTTCCCCTTCTTCATAATAATCCATCCAAGTGTTTTGGGGACCGTATTCGACTTCCGCCATTCTTATTGCATTGTTCATTACACTGTAAAACTTCGCAAGCTTTGTTTCTACAACGGATTTTTTATAACTTTGTACCAATGTCGGGATTGTCAATGCGGCAACAACGCCGATAATTGTTAGAGTTATCAAAACTTCCGCCAAAGTGAAAGCGACTTTAAATGATGCTTTTATCTTTTTCATTTGTTTCTCCTATTCACTTAAAAGTTAACAATATTAATACCAATATAGTGAATTATATTAACACTTGTTGATATTAATGTCAAGGTATTAGCATAGGGGTATTAATATATGAATATTAATGAAAAGGTTGCCCAAAGAATAAAAGAACTCAGAAAAACCAAGAAACTTACGGCGGAAAAACTGGCATGGTATTCCAATTTGTCCAAAAGTTGCGTTACATATGCGGAAAAAGCCCAAAGAGATATAAAAATTACAACTATTGAAAGTATCTGCAAGGGGTTTGATATTACAATAGCGGAATTTTTTTCGGTATTTAACGATTAAATTCCTACGCTTAATCCCGCGCAAAGATTTATTGACTGCCCCGTTATACCTCTTGCATCATCGGAAATTAAATATTTGCAGAGTTTGGCTACTTCTTCGGGTTCGACAAACCTTTTTTGCGGTATGCTTTCTATAATTTCTTCAGGCAAAAAGTAACTTTCTTCCATTGATTTTTTACCTAATTCGGTTTCAACCCATCCCGGATTTATTGTATTAACGGTTATGTTATATTCGGCAAGTTCGAGTGCAAGAGCCTTTGTCAAACCTGTTAACCCTGATTTTGATGATGAATATAAACTAGCATAAGCCTCTCCCATTACTCCGGATATTGAACCGATGTTGATGATTCTTCCCCATCTTTTCTTTTTCATATTGGGAATAGCTTTTGATATGAGATATGCGGGTGCAATTAAATTGGTTTGGTAAATCCGTTGAATATCTTCGGGCTTCATTGTTTCAAGTTCGCCGTATATATACTCGCCGGCATTGTTTATTAGTATATCAATCTTGTTCTTTTCAATAAATTGTGCAAGTGTATTTATATCTTTTGAAAGGTCGCAAACACAAAAAGCCTTTGCATTGCAGGCAACAAGAGCTTTCTCATTACGCCCCGTCACATAAACTTCTCCGATACTTTGAAGTTCCTTTGCTATGGCGTTTCCTATACCTTTTGATGCACCTGTTACAAGAATTTTTGCCATATTATTTAATAATACCGAAGCCTAAAAGGAATGTACAAACCAAAAATATACCCGCAACTATTGCGGTAAGCTTATTAAGCCCTTTTTCCGCACTTTTTTGTGATGCAAATACGTGTGATGCACCGCCAATCCCCGCAATTCCGTCACCTTTCGGTGAATGCAGAAGTATTAATACAATAAGCAATAGTGCTGATATAATTTGTACTGTCCATACAAAACTTATTAACATTTTATTTTTTCTCCTTTTTGATGAAATGTGCTCTTTTAGAGTTTAATTTGATATTGGCAAATGTATATAATCTTGCGGGCCTTTTGGAAGAAGATTTTGTAAATTCTTCAAGCTCAATAAGCCCTTCCGTTGCAAGAGCTTTTTTCCTGAAATTACGTTTATCAAGCTTTTTGCCCATAATGAGTTCATAGGCTCTTTGCATTTCGGTCAGGGTAAATTTCTCGTGTAAAAGCTGGTATGCGACCGGACATAGTTCAAGTCTTTCACGGGTTCTTTTCATTGAGTATTCAATAATTTCCTTATGATCAAAAGCCAGAGGCGGAAGCTCACTGAGTTTATGCCAGCCCAATTCCGTTGTTGTGTTGATATTAATATCCTCGGCTCTTACAAGTGCAAAGTATGCGCAGGTAATAACTCTCGCATTAGGATAACGAAGCGGATCTCCGAAAGTATAAAGCTGTTCAAGATAAATGTTATCAACATTTGTTCTTTCTTTAAGTATTCTTAAAGCCGCTTCATCAAGATTTTCGGATAATCTTACATAACCGCCGGGTATCGCCCATTTATCTTTAAACGGTTCATTGGTACGTTTCACAAGCAACACCTGCAAAGCATCGTTTTTTAATGTTACTATCACCACGTCGACGGTGATTTCGTGAGTTTTTGTTTCATTAAATATCATAAATACCCTATAATATATATTATAATAAACAAAAATTTTAATAAAAGTCCGTAACTTTTGTTAACAAATTTTAACATGTTTTTGCTTTTTAAGCAATAAGAGTTCGGGCAGATACTTTATATATATAAGGGGATAAATTCACGGGGAAAAATGACGAGCGTAAGAATTATCAATAACAATTATATGAATTATTGGTGTCCAAGGCCGTTTATGATGCCTTTCAGGCCGATATATCCGTTTATGCGCATGTTTCCGCGTATGTTTATGACGCCGGTCATGCCTTGTATGTATTATGCACCGCGTTATCAAATGCCAATATTTAAGATGCCCGAAACGCGTTCTTATGAACCGATATATGAAGTTCCGGAGGAAAACAATTCGTCGGTTGATTTATTCAGAAAAACTTATGAGTCAATTATAAATAAGCCTTCCCGTGAATCTGTATGGGAAGATGAAGATGTTACGCCGTCTGCGGATATTGAACATGAAGATGATAATGACGAACAGGCGGAACAGACGGTTGATATTTCATCAATTCCTGATGAGAAAAAGCTTGGTGCCGAATTTTTGGAACGTGTAAAGCTCGTGGCACAGAATTTGAAATGTGATTATAAAGATTTGCTTGCCGTTTTGAACAGCGAATCCTCTCTTAATCCTCAGGCGGGACTTGACCGTAAAACCGGAAAAATTAAAGGTGCTGTCGGGCTTCTTCAATTTACGAATATAGCTATTGAAGAACTGAACAGAAGATATAATTTGGATTTAACAAAAGAAAAAATCTTAAAAATGACGGCTGTAGAACAGCTTGATTTGGTTGAAAAATATTTGAAAATTGCAAAGTCACGAGTATTTGGTGAAAACGAAAGACTTTCCGCAGCAAACTTATATGCAATAACATTTTTACCTGCCAGAGCTAACAGGTTAACACTTTGCACAAAAGGAGAAAAAGATTCGGAAGGCAGACTCCTCAGATATTATGAAAAAAATCAGGGATTTGATTTAAACAATGACGGCAAAATTACCAAGAATGAACTTGCTCAGCGTATAAATAATAAACGTGTTAATGAATCAATTTTTGCATGATTTCAAAATATTACAATTTTTAAATAATTCATTGATGTTCAAAATTTTTTCATGTATGTTCATGGAATAATAGGATTTGCGGAAGGAACAGAAATGGATAAGGGATATATTGAAAACGGCTTTATTGTTGATGTCAGCAATGCGCATAAGACATCGGAGATTATTTATGAGCTTAGCAGAATACTTGACCTTCCCGATGCGCAGAGCAAAAAAGTCTGCTTAAAGCTGGGTTCGGTTGACTTGTCCCCCGTGGAGCTTACAAGCATAAAGGCTCTTGTTGAGTCAATGAATTCCGAAATCGAATTTGTCAGCACAAGTTCAAAAGTTACCGAAAAATCCGCAGAAGAAATGAATATTGAAGTTTCGGTTCTTGAAAACAAAGTTCCCCTGCCTGAATTCAGTGCTGACCAAGACAGCGTAAATAAAGAGCTTGAAAAAGCACTTGATAAAATTTTCGGTGATGAAAACAGCGAAATAAAAACATTTGCGCAAGACAGCCAGATTAAGGAATTAAAAAAAGAGATTCCCGCGGAATATTCTTTTACCGAAACTGCGGAAGCACCTCAGGAAAATAGGATTGAAGATGAAATAAAAGAAGATGAAACGGAATCCGAAGAAGAAAATGTACAAGAAAACGATGAAGAACCGGCAGATGAACCTGATTATGACGAAATTAAAAAGCTTCTTCGCGAAACCGAAAAACTTCCTACACTGTATATTCAAAGAACGCTTCGTTCCGGACAGAGCATTTCATCTGACGGAAATATTGTAATTATCGGTGATGTAAATCCCGGTTCCGAAATCATTGCGCGCGGAGATATTACCGTCTGGGGTATTTTAGGCGGTATTGCCCATGCCGGATGTGACGGAAACAGCTACGCCAGAATAAGAGCTTTGAAAATGAATGCCATACAATTGAGAATTGCAGATGTATTTGCACGCAGACCGGACAGTATAAATATACCTTATATTCAGAAGATGGATACTTATACACCCGAAGTGGCTAGTATAAGAAAAAAACAAATAATAATACAAAAATTACACTAAAAAAGGAGAAATAATGAGCGGAAGAGTTATAGTAATAACATCCGGAAAAGGCGGTGTCGGAAAAACGACAACCAATGCTAACATAGGTACGGCGCTCGCTTCTATGGGCAAAAAGGTTGTCATGATTGATACCGATTTGGGATTAAGGAACTTAGATTTATTGCTGGGATTGGAAAACAGAATTGTTTATACAATCGTTGACGTTGTTGAGGAGAGATGCAAGCTTAAACAGGCACTTGTAAAAGACAAGAAAAATCCTAACCTGTGTCTTTTGGCTGCTGCTCAAACACGTGATAAAACAGCGGTTACGGAAGAACAGCTTAAAGATATATGCGAAAAATTGAAAAAAGATTTTGATTTTATTCTTGTTGACTGTCCCGCAGGTATTGAACAGGGATTTCAAAATGCGGTGGCGGGTGCATCGGAGGCTATTGTTGTTACAACTCCCGAAATGTCTGCGGTTCGTGATGCCGACCGAATTATCGGGCTTTTGGAAGCAAAAGAAGAAATTAAATCTTATAAACTGCTTTTAAACAGAGTCCGCCCAAATCTTATTGAATCAAAAGATATGATGAGCGTTGAAGATGTAGTGGAAATTCTTTCCGCCGAATTAATCGGAATAATTCCCGAGGATACCGGTATTATTACTTCAACCAATAAGGGTGAACCTATCGTAAACGATTCAAAATCGCTTGCGGGTAAAGCTTATATGAATGTAGCCAAAAGGATTATGGGAGAAGAAGTTCCGTTCCTTAATATAGAAGAACCGAAAGGCGTTTTGGCAAGGGTTAAAAAGTTTTTTTCGGGCTTAGCGGGAAAGGAGAAGTAAGATGATATTTGCAAATTTATATAACAAAGTATTGGGCTTTTTCCGCAGAACGGAGCAGGAGCAGACAGAATCCGCAAAAGATACGGCTTGTAATCGTTTAAGAGTCGTATTGATGCAGGACAGAACAAATCTGACTCCCGAACTGATGGAGAGAATGCGTAAAGAATTGGTTGAACTTCTTTCAAAATATGTAGAAATGGATAAAGAAGCGCTTGAACTTAATCTTGAACAGGACGGGGAACAGGTTGCCCTGATGCTGTCAATCCCTGTAATAAGAGCGCGGGATGAGGAGGAGATAAAAGCGGCATTGGAAAAAGAAGATGCCGGCGAAACCGAAGAAACTTCCGATGAAGAACAGGAAGAAGCAGAGTCCGAAGAAAAATCAGAAGATGAATCCGAAGATGAGCCGGATGAAGAAGAAACTCCTGACATCGCTGAAGAAGTAAAACCGAAAAAGACTAAAAAATCAGACTAAAAAATTGACCGCAAGGTCAATTTTTTTGTTTTAATCCTACTAAATTAATTTTCATCAATGTAAAGAAATGTAAATATGAATTTACACATGCTTAAAACCCTTGCTATACTTGCTCATAGCATAGCATAGCATAGCATTTTTGCGCTCTTAGCAATTATTTTATACAAAAATACTTTATTTATACAGAAAGGATAAAGAATTATGGCAATTACAGTTGGTGATATTTTTACACGATTTCCGAATTTTAAACCGTCTGATATGATAAAGTTGGTTGGCAGTGAGGATTACAACGGCAGAACTACAATACAATTATCAAGAATCGCGGCTTTGGGAAATAAAGATTTGAGTATTTTTGTTGCGGAAAGAGAAGGTAAAGATTATACAAAAATTCTCAGTGAAAACAGCCGCAAGGAAGTGAATGAAGCAGCAGGCATTAAAGATGAAACCGGAACAGCTGAAGAAACACAATCCAAACAAGGTAAAATACCTATGGATTTAAGCATTTTTAATATGAAACAAGAATTAGCTTAATTGATTTACTATTCTATATCAATTAGCCCGTGCAAAAACTTTTTCTTAAGCAATTTTTTTTAATGTAATTCAACTAAATCATTTTTTATTAAATTATAAAAATCATTATTAATTGAGTTGAAATTGACAAAATTAACAACGTATGGCAGATAGCTTTCATCAAATCTGTGTTTCAGCTCCGGAATGATATTTTCATCATCCAACCCTTTAATAAGTACATCTAAATCGGAAAGCTCCGAAAAATCTCCTCTTGTTCGTGAACCGTAAGCAAAAAATTGATACGGATAATCCTTTAATATATTTTTAATTATATTGTACTCTTTTTCAGAAATCCCTTTTATCATTTAATATTTTCGTCCAATTTTTTTATGAGAAACTCTGTATCCGAGATAAAGTTCGGCACCAGCTTCAAAAGTTCGCGTGATTTTGCAATATCATATTCGTGTGCGGTGTTATTTCGTTTTTCGTAATATTTACGCCAGTTTTCCCAATTCTCAATAAATTTGTAGCCCTGCATAAACCTGAAAGTATTGTTAACGGTTAATTCTTCCTCTGACTTCCCGTAAATCTTTTTTAAAACTTTTTTCATAAGCTTTCTTGCAATCTCAAGAGTGTACTCAAATCTTTTTATGCAGGAATCTTCAAGCATATCCGCAAAATCACAAGTTTTGTTTCTTTCAAGTACATCCATACTTGATTTCAGTGTCTGTAATGCCGATTTTAAGTTTGAAATATCTATTTGCATAACCCAATATTAACATACTAAAAGTTTGTGTACAAGAAGCGAGAATTTGACTGTGACACCGGTTTAAAATTTTATACTGTTTACGAATTATTCTTTTGACAGCAGATATGTAAAATATTTGATTTAATCAAACCAATTTTCATTAATATAAAGAAATGTAAATATGAATTTACACATGCTTAAAACCCTTGCTATACTTGCTCATAGCATAGCATAGCATAGCATTTTTGCGCTCTTAGCAATTATTTTGGCGATTTTGTTTTTACATAAGAGTAAGGGAAATAGATTTTTAAAATCAATTTAGTTAAAAAGAAAGGAAAGTATTATGTCAGGAAAAGTTGCGATGATAGAATCAGGTGTTCGCGGATTTGCAAATGCGGTAAAAAGACTTGCGGTAAAGGACAAAGAATTTGCCGAAGAATTGGTTTATATGCACGGAATCAGATCCGAAATTACTCCTAATGCATTAAAAGGTATCACAAAGGATATGTTCAGCAGAAGTGGTAAATTAACGCAAGAAGGCAAAAAAGAAGTTGTAAGGTTGATAAAAGAGCTTAATTTGCCTAAAATGCCACTTGGGATGATGCTCTAGCAGCAGCTAAAGCTTCTAAAGAAAAAGTCAAACAACTTATTCCTTTAACTAAATTACCGGAGCTTAAATTTAAGAATTTTAATAAAAAAATTAATGAAATTGATAAAACATTGCTTGATAAGTTTCTTAAAGAGCAAAAAATCTCTAAAATGAATTTAGATGAATATTTAAAGAAATTTTAAGAAAATAAAAAACAGTTTACAAATCTATACAAATTTACAATTCCCCTGTTGACAGGGGAATTTATTTGTTTTACGATTGCTGTGCTTGGAAATATTTACGCTAACCGAAATATATGCCGAAAGGCATTTCAAGCGTGTATTACAAAACAAAAAAGGAATTCAAATGGCAACTACACAAAGACAAAGAATCCGCGTTTGTTTGAAAGCATACGATCACAAACTTATTGACGTATCTTCGGATAAAATCGTGGAAACAGCAAAAAGAACAGATGCTAAAGTAGCAGGCCCTATTCCTTTACCTACAAAAAGACGTATATATTGCGTTTTGCGTTCACCCCACAAAGATAAAAAATCCCGTGAACATTTTGAAATGAGAACTCATAAACGTATTATTGATATATACGAACCCACTCAACAAACCGTTGAAGAGTTGGGAAGATTGGATTTACCGGCAGGTGTCGATATAGAAGTTAAACTGTAACGGTTTTGAAAACTTAATAAGCATTATGCATGTAATGTGATCTACTGACGCTTCAAAGCGGTAAAAAAGGTAAAGTAATAGTAGCGCTCGCAAGAGTAAATGCAGGATTGTGCAATTTAAAGCACAGGCTTTAATGCGCATACTGCTAGAAAGGTAAAAATATGACACTAGGTGTAATAGGTAAAAAACTGGGCATGACTCAAATCTTTGACGAACAAGGTTTGGCAATTCCCGTTACTGTTATCAAAGTTGATCCGATTGTTGTTACTCAGGTAAAAACAATCGAAACTGACGGCTACAATGCAATTCAGGTCGGAACTGTTTCGGCTAAAGAAAAACATTTATCAAAAGCTGAAATCGGACACTTTAAGAAAAACGGTCTGGAAAATTTCAGACATGTTCAAGAGTTCAGAGTTGACAATCCACAGGATTACAAAGTAGGCGACAAAATCGAATTATCCGTCTTGGATAACGTAGAAAAAGTTGATGTTACCGGAAAATCAATAGGTAAAGGATTTCAAGGTACGGTAAAAAGATGGAACTTCTCAAGAGGACCTATGGGACACGGTTCCAAAAACCACAGAGAACCCGGTTCTATCGGCGCAGGTACTACTCCTTCCCGTGTTATTAAAGGTAAAAGAATGGCAGGTAACATGGGCAACGAAAGAGTTACAATTACCAAATTAAAACTTGTTAAAGTTGATGCCGATAACAGTTTGGTTTTGATTAAAGGTTCGGTTCCCGGATGCGAAGGCAGATTGGTTACAATCGTTCCGACAAGAACCAAATGGAATTAGCTTGAGATAAGAAGGCTGGTCTTGCCAAATAAAGCAAAATAGCAAGAGGTAAGCAGTTTAAACTAGATAAAGGAAAATAAAAATGTCAAAAGAAATATTAAGTACAAACGGAGAAAAATTAGGCGAAATTACATTGAACGAACAAGTGTTCGGTGTTGAACCCAATTTACACTTGATGCACCTCGCATTGAGAAGACAATTAAATAATGCACGTCAAGGTTCGGCTTGTGCAAAAACAAGAGCCGAAGTTTCAGGCGGCGGCAGAAAACCTTGGAAACAAAAAGGTACCGGCAGAGCAAGAGCAGGTTCTTTGCGTTCACCTTTGTTTGCGGGCGGCGGTGTAATCTTTGGACCGAAACCCAGAAGCTATGCGTTTAATATGCCTCAAAAAGCAAGACAGCTTGCATTGAGATCCGCATTATCCGCAAAAAGCGAACAATTGGTAGTGGTAAAAGACTTTTCCGCTATTGCCGAACCCAAAACAAAATTGATGGTCGGTGCTTTAAAATCTTTGAATGTATCAGGTAAGATCTTAATTGTTGCGGATTTCAAAGCCGATGAAAACAAAAATCTTGAACTCTCGGCAAGAAATATCCCCAGCGTAAAAGTTATTTTACCGTCCAACTTAAATGTTAAAGATTTACTGGAAGCTGATTCTGTTGTTATTACCGAATCTGCTGTAAATGATATAACAGAAAGGCTGCAATAATGAGTAAAGCAAGAACAAATACGGAAAAATTATATGATGTAATTAAAAAACCTATCATTACGGAAAAATCGGTAGGTGCAACATCTCTCGGGCAGTATACTTTTGAAGTTGTAAAAGATGCTACAAAAGTTGAAATTGCTCAAGCTGTTGAATTAGCTTTTCCCGGAAGAAAAGTTAAAAAAGTAAGAACGGTTTACATGCCTTCTCATACAAAAAGAATGGGATATAAATTCGGCAGAACCGATTCTTCCAAAAAAGCCATCGTAACAATCGAAGGCGATCCGATTGAGGAACTCATCGGAGCATAGGGGCGTAAGGCATAAGTCCCTCAGGTATTACAAAGTCAAAAAAGGAGAAAAAATAAAATGGCAACAAGAAAAATAAATCCGACTTCTCCGGGACAAAGAGGAATGACAAAAAGTGATTATCAGGAAATCACTTGCACAACACCCGAAAAGTCCTTGTTGAAATCTTTGAAAAAAACAGCAGGAAGAAATAATACCGGAAGAATTACCTGCCGTCATAAAGGCGGCGGTGTGAAACAAGCTTACCGTGTAATCGATTTCAAACGCGAAAAATTCGGCGTTCCCGCTACAGTCAAAACTATTGAATACGATCCGAACAGAAACGTAAGAATTTCATTGGTATTCTATGCAGACGGTGAAAAAAGATATATTTTGACACCGGAAGGTTTGAATGTAGGCGATGTAATCGTAAGCGGTCCCGAAGCACCGGTACAAACAGGTAATGCACTTCCTCTGGAATTGATTCCTCTCGGTACAATTGTTCATAATATTGAATTGTCCCCCGGACGCGGAGGTATAATGGTTAGAGCAGCCGGAAACGCAGCTCAGGTAATGGCTAAAGAAGGCAATTACGTTACCGTAAAACTTCCTTCCTCCGAAATGAGAATGGTAAGAAAAGAATGTATGGCAACTATCGGAACGCTGGGCAATGCCGAATTCAAAAACTTATCAATCGGTAAAGCCGGAAGAAAACGTTATATGGGTATAAGACCTACGGTTCGCGGTGTTACAATGAACCCCTGTGATCACCCTCACGGCGGCGGTGAAGGTAAAACCGGTCCCGGCGGACATCCGAAAACCCCTTGGGGTAAACCCGCTCTCGGTCACAAGACCAGAAAAATCGGAAAAGCTTCTGACAAATTAATCGTAAGAAGCAGAAAGAAATAATTTTCATTAAAATCACAAAACACAAAAGGAGAATAAATTAATGGCACGTTCATTAAAAAAAGGTCCATACGTAGAAGAAGCTCTTTCAAATAAAATAGCTAAGATGAATGCAAATTCGGAAAAGAAAGTTATTAAAACATGGTCAAGAGCATCTATGATTGTACCTGACATGCTTGGTCATACAATAGCCGTTCATAACGGAAAAACTCACGTACCCGTATATGTAACGGAACAAATGATCGGACACAAATTAGGTGAATTTGCACCTACAAGATTGTACAAAGGTCACGCAGGTTCTGATAAGACTGCTAAACGTAAGTAAAAGGAAAAAACAATGGAAGCTAAATCAAGACAAACCGATATCAAAATGACAGCAAGAAAACTTCGCCGTGTAATAAACGAAGTCAGAGGTAAATCTGTTGTCGAAGCTCAAGATATGTTACGTTTTATGCCTTATTTTGCAGCAAGAGTGGTTGAAAAGAACTTGAAAGCCGCTGTTGCAAATGCACAGGAAAAATACGGCGTAAGCGCAGAATCTTTAAAGGTTTCCGAAATCTTTGCAGATGAAAGCGTAACTTACAAAAGAGCAAGAACAAGAGCGCAAGGTCGTATGTATAAAAGACTGAAACGCACTTCACACCTTACTTTAAAGGTTAGCGATATCAAGTAGTAGTAATAATAAAAGGTAAATAAAATGGGACAAAAAACACATCCAAAAGGATTCAGAATAGGCATAATTCAGCCTTGGGTAAGCACATGGTTTGCAAAGGTTAAGGATTACGGCGTATTCGTTGCAGAAGATGCAAAAATCAGAAAATTCATTAAGAAAAAACTTTATGCTGCGGGCGTATCAAAAATATTAATTTCCAGAAAAGCCCAGAATACAACCGTAACGGTTGTAACAGCAAAACCCGGTATTGTTGTGGGACGCGGCGGTCAGGGAATCGAAGATTTGAAAAAAGAAGTTTCAAAATATATCGGTAAACCCGTGATTATCAATGTTGTTGAAGTAGCAAGAATTGATGCTGATGCACAGCTTGTAGCCGAATCAATTGCACAACAACTGGAAAAACGTATCGCTTTCAGACGCGCAATGAAACAAGCAATGCAGCGTTCAATGAGAGCGGGTGCTCAGGGTATCAAAGTAATGGTGTCAGGCCGTTTGGGCGGTGCGGAAATTGCACGTTCCGAATGGGCAAAAGAAGGCAGAATTCCTTTGCAGACACTCAGAGCTGACGTAGATTACGGTTTTACTGAAGCCGATACCATAATGGGTAAAATCGGTGTTAAGGTTTGGATTTTTAAAGGCAACTTAATGCCCGGTGAAAAAGCAGACCAGAACATCAAAGCAAAAGGTAAAGAAGTCTCTGATAAAGGCGGCAGACGCCCCAGACGCAGAGCGGTAGAAGAAGCATAACAGGAGTAAAAATAAAATGTTACAGCCTAAGAAAACTAAATACCGCAAAATGATGAAAGGCAGAATGAAGGGTACCGAAACAAGAGGTACAAAACTTGAATTCGGCGGATATGCACTTCAAGCTGTCGAACCCGGCTGGATTACCAGCAGACAAATCGAGGCTGCACGTCGTGCAATGACTCGTGAAATCAAACGTGGCGGTAACGTTTGGATTAAAATATTCCCCGATAAACCGATTACTGCAAAACCGGCTGAAACTCGTATGGGTTCCGGTAAAGGTAATTTGGAATACTGGGTTGCAGTTGTTAAGCCTAACAGAATTCTTTTTGAACTCGATTACTTTGACAGAAGTGTTGCGGTTCATGCATTGGAATTGGCTGCTCAGAAACTGCCTATTAAAGTAAAAGTAGTGGAAAAAGAAAAACAGGCGTAAATTATATAAGGAAACTTAAAAAATGAAATTACAAGAAATGCGTGAAAAATCAGCAGAAGAATTGCAAAACGCTATAACGGATTGGAAAAAGGATTTGTTTAATTACAAATTACAGCTTTCAACAAACAAGCTTGAAAATACTGCACTTATTTCCAAAACTAAAAAACTGATAGCTCAAGCAAAAACTATTCTGAAACAGAAGGAAGTTTAACTCATAAGTTAAATTCAAAGGAGAAACATAAATGCCAAAAAAAGAAAAACAAGGTGTGGTAATCAGCAATAAAATGGATAAAACAATCGTTGTAAAAGTTGCGGATTATGAACCCCACCCGAAATACAAAAAGATTATGGAATCAAACAAAAACTACAAAGCACACGATGAAGGCAATGTTTGCAATGAAGGTGATGTGGTCAGAATTGTGGAATCAAAACCCATCTCCGGCGGTAAACGTTGGAAACTCGCTGAAGTAGTTGAAAAAGCTCGTTAATGAGTATACATCATTATTTAAAATAATGCGCTGTAAAAACAATGTAAAGGAATAAAAAAATGATACAACAAGAAACAAGATTAGAAGTGGCAGACAACACAGGTGCAAAAGAACTTTTGTGCATCCGTGTAATGGGCAGTTCTAACAAAAAATTTGCGGGAGTCGGTGATGAAATCGTGGCTGCCGTTAAAGATGCTAACCCGAATATGCCCGTAAAAAAATCAGAAGTCGTAAGAGCTGTTGTTGTTAGAACCAAAGCTGATATCAAACGTAATGACGGATCGGTAATCAGATTTGATGAAAACGCTGCAGTAATTATCAATAAAGACGGCAACCCCCGCGGAACTCGTGTTTTCGGACCGGTTGCCCGTGAGCTCAGAGATAAAGGTTATATGAAAATCGTATCTTTAGCTCCGGAAGTAATCTAAGTAAAACAATTACGCCCGATATAATTGTATTATCGGTTCCGTAAAAGAAAATGGAGAAAACTATGGCAGACAAAAAGAAAAGCTTGCATGTAAAAAATACCGACAGGGTAATGATAATTGCAGGCAAAGATAAAGGAAAAGACGGCAATGTCAAGAAAGTAAATCCGGCAGACGGTACTGTTGTGGTTGAAGGCTTGAACATGGTCACTAAGGCTCAAAAACCTCAGCCCATGGCCGGCATTCAAGGCGGTTTAATTAAAGTTGAAGCTCCGGTTGATGCTTCAAACGTTATGGTTATCTGCCCTGCTTGCGAAAAACCGACAAGGATCAAACACGCTGTTGTTGACGGCAAAAAAGTTCGTGTTTGTAAAAAATGTGGTGAACAATTAGATGCTAAGTTATAATATTTAGTATCGCAGAATTAAGGAAATACGAAAATGGCAACAAAAACTAAAAGCTTAAAAACAAGATATCAGGAAGAAGTTATTCCTGCATTGAAAGAAAAATTCGGTTACAAAAACATCAATCAGGTTCCGAAACTTCATAAAATAGTTTTGAACATGGGTGTCGGCGAAGCTTCTCATAACTCAAAGATTGCCGAAGTAATCGAAGGACAGTTGACTAAAATTGCAGGTCAAAAATGTGTAATTACCAAAGCAAAAAAATCAATCGCATCATACAAATTAAGAGAAGGGATGCCGGTTGGTGCAATGGTTACATTGCGCGGTGAAAGAATGTACGACTTTTTGCAGAAATTGGTTTGTGTAGTTCTTCCCCGTATCCGCGATTTCAGAGGTGTATCGCCGAAAAGTTTTGACGGCCGCGGAAACTATACTCTCGGATTGAAAGAACAGGCTTTGTTCCCTGAAATTACTTATGAAGAAGTTGATTTGGTAAAAGGTATGAACGTATCGGTTATCACAACGGCTGAAACTGATGATGAGGCAAGAGAATTGTTAAGATTACTCGGAATGCCTTTCAAAGGACTTAAATAGAAACAACAAGATAAAAGGAGAAATTCATGGCTAAAAAAGCGATGATAAACAAAGAAGAAAAAAGAAGACAACTTGCGGCAGCAGGTAAATATCCATCGGTAAGACTTCATAACAGATGCAGTATCTGCGGTCGTCCTCACGGATTTCACAGAGATTTCGGTCTTTGCAGAATTTGTTTGAGAAAGATGGCTCATGAAGGATTACTTCCTGGTGTTACAAAAGCAAGCTGGTAGCATTTTTTGTATGCCTCAGGGCAAATACCATAAAATGTTAACAAAGTTTACAATGCATGTTGTAAACTTTGTTTTTTTGTGTTAAATTACTCTTACAGTTCCGAACTGCCGGAGCAAGCCAAGGGCAGCAATTTTCCCGATTGGCAGCGTTAATTCGGTAAGCGGTGTAATAGTTAAGATACTGCCTTCTAACTGTGAAGGTAAGTCTATGAAAGGGAAAAAATATGTCAATGACAGATCCTATAGCAGATATGCTAACAAGAATCAGAAACGCTCAGATGGTTGCTCATCCTTCAGTTGAGATGCCTTCATCAAAATTAAAAGTTCAACTCGCTAAATTGTTGAAAGAAGAAGGTTTCATTACTGATTACAGTGTTAAAGATTCCGGAAATTTCAAAGTTTTGGAAATTACTCTTAAATACGATGAGAAGAACAAACCTATCATCACAAAATTGGAAAGAGTTTCAAAACCCGGTTTGAGGAGCTACAGCAAAGCCAAAAACCTTCCTAAAGTCTTAGGCGGTATGGGTATTGCTATTGTTTCCACAAGCAAAGGACTTTTGACTGACAGAAAAGCTCGTAAAGAAAATGTCGGCGGCGAAGTTCTTTGTTATATCTACTAACGATTTTTGCTCTTTGCGTCATAGCATAAAATGCAAATATCAGACGGCCTGATATAATTGGTAGAAAAATCAGGTTTATGTACACAGTATACCAAAAGGAGAAAATTAAAATGTCACGTATTGGTAAAAAACCTATAGAAATTCCGCAGGGTGTGGAAGTTACGATTAACGGACAGACAGTTACGGCTAAAGGACCTTTGGGTACAGAAACCGTTGAAGTTCGTCCTGAAATTTCGGTAAAAACGGAAGACAACCATGTTGTTATGTCGAAAATCGGTGAATCAAGAGAAACCGATGCACTTTACGGTTTGTTCAGAACACTTGTCGCAAACGCTATTCACGGTGTTAAAGAAGGCTTTGTAAAACAGTTGGAAATTCAAGGTGTCGGCTACCGTGCAAATATGGAAGGTAAAAACTTAAACCTTGCACTCGGTTATTCTCACCCCGTAATTGTTGAACCGCCCGCAGGAATTACAATTACCGTTGAAGCTAACACAAAAATTACCGTCAAAGGTTCAAACAAACAAACTGTCGGTGATATCGCAGCTTTCATAAGAGCTAAACGCCCGCCTGAAGTATACAAAGGAAAAGGTATCAGATATGAAGGCGAACATATCAGACGTAAAGCCGGTAAGGCAGGTAAAAAATAAAATTTAAAATTTACATGTGAAGGGTATAAAGCCCGCTAAAGCAAGTAAGAAAGGAAAATAAAATGATTAAACAAGAATCAAGAAAACCAAGAGTTCAAAAAAGACACAGAACTATCAGAACTAAATTGTCAGGAACGGCTGAATTCCCGAGATTGGCAGTTTTCAGAAGTACAAAACATATTTATGCACAGCTTATTGATGATGAAAATCATGTAACTTTAGCTTCCGCTTCATCAAATGATAAAGAGTTAAAAGAAAAATTAACTCATGGCGGAAACATTGAGGCTGCAAAAGCTGTAGGCGAAGCAATCGCTCAAAAAGCTAAAAAAGCCGGTGTTGAATGTGTTGTATTTGACCGCGGAGGTTTCTTATATCACGGTCGTGTTGCTGCTCTTGCTGATGCCGCAAGAGAAGCAGGCTTGATGTTCTGATATTAAAACTCAAATAATTCTAAAAAAGGTACGCTTGCGTACCTTTTTTTAATTCATTAAGAAATAATTAATAATTCCGATATAATACCGATTTTATATTATTATAAGATTAGGAGATACAGATGGAATACAAAGACTATTATGAAATATTGGGTGTAAAACGCGGTGCATCGGATGCGGAAATAAAATCCGCATACAGAAAACTTGCACGAAAATATCATCCCGATGTTAATAAGACTAAAGAGGCTGAGAGTAAATTTAAAGATATAAATGAAGCTTATGAAGTTTTGGGTGACAAGCAAAAACGCCAAAGATACGACAGTTTGGGCTCAAACTGGCAGGGCGGACAAAGCTATACACCTCCTCCGGGGTTTGAAAACTTTGGATTTGACGGCGGACAAGGTTTTCAGAGTTTCAGTTTTAACGGAGAAAATCTCGGCGGATTTTCTGACTTTTTCAGTTCTCTTTTCGGCGATATGATGGGTGCTCAAGGTATGAATTTCGGCGGATATGACTTTGCCGATGCCGGACGTTCTTCAAGAACCCGTCGTCAGCAGCCGCCTTCCGAGGATTTGGATGTCACAAAAACTTTAAATATAACCGCAAAAGATATATTTGACAGAAAACCCGTTACCGTTAAATATAACAATATGGAGCGCTGCACAAAATGTCCACCTAACGGCGGCTACTGCTCAAATTGCGGCGGAACGGGAATTAAGACCGAACCGAAAACGATAAAAGTAAAACTTCCTCCCGATGTTACCGAAGGGAAAAAAGTCCGTGTAAAAGGCGAAGGACAGGCAGATGCTTACGGAAGAAAAGGAGATTTGTATCTGGTGGTGCATTTTAAAGATTCCGAATATGAAATTGACGGTGCGGATTTAACTAAAGAAGTTGAAATTACGCCTCCCGAAGCTGTTTTAGGCACTAAAAAAGATATTGAAACTTTGCACGGTAAAATCGGGATTAAAATTCCGCCAAAAACTTCATCGGGGCAAGCTTTAAGGCTTAAGGGACTCGGACTTCCCCAAAAAGGCGGCGGATACGGAAACCTTAACGCCAAAATAAAAATTGTTATACCGAAAAATCTTACCGACAAACAAATAGAACTTTATAAAAAGCTTGCCGAACAGTAAAGTTTATATGCCCCCGAAGCGAATTACAAATTTTGTATCGATATTGATAAGATTATGATGTAAATTTTTTTTGTGTTACAATGAATTAACAGGAGAAAAATTATGACACTCAGAAACGAACGCGTTAGAAAAGAACTGATGAGAGATATATCGGACATTTTAAGAAAAGAAGTCCGCGGGCTTGCGGGGGTTGTATCCGTTCTTGATGTTGAAGTTTCGCATGATAATTCTTTTGCAAAAGTTATATACAGTGTCTTGGGCTCTGAAGAACAAATCGAGAAAACTAAAGATATTATAGAAAAAAGCACCCCAAAAATTCGATATGAAGTCGGAAAACGTATTCGTTTAAGACTTACTCCGGAATTGAAATTTGTTTATACCGACTCTTTGGAAAAAGGTTCAAGGGTAAATGAAATTATTGATAAAATTTCACGCGGAGAACTGTAGTGTTCGGCTTTCTAAATGTCTATAAACCAAGGGGAATGACATCGCATGATGTTGTTGCGGTTTTGAGACGTTTGACAAATATTAAGCAAATCGGACATACGGGGACTTTAGATCCCTTTGCCGAAGGTGTTTTACCTGTTTGTATAGGTAAAGCAACCAGACTTATTGAATTTTTGGCTGATGATAAAGAATATCTTGCGACAATTCAGTTTGGAGCTTCCACAACTACTTGCGATATTGAAGGCGAAATAAATTTCACTTCCGATAAAAAAATTCGGGAAGATGAAGTTGTAAATGCTTTGAAATTTTTTGAGGGGGAAATTGAACAGTTCCCGCCGATTTATTCTGCCGTTAAAGTTAACGGAAAAAAGCTCTACGAATATGCAAGAAAAGGGGTAGATGTCGAAATTAAGCCGAGAAAAGTTATTATTAAAAAAATAGAATTAAAATCTTTTGATAATAATTTGCAGCAGGCACAAATTTTAATTGAATGCTCAAAAGGTACTTATATTCGCTCTGTTGCGGATGATTTAGGCAAAAAACTCGGCTGCGGTGCTTATCTGATTAAACTTATACGCACCCGTGCAGGAAAATTTAATATAACTGACAGCCTGAGTCTTGACGGAATTGATGTTGAGAAAAATCTCATTAATCCTGTCACGGTATTGGATTTATGTAAAGCGGAGGTTAAAGAGGAAGATATAAAAAGGATTAAAAACGGTCTGCCGATTAAAAATAACGGGCATGCCGGTTATGTTATTTTGATTTATAATAATGATGTCTGTGCGGTCGGAATGGCACAGGGTGATAATATTAAGCTAAAGAAGGTATTTTTATGATGAAAAAGATTATAATAACTATTTTTTGTATGTTATACGGAATTTCGGGTTTTTGTGCGTGTGATGTAAATTGCCCCGCACCGTACGATTTAACTTCAAAAACATCAAGATTTTTCAGCAACATAACGGGACAGAATTTTCTTGCCGAACAAATTGCCCGAAAACTTATCAAAAAAGCCGTTAAGAAAAATTTGAATAAAGGCGATATAAAGGCTGTATTAAAATCATACAGTGTCAGAGATTTAAAAGCCGGAAGATTTAAATCAATTAAAGTTACAGGTAAAAATGTTATTTCGCAAGGTGTTTATATATCATCATTTAAAGCGGAAACGCTCTGTGATTTTAACTACATTGTCGATAAGAAAGACGGTGACGTAATTATAAAAGAAGATATGCCTATGTCGTTGAATGTTGTTATATCGGAAGATGACTTAAATAATACAATGAATTCTTCGGATTATAAAAGATTTATCAACGATATAAATAACAGTCTGCCCGATTTTTTCCGTATTGATTCATCCTCGGTAAAACTTAAAAACGATAAGCTGTATTATATACTTAAATATACAATTCCGTTTGTAAAAAAATCCAGAGATGTAGTTTTATATTCGACGGTTAAAGTAGAAAACGGAAAAATTTCACTGAAAGATACCCAAATGCTTGAAGGAAATGCAGGATTAAATAAACTTGCATCTTTATTAAATTATGTCAACCCGCTTGATTTTTCGGCAAAAATATTAGAGAATAAAAATGCAAAGATCAGTATTCAAAGTATAAAAATTGCTGATAAAAAAGTGAGTATTGACGGTGTAATAACTCTGCTTAAAGATAAGGAATAATATATATGCGTAGAGATGAAAAATTATTTTTGTTTGTAACTGCAGTAATAATGGTTGCGGTATGCTGTTTTCTCGGTATGAGAATGTTTTACCATAATGATGAAAATTTGTCCGGTGATATCGTAGCATCCGAGCAGACAATCCCCGAAGATGAAACGGAAGAACCCGAACAGGTTGAAAAAGTCTATGTAAATATATTTTTTATCGGACAAAATGAAAATAAAGAAGAAGTTTATAAAGCCGTTAACCGTGAATACGATGAAACGGTTGACGGTTCAAAAATAAAATTTGCCATTCAATCTCTCATTGCCGGACCTAAACAGACCGAGAAAGCAAAAGGTGTTTATTCCGAAATCCCCGCAGGAACCAGAATTATATCGTTGAATGAAACACCCGGAAAAGTTGTTATCAATTTAAACGGGGTTTTTGAAACCGGCGGAGGTACAGATAGTGTTTATAAAAGACTTAATCAGATAATTAAAACCGCAAAAAGAAATACTTCAAAGCCGGTTTATCTTGAAATTGAAGGCAGACAGGCGGAAGTTATCGGCGGTGAAGGTATCATGATTACACAGCCTTTGAATGAACATTCACTGGACGGTTAGATGGAAAAAGATTTAGAATACTACCTCAATTTAAACTGGACACTTATTGAAGGTCAGGACTTGGATTTTGACCATAACATTTATCATTTTATTGAAATTAAAGAAATTCCGAGTTTTCTTTTCTGTGCGCCGACTGCAAAAAAGGCACGCGAAAATTACAAACAGCAGCTAAAATGGACTTTAAAAGTTATGATGGAGAGCGGTGAACATATCAAGGAGCCGGGTGAGGAAGGTGAAGAACCCGACTGGGAAAGCCTCTGCCCTTAGCTTGTCAGATAAGACTGTCCTTGCTAACGTTTTGTTCTACATATCCTTCATTAACCGCAAGCCATTTGAAAGCCTGATTGTCCGGTATATCGGCAACAAAGGTTCCGCCGTATCTTCCGCGGGAAAATGTCAGATAGCCTTCTTTTGCAAGATTGTGGAATGCTTTTCTGATTGTATTAGGACTTAAATCAAGCTGTTTTGAAAGTTCATTTATTGAAGGTAGTTTTGCACCTATTTCATAATTTTCGGCAATCATTTTTTTAATGTGATTTTGAGTCTTTTCGTAATAATAGAATGCGGCTTCCGGGGCGGGAGCAAATATGGAAGTTTCTTTTTTTAATTCTATATTTTTATCATTGGGCATTTTTAAAACGGTTGTACCGTATCTTCCGCGCCTTGCAAGTAAAATGCCTTCGTTAATTAATGATTTCAGCGCATCATGAATGGTTTTGATACTTGCCGAAAGCTTCTTTGAAAGGTGTTCATGTGCCGGTATTCTGTCACCGGTTTTGAGGTTATTTGTGATGTATTTTTTTAAGTCGTCTTCTACTTTTTTTACGAGAGTGACATTTTCTTTTATCATTTCATCTTTGGAAAAATCTGTTGTTTTAATCAATTTTTTATTTTCTCCGTTAGTTAAAATACCCGCAGATACAAGATATTCTATTGCAAGTCTTGTTGTATTTGTTGAACAGCCTGTCACCGATGATAAAATTCTGGATGAAGGTAATGCTTGACCTTCTCTTAAATTATTATCCGTAATATATTTTTTTATGGCACTGATGGCCGTTTCGCGTTTTGAAGTCAATTTTCTGAGTTGATTGGGTTTTTCACGGTTTCGGACTATTGTTCCGATGCACTGTTTTGACTCTACATATCCCATATCTTCAATGTATCTCAATGCGTTTTGAACCGTTCCTATGCTTACACCGAGCAAATAAGCCAAATCAGGCTTTGAAGGCAGAAGCGAATCAGGGGTGATTCTGTCATTTGAATCAATGATATTCATAAGCCACTTTGCAATTGCCGATGATTTCGGCTCCGTGCAGCTTTTCAAATCAGGCAGAGTTGTTGATATATCTGATATTTTAATCTTTTTTAAATCGGATTTTTGCTGGAGAACATAATTCATATACACACCTCACTAATGATACATTATTTATAAAAAAACAGCAAATATTTTTTTGCCGTTTTGTAAAGAAAATTTTACAAAAATACTGAAAATAGTGCTTTTTAGGATTTATTACGAAATGTAACAAAATATGTTAAACTTGAAATTCACTAATTTAAATTTTTTTTATATAAGTACTGATAGAAACAAGAGGACGAGAGAGATGGCAATTTCAAACATTCACGAAACTTTGTTACTTTACACAAAACAAAAAGCTTTACTTAATGACAAACTTTCTTCTAATATGATGAATTTGTTGAACAATACAAAACAGATTGCATCGTGTCAGCAAATGTATAACGATCAGATTAATGATATTTATTTCAACTACTACGAAAGTGATCCCGAAAATTATGATATATTAATCGAAAGAGCGGAACAGGATCATGAACTGGAACTTGCAAATCTTAATTCTTGGGAAGAAGAATTAGAGCTTGAAAAAAATAACCTTGAAACTCAATTAAACGAAATCAACACATTTGAAAGCAGCTGGACAAAACTCCTTCAAACAAATATAAAGAGCGACTTCTCATACGGCGGAGCTCAACAATAAAAAAAGCGGTTTTAAAACCGCTTTTTTTATGTATTATATTATTATGTTAGAAAACGGAGAGAAACTGGCAGCTTTTATTGTACCAACCGGTGTAGGAGCTTCTATAGGCGGATATGCCGGAGATGCATCTGTTTATGCACGCAGACTTGCCCGAAAATCCCGATTGATTGTCAACCCGAATGTCGTTAATGCGGGCGGATTTTCAGGGATTACGGATAATATGCTTTATGTTGAAGGATATTCATTGGATGAATTTTTTAAGGGAAATTTAAAACTAAAACCTTCTAAACATAACAAAATAGGTATTCTTTTCGATAAAAGCATTCCGCAGGATGTCATGAATGTTCATATAAATACGGTTAATGCGGTCAAATGCATTTACGGAGTAAATATCGGCGCAACTGCAGTTACCGAAGAAGATGTGGGAGTGGAATTTAAAATATACGAAAGCGGAATATCATCAGGCTGTGTTAAAAATCAAAAAACACTGCTTGAAGGTGCAAAAAAATTAATTGCACAAGGCTGCGATGCAATTGCAATTGTATGTATGTTTGAAAATTCCGATGCTGATAACGAACAATACAGTGAAGGGATTGGAGTTGATCCCATAGGCGGGGTTGAAGCCGTAATTTCTCATTACATATCAAAAGAGTTGAAAGTTCCCTGTGCTCATTCACCGGCTTTTGCGGATTATTCAATAAGCTCTGAAATTGTTGATATCCGCTCGGCATCGGAATATATTACACCTACGTTTCTGCCATGTATACTGCTTGGACTGGATAATGCGCCGTTATTGGGCAAGGAAGGTATCGGAATAGAAAATCTGGATTGTCTTTATATGCCTTATAATTCATTGGGTTCAACACCTGTATTTGAAGCTTTGAAACGGGATATTACGGTATATGCTCTGAGAGATAACACAACGGTTTGCAATGTATCTCCGGACAAAATAAGTTCAAAAATTAAAATTATCGACAGTTCAAATATATAGCCTTTTTATAATATTTTTAATTCTGGCAGACTGTTCAATTTATAAAATAACTGCGATGATTTAACAAAATTTTCAGGTGATGAGCTGACATAAAATTTTTCGTATTCAAATTTATTATTTAAAAATCCGCTCTTTTCCAAATCATTTTTAATGTTTTGAGCAAAGTATAACGAGGGATCAATAAACATATCGGGAGGTAAAAATTTGCCTAAAACTTCTGATAAATAAGGATAATGGGTACAGGCCAAAACAATTTTATCAACTTTTGGTATCTTATCTAAAATTTCTTTTACATCATCGAGTGCTTCGGAGGAATTAATTCTGCCTTCCTCAACTATCCGAACCCATTTAGGCGCACTGATTTCAAACACTTCAACCGATGAATTATGTTTTTTTATTTCTCTTGAATATGCATGAGAATTTATTGTTGCGGGAGTTGCTATTACCGCAAGTTTGTTTATTCCGTCTAAAGATGCCAGAGAGGAGCTAACCGATTGGATTATCGGATAGATTTTGAAATTATATTTATCTTTGAGCTTTTCATAGGTTACGGCTGAAGTTGTGTTGCAAGCCATAACTACTGCCTTTGCTTCTTCTTTTTCAAAGAATTTAAAAATTTTATGTGCATATCCGACAAGTTCTTCTTCACTTTTTTCTCCGTAAGGCATATTTTTCGTATCGCCAAAATACAGATAGTTTTCTTTCGGCAAGAGTTTCTTAACCTTGCTGAACACCGTCAGTCCGCCGACTCCCGAGTCAAAAAATGCTATCGGTCTATTTATATTGTTTAAAGTAGTTTTGTATTCCATCTGCTATTGCTTTGGCTGTAGCCTGTTTTCTTTTTTCTCCCGTAAGTTCGGCTCTCTCTGCACTGTTTGAGATAAATCCTATCTCAATTAAAATTGCGGGACTTGTCGTATGATTTATAACATAAAATTTGGATTTAAACAATCCGCGGTTAGGCGAATTGATTGCACTGGCAACGGAAGCATGAACAGTTTGAGCAAGTGCCAAACTTTCCTGTCTGTAATAATGGGTTTCAACTCCTGTTATTTCAGGTTTTACGCTTGAATTTACATGTATGCTGACAAAAATATCGGGTGAATAATTTTCACTTATTTCTACTCTGTCTTGTAAAGATACATAAGTATCATCCGTACGTGTCATCTTTACCTGATAACCCTGTTGTTTTAAAAGTTTTTCAACCCGCTTTGAAATATCAAGAGTGATATCTTTTTCCTTTATTCCTCCGCCGATAGCACCGGCATCCGAACCGCCGTGCCCTGCGTCAATGACAATTTTTCTGCTTCCGCTTGAGTGATTATTGCTTGCCGGCGGATTAAATATAATAGGTGTCTTTTTCTTTGCTTCTTTAACCGTGACTTTTAAACTCTTTCCGTCCGAACCGAGATAAGTGCTTACCATAGCATCTTGCTCAAGCGGGATTGTAAGTTTCAAACCGATTTTAGGCATTAAATCTATTACGGCATCTTTAAAAAATGTGTTATTGTAAGTTGTTTTAAAACTTGCATCACTGTATTTTGAAACGTTATAAAGGTAGATAATTAGCTTGTCATTATATCTGTCAAGCCCGTGTACTATTGGCGCATCAAATTTTAATACCATTGATTCCGTCAGGGAATCTTTCTTTTCTTTGTTATATGCTGTTGCGTTGCTTGAATTGCTGTATAAAGACTGTGTGCCCGTTCTTTTATAATTTGCAAGGATTAAAGACTGATTGTCGCTGGAATATATGGGAATGTAATCACCAACGGCATCCGTTGTGATTACAATTCTTGCTTTGTTTACCGAAAATTGACCGATTTTAACGGTTTCCGTATCATTGATTCTGAATTCTTTATTTCTGATTTTTGTATTTACAAGTGTATTTGGCAGATCATATACAATCCTTGCCGGATTTTGCAAAATCATAGGTCTTTCAATTGATGCCGCACCGAATCCGTTAAGCAAAACTCCGTTAGGCTTTATTGTAACATTGTTCAGATAATACTTTGTATTAAGCTTTAATTCTTTCTTAGTCATTATCTGACCTTGTTTGAATGCATCTTGTATTTGTCCCGCGATAGAATCATCGGATTGCGGAACCGGAGTTGCGATTGTTAAGTATTCATAAAAATCGCTTGATGAAGAATGCTCATCACGATATGTGTTGTGAAAATACTCATTATCGCATATAGTGCCGTTCCTCAACTTTATTATAATATTGTTGTTCAGCTTGTAAAACTTTATATTGTCAGGATTGAACCCTTTTTCATAGTGCATAACAACCCGAACTTTGCACGGATTGTTTGAAAATTGACTTATTATAATTTCTTTTATAATTCCGGAATTAAACACCCAGTCTTGTTTCGGGAAAGTTATTAATGCGGAATCAATAT
The DNA here is from genome assembly GCA_947626225.1 of Candidatus Gastranaerophilales bacterium. Lineage (GTDB taxonomy): Bacteria > Cyanobacteriota > Vampirovibrionia > Gastranaerophilales > Gastranaerophilaceae > Stercorousia. Next base: position 290,187 of record CANQRH010000003.1, read on the forward strand.
CAAAATAAGCCTTATTTTCCATTTTGACAAGTTTTATGTTCTCTGTTACGGGACTCGGAGAATCCTGTCCCGATAAAACAATTATTGAATTTGAAGTGTCAAAATTCGCGGACGTTATTTTGTGAAGTTCCGCGCTAAATGCACTGTTTACAAATATCGCAAGAAAAGTTATACATAGTGTGAATAATAAAAAAAGTCTTTTCATACCTCACTATTATATAACCTGCAAGCCTTGCAATCAAATTGTAACAATTTTATTCATTAAACATGTTATTGGACATGGCGAAAAGAATAGCTTTAGTCCGATTTTTAACATTAAGTTTTCTAAATACTGATGTAAGATGGGCTTTTACAGTGTGAATGCTGACGCATAAAGCTTCCGCAATCTCCCTGTTATCGTATCCCCTGATTAAAAGTTTTAAAATTTCCGTTTCTTTTTCTGTCAATTTCTGCATCTGGTTACCTTTCATTTGTCAGAATATCATACGATTTAAAAAATACATTAATAATATTGCACTTTTTAAAAATTTTTTCAAAAAACTTGAAAAAAGTTTTTTTTTTGATAAACTGAAATGAGAAATGCGCCCGTAGCTCAGCTGGATAGAGCGTTTGGCTACGAACCAAAAGGTCGGGAGTTCGAATCTCTTCGGGCGTAATTTTTAAAAATCAATAAAGGTAAGGGTTTTAAATCCTTACCTCTTTTTTATTATTGATGAGAATTTATGATTTTGTGTAATATTTGTGTAATTGGTCAGTTCGTAGGTCGGTTTTACAAAACCGACAATATCAAAAGACTCTTTAATATCTCAGGAATTGGCATGTGTAGGTTGGGCATAATTGCCCGGCAATTTCAATATACCCATTGCTTCTTAATTTTTTTTGTCGGATTAGTAAATCCGACCTACTGACTACCTGCTATTCCTCAATTATGAAATGTATTTCATAGCCTCTACCACTGGGAAAAATTTCTTTTGTTACTTTGATTGTATATTTACCATGTTTCCAAGAGCCTTTATTCCCGTTTTTTAAACACATAATAATAGGTTGTGGTAACTCGTAGTTTATTGCTTTTTTTGATAGAGTCTTTGCTGATTGAACCAAAGAGTTATGTACACTTTCTTTATTTGACTCATAGTATACATTTAAAACTAAATAAACATTATTTATATAACTTTTGGAACCTTCAGTATAATATGCTAAGTTACTTCTATGAGAATCAAGCATTTTATAACTGCTCATACATCCCATACTATCACCTGTTGTGGATAAACCACTTATGCTGTCTAAATAATGACAAGATGCTTGATAGTCAAAAGCAAAACATATCGGTGTAAAAATAAATATAACAAATATAGCTAAAATTAATCTTTTCATAGAATACTCCTTTTAATATCAAGTAATATCAATATCATAATTATTTTCAAATTCTTACTTTTGCACTTTTAACAATTTTGTTTTTTGAATATTATATTCATCTTCTGTTATAGCGCCTCTATCTTTTAAATTGGCAAGATTTTCAAGCTCTTGAGTATAATCAATATTTTTTTCTGTTAATGCCCATATTAATAGTCCAATCCATCCTATTATTGTCCACCCGACTAATAAGTTTAATATTGTTATTATAGTTGTATTTTTATGTTTTTTATATCCTGCTATAACTCCCGGTAAAAAATATATATATCCTCCAATTATATATGTTACTATTATAAATAATGCCATTTTAACTCCTTTCTTTTAAATACAAAAATCATTTCTTTTTTAATTCCTTTACTATGATGTTATATATGCATAAAGGAAGTTTAATTTCGTTATCAAGTTCATTATAATCTTCATCAGATATTATAATTGGTTCCATTAAATCAAATTTACCTATATTATTTTTATATGTATGAATATTAATATTTTGAACTAAATCATACAAACTTTTATAATGGTTAAATAATTTATTTGCCAAAATATAATTATTAGAATCTTGCTGATCTTTATGTTTTTCCAGATATATAGATAAATCATCTATAACTGAACCGCCAAGATGTTTCTCAAAAAATATGCCATCTTCTTTAATTAAGCTTATAAAAAAGAATTTTCTTAAGTTATTTGCTTCCATATTTGTTTCAAATAACTTTTCTTGAACCAGTTGCTCATCTTTTAGCTGTTTAGTATTATTTATTTCAGAACAAAATGATGTATTAACAATCCAAAATATTAAAATCAAAGAAATAATGACATTTTTCATAAAATTATCCATTATAAAATTTTGTACAAAAAATTAAACAACTATACATTTCTCTATCGGAATTATAGGTGCTTACCGGAATAATAACCTCTTGCGATACTGCCTTCTCCTCGTAATTTACCATATTCCATTATTAATGTTTGTATTCCTTGTTTATCTTCATAACCATATTGGTTATATATATTTTCATTTATCCAAAAAGTGAATATACACTCACCCTCATTACACATTTTGTCTATTTTTACTATAAGTCCGTTATTTTTGGCTTCTAACACAAAATCATTAGTAATTTTTAATTGTTTTTGGCGGATTTCTGGGTTCTGAGTTATTTGTTGTGTTGTTTTACTATTTGATGAATCAGAATTTGGGGAGTTTATAAACATACCAACCATAAAAATAATTACAATGATTCCTAAAAGGGCTTGCCCTAATGTCATTTCTTGTTTTTCTGCCATACCTATCGCCTTTCTAATATTTATAATTTCTAATAAATGCTAAGTTTTTTAATATTTTTTGCTACTTAATGTTAAATTTATATATTAATATTAGTATTAAATGACAAATTTTTCAATATAATTAGGATACTTGTGTATATTTTTATTACAATTTTTAATTTTACCATGATATTGGTAATGCTATGGTGGATATTAAAGCCCGATTGGGTGCAAGAATAAAAGAATTGAGAAAATCCAAAAATATTACACAAGAAGAACTTGTTGAGGTTATTGGATCTGATACTAATAATTTAAGCAGAATAGAAAATGGGAAAAAGTTTATGTCTGCTGAAAAACTATCCAAAATTGCTGATGCTCTTGATGTTGATGTAAATGAATTGTTTGATTTTGGACATATTTTATCTGATGATGAATTAAAAAACAAAATCATTTCTAGTATAAATACCCTATCTTCAAAACAGTTAAAATATGTATATAAATCCATAAAAAACTTAAAAGAATTAGACTGAACAATTCATTATTTTAAAATAGGTGCATCTTTTTAAAAATTATAAAAATTTCTTGAGCAATCCGATGTTTCAGTAGTTCGTAGTATGGGTGGAACAATTTTCATTCCATCCATCAATTTCAATATACCCATTGCTTCTTAATTTTTTTTGTCGGATTAGTAAATCCGACCTACAGACTTAAAAATTTTTCTGCGGTATCGTTCTTATGCTTAGTTATTATATATTAAATTTATTATAAGACCGAATATAATTAATTATTTAGAGATTTAGTAAAGGGTTACCCCGGTTTTGTGTTGGAATAATAAAAGAAAGAGGTGGAAAATGACAACAGTTGAACCTATCAGGAAATTGGAAGACATCAGAAAATTGGAACGCTATTTAAAAAAGAAAAGCCGCAGGGATTTATTATTATTTACAATCGGAACAAATTGCGGACTTAGAATCTCAGATATAGTAGCACTGAATGTTAGCGATGTTAAAAACAAAACTCATATACAAATAGTAGAAAAGAAAACGGGAAAATTTAAGAAATTTCCCATAAATGCGAAGTTGAAACCCATGTTTGATGAATACATAAAAGACAAAAAACCTGATGAAGCTCTGTTCAGGTCTCGTTTTCAAAACAGACTTGACAGATTTTCCGCTTACAGAGGATTAAAAAAAGCTTGCAAAGATATAGGGCTTCAGGAAAAGATTGGAACTCATACAATGCGAAAAACTTTTGGCTATCATCATTATAAAAAATTTAAAGACGTAGCAATGCTTCAAAAAATCTTTAACCATTCAAGTCCATATATAACATTAAGGTATATAGGCATAGACCAAGATCAAATAGATAAAAGCTTTACGAATTTTATCCTATAAACACAAACGTCACAAAACCCTTGTTTTGTGACCTACCAATGCCAAATCAGCT
>CANQRH010000004.1 GCA_947626225.1 Candidatus Gastranaerophilales bacterium
ATAACTTAGTAACTTTTTCCAAAACCATTTCCTGTGGGCTTTAAAAAGATAATAACATCCCGTGCGCAGCACCGAAACGAACTTAATAACTTAGTAACCCGATAACTTAGTAACTTTTTCCAAAACCATTTCCTGTGGGCTTTAAAAAGATAATAACATCCCGTGCGCAGCACCGAAATGAACTTAATAACTTATTAACCTAATAACCTAATAACTTAATAACTTAAAAATTTCCTATGCATTTCTCATGAAAAAAGATGCAATTTCTTTATGGGGAATTATATGAGATATCGGTCTGCCATGCGGACAGGTGTATGGCATTTTAGTGGTACGCCATTTTTTTATAATCTCTTGCATCTGCCAGAGTGAAAGTTTTTGTCCGGCTTTAACCGATGCTTTGCAGGCGGTTGTTATAAGAATTTTTTCTTCAAGTCGGTCAATGCTTCCTTCTATGTTTTCAAGTATATCGGATAAAATTTCTTTAGGATCAACTTTCGCTATCATTTGAGGAATTTTTCTGAATATTACTTCATTCGGTTTCAAAAATTCCACCCCGTAACCGAATCTTTCAAACTTGCCGAGATTTTCTTTTATAATTTCCGCTTCCGAGTCCGTTACATTTATTACATCCGATACAAAAAGCATTTGCGAAACAACCTCTTTTTCAGCCATAAGCTTTTCATAAATGTATCTTTCTTCGGCTATATGCTGATCGACAATTTCCAATCCTTCTTCTTTTTCAATAAGTATGTATGTGTTTTTGTACTGACCTATAATGTTTTCTTCAATAATCGGAGGTTTTATTTCTTCAGCAAATATTTTATGCTGTTGAGTTTCAATTTTTACCATTTCTTTATCGGAAATATATACGGTGTCATTAGGTTTATCAAAATAGACATCTCCGCTTTGTTCCATTTTCGGCCGGACAAAATCGACAATATTACTTTTCGGCATAACAGGCTGAGGTTCAATTTCCGTATGCTCTTTATAGTTTGAAAGTCCTGCCTGCACGGCAGTGAATATGAAGTTAAAAACCTGATTGGGATTTTTGTATCTGACTTCTTTTTTTGTCGGATGAACATTTACGTCAACATCAGAAGGTGAAAGCTCAAGATTAAGAAGGATAAAAGGGTATTTCCCGTTTGCAATAAGGCTTTTATATGCCGTATCAACAGCTTTTTGAAATACGGGACATTTTACCGCTCTTGAATTTATATACATATGATATTTTTTGCTTGAACGTGAAAAATCAGGTGTACTTACATATCCGCTGATTTTAAGATTGGAAAGTTTATCGGTTTTCAAAACCTCTTTAAGACTTTTTGCTATATCTGCCGTACAGACTTCTTTTACCGTTTGTAAAAGATTATTTTGCCCTGTCGTTTTCAGGGTTGTTTTACCGTTCTTTTTGAGTTCAAAAGCGCATTCGGGATGTGCTAAAGCAATTGATTGAACAAATTCCTGTATATAAGAAAATTCGGTATTAGAGCTTTTTAAAAATTTCAATCTTGCGGGAAGATTGAAAAACAAATCCCTGACATCCATAATCGTGCCTATCGCACAGCCTGTTTGGCTGTATTTTACCTCAGAGTTTTCACAAACGGCTTTTGTTCCGTATTCGTAATCTGCGGTTCTTGTTGTGCAGGTAAGTTTTGAAACGGAAATTATGCTTGATAAAGCTTCTCCTCTGAACCCGAGAGTGTGAATATCAAATAAATCCTCATCATTGCTGATTTTGCTTGTTGCATGTTTTGAAAAAGCAAGCATAATATCATCGGGATGAATTCCGCTTCCGTTATCGGCAATTCTGATGTTGCGGCATTCGTTCGTAATTTCGATACTTATTTTTGTGGCACCGGCATCAACGGAGTTTTCGGTTAATTCTTTTACAACTGAGGCGGGGCGTTCTATAACTTCTCCCGCTGCAATTTGGTTTATTAAATTTTTGGATAACTGTTTTATTCTTGCCATTTTAACCTCCCATAAAGTGCGAGAAGAATAAGTTTTTAACCCATCCGAACTGCGTTAACAAAACCACCGCAACGATTGATACTATAAGACCGAGTGTTACTTTATAGAGGTCTTTTATAATATGTTTATACATTTTTTTCGGGGATTCAAATCTTAATCTTTGATAAAGTGCGATTTCTCTGCCCGCCAAAAGCCCTATAAATACCCAAGTGGTTGACATCGGTACGTTATTTAAGTTTATAAAATACAAAAGCAAAAATGCGTAAATTATATCAATTATCGTTGCGGAACGCGGATCCTGAACATTTGTTTTCATTTTTACGATTTTTTGAATATCCCCGCCTCTTTTGTATGTCAAAATTCCTAAAAATACCGTGAAACATAAAAGGACAAATAAAAGTTCCGCAAGTGAAGCTTTTCGCGGAAGATATACAAAGAGTTTTGCCGAATCCTGCACAAGCCACTGCGACCAAATGAAAGCTGTTGAACACCATTTTGCAGCCATCCACCACTTTGATATCTTTTCATTGCCCGAGCGTTTTTGGGTGTAATAAAAGTATCTTTCTACGGGACGCCCGATGATATTATAAATAATTATTGCCGTAATAAACGCAATCACATATCCGAGTACGGATTTTGTCAGCATCATCCAAATTACGGATACATCACTTATGGAAAATACGCTCAAAACCAAAAATGTAGTCGCAACCGGAATTCCCCATCGTGTGAGAATTATTAATATTATCGGAGGAAGAAGATATAAGAAGGTATAGTTTTCGGTAACCGGTATTCTTGTCAAAAGTCCGAAAGACATATCGCCGTTGTTAACTATCCAGCCCGTAACAATGGTTATTACAAGCACAAGAACCGAAAATGCCCATAAATAATAAAACGGAGTTTTTTTGTTAGCACTGAGGAAAGTTCCCAAAGTCTGAATTATATCGTTTGATACGCAGGCATACATGGAAAGTAAAAATCCCGTTATCATATAGAAATTGCTAAGTGTGAATGTTCCTTCGAACATCTTACCTCCATCTGTTTTTCAATCTACTACAAACACAATTTCATCTAAATGTTTGATTACAAATTTGAAACATTTCTATAAGATGCTGTAAAAGGAGAGCTATGGCAAGAACGAATACCAAACTTAAACCGTCAAAAAGCCTTCAGGTAGTAAAACCTGTCAAAACAACAAAATACAGCGATATTGATTTGAATAACTGGAAAGCATATCCGCATATAAAAACGGATACTCTTTGGGAATTTCCTTCACGGTTGAAAGACGGCGGACATTCTAACGAATATCACGGAAATTATATTCCTCAGCTTGCCCAGCAGTTTTACGAAAGATTTACAAAGAAAAATGACGTGGTTTTGGATTTGTTTTTCGGCTCCGGAACTTCGGGTATTGAAGCGGTTAATATGGAAAGACGCTGTATCGGAGTTGAACTGAAAGAAGAACTTGCCGAAAGCGTTTCTCAAAAATTTACACCCAAACAGCTTGTTACGGATGTAAGAATTATTTGTGCGGATTCGGCCTCCGAGGATGCAAAAGAAAAAGTTCAGGCGGCTCTTGATATTATGGGAGAAGAAAAGGCGCAATTTTTAATTCTTCATCCGCCTTATGATGATATTATTAAATTCTCCGATAAAAAAGAAGATTTATCCAATTGTGATTCAACGGACGAATTTTATGATTTGTTTGAAAAAGTAGCCAAAAACGGTTACGATATGCTTGAAAAAGACCGTTTTGCAGCTCTTATAATCGGTGACAGCTATAAAGATTCCGAGGTTAAACCTCTCGGATTTGAATGTATGGCACGTATGATGAATTTAGGGTTCAGACTTAAAGGGATTATTGTAAAAGATATTCAGGGCAACGAAAGAGCAAAAGGTAAAACCGCTAATTTATGGCGTTACAGAGCACTTGCAGGCGGATTTTTTATTTTTAAACATGAATACGTTATGATTTTCCAAAAAGTTTAATCTTTACAAATTGAAATCAGTTGAATTTGTCATTATAATAAAATTATGGACGGATTGGACACAAGCAGACTTGATGAGTTGAAACTCAATGTTAAAGAGAAACTCGAAACAACACAGTTGTATCGTTTTAAAGGTTCCGTGTCAAAACTTTTGGGCTTGACGGTTGAAGTGAAGCTCCCGGGGCTTAAAGTCGGTGATTTGTGTTATATAGAAACCAAAGACGGACGAAGAAAACCCGCTGAAGTTCAGGCGTTTAAAGGTGAAGCCGCCCAGCTTCTTTTGCTTTATGACGGTGAAGGAATAGGACAGGGCAGTCTTGTTACATCAACGGGTAATCCTATTATAATTCCGGTAGGTGATTTTCTTCTCGGACGTTTGATAAACCCTATGGGTGAGCCGATTGACGGGAAACCTCTTGATACATCCGGTGCCGTATGGCGTCCTGTTGAAGGACCTCCGCCCGGACCGTTTGAAAGACCTATTATTACGGAAGTTTTTTCAACGGGTGTAAGAGCCATTGACAGTTGTATGACAATGGGCTGCGGACAGCGTCTGGGACTTTTTGCCGGTTCCGGTGTCGGAAAAAGTACACTTCTCGGTATGATAGCGAGAAACTCTGATGCGGATGTAAACGTTGTTGCTCTGATCGGAGAACGCGGACGTGAAGTAAAAGAGTTTGTTGAAGATGCACTCGGCGAAGACGGTATGGCAAAATCCGTTCTCGTATGCTCGACAGGCGATCAGCCGCCCTTAATCAGACAAAAGGCACTGCTTACGGCTACCGCCGTTTGTGAATATTTCAGAGATCAGGGTAAGAAAGTATTTTTGATGACGGATACCGTTACCCGTTGTGCTATGGCGGGCCGTGAAGTCGGGTTATCTCTCGGTGAACCGCCTACGATGAAAGGTTATCCACCCTCTATTTTTTCCTGGCTCCAAAAGGTTCTTGAGCGTGCGGGCAACAGCCCTAAGGGTTCAATAACGGCACTTTATACCGTTTTGATGGAAGGTGATGATATTTCCGATCCTATAGTCGATATCGTCCGCGGTATTGTTGACGGGCATATTTTCCTCTCAAGAAAAGTCGCCGAAATGAACCATTATCCGGCAATTGATGTATTGGGAAGTATTTCAAGGCTGATGTCATCAATTGTTACCCAGGAACACAAAACTGCCGCCGGAAAACTCAGAACCATAATGTCTTTGTACAGAGAAAATAAAGATCTTATTGATGTAGGTATGTATCAGCCGGGAACAAACCCCAAACTCGATATCGCAATAGAAATGATGCCCAAAATAAATGCGTTTTTACAACAGAGAACATCGGATATAGTTAGCATGGATACAACGATTCAAACACTTGTCGAAATGATGGACGGTATTGATATTTAAAATAAATTATTTCTCTATAAGTGAAAAATCTTCGGGTAAATTGTTTTCAATTCGTTTCATAAGTTCTGACGGAGTTATGTCAAGTGCTTCGCATAAAGTCCATATAGAGATAAGTTTAGGTTCGTTCACTCCGTTTTCCAATCTGCTGATTAGTGACATTTGAATGTCAAATTCATAAGCAAGCAAACGAATTGATTTTTGCTGTCTTTCTCTTTCTTTTCTTAATTCTTTTGCAAGAATTTGAAATATTATTCCTGACTTTTTTGTATTCGCATGTTGCATATATAGAATTTTAATGCTACATTATCCCATGCATTTCTATATATAGAACACATACACGTTACTTAGTCTGCAAGGAGAAAGATTTATGCCGAAGCCTGTAAAAATTGACTTAAAATTTTTTCATACATTTGTAAAAAAAGTCAGATTAAAATTTTTTTTAAGATATTTCAGAATAATAAATTTAGGAAAAATATCCTGTTTTGATGAAGTTATTACATTAGGATACAATTGTGAAAATTCGTTCAGGGTAATGAATGTGATATCTAAAAAAAAATTTCATCATTACTTGTATAGCTGGCTTTACGTTACTGATAGGGAAAAATTTTTGCAATCCTTAAACAATCCCGTAGGATTTGTTGATGATGATTTTGAACTTTTACCTTGGGGGATGCTGATGGGGAAAACTACAAAATTTCATTTTCATCCCGAGGAAGAAAGGATGCTCCGTGAAAATCCCGAAAAATGTGATATTGATGCTGCTAAAGCAAATTTGAAAAGTAAAATCAAACATCTTGCGGAAAAAACAGTAAATATGCTTAATAGTAATAAAAAAATTCTTTTCATAATTAAAGTAAGTAAAGTTTCTGTTGATGAAGATATAGAGTTTATAAAAAAAGTAAACGATATTTTGAATGCAAAATGTTCAAACAAGGAATACAAATTGTTATGTATATTTGAAGGCAGACGTTTAAAAAAAGATGAAAAGAAATTTTTATCCCGGAATATTACAAAACAAATTGATATAGGTTTTGTAAAAAAATTTGCAAGAGATCCGCAAACAGATATCGGAGGTTCAATATACGACTGGCTAAAAATTATCAGCAGAGTTTATTTTACAAGATAAGAACAAGAACATCAGCCCGTCAGGCTTATCTGCTTACTTCAAAAATTATGTATCAAAAAATATACATTTACTATACAAATTAATAAAAACATGATAGTATGTTTACAGATGTAGTACATAATATTTTTTGGAAATATATGCAATGATATTCGTTTAAATAATTAAATAAATGATAACCCGATAGGATATATGTATCGGGCATTGCCTGTATTTATTAAAAAATAGAAAAGGATAAGGTTATATGGACTTATTTTTGATTATTGCGGTTATTGCGGTAATAGCTTTAGTCGCTGCGCTGTTTGTCCAGCAAAGTAAAACTAAATCCATGCTGTTGTCTGTTGACAAAGACAGAAAAGCACTGGAAGAAAAAGAAAAATTGCTTTTGAAAGAAGCAAGAATTAAAGCGATTGAAGAACTTCAATCGGACAGAGAAAAATTAAATGAAGAAGAAAGAGAAAGAAGACAAGAACTTACAAGACAGGAGCAAAAATTAGCTAAGCGCGAGGATATGCTTGAAGACAAAATTCAGGAATATACCGAAAAAGATTTGCAGGCACAGAAAAAACTTGATGAACTTTTGGAAAAAGAAGATTATCTTGCGGAAATTGTTCAAAAACAAACGACCGAACTTGAAAGAATTTCCGGGATGTCTGCAGAAGATGCAAAAAATATGCTTCTTGAACAGCTAAAACATGATTTGGCGCAGGAACAGATGCAGCTTATAAGAGAAAATGAAGCTAAAATAAGAGAGGTTTCTCTTGAGAAATCAAAAGAAATTCTTTCAACCGTTATGCAAAGATGCATGATTGAGCAGGTTGTTGAAACTACGGTTTCTGTCGTTGCACTTCCGAACGATGATATGAAAGGCAGAATAATCGGACGTGAAGGCCGTAACATCAGAGCTTTGGAAACTTTAACGGGAGTTGATTTGATAATTGATGATACTCCGGAAGCTGTTGTATTATCAAGCTTTGATCCGGTCAGACGTGAGATTGCCAAATTGGCACTTGAAAAACTTATTGTTGACGGACGTATTCACCCTGTAAGAATTGAAGAAATGGTTGAAAAAGCTCAGGAAGAAATTGATAAAAAAATTCGTACCGAAGGTGAAAATGCCGCACTTGAAATGGGCGTTATGGGTTTAAATAAAGAACTTATTAAAACACTCGGACGTCTTTATTACAGAACAAGTTACGGTCAGAATGTATTAAAACATTCTCTTGAAGTGGGACATATTGCAGGCATGCTTGCCGCCGAACTCGGTGCTAATGAAACCATTGCAAAACGTGCCGGACTTTTGCATGACATTGGCAAAGCCGTTGACCAAACTCAGGAAGGTACTCATATTCAACTGGGTGTTGAGCTTGCTTCAAGATTTGGTGAAAGTCCCGAAGTTGTTCACGCAATTGAGGCGCATCATGATGATGTTGTGGCAAATACAATTGAAGCGGTGCTTGTAAAAGTTGCCGATGCCATATCTGCCGGACGTCCCGGTGCAAGACGCGATACGTTGGAAATTTATATCAAACGTTTACAAAAAATTGAAGAAATAGTAAACAGCTATGAAGGTATAAAACAATCATTTGCGGTTCAGGCAGGACGTGAAGTAAGAATTATTGTCGAAGCCGAAAAATTTGACGATCTGGCTTCACAAAAACTTGCACGTGATGTTGCAAAACGTATAGAAGATGAGCTCGATTATCCGGGACAAATCAGAGTAACCGTAGTAAGAGAGTTTAGAGCCACGGAGACGGCTAAATAAAAAACAATGTCAGACAATACCGATACAATTAAATTACTCTTTTTCGGAGATTTGGCGGGCAGGCCCGGAAGGTATGCCCTGCGGGATTTTCTGAACGGTGAATTTCGTAATCGTAAATTTTTGTCCGCCGATGATTATTCAAAATCCGTTGCCGAAAAGTTCCCGTGTAATGATTATTTCATTATGGTTAATGCAGAGAATGCCTCGCACGGGTTTGGACTTACCGAAAAGAATTATCATGATTTAATTGAATACGGAGCTGACTGCCTGACTTCCGGCAATCATATATGGGATAAGAAAGAAATTTTTAACTATATTGATTCTGCGGATAAACTTATTCGTCCGTTTAATTATCCTGCGGGTACTCAAGGTTTGGGAAGCAGGGTGTTTGAACTCAAAAACGGAGTAAAAATCGGTGTTATAAATATTCTCGGCCGTGTGTTTATGAGTCCGGTTGATTCCCAATGGACGGGCGCCGTTGAAGAAATAAAGCGTTTGAAAGAGATTACACCGATTGTTGTGGCGGATTTTCATGCCGAAGCTACAGCCGAAAAGATTTGTTTTGCAAAACTCTGTTCAGAACTCGGTGTAAGTGCGTTTTTCGGTACTCATACTCATGTCCAGACTGCGGATGAACAAATTATTAACAATATGGGCTATATTACCGATGCGGGATTTTGCGGAACGGCAGACAGTGTAATAGGTATGGATTATACGACATCGCTAAATCGTTTTACAACAGTCATTCCCGAACGTTATGATGTGGCGGAAGGTTCTGTAGTGCAGATTAATGCCGTCGAGGTTGAAATTTGCCCCGATAACGGACATTGTAAATCCGTAAAAAGAATTTTTTTGACAGCAGATAATGAGGAAAAAGCAAATGAAAAGTGATCTACATATCCATACATATTTTTCGGACGGTGTTTTTTCTCCCGAGAAAATCGCGGATACTGCGGTTGAGGTCGGACTTCAAGCTATTGCGCTCACGGATCACGATAACGTTTTATCGTATGATATCGCAAAAGATTATATTAGTAAAAAAGGGCTTGAACTTGAACTTATTCGCGGGATAGAGGTTAATACCCTTTATAAAAATTACGAAGTCCATATTCTCGGATATTTTATGGATGTTGAGAACAGTGATTTCCAAAATCTTCTAAAAACTCAGCAGCAGGCTCGTATTAAGCAGGCAAAAGAAATTATATCACTTCTTGCAAAAAAAGAGGGTATAAAAATAAAGTTTGAAGATATAAAAAAACAGGTAGCCGAAGGCGGAAGTATAGGACGTCCTCATATTGCAAAGGCAATTACAAATGCGGGCGGTACAAATAATGTTATGGATGCTTATGCAAAATATATCCATGATGATTCTCCCGTATACGTTCAAAGAAAAACTGTTTCTCCTCATGATGCGGTTGAAATTATCTATGATGCGGGCGGAGTTCCGGTTATAGCGCATCCGCATGATTTGGATATAGCCGAAACACTTATAAAAGAGCTTATGCAGTACGGGCTTAGAGGTATTGAAGCTTATCACAGAAAACATTCTCCCGCCTGCGTTGAATATTTTTCGTCCATGGCGGAAGAACTCGGTCTGATTGTCACGGGCGGTTCGGATTTTCACTGCCCGAACATTATGAACGGACAGATTATTCTGGGTAAGAACTTCGTGCCGGAATGGATTTATGATAAGCTTATCGAGGAGAAAAAAAGGATTGATATGGCATAATGAAAGGTAAATTCTGTTGGAAACTTGAATACAGCTTTGTTTTATTTATAATTCTCGGGATTATAGTTTTCGTAATGCCGTTTTCCATAGACAGTACCCGGCAGGCAAATATCATTTCCCGCTGGAACGGTAAAATAAATCGTGTCGAATATATGTTTTCCGTCATTAATGCTCATATAACCGATGATATTTTGTACGGTTATGACAGAGCAAAAACGCCTAAGGAAAGAGAAACTTATCTTTATACTCTAATAAAACCTTATATGCGTTTGAAAAATTGTCCGATAAAAAGACATTACAAAACGCGTTATATGAATGGTGCGAGAGTCTATAAAGGTCAGATGTATTACTTTGAAGATTTGTATTTTGCAGAGAACAAAACAATTGTCGGAATAAAAGATGTTAAAACGGAAAATCCCGATGATGCATTATTTATAATGATGTTTGATATGAACGGTTTTTTACCCCCGAACAGGTGGGGACGTGATATTTTCGGTCTGAATATTTTTGACGGCGGAAGGATTGAACCTTTCGGTTATGATAAAGATATGCGGGAGCTTAAAAATGACTGCTCCAAAAACGGAACGGGTTTGAGTTGTTCGTATTATTACAAAATTGGCGGAGGCTTTGATGAGTAAACGTATTTGTGTTTTTGCTTCATCGTGCAATTTTTTGGACGAGAGCTATTACAAAGCTGCCTGTGATTTTGGCAGACTGCTCGGCGAAGCGGGCTTTGATATGGTTTACGGCGGAAGCTCACTCGGTATGATGTGGAAATGCGCCGAACAGGTTAAAAATTACGGCGGAAATATTATTGGAGTTATGCCTGAAAAACTTTACAATATGGGTGTATTCACAGATGAATGTATCGAATTAAAAATTACGAAAGGAATGCGTGAAAGAAAAGCCGAAATGGACAAACTTTCGGATGGTATCGTGGCATTGGCGGGCGGTTTCGGTACATTGGAAGAATTAAGCGAAATGATTGTTCAAAAACAGCTCGGTTACAACAACAAACCGATTGTTCTGCTTAATACTAACGGATTTTATGACAAATTAAACGAGTTTTTCGAACAGCTTATAAAGGAAAACTTTGCGCGCGATAAATGTCGTGAGCTTTATTATATTGCTCAGACACCTTCTGATGCGGTTAATTATCTGCAAAACTACGTACCGAAAGAAATTTCGGTTACAATGCGTGATATTTATAAAAGATAAATCCTGTTATTTTGTTAAATAGTTTAGGATTGTCCTTACACCTGCGCCTGTTGCCCCGGCAATGAATTCTTTCTGCGGTTTTTCAATGTAAGCAGTGCCTGCAATATCTATGTGGCACCATTTTACACCTTTGACAAATTCCTGAAGGAACAATCCTGCGGCAGATGCACCGCCGCCTCTTGCGCCGGTGTTTTTCATATCGGCAATATCGGATTTAAGACTGTCGAAGTATTCTTTAAACATAGGTAACTGCCAGAACTTTTCACCTGCTTCATCCGCTGATTTAATTACTCTTGCAATCATATCATCATCGTTGCCCATAATACCTGATGCAACACTTCCTAAAGCTACAACACAAGCACCGGTAAGAGTAGCAATATCAATAACTTCGTCAACGCCGAGTTCACAGGCATAACACAGAGCATCCGCAAGCGTAAGCCTGCCTTCCGCGTCGGTGTTGTCCACTTCAATGGTTTTACCGTTCTTTGCCGTTAAAATGTCTCCGGGTTTGTATGATGAACCTGAAGGCATATTTTCGCAAGCTGCAATAATTCCGTGTACTTCAACATCGGGTTTAAGTTTTGCAAGTGCCTGCATAACCCCGAGAACACAAGCTGCACCGGACATATCATCTTTCATTGTAAGCATTGATGAAGGTGGTTTTAAATCAAGGCCGCCCGAATCAAAACAAATGCCTTTACCGATTATTGCAATTTTTTTCTTGGCATTCCGTACCGTATATTTCATATGAATAAATTTTGGCGGATGAACACTTCCCTGTCCCACTGCCAGAAATGCACCCATATTCATTTTTTCTATTTCATCTTTATCATAAATCTTTGTTTCGATGCCTTCAATATTTTTAGCTGTTTGTGCAAGCAAAGACGGAACGGCAATTTGAGCCGGTGTATTTGCCAAATCACGTGTATACTTCATTGCTTCCGCAAATATTAAACCTTCATTAACATCATTTTCGGAAAATCCGCCGAAAGTTATTTCTTCAAGATGGTGAACTTTTTGAGATTTGTATTTGTCATAAGCGTAATCAGCCGTTAAGACTCCGATAACGGCTTGTTTTGCATATTCGGAAAAATCCGCAAAGTCAAAAGAAGCATTTTTAGCTTTGATTTGAACCAATTTTTTTACAGCTTTTGCGCAAGCTTCTCTGATTGTATTACGGTCAACTTTATCTTTTTTACCCAATCCTATAATTAATATTTTGTCGGCAGGAATTTTGCCGAAAGTATGCAGAAGATAAGTTTGTCCGAACTTGCCTTCAAACCCGTCTTTTTCAACCGCATAAATATTTGCGATTTCCTGTGAAGTTTTTTCTCCTTCAAACTTGCTTATTACAAGAACTTCCGCATTATCATTTTTAACATTGTCAGATACTTTTATATTCATATTCTCTCCTTTTGAAAAGAAGTATAGCACTTTATGATTTGTAAATCAAATTGTATAACGTTGCTATTATTTGAATAAAATGCTATAATGAACAAAGTTAGTTTAAATTGAGAGAAGATAATGACGGAAAATATAATTAATACAGGATATGAAGCTTTAGCATCAGGCATTATGGCGGCTTTTTTTGCGCAGGTAATAAAATTTATAATATTCACCGCAAAATCAAGAAAGATTAATTTTAAGATATTTACTACTACGGGCGGTATGCCGAGTTCGCATTCTGCCGGTGTTATGGGGCTTGCGACATCAATAGGTATTATAGACGGATGGAATTCAACCGCTTTTGCGATATCGCTCGGATTTGCGCTTATCACAATGTATGATGCGGCGGGAGTAAGACGTGCGGCGGGCAAAACCGCAGCATGCTTGAACAGGATGATGGACGACTTTTATAACCATGATGTTCAGGCTATCGGCGGAAAGCTCAAAGAACTTTTGGGGCATACGCCTTTAGAAGTCATTATGGGAGCCATTTTCGGTATTCTTTTTGCATACTTTTTCCACTATAATTTTTTGTCATAAATGTGCTTGCCTTTTTCTGACATTTATGTAATAATTTCAAATGTAAGGGCTTACGGTGAAATCCGTATCCGAAATTTGTACCCTTAGGGAAAGAAAGAGATACTCGTTAATGAGTGCCAAACAACAGCAGGAATTTAATTACAAATTTATAAAGGAAAATGCCGGTGCAGGAAGCTGGCGGCGCGGTTATGAATACCATTTGAAGGATATGGTGTTTGATACTTACCCTGAAAAAAACTTTTATATGGGCAAAGTTAAAGGTAATTTTCAGGAATATTACAATACCGACTTGATTTTTAAGAAAAATAAAGTTGAAGCACGCTGTAATTGCCCGTTGAAAGAAGAATGGTGCAAACATGCGGTTGCGGTTGCTCTTAAAGCGATTGATGAGCATGCTTATGAAGATTGGCTTGAAACAAAATTCGGTATGGAATTTGATTTTCCTGATGAAAATACCGCGTTAACCGACGAACCTACAGGCAGTTATATATTTCACTTTAATTCCAAAAGAAAAGCAAATTTCTTTTCTATTCTTGTGCGCTCGAGAGAAACGGGAAAAGTCGTCAGACAAATTGAACCTATTTTGCGGGCATTGATTGAAATGCAAAAACAGGACAAATCGTTTGAGCTTAATAACTCTCAAAAGGTTGAAGTTGCTATATTTCAGCAGCTTCTGACAATATCAAGACAGGATAAAAAAGCAGGCTGGTATGACATTCCGATTACAAAGTTCGGGCCTATGTTTACACTGCTTTCAAAAGCGGATGAAGTGCTTGACGAGAAAACAAAAGAACGTTTGAAATTTACCGATGAAGAATGGAAACTTATTTTGAATGTTAATACGGGTGCTCAAGGTACAATTCTTTTATCGCTGGAATGGAAACGCCCCGATAAAGACGATGTTTATCCGCTTGAAGAAGTAAGATATTTTTCAAGACATTTGAAATGGGGCAGATATAAAAATATTATTTTCCCGACGAATATTGCGATGAATTCACTCCCGCAAAATATTTTGAAATCTTCATTTACGGATTTAAAGGACGCGGACGGCGGAAAGTTTATATACGAGGAGCTTCCGAAACTGCAGGAAATTATGGATGTTGAAATCTCCGATAATATCAGCAAGTTGATGCTTACGGAACGACCGCCCGTTAATGTTGTTACTCTCGGCATAGATTATGATCAATCTTTGAAGGCATCTTTGGAATTTGAATATGACGGAGTTACTGTCCCTTATTCAAAAACAACTGCCGAAAAATCACCTTATATCACTGTCAAAAAGCAGGGAGAAGATTTAATCTACTGGATTAAACGTAACCTTAAACACGAACAGGAAGCTTATGCCATGCTTCTTGCCTGCAAATTTGTCCCGATGCAGACTAACAACCTTGCACTGGAGAAAGAAAACGCGATTGATTTTTATAATTACTACATAAAACAAGCGGGTGAAGGCTGGAAATTTGTCGAAAAAGACGATATGAGCTTCTTTAAGCTTATGGATAGTCCTTTTAAACTGTGCGCCAAAATTGATTTTTCTCAAGAGGCGGAAGACAGCTTTGAAATTTTCCTCTACGGTCAAGCCGGCGAAGAAATTATTAATTTTGATGAGGTTTATGAAACAATTCAAAGCGGTGAAAAATACAGCCGTATCAGAAGTCTTGGGTTTGTTGAATATCCCGCTCAGGATATTTACTCCATTATGCGTGCATTTAACTCGTTTGATGTCTACAGAAACAATGATAATAAGTTTATAGTCAAAACATACCGCGCCGGATTGATTAACGAACTCCAGAACCTTAATGTTGAACTCATATTGAGTAAAGAATTTGAAAATTTCTGGAGTCAGATGTCAACATTTTCTGCTTCCGAAGATCTTAATCTTCCGGTTGGAGTTAATGCGGAATTTCGTGAATATCAGATTAAAGGTTTCAGCTGGCTCTGGTTTATGTATAAATACGGGCTTAACGGTATTCTGGCTGATGATATGGGGCTTGGTAAAACACTACAGGCACTTGCAGTTATTGAAAAGGCGAAAGAAGAAGACGGCCCGATGCCTACACTCGTTATTTGTCCGACTACGGTTGTATTTAACTGGGAATCCGAAATTCAAAAATTCGCACCCGGACTTAGTTGTCTGAAGTTATCCGGTATAGACAGAAAACAGCTTTTTAAGGAAATTCCGAATTATGATGTCGTTATAACAAGCTATGCACTCATAAGGCGTGATATTGCCAAATTGAAGGATTTCAACTTCAGATATATTATTCTCGATGAATCGCAGAATATTAAAAACGCTATGTCGCAAACGGCTCAAGCCGTCAAGAAACTTCAGGCATCTCACAAACTTGCACTGTCAGGTACTCCGATTGAAAACAAACTTGAAGAACTGTGGTCTGTATTTGATTTTCTTATGCCCGGATTTTTGTTCAGCGTGTCTGATTTTAACTACCGCTATGTTAATCCGATTATGGAACGTCAGGACAAAACTGTTGAAAAACGGCTTAAACTCCAGATTTATCCGTTCATACTACGTCGTATGAAACGGGATGTTGCAAAAGATTTGCCCGATAAAGTTGAAAACATTGCATACTGCGAACTTACGGATGAGCAAAAAGACTTTTACCTGCAAGTTCTTGACAGTACGAAAGAAGAACTGTTTAAATCCATCGAACAAAACGGACTTGAAAAGAGCAGACTTTCAATATTCTCGGCACTTCTCAGACTTCGGCAGATTTGCTGTCATCCGCGTTTGTATGACAAAAATAATGTTAAAAATATTATTTCGTCCGGCAAATTTGAAAAACTTAAATCAATGCTTGAAGAAATTGTTGATGAAGGACACAGAGTGCTTTTGTTCAGCCAGTTTGTAGATATGCTCGATATTATTAAAGCTTGGCTTGAACGCGAAGGAATACCCTATGAATACCTCACGGGCAAAACCAAAGACAGGCAAGGCGCAGTTGAAAGATTTAATTCAACGCCGTCAATACCGATATTTCTTATCAGTTTGAAAGCCGGAGGTACGGGATTGAACCTTACCGGTGCCGATTACGTTATACATTATGATCCTTGGTGGAACCCTGCGGTTGAAGATCAGGCTACAGACCGTGCATACCGTATCGGTCAGACTAAAAAAGTCTTCGTGTACAGACTCATTACCAAAAATACGGTTGAAGAAAAAATCCAAAAACTTAAAACGATTAAACGTAACCTTGTCGACAGTGTAATTTCGGTTGACAGAAATATTACCAAATCGCTTACAATGGAAGATATTAAAGAAATCTTCTCCGTCGACTAGTGGCGAAGCCACTCTTCCCCTTTGCAGATAATCGTGTAACTTGGCAAACCTTAGTGTAAGCAGTGATGAAATCACTCCCCCACTGTGTAGATATTCGTGAGATTTTCCTCATCATGTTTATGTAGCGAAGCCACTCTTCCCCTTTGCAGATAATCGTGTAACTTGGCAAACCTTAGTGTAAGCAGTGATGAAATCACTCCCCCACTGTGTAGATATTCGTGAGATTTCTCCCATCATGTTTATGTGGTGAAGCCACTCTTCTCCTTCGCAGATATTTGTGTAACTTAGCAAACCTTAGTATAAGCAGTGATGAAATCACTCCCCCACTTCGCAGATGTTCGTATACCTTGGCACATCTTAGTATTAGCTGTGATTCTCCCCCTGTGTCAATGTTTGCGGCATTTTTTTATGCTCTTAATGTTATTTGCTTACGGATGTTAAAATTTTATTCAATATTTCTTCAAAAATCTCCGATTGTATAGCATTTTCTTTTAAAATCTCAAAACATCTGTTGATATATTTGTTCAAATCTTCTTTAGCTTTGTCCAATCCGCAGAGGCTTGTATAGGTTAATTTGCCTGCATTTTTATCTTTTCCCGATGTTTTTCCGATTTCTTCAAAGGTCGAAATTTCATCCAAAATATCATCCGCGATTTGAAATGCTATACCCAGATTTTGGGCAAATTCAGTTACCGCTTCAAGCTGTTTTTCATCGGCATCGGCAATAATTGCACCTGTTCTCAGCGCAAGTTTAAACAAATCCGCGGTTTTATGCTCGTGTATAAAATTCAAAATTTCAAAGGACTGCTCATCATCTTCGTCTAAATACAACTTTTCACTCTCAATATCGACTGCCTGTCCGGCTATTACTCCGTATGCACCTGCTGCCTGACAGTATTCTTCCGTTATCTTTACAAGTTTTTCCGCACCCAGATTTTTTGAATTTTTAAGAATTATCTGCGGTGCAAAGCTCAACAGGGCATCGCCTGCCAAAACAGCGTTAGCTTCTCCGAAAACCATGTGATTTGAAAGCTTTCCCCGTCTGTAATCGTCATTATCCATACAGGGCAAATCGTCATGTATAAGTGTTTGTGCATGAAGCATTTCCGTTGCGCAAGCTGTCGGTATGGCATCTTCAATATTTCCGCCGAAAACCCTGCAGGCTTCAAGGCAAAGAACAGGTCGAAGACGTTTGCCGGGAAGTGTTACGGTGTATTTCATTGCCTTAAAAATCTTTTGCGGATAACATATCGGCATAAATTCTTCCAATTTCTTATTTATTAATTCAATGTAATTATTCATCTTCAATGTCCTTATAAATCTTTTGTCTTAGTGTATTCCTTGCGCTTTCACGTTTTTTATCGCTTATTTTTGCAATATCTTTGTTATGTACGACTTTTTTTGACTGTTCTTCTTTTCTTCCTTCGTATTTAACGCGTTCTTTGTACTCTTTTGCTTCCGCAACAAAAGCCAGATAACTTTCATAACGTGAAGAATCAATTTTATCAATGTTTGCAAGTACGTTACAGTTATCCTCATTTATATGAAGGCAGTCCGAGTATTTGCATCCGCTTCTGTAAATTGAAATATCATCAAAAAGCAAATCAACATCCGCGGGCATTATAAAATCAAATCTGATGTTTGAAAACCCCGGAGTATCAACAATTCTTGATTTGCCGTTAATTTTAATAATCTCGCAATGCCTTGTGGTATGAGTTCCCCGTTGTGTCTTTTCACTCACCTTTTGTGTGCGCAGATTTAAATTAGGATTTACGGAGTTGACAAGGCTGGATTTTCCGACGCCTGAATTTCCGCATAAGACACTTGTTTTACCTTCTAAAAGCCTTTCAAATGATTTTATTCCCTTATGCTCTGTTGCAGAAGTAAATACAATATGATAGCCCGTGTAAATTTTTTTTATTTTTTCCCCGAGTTTTCTGTCCCATTTCAAATCTTCTTTGTTAAAGCACAGTACGGGAGGAATTTTATAATATTTGGCAAGCGCAATGTAGCGGTTGAGCTGATGTAAATCCAAATCGGGTTCCTTAAGAGCCGAAACGATAATTATTTGGTCTATGTTTGCAACACTTGGTCTGGATATGTAATTTTTCCGCGGGATAATTTTTGTTATAACTCCGTTTTCAAATTCCGCAAAATCACCGACAAGAATTTTTTCGTGCTGCTTTTTCAGGACTTCTCTGATTTTGCATTCATAGGTATTTACTCCGTCATCAACGTAATAAAAATCCGAATGAATTTTGTAAATCTGTCCTTTTGCCATACTGTTTATTTTAGCACAAAAGACAAAGTTTGTAACCTTACATATACTTTTGATTAGCGAATGAAAGAATAATAAAATAATCGGAAAGAAAGATTGATTCCCGTATCTTTTTGTTACAATTATTTGAAGTTTTGAATATTTATGTTATTATCAAATAAAAATTGGTACACATTAAAGGGGAATAAATATGATTTCAGTAAACGATTTAAAAACAGGCTTGACATTACAATTGGACAACGGGTTATGGTCTGTTGTTGAATTCTTACACGTAAAACCCGGCAAAGGCGCAGCTTTTGTCAGATCAAAATTGAAAAACGTAGAGACGGGGCAGGTTGTTGAAAAAACTTTCCGTGCAGGCGAAAAAGTTGCCAAAGCTATGCTTGACAGACGCGAGATGCAATATCTGTACAAAGAAGGCAATGAATACGTTATGATGGATAATGAAACTTATGAACAGCTTCAAATTGCTGCCGACCAAATCGGTGACGGTATTAAATATCTTAAAGAAAATATGATTGTTCAGGTTTTGATGCACGATTCAAAAATTATCGGTATTGACCTTCCCGCACACGTAGTTCTGGAAGTTACGGATACTCCGCCTTCCGAAAAAGGCAACACCGCACAAGGCGGTACTAAACCTGCCACACTTGAAACAGGTGCGGTTGTTAACGTTCCGTTCTTCATCTCTAACGGAGATAAAATAAGAGTTGATACAAGAACAAACGAATATCTTGACAGAGCATAACATAAGTTCGTTTAAGAAAGGCAGAATAATGAAATTTGATATTGAATATATTGAAAAATTAGCAAAAGTGCTTGCAGACAATGCTTTAACCGAAATTTCTCTTGAAGACGGCGAACAGGCTGTTACGTTGAGAAAAGATGTTATAGGTGTTGCGCCTGCTCCTGTATCTGTTCCGGCTGTTCAATCGGCTTTGGCGGAAAAGAAAGAAGAACCCAAAAAGGGCAGACCGTTGACCTCACCAATGGTAGGAACTTTCTATAAAGCTTCTTCTCCCGATGCAAAACCGTTCGTTGAAGTGGGACAGACTATCAAAGAAGGGGATGTTGTTTGTATCGTTGAAGCTATGAAGCTTATGAACGAGATTGAAGCGGAATTTGGCGGTAAAATCGTTGAAATCTGCGTTGAAAACGGTCAGCCTGTCGAATTCGGACAAGTGCTGATGTATGTTGAATAGGTTCTGAAGGTAGAAAAATGTTTAGAAAAGTTTTAATTGCAAACCGCGGTGAAATTGCGGTAAGAATTATAAGAGCCTGCAGAGAATTAGGTATTCCCACCGTTGCTATTTACTCACAGGCGGATGCCAATTCGCTTCATGTCAGACTTGCAACCGAGGCATACTGTATCGGCCCTGCTCAGAGTGCAAAAAGTTACCTGAGTATTCCGGCTATTATTTCCGCTGCAATTGTTTCGGGTGCCGATGCAATTCATCCCGGCTACGGTTTTATGTCGGAAAGAGCCGATTTTGCCGAAATATGCGACAAGCACGGTATAAAATTTATCGGGCCGACAGCAGAGGCTATGCGCAAAATGGGTGACAAAGCCACCGCACGCAAAACTATGATTGAAAATGACGTTCCCGTCACGCCGGGAACAGGAATTTTGAAAACTCCCGAAGAAGTAAAAGAGTTTGCCAAAAAAGTGGGTTATCCGATTATACTTAAAGCTACGGCAGGCGGCGGCGGCAAGGGTATGAGAATTGTTCGCTCGGATGATGAAGTAGAAACCAACATGAACCTGTGTCAGTCCGAAGCACAAAATTTCTTTGGCAACCCCGATGTTTATGCGGAAAAATTTCTTGAAAACCCGCGTCATATAGAAGTCCAGATTCTCGGTGACAGCTTCGGAAACGTTGTTCATCTCGGTGAAAGAGATTGTTCTATTCAAAGACGACACCAGAAACTTCTTGAAGAAGCTCCTTCACCGGCTATTGACGAAAATACCCGTAAAGAGATGGGAGCAGCTGCGGTTAGAGCCGCTAAAGCCATTAACTACGAAGGTGCCGGCACTTGTGAATTTCTGCTTGACCATGACGGAAAATGGTATTTTATGGAAATGAATACGAGAATTCAGGTTGAACACTGTGTTACGGAGATGATTTCCAATGTCGATTTGGTCAGAGAACAAATTCTGATTGCTTCCGGTGAAAAACTTGATTTTACGCAAGATGATATTATTTTGAGAGGTCATGCTATTGAATGCCGTATCAATGCGGAAAATCCGGAAAAAGATTTTATGCCAAACCCCGGGCAAATAACGGGATATGTTACTCCGGGCGGTTTCGGTGTCAGGGTTGATTCCCATGCTTATCAGGATTACACAATTCCGCCGTATTATGACAGTATGATAGGAAAACTTATTTGCTGGGGCAGGACGCGTAACGAAGCGAGACGCAGAATGTATCGGGCTTTAAAAGAATACGTTATAACCGGTGTTGAGACAACTATTCCTTTCCATCAGGAAATTATTGAAGATTCCGTGTTTATGAGCGGTAATTTTAATACCGGTTTTATCGAAGATTTTTATAAAAGAGCCGGAAAATAGTATGTCTGAATGCAGAAGTTTCCCTTATGTTATATCGGATAATTCGGAAATATTAATTCTGGGTTCAATGCCAGGTATAAAATCTCTTGAAATGCAGCAGTATTATGCGCACCCGCAAAACCGATTTTGGAAGGTTATGGGACATCTTTGCAAAAATAAAAGTTTGCATACGCTTGATTATGAAACGCGTCTGAAAACATTGACAAATAACGGTTTTGCACTTTGGGATGTTCTGAAATACTGCAAAAGAGAAGGAAGCCTCGACACTTCCATAAAAAACGAAAAACCTAATGATATTGATAAACTTTTAAAACAGTATCCTAAAATAAAAAGAATTGTTTTGAACGGTAATAAAGCGTTTATGTCGTTTAAGAAATATTTTCCGAAGATTTATTCAACCTACGAGTGTTTTATATTGCCATCTACCAGTCCTGCAAATGCAAGGTTTACAATAACGCAATTGCTGGAGCAATGGGAAAAAATTTGTTTAGCTTGAAAAATTAAAAATATAGTTTATAATAGAGGAGTAATTTATTAAGAAAGGAAGCGTTATGAAAAAATCAGAGATTGGCAAGCTTTATGGGGGGGGGGCATAGTAACCATCCTTCCTTAATTTCAAGATTCAAACCGGGTTTCACTTTAGCGGAAACCCTAATCACTTTAAGCATAATCGGGGTTGTTGCGGCACTGACTATGCCTGTTATGGTTAATAAATATCATAAATCTGTTGCCGAAACAAGAATTACTAAATTTTACAGTATTATGAACAATGCTATAAGAATGGCAGAAATTGATTACGGTCCGCAAGATACTTGGACGGATTATTACGAAAACAGTGAATTTGATGACGATCACAATACATTATATGAAAAAGGAGAAAAATATGATGCTCATATAAACAAATACTTTGCACCATATTTGAAAATAGTCGGTTCGGAAGAAATTAGAAATGTTGGGACTCCTCAAAAAGTATATTATTTAAGTGACGGTACTGCATTTAGTTTTAATTTGCATGAAAACAGAGAAATTAATTTTTTCCCGTTTGGTAATCCAAAAAAATGTTTGGCATCTGCTAAACGGTCGCGTTGTAGTTTTTGTTTTGCTTTCTTACCGACAGGAGGTCTGCTTGAATATAAATACAATTTCAGTAACGGTATGCAGCCTGCTTTACTCATGTGGGACGGGAAAGAAGAAAATCTGCCATGTTTAAAAAAAGCACAATTTAACGGGTGGAAATTTCCTGATGATTGCAATCCATGGAAATAAAAAAGGCGGGATTGAAATCCCGCCTTTTTATTATTGTAGAAGGCTTATTTAACCAATTCGCCTACAGCTTTGAACATTGCCATACGATTTGCGGCATCTTGTTCAGCTTGAGTGTACAGAGCTTCTGCAGCTTCTGGGTTCGTTTTCAATAATGATTTGTAACGTCCTTCCGATCTGATGAAGTCCTGATAGTTTTCTTTCGGTTCTTTCGCATCCCAGCTGAACGGTTGTTCATTTGCGGGATTGTATCTGTAAAGCGGATAGTATCCTGCTTCAACCGCACGTTTTTGTTCGGTCTGAGTTTTACTCATATCGATACCGTGCGCGATACAAGGTGCATAAGCAAAGATTATTGACGGCCCGTCATAAGCTTCAGCTTCCTGGAATGCTTTAAGAGTTTGACCTCTGTCAGCACCGAGTGCTACTGATGCTACATATACATAGCCGTAAGACATACTCATCAAGCCCATATTTTTCTTATATGTTCTTTTTCCGCCTGTTGCAAATTTTGCGACAGCACCTGTCGGTGTTGATTTGGATGCCTGACCGCCGGTATTTGAGTAAACTTCGGTGTCAAGTACGAGGATATTAACGTTTCTGTTCTGAGCAAGAACGTGGTCAATACCGCCGTAGCCGATATCGTTTGCCCATCCGTCACCGCCTATTATCCAGATTGATTTATCGGTGAAGTAGTCTTGAAGTTCTCTAACCTTAGCAACATTGGGGCAGCCGCAGTCTGCGTATTTTGCAAGAACTTCTTTTGCTTTGTTTTGTGCATTTACAGCTTCATCTGTTTTTGAGTTATCCCAATGAGAAAGTGCTTCCGTTAAAGCATCTTTAAGATCTGACGGAGCTTTTTCATCGGAGATAACTTTTTCGGCATAATCTTTTAATGTTTTTCTGTTGGAATCAACAGCCAATCTCATACCGAAACCGAATTCCGCATTATCTTCAAACAAGGAGTTTGCCCATGCGGGACCTCTGCCTTCTTTGTTTTTAGTGTAGGGAATTGTCGGGAATGTGCCGGAATAGATTGAAGAACAACCTGTTGCGTTTGCAACGATTGCATTTTCGCCGAACAGTTGTGAAACAAGTTTTACATAAGGAGTTTCACCGCATCCTGCGCAAGCGCCCGAAAATTCAAACAACGGTTTTCTGAGCATTGCACCTTTAATTGTTTTTGTAGTGTTTTTGCCCATTACGTTGTCCGGAAGTTCGTTAAAGAATTTCTCGTTAACGGATTCGCAGAGTTCTTCTTCTTTTTCAAGTGTTGACCAGGTAAGAGCCTGTTTTTCAGGATTTTTGTTTGCGGGACACTGATCAACGCAAACTCCGCATCCGGTACAATCTTTGCAGTATACCTGAACTTTGAATTTCTCTCCGTCACCCGGTCTTGCATCAATTGTTGTAAAGTTTGCGGGAGCATCTTTCAAGTTATCAGCTTCAATCAATTTTGTTCTGATTGCTGCGTGAGGACATGCTGATGCGCAAATTCCGCACTGAATACAGTTTTGAGAATTCCAATGAGGAACGCGCGGAGCAATACCGCGTTTTTCAAGGCAAGCTGTTCCTGTCGGAATTACACCGTCATTTGACATTGCGGAAACAGGTATATCGTCGCCTTTCAATCTCATTGAAGGTTCAATAATTTTCTTAGCAAATTCCGATGCATCATCGGGGATGAGTTTAACATCATTTGCCGAGCAAACACCTGACAGTGATGACGGAACGGTAACTTCTTCCGTTGCGTTAACCGCGGCATCAATCAATGCAAGGTTCATATTAACAACATCGTCACCTTTTTTCTTAAAGGTTTTCTTAGTCATTTCTCTCATACCTTCAAGAGCCTGTTCAAACGGAATAATGCCGGATACTTTGAAGTATGCAACCATCATAACGGTGTTTGCACCTTTACCGCGAAGTCCGGGCTGTTCTTTGATAAGTTTTTCCGCATCAACATTGTAGAATTTGATTTTGTTGTTAATGATTGTTTCCTGCATTTCTCTTGTTAAATGAGAGAATGCTTCATCTTTTGACCACGGGCTGTTGAGAAGGAATGTACCGCCTTCTTTAATGCCTCTGAGCATATCGTATCTGCCGATATATGCGTGAGCCGAGCAGGATACGAAATCAGGCGCGGTGATAAGATAAGTTGATTTAATCGGTTTATCGCCGAATCTCAAGTGAGAAACGGTTACGCCGAAAGATTTTTTCGAGTCATAAGCAAAGTATGCCTGAGCATCTTTGTTTGTATACTGACCGATAATCTTAATCGAGTTTTTATTAGCACCTACGGTACCGTCGGAACCTAAACCCCAGAACATACAGTTTGTCGTACCTTCGGGTTCGGTTACGATGTGTTCGTCAACTTTTAAGGATTTATGTGTAACATCGTCTTCTATACCTACGGTAAAACCGTGGAATCCGTTATTTTCAAGATGTTTATAAATAGCCAGAACCATTGACGGAGTAAATTCTTTAGAAGATAAACCGTATCTTCCGCCGATTACTTTGACATCTTTGTTTGCTATTGCTGCTACAACATCAAGGTATAAAGGTTCACCGATTGAACCGGGTTCTTTGGTTCTGTCAAGAACTGCAATACGTTTAACCGATTTAGGTAATGTATCGTTGAAACGTTTTACATCAAACGGTCTGTAAAGTCTTACTTTTACCAAACCGTATTTTTTACCGCGTTTGTTGTTCAAGTATTCAATAGTTTCTTCAATAGTTTCGCAGGAAGAACCTATCGCAACGATAACATCTGTTGCATCGGGTGCGCCGACATAATCAAACGGATGATACTGTCTGCCCGTTACTTTTGCAACTTTGTCCATGTATTCCTGAACGATATCGGGAACGGCTTCGTAGTATTTGTTAACCGTTTCACGGCCTTGGAAATACACATCGGTGTTTTGTGCGCCGACTTTACATACCGGAGCTTCTGGACGCAATGCACGATTTCTGAATTCTTCAATATATTTCGGTTCTACCAATTTTGCAATATCTTCGTAAGAGATTTCTTCAATTTTGTGAACTTCATGTGATGTTCTGAAACCGTCGAAGAACTGCAGGAACGGGACTTTTGCTTTGTATGTTGAAAGATGTGCAACTAAAGCCATATCCATTTCTTCCTGAACGGAGTTTGCAGCGAGCATTGCATAGCCTGTGTTACGGCATCCCATAACGTCCGTATGGTCACCGAAGATTGCCAATGACTGTGCAGCCAATGCACGTGCCGAAACATGGATTACGTGCGGAAGCATTTCACCCGCAACTTTATGCATAACAGGAATCATTAATAATAACCCTTGAGATGCTGTGTAGGTAGAAGTCAGTGAACCTGCAGCCAATGAACCGTGTACCGCACCTGCAGCACCTGCTTCCGATTGCATTTCGGCTACTTTAACTTCTTCACCCCAGATATTTTTCTTGTGTTGTGATGCCCATTCATCAACCCATTCACCCATTGTGGATGAAGGTGTGATAGGATAAATTGCCGACACTTCAGACAGCGCATAAGCTACATGTGCGGCAGCGTAGTTTCCGTCTACTGTTATTGTGGACATAAAATTAACCTCCTTATTTAATACGCTATTTTTAATACGACAATATTTTAATACAAACAAATTTGAATTACAAAAAAATGTTAATGTAAATTAATGTTACAATTTCGCATATAAATTTCGGATTATGGTAAATTTTTTAATCGGTTATTATTTATTTATGGTAGGAAGGTGTAATGTGAATATTCAACCGATAACTTTTAAAATCCCATCGTGTTCAAAAAGTTTAGATAATGTGCATAGCAGTAATGTTATACATTCGAATCTGAAACCTTTGAATGCGGATACGATTTCTTTCAGCGGCGGATACGCAAGAGTCGGAAATACATTAGCCGATCATATGGAAGCCAGTCTTGCCGCTCAAACTCCGCGTTTGAAACGTATTGCAACAACTTACCTTGATGTTTTGGAGTCTGTTGTAAACAAATTGAAAGAATTCGGATTTTCAATGGACAGAGTTTATTGTGAAAAACATCCGGTTAAATCACCCGAATCTTATACAAGTAAAATCGTTCGTTCGGGCAAATTTAAGGTTCCCGATACAATCAGAGCAACTATATATTGCAATGACCTTTATGATTTAGAGAAACTAAACAAATATCTTCTTCCCGAAATGGAGCAGCGCGGTTATGTAGTTGCAAAAACCGAGATGTCAATGAAAGAGCTGATAAAAAGAGGATACAAGCCTACCGCTTATGAGGCGGAAAAATCGAATAATATTTTCATGAATATTCCCGATTTGGATATCAGGCTTGAAAATGCAGCAGAACAAGTTAATAAATTAGATCCTCAGTATCGTTATTGTATCGGTACACCGCAAAAATCGGGATACGAAGACATTCAAATACGGTTTGTTAGAGATTTTGATAAAAAGAAAAGCCCTATTCAGCATGAACTTATTGTCCTTTTCGGTCCCGAATATTCATCTGCCAAACATCAGGAATATGAATATGTTTATAAATATATAAGAGACTTTGAAAAATTACATACAAATTTCAATGATAATACTATGAACGGCAAAAAAGCAAATCGTTATATTGCCTTAATTAAACAGATGTTCACGGGCAAAGTGTCCGAAAAATTGTTCCTGAACGCAAAAAATAAAGATTTGTATGGTATTAATGATGAACTTCCGATAACTTTTGCCGAAATTGACCAAAAATTGCTTAAAAGTTATTTCGGGGGATTGAAAGAATGTTTGAATAATTCATATATTGAAGCAAAAAAAGCTGCTGCCCCAATGCACTTAAAACGTACGCTGGCTAAAAATGTCAAGGAAGATTTGAGAACATTATCCGAAATGCAGGAAGGTTTATCTAAAACAATGGAAAGATATAACTACGAAAATGATTTAAAAAATCTGTTAAATACTGATAAATGATACGTTTTCAATGTGATAAGTATGGCAGAACATGTCAAACGGCTGTATACTTTCCACTTTACATCCCTTTTCGCGTAAATATTTCAAATCACGCGCAAGCGTTGCGGGATTACAGCTTACATAAATAATTTTACTTTTTGTATGAGCTAATATTTCGTCCAAAACTTCCTTTGTACAGCCCTTTCTCGGCGGATCGAGAATTGTTATGTCAAATTTTTTCCTGATGGATTTCAAATATTTTTCCGTATCCTGTGCGAAAAGTTCTACGTTGTTTATGTTATTTGTTTTTAAAACTTCTTTAGCTTTTTCAATTGAAACATTGTTTTCTTCAACGCTGGTAACTTTTAATGAAACATCGCTTACCGTAATGCCGAAAGCCGCTATCCCTGCGTAAGCATCTAAAACTGTCGGATTTTTATATTTTGCGACTTCGTCTTTTACATATTTAAAAATATTTTCCGCACTCAAAGGGTTAACCTGAAAAAATGTATCAGCACCGATTTTAAAAATTTTATTGAGAATTTTTTCTTCTATATAATCTTTCCCGCAAACACATTCGGTAACTTTGCCTAAAATGATATTACTTTTTTGTGTATTAAGATTTATACAAATTCCGGTTGTCTGTTCAAAATTGTTGTATATAGCTTCCGCAAATTTTTTTATATTTTCTGATATTTTTTTTGAATTTATGACAAGCGTCACAAGATTTTCTTTTGAATATTCACTGTATCTGATTACTACATGGCGTAATTGCCCGCCGTGTGTCTTTTCATCATAGCCCGTAATGTTAAATTCAGGAGCTTTTTCTCTTATGAATTCAATAATTTTGTCGCAAATTTCCGGTTGAATGGGACAATATTTTATATTGACACATTCGTGGCTTCGGGGTTTATAATATCCTGCAATCAGTCTGCCGGAAGGTTTTTGGGTAATCGGATACTGAACTTTATGCCTGTAACTTTTGATTTTGGGTGATGGTACAGGCTTTGGAATTTCAATATTAATTCCGCCGATTTTTCTCATTGCATCTTGCACTATTTGTCTTTTTAACTCAAGTTGATATTCGTAATCAATAAACTGTATTTGGCAGGAACCGCAAACTTTCTGCATAGGACAGAACGGCTCGGTTCTGTGTGCGGAAGGCTTAATTATTTCTAAAACTTTTGCATAAGCATAATTTCTGCAGTTTTTTGTTCGTTCGATTTTTACTACATCATCAGGACAGGTGTTTTCCACAAAAATGACCATTCCGTCATTTCGTGCAATACCGTATCCGAGGTTTGAAAATCCTTCTATTTTAACAACTTCCTGCATAAGAAAATGATATCATAAAATTTGTGGTATAATTAATTTTGCGAAAGGAGTTTAATATGGATTTGATGAATTTATTTAAGGAGAGATATTCGGTAAGAAAATTTACGGAACAAAAGGTTGAGAAGGAAAAAATTG
Source organism: Candidatus Gastranaerophilales bacterium (assembly GCA_947626225.1). Taxonomy (GTDB): domain Bacteria; phylum Cyanobacteriota; class Vampirovibrionia; order Gastranaerophilales; family Gastranaerophilaceae; genus Stercorousia. The sequence goes on from CANQRH010000004.1 coordinate 28,978, forward strand.
ATTTAATACTTGAAGCGGGCAGGCTTGCACCTACTGCCGTAAACAATCAGCCGCAAAGGATTTATGTTTTGGAAAGTGCTGAAAGCCTTGCAAAGCTTAAAAATGTTACGCCGTATCATTTCGATGCACCGGTTGTATTTTTAATCTGCTATGATAATACAAAATGCTGGAAAAGCCCGTTTAACGGCAAAGATATGGGAACCGTTGATGCAAGTATTGTTACGACACATATGATGCTTGAAGTCGCAAATTTAGGATTAGGAGCAACGTGGGTAGGATATTTTGATCCTGAAGTTGTGTCAAAGACTTTTGATTTGCCGGAAAATATAGTTCCGGTTGCACTGCTTCCGACAGGTTATCCGAATTTGGCACCGTCACCGCGGCATGAAGAAAGACTTGAACTTGATAAAACGGTTAAATATATATAGTGATAATATGTCAGGTGATTATAAAAAATTGTTGAATAAAAAACGCAAAAAAGAATTTGCAAATCCAAAGACAATGGGCGTGAATATTGATAAAAACGAGTATTATGAAATAATATTATCCAATTCCGCTCATCCTGAAAATATGGACAAACATTCTTGACAAAAAAGCTTGTTCGCTATAGATTTGGAATACGTGATTTGACAACTTAATACAGTGTTTTGCATAGAGTTTTAAGTACCTGTGTGCTCTACTGGAAATTGGGTATACAGCCGAACAAGCTGCAACTAAGTGCATGTGGTACTCTGTCAAACCAACTACAATTACGGGCATGTGGTACTCTGCCGAACAAACGATTAAGTATCGTTTGTGAGAGGTGGTAGACACGCCTCGGCGAAGCCGATTTGATAACTAAGGGCATGTGGTGGAATGGTAGACACGCCAGTCTTAGGAACTGGTGCTAACGCGTGGGAGTTCGAGTCTCTTCATGCCCAAATCAGAGGTGATAGGTTAATCCTATCACCTCTGATTTTGTATTGAGCGTGACGAGTTTGTAGGTCGGATTAGTAAATCCGACCTACTACTAAATGTAAGTTGGGGTTTCTACCCCCAACAAATTTTTAATGTAAAATATTAGTTGTTGGGCAGGAATGCCCAACCTACAGACTAAAGCGTAGTTTGATTATTTTAATATTGTCGGTTTAGTAAAACCGACCTACATAATTGTTTTCCCCTGTATATTTATATAAAGTATTTTTCTTGTTAAAAATTGTCTAATTATTACAAAATCTTAAAACCTGCTTGCAATTTTTAAATATTTGGATTAGGATTGTCTTGCGTGCGCGGTGTATTTGTGGAAGCACCGGTTTAAGGAATAACGAAATATAAATGTATTAAAAATTATAAAGGAAATCAAAATGAACCCTATTATTGACGATTTGGAAAAAACATATTTAAGAGAAAACCTTCCCGAATGCAATCCGGGTGATACCGTTAAGGTTTTTGTAAGAATTATCGAAGGAAACAAAGAAAGAACACAGGCTTTTGAAGGTACTGTTATAAAAAAACACGGTTCGGGCGTAAACAAAACCATTACCGTCAGAAAAGTATTTCAAGGAGTCGGTGTTGAACGTGTTTTCCTTCTTAACTCACCCAGAATTGAAAAAATCAATGTATTGAGAAAAGGTGATGTCAGACGTTCTAAACTCTATTACTTGAGAGAACGTTCAGGTAAAGCAACTCGTATCAAGGAAAAAATTGAAAAAAGATAAACTTCATATCCACTGGTATCCCGGGCATATTGCCAAAGCCGAAAGAAAACTCAAAGAACAGCTTTCTTTAGTAGATGCCGTAATTGAAGTGATTGATGCAAGACTGCCTTTATCGAGCAGTTATGAGAATATTACGGGGCTTTTAGGTGAAAAGCCCCGTTTAATTTTGCTTAATAAAGCCGATTTGACTGACGGCAAGGAGCTTGATAAGTTTGTTAAAATAATTCATGATAAAACAGGATATCCTGTTTTAAAATCCGATGCAAGAAACTCAAAGGATATCAATTCTATTGTTAAAAAAGCCGTTGAGCTTTCGGAACCGAGAATTCAGGCAATAATGAAGAAAGGGCTTCTTCGCCGTCCCGCAAGGGTTATGGTTGTAGGTATGCCTAATGTCGGGAAATCCAGTATCATAAACAAATTGACAAAATCGTCAAAGACAAAAACGGGTGCAAAGGCAGGTGTCACAAGACAGCAGCAATGGGTTAGGATAAATCCGCAGCTTGATTTACTTGATACTCCGGGGATTATTCCTATGAAGCAGGAAGATCAAGCAAGAGCCCGAAAACTTGCATTTGTTAATTCGGTTTCGGAAAATGCTTATTCAAACGAAGTTATTGCAAAAGAACTGCTTTCCTTGCTTGACGGCAAATATCACGATGAAATAGTTCAATTTTATAAAACAGAGAATTTAACCGTTGAAGATATTGCAAAATCGAGAAATTGGATTGTATCCGGAGGAAATCCCGATATAGAACGAACTTCTGCCTACATATTAAAGGATTTCCGTGAAGGCAGAATGGGAAAATTTATACTGGATGAGGAGCAATGGACAGATTAAATAAATTCGGACATGAGCCGATGTGCGATGAAAAATTAATAAAGAGCAGGAACAAAAAAGCGGGAAGAAAGTTAAAAACCAAACTAACCGTTGATTCTCCGGTGATACAACTTTTTACGTTTGATTATAACCAAAAACGCACCGTTATCGGAACCGATGAAGCCGGAAGGGGTTCGGGAGTCGGTGCCGTTTTTGCAAGCGCCGTTTGCTTTCACAAAAGAAACAAGGATTTAATTGAAAGGCTCTCAAATCTTAATGACAGTAAGAAAGTTTCAAAAAAGCACCGTGAAGAACTGTACGAGATTATAAAAAATGAAACAATAAATTCTACGGTATTTATTGATGTTGAAGAAATAGAAAGGTTGAATATTTTAAACGCATCTTTGACCGCTATGAAAATGGCCGTTGAAGATGTGGAAATTAATGTTGATTACGAAAAGCTTATGGTGCTTGTTGACGGATGTTTTCAGATTAGGGATTTGCCGTTTCCCCAAAAATATGTTATTAAAGGTGACGGCCGTTCGGCATCAATTGCAGCGGCAAGTATTCTGGCAAAAGTTGAACGTGACAGGTATATGCTCGAGCTTGATGCGAAATATCCGCAATACGGCTGGGCAAAAAACAACGGTTATTTAACCAAAGAGCACTTGGCAGCGATTGATAAATACGGTTTGTCGCCTTATCACAGGAAAAGTTACCTTGAAAAGCACTTTGCCAAGCAGGAACAGCTGAGTTTATTTGAATAATTTTTTTTTGAATAATTAATTAAAAATTAATTTCGCTGACTTTTTTAAAATAAACGTTAAAATAAGTATATAGATTAATTTTTTTAAAGGAGTTGATTGTATGCCTGATTTTAACAAATTTACCAATTATTCGCAGGAACTGTTAAATTCTGCAGGTGCGGTTATGAACGAGCATAAAAATTCCGAGCTTCAACCTGAACATATTATGCTTGCAATGATTGAAGATAACGGGCTTATTAAGGATTATTTAACCGAGTTAAAGCTTTTAAACCAAGGATTTATTGACAAGATAGTTTCTGTTGTAAACTCTTTCCCGACAATATCCGGGCCTCCGACGGGACAGCTGTTTCTGTCGAATTTAACATACAGGCTTTTGGATGTTGCGGGACAGCAGGCAGAAGAATTGAAAGACGAATATATCAGCGCCGAATCAATTCTTCTCGGAATGACAAAACTTGAAAACTCTCCTATTCAGCTTTTACTCAAAAACTACAATGTTGATACAAACAAAGTTTTGAATGCAATGAAAAAAATAAGAGGTAATAAAAAAGTGGATAATAAAAATGCAGAAGAAAATATGAAAGCACTTGAAAAATATTCAACCGACTTAACGTCACTGGCGAGAAAAGGTAAACTTGATCCCGTTATCGGGCGTGATGAAGAAGTCAGAAGAATAATTCAGGTATTAAACCGCAGAACCAAAAACAATCCTGTTTTAATCGGCGAACCGGGTGTCGGTAAAACCGCAATCGTAGAAGGTCTTGCTCAAAGAATAGTCCGCGGTGATGTTCCCGAAAGCCTTAAAGATGTTAAACTTGTTTCTCTTGATATGGGTGCTTTGGTTGCGGGAGCAAAATTCAGAGGCGAATTTGAAGAACGTTTGAAAGCCGTATTAAAAGAAGTTGAGGATTCAAACGGTGAAATTGTTATGTTTATTGATGAACTTCATACCGTTGTGGGTGCCGGAGCAACCGAAGGCTCCATGGATGCGGGTAACCTTTTAAAACCGATGCTTGCAAGAGGTGTTTTAAGAACTATCGGGGCCACTACCATTAATGAATACCGCAAATACATTGAAAAAGATCCCGCATTGGAAAGACGTTTTCAACCCGTTTTAGTCGGTGAGCCGTCTGTGGAAGATACAATTTCTATTCTCAGAGGTCTGAAAGAAAAATACGAAGTTCACCACGGTATACGAATATTGGACAGTGCACTTATTCAGGCTGCAAAACTTTCCGACAGGTATATAACAGACAGATTTTTGCCGGATAAAGCTATTGATTTGATTGATGAAGCAGCATCTTCTTTACGTATTGAAATTGATTCGATGCCCGAAGAAATTGATAAAATGATGCGTCAGAAAATCCAGCTTGAAATTGAACGTGAAGCTTTGAAAAAAGAGGATGACGAAGAAGCGCGTTCGAAAGTCGATGATTTAACATCGCAAATCAATGATTTGGAACAAAAAATCGGAAAACTTAAAGAACAGTGGGAACAGGAAAAAGCTTCCATAACGGGTGAAGCCGGTATAAAAGAAGAAATTGAAAGCGTAAAAAATAAAATTGAAGAAGCCGAACGTAATACGGATTTGCAGACCGCAGCAGAACTCAAGTACGGCAAACTTCTTGAACTGCAAAAACAGCTTAAAGCCGTTCAAAACAAAGAACATATTGAAAATAAACTTTTGAAAGAAGAAATTGATGATGAAGATATCGCAAATGTCGTAAGCAAATGGACGGGCATTCCCGTTACAAAACTTGTTGAAAGCGAAAAACAAAAATTGATAAATATGGAAGAAATTATTCACAAACGCCTTATAGGGCAGGATGAAGCGGTTGCAACCGTATCCGATGCCATACGTAGAGCACGCTCGGGATTGAAAGATCCTAAACGCCCGATAGGTACTTTCCTGTTTCTCGGACCTACCGGAGTCGGGAAAACAGAATTGGCAAAAGCTCTTGCGGAATTTATGTTTAACGATGAAGATGCGCTAATAAGAATTGATATGTCCGAATATATGGAAAAACATAACGTATCAAGACTTGTCGGAGCGCCTCCGGGGTATGTAGGATACGATGAAGGCGGACAGTTGACCGAAGCCGTCAGAAGAAAACCTTATTCCGTCATACTTTTTGATGAAATAGAAAAGGCTCATCCGGATGTATTCAACATTATGCTGCAAATCTTTGATGACGGAAGGTTGACGGATTCAAAAGGCAGAACCATTGATTTTAAAAATACTTTGATTATTATGACTTCAAACATCGGAAGTGATATAATCCTTGAAAATACGCTTAATTCAATGGTTTCGCAGGCAAGTTTCGACGATACGAAAGATAAAGTTTTAGAAGTTCTTAAAACCCGTTTTAAACCGGAATTTTTAAACAGAATAGACGAAACTATATTCTTTAAAGCGTTGAATATGCAGGATTTGGCTCAGATAGTTGATATTCAGATGAATTATCTGCGCAAACTCTTGAAAGATCAGGAAATTGAATTTGATATAACCGAAGATGCAAAAGAATTCCTTGCCACACGCGGATTTAACCCCGTATACGGTGCAAGACCGCTAAAACGTGTTATACGCCAAATGATAGAAAATCCTTTGTCGAAACAGATTTTGGCACAGAAATTTATGCGCGGTGACAGAGTAATTATTGATGTGGACAATGATGAAATAACATTCAACAAAGCTGATTAACCATTCTGCCATAAAATTTATAAAATGACTTTATTCTGATGTAAAACTTTTATAAGGATATGTTATTTTTAATTTTTCAATGTTATAATTTTTTTATAGATATTGAGAGAGGATATTATGTGCGGAATAGTAGGATATGTAGGTAACAGATCGGTTGTTGATATATTGCTTGACGGATTGGAGCAACTTGAATACCGCGGTTATGATTCATCGGGAATTGCCGTTATGTGCAGTGATGATATAAAGGTTTATAAAGCGGTCGGCAAACTTCAAAATCTCCGTGAAGAACTCAGAGGACATGAAAGTGAATTTACCGCATCAAAAATGGGCATCGGACATATAAGATGGGCTACTCACGGTGCTCCGACTGTCTTGAACGCTCATCCGCATACCTGTACCTGCGGAAATCTTGTTATTGTGCATAACGGAATTATTGAGAATTATAAGGAATTGAGAGAAAAACTTTCCGCACAAGGCTGTGTTTTTCGCTCTCAAACCGATACCGAAACGGTTGCACATCTTGTGGCTCGTAAATATGCCGAGTGCAAAGATCTGACACAAGCTGTCAGACTTGCATCCGAAGAAATTGAAGGTGCTTATGCTCTGTGTGTTATGCACAATGACTGCAAAAACAAACTTGTTATTACCAAACGCAATGCACCTTTGCTTATCGGAATCGGTGAAGGTGAATACTTTGCGGCTTCTGATGTTCCGGCCATAATTAAACATACCAAAAAAGCAATTTATCTTTCCGATAACCAGATTGCATCACTTACCCCCGACAGTATGGAACTTTTCTCAAAAGAAGGAGAAAAAATTGAACCGAAAGTTGAAATTCTCCCTTGGGAACCTGTTGCTTTGAGTAAAATGGGTTACAAACATTTTATGCTGAAAGAAATTCACGAACAGCCCGATGTTATCAGAAATATTCTTGTCGGCAGGCTGCATACACCGGATGAAAACATAATTCTTAATGAAGTAAAATTAAACAAAGAAACTCTCAAAAACCTTAACAGAATACAAATTATTGCCTGCGGAACATCTTTGCATGCGGCGATGATAGGCAAATATATTATAGAAAGTTTTTGCGGAATTGCGGTGGATGTTGAAGCTTCAAGCGAATATATTTACAGAAAAACAGTCACCGATGAACATACTCTTGTTATCGGAGTTTCACAATCCGGTGAAACGGCCGATACTCTCACGGCAATAAAACAGTCCAAGGCGCGAGGTTCGCATATCCTAATAATTACTAACCGCCCGGACAGCGCCATGGCAAGAGAAGCAGACAGCCTTATTCCCGTTAATGCGGGTATTGAAGTTTCCGTTGCCGCAACAAAATCTTATATTGCGCAATTGATGGCATTTTATCTTTTGGCGCTTTATATGTCGGAAATTAAAGACAGTATTGCAGCTTCAACCTTAACATCTTTGAAAGCCGAATTGATGATTTTACCGCAGAAAATTGAACAGATTCTTGCCCGAAAGGACGAAATTCAAGCGGTTGCCAGATACTATGCAAATACAAAAGATTTTATTTATATAGCACGCGGAATTAATTTCCCTACTGCACTTGAAGGAGCGTTAAAACTTAAAGAAATCAGCTATATCAATGCGACAGGTTATCCCGCGGGTGAATTGAAACACGGCCCTATCGCAATGCTTGATGAAACCATGCCGGTGCTTTCAATTCTGATGAACGGTTCAGTGTATGAAAAACTTCTTTCAAACAGTGAGGAAGCAAAAGCCAGAAATGCACGTATGATTGCACTTACAAATTCCAAAGATGAGAAGCTGGAAGATTTGTTTGAACATATTATCAGAGTGCCTGATGTACAGGAACTTTTCTCTCCGATAATCTCAATTATTCCGCTGCAGCTTTTGGCTTATTACATTGCGGAATTCCTCGGAAAAGACGTAGATCAGCCGAGAAACCTCGCAAAATCGGTAACCGTAGAATAAATTGTATGATAACTTCAGATATAATACAGATAAAACGAACAGAAAATTTTGATAATTCCTACGTTGAAAATTGCCTGAAAGATAAAAATATCATTCGCTGGGCAATAGTCGATGTTGATGATGATTTCCTGACACTCAGCGTGTCGTACTTAATATAAAACTTAATATAAATATATATATTAATATAAAATATTTGCAATTTAGAGTTGTGTGATGTACACTTTTTAGTACCGGGTCGGAATTAAAAACCTTACCGGCAATAGAAATTAAGGAGAAAAGAAATGACACCAAGAAACTTTTTATTCACTTCCGAATCAGTTACGGAAGGGCACCCCGACAAAGTTTGCGATCAAATCTCAGACGCAATTTTGGACGAGTTTTTGACAAAGTATCCGCAGGCTCGTGTTGCTGCGGAAACTACCGTTACTACAGGCATGGCGCTTGTTTGCGGTGAAATTACGGCAGACTGTTATGTGGATATTCCCGCAGTTGTCAGAAACACGATTAAAAACATCGGTTATGTCGGCGAAGAAGGCGGCGGTTTTGATTACAAAACCTGTGCCGTTTTGACAAGCATTGATGAGCAGTCTTGCGATATCGCGGGCGGCGTTAACAAAGCTTACGAAACACGTAGTGATAATGCTGACACTTCCGTTAGCGAAACCGAAAATTTAGGCGCCGGCGATCAGGGAATTATGTTCGGTTATGCCTGCAATGAAACTCCGGAGCTTATGCCTCTGCCGATAAGTTTGGCTCATAAGCTGTCTTACAGACTTGCTCAAGTCAGAAAACAGGGACTTGTTAATTATTTAAGACCTGACGGTAAGTCTCAGGTTACCGTGGAATATGTTGACGGTAAACCTGCAAGAATCCATACCGTTCTGATTTCCACACAGCATGATCCTGTAATTAACGGCATTTCGGATAATTCAAAAGTTCAGGAAATTATCAGAAATGATATTGAAAAATACGTTATAGACTACGTATTTGCATCGGAAAATATTAAACCTGATGTTAATACAAAGATTTTGGTAAATCCGTCAGGCAGATTTGTTGTCGGCGGGCCTCAAGGTGATGCCGGATTAACCGGACGTAAAATTATTGTTGATACTTACGGCGGTTATTCAAGACACGGAGGCGGTGCTTTCTCGGGTAAAGATCCTACAAAAGTTGACCGTTCAGCAGCTTATGCTTCACGCTGGGTTGCCAAAAATATTGTTGCGGCAGGCTTGGCTGATAAGTGTGAGATTGAACTCGCTTATGCTATCGGTGTTGCCGAACCTGTTTCAATTATGGTTGATACGTTCGGTACCGGTAAAATTTCCGATGATGAAATATCAAAACTCGTATATAGGAATTTTGATTTAAGACCTGCGGCTATTATAAGCCAGTTTGATTTGCGCAGACTGCCCGCTAAAAACGGCGGTAAGTTCTATCAACTGTTAGCTGCTTACGGACATATGGGACGTTCTGATATTGATGTTCCCTGGGAAAGAGTTGAAAAAGCGGAAACTCTTAAATCTCAGGCGTTGGCACTAAGCTGCTAAATATAAAATTCATAAAAGCGGAAGTTTCAGACTTCCGCTTTTTTATTGAAAAAATTGCCCGATTGGGGTTTGGGATTTTTTCTTTTTCTTTTATGATAGGATAAAACAGAAAGGATATGTCATGAAGAAAAATCTTATTATTATCTCATTAGTCTTTGCATTGCCGTTACTTGCTTATTGGATGATGACAATGTCCAATTCCTCGACTGCAAAAACCGTTCAAACAGGTAAACCTCAGGTGGTAAAATTTACATCTTCCATGTGTTTGGATTGCCAGACAATGAATAAGATATTTAAAGAAATTTTTCCGAAATATAAAGAGAAAATTATTTTGACGGAAATTCCCGTACAGGATTCAAGCTCTTTTAATCAGGAACAGATAAAAAAATATAATGTAACGCTTGTTCCGACTATTATTCTTCTAAATTCAAACGGTCAGCAGACGAGAAGAATAGAAGGTGCAATAGAAAAAGACGAGCTTGAAAAATATTTGCAGGAGCTTAATTAATGGAAAACTATGCCGCATTATTTACGCAGCAGGGCAGTCTGCCAATACTTTTTGCACTATCGTTTTTTGGCGGTTTAGCGGCATCTTTATCCCCCTGCTCTCTTGCAATGCTTCCGATAATTGTCGGATATGTCGGCGGGTATTCTGATGCAAAACCTTTGAAAACATTCATTCAAATGCTGTTCTTTATTTTGGGAAGTGCGGCAGTATTTTCGATTATCGGAATAATTTGTGCTTTGACCGGTAAAGTTTTTGTATCTTTTGCGGGCGGATATTTCGGTATTATTCTTGCGGGTATAATTCTTGTAATGGGATTGAAGCTTATGGGAGTGCTGGATTTTGAACTTCCCGTAATCGTAAAAGAGTTACCGAAAAATGACGGAACAAACACATATCTTTATCCGATACTATTGGGCGGAGTATTTGCTCTTGCGGGTTCACCCTGTTCTACTCCTATATTAGCAGGTATAATGGCTTTTGCATCTTTATCCGCAAGTATTGCACAGGCAATTGTTATGCTGTTTTTGTTTTCTCTGGGACAAGGTGTAATTCTTGTTCTTGCCGGATTTTTGACTTCGCAGTTGAAAAACCGTGAATGGTTTTATAAGTTTTCCGATTGGCTTTTAAAATTCAGCGGGTTTTTGTTGGTTCTTGCCGCTCTGTACATATATTACAAGATTTTTCTGCCGTTTTTCAGTTAGAAGTTTTTTTTTAAATATATTTTTTTTTAGTTGGATGTAATAAATATAACTTTACGTTCGGTTGTAAAAACATCTTGAATATCGTATAATATGTACAAAGGAGAGTAAAAATGAAAACTTATGAAGGTCAGTTGGTTGCAGGGAATGAAAAATTTTGTATTGTAGTATCTAGGTTCAATGATTTTATAGGTGCAAAATTATTATCAGGTGCGGTAGATGAACTCAAACGCCACGGGGTTAGCGATGAGAATATTGAAATAGTAAAAGTTCCGGGTGCTTTTGAAATACCCATAACGGCTATGAAATTTGCCCAAACCAAGAAATATAATGCCGTAATAACTCTCGGTGCGGTAATTAAAGGTTCTACATCTCATTACGACTACGTCTGCGCTGAGGTTTCCAAAGGTGTTGCACAGGTAAGTCTGCAAACCGGAGTCCCCGTAATTTTCGGAGTTTTAACAACCGAAAATCTTGAACAGGCAATCGAAAGAGCAGGTACAAAAGCCGGCAACAAAGGCGCTGATGCCGCTAAATCAGCTATTGAAATGGCAAATCTGTTTGAAACTTTGTAAAACTTGAAATATATAAAGTTAAACATTGTAAGCGAGTGACGTTCAAAAGTCAGAAAAGCAAAACTAAAGTTGACGGAAGGGGTAACAATCGGGAACGAGCGAAAAAGAAAAATAGCAGATTGCAATTATAATAAATAAGCGAGTGACGGTCAAAAGTTAGAAAAGCAAAACTAAAGTTGACGGAAGGGGTAACAGGCGGGAACGAGCGGAAAAGAAAAAATAACAGATTGTAATTATAATAAGTAAGCGAGTGACAGTCAAAAGTTAGGAAAGTAAAACGAAAGTTGACTAAAGGGGTAACAGGCGGGAACGAGCGGAAAAGAAAAAATAACAGATTGCAATTATAATAAGTAAGCGAGTGACGATCATGAGTTAGGAAAATAAAACGAAAGTTGACGGAAGGGGTAACAGGCGGGAACGAGCGAAAGAAAAAAATAACAGATTGTAATTATAATAAATAAGCGAGTGACGATCATGAGTTAGGAAAGTAAAACGAAAGTTGGCGAAAGGGGTAACAATCGGGAACGAGCGGAAAGAAAAAATAACAGATTGTAATTATAATAAATAAGCGAGTGACGATCATGAGTTAGGAAAGTAAAACGAAAGTTGACGAAAGGGGTAAAAAGATGAGTGAAGTGATTACCGAATACAGAAATGAGAATACGAAAGACATTGATATTTTGTCAACTGTTGATATGGTTCGTAAGATGAACGAAGAAGATAAGCTTGTTGCGCTTGCCGTTGAGGAAGAAACTGAGCATATTGCACAGGCTGTTGATATGATTGCGAAACAGTTTTTGAAAGGCGGACGATTATTTTATTTTGGAGCCGGAACATCGGGCAGGCTCGGGATTTTGGATGCTTCCGAATGTCCGCCGACATTTAGTGTTTCTCCCGATATGGTTCAGGGCATAATAGCCGGTGGTGAGAACGCGTTTCGATTTGCGGTTGAAGGTGCGGAAGATAATTACGAAGCCGGTTATGAAGATGCAAAAGTTTTAACTGACAACGATATTGCGGTTGTAATTTCCGCAAGCGGTAATCCTAAATACTTGCTTGGAGTTTTACAGAGGGCGGATGATGTTAATTGCAAGACTATTGCGATTACCTGTAACTCGAACGGAAGAATTGCCGAAGATGCCGGGCATGTAATTTGTGTTGAAGTCGGGCCTGAAGTAATTGCCGGTTCTTCGAGATTAAAAGCGGGTACGGCACAGAAGATGATTTTGAATATGCTCTCAACGGGTGCAATGATTAAGGTCGGCAAGACTTATGAGAATTTTATGATAGATTTGAAAGCAACAAACGAAAAGCTGAAAGACAGAGCTATAAGGATTGTTGCACAGATTGCCGATGTTTCGCACAGCGATGCACTTGCGGCTTTGTTAAAATGCAATTGGGAGATAAAGACGGCTATTGTTTCGCTTACCATGAAAATTGATATTGAGCAGGCAAGAGCGGAATTGAAAAAGCACGGCGGAGTTTTGAGAAAACTTCAGCAAGGAGTTAAGGTATGAAATTAACGGTATTGGGTGCAGGTTGTTGGGGATTAACGCTTGCATGGCTTTTAACAAACAATTTTGAAGAAGTAACGGTTTGGGGCAGAGCGCAGGATTTGCCACATGAGCTGATTGAACATAAACACTTATCAAAACCGCTTGAGATACAGCTTTCAGACAAAGTTGAAATTACCTCTAATCTGGAAAGTGCAATAACAAATGCTGATATAATTCTTTCTGTTGTTGCAACATCGGGAACTCGTGATGTTTGCGAAAAGTTAAAGGAAGCGGGTATAAAATCGGAACAGATACTTGTTAATGCTTCAAAGGGAATTGAATTACCGTCATTAATGAGGATGTCAGAGGTAATTAGGGATGTACTTCCCGACCAAAAACTTACAATTCTTTCCGGCCCGACACTGGCCAAAGAAGTTTTGGCAGGGCTTCCGACTGCGGCGTGTGTTGCTTGTGAAGATATTAAAACGGCGGAATTTGTGCAAAAAGCACTGAATGTTCCTTCTAAGTTCAGACTTTATACTAATACTGACGTAATCGGTGTTGAACTCGGCGGTTCTTTAAAAAATGTTATTGCGATTGCATCAGGCTTTGCACATACAATGGGATTGGGCGATAATTGTACGGGAACACTTTTGACTCGGGGGATGGCGGAAATTGTGCGCGTAAGTATTAATCTCGGTGCAAATCCTTCGACACTTTACGGTTTGTCCGGTATCGGAGATTTGATTGCGACTTGTTCAAGCCCGATGTCAAGAAATTATACCGTAGGTTCCATGCTTGCTAAAGGTAAAAAAATTGATGATATTCTAAATGAGCTTGGCTCGGTTGCGGAAGGCGTAAAAACATCAAAAGCTGTTTGTGAACTCGCAAAAAAACTGGATATTGAAGTACCCGTTTCAAATGCTATATATGAAGCGGTTTATACCGATATTACTCCTCAGGCGCTTTTAGAAAAATTGATGAACAGAAAATTGAAAGAAGAAGAAAAATATGTATAAATTTGCCGCAGAATATTTGAAAAATACTTTTTATCCTCTTCAGGTTCCTGATACTTTGAAACTTGAGGACGGACAGATGGTTCTTGTAAGAACGGAAAAGGGAGAAGAAGCACTAAAGGCGTTTATTATTAATTCGCAAATCGCACAGCTTTGGGAAAATGCCAAAAATAAACCTGAACCTTTTCCTGTTATAAGAATTTTATCTCAGCGTGATTTGCAAACATTGGAAGATATTAAAAAAGAAGAAGTTGAATCATTTTTTAAATGCAAAGCACTTGTTGAACAGCATAAACTTGTTATGAATCTGGTTCAATGCAGGATTACTTTTGACAGAAAAAAAATAACGTTTTACTACACAGCTCCGGAAAGAGTTGATTTCAGAGCTTTGTTGAAAGACCTGACTCAAGTTTTCACGCGTGTGAGAATTGATTTAAGGCACATCGGTGTCAGAGATGAAACCTCTATTATGGAAGGATGCGGATTGTGCGGACGTCCTTTTTGCTGTGCCAGTTTTTTAAGAAAATTCGGAACAATAAACGTAAAACTTGCCAAAGATCAAGGGATGCCGATTGCTCCGGGTAAGATTTCCGGAACTTGCGGAAGGTTGTTGTGCTGTTTGAATTATGAATATTCAAATTATATTGATGCGGCAAAAGGTATGCCCCCGATTGGTTCTTCGGTTATGACACCTGACGGTTTGGGAAGGGTTTGCAGTCTGCATTTTATGTGCGGTAAAGTTACCGTGAAAACCGAAGACGGCAAAACAAGAGATTATACCAAAGGCGATATTGAAATGGTTGATGCTGATGTTAATGTCGAAATAGATGTTCCCGTAATGAACACTTATACCGATGAAAATGATAATATTGATATCAAACAGCTTGAAGATGACAGAAACAGTTCTACGGGTAATGTCTAAAAGAATAAAGATTTTTTTATGTAGATAAAATATAATTCGCCGTTTTGAAGCGTTACGGTGTATTTAGGCAGATTTTTGTATTTGTTGTCTGATTTGATTTCTTTAACTTCTGCAACAAGGTCATTATTAGATATTTCCCTCAATTCTTTGATAGAAATAATTTCTTTATCCAAAATTTTTGCCAGCTTATCGTAAGAATCCATATGTCTATTATAACATAGTTATTATGAGTAATCAATAGTGTGCATAAGAAAAAAACTCCTTAAAGGAGTTAGTTTATTTGTCGAAGATGGGACTCGAACCCACAAGGAATTACCCACATGAACCTGAATCATGCGCGTCTACCAATTCCGCCACTTCGACATATTGGTAAAACAAATTATTTAGTTGTCAATTTATTATGTCTGCGCGGCGGAAGTTGAGTCAGGCTCAACCCTCTCTTCGGAAGATACTTAATCTTCCTCATCGGCAGAGTGCCACTTCGACATATTGGTAAAACAAATTATTTAGTTGTCAATTTATTATGTCTGCGCGGCGGAAGTTGAGTCAGGCTCAACCCTCTCTTCGGAAGATACTTAATCTTCCTCATCGGCAGAGTGCCACTTCGACATATTGGTAAAACAAATTATTTAATTGTCAATCTATTATGTCTCCGTGGCGGAAGTTGAGTCAGGCTCAACCCTCTCCTCGGAAGATACTTAATCTTCCTCGTCGGCAGAGTGCCACTTCGACATATTGTAAATAAACTATTCAGTTATCAAGTTCTATTTTATTTTCCTAAAAAATTCGTCAGAAATCAACTGCGAATATTTTTCTTTTTCATTTGCGGAAATTAAAAGCCTTTGAGTTCCGTCTTGAGCTTTTACTGCCGACACCATTCCGCCTACATCACCTATCGGAAGCTTTTTAACACGAGCCTCAAATTTTACGTATGGTACCGATGTGCCGTATGAATATAAGGTGCCGTGTTTTGTTACTTTCAAATTATCTACCGATAATGCTTGATATTTTACCTTACTCAATGCTTTTTGCAGCTTTTCTTCAACATTATCGGATTGGATATCCTCAGGCGTTATAAGCTCTTTCTTGCCCGAATCTACTACGAACATCTTTTGTCCTGATGCCTTGTGTTCTGCTGCTACAACGTTATAACCCATTATTCCCGCAGCTTTTTCTATTTCAAATTCATCGTTAATTTTTGAGAAATCACCGACTTTTTGCGCACGCTCCAGCATGACATCCTGCGGGGGATTAAAATAGTTTTTCAACATATTTCCTACAAGTTCATTACCGCCCAGTGACACAAATCCCACAATAGCAAGGGTTAAAAATAAAGCTCTGATAATATTTCTTAAACAGCCCATATTGAATTCCTTAACATGTTATACTAATATTATATTATGACAAAACAGGAAATCAATCTTATAAATACCGCTGATATACAAGTTGAAGATCTTACGCCCGCTATGCAGGAGTATTTAAAGATTAAACATGAAAATCCCGACAAAATATTGTTGTACAGATTGGGAGATTTTTACGAAACATTTTTTGAAGATGCCGTTATAATGTCCAAGGAATTGGAAATTACGCTGACGGGAAGGGAACAGGGAAAATTCGGAAGAATTCCGCTTGCAGGGATACCCGCTAAGGCTGTTAATAATTATATTGAAAAGCTTGTGCAGAAAAATTATAAAGTTATCATCTGCGACCAGCTTGAAGATCCGAAATACGCAAAAGGTATTGTTAAACGCGGTGTTACAAGAATTATTACATCAGGAACGATTACCGAAAGTGATATTTTAAAACAAAATTCCAACAACTATATTTGTGCATTATTTAATGATGCAAAACATGACCTGTGGGGATTTGCTTACGCGGATATTTCAACCGGTGAATTCAGGGTTACGCAGGCTTCTTATGAACTTATTCAGGCGGAGCTTGTCAGAATTTCACCCGCAGAAGTTATTGCACCGTCCGTACGACAGGAAATTAAACCTTTTCAAATCGTTCCCGATGAAAAAGTGGATTTGCCCGATGAAATTGTAAAAACTTACAACTGTTCCAAGGTTCCCGCTGATGTTTTTGATGAAAGTTTTTCAACAAACAATCTTAAAGCCGTTTTTCAAAGTGCAAGTCTGGAATCATTCGGTTATGAAAGATATAAGATTGGTTTCAGATGCGCCGGTGCACTGCTTGCTTATGTATGGGAGAATATGAAGGATAATATCCCGCGTTTTGAAAGGATTGAACCTTATGAACTTTCCGAATATATGATTTTGGACAGAAATACCAGGAGAAATCTTGAACTTACGGAAACTCTGCGCGATAAAAACAAATACGGCTCACTGCTTTGGGCAATTGACAAAACAAGCACTAACATGGGTGCAAGACTTCTCAAAAATTGGATTTGCCAGCCTCTTAAAAAGGTTGACGATATAATTTACCGCCAAAATTTTGTAAGCGAACTTGCCGGGAAAAATGATATAAGGCTTGAATTAAACAGTGAGCTTGAAAAGGTCTATGATATCCAAAGACTTGCAACAAGAATGTCAAACGGCTCCGCAAATCCGAAAGATTTTCTGAGCTTGAAGCAGTCGCTTTCTATGCTTCCGAGTTTGCTTGATACCGCATCATCTCTTGAACATAATCCGCTTGGCAATATTGAAAAATACAGAGATGAAATAATTGAATATACCGAGTTAATTGAACGTACCATAAATGATGATGCACCTGTTCTTATAAAAGACGGCGGTATTTTAAAAGAAGGTGTGTCGGGAGAATTGGATTATTTGAGGGATTTATTAACCGGCGGTGAAAAATGGATTGCGGATTTTGCGGAAAAAGAACGGGAAAAAACCGGAATTAAATCTTTGAAAGTCGGATTTAACAAAGTTTTCGGATATTTTATCGAGATTTCAAATTCATATCTTAACCAAATCCCCGAAGGATACATAAGAAAACAAACTCTCACAAATGGTGAAAGATTTATTACTGAAGAATTAAAAAAACACGAAGATGATGTACTGTCGGCAAAATTCAAATCGTCAGAGCTTGAATATAAGTTATTCTGCGATTTTCGGGATTACTCAAAAGAATTTGTTTCAAAAATCAGAGAGATTGCTGAATGTATTGCACAGTGTGATGTTTATGTATCACTTGCATCTGTTGCAACGGAAAACAATTTCTGTAAACCCGTAATTGATGAATCTGATGATTTTATCGTGAAAAACGGCAGGCATGCGGTTTTGGAAAAAGTCTTGCCGCTCGGAGAATATGTGGCAAATGATTTGGAATTGAAGTGTAATTCCAATGATACAACCCAGTTTATGATTTTAACGGGCCCGAATATGGCAGGGAAATCTACCTATATGAGACAGAATGCTTTAATTGCAATTCTGGCACAAATCGGTTCTTGGGTACCCGCGGATTATGCCAAAATCGGAATTATTGACAAAATATTCACACGTGTCGGAGCTTCCGATGATTTGACACTCGGTCAGTCCACATTCATGGTTGAAATGATTGAAACTGCCTGTATATTAAATTCGGCAACGGAAAGAAGCTTTATTCTTCTTGATGAAATCGGCAGAGGAACAAGCACTTATGACGGGGTGGCAATTGCTTGGTCGGTTGCTGAATATATTGCTGCAAAGATTAAGGCAAGATGTATTTTTGCAACGCATTATCATGAACTTAATGTTATGACAAAAACTTACCCGCAGATTAAAAATTTCAGGATAACTATCAGTGAAGAAAACGGTACCATAGAGTTTCTGCGTAAAATTGTACAGGGCGGCGCAAGCAAAAGTTACGGCATACAAGTAGCAAAGATGGCAGGCTTGCCTTCGGCGGTTGTTAAGCGTTCTCAGGATTTAATGACAAAAATGCAGAAAGATTATTCGAATAATTTGTCAACAAGAAAACAAAGAGTTGACGTACCCTCAGTTGATGTTCCGCAATTAAACCTGTTTAAATAATCTTAATGAACACTTGAAGATTTTACATAAATATGCTATAATTGTAGCAGAAAGTGTGAGGGTTATGGCAGGTATTAATCTCTTTTACAATTTTTCCGATGCTTATGAAAAGCAGAAGCAAAAACAGAAGCAGGATTTGATTAAACGGAATTATGACGAGATTTATTCTCATGAACTTGCGCATAAAACCGCAGGCGGTTCTCTTGCCGGTTCTGTTGTTATAGAAAGAAATTCAGACGGTATACCAGTGGCGGGACATGTTCCGATTAAAATGCCCGCACTTGACAAAAATAATCCCGAAAAAACCATAAATGATGCCAATACTGTTATCCGTGCCGCCATGGCTCCGGTTAATCCTTCATCTCAAGATTATAACTTTGCAAATCAAGCCCGAGCGATAAAGCTTCAAGCTCAGGCGGTAAAAACCGAAAATACAGGTAAAAAACTTGATATAAAAGCATAGTTTTATGCTATAATCAGGGTATGAAAAAAGTTGTTTTATTACTGTGTTTATTACTTTTCGGCAATGTTTGTGACGGGTTTGATATAGTTTATCCTAAAAGTCCGATTGTAAATGTAGCTGCAAATTCTACATTTTTTATAGGTTCTTCAATGGAGCCGTTAAAGATTAACGGTAAGGATGTTCCGCTTCATCCTACCGGAGCTTTTGCTTATGTCGTAAGTCTTCCTGAGGATAAAAATGTTTTTACCGTTGAATCGGGAAGCGGGAAGAAAGTTTATTTAATCAGGAAAATTATTCCTAAATATTCCGGCGGCAGTACTTTTATTCCATATCCCCAAACACGATTTTATACCGTTACAAAAGATATTTCTCCGTTACGTTCATCTCCGATTGACGACGGAATAAATCGTATGGCGCATTTACAAAAGGGAGTAAATTTAAGTGTTGACGGTGAGTATAGCGGATTTTACAGAGTTATTCTGGGAAAGGAGCAATACGGCTGGATCGGTAAATCTTATGTTAAACCGATAAAACAGACAGATAGTGTTGAATTAAAAGGCTACGATTACATAGACAATGATGAATATTTTACTTTCGTATTTCATTTGACAGGCATGGTTCCGTTTGAAATGGTTGAAGGCGATGTATTTTTAATGAAGTTTTACAATCTGAAAGATGACGATATATATGAAATGAATTTCCCGGTAAAAGAAGCATCCGGCGGTAAAAAACTTATCGGATACAGCGGGGAATATCAGGGAAATGATTTTGTATTAAAGATAAGAAAACCTCTGAAAATAAAACGTAAATGTCCGCTCAAAAATATTAAGATAGTGGTTGATGCGGGACATGGCGGGCAAGAAGAAGGTACAACCGGTTGTCTGGGTGACAAAGAAAAAGATATCACTTTATCACTTGCAAAGTATCTTGAAACCGAGCTTAAAAACCGCGGTGCAAATGTTATTATGACTCGCGAAAGTGATATTTATGTGGGCTTGCAGCAAAGAGTCGATATTACAAACGATAATGATGCGGTTGTATTTATAAGTTTACACGGAAATGCACTCCCCGACGGCAGTGATCCGAATAAAATCAGCGGAACGGGGATTTATTATTACTATCCGCAGACCAAACCGCTTGCTGATGTTATTCTTAACACAATGGCACAAAAACTCGGCACTAAAAACAGAGGGGCTATACAAGCCAGTTTTGCGGTTGTGCGTAATACAAATGCTTTATCCTTACTGATAGAAACGGCATATATGATTAATCCGGATGATAATGCCAAATTGGTCAGTCCCGAATTTAGGCGGAATTGCGCAAAAGCTATAGCGGACGGGCTTGATAAATATTTTTCTTCTCTTTAATTTCTATCATGGTTTTTAAAAATTCATTAAGAGGTGTTTTTATCCCGTATTTTTTGCCTAAATCAATAATTACGCCCGCAAACATATCCGCTTCGGTTTTTCTTCCCGCTTCAATATCTTGAAGCATTGAAGTTTTTCCTTCGGGAATCATTTTATGCAGATTTTCCATTGTTTCATTGATAAGCGAATCCGGATTTTTAACTTTGCAAGCTTTTGCGATATTTGCAACTTCGTGCATAACATCCAGTGCAAGATTCATACATTTTTCATCCGCAAGCATTTCGCCGAATGTCAGGCCTAATACTGCACTTATCTGGTTTGCACACGCATTTAGCATAAATTTTGACCACATTGAATGTTTAATGTCATCAGGTATTGAGTATTTTATACCGCTTTTGTCAAAAAATGCTTTCAATCTTTTAACTGTTTCGGGATTATCCGAGCCGAAAACGGTTTGATAAATTCCGTCTTGAGTTATGCTTCTGCCGTTTCTTACGGCACTGTGGCCGATAAAATATGAATAAGGGATTTTTTCCCGTCCGTATTTTTTCGCAATAATATCTTCACTTGTAACTCCGTTTAACAAAGATAATATAAGTGTATCTTTATTAACAAAGTTTTTAATATTTTCTGCTGCCTCAAAAAGTCCGTCATATTTAGTCGCAATTATTATCAAATCTGCACTGAAAGATTTGTTATCCGGCAGTATATAATTCAATTTTAATTCTTTGCCGTTGAAAAGCAAAGGCTCTTTTGTATATCTTTCATATCGTTTTTCATCAACAAGAACGCGAAAATTTTCATATTTGCTAAGGATATTTGCATAAACGCTGCCTATGGCTCCTAACCCGCACAATAAAATATTTTCAATATCTTTCATAAAAAAATAATATCACAAATTGTAAAAATCTGTTTATAAAACTTTAATTTTCTGCAATTCGATTAAAAAAAAATACTTTATATATAAAGTAGTGTAGATTAAGTGTGCATATGGGATTGGAAATCAACAAACCGCTTGGTGTGGGCGGAATTACTCCGAATATTAGCAGTGCAAGGTATAGCAGTTTTGGCGGTATATCTTCAGATACGTTTGAAATTACTTCCGACAAACGTTATACGACAGAGCCCGCTATCAGAAAGATGATTGACGGGAGAGTGAAAAATATCGTGAAAGGTTTTAACCCTCAATTGACTTTGAATATGAAAGAGCTTGAAACACTGTTGGAAAATCATTGTACCGAGACGAAAAATATTGCGGACGGCATAATTGAAAATCTCCCGTTTTCGCTTCAGGCAAAAGTTGATAAAAAAGCGGTAGAAGATGCCTCATATCTTCACGATTTGGGAAAAGTACTTATTCCCGTGAATATTTTGAATAAACCCGATAAGCTGAACGAAGCGGAAACAAAAATTATGCATACTCATTCCGAATTGAGTTATGAACTTTTGAAAAACACTGATCTGGATAAAAAAACACTTCAACTCATAAGAAATCATCATCAAAATGCAAAAAAAACAGGTTATCCGTGGGTTGGAAAAGATTTTAACGCGGATTTAAATCTTCAAATACTTTCTGTTGCCGATAAATTTTCGGCACTGACGGAAAAAAGAGCCTACAAAAATGAAATGACCCCAAAACAAGCTTTAACGGTTATTTATCAGGATGTAAAAGAAGGAAAACTTCACCCGTTTATATTCAAAGCTCTCGCGGATTATGCCGTCTCGGTAAAAGAAAATATTAACGCTGCTTAGATATCTGTTTCAGGCAGGTTTATATCAAATTTTTTACTTCCCTTTTTTATTAAAATTGATGCGACAAGAGCAGTAAAAGGAACACAGGCCAAAATTACTATGCTGCCCGTTAATGCGGAAAGAATTTCCGTTGCCACCTGATTAAGATTGAAAAACTTATTCAAATCTATGCTGCTTGATAAAAGAACCAAAGGCAAAGCACTTCCCAGATACACAAGAATGAGCGTATTAGACATTGTGCCAATAATATCTCTGCCGACATTCATACCTGATTTAAAAAGCTCGCGCACGCAAAGATTTTTATCTGTTTCGTGAATTTCGTTTATTGTACTTGCTATAGATACCGCCGTATCCATTAACGCCCCGAGTGATGCAATAATTATTGAGGCTGAAAGAATTCCCGTAAAATTCAAATCCGGACGAGCGGTGTATAAAAACATATTTTCTTCTCCGGCAAATCCCGTCAAATGAGCAAAATATATGGCAAGCTGTGACAATAATCCGGCAAAAACAAGACTGACAGATGTCCCCGCTATTGCGGATGTGCTTTTAAAATTGAAACCGCCGACAAGATAGACGGTTATAATTGTTGACAAAATTCCGACAGTGACGGCGGATAATACAGGTGAAAACCCGTTTAATATCAGCGGTACCATAACAAAAAATATTAATCCTACCGTTGCAATAATTGAAATTATACTTGTTAATCCTTTTTTTCTTCCCGTCAGCAAAAGCATTAAGGCAAAGACGGCCGAAAATATAAGTATTTGATTGTCACGCTTTATATCCGCAATAAAAAAATCAACATCTTGTGCAGTTGCGATATTATCGTTTAACGGTTCAACATGCAAAACCACTTTATCTCCTTTAGATAACGGGATATCATAAGCAGGGTTGCCTGTCAGCATATTATCAATTTCCGTTACTTCTCCTTTAAATCTTCCGGAGAGAACTTTCACCGTAACAGCTTGTTTAACCTGATTTTCGTCGACCGGGGAATCGAAATATTCAACACCGGTTACCAAACCTGTTTCGGACGGCAAAACGGCCTGTTCCGCATGTACACAGGGACATATAAGCATTATTAATATAACAAGCAGTTTTTTCATAAGCAGATTTTAACATAAAAAATTATTTAAAAGAGTGCTTATTGAAGTTTTGGTTTGATTTTTTCAATATAGATCTTTACGAGGCAGTAATTCCATACAAACTGCATAACGAATGCGAAGTACCCTCCGATAATTCCGGATATGTATGAGATTTCATCTCCTCTGATTCCCGCAAGAGAAAATATAATAATCAACAAAACAAGCGGTATGAATGCCAATATATAAGCCGCTATTGCAAGCAGTCCTAACATAATCGTTTCGCCTAATGAATATCTTATACATTTAAACGGCATTAAAATATTAAATAAACCTTTCTTGTCATAATTTTCGCAATAAATTGCATAAATAAACTGTATAAAAACACAGGTAAATCCGAGTAGTGCAAATATTATTACCCCTAAAATTGTCATGAACGGTGTTATAAGGAGCGAAATTCCCACAACTCCGGCGATTAAAACATATAAAGCCCATACAATTATCAAAGGCAGACTTTTCCAAAATACTTTGAAAGCTTCCCAACTGAAATCGGGGAGCAGGTTTTCAGGATTTTCACCGTAGCAGTTATGCATAAAAATAAAGCCGTAACCCATTAAAAAAATTCCGATAACAAAAGCGAGTAAAAGTCCCCAGCCCATTCCCGACATATCGGGCAGAACATTTAATGCTTTAGCGGCATCACTGATAAGATTAAAACGTGTGGTAAAACTTGAAATAATTCCCGTAAGAACAAATAAACACAGATGTTTTACTCCGATGTTACTTCCCGTGAAAATCTTTTTCCAGCCTTCAAAAAAAGTCGATGCAATATTCATAAATTCCCTCCATGAATAAATTATATCAGTTTTTGTTGCGAATGCAATATTATTATTGTAAAATTCTCCTATGATTATTGAATTAAAACAGAAATTCAACTTATTAAAAAACAGGTTTGAAAAAATAAAAGAAAGTTTAAATATTGACACTTTGAAATCAGAACTTTCCAAGCTTGAAGATGATATGCAGTCACCTGATATATGGGCGAATCAAAAAAAAGCTTCCGAGTTGGGTGCGCAAATCAGAGATATAAAGGATAATATCGAATTCACAGACAAATGGCAAAGTGTAATTGATGACAGTGAAGTTGCATTTGATACAGAAGATGATGAGCTTATAAATGAATGTTCTTTAAAGCTTGATGAGATGGAACATGCACTTGACAAGTTTGAAATAAAGCTAATGTTAAGTGATGAATACGATGAAGCGGATGCAATTTTGACCGTTAATGCCGGAGCCGGCGGAACCGATGCTCAGGATTGGGCAAGTATGCTTTTAAGGATGTATTCAAGATGGGCAGAAAGCAGAAACTGGAAAGTTGAGCTGTTAGATAAACTTGACGGTGATGAAGCAGGAATAAAATCCGCGTCAATAAAGATTACCGGTAAATATGCGTTCGGATATTCAAAAGCCGAAAGAGGAGTTCACAGGTTAGTGCGGATTTCCCCTTTTAACGCAAACGGCAAACGCCAGACCAGCTTTGCTTCGCTTGAAGTTTCACCGATAATTGAGGATTACGAGAAAACAATAGTTATTCCTCCCGAGGATTTGGAAATCGATACGATGCGCTCGGGCGGTGCCGGCGGTCAGAACGTTAACAAGGTGGAAACTGCCGTGAGAATTCTGCACAAACCTACAGGCATTGTGATTAAATGCCAGCAAGAACGTTCACAGCTTCAAAACAAGGAAAACGCAATGCAAATGCTTGCTTCTAAACTTCTTGCAATGCGTCAGGCGGAACATGAAAAGAAATTAGCCGAGTTGAAAGGCGAAAATGTTGATATAAATTTTGGTTCACAAATACGTTCTTACGTATTTCATCCGTATAAAATGGTTAAAGATCACAGGACGGGTTATGAAACAAGTGACGTAGATGCTGTAACGGACGGCGATTTAGATGGTTTTATCGAGGCTTATTTAAGAGCTAAAGCTCTTTAATATCGAGTTTATATCCCAAAATTTCGCATATTAATATCATTTCCGAAAACTTCAAAGAGCCCTTTTCTATTTTGGCTCTGACATTAAACCTTGTATATTCTTTCCCGCTTAAAGTCGTCATTCTTCGTGCTAATTCCGCAATCGTAATTCTGTTTCTGAATAGTAAAAGTCTAACAAGTTCATTTATATCCGTTTTTGAATCAATGTCAATATTTATTGCCATGAGCATATTATAAGTTACATGTGAACATATTGACATAAACAGATATGCTAGTTATAATGTTAATAAATAGTTAACATTATAATATTAAATTTAACAAAAAATTAAGGAATATTAAGGAGCAAAGATGAAAAAAGGGTTCACATTGGCGGAAGTTTTAATTACACTCGGAATAATCGGGGTTGTTGCAGTTCTTACCATTCCGCCTCTTGTTCAAAATCACCGAAAAACAGTAGCCGAAACAAGATTAAAACGTTTCTACAGTATGATAAATCAAGCCGTACAGTTATCCGAATTGGATCATGGCCCGCAGGATACGTGGAGTTATAATTTAGATGCGATTAAAGATGAAGACGGCAATAATGTATATGATGCAGAGAGAATGGCAGATAAGTTTGATGAGTATCTGGCACCGTATATGAAAATTATAAAAAAAGATGAATTAGAAGTGCCGCGAGAAATGGGAGATGATACTTTGGTATATTATCTTGCCGATGGCAGTTCTATTTTAGTAGGCAAAGCACAGAACAGAGAGCTTGTCTATATAACGGAAAATCCGCAAAAATGTTTAAAAAAGCGACAAAGTTACGGCACTTGTTTATTTATGTTTTCATTTATACCCGATACAGGAAACTTACACTTCGGTGATACTTATAAGCATAATGTTTCTAACGGTGTGCAGCCTTTTTTGTTTACCTGGGACGGTAATGATGAAAGCCTTTGGACTGATAAAACCTACGGCTGTAATAACGGCGGTGCGGGACAACAGGGACTTTTCTGTACGGAAATTATAAGACGAAACGGCTGGAAGATACCCGATAATTATCCGTATAAGTTTTAATTGAAAAGTTTTTCGGTATGTAAATCCGTTCCGCCTGTCATTATAAGGTCATATTTTTGTGCAAACTTTTTAACGGCTTCAACCGTATGGAATTTTATAACCCCTCTGTGTCTTGAGTAAGGGTAATAAACTTCCGCACCGTCAAGTCCTAATGACTTTAGTTTTTTAAAAAATCTGTCCAGACTAAAAGCCCAGCAGCAGGCAGGATGTGCAATAACGGCAATTCCGCCCGCATTGTGGATTGCCGTAATCAGTTTTTTTATATCCCGTTTTGCAAAAATCCTAACTATGTCCATTTCGGTTTCTTTTTTGGATTTTGCAAGAAAAGGTTTCAATTCTTCCGATTTGAAATCTATACCGTAAGCAAGCAGATGCATAAAAATATAACCGCACCATACGTCAAATTCCACGGCAGGTATTACGTTGTCATTTATTTCATTTTCCGAATACCCTTGAATTGTATTATGATCCGATATCGAAATTGCTTTAAACTTGCCTGAATCTTTTATGAATTTTGCAAAATCACCCTTGCCGTCCGAGTAATTTGTGTGTATGTGTAAATTTACAAGTCCAGATTTATAATCTTCTTCAGTAAAACTTTTTATTAATTCTTTATAATTTCTCATTGTTTTTTTAAATATATTTGTAATAAAATTATTATACATCAAAGGAGAGTATATGAAAGAAAGTGTTTGGAAAATATTTTTTGAAGGGCTAAAAATTTATTGTTTAAATATTCATAAATTTCTGCTTTATATGCTTTTCCCGGTACTTGGTCAGGTGTTGGGGCTGTTTTGGATATTCGGTCTGACATATCTTTATACCCAAAATCTTGCCGATATTACAGCTAAATACCCTGCAATGAATAATTTATCAAGCGTTATTACATCGGTTGTAATAATGGTTATTCCCGGACTCTTGATATTTATGAAAGCTTTTTGGGATTATTTAATAGCTTACGTAGCTTTAAATTCAATGACGGACGGCTATCTTAATACCGGAAAAGTATACGATTTTAAAGCGCATAATCAGGTAGCTTATAACAAAACATTTTCATTTATTGTTCTTTGGTTTTTGTTCGGGATATACACAATGATATCGTCAATTCCCGTTTTCTGGATTTTGGGATTTATTTTCTTTATATATTTTATTTTGATATTTCAGGTATTTACTTTTGAAAACGGTCTTTCGCCGATTGGTTATTTTAAAAGGAGTTTTGAAATAATCAGGGGTAATTTTGCGGGAACGTTTATTTTGATGTTTTTGCTTGCAATTTTTTGTTTTTATTTTTTGAGTGCGGGTTTGTCCGTGATATTTGATTATCTGAATCTCACTCAAATATTGTCAAAAGCGTTTGAAAATTGGGCATTTACCGTTCCCATCGAACCTTTGGAGCCTTACGGGGTTACTCCCGCATTAATCGGAAACGGGATGGTAAAACAGCTTGTTTTGTTTATAACAGCCGGATTTACACTGCCTTTGAGAAGTATATGCTGGACATTATGGTATAAAAATTCTGATAAATTAAGTGCGGAAAAACCTAAAAAATCACAGTCCAAAAAACAGAATGCAAAATCTTTTAAAATCGAAAAAAGAGAAATAGATCCGGAAATAATCAGACGTGCAAGGTTGGAGGATGATGAATACTGATGTTTATCTGCAAGAATTGCAAATCCGTTGATAAATTTGAATTGATGTTTTCGCCTGATTATCGCGGTGAGAAAAGGTTTGCACGTGAATATAAAGAAAATGGTGACATTGAAATAACGGTGGACGGATACAAGTTTGTACCCGATTTGCAGTTTATGAATGAACACGCCGTCTGCGGTTATTGCGGACAAATTTATATGTGGGACTATGAAGGGAGAAAATTATGAAACGACAAGGCAGAAAAAATAATGAAACTCGTGAAATAAAATTCACGAAAAATTTTACCAAACACGCATCAGGTTCCGTGCTGGTTGAATTCGGCGATACAAGAGTAATTACAACGGCGTCGGTTGAAGAAGGAAAACCGAAATGGATGGAAAAAGATGACATGAGAGGCTGGGTGACAGCCGAATATTCACTTCTTCCGTCCGCACCAAATACCAGATGTACAAGAGAACGTACAAAAATTTCCGGCAGAACGCAGGAAATTCAAAGACTTATCGGAAGAAGTCTCAGAGCTTGTGTTGATTTGACCAAAATGCCTGATATGACCATAACTGTTGATGCCGATGTTATACAGGCAGACGGCGGAACCCGTACAGCAAGTATTTGCGGAGGATTTCTGGCAATGAAAATTGCGATTGATAAACTTCTTGCGGAAGGAAAATTATCGCAAAATCCGATAATCGAACCTATAGGAGCCATATCGGCAGGAATTGTTGACGGAGAAATCAGACTGGATTTGGATTATGAAGAAGACTCACATGCACAAGTTGACAGCAACATAGTATTAACAAAGAGCGGTAAAATTATTGAATTTCAAACGACCGCCGAAGGTGAACCTTATGAACAATCCGACATGATTAAGATTTTTAACATTGCATCGGAAGGAATTAAAAAAATAGTTGATATATATGAACATATTTAGTATAATACTGCTTGTAAAGGAGAAAATATTATGAAAAAATTATTTATTGCATCATTAGTTTTGGTTATGACAAGTGCTTGTGCAGTTTATGCCGCTGACGATTCAACTTATTCCGGCCGCTTAATTAACAAGTACACATCTAAAATTACCGACAAAGAAAAACAGCTTCAACAACAGCAGAAAGCAAGAGAAGAAGCTTCCGCAAAAAAACAGGCAGAATTGCAGAAAAAATTAGATGCTCAAAAGAAGGCATATGAACAACAGAAAAAAGCTAATGAAGAAGCTGCAAAAGCAAGACAGCAAAAAGTTGAACATAAGAAAAAATTGTTAAATGAATTGCTTAATGACTAATTCATTTAAAAGTTATTAAAAAAGGCACCGTTTCGGTGTCTTTTTTTTATGTCTAAAACAGCTTGGATTGTATAGGTGTTTGAACCGGCGGAAGTTCTGCAGGAACCTGTGTCATTTGCTCATATACCCTTTTGATTTCTTTTATATCCTGCCACATCAACCATTTCGGACTTCCCTTTTCTCTGGAATCATTTCTTAACAAATATGACGGGTGGAAAATCGGCATCATCTTTGAATTGTAAGGGCCTTCAAACCATTTCCCGCGAATCTTTGTAATCCCCTGAGTTGTTCCCAGAATTGAATTTACGGCAACACGTCCGCAAAGAAGTATAATTCTCGGTTTTAAAATTTCAAGCTGAGCATCAAGATATTCCCGGCAAGCTTCTTTTTCTTCCGGCAGAGGATCACGGTTATCCGGCGGACGGCATTTTATGGTATTGCAAATATAGACATCTTTTTGACGGCTTAAACCCGCGGATTCAAAAATTCTGTCAAGAAGCTGTCCCGCTTTGCCTACAAACGGTTCTCCCTTTTGATCTTCATAGTATCCCGGAGCTTCGCCGATAAGCATTAATTTGTGATTCGGTATACCGCCTGAAAATACAATATTATTACGTGTTTTTCCCAAAGGACATTTTTGGCATGAAAGACACTTTTCGTAAACTTTTTTTAGTTTTTCAATTTCTTCCGTCATAGTTTTTTATCAGGTACATTTTTAAACAGTTCATCAACATTTATTTTAAGAAATCTTGCTATATCAAAAATTATAAAAGCTGACGGCACCTGCCTTGCTTGTTCTATCTGGCTGATTGAATTATGGCTTACTCCGATTTCCAAAGCGAGTTCAAGCTGGGAAAGTCCTTTTCTCACTCGTTCCGCTTTTATGTTTTTAGCCAATATATCTAATCTTTCATCTCTCATAATTAAAATTATATATATTGACAACTTAAAATCAATAATTTATACTGTTAATAAATAGCAGTATACTAATAATTAATAACATGAAAGTAATTTTATGAATACGAAAAAATTGATAAATGCATTGTCAAATCTTGAATCTGATGCCGGAGAACTGGAAAATTTTATAAGAATATTGAAAGATGCGGCACAATGTAATAATGACTGCGCATATCTTTCTTCGTTTATAAGCTTGATTGACAAAAATATGAAGCTTTATACGGAAAAACTTGAAAATTTTAAAATATCCGCGGGAGAATTTATTTTTGAGAAGCAGGCTCTAAAATAGATATAACCGCATTATTGAGGTTAAGATATTTTCTGACGGCGTTTTCCGTATCTTCAATGCTTATTTCATCCAAATCTTTAAGATAATCTTCAATAAGTTTTAAATCTTCGCACACGGTCATATAATAACCGATTGTTTCTCCGATTTCCGAAACGGTTTCCGCGGAATATGCAAATCTCGACTTGATTTTCTTTTTTGCTTTTTCAAGTTCTTCTTGAGTAATTCTGTTTTCAAGAAGTCCGTTAATCTCTTTTTTTACAAGCTCAAGTGCTTCTTCGCGTTTTTCGGGTTTGAAATTAGCCTGAACAAAGAAATTGTTGCCGTCTTTGAACTGATAATGTTCGGTTTCGGCGAGGTTAAAAATCGGTTCTTTTTGTTTTTCGATTAAATTCTGATACATTCTTGAGCTGGTGCTGTCGCCGAGAATTATGCTTATAATATCGAGTTCAATATTTTCTTTTAAATTATTGGCTTTCGGGCCGAGATAACCTATCATAAGATATGACGTATTTACGTTGGCGTTATTTATGACAGTTACCGTATGATTTTCCGGCTTGTCCGGTTCGTAAATATGTTTCGGAGCGTTTTTTCGACCTTTAAAATCAAATTCTTTTTCAACTTTTTCAAGTACGGCTTTTTTATCAAAATCTCCCACTATAATTGTTGTCATATTCTCCGGCGAATAAAATGTACGGTAATAGTTCATTATATCTTCTCTTGTAACTTGTGAAATTATTTCGGGCGTGCCGATAACATCACGTTTATAAGGGTGATTTTTGTACATATTTCGGTTGCATTCGTTGTAGACTTTTGTCCAATTTTGGTCTTTGCGCATTCTGATTTCTTCGATTACAACGTGTCGTTCGCGTTTGTCGGTAACAGAGGGGTTGTTAATATCAAACGGAGAACCGATTTCATCTTCCGGCAAAACAGGATCAAGCATCATATCCGCATGAAGTTCGATTGCCAGATACAAATCACCGTCATCTTTGCCTTTCGGGAGTGTTACGTAATAGAATGTGTAATCTTTCCAAGTTGCGGCATTTACAATTGCACCTTTAGCTTCAAGTATTCTGTCAAATTCTCCCGCTTTATGTTTGTGAGTGCCTTTAAACATCAGGTGTTCAAGAAAATGAGAAATCCCGTTATTAATATCATTTTCATTTATTGAACCTGTTTTTACCCAGGTACTGACGTTAACCAGTTCCCCTTCTTTGTGTGCAAGAACAATTTTATGTCCGTTTTCTCTTTCATAAATTTCCGCATCCTGTGTGAGATAAGGATATTTAACAGATGTTTTTATCATTTTTACCCTCTTTTTCTTCATTATAACTCAAATAAATTTTTTAGGTTATAATAGACTTATGAATAATGTTATAAATCGTCTAAAGGGTAAAGTGGTCGTATCCTGTCAGGCAATGCCGTCAGAGCCTTTGTATCTTGAAACATGTATGGCGGCAATGATGAAATCCGTTGTAAAAGGCGGTGCGGGTGCACTTAGAGTTGCGGGGACAAGAGATGTAAAGAATGCCAAACTTCTGTTTGATATTCCCGTAATCGGACTTACCAAACCCGATGTAATACCTTCAAACTGGCAGGAAATTGTTTATATTACTCCGTCACTAAAAGATGTTATAGCTTTAATTGAGGCGGGTGCGGATATTGTGGCATTTGACGGAACTATGCGTCCCCGTCCGGACAAGTTAGAGGACATTATTAAATATATTAAAATAAATAAAAGAGTTTCAATGGCGGATATCTCGACATTAGAAGAAGGAATTAATGCGGAAAAACTCGGTGCGGACATTCTTTCCACCACTCTGTCCGGTTATACGGTTGAATCTCAGGGCAGGGATGACGGGCCTGATTTTGAACTTTTAAAGGCGCTTGTGGAAAATACCAAATTGCCCGTAGTTTTAGAGGGCAGAATCTGGGAGCCGCAGCAGGTTGACAAAGCATTTAAAATCGGTGCTCACTGCGTTGTAATCGGCTCTGCAATTACAAGACCGCAATTGATTACAAAAAGATTTGTACAAAGAGGTTAAATATGAAAAAGGCTTTAGCAATTGATGTCGGCGGAACAAAAATTTACGGTGCCGTTATAGATGAAAAAGGTGAAATTAAAAGTGAAATAGAAAAACATTTTACTCCCAAAACTTTTGATGAAATAATAAGTCTTTTCAAAGATATTATAAGCCGATATGAAAATGAGGTTGATGCGGTAGCTTTTGCAACCTGCGGTGCAGTTAATAATACCAATGACGGAATCTTAGGTTCTACGGGAAATATTGTGAAAGAGTATCCTTCCGCGAATTTTAAAAGTTTAAGTTCTAAGCCTGTATTTGTTGAAAATGATGCAAATGCAGCTGCCTGGGCGGAACATATTACGGGGGCATCCAAAGGAATGGCTTATTCGGTAATGCTGACACTGGGAACGGGTGTAGGCGGCGGCATAATTTTGGATAATAAAATTTATAAAGGCAAAAACGGAGCGGCAGGTGAAATGCATTTTAAAATACGTACGGACAAGCACAGAAAATGCACCTGCGGAGCGTGGGATTGTTTTGAAGCTTATGCATCAGGCACCGGTTTGAAAAAAACTGCCGAAGAAATCACGGGAAACCCCGAAATAACTACTTATGAAGTTATTGAAAACAGAGAACGCCCTGTTATGCAAAAGATTTTAAAGGCTTGGCAGGATGATATTCTCACGGGAATAATAAGTCTTGCTAATATTTTTGATCCCGATTGTATCGTGTTATCAGGTTCAATGGCAGAATTTGCCGATATTGAATATCTGGAAAGAGAAGCAAACAAAGAAATTGTAACAACACCGTTTAAGGTTTTGAGGGCTTCGGCAGGGAATTATTCAGGCATGATAGGTGCCGCCTTGCTCGCTTTGGGGGTGAAATAAGTGGGGAAAGCAAAGAAAAGAATAATTCATAAAGGTAAAAATTTGCAATTCTCAAGTCTTAGCCGTGATGAGGCTGTTAAAAAAGCCGCAAAAATGTTAGATTCAAATGATAAAGAGGCATATTCTTTAATTACGCTTTTCGGTTTTTCGGCAGAGGAAATACTTGAAGCGGGTGCAAGTTACGAAGCGGTGAAAGGTGCGGGTAGTATCTTTAAATGATTGAAAAAATTCTTTTTTGGCTTAAAAATTCAAGATTATTCTCCCTGCCCATGACTTTGCTTTCTTGGTTTGTGATTTTTATTTATGCATTTGACGGTAATAAAATAAACGGCATAGTTGCGTTAATCGGAATATCTTGCGCTCATCTTGCAACAAATCTGTTTGATGATTATATGGATTATAAAAATCTTAACGATAATTGCCAGCAGTGCAAGTGTGCATATATAAAAGAAGGAAAAGCATCACACGGCGATGTTTTGAAGGTGGCAGGCATTTATTGTTTCATTGCCGTTATAACCGGAATATTTCTCACTTTAAGATGCGGTCTGCCCGTAATCGGACTTGCTTTGACGGGCGGGATAATAACTCTCATTTATTCAAAACTTTCTTCAAAAGGCTTCAGTGAAATTGCCGTCGGAATTGCGTTCGGCCCTTTGCTGTTTGAGGGTGTTTATTATGTTATGAAGGGAGAATTTTCATCGCCGGTATTTATTCTGTCGCTTGCGGTTGTGATGTTTACAATAGGTTTAATGTATGTTCATACGGTTTTGGATTATGAGGGCGATATGTCGGCTCACAAGATGACGCTTGCCTGTCGATTCGGCACTAAATCCCGTGCCGTTAACGGGGTGTTTGCAATTTATGGTTTCGGATTCTTTTTTACATTTGTTCTTGCGTTTGTTTTAAAAAATTATTATTACCTTTTAACATTTTTGCTTATTCCGCTTGTATTCAATCTTCAAAAGTCTTTAAAAACTTTCAGATGCGGCGGAGAAGAAAAAGAATTCTATTCCCGTCTTTTAAAAGCCAGAAACTTAATGGTTTATTATTCAACTGTAATATGTTGTGTAATTGCATTCGGTAAAATATTCGGGTAATATTTTTGTATGGAATCACTCGTTGAAGTAAAAGACTTGTATGTTGAATATAATACCGTCAAAGGAGTTTTCGGCAAGAAACAGATAATTCATGCGGTAAACGGGGTTAATTTGGACATCCGAAAGGGCGAAATACTTGCACTGGCAGGAGAATCCGGCTGCGGAAAATCCACGCTCGCAAAAGCTATTTTAAGATTAGAACCCCCAAAATCAGGCGAGATTGTATTTCATCTTAAAAAAGATTTTATAAAATCCGCTCAAATGGTTTTTCAAAATCCATATGCGAGTTTGAACCCCAGAATGAGAACGGTTGATATTTTAAAAGAACCGCTGGAGATAAATACGGCCTATTCAAAGGAAAAAATTCTTGAAATTGTTAAAGAAAAAATTAAAATGACGGGACTTGATGAAGATTGCCTTAATCGTTATCCTCACGAATTTTCGGGCGGACAGCGGCAGAGAATAGCGATTGCAAGAGCGCTGGTCCTTGAACCCGAATTTATACTTGCCGATGAGCCTGTAAGTGCACTTGATGTTAGTATTCAGGCACAAATAATAAATTTGATAAAAGAGCTGAAAGAAAAATGTAATTTAACTTTTCTTTTAATAACGCACGATATGAGTGTTATACAGTACCTTTCCGACAGAACAGCCGTTATGTATCTGGGTGAAATCGTAGAAATCGGCAGAACGGCAGATATTTTTGCAAACCCGCTTCACCCGTATACTAAAGCTTTGCTGAGTTCCGTTCCGCAGATTAAAAAGAACGGAGTTAAAAAGATTATGCTGAAAGGAGATCTTCCTTCTCCGGAAAACCTCCCGCAAGGGTGCAGATTTCATACGCGCTGCCCTCATGTCATGGAAAAGTGCAAGAACTGTTCTCCGTCACCTA
Organism: Candidatus Gastranaerophilales bacterium; assembly: GCA_947626225.1. GTDB lineage: Bacteria > Cyanobacteriota > Vampirovibrionia > Gastranaerophilales > Gastranaerophilaceae > Stercorousia. The sequence continues at coordinate 64,465 of CANQRH010000004.1, forward strand.
AAGGAAGCGGTCATACGGTGAGATGTTTTCTGTATGATTCTGTGTTATAATCGGTTTATGGACAGAAAAGTCGTTACAACAAACAGAAAAGCATTTCACGATTACACCGTTCTTGAAAAGTATACGGCGGGAATTGTGCTGACCGGAACCGAAATTAAGTCAATCAGAAAAGGTGCGGTGAATCTTAAAGACAGCTTTTGCAGGATTGAGGACAACGAAATTTTTCTGTACAAGTGCCACATCTCTCCATACGAGCAGGGAAACAGGTTTAATCATGAGGCGGAACGTGTAAGAAAACTTCTTTTAAACAAAAAAGAAATATTAAAAATGCAATCGAAAGTCAAACAGGATAATTTTACGATTGTACCTCTGGAAATCTTTTTGTCACACGGGTTTGCAAAAATCGAAATAGCTCTGGCAAAAGGTAAAAAACTGCACGATAAACGTGATGACATTATGAAAAAAGAATTGAAACGAGAAGCTGACAGGGCTTCAAAAATCAGGTATTAAATGAAGGTTGTTATTTTAGGAAAAGGAGAAATGTTATCCAATCTTATAGAAGGCACACTTGATGCCGGATGTGAGATTGCAGGTGTTCTGCGGTATGAAAGAGTACAGTATTCAAAATTTTTTCTTTCGTTTAAAGATTTTTTTAAAAGCTCGCACGACGTAACTCTGATAAAACAGCATAAACTCAGAGAAATTAAGTGCCGTTCCGCAAATTCCGCCGAGTTTAAAAAAGAAATTCTTAAACTGAATGCGGATGTAATTCTTGTCGGAACCTGGGGAGAAAAACTCAAAAAAGAAATTATTGATTTGCCGGTTATCGCCTGTGTTAATGTTCATCCGTCCTTTCTCCCGAAATACAGAGGTCCGAACCCTTATCTCAGAACTGTTATGAACCGTGAAACAAAAACAGGCATAACTTTTCACTTGATGGATGAAAATTTTGATTCGGGTGCAATTCTTGCTCAGAAAAAAATTGATATTTTGCCTGACGAAACCTCAAAAGAATTAAAAGAAAGAGTAGTTTTTCAGGCACGTCTTATGTGTTCGGAACTTTTGAAGAAACTTGAATACGGTCTTGTAATTCCAGTTGCACAAAATGAAGATGATGCATCTTATTTCCCGAACATAAAAACCGATGATATGATGCTTGATTTTGAAAAGGAAACGGCTTCTCAAATCCATGCAAGAATTCGCGCTCTGCACCCGTGGCTTCCGGCTTATGTGACTTATAAAGATAAATTTTTTATCCCAAATCCTTACAGGATGAAAATTTTAAACCGGGAACAGTGTTCAAATATTATAAAAATGAACGGTTTGAATAACGTTCAAGCGGGCGACGTTATAAACGGAAATGCAAAAAGCGCATCAATTACCGTTATGTGTCTTAACGGTGAAGCCTTGAGAATGGACGATGTAAAGCTTTACGGATTTTTCAATAAGCCCGTAACAAGATTGTTTATTAAGAAAATAACAGCACGCCGTAAACTTTCCCGTCTTTGATTTCTTGAATTTTAACCCTTTGAAGCGTATTTAAAAACTTTTCATCTTTGCCGTCGGTAATTACGGTGAGATAATTTCTTGTAACTCCCTTTAATCTGCCCGTCTTTTTGTCGGGATGTTTTTCAATAAGTATTTCATGTTCTCTGCCGATATTTTTTTTGAGAAAATCCTCATATTTTTGGAGAGAAATCTCTTTTATAATTGTTGCCCGGCGTTCTTTTTCTTTTTCATCAACCTGCTCATCGGATGCTGCACCTTTTGTTCCGTGCCTTAGCGAATAAGGGAAAGTGTGAATTTGTGTAAGTCCTGATTTTTTCAGGTTTTGGCATGTCGTTTCAAAATCATTTTCGGTTTCCCCGGCAAATCCCGCGATAATATCACTTCCCAAAAAGGGTAAATCAAATAAAGAATTAATTTTTTCGATAAGTTTGAGATAGTCATCGGTCTTGTAAAATCTGTTCATTGAAACCAATGTTTTGTCGCAGGCGGATTGCAATGAAAGATGAAAATGCGGGCAGAATTTTTTACTTCCGCTTAAAAAATCAAGCATTTCATCATCTATTTCAAGCGGATTTAAAGAACCCAGACGAAATCTTTCAATATGAGTTTCTGTTTCAATTTTTTTGAGCAAATCAGTCAATTTCAATCCCGATTCTTTTCCCCACTGACCTATATGAATACCGGTTAAAACAATTTCTTTAAAATTGCGGTCTGCAAAATTGTTTATCTGTTCAACTGTAAAATCCGTATCTGCACTTCTGCTTTTGCCTCTCGCATAAGGAATTATACAGTATGAACATCTGTTATCGCAGCCATCTTGAATTTTTAAGCTTGCTCTGGTTTTTGACATATCCGTAAGTACGGTTTTGTTAAACTTATCAAGTTTCATAATATCCGATACACTGCATAAGTGACCTTGAGAGAGGATATCAAATAAATTTAATTTCTCATCATTTCCGACTGCAATGTCTATAAATTCATTTTCCAAAAGATTTTCTTTTTCAACCTGAGCTATACAGCCTGTGATAACAGTGATTATATCGGGATTTTTGTGCTTTGCATTTCTCAAAAGATACATTGCTTCATTATCACTTTTATGCGTAACGGTGCAGGAATTGAGAATGTAAATTTCGGCATCTTCGATATTTTCAGCCTCTTTCATTCCGTTTTTAATTAAATTTTCCCTTATAATCGAGCTTTCAAACTGGTTGGATTTACATCCCATTGTATGGATAAAAAAGCTGTATTTATGCAGGTTTTCAGGTTTCATTCCTTAATGGTATATAAAATATTAACGGATGTAAATATTTATAACAAAATTTTTTAAAATTAGCAAAAAAATTTACTTTTCTTTTTTAATAAATTATAATAAAAATGTGAAAGGTGTGTGTAATGAATACATTAGGAATTAATCCGAATTTTCAGGGAAAACGGTCAAGAATTGATGACTATATTGCTTTAGACGATAGTGTATTATATCAGGAAGCATATTTACGCTCAGCCGCAAAATATGATTATAAAAAAGATCGCAAAGTTACAAATGCCTTGTTTTATTCAGCTCCTGCAGCGGCAGGTTTGGCAGCTGTGATATTGAGTGAAAATTCCGCAACAAGGCTGTTTTCACACGAATTGTCAGGAATTGCGGGCAGAGCAGCAAAAGGCTTGAAAGTCGGTGCGTTATGGACTGCGGCATTGGCTAGTATTGATTTACTCGGATTTCTCAAGAATAAATTGGCGCAAAACTCCTCTGAGGTTCGCAAATTTGACAAAGAACATCCTTTCATTTCTTTAGGATTACTTTTAGCGGCAGGCTTTGGAGCTATTGCACTTGTAAATAAAGGTGCTGTTAAATTGAGCCAAATCAAGAAAACTCCGAAATTTTTGAAAAAAGGTACGGAAAAAGCCGCAAAATTTTTGAATACAAATAAACATATTGCTAAAGCGAAAAACAAGCTTGCAGAAATGGTTGGAAAAATGGCACCGTCTCTAAAGGATATCGGAGCAACCTTACTTGACTGGTCGCCGACAATGCTGCTTTTGGGCGGTATGTTCCATTCTTTCGGCAGTGCAGGCAGACAAAACAGAGAATTTGTAAATAATTATAATCAGTTAAAAGAAAGACGTGACCGAATTAAAGATGCAAGACTCTTGGAATTGCAGTTGCAAAATGACATGCTTATGCAGTTTGAAGACAATCAGGAAAGAATAAAACTCGTAAAAAATCCTTATGCCGATTTGCCGTAGATATTACGGAAATGCTTGCCGGATGCTGAAGGTTTAAATAAGTTTATTATAATTATTGTTATAAAATTCGTCGAAGCTGTCCGAAAGGATGGCTTCGCGGCATTTTTGGGAAAATTCAACAAGATATTGAATATTGTGAATTGACAAAAGTGTTGCAGCCGTGCTTTCTCCGCATCTCCACAGATGTCTTATATAAGCTCTGGAATGATTTCTGCAGGCAAAACAGTTACAGCCTTCAACAAGCGGTCTGTCATCATCGTAAAACTCTTTATTTTTAATATTTTTCTTTCCGTTAGGTGTAAAAAATGAACCGTGGCGCGCATTTCTTGTCGGCAAAACACAATCAAACATATCTATTCCGCGTTTAATTCCGTCCAGCAAATCCTCAGGAGTCCCGACACCCATTAAATATCGTGGTTTATCTTTGGGAAGCAGAGGAGCCGTATATTCCACAAGATGATTTTTCATTTCAGCAGGTTCTCCGACGCTTACTCCGCCTATTGCGTAACCTGCGGCATCATAAGATGAAATTACTTTAGCACTTTCTTTTCTTAAATCATCAAAAAATGCACCTTGAACAATGGGAAAAAGAGCTTGATTAGGGTTAGTTTTTGCTTTAAAACATCTTTCAAGCCATCTGTGAGTACGTTCCATAGCGTGCTTCGCCGTATCATAATCACAAGGATAAGGAGCACACTGATCAAATGCCATAATTATATCGGCACCGATATCCTGTTGAATTTCCATGGAGATTTCGGGATTAATAAAGTGTTTTTTCCCGTCTTTCGGATCGGTAAATTCAACACCGTCCTCGCTGATTTTGTTCAAATGCCCCAGAGAAAATACCTGAAATCCGCCGGAATCCGTTAAAACAGGTTTATGCCAGTTCATCCATGAATGTATTCCGCCAAATTGTTTTATAAGTTTGGTTCCGGCTCTCAAATAAAGATGATATGAATTTGAGAGCATAATCTGTGCGCCCGTATCAGCAACTTGCTCGGAAGTTAAGGTTTTTACCGCCGAATTTGTGCCGACAGGCATGAATATCGGAGTTTTAATTATGCCATGCGGCGTTGTCAAAATGCCCGCTCTGGCATTTCCGCATTCGTGTAAAAGTTCGTATTTAAAATTATCAAGAGCATTGTCGCGCATCAGCCGAGATCTTCTATAACTATTTCCGCCATATTTTCGTATTCATCAAAAATTTCTTTCTCATCAAAATAGATATTAATTTCTCTTTCCGCACTTTCAACGCAGTCGGAACCGTGGACAATGTTGTATTCTTTTACCAGAGCGAAATCAGCTCTTATTGTCCCTACCTGAGCATCCAAAGGCCCCGTAGCACCCATAATTTGGCGTGTTCCCGCTATTACATCATAACCTTTCCATACCATTGCTACTATCGGACCGCTCTGTATATATCTGATAAGTCTTTCATAGAAAGGTTTTCCTTTATGCTCGGCGTAATGTTTTTCCGCCATTTCAGGCGTAACATCAATCATTTTTAAAGCAATAAGTTTAAAACCTCTGTTTTCAAATCTTTTAATAATTTCGCCGACAAGCCCTCTTTTTACACCATCGGGTTTAACGGCTATAAATGTTCTTTGTTCCTCTTGCATATTCCCTCCCTCCGTATAATTATATCATAAAAGTTTTAATTTTCCATGCTTTTTATATTTTTTACGAGCATAAAAAGCATTATCATACAAAGTATTACGGCTGAAGAACATAATCCCAGCCAAAATCCGTTAAGATTCATACCGAATTTGAAAGCTAAAATATACCCAAGCGGTATTGATATGAGCCAGTATGATATAAAATTCGCCGCAAGTACAACCCCTGTCTTTTTAATTCCTTTAAATATTCCCGAAAGTGAAACTTGCAGACCGTCGAACACTTGAAACATCGCAAGTATATAAATGACCGGGACGGATATTTTAATAAGCTGTACATCTTTTGTAAACAAGCTTACCAGAAATTCCGGGAACAATGCAAAAATAATTGCACTGCAAGCCATAAATCCCACTGATATTATAATTCCCACAAATGAATATCTTTTCAAATCGGGAATATTTTTTTCTCCGTTTGCAAATCCGACTTTTACCGCTATTGCATTGGATATGGCAAGCGGTACCATAAACGAAACCGTTGTGAGAGTACATACAAGATTTTGTGCCGCCGCATAGACTCCCGCAACTCTGCCCATAAATATTGCTATACTGTTAAAAGCGACAAATTCTACAAGAATTGCGCAGGAAATCGGGATGCCAAGTTTTACAAGACTTTTATAATAACTGAAGTCTTTATAATCTTTGAAATTCATTATTCTTAAACAATAAATTAACAGAACAATTCCCATAAAATATCTGACTGCAAAACTTGCAATTGCAAGTCCAAGTACGCCCAAAGACGGTATTATTCCCCATCCGAAAACCAGGATTATGTTCAACGCGATATTCAAAATAACCGAGAATACGGTTACCAAATTAGGAAACATTACTATTTCAAATGCCTGCAGAAATTCCTTTAATGCAGCATGTAAGTATCCGCCGAATGTTGCCAGTGCCGTTACAAACATATACTGCTTTATCATAGGAACAAGGTGCGGTTCAAATTTCAAATAATCAATAACCGGAATAAAAGCAAATACCGCAATCATGACTATAAAAGCCAAAAGCATTGCAAACCTGAGCGTCGGATAAAAGTATTTTTTTGCACATTTTTTCTCCCCTCGGTAATTTGACAGGATTGGGGATACGCTTACTATCAGCCCTATTCCGAAAGTTTGAATACAGTTAGTTATTGCTGTAGCAATAGAAATCGCGGCAAGAGTGTCGGTTGAATGTCTTCCGGCAATCAATACATCGCCGGCGCCGATAAGGATAAACCCAAGATTTCCCATAATTATAGGCAGCGCGATGTTTAAAAGCTCTTTCGCATAATATTTAAAACTATTGCTCATACAAATATTATCCTAGCACAAACATAAATTGAAAATCCCTGAATTGATAAATTAATCCGTTAAGATAAGTTAATATTTACTTCTTTTTTTATTCCTTATGCTAGAATATTAGAAAGAGGGGAGAATGGCAAGAAGACAAAAAGAGCCTGATAACGAACTTGAAAGAAGCAGAACATTTGATAAAGTAATCGAATTTCTGCAATTCTTTTTTATCGGTTTTATGGCGCTGCTTGTTATCTACCTTTTCTTTATTCAGGTAGTTGATTTGGGCAAATACCGTACCCGTGCCAAAAACCAGCGCGTAGGCAGAATATTTTCGATGCGGGGCGATATATTTGACAGAAACGGTATAAAACTTGCCACTGATAAAGTTTTTTCCGATGTTTATGCACATCCCGCGGATTATGACCATACTCCCGAAGAACTTGCACAAAAGCTTTCTCCTTTGTTGAATATGCCTAAAGATAAGCTTCTTGTAAAATTAAAGAAACCTGGGCCCGTTATTACTCTTGCAAAAGATGTTAACAGAAATACGGCCGAACAGATTGCAAAACTTCATCTGCGGGAAATCAGTTTAGGTAAGAAAAACACCAGAGAATACCCGCAGGGTACGCTTGCCGCGCATATTTTGGGATATTATAATTTTGATGCGGACATTGCAAACGGTGTTGAATATACCGCAAAAGACAGGCTTGAACATGTAATTAATACGGTTAAATACCAAAAAACACGCGACGGAAAAATAATTTATGATTTTACAACCGATCCCGTGGCAACCACAAAAAATCCAAAAGGTGAAAATGTTACTTTAACCATTGATGCTGCCATACAGCATATCTGTGAAAAAGAAATAGAAAAAATGGTTAATGAGAAAAACGCCGAAAGAGGAACGGTTATCGTAATGAATCCTAAAAACGGTGAAATTCTTGCTTATGCGGTTTATCCGACATTTGATCCGAACAGTTATAAGACCGCTACCCCGCAGCAGCTTAAAAACTGGACGCTAACAGATGTTTTTCCGCCCGGCTCTACTTTTAAAACAATTACGGTTGCTTCCGCAATGGATTTGGGAAAAATAAACGAAAATTCTACCGTTCTTGATACGGGAAAAACCACAATCGGTAAATGGGAAATTAAAAATTATGACTATGATATTCGCCCCTATCCCGGAAATATCAGCCTTGAATATTTGTTTGAACATTCAAGCAACATAGGTTCGATTAATGTCGCAAGAACAATGTCGCCTCTCGAATTTTACGGTGTTTTGAAAAAATTCGGATTTGGCAGTAAAACAGGTATAGATTTGCCCGGAGAATCAGTCGGGCTTTTGCCTTACTGGGCGCATTGGGATCAGGGTATACATGCTACCATGGCATACGGATACGGAACATCGGTAACTGCAATTCAAATGATTTCCGCCGTTCAAGCGCTTGCCAATAACGGGGTGAAAATTACTCCCCATATTATAAAATACCCTCAGGAAGAATTTGATAAAAAAATCCATTATACACAGGTTATAAAACCGGAAACCGCTCGTACCATTACAAAACTGCTTGCGGCATCAATTAATAACGGCCGTTCGGTAATTAAAATGGATAAGTACAATGTTGCGGCAAAAACCGGAACATCAAGAAAACCGAAAGAAAATTCGGCAGGATACACCCCGTTTATGTATACATCAACCATCGGTTATCTCCCCGCATCTGATCCGCAGGTATTGATATACGTTATGGTAGACAGTGCAAAATCGGGAGCAATTTGGGGAAACACGGTTGCAGGCCCGGTTTTCCATGAAGTCGCAACTCAAATTGCCAGAATTATGAATTTAAAACCCGACAAAAAATAAGGAGAAATTAATGAAACTGGAAGAACTTATTGAATATTTAGACTATAAAGACTTGGTTAATTTTAAAAACGTTGAAATCACCGGAATTTCGTATAATTCCAAAACTGTAAAAAAAGGTGATATATTTGTCTGCCTTACGGGTGAACATGCTGACGGGCATGAATATGCTTCAATGGCTGTTGAAAACGGCGCTGCAGCATTGCTTGCCGAAAGAAAAGTTGAAAATGTTAACGTTCCGCAGATTATTGTTGCATCTTCAAGGCATAAAATAGCGGATATTGCGGACAGATTTTATTCCAGTCCTTCAAAGGGTATTAATCTTATAGGTATTACCGGAACAAACGGAAAAACTACGGTTACGCATCTTATTCAAAAAATTATGGAAGAAAACGGCAGAAAATGTGCACTTGTAGGAACATTAGGCTATAAACTCACTTCCAACGGCGAATACAGAGATGCTAAACACACAACTCCTCAGGCACCCGAATTGCAGGCAACTTTCAGAATGATAAAAGATGTTGAAAAGATTGATAATATTGTTATGGAAGTAAGTTCTCATGCGCTTGAACAAAACAGAACCGGCGGATGCAGATTTAACGGCGCGGTGCTTACAAATCTTACGCAAGACCACCTTGATTACCACATTACCATGGACAATTATTTTAACGCAAAAGCTATTTTGTTCAAGAATTTGAAAGAAGGCTGTTTTGCCGTGATAAATGCTGATGATGCTTATGCTCAAAGGTTTTTGGATGTTGTGCCGAAAAACGTAAAAAAATATACTTACGGCGTAAAAAACTTTGCGGATATTGCCGCTAAAGATATTCATTTTTCTTCTGCGGGAGCCGAGTTTACACTTGTTCAAGGCGAAAATGAATATAAAGTTAATCTTCATATGAACGGGATGTTCAGTGTTTATAATGTTCTTGCCGCTGTTACGGCGTCTTTTGCGATGGGAATTGATATAAAGATTGCATTGAAAGCGTTGGAAACCGTAAAAGGTGTTGCCGGCAGATTTGAAGCTGTAGTTAAAAAACCGCTCGTAATTGTCGATTACGCTCACACTCCCGACGGATTGGAAAATGTATTGAAAGCCGCAAGAGAAATTACTCCTCAGGGTAGTAAACTTATATGTTTATTCGGATGCGGCGGGGACAGAGATGCCACCAAACGCCCTAAAATGGGTGCTATCGCACAAAAACTTGCCGATAAAATAGTCATTACAAGCGATAACCCCAGAAGTGAAGATCCGCAGGTTATAATAACGGATATTATCACAGGCTTGCAGTCCGTTAACGGCGAAAATGTTATTGTTGAACCGGACAGAGGCAGTGCAATTGCTCTTTTAAAAACCATTGCCGGTAATAATGACGTTGTAGTTATTGCGGGTAAAGGACATGAGGATTATCAAATTCTTAAAGACCGGACTATTCATTTTGATGACAGGGAAGAAGCCCGTAAAGTCTTTGAAGGAAGCGTGATTTAATGAGGACAAAACTGCTTACGGAACAACATTTTCATGGCGCTTTCGGAGTGGATTTTAACCGTGCGTCTGTTGAGGATGTTTTATATTTGTCAAAAGAAATTCTCAAATACGGGATTGGCGGGATTTTCCCGACCATTGTTACAGATACTCCCGAAAACACAAAACGCGCAATATCCGTTATTAAAGAAGCCGCGAAAAGGCAGTCTGATGATTCGGCAAAAATTTTAGGTGTGCATCTTGAAGGTATTTTTCTCAATCCTGAGAAAAAAGGTATTCACGATGAAAAATTATTTTTACCTTTAACCGCGGAAAATTTCCGAAAAATTGAGGATGATTTTATTAAAATTGTCACTCTTGCACCGGAACTTGATGAAGATTTGATTGATTGTCTGATTTCCAAAGGGATAAAAGTTCAGGCGGGACATTGTCTCGGAGCCGATTTAAAAAACTGTACAGGGGTTACGCATCTTTTCAATGCGATGTCCGGAATTACTCACAGAGGAGCTTCAACTGCCCTATCAGCAATTGTTAATGACGATATTTATACCGAAATTATTGCTGACGGCGTTCATGTTTCCGATGAAGCTTTAAAACTTGTTTTTAAAACCAAACCTCAGGATAAAGTTATTCTTATAAGTGATTGCCTGCCGGTTACCAAAAGTAAAATCGGAAGTTTTAACTTTGCCGGCAGTGAAATTTATTATGACGGTATCAAGGCTGTTTCAAAAGACGGAACGATTGCGGGAAGTACAGTGCTTTTACCCGATATTATCAAACGACTTGCGAAAAATAACTTATTTAATCCTCAATATATTGAAAATCCTTATAATTACCACAATATCGATTTAAAAGGGTTTGCGGAATGGGATGAAGAATTCAATATTGTAAAGGTTATTTTATGAAAAAGCTTGAAGATTTTGCCGATGATATAAGCAAATGCTCCAAATGCGGACTATGTCAGTCTGTCTGCCCCGTTTATAAAATTACGGGTAATGATTGTGCGGTTTCCCGCGGGAAATTCGTTATGCTTTCCGGAATTTTGAAAGGTGATTTAAAATTAAGCAAAACAATCAATAAATATCTGGATTTGTGTTTGCGATGCGGAAAATGCAGCGACTTCTGCCCTTCTTCAATTGATGTATGCAAAATTTTTGCTCAGGCAAAACATGAGTATGTAAAAAATACGCTGTTCGGAAAATTTCAATTTTTTCTGCAGTCGGAATTAGTATTCGGTAATTTTTTAAAGCTTTTTAAAAGAAAACAGGATAAAAAACAAAACGGCGGAAAGTTAAGGCTTGTGTATTTTAAAGGTTGTGTTAACAATATTTTTCCGAACAATTTTATAAAAAAAATACCGGATGCGGAACTCATTGAAAAAGATTTTGATTGCTGCGGTATACCGTTTTTATCTTCGGGAAATTTACAAAGATATGAACTTGCAAAAAAGCGGAACATGGAATTGTTAAATCCGGAAGATATTGTGCTGACGGACTGTGCAAGCTGTGAGAGTACATTAAAAAGCTACTATGACGATAATTCGCCGAATTTTATTAATTTAGGAGAACTTGTTGTTAAACAAAATATGAAATTCCGGTTTAAAAAAACGTTAAAAGTGACGTTTCATAAACCGTGCCACTTAAAAAACGATGATTTTCTCATTCCGTTATTGAACAACTGTGAAAATATTGATTATGTAAAATCCGAAAACTATGATGACTGCTGCGGATTTGCGGGCGAATTTGCATTAAAAAATCCGAGGATTTCAAAAGAAATTTCAATTAAAAAAGCTGAAAATATACTTAAAACGAATGCGGATATTGTTATAACAACTTGTCCCGCCTGTGTTATAGGCTTGAAATGCGCTCTGCGGGGAAAGAATATAAAAGTTATGAGTCTTGCACGGTTTTTATCTGAGGCGGTTATTGTTTCCGAATAGAGTTTAAATTTTTATGGCATGATGCTAATCTTGATATTTTAATAAATCATTTATGATTATCTTTACCAAGTTCGTTAGCTTTTTGAGCTGTTTTTGAAATAACATCCAAGAAAAGCTTGGCGGAATTTTCTTCATTCATCACGGAAATTCCGACAAATGTACAGCCGCCTTTGGTTGCAACATTGTCTATAAGTGTTTGAACGGGTGTTTCTCTCCTATGTTCAACCATTTTGGCCGAACCGATTGCCGTTTGATATGCAAGTTCAAGTGATTTTTCGTAATCAAGCCCGAGTTTTTCGCCTGCACGTGCTATATCTTCCATAACTTTATAGAAAAACGCGGGGCCTGAACCTGATATTGCGGTTACTATATCAATTTGGTTTTCTTCGACTTCAATTGCTTTACCGATGTTTGATAACAATTCGATAACAAATTTTATATCCGCTTCTTCGGCAAATCTGCCCTTGCAAACTCCGCTCATCCCTTCAAGGACTAATGCCGGAGTATTTGGCATTACGCGTACAACCTTCCTTTCTCCGATTATACTTTCAATTTTTTCCGTAGAAACACCGGCACAAACGGAAACCGTAAGTTTATCGGAAGTTATTTCATCTTTTATTTCTTCAAAAATTTGTGATGCAAAATTCGGTTTTACGGCGATAAATACAACATCGCATTGTTTTACAAGTGCTTTATTATCGGAAATAACATCAATACCAAGCCTTTGATGTGCGGATTTCGCAAATTCCGCATTTGCTTCGGAGCCTTTTAATTTCTCAGACGGTACAAATCCAGATGAAATAATTCCTTTTATGATTGCTCCCGCCATTTTTCCGCATCCGATAAAACCTATTGTGCAATTTTTGTTCATATTATTTAACCTGCTTTCAAATTATGTTGACTTGTAAATACTTTTCAATTACAGTGGAATCATACGACAAACAAAAAGGAATTAAAATATGAGACGTACACTAGAAGGAACAAAAGTAAAAAGACAGCATGTAAGCGGATTTAGAGCAAGAATGGCTACCCCCGGCGGACAGGAAGTTATGAACAGACGCCGTGCAAAAGGTCGTCATAAATTGGCTGTAACGGCTAAAAAACGTGCTTAAATATGTTGCCGGTTCAATACAGACTGAAAAAAAGAACAGCTTTTACAGCTACTTACAGGGTTAAAAATTCCGTTCATAAAGACGGTGTTACTTTGTTTGCAGGTATATTGAAAAAAGATTCCGACACCCCTACCCGTGTCGGATTTGTTGTGAGTAAGAAAACTCATAAACGCGCCGTCAAAAGAAACAGACTAAAACGATTGATGAGAGAATCATACAGACTTTTGCTTAAATCCGATGATTTAGGATGTTCTCAAGAATTCCTTTCACTTGTATTTGTCGGTACGGAACGCGCACTTGATAAAAATTTCAATGAAATGCACAATATTGTAAGTTCACTTTTGCATTCGCTGAGGGTTGAAAATGCTTGAAGGAATTTTTGTTGAAAAAGTTTTGACGCATGAAAATATTCGTGCATACCCGATAGAACCGCAGGAAACTTCCGGATATTTTGTCGGTTCACAGGCGATTTACAGGTATTCGCTAAAGGATTCGGATTATCCGACGGTGATTGTTTGCGATGCGCTTTATGATAATGAAGGCGGTATAATTTATCCGGGGCATTACGAACTTGCTCTTACGGATTCTCGTGAATTTTTGATACTTCTGCAGTCAAAAACACCCCGTGCGGTAATTCCCGTGATAAAAATTGAAGAAGATGACACGGAACAGGCACGTTTAAATAATAAAACCGTAAAAAAAGAGCTTAAAAAAGAACAAAAAGCGCGTGAAAAAACGAATAAAAAACGTGCGAGAGTTGCAATGCCGCCCGATGAACCGAAAATATACTCGGAAGCCTCGCTTGAACATCATCCGGACGGGTATTACATTATAAAATATCAGCGCGGAACAATTAAAGCTTGGGGCGTATTTAAAGGTTAAATAAATAAAAAAATAAAAAACTTGATTTTTAGTTTTTACCGTTTCATAATATAAACGTTAAGCCTGAATAGCTTAATGTGAAAATAAAATAGCGCGGGATGGAGCAGTCCGGTAGCTCGTTGGGCTCATAACCCAAAGGTCGTTGGTTCAAATCCAGCTCCCGCAACCATTTATTTATAAGGGTTTTGACTTTCCGTCAAGCCCTTATTTTTATGTATTTGTGTAATATTTGTGTAATTGACTGTTTTTTAAGTATAATAAAATTCTATTAAAAAGTATAAAGGATTATTATAATGCCAAACGAAAACGAGATATTAATAAAATATTGAATGAATATACAATAAAAGAAACCTTATCAAAAATCTTTTCTGGCGAGTATGTTTCTACAAAAGAGCGCAAAGAAGCGATGAAAAAAGCTATTGATATTGTTGCTACTGAAGAAAAAGCAAAGAAATCAAGTGAAAAAGAGAAATTAAGAATTGACATTCAAGCAAATGCCTTCAAAGCATTTATTGAAAGCATTAATGAAAATTAATTTTATCTCATTAATTAATTTGTCTAAGTTCTATAACTTTTTTGTTTTTTTCAGCATAGTTTGATAATGTTTCTATTGCGTCTAAAGATTGTTCGGTTATAGCGTGTGCATATCTCATTGTTGTATGAATATCGGAATGTCCTAATATATCTTTTACCATTGTTATAGGTACTCCCGCACCAACCATTCTTGTGGCTGATGTATGTCTTAAATCGTGAAATCTGAAATTTTCAATATTAGCTTTATTGCACAAAGAAACAAAAGACCTTTTTAAATCGCAGTAGCGTTTTTGTGTAATCGGATTAACAAATACATATTCACACACTTTTTGCTTATGCGCTTCTTTTAATATGCTTCTAACTGTTGAATTAATTGGAATATATCTTTTTTTACCGTTTTTTGTATAAAGTAAGGTTATTTTATTGCTTTCAAAGTTAATACATTTCCAAGTCAGGCTCAATATTTCTTCTTTTCTCATGCCTGTATTTAAAGCAAATTGAATTATGGGTTTCATATATTCAAGACGCCCTGAACACGCATTTATTAGTCTGATTTCTTCATCGGGAGTTAAATATCTTTCAAGTTTATTTTCTTGTCTTAGTTTAGTTATACCCTTGCATGGATTTTTAGATAGCCAATTATTTTGGATTGCAAGATTAAACATTTTTCTCAAAACTTCTATATCTCTATTTATAGTTGTGTTTGAAATATATTTTGCAGGAATTTTAACTCCGTCAACAATTTTTTCTTTTACTTTAATTTCTTTTTTGCGGTTAATTTTATATTTCTCAATGTCAATAGGTGAAATATCTTTTAATTGCTTATTTCCCCACAGTTTTTCAAACTTATATGCTTTTGCTACATTCGTTTTATATGAGCGATGATTTGTTTTTGAATATTCAACATAAACATTTACAAGCTCTTTAAAAAGTTTACAGCCGATATTTTCAACAAGGTCTAATTTACCTCTTAAAAGGTCGGTTTTAAATGCGTTAAAATAAGTTTCCGCATCTCTTTTTGTAACGGCTTCGGGAATTGCTCTATGATAGCGAACCCCTCTAATCATAGCTTCAAAATACCATTTTTTGCTTTTCTTGTTTTGATAAATGCTCATTTAACTATTCCTTATCTTTGTTTGGTATGTAAGTTATAAAATCGGCAGGCATGAGATGTAAAACTTCGCACACTTTGTCTAATACATCACAATTAATAGTTGATACTCTCTGTTTAACAAATGCGTGTAATGTAGCATATCTAATGCCCGTCATTTCTGAAAGTTTATTTATTGAAATCTCTCTATCTGCAAGTATTAGTTTTAAATTATTCTTAATCATTTTTTATCTTTCTTATTGTAATTTGATTTAATTTGATATATAATAAGTATAAATTAAACTATTTATAGTATAAGATAAATTAAAAAATTTTGCAAGAGGTATAAATGACAGATTCAACAAAATTGATTATCCAAATTAATGAATTACTAAGTAGTTCTGAATTAATAAATTGTACCTATATAGAAAATATAATAGGCAAAATAGAGCATCTGAAAAATAGCAATACACAGTTTAAAAGAAAATTTAATAATCGACTATCCGGTTTTAAACAATTCAAAGCAACAGATAAATATCAAAATGGGATGAAAGTATTATTTTATAACATAAAAAATCTTTATGATATTTTCAATTTAGCCATAAACATTTCAGACACTAACCCCGATGATTATGATATTTACTTTTGCATGTTGTGGTTATATAAACAACTGCCTCTAAAAAGCAAAAATCTTTTAAATAAAAATGCAAGAATGGATAGTGTTTTTAATTTTTATTACTCAATTATCAATTTTGCATATACCTCAATTCAACTTGACGAAGAAGATACAAATGCTAATAAAGAATTTAATTTAATGATTCTATCGATTAAAAAAGAAATGGATGATTATTCTGATTTTTATCTATATGAATTATACAAAAATGAAAATTTTGAAAAACAATCGGAATTTTTAAAGAAAGTCTTTTGCATTGTCCTTAACAATATTTTAAATTTAATAAAAAATGATATTAATTCTTCTAAAAAAGATAGAAAAATTGTAGTTAAATACAATATAGACTTAAAAACATTATTATTTGATAATTTAAAGTTAAAAAATTTAACAGATGCTGAATTTTTAATTGTTAAAAATATTTGCAATAATTTAAATGATTTAAGCACAAAATATAAATCAAATATATCAAAATTTAATAAGAAAATAAAAAATCTTTTATCTAACAATGAACAATTTATCTTATATGATAAAAACCAAGAGAAGTATGTTTTTAATATAGATAGTTTTGATATAATGAACCTAGAAATTAATTAATATTGGTTTCCATTAGGTTGCCAATCGGTTGTCAATTTAACTATAAAACCCTTGTTATTCAAGCTTTTTTAAATTGGCTACCAAGTATTTAAATTTTTTGGCACTTTGTTTTCTATTATTTTTTTGTAACAAAAAAATTAAGGAGAAAATTATGGAAAAAAATTTAAAATTATTGAATTGCAAAGAATTTGCGGAGCTTTTAGGCGTAAAAATCTCCACAGTTTATGTGTGGATCTGTAAAAAACAACTACCTGAGCGGATTTATAGAAAATTGGGTAGGAAACCAATTTTCATTCAATCCGAAGTCGAGTCTTGGATTTTAGAGGGCGCACAATTTATAAAAAAGGAGGCATAAAAAATGACAAATGCCTCTAGTAATTTAAGCTTGACCCTTATAAATAATATACCACAAGAAATAACAGGCTTTGAGCGATTTGTTGGATATAATTCAAATAAAATGCCAATCAATTTGTATACAGGCAATAACGCAAGTATATCAAATCCAAGTACTTGGTGCGATTTTAGAACTGCAATCGAAAATATGGAAAAATTTAGGAATGCAATTGGTATGGGCGTTGTTTTGGGCAATACTTCATTAGGTAAACTCTGTGGCATTGATATTGATTGTTGCATTGATGATGAGGGAAATATTGCAAAAGAAGTAAAAGAAATAATATCAGAAATTAACAGTTACACCGAATACTCCCCAAGCAAAAAGGGTGTTCATATTTTGTTATACGCAGAAAAAAAGACTCAAATATGTAAAAATACAAGATTGGGATGGTGCAAAGCACTTGAAGTATACGATTTTGGTCGATATTTTACATTAACAGGCGATGTGATATATAGAAAATCAATTGAATATAGACAAAAAGAACTTAATAAAATAGTTGATAAATATTTAATTACACCTAAAATGCAGAATAAAACGAGGATAGTGGCAAATCTTGAAAATGAAGCAATTAAATCTGATGAAAAGTATTTCCGCATAGGACTTGAAAAAGACGAATATTTAAAAATTTTATATGAAGGAAAAAGACCGAACGGAAATGAAAGTGAAGACGATATGGCGCTTTTATCTAAACTTTCTTTTTGGTGTAATGGAAATGAAAATTTAATAAAAGAAACTTTTTTAAATAGTCCGCATGCCTGTAGTAAAGATGAAAACCACAGGAAAAAACTATGCAGAATTGATTATCTCGATAGAACACTTGAAAAAATCTCAAATTATGATTTTGCACGCCAACAAAATGAAAATTTCATTAGAAATAATAAAAAAGAAGATGTAGTGCAAATATTGCAAACAGACAAGTTAAAGAACCTAATTAATGGTATATCTAGGGTTAATAATGAAAATGACATTGATTGGGTTGTAGAAAATGTCTTTGCACGAGATTATGTTTCAATATTTTTTGGTGAAGCAGGTAGCGGAAAAACTTGGCTAATTTTGGATTTAGCTATTGTTCTAAGTCATGGCGGTCTGCTATGGAACAATATTGAGGTTGAGCAGGCAAAAATTTTATTATTTGAAGGCGATACTCCGGTTTCTATGCTCAAAGAGCGCATTAATAAACTAAATAAAACTGCCAATGACAATTTTTTTAGCTATGTAAGCAGATACCAAGCGGAAGAAGAAAACATAAACCTTGCTTTATCAACACAAGAAGGACGTACCAATTTTGAAGAATTTATAAAATTAAATAAACCCGATTTAGTCATAGTTGATACCCTGATTTCGTTTATTGATGATGAAGTGGATGCAAAGAACGTCAAACCTATTGTAGATTTTTTGCGCATTATAGCGAGCAAATATCACATTCACATAATTATTGTTCATCATTCAAGAAAGCGAGAAAGTGGCGAAAATAGAAGTAAACTTGACCAATCTGACGTAATAGGTAGTTCAATAATAACACGATTAGCAAGTATAGTAATAGGAGTTGATAAATATGCAGAATAACATGACTGGAATTTTAAGTATTAAAAAATCATGGTTTAAGCAATTTAAGCCTTTAAAATTTACCTTAAAAGATATTGATGAAAATTACATAGAAATACAGTTTGATGAATACGAAGAACTTAGATACAAAGCACAACAAGCTGAAAAATCAATATTAGAATATCTATCTGAAAATCAAATTAAAACTTTTACAAGAAAAGATATAGAGCAAGAATTAAAAAATGAACATTCAATAACATCTATAAAAAAAGCTCTTTCGACAATGATAGATAAAAGCATTATAGTAGCTGAAGGAACAACAAAAGATAGATTATATAAAGTTCTATAGTGTATAAAAATAAACCAAATAGTCCTAAGGCTTTCTATAAACCGTATTTTAATTTGGTTAATCATAATTAACCAAATTAAATACTTGTTATTATTGAAATACAGTTTATTTGGTCTAAATATACAGGTGTGCTACATTTTCAAATAGCCATCAATTTTATTACACATATCAGGGTTTGTGATATTTAAGTCAATTTGTTCTTTTGATTCAATGGATTTTCTTTTTGGATAGATATAATTCATCAAATCAAGATTAACCTTAACTTTTATATCAATCGGAGTTTTATTACTTTGCACAATATTCAAAAGAGCTTCTAACGGGCTATAATCACCCATAAGCTCAATAATTTCTTTTGTTTTTTTATTCGGTGTACCTTTTTGACGACCGCCTGTTTTATTGCCGTATTTATCCATATAACAATTATAGCATTGTGTATGGTAGTCTATTTTTATCTACTTTAGATAATTATTTATTTATAAACCAATTAAATTACCTGTTTTAAATCATTAAGCATATTATAGAAAACTTTAGGAGCAGAGCCATATCCAGCATAAAACTCCTCACAAGCATAGTGAATTAAATAGCAGTTGCCGTTTTTAAGAAATTCTTTTAGTTTATTATCCATACATACCATGCTAACACAATTAAAGCTTATTACGTAATGTCTTTTTATAATACCTATATTATTTTAAAACCTTAATTGTTTTAATAATTTTCAAGTATGCGTCTATTTCTTTTGATGATGAGAGGTAAATTTCTTTTATCAGTTCATCTCTTTTAGGATTTTTAAGCTCTGTGGAGCTGATACCAAATTCTAATAAGGAAACATTTAAAACATCTAATAGCTTTAAAAAACTATTTAATACCGGCGTTTGTAAGCCTCTTTCAATATTGCTTAAATTTTTTTCGGACATACCGATTTTTTCAGATAATTCAGCTTGTGTTAAATTTGCTTTTTCTCTTAGTTGTTTAATTTTTTTCCCGATAAATTTTTTATCATCATAAAGAACCATGGTTATTATTCCTTATTATTAATTCAAAATTACCTTATAAATAATGACTTAATAACCTTATGAATAATAATTTAATTAAATAATAGAAATATATAATACTATTTATAATTTTTATGGTATCATGCTCATGTTTTATAATACTTTTTTTTAAAAAGTATTGTTTATGAGAAAAAGATAAAGGCGGTAAAGTTGGAAAGTTTGATTGAACAGCTTCCTAAAATTGTAGAGGAAGGTAAAAAAGAAGTAGAAAAGATTATGGAACGCTTAGAAAGCGAAAACCATATCGGATTGCAAACTAATGAATTTGTTTTGCCTATTAGAAAAGAGGCAAATTTATTCAGAGGTAAATATCAAGAAATAGATGGACAAAATTGGTTTAATAGACTTTGTTACGGAGACAATCTGCTTGTTATGCAGGCGCTTTTGTCGGGTGACGAAGCGGCAGGTTTACCTTCAATGAGAGGCAAAATCGATTTAATTTATATTGACCCGCCTTACGACTCCAAAGCGGATTACAGAACAAAAATAACCCTTCCTGACTTGGATTTAGAGCAAAAACCAAATGTAATGGAACAGTTTGCGTATGCTGATTTATGGAACAAAGGGACCGTCAGCTATCTGAAAAGTATGTATCCGAGATTGTATTTGATGAGAGAACTTCTTGCTCTCAACGGAATTTTTTATATCCATTTGGATTGGCATGCCTGTCATTACGTTAAAATAATGTTGGATGACATATTCGGCAAAGAAAATTTTAGGAATGAAATAATCTGGAAATATACAGGCTCGCTTCAACCCCAAAAAGATTTTGCACGAAAACACGACGTTATATATAGATATTCAAAATCGGCAGATTATATTTATCATCCCGATTTAATTCCTTACAGCGAAAATTCCATAAACAGATTTGACAAAGAGGACGAAAACGGCAGATTTAAAATAACATATCGGGACGGAAAAGAATATAAAACATATATGAAAAAAGGGAAACCCATAGAAGATGTTTGGATTGACAAAATCGAAACAGACATTATGGAAATTCCAATAGTTATGAAAAATTCTTCCGAGTTTATGGGATATGATACTCAAAAGCCCGAAAAGTTATTAGAACGAATAATAAAAGCCTCATCTAACGAAAATTCAATAGTAGCAGACTTCTTTGCCGGTTCCGGCACAACGGGGGGCCGTTGCGGAAAAACTCGGCAGACGCTGGATAATGTCAGATTTCGGGAAACCCGCAACAATGATTATGAGAAAAAGACTTATCGACAACGAGGCAAAACCATTTTTATATCAAGCAATAGGTGACTATCAAAAAGAAGTTTTTGCCTCAACAAAAGAATTCAAAAGAATTGGTGATTTATCGCAGGTTGTTTTAAACTTATTTGGGGCAATTCCATTTTTTGATGAAAATTCACCAAAAAATTTAGGGCAATTAAAAGGTTCAAGAACTCTTGTATATGTTGATAGTCCTAAAAAAATGACAGGTGCAGCAACAATTAAAAAAGCTCTTGAACTAAAAGAAAGTTTTATGGGCGGATGGAATAAGGTTATAATTTTAGGCTGGAATTTTGCTTTTGATATAGCAAATATTTTGAAAGATATTGACCGCAATAAATTAGAAGTTTTGGTTATTCCGCCCGATTTATTAACTAAACTATCTAAAAACAGCAGTTATCAACAACTCTTAAAAACAGGAGCAATAAGATTTTCAACACTTCAATATCTGACGATAAAAGAACCTAAAATAAACCCATATTCAAGCAATGTCGAAGAACTGGAAGTTGAACTGGATAATTACGTACTTTTATCCCCAGATGCTCTTCCTTTAGATGATAAATATAAAGCAAAATTATCAGAGCTTATTGCAAAAGACCCTCTGGCACTTATTGAATATTGGAGTATTGACCCTGATTATGACGGGGAAACTTTTAGAAGCAAATGGCAGGATTATAGAGAAAATATTGCAAATGATGGCGATCCTTTAAGAGTAGTAAGGAAAGCGATAATCCAAGTACCCTGTAAAGATAATCGACAGATTTGTGTCAAAGCAGTTGATGTATTCGGCTTTGAAAGTATTGTAGTAAAGGAGGTATCTTAAAATGTCAACATTATTAAATACAGGAACAAAAGATATCCCTTTAAAATTTGCTTCACAACTTTCAAACATAGTAAATCAAGAGTGGGAAAGCGGAAGCTTTATCGAAAAGGTTACCCCGATTACACAAGATTTGTTAAGGTATTGGTTTAATCCTGTTTTTTGTGAAAGAACAATAAATTTTCATGCAGGACAAAAACAAGCAATTCTAAATGCAATATATTGTCATGAAATTTTAAAAACAGATTCAATATTATCAATGTATCAACAAGCAAGCGAGGATTTATTAGCACCTGACTTTTTTAATTATATAAAGGATGATAAATACAATCATCCGAAATATTGCGTTAAAATGGCAACGGGAACAGGTAAAACATTTGTTTTAAACGCACTTTTAATATGGCAATATCTAAATGCTAAATATATGGAAAATATCAATGAAGTTAAATTTAGCAAAAACTTTTTACTTGTCGCTCCGGGTTTAATTGTTTATGAAAGATTATTAGATGCTTTTTTAGGAAAAGAAAAAGAAGATAGAACAAGAGATTTTGAGACCTCGGACATAAAAAGAAATGTTGATTTGTTTATTCCCGAAAGATATCGTCAAACTGTTTTCAATTTTGTGCAAAATAATGTAGTAAAAAAGGATGAAATAGGTAGAAAAATTACAGGTGAGGGATTAATTGCAATAACAAATTGGCATTTATTGTCAGGTGAAAATGAAGATGAAGAAGATAATATTGAAGTATCACCACTTGAAAATCCTGAAAAAACAGTAAAAGAGTTATTACCGATAACGCCGGGGCTTACGGCAGGACATGATTTAAATACTATTGATAACAGATATTTAAACGGTGATGAAATAAATTACTTGAAATCATTGCCTGATATTTGTGTATTCAATGATGAAGCACACCACATCCATGAAAATAAACAAAATGGTATTATACAAGAAGTTGAATGGCAAAAATCTTTAAATTATATATCAGAAAACAAGAAAAGAAATTTTATACAAATAGATTTTTCTGCCACACCTTTTGATGTCACAGGCTCGGGTCAAAAAAGAACAAAACATTATTTTCCGCATATAATTGTAGATTTTGACTTAAAAGAAGCCATAACAAAAGGGTTAGTTAAGACCATTGCAATAGATAAAAGAAAAGAAATTGCAACAATAGAAAACGAAAATCTTGATTTTAAAGCAGTAAGAGATGGAAACAATGTCATAGGATTATCAGACGGGCAAAGATTAATGCTAAGAGCCGGTCTTGAGAAAATGCGCATATTAGAAGAAGAATTTACTAAAACAGATAAGAATAAACATCCAAAAATGCTAATTATGTGTGAAGATACAAAAGTTTCACCGTTTGTTTGTGAATTTTTAGAACAAGAAGGCTTAGCACAAGATGATATTATGCGAATTGATTCCGATAAACAAGGTTCTGTTAAACCTGATGAATGGTTAAATATAAAACAAAAATTGTTCAATATAGATAAAACATCGAGCCCGAAAGTTATTGTATCCGTTTTAATGTTAAGAGAAGGGTTTGACGTATCAAATGTATGCGTAATAGTTCCGCTTCGGTCATCTCAAGCCCCTATCCTACTAGAACAAACAATAGGTCGAGGATTAAGACTTATGTGGAGAGAACATGATTATGATGATATTAAAGCGGAAAATCTTAGAAAAATGCTTATCGACAAACAAAGTCCTCAAAATTATCTTGACATATTGAGTATCATTGAACATCCTGCATTTATACAATTCTACGATAATTTAGAAAGCGGAATGATTGTAGAAGAAAAAGATATGCCAAAAAGAGAAAATATCTTGGGCGATATTATAAATGTCGAACTAAAAGAAAACTATAAAGATTATGACTTTTATATACCTCGTATTATTTGCGATAAAGAAGAGATATTAACTCTCAGTAATATAAATTGCAGTAATATGAATAAATTCAGTTGGACACTTGAACAACTAAAACAAATAATTAAAAATTATGGCAGTGAATGTTTTTATTCAGAAGAAATAACTGCAAAAACTCGTTTTGGAGATTATAGAATATCGCAGCAATTATTTAATGCAAATAGCTACAATGAGTTTTTATCAAGATTATTGCAGGCTGTAACAAACAATTTAACAAAAGCAGGCGGACATTCTTCATTCCCTGTTATGCAGATAAATCAAGTATCACTTGTTAAAGTAATAGACGATTACATAAGAACAAAACTGTTTAATCAAGTGTTTGACCCTTATCTTGATGACAATTGGAGAGTTTTAATGATAGCTCGCACAGGAATTATTGAACATATCATGAAAGAAATATCAACTTCCTTATATGAAATGCAAAACAATGTATCAGTAATTGATGCGGTTGTTAAAAAAGAATATTTTTCACAAGTTGAAACATTAAAAATGAGAGGAAATTTTGCTCTGGATATAAGAAAATCAATTTATGAAAAAACCCAGTACCCATCTAATAAAGGCGAATTTGAAAAAGAGTTTTTATTGTTTGCAGATAAAGACAGTGAAGTAGAACGGCTTTTAAAAATAAACGAAAACTATCATACTTTTGCTCATATCAGATATATAAGAACAGATGGGCTTTTATCCTCTTATTATCCTGATTTTATATTAAAAATTGGTACAAATATATATTTTGCAGAAACAAAATCTCAAAAAGATGTAAATGACCTAAACGTAAAGCAGAAACAAATAAGTGCAATTGATTTTTGCAAAAAAATCAATGAACTTCCGGACGAAAACAGGATGCATAGCAATTGGTATTATTCAATACTTGATGATACAACTTTTTATACAATGAAAGATAAAGGTGCAAATACAAAAGACTTGCTTGAATATTGCAAAATAACAAACGCCAAAATATATGGACGGTTATTTTAGATGTCTGAAAAAGATGCTTTTATAAATCAGAATAGTTTTAGTTTAAGCACTGCAAATATAGCACCGCCTGTATGGCGTGATTTTAGTGAATATTTAATATCCGAAGGGTATTTTTATAGTGCGAATATTTTAGTTGGTTGTATATTAAATAAAAATTGTATTGCAAAGTTGTGTGAAAATGAAATATTCTACCAAAATAATAAATTTCAAGAAATTAATCAAGACGAACTAATATTTCCTATATTATATTGCTATAGACATTTTATAGAGCTATCTTTGAAATTTTTTATTTGTCAAATTAATAATATACTGGATAATGAAAACCAAAAGGAAAAAATACTAAACAATCATAATATATCTAAACTTATTAAGCATTTTAAGGATTTATACAGTGAAATGTATAATAATGAGTACACAGGGATTAAAGAAGATGAAGTTGAAAAAGAAATAGAAACAAAATATGAATTTTTAACAAATATATGTATTGAGTTTGAAAATATAGACAAATCGTCCTTTGCAGTTAGATACATTACAGACAAAAAAGGGAAAGCATATTTTGATGAAGCTATATCTATAGATATTGAAAAGCTTACAGAAAAAATGCAAGAAATAAAATATATTTTTGAGCAAATTAATGATATGTTAGATATTCTTATAAGTCAAAAGAAAGAATCTTATGAATATTGATTCAACAGATTATGGATATAAATATAGTAATATCTGAATTTGATTTGGATTTACAAACAATGCTACAAAATGGTGCATCTTTCCAAAAATTATAAAAAATTTTCGAGCCATCGGACATTTTGAGAGATATGGCTTTTGTCTCCCATAGTATTTTTTTTTTGTGTAATATTTGTGTAGTCTTGTGTAATTTTGTGTAATTTTATAGAGTTTTATAAATATTAAAGAATAGCTTAAAATATTGTCATTATTAAACTTTATAAAACTTGACTAAACTTTTTGAACACACTCATAACCCAAAGGTCAGTGGTTCAAATCCACTTCCCGCAACCATTTATTTATAAGGGTTTTGACTTTTCGTCAAGCCCTTATTTTTATGTTTTTGTGTAATAAAAATGTCGGATTGGTAAATCCGACCTACGATAAATTATGGCAAAATCGATATAAGTCGGATCAGCAAAATTGATATCGGGAGTAATAGACTGTTTTTAAAACCGGTAAGTAATAGAAAATGTCGGATTAGTAAATCCGACCTACAATAAATTATGGCAAAATCGATATAAGTCGGATTAGCAAAATTGATATCGGGAGTAATGGACTGTTTTTAAAACCGGTAGGTCGGATTTACCAATCCGACAAAAAAACTAATCCGACAAAACTCTACAGTCTTAATAAGTCTTAACAAAAAATAATTTGTAACGAATTGTAAATCTAAATTTACACCTGCCCGAAACCCTTGCTATAATTGCGCATAGCATAGCATAGCATAGCATAGCATAGCATTTCTGTGTCCGTAACAAAAATTTCCGGTTACGTGTTTTAATAAATACATAGAGTATAAAGGTTTGAAACACGAAAGGAGTTTATTATGTCGATTGAAAAAATGGGTCCCGCGCAAGGAATTAATCCGGTAAAGAACACAGGGATATCTTGCAACTCTGATAGCGAAATAATAGATAGTATTTTTAACTCTCGCTCAAATTCCGACTCAAATCAATCAGATTTTAAAACAGCTTTATCACAAAGTCCTTTAGATGACAGAATTCCAAATCTAACGACACTGAAAAAACTGGGATTTGGGGTTTCGTTTAAAGATCAACCGTATTTACTTGATATGAATGGCGGAAAAACATATCAGAATAAAAATGGTGACACAATAAGAATATGTGATTTCGAGCAATCTGTTACGTACGAATCTAAGGACAAGAAAACTTATCATGAGATATTTTTTGATCCTGAAGGAAACCCGCTTAAAGGGAAATTAGAGACTAAAAATGCAGACGGCTCATTTACTCAATATCAATTTGAGTATGATGTGTACGGAAACCCGAAATTAAAAGAATCAAGGTCATATTTTATCAATTAAATAAAACAAAAAAGAAGCGGACAAATTTAAGTTAAATCTTAAATTTGTCCGCTTTTTTTGCTTCCGATTTTGTAATAATTTATTTATACGTCACGTAAGCAGTAAATTTTTATGAATTTGTACAAAACTACAATTTCAGAAATTTTGTTATACAAAAAGTCATTGACTTTTTGTTCAATAAATATATAATAAAAAATGTAAGTTTTAGGGTTGAAAAATATGAAAAAAAGACAAGAAATGGCACTAAAAACTCGTCAAAAAATTTTAGATGCCGTGTATGAACTGTTGCAGAAAAATGAATTTGATGAATTAAGTATTGACGATATTACAAATCATTGTGCTGTTGCAAAAGGTACTTTTTACACATATTTCAAACATAAAAATGATGTTGTTTTTGAAATTTGCAGAGATTTATTCGCTGATATTGAACAACGCATAAATAAAATGAAAAATAAAAATATCATTGAAAAATTAAGCTATTACTTTGACGAATTTATGAAAGAAGTTGAAAGATACGGAATCAATATGACAAGGGTTTGGATTAAGGGAGTGATTGATCCTAATAAAGCACCTGAAAATTATGACAATAAAAAATGGCAATATGATTATGAAATGCTAAAAAATATACTTGACAGAGCAGTAAAAAACAGTGAATTAAAAAAAGATACTCCGACAGATTTATTAACGCATTTAATAATAACCCAATTATACGGAATGATGACAATTTGGTGTATGTCAGACGGAGTTTTTGAACCGAAAAATTGGACAAAAAAGTTTAGTGAAATCCAATTAAAAGCTATATTGAATGATTTTATTGAAGGATAAAAAAGATATAAAAAGGAGAACAAAATTATGCAGACAGTAAAATTAAACAACGGAATTGAAATGCCGATTTTGGGTTTTGGTGTTTATCAGGTATCAAACCAAGAAACCGAGCGTGCGGTAACGGATGCCATAAGCGTTGGTTACAGAATGTTTGATACCGCTCAAGCCTATGCAAATGAAGAAGGTGTTGGTAATGCCATTAAAAAATCAGGCATAGACAGAAGTAAATTTTTTATAGTAACTAAAATTTGGATTTCAAATTATGGCGAAGATAAAGCCTATCAATCAATTTTAAGGTCACTGGAAAAATTACAAACAGACTACATTGATTTATTGCTGCTTCACCAGCCTTTTAATGATTACTACGGAGCATATCGTGCAATAGAAAGAGCCTATAAAGAAGGTAAAGTGCGTTCAATCGGAGTATCAAATTTTTATGCGGACAGATTTGTTGATTTAGCAAATTTTGTAGAAATTAAACCGGCAATAAATCAAATGGAAACACATGTTTTTAATCAACAACAGGAATTAAAAAAATATTTGGATAAGTATAACACTCATCTAATGGCGTGGGGACCTTTTGCAGAGGGCAGAAATAATATGTTTAAAAATGAAACTCTTATTGCAATTGGAGAAAGATATAATAAATCGTCCGCACAAACAGCATTAAGGTTTTTAACTCAGGAAGGTATAATTGTTATTCCTAAATCTGTTAAAAAAGAGAGAATGGAGCAAAACTTTAACATATTTGATTTTAAGTTAACGCAAGAAGAAATTGCTCAAATAAGAGTTTTGGACACAAAAAAGAGTTTGTTTTTCTCACATCAGGACCCGCAAACTGTTGAAATGATTATTAATTTAGCGAGGTAGAAATGAAAAAATTTTTACTGTTTGTTATAATAATGTTATTAATTTGCACGGGTTGTACGTTAGTAAAAGCTGAAAATTCAAAAGGAGGACTTATGGACAAAAAAATATTAATCGCTTATTTTTCTTGGGGCGGTAACACAAAATCAGTCGCTGAAAAAATACATAATTCTGTCGGCGGCGATATGTTCAGGATTGAAACGGCTGTTCCGTACCCTGAAGATTATAACGAAACGGCATACGGAGTTGCAAAAAAACAGCACGAGGAAGGAACAAAACCGGCTCTTAAAGACAATGGCGATGTTTCAAGCTACGACATAATTTTTGTCGGAACCCCCGCTTGGTGGTATGAACCGGCTCCTGCCGTTAAAACCTTCTTATCCGAAAACAATTTTGAAGGTAAAACAATTGTTCCGTTTATAACCCACGGCGGCGGCGGAAAATATACAATTGCAGAGGATATGGCTAAATTTGCAAAAGGTTCAAAAGTCTTAGAGCCGCTTGTTCTCTATGGAAGCGGCGGAGCAAAAGCACAAGAAGATGTTGATAATTGGCTAAAGAAAATCAAATAGAAGGATAAATACAAAAAGTTATGTAGATTTGGTGTTTCTGTTACGACAATACTGTTTCGTTGAGCGGGAATGCTTGGCTGACGGGCTGAATTATTTGTATGTTATTCTTTCATCATTGCGGAGTACAATTCTTGCGGTGTGTTTTTGGTTATTATTTTATTTTCTTTGAAAAAATCATCAAACATGCCGTTAATCCTGTAATACTCATTTAATGCGTTCTTAACCCGTATTAAGTGTTCGGGCAAATCGTCTTCTTTTTTGCTTGATTTAAATATCTTAAAAATATTTTTTAATTTTGCCTTCATCCCGGTTTTTACCGAAATTACGTTTGTGCAGGCATCAGTAAAATCTTGTACTGTTTTCCCCGATATTATATAAATGCTGTCGTCAAGTTTTGGTATATTTACTCCAAAATTTTTGGCATTGGTATAAAGCCAATCAAGTGAACCGTGACAAAAGTCTGCAATTGTTTCTAATGCAGATTTTAACGCAATATCTTGCGGCATGCCTTTCAATAATAATGCTACCGGTTGTCTTTTTGAAAAACGATAAGGCGGGATGACATATTTTGCAATCAGTTCTTCGTAATTTTGTTTACTCGGGATTTTATATAGTCCTTTAAAATTTGTGTCACTAATATTTGTTATTTGCATACTGAGATAAAACCCGTGAAAAATAAAATTTGCTACTATGTTAATTTATTTTTCTTTGTAGTTTTGCAATTTGGTTTCACCCCGGCAAATTTACCTGCCCGACAAATTTACGATAATTTGAAGCAACTGCCTTGGTTGTCATAAAGTCTGTGAAGTGCTTCAGGCAAACCGCCGCTATTATTTCCGTATATTCTTGTGCCTTCCGGAGCGCGAATACCCGCATAACTTCTCAATAATTCTCCGCTCGGAGATACAACATTGGTTTCAAATCCGACTATTCCCGGATTTCCGTATTGCGTTATAAGCCGTTTTTGTATATTTCCGTTTGGCAAAACTTTACTGTACAAGAATTGCCCTGCGTGAGCCTCTCTGTCAGGAAAACGCCAAGTATGAACCACTTTATAATTTTTTTGACCTGCTGTTCCTGTTTTGAGAAGTGACCTGAAATTTGACCATATAGCTTGTATATTTGCCACAATAACCTCCTTTTTTCTGCCTACAAATATATAAAGTAAACTTTAATTAAAAAATTGTTATTTTTTTTATGAATATTAAAATTCATTAAGCCGATTGTAATAAAAGATGTCGGATTAGTAAATCCGACCTACAATAAAATATTGCAAAATTGATGCCGGGAACGCAATACAAAATGTCGGATTAGCCGGCAGTAATTGAATATTTTTTAAACCTGTATGTCGGATTTACTTGACAAATCATTTTACGTTGGACAAACCCGTAGGTCGGATTTACCAATCCGACAAAATGTTAATTCGACAAAACTTTGTATTATAATAATCATATGAATTACAGACGTTTATTTATAAATAACAGTCTAATTTTCTTAACAATAGTTACCCAAAACAGAGTACGATTGCTCATTGAGTATATTGAATCGGTTAAGCAATCATTTATTAATGTTCATAAAATCTACAAATTTAAGTTAATAGCTTTTAGCATATTACCTGACCATATTCATTGTATTATAAAACCTAAAAACATTTCTGATTATCCGAAAATTGTAAAATCATTTAAGTATTCATTTACCAAAAATGTCGGATTAGTAAATCCGACCTACGGAAAAATATGGCAAAATCGATATTGGGAGCATACCATTTGTGATGAAAATGATTTGTATAAGCATTTTGATTATATACATTACAATCCCGTAAAACATGGCTTTATAAAAAATGTTAAAGACTGGGAATTTTCTTCTTTTCACAAATTTGTAAAACAAGCTTTGTATGAAGAAAATTGGGGAAGTTCTGCGGATATAGAAAATATCAAAGATCTGGATTTTGAATAATCAAATCCGGTCAAGCCCTTATTTTTATGTTTTTGTGTAATACAAAATGTCGGATTGGTAAATCCGACCTACGATAAAATATTTCAAAATTGATATCGGGAACGTAATAAAAAATGTCGGATTAGACCTACAATAAAATATTGCTGGATTTTGAATAATCAATCATTTTACCTAACCGACCGCTTTGCAACCTGTATGTCGGATTTACTGACAAATCATTTTACGTTGGACAAACCCGTATGTCGGATTTACTAATCCGACAAAATGCCAATCCGACAAATCAATCCGGCAAAAACTATCCCCGAATGCCAATTAACCCGTATGTCGGATTTACCAATCCGACACACTGACAAATTATTTTACGTTGGACAACCCGTAGGTCGGATTTACTAATCCGACACACAAATCCGGCAAAACTGCAGACGGGAGCGAATTTATATTAAGTATTGTAAAGTCGTTTTTTATTTTGCTGAAACCTTGTTATAATGCTGTTATTGAGGTGTTTAAGTATGTCGTTTATGCAAATTCGGATTAAAGATTTATTTAAATATTGCCGTAACTTAAAAGGTAGTAGAAAATAAACGAAAAGGAGTTTTTTTATGACAGACCAAATGAATGTAGGCGGACAAGACAACGGTTTTAATATTCGCAAATTGAATGGCGGTATTAAACGTTCCGATTTGAAAGATCAAAAATTGGGATTAATTTTTGACAAGCTTGACACGGACAAAAATAAAATACTGACTCAGGATGAGATTCAGGCATTTATCATCGAAGAAAACATGAAAGCAATGATTGCAGATAATGTTGTGGACAGCACGGAAGCTGAAGCGTTTGTTCAACAGCGCGGTTTGCAGGAAGAAGTCGGTAAAGAAGAAGTATTTAAATTTTTGGAGCAGCTTGGTGTGTTATCGGATAAGATTGAGAAATCCGAGGAACTTACGACTCAGGACGGAACCGAATTAATATCGGTTCAATACAAACCGGATGAGAACAATGCAAAATTGACGCAGTATTTTACTAAAGATGCCGGAGTTTTGTATGCTGATTCCAAAGAAGATGAAAACGGTGCATTAACAAGATATTTTGATGAAAGCGGAAAAGTTATACAGTCCGTTCAAACCGATAAATCAGGTACAAACACATCTATTAAGTACGATGCAGACGGTAAGCAAACTTCAAAAACCGTATTTAAAGGAGCCGTAACTGAATTTTACGGTGCCGATGATAAATTGTTAAAACAGGTTACGGACAAAGGTAACGGTGTAACTGAAACCGTTGAATATGAATATGACGCGGAAGGAAACTTAAAAACCACCACAACTACAAACCCTAACGGTACAAAGACTGTGAAAGATGAAGCTACGGGTGAAGAACACAGGATTGATGCCGAAGGAAAGCCTATTTCCGATGAACCCGATAATCAACCCGTTAATCAACCCGATACTAAAACGGCATTGAATGAAAAACTGGCAAAAGGCAATGTAAAAGCCCAAATTGACGGCACAGCAACAGGTTTGACAAGTAAGACTTATGAAGGTACAATCAGACTTCCCAGAGGCGGTCAGGTTGAAGAAGGTAAATTCCCTGAAACTCTGATGATGTCATTACATTCAGCATACGGTGAAGGTGCTCAGATGAGGCTTAAACTTGTTGATCCCGAAAACGGTATTTACGAATCCTCGGCACATGACAGACAATTCCAAGTTTCTGTTGATGGTGAAGGCAATGTTTCAGTAAAATCGGTTAATGTTGAGGGGCTAAAGGATAAATTAGATGCAAATTTAGCAAGTTATCGTAAGGCTGCGGAAAAGAAAGATGAAGCGCCGGAAGCACCTGATGCGCCCGAAGCACCTGATGCGCCGGAAGCACCCGATGCACCCGAAGCACCCGAAGCGCCGGAAGCACCTGAAGCACCGGAAGTTACCGAAGAACAGCGTGCGGCAATAGAGGATGATGTCAAAGCTCTTGAGCCCACATTGAATTATGCATCATATAATGAAGAATTGCAGTATAAAGCGACTGCTATTGAAAACGGAAAAAAAGACGGTTACAAATTAGCGAATCAATTGGCAGAAAAATTGGAGAATAAGTTGACAGGGTATTTTTCTGTAAAATCGTTACTCAAGCAAATCACGCCTGATAACTTCCCTTATGTATATGAAAGAATCCCTGATCTGGACGGTAAGGTTGATAACATTTTGGGACTTGATTATGATGATTATAAGGAAATAATCTCACCTGTATTACATGAAAGTGCCAAGAAAGCCGGTTTTGATTGGGAGAGCAAACTGGACAGGGTAAAAATTGCAGAAGGCATACGTGCTAAAAATGAAGAAACTATAGCTGACGCCAAACAAGATATCAAAGATACGCATGAATTCAACGCTAAGCTTGACAAAATCAAAGCCGAAAAGGAAAGTATAAAAGCGGCTAATACCGTATTGGCTGAAGTTGCAAATACGGAACACCCTGAAGTTGTAAAAGGAACAGATAGTGCCGGAGTTTCTTATGAACAAGTTGTCTTGGAAGACGGTCGTAAGGTTCAAGTTTACCGCGATGATGAAGAACATATAAATGACGTATATATATATTTCAAAGAAGATGAAAGCGGCAAAGGACTACGTTATACCAGTTATGATATGGCCGTGGTAAATGATAACAAATTTCAAGTAAGTATTGGTGACAGACACAATTGGGATAAAATACTTGAACTGGTCAACAAAATCTTTGGTGAAACGGCGCCTGCCGAAGAATAAAATTAAAAAGAGTCCCCATTCGGGGACTTTTTTTATATCCGTAATTTTTTAAATACCCATCATTGCTTTCCAAGCAAAATCCGAAGGATTTAAACTTTCACCTGTTGAGGACAACCATTTACCTTCTTTGTTCGGTCGATAAACGAGAGTTCTCGGTATTGGTGAAAAACCTCTGTCAATTACTGCTAAAGGCTGTTTTTGAGTATCATAAAAAACCGTTCTTTTTCCCACGCCCGGCATAGTCTTTTTCAGAGCACTGAGATTACAGCCTTTATGTTTCGGTAAAAATATTTCTATTTGTAATATTCCAAAATCTTTTCTGCCTGCTAAACGCATATCTTTTTTCTCCTTTTTTTTATGTTGCAAATTTTTTAAGTTTCCTGAATTATCCGAATTGTTATAAACATTATCAATTTTTACAAATGTTTATAATTATCAGGAATAATTTGTGTTAATAATTTGGTCTAATATCAGTTTCATATTTTGTACACCCGAATTTATGTAATACGAATCGTGTAATATCGCTGATACTTTATTCATTATATTAGCAATATATTTTTTTTCTTTTCCCGTTGCAGTTCCGTCATCAACCTTGTCTAAAATTTCACTGAGCTTATCGTCCATGACTGTGTAATTCTTTCCGTAAATATTAAGATTTTCGTCCGTACCAAATAAGTAATTGCCCAATGATTCATTATATATCGGACAGTATTCGGATAATCCTGAATTTAAATAATTACGGTCGGTTTTAAAGTCATCGGGCTTCTTGTTTAATATTTTCTTAATTAACTTTTGTATAAATCCGATTATCTCGGAATTCTTCGGGGTTAAATATATATCACAACCGTTGAGTTTCAGGGATATAATATATTTGTTGGGGCGTATTTGGGCAGTTTCAAACTCAATGTTTACAAAACTCGGATATAATTCATTGTTCAAATCGGGATAAGTTTTAAGAAGCTTATCGTATTCATTCAAATCATTGCCGTATTTGTCATTTGTTAATTCCATGTTCAAACACAAGCGCGAATGATACGGCTCATCTTCAATGTCGTTAACTTTTGCGTAACTTATATTTTTTATGCCTTGGAAACTTACGGGATTTATTCTCATATCCCCTATAAAATCCGTGAAAAAATTTTTTTGCCGTTTATTTGTATTTTGAATAATATTTCTTTACAGTTTTTAATATAACCGTAAAATTAACCGAAAATTTATTGTAAAACTTTTTAACCCCGTGTTAAAATTAAGTTATGTTTAATATGTCGGTACAATCAAAGATTGATTACGATGTCAGCACGTATCGTTATCACCGAAAAGCCGAACCCGCTGAAAATCTTAAACTCAAAGTCCTTGCAGGTTCGGTTATAGGTACTGCAATTCCTCTTGCTTTTTTTGCCAAAAAACAAAAAACTTACATCTCCAAGATAAATTTCGGTCTGAAAGAAATGTTATTGACAGGGCTTGGAAGTATTACAGGCGGTGTAATTTCCGGCATTTCATTTGACAAAAAAGAATACAAAAGACAAAAAATTCACGAAGGAATATTTCAATTTTTAAATACTTCCATACCCGCATTGCTGACGGGAGCGTTTATATCAGCTATTGACAGAACAAAATATGCAAAAAATAATTTTGCTAAAATAATTATGATTTTAACGGGACTTTTCGGCGGAATGCAAACTGCGGTATGTCTTTCCAACTTTATTAACGATCCTTACGACAAAGTTCCGGACAGAAAACTCACCGCAAAAGATATGTTAGCCAATGCGGATGATGCATTCGGCGCACTTGTTCTGGCAAAGATTCCCGTAAAAATCCCGTCGGAAAAAATTCTTCCCGTCATATACGGTTGGTGCGGATACAGAGCGGGCTCAAGCAACTAATCTTCATATTTTATTTTGATTTCGCCGCCTTCATCCACAAACTCGGATTGTTTCTTTAAAAAGTTTGCGGACGGTTTTTCAACGGTCGGCTCAAGTTTTTTCTTAAAGCGTTCCTGTTCTTCTTTGACTTCTTTAAAGTCGTTGATTTCTTCCATTCTGAATCTCTGCTGATTAATCATCTGCATGTCATGAACTTGTGTCGCTGCGCCGATATCAGGCGTGAATGCACACTGAGCGGGTAAAACCGTTAATGATAAGATTGAAAGCGCCAAAAGTTTTTTCATGGTTGACCTCCTATTTTACATAAAACACTACATTTGCTACTGCGGTAACTTTTTTGTCGATTGTGGACGTATCGTTTATACCCATATCGCTTACGTTTGTTGAATCAGGCGGAGTAATCTGGAATACACCCATTTGAACCGACTGGATTTTTCCCGGCCTGTTATTTGTAGCTTTCAGCATTGCCGATGCTCTCGCTTTTGCATCCGTTGTTGCACTTTTCAAAAGCTGTATTTTTAAATCCGAAAGCTTTGAATAATAATATTCCGTGTTATTTACGTTTATATCAATGCCTTGCTGTACAAGGTTTTGGATATCCACCGAAATTTCTTTGATTTTGTTTACATCTTTTGATTTGATTACTACGGGCTGTGACAGGTTATAAAATGCGATTTCATTTGTCATACTGCCGTTTGCATTGTATTTGTAAGTGTAATATCCTCTCGGAGTCAATATATCAATGTCAGTGATGCCCTTTTCTTCAAGATATTTATTTACTGCCGGAAGCTGAGTTTTTATAACCGCATACGCTGATTGTTTATCCGGTTTTTTAGCCTGAATTTCAAATTCCGTCATGGCAGAATCGGATTTTACATTGCTGTAAGCGGAACCCGTTACAGTAATTGTATCTTTTGATACGGAGCTTGCCCCCGTCCTTACGGCTAAAATCAAACCTAAAGCGAGAATTACCGCTAACCATACGAGTTGAAGTTTTTCCATTCGCTCAAACATAAAACCTCCTTAGCGATTTGCAAATATACTTTGTAAAACTTGTTCCGAACAAGCTTGCGGTGATTTTTTCGACAGCTTATAGACGTTATGCTTGCAGTATTCCTGTACGATATCATTGAGATTTGCCGTTTCCCGCTCATTCATTTTAAAAGCATATTCGGATACGTATGACGGATATTTCTCATTATAACCGGCCTCTTTGGGGTTCGGATACGGGAAAAGTATGCCTATAAGTCTTTGTCTGTCGGCTTCATACAAGGTACGCCTGTTCCTTAAATAAGTTGAAAAATTCCCGTCACGTTTGAAATTGTCCGCAAGTCTGACATACAAAATATGGATATTACGGTTGCTTACGGCCATTTCTCTGAAAGGTCCGTTCGCACTTTGAGCGCAGAAAACCGCCGATGACGATAGAATTATAATTAATACTGTTAATACTATATTTTTCATAAAATTTATCTTACCTCAATCAGTGTGATACGGCATGAACTTTACATTCTTTAATACACGGGAGTTCTATTATATAATTAAATCCGTTATCGCATTTTATCGAAATACTTCCTCCGTGAGCTTCTATGATTTGTTTTGCAAGATAAAGCCCCAGACTGCTTCCCACTCTTTCCATTTTATCCGCACTGTATGTTTCAAACATGTCTTTCAAATCGTTTTCGGTTATATAATTGCTTTGGAAATTTAAAGTAATACTCAGCTTTTTAGCACCCTTGCCTTTTATAAAACAGGTTACTTCACTGTTTTCATCGGATACATATACGCAGTGTTCTATAAGTTTTTCGAACGCTTTTTTAATCTGCATTCTGTCCGCATTGACTACAAAATATCCGTCATTTGTTATCATCCGTACATCAAGATTTTTGCCGTGTTTGAGCTTCGCCGAATCGGCCATTATGCTGTCAAGAAGCTTGTATAAACTGATGTTTTCAAAATTCATGTGCATATCTTTGTTTTCATACTTGTATGCCGAAAGAATTGTTGAAAGCATCTCATACATAAACCGGCATGAATCCAGTGTTAAATTTACAATCTCTTTTTGACTTTCATTGAGTTTTCCCGTATTTTCGTTTGATAACAGCTCTAAAGCTCTGATTTGCGCCAGCACGGGAATTTTTAAATCATGATTAATCGTGGAAATATACGCTTTTCGCTGAACGCTCGAATCGGTATGAGCCTTTTTATATAACAGTAATACGGCTGTCACAAAAATAAACACCGAACCGGCAAAACTGTACTGCGGGTTCCGATAAATCAATGCCAAAGCCGTACATAACATAATGACAATTAATATTTTTTTAGCCTGCATAGTGATTTAGTTATAACTCAAAAAAAATTTTGTAAACAGATATTTTATTTCTTTTTACAAATCGGACTTCCGAATAAAAGCCGAAGCCCGCCAAATGTCTTTCTCATCGTGCAGTTCAAACCTGCGGTCATTTCCTCTATATTGCATAAAATTCCGTTCAGCCGTGTTATTGTACAGCCGATTTGAGGTGAGGCGCCTGAAAAACTGCCCGATATGTTTTTTGCGTCAGAACTGATTATTTTTATATTTTCCGCCGTTTCGTTAAGAAGTTCTTCCGAAATTGCCGTGTTAATATTTCGGGTAAAATCTCCGGTGTTTTCGGAAATTTTTACAAGATTTTTACTGCTGTCTTTCAAATCCGATGACGCCTGAACGACATTCGGCCTGACATCGGTTACGAGCGAATTTACGTTCATGAACAAGTCGCCGAGCATTTGTATTGTTATATTTAAATTTTTAACGGTATCGGCAATATCTGCCTTTATGGCGTCAAGTGAATCGGGATCCTGATTTGCAAGATAAGATTCCAGCTCAACTGTCGTTTTGCCTGCAATTTTGTCCCCGTCCTTGAGATAGAAAATTGACGGTGCATCCGGATAAATTATATCTATATAGTCAAATTTGTTGTCCTTTCTGTCTTTTTCCTTCTTTAAGTTTGCAATAACATTTATCGGAAGCTTTATCCCGTGCGGATGCAGCTCCATTGTAACTATAGAGGAAGTGTATGTCTTGTTCGGTCTGACTTTTATAACCCGCCCGATTTTAAACCCGTTCAGATAAATCGGCGCATGCGTGTGAAACGGACGTAAATCGTTAAATTCAGCCGTTACATAAGTGTTTGAACGGTAGATTAAATATGCCGTCCCGAGAAGGAATAACATAAATATTAATATTATTGATTTAAAAAAATTGCTCATATATGAAATTTTATTTGGATTGATGCTTTAAAACATTACCCGATTTATTATTATTTGACCGATAATATTTATGTAGTATATTGAAATAAAAATGAAGGGGTATTTATGAAAAAGTTTTTGTTTTGGTTAATCGGAATTATTGTTACGATTTTGCTTTTTGCATATTTGGCGTTTTTATTTTATCTGCCTAAAGCAGTTGATTTAAACACGTATCTTCCAATGCTTCAAAAGATTGTAAAAGAACAGGCACAAGCGGATTTAATTATTGAAAATCCTCAAATTGTGACTACACCGCATCTTCAGGCAGGATTTAAAACCGATAAAATAGAATTGAAACTTCCTGACGGCTCTGTTTTGTTAAGCGCAGACGGTTTTAAAGTCAGAATTTCTCTGCCTCAGCTTTTGCTTTTGACCGTAAAAGTTACTTGTGCGGAATTGACTTCTCCAAAGATTAATCTTGAAATCCAAAACGGCGAGCAGTTTAAAGTTGTACAACTTGTTGAAGATATTATGAATAAGCAAAAGGATAAACCGCCCGTTGAAACACCGGAACAAACATTTAACTTTGATCCTTCACTTATAAAAATAAAAGTTCCAAACCTGAAACTTACAAATTATAATGCCGTTATAAATGATTTAAAATCCGGACACAGATTGACTTTACATGGTGATGAACTTTGCGCGGGATATTTTAACGGTAAGATTGCACGTTTAAAAACCGATGCGGAATTGCTGAGCGATGATTCAAAGAATATTACCGCAAATATAAAAATTAATACGTTTCTGCCCGCTCCGAAACCCGCCGATCCCGATGATGATCCGGCAGAAAAGATTGTGCTTCCGTTCGTAAATCCCGTTTTGATTTACAGAGATTATAATTTGAAATCCGATATTGATACCGCACTGAAAATAAGACAAAACAAAGAAGGAAAAATCAGTGTGAAAGGTCATCTTAATGTTGATGATACAACTTTAAATCTTTCGGGATTACAGCTTCCGAAATCTTATGTTAAAGCCGAATTCCACGGGACTTCCGCTGATTTGGATACAAATCTTGCAGTCAAACCCGAACAAAAAATATCGGTTAAAGGTATGCTTGATTACGGCGATAAACCTAAACTGGATTTGAGCTTGATTACCGACAAAATTTACTTTAACGATATGATTATTCTTGCACGTGCTTTAATGGATACACTCCATCTTAAAAACAATCTTGCAAGCCTTAAAGCAAACGGTTACTGGGCTGCCAATACTCAGTTCAAAACGGATTTCAAAAATTTGAAATCGCAAGGCTGTATTATTGCAAGAAACGGCAATATTTCAAACGGCAGTGCAAAACTTGTATTTGATAAAATAAATGCAAATTTGATATTCCAGAATGATATGCTGAAAATAGCCGATACTCACATGTTTGTAAACGGCAATATCTTAAAATCCGAGGGTTATATTGATTCTGATGCTTATTCCGATATTTCAGTCGTATCGGAAAAATTACCGCTCCCCGGACTTTTTCAGGCTTTTGCCCCTGCGGATGTGAAAAAATCTCTTGATTTAAACAACGGTAATTTATCTTTGGATGCAAAATTACAAGGTGCTTTAACCAAACCGCTTGTTGCCGCAAAAGTTTTACTTAACGATTTAAGTCTGGCCGATAAAAAAGGTGCGTTTGTTATTGCAAATGAAAGACTTGCGGCAGGTATAATTACCGATACGCAAAAGCTGAACGGAGTTGCGGCAAACAAGAACTTCTCAATATCCCTGCCTCAAACAAGTTCAAAAATCACTAATCCGTCACTTTCGGTCAGAATTGACGAAAATGACGTAAATATAAATCCGTTTGATATATTTTTAAATGACACTTCACGCATAGTTGTACTCGGAAATGTAAGAGAATATACAAAAAATCCGCAAATCGAAGTTATAGCTGACGGAAGATTGGATGCTGCAGGTTTAAGGAAATTTGCGGGACGTGATGCCGAACCGTTTATTTCAGCTGCGGGCAACATCCCGCTTAAAGCCAAAATAGAAGGTGATGCAAAAAAACAATTTGTTACTCTGCAATTGAAATCCGATAGTGCAAATTATATTACTCCGGTTGAAATTCAATCAATGCTCGGCAGACAAAGTATTGTTCAGGCGAAATTTGATTACAAAGGGGACAGACTTCATATAAGGGATACAGGTTTATATACGGGCGTATCATCTTTTACAACGGATTTAGAAGGCAATATGAAGGGTGCATCTCCCGTTGCGGAAGTTTCAGGAACGATTGTAAAACTCGATACTGCGGAACCGTTCATTAATTTGATAAGAGTTAATATACCGAAAGAAATTAACGGAAAAATTTCGGCATTTAAAAATTCATCATTTAATGCAAACGGCGGACTTGCAGTATTCGGGAAACTTGCTTCCCCGATAATGCGAGGTAATTTTAAAGTTCAAAACCTTAAAATTCCCGAAATTTTAACAACAATGAACGAAGCCGATGTTAATCTGTCAGGCAAAAACATTGTGCTTGATGTTAAAAATCTTTTACTGAACGGTTCGGACATAAATGTAACCGCAAGAACCGACATTAATCCGCATCCGCAGTTTACCCTGTCAAGGGTTGACGTCCGTTCAAATCTTATTGATCTTGATAAATTAATGTCTGTGACCGAATCTCTGGCAAAATATCAGGCTCCTCCGTTGCCTGATGCAAAGCCCGCTCAGGATATCCCTGTTGAAATTAGTGCGGGTTCAATAAATTTGAGAAGGATTAAAACCGGTAATATTGTTGCATCTGATACTACGGGAAGAATAGCATTGAAAAATAACAATTTCTTCCTGCGCCGTTTAAGAACAACAGCTTTTCAGGGTATAATCAGAGGTAATATAACCGCAAACCTTATTGATATGGCTCTGGACATAAAAACGCGCGGTACCGGACTTGATACGGAAGCTGCATTGCTTGCGCTTGCCAATATGAAAGATACTTTGACGGGTGATTTATCATTTAACACTGATATTCAGCTTAAAGGTCTTACTATGGAAGAACAGATGAAAAGTCTTAAAGGTGTCGTAAACTTTACCATGACTGACGGACAGCTCGGGCCGTTCGGTAAGCTTGAAAATATGATTCTTGCCGAAAATATAAGGGAAAATCAGTTCTTCCAGACTGCTCTCGGCGGTGTAATCAATAATTTGGCAACGGTTGATACTTCTCATTTCAATGAAATGAAAGGCAAATTGACCTTTGAAGACGGTATAGCACATATTAATCCGATTGCATCAAGCGGAAATGTTATGTGCCTGTATATTTTCGGTGACTTTGACCTGCTTAAAAATACCGCTGATTTGAAAGTCAGAGCAAAACTCGGTTCGGTAATCGCAAATCTTCTCGGACCTCTTGCTCAGCTTAATCCGATAAACCTTGTTCAGTCTACACCGGGCTTGAATGTTGTTATGGCAAAAACCTTCTTCCTGTTCTGTGAACAGCTTACACCCGAAGAATCAGCCGTAATCCCTGATTTGCCCGTAAAATCAGATGACAAAATGGCAACAAAATTCCAAATTGTCCTGAGAGGCGATGTGGCAAAACCGCTTAAACTTATAAAATCGTTTAAATGGCTTGCGCTTGCATCGGAAATTCAACAGGCTGAAAGCTTTGTAAGCACACTGCCTGATCCTTCCCTTGTTGAAGATCCTAATAACGCAACTTTAGAAGCGGTTTTGGCGGCACAGGAAGCAAAAGCGAAAGAAGATACCAAAC
The DNA here is from genome assembly GCA_947626225.1 of Candidatus Gastranaerophilales bacterium. GTDB lineage: Bacteria > Cyanobacteriota > Vampirovibrionia > Gastranaerophilales > Gastranaerophilaceae > Stercorousia. Next base: position 107,555 of record CANQRH010000004.1, read on the forward strand.
TGATTAACAAAGTAAAACGATTTTTCAACAAGAAAGAAGATATTTAAAAAACGGCGAAAGCCGTTTTTTTATGAAAAAAATTATCCGTTAAGGTTTAAATTACAGCTTGCACGAAATGCAAATCGGGCAGTTTCCGCCTGACATCCGATAAAGATTTAACTACCAGTTTGTACGCGTAAGAATTTGTTTAGCGTGTTTGTCATACATCTTGTCTTTGTACCAGGCGCCTTTAAAAGATTTGTTACTGTTATACATATACTGCATATCGTGCGACATAAAATATATGGCGCTCACGAGTTCTCCGTTTGCTCTGTATTGTTTTGACATATACGGAAAATTCGGATAGTTATCGGAAAATTTATCAACATATCTGAGTTTGCCCAGTGCGTCATAATAATATACCGTTTTTAAATTGTTTTTGTATTGGATTGCATAGCTTATCAGCAGATTGCCCCTGAAAAATCCGCACAAATTCTCATTATCGGTTTCCGTTACATTATTTTTTACAAGCATATAATGCCTTTTTGTGTCGGAATCTTTCAAAAAGTCTTTATATTCTTCCTTAAACTGCTTTTTATCGTATTTATAAACAGTGTCGTTTCCGAACAGTTCCGTTTGATATTTAAGGATTACCGTATCTCTGTCAATTTGGGAAATATCAAGCCAGTCAAAAATAAGATTTCCGGTGAGAACAACAGGTGCCGGAACATCCGTTTCAACAGGGCTGATTTCCTCTGCCGGTGAAACTTTCCCCAATATCAATATACATAATAAAAGAACTAATTTTTTCATATTTTCCTCACTATAATGTAACATATTATCATGAAAAATTTTAAGATATAGTCTTGACAGCCTAACCCTGTCATATCAAAACTTTCCGCCTGTCAAAAAACAGATTTTATAAAATTGTAACAAAAAATTAACATTTTTTTTTAAAAAAGGGGTAATTTTCTTGACGTTAAAAATTGATGTATTATGATTTAGGAACATGGTAAATTTAAGTTAGGTGTACTATGCCAAAATTTAGAATTTATCAAAAGTTCATTTAGCTGAATGTCAGTAGAATGAAAGGTTTACAGCCTCAAGTTAGATTTTTTAAACAATAATTTTAAAGATTAAAGTTTTTTTATATAGTACGTACACACAAATGAGGTGAATTAATGTCTAACACAAAATACGCAGAAAGAGTAACTCCGATGGGTATTCCCCATACTCGTCTGGATGATTTACCCGACCTTATTGAAGTGCAGAAAAAGTCATTTGAATGGTTTTTGAAAGAAGGTTTGAAAGAAGAATTACTTTCATTCTCTCCGATTAAAGACTATACCGGCAGACTGGAATTGCACTTTTTACCCAACTATACTTTCGATAATGCAAAGTATACAATTGAAGAAGCCAGAATACACGATGCAACTTATGCAAAACAGCTTCGTGTAATGGTAAGACTCGTTAACCGCGACAGCGGTGAAATTAAAGAACAGGAAGTTTATATCGGTGATATCCCGACTATGACTGATAAAGGTACATTTATCGTAAATGGTGCGGAACGTGTTATCGTATCACAGATTGTAAGATCACCCGGTGTTTACTTCAAACGTGAAGTTTCACCCGCAGGAAAACGTTTATATAACGCTACGATGATTCCTAACCGCGGTGCTTGGCTTAAAATTGAAACTGATTCTAACGATTTGATTTACGTTAAAATAGACAAGAACAGAAAAATCTTGGCTACAACTCTGTTGAAAGCTATGGGTATTACTGTTTCTGAGATGGAAACTTTGTTCACTCACTTTGAGTTCTTAAAGAAAACTCTGGATAAAGATCCAACGGAAACTACCGATGAAGCTTTGATAGAAGTTTATAAAAAATTACGTCCCGGAGATCCCGCATCGGCTGCCGGCGGACGCTCCATACTTGAAGCGCGTTTCTTTGATGAAAAGAAATATGATATCGGCAGAGTCGGACGTTACAAATTAAATAAAAAATTAAACTTAAATATACCTAAAAACCAAAGAACTTTGACTGTTCAGGATATCGTGGCATCAATTGAATATTTGATTAATCTTACATACGATGAAGGAACGGTTGATGATATTGACCATTTGGGTAACAGAAGAATCCGTTCGGTAGGTGAATTGCTTCAAAACCAATTCAGAGTCGGACTTTCAAGGATTGAAAGAATCGTTAAAGAAAGAATGACTTTACAGGATTCCGAAACTTTAACTCCGTTGAACTTGTTGAACACTAAACCTTTAGTCGCTTCATTAAAAGAATTTTTCGGAAGTTCACAGTTGTCCCAGTTCATGGACCAGATTAACCCGCTTGCCGAATTAACTCACAAAAGACGTATTTCGGCTTTAGGCCCCGGCGGTTTGATGAGAGAACGTGCAGGTTTTGCGGTACGTGATATTCATCCGTCTCACTACGGACGTATCTGCCCGATTGAAACTCCTGAAGGTCCGAACGCAGGTTTGATCGGTTCTTTGGCTACTCACGCAAAAGTTAATGACTACGGCTTTGTTGAAGCTCCGTTCTTTGTTGTTAAAGACGGAAAAGTTACTGACGAAGTTGTTTATATGACGGCTGACGAAGACGAAGAATTCAGATGCGCTCCCGCAGACGTTCAATTGAACCCGGACGGAACATTCAAGGATGAATATGTTCCTGTTCGTTATCGTTCGGAATTTACGATGGATCAATCAAAGAGAGTCGATTTTGTGGGTGTTTCACCTATTCAGATTATCTCTGTTGCAACTTCATTGATTCCGTTCATTGAACACGATGATGCTAACCGTGCTTTGATGGGTTCAAACATGCAGCGTCAGTCCGTACCTCTTTTGATTACTCAAAGACCGGTTGTCGGTACGGGTATGGAAAAAAGAGCCGCAAAAGACTCCGGTATGGTTATCGTTGCGGATTGTGACGGTGTCGTGGAAAGAGTTGTCGGCGAAGAAATCGTTATTCGTGATAAAGATAAAAAACCGCATGTTTATACATTAATGAAATATGTAAGAAGCAACCAGGATACCTGCATTAACCAGAAACCTCTTGTTCATGAAGGTGATACGGTTAAAGAAGGCGATATCATTGCCGACGGTGCTTCCACAAATTGCGGAGAACTTTCACTCGGTAAAAACGTTATAGTAGCGTATATGCCGTGGGAAGGTTATAACTACGAAGATGCTATCCTGTTATCTGAAAGATGCGTACATGATGACATCTTCACATCAGTTCACATTGAAAAACTTGAAATTGATGCACGTCAGACAAAACTCGGACCTGAAGAAATTACCCGCGAAATTCCGAATGTATCCGAAGATGCATTAAGACATTTGGATGAACGCGGTATTGTCAGAATCGGTGCAAGAGTTTATGCTGATGATATTCTTGTCGGTAAGGTTACACCGAAAGGTGAATCCGAACACCCGCCCGAAGAAAAACTTTTAAGGGCAATATTTGCCGAAAAAGCCAGAGATGTAAAAGATAATTCTCTTAGAGTTCCTCACGGAGAAGGCGGACGTGTTCTCGACGTTAAAGTATTTGACAGAGAAAAAGGCGATGAATTACCGCCGGGTGCAAATACCGTTATCCGTGTTTACATAGCTCAAAAACGTAAAGTGTCCGTAGGTGATAAACTTTCCGGACGTCACGGTAACAAAGGTATTGTATCCCGTATATTACCTAAAGAAGATATGCCGTTCCTTCCAGACGGAACACCGGTTGATATTGTATTAAATCCGCTTGGTGTACCTTCTCGTATGAACGTAGGCCAGACTTATGAGTTATTACTCGGTTTGGCTGCATATTTGACGGGAAATTACTACGAAACTCCGTCATTTGATGAAAGATACGGTGATAACCAGTCGGAAATAGCTACAAAAGCTGAATTACTTAAAGGTATCAAAGCTTCTGGCTGCGACTGGGTAAATGAGGACGGTAAAGTCAGACTTATAGACGGAAGAACGGGTGAACCGTTCGATGAACCGGTTGCTGTCGGTCTTTCTTATATCCTTAAACTTGTTCACCTTGTTGATGATAAAATCCACGCTCGTTCAACAGGTCCTTATTCACTTGTTACTCAGCAGCCTTTGGGCGGAAAAGCTCAGTTCGGCGGTCAGAGATTCGGTGAAATGGAAGTTTGGGCGCTGGAAGCATACGGTGCTGCATATACTCTGCAGGAAATGCTGACTATCAAATCAGATGATGTCAACGGACGTAACAGAGCGTATGAAGCAATAGTAAAAGGCGATAATATTCCAAGACCGGGTATCCCCGAATCATTTAAAGTCCTCGTCAGAGAACTGCAAAGTATCGGTTTGGATATCAGGGTAGCTAAAAAAGACGGTGCGGAAGTCGACTTAATGACTGATATGGACGATTTGAGAAAATCAGCTCCAAGAAGAACATTATCCGATATTGATTCGGAGCTGTTGAATATCAACTTCTTTGAAACACCGACTACGTTTGGAGAAATATAACTCAAAAAGGAGAAAAATTAAATGTCAACAAGTATAGATTATTTTGATTATATACGAATTAGTATCGCTTCACCCGAGAGAATACTAAAATGGTCTTACGGTGAAGTTACTAAGCCGGAAACAATCAATTACCGTACATTAAAACCCGAACGTGACGGCCTGTTCTGCGAAAGAATTTTCGGACCGTCAAAAGACTGGGAATGTTTCTGCGGTAAGTACAAAAGAGTAAGACACAAAGGTATCATCTGCGAAAGATGCGGTGTTGAAGTTACCGATTCAAAAGTAAGACGTCAGAGAATGGGGCATATTAAACTTGCTGCTCCGGTTTCTCATATCTGGTTTTTGAAAGGTATACCCTCATACCTTGGTCTGCTTCTCGATATGACTTTGAAAGATTTGGAACAGGTTATTTATTTCAATAACTATGTAGTTCTGAATCCGGGCGAAAGCGAATTTAAAAAACTTCAGCTTCTGTCCGAAGAAGAATACGAAGATTATATGGCGGAACATGAAGATTCCGAACTCAGAGTAGGTATCGGAGCAGAGGCAATTAAGGAACTGCTTTCTGAAGTAAATACAAAACAACTTGCTGAAGAAATCAGAACCGAACTCGCTGGCTCCGTAAATTCCGTTCAGAAGAAAAGCAAACTTATTAAACGTTTAAGATTGCTTGATTCTCTCATTTCATCGGAAACAGATCCGACATGGATGATAATGGATGTTCTGCCGGTTACTCCTCCTGATTTAAGACCTATGGTACAGTTGGACGGCGGACGTTTTGCAACTTCCGATTTGAACGACTTATACAGACGTGTAATTAACAGAAACAACCGTTTACAAAGACTTTTGGAAATGGGTGCTCCCGAAATCATCGTCAGAAACGAAAAACGTATGCTACAGGAAGCTGTTGATGCTTTGATTGATAACGGCAGACGCGGAAGAACCGTTGTAGGCCCGAATAACAGAGCGTTAAAATCATTGTCCAACATAATTGAAGGTAAACAGGGACGTTTCCGTCAAAACCTTTTGGGTAAACGTGTTGATTACTCCGGCCGTTCGGTTATCGTTGTCGGACCTCAGCTTAAATTAAATCAGTGCGGTCTGCCGAAAGAAATGGCAATTGAATTGTTTAAACCGTTTGTAGTAAATAAATTGATTGAACGCGGATATGTTCAAAATATTAAATCAGCTAAAAAGAAAATTGAACGTTCCGAAGCAATTGTATGGGATATATTGGAAGAAGTCATTGAAGGACACCCCGTTTTATTAAACCGTGCTCCTACACTTCACAGACTCGGTATTCAGGCATTTGAACCGAAATTGGTAGAAGGTCGTGCAATTCAGCTTCACCCGCTTGTATGTACGGCATTCAACGCCGACTTTGACGGTGACCAGATGGCTGTTCACGTACCGCTTTCTATTGAAGCTCAAACAGAAGCAAGAATGTTAATGCTTGCTACCAATAATATCCTTGCACCGGCAACGGGTAAACCGATTATCACTCCTACACAGGATATGGTCCTCGGTATGTATTACCTCACTATTCTGAAAAATCCCGAAATGGAACCGAAGGGCTATTTCTATAATTTTCAGGATGCAATCTCCGCACTTGAAGTCGGCGTAATTGATTTACACGACAAAATCGTTGTCAGAGATGAACACGGTGAAAGATTGGAAACTACGGCAGGAAGAATTATTTTCAACGAAGCCGTAAGAAATGCACTTGCATAAAATTTGCTACTAGAAAATAAAGGAAAATATATAATGGAAACAACTTACACTCATGGTAAAAAGACTCTTGATTTCATTAACAAGCAAATGGACAAAAAAGGTTTGAACAATTTGCTTTCGCAAATGTATCTTGAGTTTGGCGGCGCTAAAACCGCGGAATTGGCTAACAGCCTTAAAAACCTTGGCTATAAGTATGCCACAAAATCCGGTACAACAATTTCCATTGCTGATTTGCAGGTTCCGGAAGTTAAAAAAGAGCTGCTTAATGAAGCCGAAAAAGAAATAGAAAAATCAACCAACAGATATTTAAAAGGTGAGATTACCGAAGTTGAAAGATATACGAAGGTTATTGATACCTGGTCCGAAACAACCGCAAAACTGACAGCTTCGGTTGTTGAAAACTTTGACCGCTTAAACCCTGTATATATGATGGCATTCTCCGGTGCGAGAGGTAACTTATCACAGGTTTCACAGCTGGTCGGTATGAGAGGTTTGATGGCTGATGCGCAGGGACAAATTATTGACTTGCCTATCAAATCAAACTTTAAAGAAGGCTTATCCGTAACAGAATACATTATTTCTTCTTACGGTGCAAGAAAAGGGCTTGTTGATACGGCGTTGAAAACAGCCGATTCGGGTTATTTGACAAGACGTTTGGTCGACGTTGCACAAGACGTTATTATCAGGGCTGATGACTGCCATACAACAAAATCAATTAATATGAAGCCTATTACGGACGGCGAAAATGTTATTGTTCCGTTAATTGACAGACTGCTCGGAAGAACTGTTGCGGAAGATATCAAAGATACGGACGGAACGGTTCTTGTAAAAGCAGGTACTACAATGAACAGAGATGATATCAAGAAAGTTGCTCATCTTAACCTTCAGGAGTTGAAAGTTCGTTCCGGTTTGACCTGCGGACTTGAATACGGTATCTGCCAAAAATGTTACGGATGGGCTATGACAACGCAGAAACTCGTTGATATAGGCGAAGCAATCGGTATTATTGCCGCTCAATCAATCGGTGAACCCGGTACTCAGCTTACAATGAGAACATTCCACACAGGCGGTGCGGTTGGCGTTAAAGATACAATCAGAGAAGTTATTGCAAATATTGCAGGCGAAGTTGTATCAAGCGTTAAAACAAGAGAATTAAGAACCCGTCACGGTGATGTTGTTAATATTTCAAATTACGAAACAGACATTGAAATTAAAGGTGCTAAAAAGACCGAGAAATATCATATTCCCGCAGGTTCAACAATATTCTTTACCAACGGAATGAAAGTTGAAAAAGGCTTTAAACTCGCTCAATATGAACCCGCATCACAAGGTTCCGGTTCCCGTTTGACCGAAAAAGCTACTAAAGATATTACATCCGATTTGTCGGGAGAAGTTCTTTATGAAGACTTTGTCGCTGATGAAAAGAAAGACAGACAGGGTAACATTTCAAGAACTACAAATAAACAGGGCATTATCTGGGTTCTCGGCGGTGATGTTTATAACCTTCCCGGCGGTTCTAAAGTTCTTGTTAAAGACGGTCAAAAGATTAAAGAAGGCGAAAAATTGGCTGAAACATTAACTATCTCGGAACACGGCGGCGAAGTCCGTTTCGGTGATGATTTAGTTATTGAAAAAGTTAATTTTGAAGGTAAAAACATCAAGAAAATCGTTCAAGGTAAAGAGTTGACAATTGTAATTGCATCTCTTGAACCTGAAAACGCGACATTTGAACAGACCAAGAAAGAACAAATCTGGACTGTTGAAAGTACCGGTGAAAAATATATTGTAAAAGCTCCGGTTGACACAACGGTTGAAAACGGTATGATTATTGCCGAACTTATCGATGATGATTGCGCCGTTACTTCGTCAGGTGAAATCAGATATATTGATGTTGAAGTTGATGAAAACCAGATTATTACAAAACCCGGTTCGGTTGTATTTATTCCGGAAGAAGTTCACCAGATTAACAAAGATGCTTCTTTAAAAATGGTTGAAAACGGAACGTTTGTGACTGCCGGAACAGAGGTAGTAAAAGATGTTTACTGCCACATTGACGGTATTGTTGAATTTAAAGAATACAACGATATTATTCACGAAATTACAATTCGCCCGGGTGAAGTTCATACTTTATCAAGCGTTTCCGAACTGAAAGTTGATGAAGGCGAAGTTGTTAAGAAGGGTACCGTAATTGCTGCGGGAATTAAAGCTAAACAAACTTCCATAGTAACAATTATGGATTCTTCTCTTGATGATTTGGATATTGATGATTTGGATGAAGAACTTGATTCTTCCTTGAGTCTTGATGAAGACAGCATTTCAAATCAGCCTGTTCAAATCTTAATCAGACCTGTTCAAGTATTGAAGGTAGAACAGAAAAATGTTTCAATCAAATTTAACACATCCGATAATTTGATTGATATTGTTCCTGTTACACAGCTTCAATACAAAGACGGTGCGAGAGTCAGAAACCTCGACGGTTCGACAATTACAAGAACAAGCTTAGTTCTTCAAATGCAGGGCTATCTGTCACATTTGAAAGGTATGGTAGAGCTTGTAGGTAAGAAAGGACTCAGAATTGTAGTTCTTGAAAACCTGATTGTCCGCCGAGAATTTGAAGGTAATTCAAAACTTATGTCATCGCTCCAGACAGAGCTTCTGGTTAAAGACGGTCAGACTATCGCTCCGAAAACACCGGTTGCAAAAACTCAGGTTCTTGCAATTAATAACGGGGTTGCATCAATTAATGAAGCCAAAGAAGATGCAAGAAGACTTCTTTTGACCAGCGAAACTTATGAAACCGTTATACCGGTTAAGGGCAAAGCAAGCGTTAAGAAGGGTGATTTTGTAAGATTGGATTCTTTGGTTGCCGACAGCGGTGAAAAATCTACCGTATCAGGTATGGTTAAATCGGTCGGTAAAGACGGAATTACCGTAAGAAACGGACGTCCTTACTTAATCAGTCCGGGAACTATGCTTCAGGTTGAAGCCGGTGCTCTGGTTCTTCGCGGTGATATTATTGCAACACTGGTATTTGAAAGACAGAAAACAGGCGATATCGTCCAAGGTTTGCCTCGTGTAGAAGAATTGCTTGAAGGCAGAAAACCGAAAGACTGCGCTATATTGGCTGAAGAAGACGGTGTTGCCGAAATAGAAACGGATGAAGACTTGCCGAGACTTTATCTTGTTACCGAAAACGGCAGAACTGAAATTAAATACGCAATTGATGCAAACATCGTTGTTCAAAACAAACAACAGGTTAAAAAAGGTGAACCGTTGACAAGCGGGCCTTTGAATCCTCATGATGTTATCAGACTTTGCGGTCCCGAAGCTGCTCAGCAATACCTTGTAGATGAAGTACAGCGAGTATATCGTTCTCAGGGTGTAGAAATTGCCGACAAGCACGTTGAAATTATCGTAAGACAAATGACTAAGAAAGTAAGAGTTGTCGATGCGGGTGATACAACACTGCTTCCCGGTGAACTTGTTGAAATGCAGACATTCGAAAAAGAAAACCACGAAATTGAAGAAAAGGGCGGTCAGCCTGCAACTTGTGAATATATGCTCTTAGGTATTACGAAAGCATCGTTGAATACCGAAAGCTTTATTTCTGCAGCTTCCTTCCAGGAAACTACAAGAATATTAACGGAAGCTGCCGTTGACGGTAAGAAAGACCTGTTGAGAGGTTTGAAAGAAAACGTTATTATCGGACGTTTGATTCCTGCCGGTACAGGTTTCCACCACCTCACAAATGCAAGCGAAGAAAAAGAACGCGAGGACAGAAAACGTGCTGTTGCTCAAAGAAATCAAGCACGTAAACCGTCTGCGATTTTGGAAGAAATCGAAGGTATGTTCGGCGCTCCTGATTTCCAGCTTGGTGACGAAGAATAATTAATTCCAATAAAAGAAAACCGCCTTAAAAAGGCGGTTTTTTTGTTTTAAAATTTGAAAAAAGATTTCTACGCTGTAGAGCTGATTTGTCAAAAGTTTTTTAGCCTTTTGCCGTAATATATTTTGGAGGTTATTATGGCACGAATTATTGAAGGTGAAAGACGAATTATAAAAATGTCCGTTGATGATGTTATAAATATAGTGAGGGAATATCAAATTATATGCAGAAATTCCTGCTGTTATGAACACACGAGAGAACTTCTGTCCAAAGCAGACTTTTTTATCCCTGAGGACATATAAAAAAAATCTCCCGCGGACGGGAGATTTTTTCAATTATAATTTTTTTATTATAATTTTTTTGCAACCATTCTTGTTGTTTCAGCCAAACGAGTTGAGTAACCCATTTCGTTGTCGTACCAAGAAATGATTTTAACCATATTACCGCCCATAACTCTTGTTAAGAGAGCATCAACGGTTGATGATTGAGATGAACCGATGTAATCGGATGATACAAGCGGTTCTTCCGTGTAGCAAAGAACGTGTCCGTCAGCACCTGCTTTCAAAGCTGCATTTACTTCTTCAACGGTAACGTCTCTTTCTACTTCAAATACAACGTCAACAAGAGAAACGTCAGGTGTCGGAACTCTCATTGCAAAACCGTCCAATTTTCCTTTTAATTCAGGAATTACAAGAGCAACAGCTTTTGCTGCACCTGTTTTTGTAGGAACAATGTTGAGTGCGCCTGCTCTTGCACGGCGAGGATCTTTATGACCTGCATCTAAGATTCTCTGGTCGCCTGTGTATGAGTGAACTGTTGTCATCAAACCTTTTTTAATACCGAATTTTTCTTTGATAACTTTAGCAACAGGTGCCAAGCAGTTTGTTGTACAAGATGCCATAGAAATTACGTTGTGTTTTGCAGGATCATACATATTATCATTTACGCCCAAAACGATTGTAATATCTTCGTTTGTAGCGGGAGCAGAGATGATAACTTTTTTAGCGCCTGCTGCGATGTGTGCTTTTGCTTTTTCTGCATCAGTAAAGAAGCCGGTTGATTCAACAACTACATCAACACCTAAATCTTTCCAAGGAAGATTTGCGGGATCTTTTTCGGCAAAGAATTTAATTTTTTTACCGTTAACAATGATACCTTCATCATAAGCTTCAACTTCACCGCAGAATTTTCCCATAACAGAGTCATATTTGAAAATTCTTGCAGCATCTTCCGGTTTCAAGCCCGGATCGTTGATTGCCACATAGTTGATTTCATTAAAGATGCCTTCTCTGATTGCGGCTCTTAATGTGTTTCTTCCGATTCTTCCGAATCCGTTAATTGCTACATTTACCATAAATTTTACTCCTTCTTATTCAGTAAATCTATAACATGCCATTTATAGCATTAACAAGAAAACTAATCAAGCAAATTTAAGCGTTAAAACATTAAAAAAAAGTTAATTATATTAAAGGGACAAGTCGAATAATTTCTTCCCGTACAATGCCGCATGTTATTTGCAGTTCATTATTAAAAAGTGTCAGCTCGGTATCAAATCTCAAGCAAGAGTTAAAACAATAAAACTTGAAACTTTAAATAAATTGTGCAATACTTTAAAATACTTAAAGATATTTATAGGAGTATGTATGAAGATTTTACCGATAAATCAAAGTTTTACAGGATCGTTTCTTGATAAAATTCATGATAAAACAAAAAATTATGCGGATATGACCGATACAATTGTTGTTCCGCGCACGATATTTAAAGGATATCTCGGGATAATGACAGGTACAACGCTGGTTACTCTCGGCGGGGTTATAAATAAAGTTAAGCACCCGAAATCTTTCAAAGCTTTAATGATTAGCGGACTTTTGGCATCTTTATACGGAACGTGGGCATTTGTCCGTCCGTTTGTTGTAAAAGACATTAATGGTGTTTCAAAAACTAACGGGTGATACACAGGCTGAAATGGCATCTATCAGCCTTTTTACGGGAACCGTTTCAATGCGTTTATCGTTGATTTTGTTTGCATAGGGGATGATTGCTTTTTTAAATCCCGACATAACGGCTTCATTCAGTCGTTTTTCAATATTATTTACGGGATGAATTTCACCTGACAAACCGATTTCACCGATTATAACGGTTTGCGAATCAACGGCAACATCTCTTGCGCAGGTTGCAACGGCAAGTGCAATCCCTAAATCAGCCGCAGGTTCGGATACATCAATACCGCCTGTCACATTTACATAGACATCTTGTTTTGAAAGGTTCAAGCCGACACGTTTTTCAAGTACCGCAAGAATTTGCAAAACCCTTCCCGAATCCGCGCCGTTTGTAACCCTTCTCGGGCTCGGATAAGGAGTCGTTCCGACAAGTGCCTGAATTTCAACAAGCAGCGGGCGCGTACCTTCATTTGTTACTATAATTGCACTTCCGGGTGTTGATATTTGCGAGCGCTCATTAAGGAAAAGTTCGTTTGGATTTTTTATCTCCTTTAATCCGTCCGAATGCATTTCAAAAATACCTACTTCCGAAGTATTTCCGAATCTGTTTTTCATTGAACGCAGCATTCTGTAAGATTTGTATTTGTCACCTTCAAAGTAAATTACAGTATCTACCATGTGTTCAAGAATTTTAGGCCCTGCAATACTCCCGTCTTTGGTTACGTGCCCTATAACGATTACGGTGATATTTTTGGATTTTGCAATATGCATTAAAAGATTTGTGCACTCGCGGATTTGGGTTACACTTCCTGATGAGCTTGAAACACTTTGGGAATATATTGCCTGAATACTGTCTATTACAACCACATCAGGCGAAATTTCTTCAATCTGTGATTTTATATTTTCCATTAATGTCTGCGGATAAATGTAAAGATTATCGGAATTAACGCAAAGTCTTTGAGCACGAAGTTTTATCTGTGCCGAGCTTTCTTCCGCCGAAACATACAAAACTTTTTTACCGTTTTTACAAAGTTCTCCGCTCGTTTGAAGTAAAATTGTTGATTTGCCTATACCCGGATCGCCTGCTATAAGCACAAGAGAACCTTGTACCAGACCGCCTCCGAGTATTCTGTCAAATTCGGAAATGTTGGTCGATATTCTGACTTCATCATTCAAACAGATATCTTTTAACAACTCGGGTTTTTGTGTGTTAACAAATTCGTTTTGCTGAGAGGGTTTTGAAGCAAATTGAATTTCCTCGCTCAAAGTTCCCCACGCTCCGCATTCGGGGCATTTACCCAGGTATCCGGCGCTTTCATATCCGCATTCGGTACATATCCATTTTGATTTTACTTTTGCCATTATTTCCTTCCGGTTTTGTTTAATTCTGCAACGTCATTTACTCTCAAAGCAAAATACGGTTTGTCTTTTCCTTTTTCTTGCAGGAATAGTACAAATGTATCATCACAATAGAAAAATCTCGGTTTTGTAATTTCGGGTGCGGGAGCAAGCGACATTTTTGCCAAAATCCCCGCTTCGGATTTCAATTCAACACCTTTGTTATCCATTTTAAAATCTATGGTTTCTATAGCTTCCGAAATTACTATGTCTGTTCCCTTTACCCGTTTATTTTTGAGCTTGTCAAAAGTTTTTTCGGTATATAAGCTTATTTCCGGAACTTTCAATTCATCTTTTGCAAGAAATTCGGAAGCCGAATAGTTTTTTCCCTTTTTAATCATATCGTTATATAGCTTGTCAAAATTTTTATTATCATCGGTTCTGTAAAGATATACAATGTCATCGGTTTTTGTGTTAAGTGATACGGCAAATTTTTCGGGGGAATCGTAAAATATTACGTTCACGTTTTCCCGAATCATTTTTTTTGTATGCTTGTTTATACCGAAGTATGAGACTTTTGTTTTATTTTTGCCGAATTTTTCTTTATCAAGTTTGTCAAACGGATTAAGAAATTCAAAATCTTTTTTTAGCATTGCATAAAAAAGATATTTTCCGGATTTCCAGTCGAAAGAATCCAAGATATCACTTTTTTCATTAAATTTTTCCAATAAATCCCGTTCAATCTGTTTTTTCAGATTTAAATCGGCTTTTCCCCAAGTTTTGTAGTATGAGTCGGAAGACAGCATATCCGCTTTAAATGATTGTTTATTAAGCTGTTTTGCAATTTCCGGCGTATTAAAATCAAATGTTATTTTCCCGTTGCCGAAGTTATCCGCCAAATCATTCCAAACGAGCTGAAAAGTGCCTGCCCATACTCTGTTCGGCTCTTTCGTATTTGTAAACGATACCGGCAGAACATCGATTGTGTAAGCTTTTACACTGAGGCATGCCACTGTCAGAAATACAAATAAAGCCAACAATTTTTTCATTATTATTTCTCCTTTATGTTTAATATTTTCAAAAATCCCTTTAAAAAACCTTTTGTATTTTTTTCATGAAGAATGTTAGCACAAGTATAATATTTTTCATAGTTTTTAATTATATTTTCGGGTAAATCTTCTCCTCTTTCCAATATATATGAAATAAATTCAAGATAATCGTCCTGTTCTTCCCTGTATAGCTCATCTCTTGCTCTTAAATCTTCATCCGCTTCATAATGAATTAAAGCATGATAAGCTGCGTGAATACTTTTATCTTCCGTATCACGCGGAAATTGCACTACGGCTTCTCTTACACACATACGAGAAATTAAAACCTGCCTGATTAAATCGGCTACAAGTTTTCTGTCTTCATTCATACCAAAACATTTTGAGATTTTTCGGCAAATCTTATTAAAGCGGGAATGCTGCCGTCAAAGAAACGATCAGCGGTTTCTTTAATTGCTGCGGAAGCCATTTCTTCTCTGTTCATTGTTGCTCTGTAAAAGAATTTTTTGCCGACTTTATAGCGTACAAGAATAGATTTTACCGTCAATCTGTCCATAACGGTTTTAATGGTCGTATAAGCCCGTTCAGTCCCGTTAGCGGAAAGATTATCAACAATATCCTGTATGGAAATGTCTCTGTCCTCGTTTTGGGAAGTTAAAGTCCAGAATGAGTTTAATATATCTATTTCTAATTTACCGCACACCATTTTGACCTCTGCTTTCTTTTACTAACATTGTAACATATAAAATTTGTTTTACAACTCGATATGAAAAAAACGTTACAATTATTGAATATTCAGTAAATCTTCCTCTTTTTTAAAGTTAGTTTTTTTCTCTCTTAGTTTTCTGTTTTTCTTCTTTGTTTTTTCGGAAACATTTTTATAAGCGTTATCTATGGAAATTTTTGTAAGAGCATTGCCTTTGCGTTTGTCATAAAAGGTTAGCCAAAAACTTCTGTTAATGTTATCCACGGAAAATGATACTCTGCCTGCAAATGTTTCTCCCGGATGAATTTGTTTAAACATTAAAGTTGTATCGCCGAATATTGAAGGACGGAACACGGAATTATAATCATTAACCAATGCCATATCAAGTCCGGAGAATGTCTTGTCTGACATGTTGGAAATCATTATGGTTAAAGTAATTGTATTTACTTCTCCGAACGGGTCTGTTTCGTGTTTAATATCGCTAATATGAATATCAAGTCCCGGGTAAAACAGTTCATGCTGTTTGAGTGCAGTGTCTTTGTATACGGGCAGCGGAACGGACGTATTTATTTTTACTCTGATTTCATCTCCCGGAGCTATTAAAACATCGTTACCTTTTCTTATTAAAGCCATACCCAGTCCGACAGCACTTCCCACTGCCGCACCGCCCGCAAGGGTATATCCTTGAGAAGCTATTGCGGCTTCCAAGCCGAGCCAGTTTAGAGCTAAAAAACCTCCTACAGCGCCGCCTGCTACGGTGTATCCGACATCCTGAGCTATAATTTTTGCCGTTTGTGCAACGGGATGCATTTTTGTGGACATTTTGCCTTCTATCGGAATTTCACGGCCGTCAGGAGTTACAAGATAATCAAAATCCAGTGCAATCCAGCCCGAACGCCCCAATTTTTTGGGATCAACGGTTTGTGAAATTCTGCCGTGCGCAATTGTTCCTTTCGGAATTATTACCCCCTTATCGCCTTTGACATCATCGGTTACTTCCGCAAAAAATTCATCGCCTTCTACGTTTATATTGCTGTCAAGAACCTGTGATACTGTCATATTGATTATATCTTTCTTTTCAAGCTCCTCTACTTCTCCCGTGAAAAGCTCTTTTTGAAGCTGCTGTTCAATTTGGTCGGTTTTTTCCGCATGACCGCGTAAAACCTCATCAGCCAAGGAACTGCCGGTTAAAAATATACATATTAAAAATACCGAAAAAATCTTTTTCATACCGAAATTATACTACATAAACGACCTTGACAGCAAACGAAAAAAATTATACTATTAAAATATGAAAAAACGCTGGTATGATATTGATCCGACCGTAAGCAGGGCGGTTGCAAAACTTGAAAAAGCCGATGAATATGTTCAGATAAGATGCGCCGATTTTATCATAGACAGATTAAAAGATATTGACTTCAATATTGAAATGTCGCTTGATGACCAGTACAATTATATAATGCGCAGATGGTATGATAAAAATATTAAAGTTTCGCATGCCATGGAGTATTTGAAAAATTCCCCCGTTGATATAAGAAAAGAACTTGCACTTGAAATTATTGATTTTATTAAAGAATACGATGACTATGCAAAAAATTTGTGATTAATTGTAACAAGTTAGCCATGCTCATTTAAATATTGTTTAATTTATATATGAGCGATGAAATAAACAAAAAAGTCATAGATATTTTTTCAAACAGGAATAAGGATTCCGTAAAATATTTTGCTGGTTTTAGCTATGTTAAACTTGCAAAAGATTCCAACGGGAAAAAATATAATTCCGAACATCTTCTGCAGTATGCCGAAAAATGCCACTATATAGTCAGGGTTATGCGAGTGCTTAACGGGGAAGTTTATCTGTATAATTATGATGTACCCAATAATGAGCTTTTTAAGTTTGTTAAATCGTTTGAAAATAAAACGCTTGAAGGTACAATTATTGAAATAGATAAATATTTTCCCGGAGATTTGGCATGATTGATGCTCTTTACAAATGCACCAAACCATATCGGTATGCCGGCGGTGAATTGCTTTCATATAACAAAGATTTTGATAAAGCAAAAATCAGGTTTGCGTTTGCGTTTCCCGATAAATACGAAATCGGTATAAGCAATCTCGGTGTCAGAATTTTGTATGATATGGTTAATAAACAGTCTGATTATATGGCAGACAGAGTTTATGCACCGGAACCGGATTTTAATCCGGAAGTTTTGTACGGGGTTGAAAGTAAAAGGGCGGTAAAAGATTTTGATGCGGTGGGTTTTTCGCTCCAATACGAGCTTGCTTATCCTACGGTTCTAAAAATGCTTGAAATGTCGGGTGTTCCGTACAGAAACGATGAAAGAACCGATAAACACCCGATAATTTTTGCAGGCGGCCCATGTGCTTTTAATCCGCTTCCTCTGAGTGATTTTGTCGATGTTTTTTTGATAGGTGACGGTGAGGATAACATTGTTGAAATTTGTGAAATCCTTGAAAAAACAAAAGGCATGCCGAGAAACGAACGTATAAAAGCATTGTGTGCAAACCCTTCAAACGGCCGATGGTCGGCACTTACGGGCGGAAAAGTTACAAAACGCGTTGCATTGCTTGAATATGACACTGCGTTAAAATCTTATCCGATACCGTATTCAACCTCCGTTCAAGACAGGGCGGTAGTTGAAATAAGGCGCGGATGCGGAAGAATGTGCCGTTTCTGCCAGCCCGGGCATGTTACTCTGCCCGTGAGAGAAAGGCCTGCACAGGAAATTATCAAAATCGCAAAAGAACTCGTAAAAAATACCGGATATGATGAGTATTCACTTCTGTCGCTTTCTTCAAACGATTACAAAAATATAAACGAAGTTATCAAAGAACTTTCGCTTGATTTTAATGAAAAGAAAATCTCCGTATCGCTTCCGAGCCAAAGGATTGACGGATTTAACCTTGAACTTGCAAATCTTGTTCAAAGTGTCAGAAAATCAACAATGACACTGGCTCCCGAAGCCGGCAGCCAAAGGCTCAGAAACGTAATCAGAAAAAATATAACGGAAGAACAGATTTTGAATGCCGTCTTAACCCTTTACGAAAACGGCTGGTCAAGAGTCAAATTTTATTTTATATGCGGGCTTCCGACCGAAACGCTCGAAGATATGGACGAAATGGCAAATCTTTTAAGCAACATCAAATACCGCTGTAAACAGCTGAAACGGGAGAAGGGCTTAAACCACGGTATGGATATAACCTGTACTCTCTCAATATTTGTTCCGAAGCCTTTTACACCTTTCCAGTGGTGCGGACAAATGCCTTTGGATAAGATAAGTGAGCACATAAAATATCTTAAAGAAAAGATTGCGCATCTCAAAGGGGTAAAGGTAAATTATCATGAGCAGTTTACATCTCAGATAGAAGCAGTGCTTACCCGAGGTGATAAATCGCTTTGCACATACGTTGAAGCGTTATACAAAAAAGGCTGCTATCTTGATGCATGGGGTGAATATTTTAACACGGATGTTTGGCAAAATACCGCCCGAGAGCTCGGAATAGATTTGGCAAAGCTTGCCGGGAAAAATTACGGGCTTGATGAGGAATTGCCGTGGGATTTTGTTGATATCGGCGTAGATAAAAGCTGGTTTGTTCGGGAATATGAAAATGCTTTTCGGGCGGATGTGAAAGATTTTCAACCCTCATGCGAGCAAAAATGCGTAAATTGCGGAGTGTGTAAAAATCTTAAAATAGGAAAAACTCTTGCAAAGCCTTTCACGGCAAGTGAAAGAGCAAAAAACTTAAAAATAGAAGTCAAAAATCCGAAAACCTGTCAGGGTTATGACAAAGAAATTTTTAAATACCGCATAAAACTTACAAAAAAAGGTATTTTAAAATATTTATCGCATCTTGACTGGCAGAATACATTTTTAAAAGCGCTTGCAAGAACGGATTTAAATGTTGTTTATTCTCTCGGTTATAACCCTATGATGAAGGTTTCAATGGGCATTGCCCTTCCTCTTTTTGCCGAGAGCGAATGTGAACTTGTCGATATTGAGCTTTTTGATAAGATTTCCGAAGACGTTATCAAACAAAAGTTGGAAAAAGTTCTCCCCGAAGGATGCGAAATAATAAGTATTGTAAATATTGAAAAATCAGCCAAATCAATTGATACGACCGTACAATGGGCAGAATATGAAATAAGTATTTTTGACAAATCACTTTACGATTTTGAAACTTTCAGGTATAATACGGATAAGGTTTTATCTTCTCCTCAAATTTTTATAGAGAAGAAAAACAAAAAAGGTTTAATTAAAAAAACAGACATTAAACAATCAATCAAATCATACGAATTTGAAAATGAGAGTCTGTTCATAGTATTAAAAACGGGGCAATCCGAAATACCTGCGTTACGAGCGGATATTTTGACGGGACTGATTGCGGACGGTGTAATGTTTAATATAAAACGTACACGATTTTTTGACAGAGATTTAAAAGAGTTACAGTAAAGGATTTTTTATGGAAAAACACAACAAACACAATCAACAAAATTCTGAAAAAAAGATTATCATAGCCGAACGTGATAACATTGCTGCGGTTATGGAAAACGGCAAGGTTATGGATTTTTTCATTTCAAGAGGAGATGTAATTCTCGGGGATGTTTACCTTGCAACGGTTGACAACATTTTACCGAGTATTGATGCCGCATTTGTAAATGTCGGTACGGACAAGATGGGATTTTTGCATGCTCAGGATGTTATGGGCAAAGGCTCTTTGAAAGACAAATTATCTCCGAAACAAAGGCTTATTGTACAGGTTGTAAAAGAACCGACCGGACATAAAGGTCCGCGAGTTACCACGGAAATCAGCCTCCCGGGGCGTTTTCTGGTTCTCATGCCGAATGAACCCGGTATAAGTATCAGTAAAAAAATCGAAAATTCAAAAGAAAGAGCAAGATTGAAATCCGTTGTAAGTTTGATAAAGCCCGTAGGAGTCGGTGTGATTATCAGAACGGAAGCGGAAGGACAGTCCGAAGCCGATATTCAGGAAGATTTGGAAATACTTCTTGAAAAATGGAACAATATAATCACATCAGCTGAAACAATGACACCGCCGAATCTTATTTATCGTGATCAGGATTTGCTTTACAGGACTATCAGAGAAGCTTGCACGGAAGATGTTAAGGAAATTATCGTTGATACGGCATTTGCGATGCAGAGAGTCCAAAATATTTTGCAGAATTGGCACATTAATAAGGACATTAAAATTACTCTGTACAAAGGAACAGAACCGCTTCTTATAGCGACGGATGTCCATAAAGAGATAAAAGCCGCATTAAACGTAAAAGTAAATATGCCCTCCGGTGGGTATCTGTTCATTCAGCAGACGGAAGCTTTGACGGTAATCGATGTTAACAGCGGAAAATTCACAAGCTCGTCAACTCAGGATGAAACTATTTTGAAAACAAATATCGAAGCGGTTCATGAAATTGCACGTCAGCTCAGATTGAGAAATATCGGCGGTATGGTTATCGTTGACTTTATTGATATGCTTTCGCGTGCAGACAAGCTGGCGATTATGGAAGAACTTGAAATTGCGCTTGAACCGGATAAGGCAAAACCGCAAGTCGGTCAGCTGTCCGATTTGGGACTTGTAGAACTTACAAGACACAGACAGGGACAGTCGTTATCGGAAATCTTTACTAAAAAATGCCCGCACTGTCAGGGAACAGGTTACTTTATGAACGAGTTTAACTTTGCTTCACCGACAGCGGAAGGCGAATACAGAGCAAAAGCCGCCAAAATGAAGCTTCCGGTAAGTAATTATAAAAAGAACGGCAAAAAAAATCAGACAGAGGTTACTCCGACGGAAATTGTCGAAGTAGTTAAAACTCAACCGGCTGAAATTGATGCGGGAAATCCTTCCGCTGCAGCAATTGAAGAAAGTGAAAAACGCCCCGCGGCAAAAAAACGCGGAAGAAAAAGCAGCAAGTTTGAGAAAAAAGCCGCCGGGGAAAATACTCCCGAACCGGTTGTTGAAACCGCTCAAACAGTTTTGAAGCCTAATGAAGAAATCAAACCTGTTATTGAAGCGCCCGCAGCCGAAAAAACGGTCGAAGAAAAGCCAAAAAGAACACGCAGACCTAATCGCGGAGTTTCCAAAACTAAGAAAACCCGTACAAAAAAATCAAAAGAGGAAAAAGTTGAAGAATAAATTTTTATTATCAATTATAATGTTATTAATCACTGCGAATGCAGGTTTCTGCGCGTCTGATATTCGGACGGCAGCGGTGAAATTCGGATTAGCGATGGCGGGAGTTATTTTGTCATCGCTGTTCATCTATTTTGGTTTAACGGTTTACAATAAATTTGCCGTTAAAAAAAATGAAGATGAAATTCTGATATCGCCAAAAAACAAAGATGAAGCGGTTAAATTTTTTATAAACAGGAACAGATTATGAAAAAAGGTTTTGGTGCATTAGATTTATTAATAGGGCTAATTATTATGGCATTTGTTTTTATTATGTATGCAAATGCTTTTAAGGGGATGCCTACTGTTATGAACTCTAAGAAAAATACTCAAAGTGTGGAAGAATACGTTGACAAGACGGTAAACGAAATTGAAACCATGCGCCGTCAAAGAATAGAGTATGAAAAGGGCTTAATAACCGACAGCCCAGTCGAATGATGCTGTTTTAACCGGTTTTTCGCTTATTGAAGTTGAGGGTGCGACAGCCTGAACTTCAATAACTTTGCCTGCTTTGGTTAAAAGACTGCTTTGTGTCATTGTATTATCGACATTATCAAAAGATTTGAGTCTGTCAAGATGATTTTGAAGGTCGGCATTTTCATCGTTCAGAGCGGTAATCTGACGGCTGAGTTTATTTAGTTCAAGCTCATTTGACATAGCAAAATAGTAACTTACTAATGCCGCTAAAACAGCTATTCCCAAAAGACAACATAATGATTTATTAATTTTTCTTATTGCCATGGCTTTTTGTGATATCTCCTTTTGAAAATATCCTTCAATGACCGGATTTTCTTCTTTTATAGGATTTTCAGCATATCCTTGACTTTTGTAACTATCCTCTTTTACAACTACTCTTGCCGTATTCATCTAACCCCTTTTTATGCATCTGGCTATTCTAAGTTTTGCGCTCCTTGACGGAGGATTTGCTCTAATCTCCTCATCACTTGCACCGATAGGCTTTTTATTGACCAACTCCAAAATCGGCGGTGGACAATTGCAGATAAGTTGTGATTTATCGCAATGACACCTTTGCGAGTGATATTTGAATAAGTGTTTCACCAATCTGTCTTCGAGTGAATGAAAACTTATTACACTTATTATAGCACCAAACTCCAATAAATCCAACACATCATTCAGAGTATTTTTTACATTTGTTAACTCTTGATTAACTTCAATTCTGATTGCCTGAAATACGCGTGTAGCTGGGTGTATGGAAGATTTTACATGCGGTGTGCAATTTTTAATTAAATCGGCGAGTTCGGTTGTTGTTTCTATTTTTTGAAGTTTTCTGGCTTCAACGATTTTTTTTGCAATTCTTTTTGAAAATCTTTCTTCTCCGTACTCGGAAAAAATTCTTATCAAATCGTCTTCACTGTATGTATTAACGACATCGTAAGCCGAAAAATCCGCATCCTGATTAAATCTCATATCAAGCGGGGCTTCTTTGGAGAATGAAAAGCCTCTTTCGGCTTTATTAAACTGATGATACGATGCACCCAAATCAAAAAGTACTCCGCCGGTTATTTTTTTTATCCCGAGTTTTTCAAGAACCGGTTTAATATTTGTATAAGACTCCTTTACGATTGTAATATTTGAATAATTTTTAAGTCTTTCTTGTGAAGCTTTTATTGCATCTTCATCGATGTCAAAGGCGATGAGCCGTCCGTCAGGTTGAATTTTTTGTAAAATAAGCTCGGAATGTCCGCCTCCTCCAAGTGTACAGTCAACGTATATTTTGCCTGATTGACATTCCAGCGCATCAACCGCTTCATTCTTCATTACCGTGTAATGCTTAAATTCCATGCAAGTATATTATCATAATTTTTTAATGAGGGCTTAATATTTTTGATTGATTTAATGTAAAGATTCTTGACAAAATGATATACATACCATATAGTAATTATGTTATCAAACAAGAAAGGAATTATATATGAAGAAATTTAGTGCATTCACACTTGCGGAAGTGTTGATTACTTTAGGTATTATCGGTGTAGTTGCCGCAATGACTATGCCGACATTGATTAATCAAACAAACGGTGCTCAGTATCGTGCTGCATTCAAAAAAGAATTGTCTGTAATTTCACAGGCAGTTACACTCAACGTTGCTTTGGAAGATTGGGATTTTGCTGATATTGACGGTACAAAAACATTGGAAGGTATGTTGAAAGCCAGAACAAATGTTGTAAGATCTGCAAAATATAGTGAGATTGCAGGTACAAAATCAGGAGAAACGACATCCGGCGGTGAAGGCTATTCTCCTATTATTGACTTAACTGGGTTAAAACAAGATGTTACTCCCGATACAGATGATGGTAAGACTCATGTTGACGTAAAAGCAACAGCTCCTGTTGCTGGTGATAAAGTTTTAATGTTTAATGACGGTTCTATGTTTATTTTCACTGAACCTACAGCGGGCTGTACAGAAAAAAAACCTTGTCAGGGCTGGTTTGACGTAAACGGTATGAAAGGACCTAACAAATTAACTAAGTGTGATGGCGGAACAAATGCAGATACTTGTTCCGTAAAAATCCCGACTGATATTTTCCCTGTTAAGTTCTATGACCGTACAATCCTTCCGAACTCAGGAGAAGGCAGAGCTGTATTGTATGACAACGGTAATACCGCTTCTCAAAAGTAATTCAAAAAACAATATAAAACGGCGGTTTATCCGCCGTTTTTTTGTGCCTGTAAATATTTTTTATCTCCCCGATAATTTCGTAATTCTTCTTTTTTGTGGTATAACTTTATTGTAGCAGTTAGGGGGATCCGCCCCATAGGCAAGCACGGTATATAAGGGTTTTTATATACTAAACGCCTGCCGGTAAAAGGATAGAAAGTAAAATTATGGAAAAAAACAACGAAACTTTGTCTGTATTAAGACACTCAACTTCTCACATTATGGCACAAGCCGTTCAAAAGCTTTTCCCCGATGCAAAGTTAGCAATCGGTCCTGCTGTTGAAAACGGTTTTTATTATGACTTTGACCTGACAGACGGGCATGCCTTCACTCAGGAAGATTTAGCCAAAATTGAAGAAGAAATGAAAAACATTGTTAAGCAGAATTTGACGTTTGAAAAATACGTAATTCCTGATGTTGACAAGCAAATTGCTGAATTTAAAGCTGAAGGCGAGATTTACAAAGCCGAACTTTTGGAAGAACACCGAAACGATAACCCGACTTTGTATATAACAAAAGATAAAGACGGAAATGCTTTATTTAACGACCTTTGTGCAGGGCCTCACCTTCCGAATACTTCATATATAAAGGCTAACGCATTTAAGCTGTTAAAAGTTGCGGGTGCATACTGGAGAGGAAATGAAAAAAACAAAATGCTCCAGAGAATTTATGCAACAGCGTTTTGGACAAAAGAGGATTTGGCGGATTACCTGAATTTTCTTGAAGAAGCCGAAAAACGCGATCACAGAAAACTCGGTACCAAACTTGATTTATTTTCCACCAGAGATGAACTCGGCGGAGGACTTGTCTTGTGGCATCCGAATCTTGCCGTTGTCCGTGAAGAAATTGAAAACTACTGGCGAAGCGAGCACAGAAAACGCGGTTATGTAATCGTTAACACCCCGCATATTGCAAAATCAAAGCTTTGGGAAATCTCCGGACATGCCGATCACTACCGTGAAAATATGTTCTTTATCG
Organism: Candidatus Gastranaerophilales bacterium; assembly: GCA_947626225.1. Taxonomy (GTDB): domain Bacteria; phylum Cyanobacteriota; class Vampirovibrionia; order Gastranaerophilales; family Gastranaerophilaceae; genus Stercorousia. Next base: position 132,548 of record CANQRH010000004.1, read on the forward strand.
AAAAAGATGATGACAGTGAAGATCAATTTATATTAAAACCGATGAATTGTCCGTTCCATATATTGATTTATCAGGCAAACAGACATTCCTATCGCTCACTTCCGTTGAGAATGGCGGAACTCGGAACCGTTTACAGAAAAGAAAAATCGGGAGCTCTGGCAGGATTGACAAGGGTTCAGGGATTTACGCAGGATGATGCGCATATTTTTTGTACTCCGGAACAGCTTGTTGATGAAATTAATGAAATAATTGATTTTGTTGCGGATACAATGGAAATCTTCGGCATGAAATTTGAAGTTGAACTTTCCACCCGTCCGGAAAGTTTTGTCGGCGAGATTGAAAACTGGAACAGAGCTGAAGCCGGATTGAAAGAAGCTATGGACAGACGGGGCATGAAATACGATATTAACGAAGGTGACGGTGCATTTTACGGCCCGAAAATCGACTTCAAAGTGAAAGATGCAATCGGCAGAACTTGGCAGTGCGCTACAATTCAGCTTGATTTTAACTTGCCCGAAAGATTCGGTATCAAATATCAGGATAAAGACGGTTCAATGAAAACACCCGTTATGCTTCACAGGGTAATTTTCGGCTCAATGGAACGCTTCCACGGTATCTTAATCGAACATTATGCGGGTTCGTTCCCGACTTGGCTTGCTCCCGTACAGGCCGCAATCGTACCGATTTCCAATGATAAACACTCGGATTTTGCTCAGGAAGTTTACAACAAAATGCGTAATGCAGGTATAAGAGTGCTTCTTGATGACCGCTCGGAAAGCATGAACTACAAAATCAGAGAAAGCCTTCAGGATAAGAAAATACCTTATGTCTGCGTTATCGGCGACAAAGAAATTGAAAGCTCATCTGTTGCCGTCCGTGCAAGAAAAATCGGACAGGTAGGTACTATGAGCGTTGATGAGTTTATTTCCGAAATTAAACGGGAAATTGATTCCAGAAGCGGAAAACTGTTCGCCGAAGAACTGGTAAAAGCGTAGAAAAAGAGGCTCTTTTGAGCCTCTTTTTTTATTTAAAAGTTACTGTATTTACAATTCTTAACTCAAAATCTTTCATGCCTCTTATCTTTAGTATAATATAGTAAAAAAGAAACGAGGTATTTTATGAATTCAGCAGTAGTAGTAGGCAGAGTGGGCAGAGATGCCGAAATTAAATATTTTGAATCGGGCAAAGTAAAAGCCAATTTTTCACTTGCCGTAAATCGCTGGGATGCAAAAACAAAATCCGAAATTACCGATTGGTTTAATGTTGATGCGTGGGATAAACTTGCCGAATTTGCGGGCGAATATGTAAAAAAAGGTATTCAGGTTGTTGTTGACGGCAGAATTGCACAGAACAAATGGACTGATAAAGCTACAGGTGCGGAAAGAGAAAATTTCTTAATACTTGCAAGCACAATAAGACTTTTGGGATCTAAAAGAGATACAGAACAGATATGATAATAAATTCAAACATAGCGGGCATTATTGCCGATGATCTTACGGGAGCTAATGATACGGCGCTTCAATTTCATTTGAAAGGCGCAAATACTCAAATTCTTCTGTCTGATGATATCGAACCCGTTAATATAAAAGGAACTCAGACATGGGCTATTTCTACCGAATCAAGAAATGTTGATCCTGAAACGGCCTGCGAAAGTGTTGTAAAAGCCGTAAAAATGATGTCGGAAAAATTAAACCCCGATTTCTTTTACAAAAAAATTGATTCCACTGTCAGAGGCAATATAGCTGTTGAAGTTTTCGGGATATTATCCGAACTTAAATATGATGCGGCGATTATTGTTCCCGCATTTCCTGCCGAGATGCGCGAAACAGTCGGCGGATATCATCTTTTAAAAGGTGTTCCGGTTGAAAGAACCGAAATGGCGCGTGATCCGCATTCTCCTATTTTGGAATCTCATATTCCGACATTACTCAAATCACAGCTCGCACCCGAATACAGGGATTTGGTCGGACAGGTTGAATTGAAAACCGTTACAAAAGGTGCGGGGCCTGTTTTGCAAAGAATAGCCGAATTGATTGATGACGGTAAAAAGATTATTGTTGCGGATGCGGTTTCAACTGTTGATATTGAACAGATTGCTCTTGCGGTTAAAAAGTCCGAATACAAGCTTTTGCCGGTTGGTGCCGCCGCTTTTGCTCAGGCGTTGAGTGAATTTTGGTTTGCGGATTTGGATTGTGAACATATAAATAAAACTTTTCCGCCGCTTCCAAAGTTTATTGTGTCCGGTAGTGCCACACAAATTACCGCCAACCAGATTGAAAAACTTGAAAACAGTGATGAGTTTGATAATGTGCTGTCTATTGAACTGGATTTGAAAACGATTTTGGACGGCGTAACGGAAGAACTTGTTCAAAGAGTAGTTCAGAATTTGAAATTTGACAATACGGTTGTCGTTCATACATCAAGGCTTATAAAGGATTTTGACGGATTTTCGGATGATTCTTTAAATGCCGAGCTTACGAGAGCAAATCTTGCAAATGTTATTACGGATTTTCTTGCCGAACTTACAAGACGTGTATTAGAACAGAAAGAAGCTATTTTAATTACTCTGGGCGGGGAAACATCTTACAAATGCTGTAGTGCCATTGGTGCCTGCCAATTACAGCTGATAGATGAAGTTGCACCTGCCATTGCGCTTTCACTTGATCATAATGCGCAGTGGATAGTTACAAAGTCGGGCAACCTCGGCGGAGTTAACACTCTTATTGATATTTTAAAATATTTTGAATCGCACGGCGGATTGACCAATGAATAAAATTGCGATTACAACGGGAGATCCAAACGGTATAGGTGCGGAAATAACCATTAAAGCACTTAATAAACTGGATTTGTCCGATGTTGTTTTGATTTCTGATAGTAAAATTTTGGATTTTTACGGAAAACTTAACAAAAATTTTGAGATAATTGAAATTCCTTATAATGCCGATATAGAGCCCGGTAAAATTAGTGCTCAGGCAGGTGAATTTTCTTTTTTATCAGTTAAAAAAGCTTGTGAAATAGGCGCAAAAGCAATTGTGACCGCTCCTGTCGCAAAAAATTCACTTTATCTTGCGGGACACAAATTTAACGGGCAAACCGAAATTTTGCAAAAATACCTTGCACATGATAATCAACAGGCGGAAATGCTTTTTGTTGCGGGAAACTTTCGGGTGCTTCTTTTAACCCGTCATGTGGCGTTGAAAGACGTAAAAATTACTTATGACATGGTTGTTGAAAAAGTTTTAAACCTTCACAAATTTTTTGTTGACAAATTGAAAATTCAATCACCAAAGTTTGCTTTATGTGCTTTTAATCCGCATGCCGGCGAGGACGGAATTTTAGGCGGAGAAGAAACAGAAATTTTAATCCCTGCGGCTGAAACACTTCGTAAAAAAGGTATAAATATTACAAATCCTTTGCCTGCGGACACTTTGTTTGTGAAAGCACTTGATTATGATTGTGTTATCGCAAATTATCACGATCAGGGATTAATCCCGATAAAGACTGTTGCGGGCAACAGAACGGTTAATATGACAATCGGGCTTGATATAATAAGAACTTCACCGCCTCACGGTACGGCTTTTGATATCGCAGGGAAAAATATCGCCGATGAAACCGGCATGATTGAAGCTATTAAGGCAGTTTTGTAATTTACCACGGATAATCGTCTTTAATTTGCCATCCGTCATTCATAATCTTAGCAGCGCAACCGTCTCCGCCTGCGTTTATTGCACAATTAGCGTCTATCTTATCTTTTGTCGAATTAGCCCGTAGAGGTTTAATTGTTCCCGAAATTGTTCTGGAAAAATAAAATACATCTCTACCGTTTTTATTAGGTCCTTTCGCTGCGTTTAAATCAATAATTATAGTTGTATCAGCCGCAACAGTTGCTCCGCCGTATAAAGAAATGTCATATAATATGCCATCAGCTGTTATAAAAGGTAATCTGAAATTTTTTACGGTAAAAGAATTCCCGCTGTTACTGCCATTTAAGTTGTAAAAAGGATCGTTACTGCTATATCCGCATTCTGAAGGTGTTTTACATACTTTTAAAACTTTGAAATAAGGAAACCAATATTTTTCATAATATTCGGTTAGATCTAAATTGCTTGTATATTGCGGAACTTCCCAATCAGTATAAGGTCCGTTATCTGCTTCCGACATACGTAACGCTTGGCTTATTGCCGAATAAGCTTTTTTCAGACGAGTTATTGTTTCTTGTTTCTGATATTTATTAATAAGATTAGGCATAGTAAGCGCAGCTATAACTCCGATAATCCCCAAAGTAATAAGAACTTCGGCAAGTGTGAACCCGAAATTACAAAAGTTTTTCGTTTTAATCTCCATAATGCACTCCATTTTAATTGTGTTAAAACCCTTATATAAATGTTATTATAACAGATTTTTCCCGATTGTCAATCGTGGTATTTGCACAAATTATTGGGAAAATTGTTATATGACAAAGGATATAAAGAAAATTTTTGCAAAAAATATAAAAAAACTCCGCAAACAAAACGGCATAACTCAAGAAGATTTATCTTTTGAACTTGAATTTGACGGTTCTTATATCGGTAAAATTGAGAATGCTAAAATGAATATAACTCTTGATAAAATTATAAAAATCGCTGATTATTTTAAAGTTGATGTATACAAATTGTTTCAATAAAAAAAAGACCTCATTTGAGGTCTTTTTTTACTATTATGCTGAAACGGGTTGTTTACTCTTGTCATTCCAGAAATCAATCAGCATACTGCAGAAGAATATGCTTGAATATGTTCCGATAGCAATACCGAGAATCATTGCCAATACAAAATCTCTTGTTGTTACACCGCCCCAAAAATATAGTGCGAAAAGTGTTATCAAGGTTGTCAATGATGTATTTATACTTCTTGTTAACGTTTGATTTACCGAAGCATCAACGATTTCCCCAAATGACATTTTCTTTGAATAGTAGCGTAAATTTTCTCTTATTCTGTCGAATACAACGATTGTATCGTGTACCGAGAAACCTATAACAGTCAAAATTGCCGTGATAAACAATCCGTCAATTTGTACGTTATACAACAGTCCCAATATTGAGAAAATACCGACCACAAACAGAACGTCATGAAATATTCCGAGGATTGCCGCCAATGCATAATCAAATCTGAATCTGAATGACAGATATGCAATAATTCCCAAAAATGCCAGAGCTACTGCAATCAATGAGTTTTTAAACAACTCTTTACCCATTGTCGGGCCGACAGAACTTACCGAGATTAATTCGGGGTTTGTGTAGTCTTTTTTGAGTTGTTCCGTTATCTTGTCGGCTTCATCTGATTTTTCCGAGATAAACTTTGTTCTGATGGAAATTATTGAGTTAATATTTGATTTTGTGTTTTCCTGCTGAGCGTTATTAACGTTAAGAATTTGAATGTACGGATTTTCTACGCCGATACTTTCAAGAGATTCTCTTGTTTTTGTAACATCGCTGTTTTCAAGTTTTTGTTCCAATCCGTACTGCAAAATCGTTCCGCCGGTATAGTCAATCCCGACTTTAAGCGGAGCGTGATTTGAATACGTTACGGATGAATATATCATGGCGATAATACCGGGGATTAACAGAATTGATGTCAAAATCATCCATACCCATCTGTATTTTACGACATGAACCGAATGTTTTCTACCTGTATTAATCATTTTATTTTCTGCCTTTCTTTCTAATCCAAAATTCCAAAACGAGCTTTTTCACGCTTAGTTTCGACTGCTTCATAGCTTTGTCCGATTTCGTCTTTTCTTAAACCGAACAAGCCGGGATGTTTAAGTTCTCCGGTACCGAATATCAAGTGCATAAAGTTCTTGGTAACGGTAATTGCCGAGAACATTGATACCGCAACACCTAACGCCAGTGTCAGCGCAAAACCTTTAACAATACTTGTTCCGAGCAGGTAAAGGATTGTACAGGTTATAACGGTTGTCATATTTGAGTCGAAAATACTCGTAAATGCTCTGTCAAAACCCGAATTAATGGCCGTAAACAAGTTTCTGCCGGCTCTTAATTCTTCTTTGGTTCTTTCAAAAATCAGAATGTTGGCATCAACAGCCATACCGATTGAAAGAATAAAGCCTGCAATACCCGCAAGTGTAAGTGTTACAGGTATTGTTTTAAACAAAGCAAATAAAATTAAGCTGTATATAACAAGTGCGATATCGGCAATAATACCGGGGACACGATAGAACAAAATCATAAACAACATAACTGCAGAAAGTCCGATTATACCGGCTTTTTTGGATTTCGCAACGCTGTCTGCACCCAGTGTCGGCCCTACGGTGTTTTCTTCAACGATTTTAGCCGGAACAGGCAATGCACCTGCGTTCAAAAGGTTAACCATTCTTTCGGCTTCTTCGTATGCAAAACCGCTTTCCCCGCCGGAAATCTGTGCTTTTCCGCCATATATTGCTTCATTTACACGCGGAGCGGATTGGAGCTCACCGTCAAAGAATATTGCCATTTGTTGTCCGACAAGTTCTTTTGTTAATTCGGCAAACTTTTTAGCTCCTTCCGAGTTAAATTCCAGAGATACAACCCATTGTCCCGATGAATCGGTACTCAAAATTGATTTTGAAAGATCGCGTCCCGTCAATCCTGTTGATTCCCAAGTAGGTGTACCGTCAGGCAATTTGCCTTCGCGTTTAAATTCCAACTGTGCCGTTTCGCCGATAAATGCTTTTGCTTCTTTTAAATCGGTTACGTTCGGGATTTCGATTAACAATCTTTTTTCACCGACTTGCTGTACAACGGTTTCAGCAACACCGAGTTTGTTTACACGCTGTTCTATGGCAAATTGCAGTCTGCTCATAACATCAGGTGTAATTTTGGCGATTGTGTCAGTTGTTTCGGCTTCCAAAATTAATCTTGAACCGCCGACAAGATCAAGCCCCAATTTTGTCGGTTTAACGAAAATCAGTATTGATGAAACTATCACTACTGCTACGATAAACCAGAACATTAAAATTTTGTTTTTCACTTTTTTATTCCTCTTTTACTAATTATTCTTATAACAAATATTATTTATATAGTCCTTTCAGGCTAATTTTTACGAACTTTTTCAATAACCTTAATCAAATCGGCTTTATCTTTGTCCGAAAGCTCTGTGAGCGGACGTCTTACGTATTCCTCAATCAAACCTTTGTGCGCAAGAACCGCTTTTACCGGTACGGGATTAGGTGCCATAAACAGTTTTTTAAATGCGGGATACAATTTTTTATGCATATTCAATGCTGCCAGAAATTCTCCTGTTTTGTAATTTCTTATCATTGATTTAATTTCCGAGCCGAAAATATGAGATGCAACAGAGATTACTCCTCTTGCACCTAGTGCCATCATCGGAAGCGTCAGGCTGTCATCACCGGAATAGATTGTAAAATCTTCGGGACAAAGCAATTTCATTTCGGTAACTGCATCCATATCGGAACAACTTTGTTTTACCCCCACAATATTTTGATATTTTTCCGCAAGATGTGCAACGGTTTCGGGAAGCATGTTAACTCCCGTTCTTCCGGGAATGTTATACAATATAATCGGCAGAGTCGTACATTCCGCAACGGCTGAAAAATGTTCAATCATGCCTTGCTGTGACGGCTTGTTGTAATATGGTACAACCGATAATATCGCATCAACTTCTTCCTTTTGAGCCCATTTTGCAGCCATAATTGCGGTTTGGGTGGAATTTGAACCTGCATTCATAATAATTTTTGCTCTGTTTGCAACAGCTCTTTTAACGGAACTTAACAGTTCAAATTCTTCTTCATGAGTTAATGTCGGACCTTCTCCGGTTGTTCCCGCAACAAGAATTGTGTCGCTTCCGTTATTAATCAAATTTCCGGCAAGTTCTTCGGATTTGTTGTAATCAATCTCCCTTTTTCGGTTAAACGGTGTAACCATTGCGGTTATAACTTCTCCCGCATCAAATCTTAATGCCATATAAAACCTCTTTCCTGGTCTGTGTCATAATTATAATACAAATATATAAAAATAAATAATCTGTGACAATAAGGTAATATAATTTAATGTTTTTTCTTTAATGTTATTTTCATGTTAAAATCTTGTATATGAATTTTGACAGACTTAAAAATTTAAACAGAAAACAAAAAGCATATCTCGGTGCGGCGGGTGTTTTTGTTGCCGTACTTTTATGGGCTTTTATTTCGGCGGGCGTTATTACTCACAATTTTAACAGAAGCCAGCTTCAAACCGATAAAAACAGGCAGGAAGCTCAAATACACGGCATAATTCTTACCGAAACAAAGGATGAAAAAAAGTATTGGGAAATATACGGTGAAACGGGAAATTATGACAGCAAAAACGGAGTTGCAATGCTTGACAATGTTATAGGAAATTTTTATGATGATAATAACGAAGTTTCCATGAGCTTTGAATCTTCAAAAGGAACTTATAACGAAAAATCAAAGAAGATTATATTGTATCAGGATACTTTCATTGTTCTCAAAGATTTGACAACTTTGAGGGCGGACAGACTCGTATGGTCAGGAAGGGATTTGCCTGTGACGGCAAGCGGTAATGTAAGAATTACCAAAAATCAGGATTTTATTGCATCAGCGGATAAAATCGAAATCAGTCCCGATTACGGCAAATTTAAAATTACGGGAAAAACTGTTTCAAAAGCTTTTAAATGATAAGGAGATAATGTGAAAAAAATAATTTTAACTCTGTTAGCGGTTTTATGTATTACGGGACTTGTTGTTCAATCCTCGGATTTGGTTATTGAATCCAAGACTCAAAGCTTTGCCGAAGATGAAAATAAAATTAAATTTGACGGCAACGTTAAAGTCAGTATTGATGATTTGAAAGTTGAGGGTTCTTCCGCAGATGTAAGCATGGATAAGAACCAGAACCTTGATACGGCTACTTTCTATGACAAACCTTATGCATACGAAATTAAGAAAAATAAAAAACGTGAAGTTAAAGCAAACATCTTAAAGATGTCTTTGATTACAAAAGTTGTAAAGGCTCAGGGAGATACCCAGTCAATCGTGTTTGACGGAAAAACTCCGATAGTCGTTATAAATGCCGATGAACAGGAATATGACACCAAAACGGGTATTATGACGGCTGACGGTGCGGTTACTATTTTATACAAAGAAATTGAAACGTTTTCCGACAAAGCGAAAGTCAGAACGGATAAAAACGGTGATTTAAAAGATATTGAACTTATCGGAAACGCTCGTATAAAACAGCAGGGAAGCGATTCTTATGCGGATCATTTCTTCTACAATGCGGGAACCAAGATTTTAACCGCAATCGGAAATACTACATCAAATGCCATGATGGAGGACGGTACAAAACTTGTTTTAAAATCAAGCCGTCAGGAATATCTTCAAAATAAAAATATTTTCAATGCGTCCGGTAACGTAAGAGTATGGTATCAGGATTATTATGCTGCAGGGCCTAAAGTTGTTGTTTATCCGAACAAAGAAGGTAAACCCAATGAAGTCTATTTTACGGGACGTTCAAGTATTACGCAGGGTGTAAGAACGATTTATGCCGACAAAATCAAGATGACTATGAAACCGAAAGATTTCCATGCTGACGGAAATACAAGAACCGTAATCAAAAACATCGGCTCAGGAAATAATAACAGCGGAATGGGATTGGGACTTTGATGAGTATTGATAAGGCTCTGGAATTTTATAAAAAAGGCGAATATGAAAAAGCAATTGATAATTTCAGCGTTGTACTTGAAAAATCTCCGGATAATGCCGAATTGTACAACAATATAGCATTATGTTACGCAAATATCGGTGATTACGACAAAGCCGAAAAAAATTATTTGAAAGCAAATGAGTTAAATCCGAAACTTGCCGAGGTTTACATCAATCTGGCTGATATTTATTACCGGCAAAAAGAAATGGGCAAAGGTGAAAATCTTATGTGCGGAGGTATCGCCGAAATCCCTGATAACCTTGTGCTGAGACATTATCTTGCACGGTTTTATATGGAAGATGCAAAACTTGACCTTGCAATAGATGAACTTGAATATATTCTTGAAAAACAGCCTGAAAATTATGATGTGTACTATGATTTGGCAAAAGTACATTTTGAACTCGGAAATTATGCCTGCGCAATTGAAAATTTTGAAAATGTGCTTGAATACAAATCTGAAAACCCTTGGATTTATTTTTATTTGGGAGAAGCTTATGAAGCAAATGATGAAATAGACAAAGCTCTGTCAAATTATTTGAAGGCGATTGCTCATAATGATTCATTTTCACCTGCTTATAAGAAAGCTGCAATACTGTTTCTGGCTCGCGGGGATTATGAAGATGCGATTGAATATTTTGAAGACTATATAAACTTTGATATTCCAAAAGAAGAAGCTGATAAAATAAGAGAGTTAACGGAAAGAATTAAGAAAAAGCAAAATGGATAAATACTGGACTGCTTTATCATCTATTGAAGAACTGGACAGCGCTTTTATAATAAGGCTGTATAATTTTTTCGGCAGTATTGAAAGAGCTTTCCATGCTGACGATTTGTCCGTGATTGAGGGGTTAAGCGTTAAAAAAGCCGAAAAATTTATGCGTTTGCGGGATAAAATTAATCCGGATAAAGTTTTGGATGATGTACTCAGCCGAGGAATAAATATTCTGACCTTTGAAAATCCGAACTATCCTTTCATGTTGAAAAATATCGATAACCCGCCTGCCGTTTTGTATTATAAAGGTGATTTATCCCTGTGCAATTTGAATAAAACATTGGCGGTTGTCGGCTCACGCAGGGCAACAAGATATGCAAAAGAGGCTCTTGAAAAAATTATTTCCGAATTTTCGCAGACAGATATCTGTATAGTTTCGGGACTCGCATCGGGGATAGACACGACAGCACATGAGGCTGCTCTTAATGCGGAATTAAAAACAATAGGCGTTATTGCAAGCGGATTTGATTTTACTTATCCGGCTTCCAATAAAGATTTGTATAAGAGAATTGAAAACGGCGGCGGTGCTGTTTTGACCGAGTATTATCCCACATTCAAACCTGTTCAATTCAGATTTCCGCAAAGAAACAGAATAGTATCGGGACTTTCTTACGGAACCGTTGTTGCGGAGGCTTCGTTGAAAAGCGGCGCTTTAATTACCGCAAATCTCACTCTTGAACAAGGCAGAGAGCTTATGTGCATACCCGGGCTTATTACAAACCCGAATACGGGCGGGATTTATAAACTTTTAAAAAACGGCGCATCGCTGATTACATGTGCCGATGACGTTTTGGAGGTTCTCGGCTGGGAAGTTCAGATGCAGCAGAAGCTGTTCAGTCTGCCCGATCTTAATGAAGATGAGAAAGTTATATTTGAAGCTCTTGAATTAGAAGAAAAAAGCGTTGATGAACTTCAGGCTTATACCAAATTGAGTATAGAAAATTTGTTGACTTACTTGACAACCATGGAGCTTAAAGGCATAATAAGACAAGTCGATGGGGACAGATACGGGAAAGTAAGATGAGCAAAAAAGAAAAGGCACTTGTTATAGTTGAGTCGCCCGCAAAATCAAAGACAATTAAAAAAATCCTCGGGGATAGCTTTCAAATTGAGGCAAGTTTCGGGCATGTAAGAAATCTGCTTACTAAAGATCCTTCAACTCAAAATTTGGGATTTGAAATTGAAAATCATTTTACTCCGAAATTTGAAATTATTCCGGGTAAACAATCTGTCGTTAAAAAGCTTAACGATATGGCAAAAAAAGCGGATAAAATATACCTTGCATCAGACCCTGACCGTGAAGGGGAAGCTATAGCATGGCATGTGAGACAAGTTTTAAATGTCCCCGATGATAAAATTTTGCGTATAGTTTTTAACGAAATTACCCCGAAAGCCGTGAAAAATTCCGTAGAAAATCCCCGCGGAATTGATATGGACATGGTAAAAGCTCAGCAGACAAGGCAGATTCTTGATAAACTCGTAGGCTACAAACTCAGCCCCGTTTTATGGAAACAAATCGGTAACAGAAATCTTTCCGCAGGCCGTGTTCAATCTGTGGCTTTGAGAATGATTTGCGAGCGGGAAGAAGAAATAGAAGCTTTTGTTCCGCAGGAATACTGGTCTGTTCATACCGATTTGGATAAAGACGGAAAAATATTTGAAGCGGAGCTTTCAAAAATTAAAGACAAACCTGTTGAAAAGACAATTAAAAATGAACAGGAAGCTAAAAAAATTGTTGATTATCTGCAAAAACAGGAATTTGAAGTTTCAAAAGTTACTCAGCGCACCCAAAAACGTAAGCCGACTGCACCTTTTATAACTTCTACATTGCAGCGTGCGGCGAATTCAAAACTCGGTTTCGGTGTCCAAAAAACAATGCAGGTAGCACAAAAACTCTATGAAGGTATGGAAATTGACGGTACTCCTGTCGGTTTGATTACCTATATGAGAACGGACAGCGTAAGGGTTTCGGATGACGCTCAGGCTATGGCGAAGGATTTTATTCTCACAAATTACGGTGAAAAGTATTACCCGCAAACGCCGAATGTTTATGCAAAAGGAAAGCAGAATGTACAGGATGCGCACGAAGCAATACGTCCTTCTTATCCTGAAAGAACCCCCGAAAGTATAAAAAAATATCTCGATAACGATCAGTACAGATTATATAAACTCATTTGGGATAAATTTATGTCATCTCAGATGACCGAAGCTGAATTTGCCAATAAATCCCTTGAGATTAAAGCGGGTGACTGTACTTTAAAAGCCGGCACAAGTAAGATTACCTTTGACGGATTTTTAAAGTTATACAATGATGCGGACGAGAATGAAAACGAAGCGGAAGGAAAGATTCCGGATTTAAATAAAGGTGATAAAGTCCAATGTAAAAAGATTAATCCCAAACAGCATTTTACTCAGCCTCCGCCGAGATATAACGAAGCCTCGCTTGTAAAAGCTCTGGAAGAATACGGTATCGGAAGACCGTCCACTTATGCAACGATTATTACGGTTATTCAAACACGGAAATATGTGGAAAAAATTGATAAAGCCCTTCATCCGACTCTTTTGGGGCGCACGGTTTCAAAACAGCTTGTTTCTCAATTCGCCGATATTATGGATTACAAATTTACGGCGGGCATGGAAACTAAACTCGATGAAATAGCCGATAAAAAAGCCGTTTGGGATAACGTGCTGCAGGAATTTTATGAACCGTTTATAGTTGAAGTAAACAAAGCACTTGAAACCAATGAACGGGTTAGGATTGAAAGCAAAATTAAATGCCCTAATTGCGGGAAACCGATGGTGTTAAGAACAAGCAAATTCGGAACTCAGTTTTTAGGCTGTTCCGGATTTCCCGAATGTAAAACAATGATGTCGTTAAATGCCTTGTCTGAAGAAGCATCCGAACAAGATGAAGTGTGCGAAGAAAAATGCGAAAAATGCGGTTCGGATATGGTATTTAAAACAGGTCCTTACGGCAAATATATGGAATGTACAAACGAAGATTGCAAACACCGAAAACCGTACAGAAAATCTACCGGTGTTACCTGCCCGAAATGTCGTGAAGGTGTTATAGTTGAACGGAAATCAAAACGCGGCACCGTATTTTACGGCTGTGACAGATATCCGGATTGTGATTTTACGCTTTGGAACGAGCCGACAGGGGAAGAATGCCCCGAATGCAAATCGCTTTTGGTAAAAAAAGTTTTGAAAAAAGGTACCGTGATTGCTTGTTCTAATATTAAATGCGGTTATAAAAAAGAAATTACGGAGGAAGTAAATGAATCCTGAGCTTTATGAACGCTATATGGCAAAAAAAGCAAAAAAAATGGGTATATCAGTTGAAGAACTGAAGGCACGGCAAGAGGGTGAAAAACCTCAATATGTTCAGCAGACAATTCAGGGACAGCTTCAATCCGCAATGCAGGAAGAAACCGTAAAAACGGAAGTGCCTTCATATATTTTCGGACCTTCAAGAACCGAGCAATCCGATGTTCAGTCAACTCCGATTATTAATGACACAAGAGAAAACAAATTCGGACTTATCGGGTACCCTCTCGGACATTCGCTTTCAAAGGTTATTCACGAAGCGGGTTTTAAAAGTTTGGGAATCAATGCCGATTATGAACTTTTGGAAACTTCTCCCGACAGTCTGGTTGACCGAATTAAGTATTTAAAAGCCAACGGATATAAAGGATTTAATGTTACCATTCCGCTGAAACTCCCCGTATCGCTTTTTGTAAATGAAGTCGACAGAAATGCAGATATATCAAGGGCAGTCAATACGATTTATATAGATGCGGATAAATCCTTAAAAGCCTATAATACGGATGTAACCGGCTTTAAAAGAGCGATACCTAAAGACATTAATATGCAGAGCATGACCGTTGCAATTCTCGGAACCGGCGGTGCGGCGCATGCTGCCTGCACGGCTCTTTGTGAACTTAAAGTAAAACAAATTGATTTCTTTACAAGGAATATTCCTAACTCCATTGAGCTTATGAATTATGTCAGACGTCAATTCCAAAATGTCACATTTAACGTTTATCAGATTGAAAATATAAGGAATTTGAGCGCATATGATATGCTCGTAAATGCAACACCCATCGGAATGCTCGGAAAAGCAGGCGATATGTCGCCTGTTGAGGATGAAGCTTTGCGGACATTGAGAAAAGATGCGGTTGTGTACGATGTAATATATAACCCTAAAAAGACGGTTTTGATTAAAATGGCTCAAAAATTGGGATTGAGAACGATAACGGGGCTTGATATGCTTATTTATCAGGCCGTTGCCGCTCAGGAAATCTGGTTTGGCAATACTCCGGATTTTAAAGATATGAAAATTGCAGCCCTTGAAGAAATGTGATTATTCGTATCTTAAAGCATCAATCGGATTAAGCAGAGAAGCTTTGTATGCGGGGTAGTAGCCGAAAAGCACTCCTATAAAGCCCGAAAAACCGAGTGACAGAAGTATTGAAAATAAAGATACAGAAACACTCATTATTCCCGATATCTGAACAGCTTCCGCACCTATTATCCCGGTCGCAACTCCCGCAAGTCCGCCGATAACTGATAATAAAAAGGATTCTATTAAAAATTGTATTTGAATATCCGAAGGCTTGGCACCTATTGCCATTCTTATGCCGATTTCTTTTGTACGTTCGGTTACGGAAACCAGCATTATGTTCATAATCCCTATACCGCCGACAAGCAAAGATACGGAAGCGATAGAGGCAAGAAGGATGCCAAAAGTTTTTACGGTTGACTTCATTTTTTCCTGAAATTCCGCTGAATTCCTTATTTCAAAGTCATTTTCCTGATTTTTACCTATTCTGTGGCGCTGGATTAACAGCTCCGTTATATCCTGTTCAGCCTGAGAAACATCATCGGGATTATCGCCTTTTACCACAATCATTGAAACGGTGCCCGGAAAACTTGTTCCGAAAACTTTTTTCTGTGCGGTTGCTATCGGTATAAATATTAAATCATCCTGATCCATCGGCCCCATACTGCCTTTGGATTTAAGTGTTCCGACTACTTTGAAAGGTATTCCGCCTACTCTCATAATTCTTCCTATCGGATCTAAATCTCCGAACAGTTCTGCTGCAACGGTTGAACCTATTACGGCAATTTTGGCGGAATTTTTGTTATCCTCGGGAATCAGGCCTCTGCCTGAATCAACTTCGTAATTTTTTATATAAAAGTATTCGGGATCCGTCCCGTATACGGTTGTAGACCAGTTTTGATTTGAGTATGTAAGCTGTTTTGCTTCGGTGCTTACGGTTGCGACGGCGGATACTCCTCTGGCATTTTTTTTAATTGCGAGTGCATCTTTTGTTGTAAGTGTGGGACGTGTACCCATACCCATTCTTACACCGCCTGATTTTGCAGATGCGGAACGGATTGTAAGGATGTTGCTTCCCATGGATTCCATATCTTTTTGAACTTTTTCGCTTGCGCCTGTTCCGACGGCAAGCATTATGATAACAGCGCTAACACCTATGATGATGCCTAAGCTCGTCAATATTGAACGCATTTTGTTTATTTTTAGCGATACAATCGCCATTTTTACGGTTGATTTAAAGTCTATCATAATCAGTATGGAATTGTCGGTTGTGTGTTAATTTCATCGGAAATTATATTTCCGTCTTTAAATTTTACTACTCTTTTGCAGTATTGTGCAATATCGGGTTCATGGGTTACGAGAACTATTGTTTTCCCCAGATTTTTGTTAAGGTTTACAAAAAATTCCATAACCTCAATACTTGTTTTTGTATCAAGATTACCTGTCGGTTCATCCGCAAGTATAAGAGGCGGATCGTTAACTATAGCTCTGGCAATTGCAACTCTTTGCTGCTGCCCGCCTGACATTTGGTTTGGCATGTGATCTTCACGAGCGGAAAGCCCGACTATTTCCAAAGCTTTTTTAGCTCTGGCTTTTCGTTCTTCTTCGGGTATTCCTTTATATATCATCGGAAGCTCTACATTCTCAAGTGCCGTTGTTCTTGATATAAGGTTAAACCCCTGAAAAACAAAACCCATTTTTTCATTTCTTACCCGTGCAAGATTATCCGTATCCAAAGACAGCATATCTATACCGTCAAGAAAGTAGCTGCCTGAATTCGGTTTATCAAGAGTGCCTAACATATTCATAAACGTTGATTTTCCCGAACCTGAAGCACCCATAATTGCCACAAATTCTCCGCGTTCAACATTTAAGGACACACAGTTTAAGGCATTAAAACAGTCCTCTCCGGTTTGATAAGTCTTTACGGCATCTTTAACTTCAATCAAAGACATACTATAACCTCGGTACCGGCGCTCTGCCGTTTTGCTTTTTGGAATTTTTTCCCTGTGCATTTAAAATTACAAGAGTACCTTCATTGATATCTCCCGACAGAATTTCCGTTGAAGAATCATTGCTTGCGCCTGTTTCAATTTCAATTCGTTTGGGTTTGTTTTTATCAAGAATCCAAACACCTTGTTTTTTATATCTTTCTTTGTTGTCCGCCGGAGTAAATTTCAAAGCCATATTCGGAACACAGACTACGTTATCGCTTTGGCTCGTGATAATTGAAACATTGGCTGTCATTCCGGGTTTAAGTTTCAAATCTTCATTGTCAACGTCAACAATAACCGTGTATGTAACGACATTTGAAACTGTTGTCGGTGAAAGTCTTACCTGAGTGACTTTCCCTTCAAACTGGCTGTCGGGATAACCGTCGAGAGTATAAGTAACGTCCTGACCTTCTTTAACTTTACCTATATCAGCTTCCGATACGCTCACTTCAATCTGCATTTTTGTTAAATCCTGCGCGATTGTAAACAGTTCCGGAGCTTGAAAACTTGCGGCAACAGGCTGTCCGAGGTCAATTTCTCTTGATATTACCGTACCGTCAACCGGTGCAATAATCTTCGTATATCCGAGATTTGTCTGTGCTGTCTTTAATGATGCCTGATATTGGCTTATTTGTGCTCTGGCTGCGTTTATTTGCGCCATGTCGGATTTGTATGTACTGTATTTTTCATCAAGTTCGCTTTTGGCAACGAAATTTTTTGCATAGAGGTTTTTGTATCTTTCATACTGCTTTTGGTCATATTCGGCTACAGCTTGTAATCGTGCAAGGTTTGCATAAGCATTGTTGATTTGTGCCTGATTTTGCTGAACCTGTGCTTCAAAGTTGGCGGGATCTATCTGCGCCATAAGCTGTCCTTTTTTAACTTCGGAGTTGAAATCAACGTAAATTTCTTTTATAAGTCCCGATACGGTTGAACCGACGGAGACCGTGTTAACCGGATTTATCGTTCCCGAAGCTTCAACATATTGGGTTATTGTACAGCGTTTTATTTTTCTGGTCTCATATTTAATTCTTTTGCTGTTAACTGCACCAGAAACGGCAAATACAGTTACTGCTATAAGTATTGATAGTGCAATATATCGTTTTTTGCCTTTTAATTTTTCAATCATGTTTAATCCTCAATTGAAGTTGTTACACTTTGGGGCAGAGCGATTGCTTTTTCAAGATTTGCTCTTGCCACGTTATAATTATACACGGTCTGAACATAAGAAACCTGTGCATTGTTATAATTCACTTTAGCATCCTGAAGCTCAATGTAATCCCCAAGTCCGACCGAATACCGTCCGTCCGCAAGTTCAAAGTTTTCAAGGGTTTGTTTTACTTTGACCGCAAGAAGCGGTATTTGTTTTTCGAGTTGAACCATATTTATATAAAGATTTTGAACTTCAAAATAAATATCCTGTTTAGCTTGTTCAATATCATTTTCAGCCATTTTAACCTGAATTTTTGCATTATCGATTCGATGTTTTTCTCCTTTGATATTTACTGAAGTCGAAAGATTTACCCCTACATTAAATGAATTCGTATTGTACATATCTCTGTAACCGTAACCAGCACTTGCGGATATTTCCGGCAGATATTCACGTTTGGTATACTTTAATGACTCTTTCATCGCCTTGAGCAATGCATCAAGTGCCATTAAATCCGGTCTGTTTTTATATGCAAGTTTCACGGATTCTTCAAAAGTATAGGGAAACGGTTCAAATTTATAATTTTCAAGTATGTCGATTTTTTCAACCTGAGATGTCAAAAAAGCATCGGAAACTCCTTTTGGCGGGGTACTTAAATCTGATTTTTCATCAATTCTTTCAAGACTTACGGGCGCAAGATTGTTGGTAAAATTAAAAGTTTCTGTATTTTCTATCTCGTATTCCGGTGCAAATGCCACATACATTGAATTATTCAACTTTACAAGTGCATTTTGATACTGTTTTTCTGATTCTACAAGAGTTACTCTCGAATCGCTCAAATACACTTCTGCGTTCACAAGGTCAATTTTCGAACGTATTCCTTCGTCAAAATATGCCTTCGTACGCTGATAGTTTCTTTCGTTTATCTGTACGTTAGCTCTGTTAATGTCCATGGTGGCTTTTGCCGCCAGAACTCCGAAATAATTTGTCTTCACGCCGAAAATTGTCTCCAGTACGATATCGTTGAAATCGTAAAGTGCTGCGATGCGGTTAAAATTGTACATTCTGATGTTTGCATTGGTTTTCCCGAAGTTCCAAATAAGCTGATTTATATTTGCTTCGGCTGAATATACATCAGAACTTGTGTTATATCTGTTTGTATGGCTATCGGACAGATTATATCCCGTCCCGATGCCTATGGTAGGGAAATAACCTGATTTTGCAATTCCGACATTGCCTTTTGCAATTCCGTAGTTATATCTTGCTTTTTTAATATTCGGGCTGTTTTGAAGTGCAAGGTTTATACAGTCTTTTATATTAAGCACGGCATGTTTTTCAACGCTCATCTGCTCTACACCGTAGCTTGACGTCGTTGTTAAAAATATTCCCGCTATTATTATGAATTTTTTGATATTCAAAATTTGTCCTTTAATTTTATAACGATTTTCCTATCGATTTTGTTCAATTTGCATCTTTGAGTACAACAATAGTTTCTTCAATTTCTACCTTCAAGTAGTCAAGCTGCTGATTTATCACATTGTCATTGTATAGATATCCCGCACCGGTATATGCAAGATAAGGTCTGTATTTTTCCGCTTCGCTTCTTAATGTTGCCACGGATTTTGTGTGAGTGTTAAGCTCAAGCAGCTTTTTAAACGATAAATAACTGCTTTCCGGTTTGCCGTCATATTTTCCCATTAAGTATTCTACGGTTTTGTTTAAGAAATAAACTTTGGCATTAAATATTTGTACGTCATAATTATTTTCTATACAGTACAAAATATTTTCAAGCAGAGGCAGAATATTTTCTATGTCGTTTAAATAAGGTGAAGTTTTGTCCTGTTTCAGTATGATATTTACAAATGCGGGATTTTCTCTCGGCACCGGTCTGATTTCATCGGATGAATTAAAATCTTTTGTTTTTTCATAAACGGGCTTTGTATTTTTCGGTTCCGAAGTCGTAAATCCTTTTGATAAATCGGGCAGTGTTCCGACATAACCTTTGCCCGCATTGTCAAATTCTTGCGGTTCGGCACTTTTAGTCCCGAATGCAAAACAGCTTGATGCGGTTAAGAAAATTATTGTTAATATGCCAATACAAAACCTCATATCATAATTATAATGATTTCCGATGAAAAGACATCATTTGTATTATCTATTTTTCATGTCTGATACCGAAAATATGCCATTTTTTATGTTTGGGGCATAAAACTTCCTGTCCTGTCGTATAAGTTCCGAACGGACGAAGGTTTTTGTCGGGTTTAAACAATCTTTTATGTTTTTTGCAGTATTTTAAATCTCTGCGTTCCATTTTTCTTATTACATTAAGTTTGGATTTTTGTTCCGAATCCAGAACGCATTTAAATTCTTTATCGTATTTTTTGCCGGTTTTTATAATATTTTTTTCAATATTTTTAACAATGCATTCTTGTTTTCTGACGGATTTTTCACTGGCGCTGCCCTTTATCATGCTGTCAAGAACGTATTTTTCCTGACGATGCTGTTCTCCGAGCTGTTTTAATTCATCATATCTTTTCTTATCGATTACATCTTTGCATTTTATCTGGTCCGCAGACAGGTTCAAAACGTTATAAAGTGCGGCTCTGTTCGAGTATAATTCAATCGCTCTGTCGGAACAATCGGCAAATGCATAACTCCCGCACAAGATTAAACATAGTATAATAATAATTTTTTTCATCAAAACCTCTTTTTAAATTTTTTCACGAAAATACGTCAAATTCAAGAAACATTTTCGCTTCTTTTTGCCCAGAATTCAGGTTGTAAAAGTACTAAAAACGGGATTAATTCAAGCCTTCCGACAAACATATTTATGATATAGATTATTTTTGTAAGTGTATGTAATCCGTCAAAATTTGCAAACGGACCGGTAGCAGCCGCTAATGTAGGGCCTATATTACCGAGTGATGATATGGCGACCGACAAACCTATGGCGCTGTTTTGTTCAATAATTGACATTAAAATTGCCGTTGCCGCGAAAATTATAAAGAAAAAGAATACAAATACAATAATCTGTCTTGTAACTTCAGGTGCAACGGTTTTACCGTCAAGTTTAATATTAAATACGGCATTGGGGTGTAATATTTTTGCAAGTTCGCTTTTCATGGACTTAAATACGACAATCCATCTTGCCATTTTAATACCGCCGCCGGCGGAGCTTGCGCAAGAGCCGGTAAACATTACGATAAACAAGAGCAGTTTGGATGTGTAATTCCACTGTGCAAAATCCACGCTTGCAAAACCGGTGGATGTTGTTATGCTTATTACCTGAAACAATGAATCTGTAAAGTTTTGGAAAATTGCCGTATTGTTGTTTATCCATACGGAACAGGTTATAAGCAAAGCCATCACAAAAACCGTGACGAAATAAGTTCTGAATTCTTCGCTTTTAAACAGTGTAAAAGGATTTTTTTGATTAATAACTTTATATTGCAAATTGAAACTTGCACCCGCAAAGAACATAAAGAATATTACAATCCAGTTAATACAGTTTGAATGATAGCCTGCGATACTGTCAGGGTTGGGAGAAAAGCCGCCTGCGGACAAAGTCGAGAGCGAATTGCATAAAGCGTCAAATCCCGGCATTCCCGCCCACATCAAAAGAACGATTTCCGCAAGTGTCAATCCTGCATAAACAGACCAGAGTGCGGATGCGGTGTTTCTTATTCTCGGTGTAAATTTTTCCTCAGTAGGTCCGGGAGTTTCCGCAAAAAACATCTGTCTGCCGGCGACGGCGAACTGAGGCAGAATAGCTATAAATAAGACTATAATTCCCAAACCGCCGAGCCATTGAGTAAATGCTCTCCAGAAAAAGAGTGCATTCGGATAATCGAAATGCGTAAATATTGTTGCGCCCGTGGTTGTAATTCCGGATACTGCTTCAAAAAGAGCATTTATCGGCGAAAATCCGTAAAAAAGATAAGGTATTGATGCAATTATACCGAAAACAACCCATGCACAACCCACTATAAACAATGCTTCGGCTTTTTTGATATCATTAAGGCTGTCAGGTGCTAAAGGCACGGCTTTTCTAAAAATAAATCCCAGTCCCGATGATATTATTGATGCGCACAAAAAAGGGAGAACGGATTTGTAATCCCCGTAAATAAGTGCGACAGCAATCGGAAGAAGAATTACAAGCCCTATATATGTCATTACCAGCCCTACGGCATTTGCAATATAATTTAATCTCATATTACTTTACCTTAAAAAATTCCTTAATTTTAGCGGCATTTTCGGAAGTAGTGAATATAATCATAATATCTCCGGTATTAATAACGCTGTTTCCTTTCGGTATAATAACGGAATTTTTACGTTGAATTACGCCGATTATTGCTCCGGCGGGAAAAGTTAATTCCATAATCTTTTTACCGTTAAATTCGGGAAGCACGCTGATTTCCAAGACTTCACCCTGTCCCTGTTCCACTGTGGCAAGAATATCCGCATCATTTTCCTGCAAATCGTTGCGAACTTCATTGATAGCAGAATTTTTTGACGAAATTGCGATATCAATGCCCACTTTTTCAAACAACGGTATGTTCAAAACTTTTGAAGCTCTTGCGATTACGCGTTTAACTCCGAGTTGTTTTGCAAGAAGCGAGCACAAAAGATTTTTTTCATCGTTGTTTGTTACGCTCACAACCACATCGCAATTGCCGATGTCTTCTTCATCAAGCAGTTTCAAATCCGTTCCGTCACCGTTAATTATGAGGGTATGCGAAAGTTCTTCCGCCAGAAATCTGCATCTGTCGTAATCTTTTTCGATAATTTTTGTTCTGATTTTGAGTGTTTCCAAAGTGCCTGCAAGCATTGCGCCTACTTTTCCTCCGCCGATAATGCAGACTGACTTAACGACTTCTTTTTCGTGGAAAAACGTACCCGCAAGTATATCAAGCGAATGCGAAGTACCCATAAATATTAATTTATCGCCTTCCAAAATTTCGGTATCACCGTTTGGGATAAACAAGTTACAATTCCTTGTAAGTCCGACCATTAAAGTATCATTTGTAAACCCGCAGTCTTTGACCTTTTTTCCGACAATTGAAATATGCGGTAACACTTTAAACTCCAGAAGTCTTGCTTTGCCGTCGGCGAAATTTTCAACATCAAGTGCATGTGCAACCGTTACGATTCTGAAAATTTCCTGAGTCAAAAGTTCTTCCGGCCAGATTATGTAATCAATAAAAAAGTCGCTGAAGTTATCAATATTTTTTTCAAAATTGAGGGTATTTCTGTATTCTTCTTTGCTGACAAAACAGATTGTTTTAATTCCGCCGAATTTTTTTGCGGAAAGGCAGGCAACGATATTTGCCTCATCAATATTAGTGCAGGCAATAAAAACATCGGCATTTTTGATATCAGCTTTTTTCAGGACGTTAACATCAGACGCATTACCTTGAATAAAGCTTATATCAAGCTTATTAAATTCTTCGGTTCTGTTTTCTTCTTTATCAATTATTGTTATGTCATGGTCTTCGAAAAATTCCGTTGCCAGAAGGCAGCCGATTTCCGTTGCACCGTAAATTACTATATTCATAGCCGTGATTATATATTAAGTAAATTTTTTTTACAAGTTTGTATCCTTATTTAACCTTTAAACAGCAGCAGTATATATATAATAAGATAGTTTATAATTTGGAGTGCGATAATAGCGATTATTGGTGAAAAATCCAATCCGCCGACAGGCGGAACGATAGATCTGAAAAGGTTCAGATACATATCCGTGGTTTCTTTAACAAAAGCGAAAGGCTGTTTATACCAGTCAATTGACGGAACAAAGCTCAACAGGCATCTGACGAGGATAAGCCAAAAGTAAATCTGAAAACAGCTGTTTACAACAAATATAAGGTTATTAATCATATTTTTCTCCTACATTTGCGAACTTTTTTTAGTATCTGCGCAGTTGCAATTTTCTCTTGTTAAAGGAATATTTTCAATCATCCTGAACAGCAGGTTTTTAAGATTTGCAACATTGGAATTAAACACTTCAATAACTTCGTGATGTGAAACGGGCGGTACGTCACCGACTAATCCGGCGTCATAATCGGTTATCAAAGAGATATTCAGCGGGCACATATCCAGTTCTTTAACGAGATACGCTTCGGGGAAAGCTGTCATATTAATAACTTCCCACCCTTGATTTGTAAAGAATTTTGATTCCGCTTTTGTAGAGAACCTCGGGCCGTTAATAACGACTACCGTGCCTTTATCATGAACGTTAATACCTAAATCTTTTGCTGTTTTAATTGCCAATTGACGAAGTTCGGGGCAATAAGTTTCGGCGGCGGAAGGGTGAGTAACAATCGGCCCTTCATAGAAGGTTGATTTTCTGCCGTCGGTCCAATCGACGAATTGATCGCAAATTACAAAATCTCCGGGTTTAATATGTTTTTGCAGGCTTCCTGCCGCGCAGGGAGAAATTACTCTTTGGCATCCGACTGATTTCATTGCCCAAACATTGGCTCTGTAATTGAGTAAATGAGGTAAAATGGTATGATTTCTGCCATGCCTTGGCATAAAGGCGACCTTATGATTTCCGATTTGTCCTATAAAAAGGTTATCGCTCGGCATTCCGTAAGGTGTTTCAACCCTCACTTCTTCAATATTGTCCAAAAATTTGTAGAATCCGGAACCGCCGAATACTCCTATGTCCGCTAAGTTTTTATTTTCCATTTTTCCTCCTGTCAAAATAAGTTTAGCATATACTTGAAAAAAAATAAAGATTATATTATAATGGTTTCAAGGAATGTATATGGAGGAATGTTATGAGAAAAAACAGAAATTTTGATTTGAGTTGCCCTGTCGGGGGGGGGGTAAATAGCGCCCGTCCGTTAAGGAACTTAAGCCGTTTTAATTATTGCGCATTTTCGCTTGCGGAAATGATGGTAGTCATGCTCATAATGAGCATAGTTTTGGCTGCCATGGCGCCGATGATTACAACGAGGATAAAAGCCGATCAGGCATTGAAAGCATCCGGAATAGGCGGAAGCTCGGATAACAACGGTCCGTGGAAATGGGTTGACGGTTCGGATTCCGATGCGTATTCAGAGGCTTCAAGAAACATGATAGGTCAAACCGAAGCCGGAAGCGATGACGGCGATGCGATGCTGATTATCAATACCGGAGATGTAAGCAAAGATAATATTCTCTTTAAGAGCAAACCGACAGGTTCTACCGCAGATACTCCCGCAAGACTCAGAATTTTCGGGGATTATATGCTTATCGGCACTACTGCTGATAAATTGTCAACAGAGGAAATGCATTCTGTGTCGATAGGATTTAATAATGCAACACCTTACAAAATAGTCTCACCTTGGGCAGCGCCGGCATACAGTAAAAATGCCATCGCTGTCGGACAAGAAAACATTGCAACAGGAAATAATGCCGTAGCAATGGGATATGGTAATACTGCAGGCTCTAAAGATAAGGATTTTGGAACTTATAGTAATCAGCCAAATGCTTTAGCAGTCGGAACTCTAAATAATGCATTAAGTAATTCCTCTGCAATCGGATATAAAAATAACACACGTGCCAATAGCGTAGCCTTGGGGAATCAAAATACGGCAGGAGCATTTGATACATATAACTATACATGGGGTACTGCCGTCGGAATTCAAAATACAGCATCAAGAACTGAGGCTGTGGCATTAGGATTTAAGAATACCGCATCAGCAAATAGAGCAACAGCAGTGGGATGGAATAATACCGCATCCGGTTATGTTGCAAAATCGCAGGGCGTTACCGAAGCGGGTTCTTTAGCAGCGGGATTTAATAATAGTGCCACTGCTCCAGGTGCGGTAGCATTGGGTGTTAACAATACAACATCAGGACAAAACTCCCTATCTCTCGGATGTTTCAATAAAGCTACTGAATCCGGCGGTTCTATCGCTATCGGAGGCAGTAACACTGCAGCCGGTGGGCAGGCATTTGGTTATCATAATTCCGCTCCGGGATATGGTTCTATAGCAATTGGAACATATAATAAAGCGGAATCAAGCGGAACTATAGCACTCGGATGGGACAACACAGTCAACGGGGGTAATCCATCAGTGTCTGAATCGAACAATTCAATGGCAATAGGATACATGAACAAAGTACCAACTTATGGTTCATATGTTATTGGTAAGGAGAACGAGGTAGAAGGAAATTACGGCGTTGTAATGGGCGTTAAAAATGTCATTAAAAATTCTTCTTCCGACATATCTTACCAATCAATAGCAATAGGAAATCAAAACAGAGTATGGAGCCAATGTAGTACTGCATTAGGATTTGGTAATTATACAGGCGGCAAAAATTCAGTAGCAATTGGTTATGATGCCAGAACATCCGGTGTATTCGATGTGGCGATTGGTGGTACTGTATGTATTAAAGACTCCACTGAAGGCTCTGTTGCTATAGGAGATCGTACGTATGTAAATGCCAGCCATGCCGTAGCAATAGGGTTTACAGCAACTGCAAACAATGAATGGGACTTCGTTTTAGGCAGTTCATCACATAATGTCCGAATTCCCGGCAAACTCTACGTAAACGGTGCAAATGTCACATCAGACAAACGTCTGAAATATATAAAAGGTGAAAATAAAAACGGTTTAGACAAAATCCGTCAAATAAAAGTCTACAACTTCACCTTCAAAAAAGATAAAGACAAAGAACCCAGAGTCGGCGTCATAGCACAGGAACTTCAAAAAATCCTTCCCGATGCCGTCAAAAAAGGCTCAGACGGATTCTTAACAATCCGTATAGATGACATCATCTATACTTTAGTCAATGCCGTAAAAGAACTTGATAAAAAAGTTTCCGAACTCACCGAAACCTTAAAACAGGTTCAAGCGGAACAAAAACGTATTAATCAGCGCTTGGATGCGTTGGAACATAAGTCTGTACATTGAGAATAGAAGTTATTAAGTTACTAGGTTAATAGTTACTAAGTTCGTAACGGTTCGCTACGCGAACGGAATAGAGATAAGTTAGTAAGTTATTAAGTTAATAGTTAGGAAGTTCATTACGGTTCGCTGCGCGAACGGAATATAAAAAAACGACCGCAGTGCGCGCAGCACCCGCCGGAGGCAAAAAGGTTATTAACCCTCTCCCAAAAAGGAGAGGATATAAAAAAAATCTCATTCAACTTAAGCTCCGCGTAAGCGGAAAGCTTAATCATTCCTCTCCCGTCTGAAAGACGGGAGTTTTCTTATGAATTTACCCCTTATTCATAATTGTTACAATTACACTTTAAATCGCTGATATCAAGGATTTACACCGCTTTTTCCTCCGCCGATTTTCTATTTAGACTTGCAAAAATTTTTTTTTGTTATACGATGTATATATAATCATTCTTAAAAGTTTTTGATTTTGTTGTAGAAACAGATCGTTAGGGAATTTTTAGGAATCTCAATTTACAATAAGAGGATTACATTTTGAAAAAATTGTTACTGTTAACTTTTACACTATTGTGTGTATTGTTCACAAATACGCAATGTCAGGCAGCTGACGTCAATACTGTAAAAGCCGCAATAGTAAAACATGCTATTGAAATGGGTGTGGATCCTGCTATAGCTCTCAGCATTGCACGCACCGAATCAGGATTCAGACATGAAGCACGAAGTGCTCACGGTGCCGTTGGCGTATTCCAGTTAATGCCTTCCACCGCCAGAAGAATGGGGCTTAATCCGTATTCTTTAAATGACAATATTAAAGGCGGAATTTTGTATTACAAAAAAATGTACAATATGTTTGGCTCGGTTGAACTCGCTCTCGCAGCATACAACGCAGGCCCCGGCAACGTTAAAAGATACCATGCCGTCCCGCCTTATGCCGAAACCAGACGATTCGTTAACAAAATCATGACCGATGTGAAAAACCAAAAGGCTAATCCCGATCCGGTCGTTGCGAAAGTTAAATCAGGCGCTTATTCTAATTTGAATGCAAAAGCTCCCACACCTAAAATTATTGACGCAAAAGAACTTCAGGTAGAAGTGCTTGACGAAAAACCGATAGAACTTAAACTTGAAACTCTTACGGTTACCATCTAAAAAAAAGGAACCTTCAAGGTTCCTTTTTTTATCCGTTATAAACTCTGAAAAATTCCCTCAAAAGCTCATGCCCTTTTAAAATGCTCTTGTATTCAAGATATTCGTTTTTTGAGTGCATGTTATGTACAGTCGCAAGCCCTACCAGATACGGGATAAATTTTTCATCGTTTTTGTTTGTTTGGTTTGCATAAATATGAGTTTCCGCTCCCGCATGGAACGATGTAATATCAGGTTCAACACCGACTTTTCTTGCCGCTGTTTCAAAAAGTATCGGAATATATTCATCATCAACCTTTTCAAACGGCGGAAGATGTTCTTCAAAATTTATCCGCGCCTGAGCCACTTCGCCGTAATTCTTGTTAAATTCATCAATAACCAAACTCATTTTCAGCTTTAATTCTTCCTCTTTTTTACGGCTTGAACTTCTTATTGAATAGCTTACGGAAGCTTCAGGGTTGATAATATTGGTAACATTAATATCTCCCGCACTGATTCCGCCAAGGTTACAGGAAGTTACGACCGTTCCGTTTTCTTCGTAAAATACTCCCTGCGGTAGTTTTGAAATAATATCGGCTATAAGTTTTGCGGCGTTTGCTCTTGTTTTGTCGCCGATATCTATGCCGGAGTGACCGCCTTTACGACTTTGAACATCAATTTTTACAAGCGTATAGCTTGCTCCCGAAACCTCTAACTGACCGAGAGTATCGCTGTCGCATACCAATAAGTATTTCGATTTTATATTTTTAAAGTTCACATGCCTGATACCGGACATTCCCGATTCCTCGTCACGTGTGAATACGCATTCAAGCCCGCCGTGCTCAGTATCGGAATTTGCAATTTCTTTCGCAAAAAGCAGTGCATTTGCAACACCGGCTTTATCATCTCCGCCGAGAGTCCTGTTTTCGGCATGAATATTGCCTTCCTCATCAAGATAAAGGTTTACGGGGCTGTCATCGCCTATAACGTCCATGTGTGCCGATAAAAGAAGCGGTTCTTTGCCTGAAACCGTTGCCGGAATATCTATAAGCACATTCCCGTAATCATCAAGAGTACATTTCATATTGTTTTTTGAACAGTATTCTTTGATAAATTGTGCTACTTTTTCCTCATGCAGCGACGGTGACGGGATTTGAGCAAGTGTGCAGAAAAGGTCTATAAGCTCATGTTCGTTTCTTAATTCTTGTATATCCATTGTCTTTTCCTCTCTTTACAAGAATTATTCTAGCACTTTTTGTGAATTTGGCAACGGAATTAATCGAATAATTTGTTAATAAAATTTAACATTGTAACGAATTGTAAGCTTGATTTACAAAACCCCGAAACCCTTGCTATAATTCCTCATAGCATAGCATAGCATAGCATAGCATAGCATAGCAGTAATTTTGCGTCTAATTCCGTTTTTTCTGAAATTTTTCTGCGGAGTTTGTTTTTATATAAATAAGAGAGTATAAAAATAAGGAAAACTTTATGCAACCGATTTTGCCCCCCCCCCCCCATCAATTACCGTAAGTAAAAACCTTGCTTCTTCAATAAGAAATTTTATTAAAGCACAGGGCGGTAAAAATGTTAGTGAAACTCAGATGAATGCTATTTTGCAAAAGGTGGCAAAATTTGATGCCGAACGTGATTCGGGAGCTCGTGCCGGCGGTTCAATATTTGACGGCGGAAGTAAATATTTGGGCGGTTCAGGCAGAGATTTTCAGGTTAAACAAGGACAAACAATACAGTTGAGCGTTGAAGAATATAACGAAATATTCGCAGGTTTTCTTGATGAAATTAAGGAGCCTAAACCTGAAAACAAGCCCAACATTCCGGAACTTCAAACACCTTCACTATCGGAACAAACTCTTACTAAGACATCGGAAATGCCCTCGCAACTTGAAAAAATGCCGACTGCAGAAACAGAAACAATTTTGGATAGCGTCGACGGTAAAGTTCTTGAACGTGAAGTAAACGGTAAGAAAACAAAAATTTCCGTTGCAACCATTGACGGTCAGAAAGTTCGCAGGGAAATTAAAGAGGACGGTTCACTCGGCGATGAACTCGTAACAATTTCCACACACGGAAAAAATAAATATGTAACCAAATCCGAAATGGAAAACCAAATGAAAACCGCTTTGGGATTGGATGAGAATGCCGAATTACCCTCTGACATTCAAGGTTCTTACGTTTCAGTGGGCGGAAATCCCGTTTTAATCTTTAAAAAAGACGGCAAGACCATGGATCAGGCAGAATTGAGAGAATATGTAAGTAATTTGAAAGTTCAAACGCAAGCATCTCCTGTACCTGAGGAAGTTGCCGCTGCTGAAGAAATTCCCGTTGCGGACGGAAATTCAACAGTTGAACAAAAGGATGAAGTGGTAATAAATGCTTCTGAAGTTAAAATTGAAAAACATGAAGTTGGGCCGGCAAATGATCCTAATTATGAAGCAAGCAGACTTTCACTGGTTAAGGAAGATTTTAATGCTAACGGACAGGTCGGAAAAATTTCGCAGGGTAAATATTACATTAACGGAATGGAAGTTTCAAAAGATGTTTATGATAGTGCAAAAGCAAGCGCAACTGCAAACGATACGGTTAAACCGGAGAACACAAAACTTACACCGGACGAAATAAATGCAAAAATAGCTGATTTAAAACCCGGTGAGGAGTTTAAGTATCAGTATTCATCCGGCTATTCATTGGGAAGCAGCAGTTTTCACGAATCTAAACCTATCAAATGGAAACGCGAAGATGACGGAACTCTTACCAAGACCACACGCGAATTTGTATATGCAGATAACGGAACAGTTGTTCTGAATTTGTCCGAACATTATTCTGCTGACGGTAAAACATTGTTAGATAAAGATACTAATGCAAAATCTTTAGTATGTGCCAAGGAATTAAAATCTACAATACATTATCAAAACGGAAAGACAACCGATATCACAACCGATTTAACAAATGTTGATAAACATCTTTTAAAACGTGGTCTGTACGGAAGTTATGATTCCGCATCAAGATTGTTATCATCACTAACTAATCAGGCAAAAATAGATTCTGATAAATTTTCATCTCAAGAATTTAGAAATACCGATGGAGAATCCGTTGTAATTTTTAAAGATAACAAATTCTTTAATGAAAAAGGTAAAGAGATTGACTTTGATAAAGCGCATAAGATTTTATCAAAATTAAATGAATCAGGCAAATTAGGTTCTTTGGTTCAGATATACCAAAACGATATAGCGGAATAAAAAAACGGTAATCACACCTTTATATAATTGTGGTAAATTAATTCACATCAATCACGCTGACACCGTCACCGCCTTCACTGTCATTCCCGGGGCGGAATTTGGCGACATAAGGCGATGTGGACAGAAAATCCCTTACGGCTGATTTTAACGCACCCGTGCCGTGTCCGTGAATTACCGTAACATTCGCCAGATTTGCAAGACTCGCTTTGTCAAGATAAAATTCAAGGCTGTCAAGCGCTTCCTCTACCTTGTAACCGCGAAGGTCAAGCGTGTTTGATATATCGGTTTTCCTAAGCTCAAAACTTTCCAAGGATTTGGGTTTGTAAACATTTTGCTTCTTCTCGTAAGCTTCATCATAAGGCGCAAGTTTTTCACACTTAATTTTTGTTTTTATATTGCCCATCTGAACGCTTGCATATTGATTTTTGTCAGGCAGAGAAAGCAAAACCACCGGCTGATTTAATCCTTTTAAAAGCAGTTTGTCGTTAACTTTTACATTTTCCCAGTCTATATCCGCGTACTTTTGCTTTTCATCGTATTGGGATAAATCCGAACGGAATTTGCTTTCCGTTTGTGCAAGCCTTGCATAAGACCGCCTTGCAATCTTTTCGGTTTTTTCCCGCCGCAATTCATCAAGTATTTCTTTGATTTCCGATTTGACCTCCAAAAGCTCACGATCAAATTTGTCTTTTATGTTTTTAACCGTTTTTTTCTTGTCTTTTCGCGCATTTTCCAGTGCAATTTCATATTCCCGCTTGATATTTTCGGATTCTTCCTTAATTTCATCTGCTTCTTTGAGACTTTGTGCAAGTTTTGCCTGTGTTTCCTGTAATTTTTCCACAACAAGTATTGAAGGATCTTTCGTGGAAACTACAATTTCTTTGGCTTTTCGCGTAAGTTCTTCATCCAGCCCGAGATTTTGTGCAATTGATATTGCGTTGCTGAGTCCCGGAATGCCCAACAAAAGCTTGTATGTCGGTTTTAAGGTCTCCGTGTCAAATTCCACCGATGCATTTTTAAAATACGGATTCGTATATTCAAGCGCTTTTAACTCTCCGTAATGCGTCGTAACGGTCGATTTAACATTTTCCCGTGCAAGTTTTTCAAGGATTACCTGAGCCAAAACGGCACCTTCTACGGGATCGGTGCCCGCACATATTTCATCAAGAATTACAAAAGTTTTGGGGTTGCTTTCCTTCAGGATTTCTATAATGTTTGTCATATGTGATGAAAATGTCGAAAGATTTTGCAAAATACTCTGATCATCTCCGATATCGGCGTAAACTCTCTCAAACGGATAAATTTTTGCATGTGTGCAGGGCAGAAACATTCCCGTTTTTGCCATAAGAATAAATAACCCGATTGTTTTTATCGTAACGGTTTTTCCGCCGGTGTTGGAACCTGTGATTATTACCGATTTGTATTCTTTTCCTATTTCAAAATTGTTTGTAACTATATTTTCAACATTTAAAAGCGGATGACGCATATTCTCAAGTTCAACAATTCTCTCGGTCACAATTTCGGGCTCTGCGGCATTGAATTTTACCGCGTAACGTGCTTTTGCAAAATGATAATCTATTGTGGCAAGTATTCCTTCACTCAATGCCAAATCTTTTATCGCAATTTTTACAAGTCCCGTCAGTTCGGTCAAAATTCTGATAATTTCGGAATGAATTTTTGAATTGATTTCTCTGATTTTGTTGTTCAAAGGCACGATTTGTGAAGGTTCTATGTAAAAAGTTTTATTCGTTGCGGAAACATCGTGAACGATACCCTGTACTTTACTTTTTGAAGATGCCATTACCTGAAAGACAATTCTGTCATCTCTTGTTGTGTAAATATTTTCCTGAAGATGTTTTGTAAACTCCGGGGAATTTAAAAGTGAGCTTACCGTGTTTTTAAGGTTTTTTTCGGTATCTTTAAGGGAAGAATAAAGCCCTTTAAGTTCGGGCGTTGCATCATGTTTAACGCTCAAATTCTCATCAAAAGTATTGAATATTCTTTCTTCAAGAAGCTTATCGGAAATTAAATCCCGTGAAGCTTGGAAAAGTATTGCTTCTTCGGGAAGATTTTCACTCAAAAACTTTTTTACAAGCCTTGAAGTTTTAAGGGTTTTAGCCGTATCAATAAGCATTTGTTCAGACAGATAGCCCGTATTAAGATTGCTTTTTATTTCCTCAATATTTGCGATATATTCAATCGGTATGTCACAAGGCATATCGAGAACAAATTTTGCTTCCCTTGTGCACCGGAGTTCTTTGTTTATTTTTACTATATCGTCAAACGGCAATGTTTCAAGGCAGATTCTTTTGCTCTGCGGAGTTTTTGCAAAATCGGCAAGCTGTTCGGATATTTTGTCAAATTCAAGTGCTTTTCGGCTTTTTTCGCTGATATTCATAATGCATATAATAATATAAAAATGTCATGGTATAATTGATTTATGAAGAAATATGTAATTACGGGCTCAACATCGGGTATCGGCAAAGCTTTACTTGAGCATTTTTGTGAAGAAAACATTGTTTTTGCAGGCTACAGAAATGAAAAATACCTTGCGGATTTGAAAAAATTTGAAAACGTAATTCCGTTTTATATTGATATGGAAAAAACCGAAACGATTGAGCAGGCAGCCGAATTTATTAAATCAAAAACAGATAAGATTAATACGCTGTTAAATGTTGCGGGCTGTGTTACCGCGGGGATTACGGAGAGAATTGATATAAATAAAATTAAAAATCAGTTTCAAGTTAATACATTTTCTCATCTGGATTTTACACAAAGGCTTTCTGATATTTTAAAAGACGGGAAAATTATAAATATAAGTTCTATGGCAAGTTTTGGGATTTTTCCGTTTGTTGCGCCTTACTGTGCTTCCAAGCGTGCGCTTGATATACTGTTTAATTCCATGATGCTTGAGTCTGACGTGAAAGTCGTATCAATAAAACCCGGTGTTATAGCTACGCCTCTGTGGGATAAATCCGTTGAATTAAATCAGGACTCCATTGAAAATTCCGCAGGATATGAAAACCAAATGAAATATATGGTTAACAGTGCGCGTAAGAACGGTCAAAACGGATTAAATGTTCAAAAAGTCGTTGATTTAATAATAAAAGTTGACGGTATGGACAATCCCAAACCTTCTTATACGGTCGGTAAAGATGCATACTTCGCACAAATAATATCAAGACTGCCTTTTGATATTCAAAATAAACTTATAAAACTCGGTTTAAGGTATAAATTTTAAGTTCTTAGCCTGAAAGATTGCGAATAAGACATTTCCCTTGACGGAAAAGGACAATTGTTCGTACATAATTCATACGCCGATTAGCTCATTCACTTATTTATTCTTTTGTGTTAATGTTTCTATGATATGAAAATTGCTTTATTAAATCACGGATGTGCAAAAAACCTTGTTGACAGTGAACTTATGCTCGGACTTTTGGCTCAAAAGGGGCATCAAATTACGCTTGATGAAAATGATGCGGATATTGTGGTTATAAATACCTGTTCATTTATTCATGATGCTGAAAAGGAATCCGTTCAATCAATTTTGCAGATTGCTCAGAGCGGTAAAAAGGTTATTGTAACCGGTTGTCTGCCTCAGAAGTATAAAGGTGATTTGAAAAAAGCAATTCCGGAAATTTCCGGTATGGTTGGAACCTCAGATTTAAAAGAGATTGCGGATGTTGTTGAAAAAGTTGCAAACAATGAACGTTATGTTTCAAAAGTTTCCGAAAAGCCCGATTATGTTTACCCTGAGAATATCGAAAGACAGCAGATAACAGTTGGTGCAAGTTCTTATATAAAAATTGCAGACGGATGCAATTATCACTGCGGATACTGTATTATTCCAAATCTGCGCGGGGAATACCATTCCCGTCCGATTGAAAGTATTGTTGATGAAGCGAAAGCGCTTGTCCAAAAAGGGGTGACGGAAATTGTTCTTATTGCTCAGGATACAACAAGCTATGGTATAGACTTATACGGCAGGCAGTCGCTCCCAAAGCTTCTTGAAGAACTAAACAAAACAGACGGTTTGGGCTGGATCAGAATTATGTATGCTTATCCTTCCCAGATGACGGATGAACTTATTGATGCGATTGCAAAATTTGACAAAGTGGTAAAATATATTGATCTTCCGCTTCAGCATTGCAATGCGGAAATTTTGAAAGCTATGCGCCGTCCGGTTATGGATTACGAAGAACTTATCCGCAAAATCAGAAGCAAAATACCTGATGTGGCTGTTCGAACCGCATTTATTGTGGGATATCCCGGAGAAACCGATGAGCAGTTTAACGAACTTTATGACTTTGTTAAACGGGTTAAATTCGATAAAATGGGCGTATTTGAATATTCAAGAGAAAAAAATACAGTTTCATATTCAATGACTGAGCAGATTCCGGCAAAGGTAAAAAAACAAAGATATAATAAGCTGATGAAATTACAGCAAAAAATTTCGAGAGAAATTAATGAAACTTATGTAGGAAAAACTATTCCTTGTATTGTTGAGGGATATACTGATGACGGAGTTGTTTTAATGCGCTCCGGGCATGACGCACCTGAAATTGACGGACTGGTTTATGCATCGTCTGCTGATAAAGCGGTTCCCGGAGATATTGAAAATGTTTATATTGAGCGTGCGGATGAGTACGATTTATACGGAATTTTACAATAAATTATTATTGTGTTATAAAAATAATTATGGAATTTACGGAAAACAGAGAAGTTGAACAAGAGCAGTTAAAAGCTATTTTTAGAGATATGGCAAAGTATTCTCCGTCAAAGATATGCGGAATGCTTGGAAATGCCGTCATTGTTCCGGTATATACAAGTCTTTTATCGCCGGAACAGTATGGGTTGTATTCACTGTCAATAGCGGTTTTGTCATTTTTGTGTATTTTATTTTCCGATTGGATTGGGTTATCGGGTTTAAGATTTTTTAAACACAATCAGATGATGGATAATATGCCGAAATATTTGACTACTCTTGTCACAATGCTTGCATCAAACATATTTATAATGTTTGTTCTGTCATATATATTCAGAAATAATTTTTATAACTTTTTCCATATACCGGTAAAATATTTCTTTGCGATTCTGTTTTTGATAATTCCGGTTGCGATAAGAGCTTTGCTGTTCCAACTTTTGAGGGCGCAGTTAAAGTC
The DNA here is from genome assembly GCA_947626225.1 of Candidatus Gastranaerophilales bacterium. GTDB lineage: Bacteria > Cyanobacteriota > Vampirovibrionia > Gastranaerophilales > Gastranaerophilaceae > Stercorousia. The sequence goes on from CANQRH010000004.1 coordinate 168,948, forward strand.
TATATCATTTACAATTTCTACGATTGCAAACCAAATTATGACGATTTTGCTTTCCGTATTTTTTGTAAAAGTTTTCCATCTCGGAGCGATAGCATTGCTTTTGGGTATGGCTGTTTCAATCACTTTAACGGATTTGCTGTTGATATATCAGAGCAATATATTGTCTTGGTTTAAGTTACAGCGTATAGAATGGCATTCCGTGCTGCCGATAATTACTTACGGAATACCGATTGCCGCAACTTCTTTAAGCGCTTGGATAATCAATCAAAGCAATAAATTCATTATGAACAGTATCCACGGATTTTCTCAGGTGGGGCTTGTCGGTGTTGCATACGGGTTGACGTTTTCACTTTTGCTGACAATATTTTCAATAATTACGGTTGCGGCAATCCCGCGTATCATAAATATGTATGAAGAAAAAATTGACGTAAGACCGATTATTTCGAGGTTTACCGGATATTTTATACTCATTGCACTTCCGGTAATTACGGTAATTTCGGTTTACTCAATTGATTATGTGGGCATGCTCTCATCGAACGAAAAATTTTTGGAAGCGTTTAAGTTAATACCATATTTTGCTTTTGGTTCATTCTTTATGGCGATTACCGATTACACAACATTGCAGTATCACCTTGCAAATAAGACTTATATTGATTTTATAATTAAGCTGATATCAGGGATTACGGGTGTTGTATTGAATATCTTATTAATTCCTCAATACGGGCTTCAGGGAGTCGGAATAGCGACATTAGGTGCTAACTTCTTATATTTTCTGCTCAGCATAATTATAGTTTTGCCGGGGTTAAGGCTTATTTATCCTGTTTTGACGCTTTCAAGAATATTTATTGCATTTGTCCCGACAGCATTGCTTTATTATGTGTTCCGAAATTATCTGTCTGCTCCCGCACTTGTTGAAATGCTGGCTTTGATGGCTGTTTTCTACGGTGTTTACTTTGCACTGCAAAGAACAATCATGAAAAGAAAAGAATATTAAGCTTAACAATTGTTAATAAACCGGCAAAAAAATATTTTCAGGAATTTATAAAAATATTATTAAGCATTTGTAATAATAAATGGTAAAATTTTTTTGCTCTTGCTAGTATTATTGTAAAGCTAACAATTATTGAAAGGATAATAACATGATTCAGACTAAAAACGGAAAAAGAAAAGCTGTTGCTTCTGCATTAACATTTTGTTTCTTTTTACAGCAATCATTTTGTTTACAGGTAATGGCAGCAAGTAATATTTCGGATGTTAAGCCTAATGGCAATGTCTTTGATATTACTCCTGATGCTACTAACGGGGATATAGGATTTAGAAAATATTTGGATTTTCAATTGGATGAGGGAGATATAGCTAATTTTAAATTCCATGATAAAATTCGTGGAAATGATATAAACACATTTTTAAATATGGTTGACCACCAAATTAGTATAAACGGTCTTGTAAATACCGTAAATAAGAGCGGAGAATTTACAAACGGACATTTGATATTTGTTTCACCGCAAGGTATGGTAGTAGGTTCAAGCGGTGTTTTAAATGTTGGTGCTTTAACAGTTTTAACACCTGATACTGAGTCATATGAAAAATACAAAGGTAGTGTAAAAGTACCTTCTTTGGCAAAAGATTATAAAAAGCAATTAAAACATGGTGATGGTACAGTAAATATTCAAGGTCAAGTTCTTGCCAGAGATTTTGTAAATATTGAAGCAGCTAATGTAACTATACCCGGAAATGTTCTCAGCGGTCTTGGAAATGATACAACACTGGTATCTAAAGATAATGCAAATACATTATTTAACTCACTTGTAAATACTGATGGTTTAGTTTCCGGAGATCACGTTACTTCAAGTAACGGTTCTATAACAATTCTTTCATACGGAAACGGTTCAGGGAATGGAACTGATATTTCCGGTAATGTTGCAAATTACGGAAAAGGAGATATTACCGTTACGAATACAGGTAATGGCGGAATTAAAATCTCCGGACTAGTTAAAAACTACGCAGGCGATATTAATCTTACCAGCTCAAATTCAAACGTGGTAATCGGAGAAAGCAGTTCTACCTCTAAAAAAGATTTTGTTGATGCAAGCAAAAATGTTAAAATCGCCGTTGATAACGGAAGTATTTTAAACGCCGGTACAAGTTCAAATCTTATTAAAGCGGGCGGTAATCTTGATATGTCCGCAACAAACGGTTCGATTGGTACTGAAGTCGGCCCTTGTGACGGTGATGCCTGCACGGGACTCGGAAAAAATTCAAGAGATTTGACAAAATCAGTTAATGTCAATGTTGGCGGTAACGTTAAAGCAATAAGCTCAGGAGAAAAATCGCTTGTTAATATCGCAAGCTTAGACCATAACTTAAATGTTGATCAAATTAAAGCTGACGGCAGAGTAATTCTTCTCGCTGACGGAAGCGGAGATAATCATAGCGTAAAAAATTATAATATTGTAAATAGCGGCTCTGGCGACACACCGAATGTTGAAGGTACAAGCATTTCAATTATTGCAAGCGGAAGTATCGGAGAAAATGATAAAGCTTTGACTTTCAGACAGTCTTCCGCTAAAGAAATTGGATTTAACGGTGATAAAGCAACAGAAAAACATAAATTTGATAAACCTGAATCTCAATATGGCGTTGATATGCTCGCTAATAAAGATATCAACGTAAAAGGTTTGGATTCTGCAGGCGGCAAAAAAGTCGGTACGAGAGTATGTTCGATGATTTCAAGAGAAGGTACGATTAATGCCGAATTTTCAGGTGATGTTTATGTTGATGAAATTACCGCAAACGGTTCCGTAAATCTTACAACCCGCGGTAAAAACTTGATTATTGATAATCTCGGCATAACTAAAAAATATGCGGATGAAGATTATCTCGGCAAAAATGCGAAAGATATCGCACCTGAAAAAGCTGTTTTGAAAGCACTCGATTTAGGAAGCTACAAAGCAGAAAGTGAATCTCCTGATTATCAGCACGCCGCAGATTCAACAGTTGTAGTTAAAAACGGCCGTATAAACGGTAAAGGACAAGGCAGACCTTCAAAAGATCAGGATGTAACAATTGTTGCCGATAATGCTTATGTTGACGGTTACTATTTCAATATGGGCAAACACAGAGATGGCAAAACGTCTTCAGTTACCGAAGATTCAACTACATCAAAACTTACTAATCCGAGCGGAGAAGATACTGATGTATCAATCAGAGTAAGAGCGGTAAGACCTAAAGATGTTGATGAAGTTGATGGTAATCCTGAACCTCAAACCGGTGAAAATACTGACGGACGTAACTATTACTACGGCGGAAGCTCACAGGGGGATGAACCCGGCTATGATGGTGTTGAAGAAGGCGGAGAACCGGGCTCGGATAAAGACGATGACAATTTAGTAATTCCTGACAATAAGGAATCTGATACTGATTCAGATGCCGATGCCGATACCGACACAGACACCGACACGGATACGGACACCGATAACGATACGGATACCGATACCGACACGGATACCGATACCGATACTGATACTGACACCGATACGGACACGGATACGGACACTGATACTGACACAGACACCGATACCGATACGGATACTGATACAGATACCGACACGGATACCGACACGGATACGGATACCGACACGGATACGGATACTGACACCGATACCGATACGGACACTGATACAGACACAGACACGGATACAGATACCGATACGGACACTGATACAGACACAGACACGGATACCGATACCGATACGGACACTGATACAGACACAGACACGGATACAGATACCGATACCGATACTGATACCGACACTGACACAGATACTGATACAGATACAGATACCGATACAGATACAGACACGGATACCGATACGGACACAGATACCGATACCGATACGGATACCGATACCGACACGGATACTGACACAGATACAGACACAGATACTGATACCGATACTGATACGGATACAGATACGGATACGGATACAGATACGGATACGGATACAGATACTGATACAGACGCTGATACAGATGCTGATACAGATGCTGATTTAGGTCAAAACACTGATATGAGAAATGCTAATTTCGGTTATATGTACAGACAAAGAGTTGCTGATAATCCTATAAACTCAATAGACAAACGTCAATATATGAGATTTGATACAACTCAAAGTTCAACTCCGATAAGTATGGCATCTAACGGACAAATCAATTCAATTCTTGATATATCAAGAGGCGGAGTCGGCGTTGCACACAACAGCAGTGTCAAAGTCGGTGATGTAATTCCCGTCAAGATTTCTTACGGCGGATTAAACATTGATACTGATGTTAAAATCATATCGGCAACGGACAGACGTGCCGGAGCAGAGTTTGTAAATATCGATCAGGCAACGGCTAACAAAATCCTCTATATGAATATAATGCTTAAAGATGAATATACTGCCAAAGCAGGCAATATCTCAATGAATTAAGCGGAAAATAAATAAAAAAAAGAAGCCTTTTGGCTTCTTTTTTTTATGCTCCGTATGTTCCGTATGCTCTTTGTAACACAGATGTACGAGTTTGGCGATTTTGTGCTATACTGTTCATTCTTGCATTCCATACAAAACTCGTGTCAGGTCTTGGTTTTTTCTGTTTTTGAGCAACTGCGCTGTTAGGAGTTTGGTTTAATGCCGCAGAAGCTCCCATTTGTCCGAGCTGTGATAATTTATCAAATGAGAATGAGTTTGACGACTTGGATATTTTAGAAGCTGTATTTTTAAATGTTCCGCTCTTAATATTTTTAATTCCGGTTTGGTAAGCTGTTTCAGATTTTCCGTCTAATTGGCTCTTAGCATTTTTATAGGTGATTCTTTTTTTACCGTTTAGAGATAATTCTTCTTTCTGTAACTGAGCAGCTGTTGCTTTTGTAGCCTGTTTTTCGGTAATTCTTTTTCCGTTGATGTCCGTTCCGAAAGCATTTTTCTGAGTATTCTTGATTTCTTTGTCAGATACACCGGCTTCTTTTAATCTTTCTTTATAAGCCTTAGCATCGGTAATATTGCCTTTATCATCAACGATATCGTCAGTCTGTATTAAGCTTTTTCCGTTTTCATCGGTTTTATTAAGGCTTTTCAGAGAATTATCTTTTTGCTGTTGAACTTCTACTTTTGCTTCTGCTTTTGCTGCGGCTTTTTGAGTAGCTTGGTTAGCAGAGTCGTTTATTTTTCCGAATTCTTCTTTTAATCCTGTAGTAGATTTAACTGCTGCTGCACCGGTTTGAACTGCTGCTGCAGCACTTTGCATAGCGCCCTGTAAATTCCCGTCTGCTGCGTATGCTGCTGTTTTGGTAATATTGGCTGCTGCCTGACCGTAATTTCCGACCATTTCGGTTACATATCCGACTTTTTCAAGGACTTGTCCTACAGGTACCATCCATGCCGTCCATGGTGTACATCCTGCAGCTATCATAGCTTTTCCGACCATATTTAATGTTGAACCGACTTGAGTTACAAGTGCACTTACCTGTTCAATTTTTGTTGCTACATTAATTATCTTGTCTGTTGTTGATTCCTGCTTTTCTATATTTTTTGTATTTTTTTGCTGAACTTTAACATATTGTTTATTGGTTTTTGCCATTGAATTAAGTGTTCTTGTCTGGCTTCTCTGCAAAGAATAAACCTTTTTGCCGTTCGATTGTAAAATACCGACTTTTGCTCCGATTAAGCTTTGAAGATCATTAATTTTATCCTGATTTGGATTGGTTCCGTCATCAGATATACTGAAAGATGATGCAGCCATCAAAGAATCCAATTCATTTTGTGCATCATCAACTTCTTTCTGTGTTTTTTCGGTTTCTTTGGTAAGTTTTTGGATTTCGCTATTGTTATCTTTTAGTTCTTTTTGTTCTTTAGCTAAAGTCTTGGCAAATTTTTTATCATCTTTGTCTATTTCTTTTTCAAGTTTTGTTGCGTCTTTTTGGTACTGAGTTACAACTTTGGCATCCTGCTGTGTTTCTGCAGTTTTAGCTTTAACATCATCAGCCTGAGATTCCGCATCATCAGCAGCAGCCCTTCCTTCCGATGCACTTCCGATTTCGGCGTTTGATGAGGTGCCTCCTTCGCTTTTTTCTGCGCCGGTCGGATTTTGAGCGGCATTAAATTCATTTAATGTCCTCATAATATTATCATCATTTAATGTCGATGGTGTATTTGATTGTGGTTTATTGACTCCGGGAGCAAAGAAAATTGAACCGCTCATTTGCATATAAGCCGGCTTTTGAGCCGCAAAGCTTTTTGTGCTCTTGTTTGCAAGTGCCGTTTTCAGTTGGGCTATTTTGTTTTGTTGGGATATTGTAGATACGCCCATAGCTCTCCTCTTATCTCTCTAAATTAATAAAAACTTTTATTTCCTGCGGATTTCAGCATGTTTTAAACTTGTTACAATTGTTTACAAAGTAAATAATTTGATTTAAAAAAGTTTTTTTGATAAAATTATCAGGTATTAGTAAGGGAGAATTTTTTATGAAATTAATGGATGGTAAAAAAGGGGTAATCTTTGGTGTATCTAACACTCACGGGATTGCTTACGCTATTGCGCGTAAATTGTATGAAGCAGGTGCCGATATTGCGTTTACATACGCAGGTGAAGCTATGGAAAAACGTGTAAGACCGCTTGCCGAAGAAATGGGCGCAAAGATTATTATGAGCTGTGATGTTACAAAAGAGGATGAAGTTGCAGCCGTATTTAAAGAATGTGAAAGAGTATACGGAAAACTTGATTTTGTCGTACACGCCGTTGCTTTTGCGGCAAAAGAAGATTTGCAGGGCAGATTTATTGATACATCCCGTGCCGGATGGGATTTGGCATTGGGCGTAAGCTCTTATTCTTTAATTTCTTTATGTCGTCATGCGGAACCTATAATGAATGAAGGCGGTTCAATTTTTGCACTTACTTATCTCGGTTCCGAATATGTGGTTGCAAATTACAACGTAATGGGTGTTGCAAAGGCTGCCCTTGAATCTTCAATGAGATATCTGGCAAGCGATTTAGGTAAAAAAGGAGTCAGAGTCAATTGTATTTCTGCAGGTGCCGTTAAAACTCTTGCGGCAAAAGGGATTTCAGGCTTTGACAAGATGCTTAAAGCTGCCGTTGCAAAATCACCTCTCGGCAGAAATGTTTCTCTGGATGATGTCGGAAAAGCAGGTTTGTACTTAGCATCCGATTTGTCAACGGGAACAACCGGACAGATTTTGTATGTGGACTGCGGATGCCACGCGGTTTATGCATCGCTTGAGGAGATGGAAATTATTGCTAATTCAATTCCAAAAGCTTAATGATAAAGCGGAACGTATGTTCCGCTTTTTTTATAAAAATTTATCTTCTCCCCTTGAGTGTGAAGATTCGTAGGTTTAAGCATTCTCTCTCAACAATTTTATATATTTACTTGTAATAAATTGCAGATTGGGCATACCCAACAAAAAATCTAACCTGCCTTCTCGGCTGCCGAAAGTTTCGGCACACCGATATTGTGTTGCAGGATTTTTGTTTGTGATAAAATTTAGACAGAAAGAGGATTTTATGACAGCGACAAAGATTGAAGATTTACCTACGGTTTACAATGCTGAAGAAACCGAAGAAAAAATATATAAATTCTGGGAAGAAGGCGGATATTTTAAAGCTGATGCAAACAGTTCAAAACCTGCATACTCAATTGTTATCCCTCCGCCGAACGTTACGGGTGTTCTTCATATGGGGCACGCTCTGGATGAAACTTTGCAGGATATTCTGGTTAGATATCACAGAATGTCGGGTTATGAAACTCTATGGGTTCCCGGAACCGATCATGCAGGACTTGCAACTCAAAACGTTGTTGAAAAAAACTTGGCTAAAGAAGGGTTAAGCCGTTACGATTTAGGCAGAGAAAAATTCATAGAAAAAACCTGGGAATGGACTAACAAACATAAAGGTGCTATTCTTGATCAATGCAAACGTTTAGGTGCATCCTTTGACCGCTCAAGAGAAAGATTTACCTTTGATAAAGGCTGTTCCGAGGCTGTTAAAGAAGTTTTTGTAAGGCTCTATGAAAAGGGACTTATTTATAAAGGAAAATATATTGTAAACTGGTGCCCGCGTTGTAACAGTGCAATTTCCGATGTGGAAACGGAATACGCAACCGAACAAGGGCATATGTGGGAAATTTCATATCCGTTAAAAGGAGAATCAGGTGCTATTATAGTCGCAACTACCCGTCCCGAAACCATCTTCGGTGATGTGGCAATTGCCGTTCATCCGTCAGATCATAAGTATTCTGAACTTATCGGAAAAACTGTTATTATTCCGCTTTCAGGCAGAGAAATACCGATTATAACAGATGAGTACGTTGACAAAAACTTTGGTACGGGTGCTGTTAAAATTACTCCCGCACACGATCCCAACGATTTTGAAGTCGGAAAACGCCACGGACTTAAACCAATTTGGGTTATTGATACGGAAGGCAAAATGAAAGCTTGCGGAGAAGTCCCTGCCGAATTGCACGGACTTGACAGATATGAAGCCAGAGAAAAAATTATCGGTATGCTTTCTTATAAAAACTTCCTGCTCAGAACGAGAGAGCATGAACATAATGTCGGCAAATGCCAAAGATGCGGAACAACTATTGAACCTCTTTTGTCAGAACAATGGTTTGTTAAAATGGAACCGCTTGCCCGCGAAGCTATAAAAGCCGTTAAAGACGGAAGAATAAAATTTGTTCCCGACAGATGGGAGAAAAATTATCTCGGATGGATGGAAAATATAAGAGATTGGTGTATTTCCCGCCAAATCTGGTGGGGACATCAAATTCCCGCTTATTACCATAAAGTTACGGGTGAAATGGTTGTTGCAAAGGAAAATCCTGATCCGGAAAATTATGTTCAAGATACCGATTGCCTTGACACCTGGTTTTCATCGGGATTGTGGCCGTTTTCCACCATGGGCTGGCCCGATACCGAAAGTGCGGATTTTAAAAAATTCTACCCCACATCAACTCTTGTAACCGGGTTTGATATTATTTTCTTCTGGGTTGCAAGAATGATTACCATGGGGCTTGAATTTACCGGTAAAGCACCGTTTTCTGCGGTTTATATTCACGGGCTTATCAGGGATGAAAAAGGGCAGAAAATGTCCAAATCTAAAGGTAACACGATTGATCCCGTTAAAATTATCGATAAATACGGCTGTGATGCCCTCAGATTTACTATGACTTCCTTATGTACGTACGGCGGTCAGGATATAAAAATGAGCGAGGAAAGGTTTGAATACGGCAGAAACTTTGCCAATAAAATCTGGAATGCTTCCCGATTTGTTTTAATGAACCTTGACGGTGTTGACGGCAAAGGAATTGATTTTGAAAATCTTACCATAGCGGATAAGTGGATATTGGATAAATTAAACAAGACCGTAAATGAAGTTAATGATGATATTAAAGATTTCAGGATAGGCGAAACCGCTCACATACTTTATGATTTCTTCTGGAATTCTTATTGCGATTGGTATGTTGAGATTGCAAAAATTCAGCTTGCTGACGAGAATTTGAAAGCAAATACTCAGCGAATTCTGCGTTATGTTCTTGATATGTCACTCAGAATGCTTCATCCGATTATGCCTCATATTACCGAGCGCATCTGGCAGTTGATTCCGAAAGAATCAACCGAAAATGCCGATGCTTTAATAATCGCTGAATTTCCTCAATTTAAGCGGGATTTGAAATTTGATAAAGAAGCTCAGCAGATGGAACTCGTGTTTGAGACGATTACTTCATTGAGAAATGTCAGACAGAGCTTTAACATCTCACCTTCAATTAAATGTAATATAGAAATAAGAGCCGACAAGTCCGAAAAGAGTATATTTGAAGCTATTGAAGCTTATATTAAACGATTGGCAAGGGTAGAAAATATATCTTATGCGGATATAAACGAGAATGTACCGCCAAAATCCGTTACAGCAGTTGTTTCGGCTTCCAAAATTGTTATGTTCCTTGCGGATTTGATTGATTTGGATGCTGAAATTCTCCGTCAAAAGAAAAAATTAGACAAACTTACCGCGGAGAAAAAATCTCTTGAAGCCCGTATAAATAATCCGAAATTTGTCGCCAATGCTCCAAAAGAACTTATAGAACAGACAAATTCGCGTATAGCCGAGCTCGTTATACAGGAAAATACCGTATCAGAGCTTATTGAATCTTTAAAAAACTAGAAATGTTAAGAGAATTTACAAAATTCTTTACAAATATTTTAATATTTGTTACAATTATCGCAAGTTAGAATAACCGGAGTATGCATATGACATCAAATGAAATGGATTTTGAAGAACTCTTAAAAAAATATGATTACAATTTTCAAAAAGGCGACTTAGTGAAAGGTATTGTCTGCGGATATGACAGTCAGGGTGTTATGGTGGATATAGGCGCAAAAACCATTGCTCTTGTACCGGCACGTGAAGCTGTTGAAAAAGACGAAGACCTTGAACAAAAATATGAAAAGGGTAAGGAATATGAATTTCTAATCATCAGAGAAGAAGATGAAGACGGAAGATTTCTTCTTTCCCGTAAAAAAGTTGATTTCGCTTATGCTTGGAAAGAACTTGAAAAAGCAAAAGAATCCGATGAAACTATTCTCGGAACTATTGCAGGCGTTGTAAAAGGCGGTGTTCTTGTTGATATATCCGGTGTTCGCGGTTTTGTACCTTCATCACAGCTTCGTGTAAAAGAAAACGAGCTTGAAACGGGAGAAAAAATTGAATTAAAAATTCTAACTCTTGATGCTCAGCAAAACAACTTCATTTTATCCAATAAAAAAGTTTATGATGACAGTGCGGTTGAAGCAAGAAAGAACGTATTCTCGCAAATTGAACCCGGTCAGATTGTAAAAGGCGATGTTGTCAGAATTACTGATTTCGGCGCATTTATTGATTTGGGCGGTATTGACGGATTACTTCCTCTTTCTCAACTTTCCTGGAGATGGATTGATCATCCTACCGATATTTTAAAAGTCGGTGATAAAATAGATGTCGAGGTTATTGCGGTTGACCACGATAAACAGCGTGTATCATTAAGCTTGAAAAACCTTGAACCCGATCCGTGGCTTGAAGCTGAAAAGAATATTAAAGAAGGCGACAAAGTTGAGGGTACTATTACCAGAATCAAACATTTCGGCGCATTTGTGGAAGTATTCCCCGGGGTTGAAGCATTACTTCCGCATTCCGAGGTTGTTGAACTTCAGAATGAAAAAGACTGTATTCTTCAAGTCGGCGATAAAGTTGATACTTATATTCTTAAATTTAACCCGACAGACAAGCGCATTGCGCTTACCGTTAATGAAGAAAAAGGTACTCATTCGGCTGAAGACAGCGATTAATAGCTTTCACAGAGTACTTGAAAATGTGCCTGAGAATGCTGACAGTTCGGGCATTTGTCCGGTGCGCTTTTTGAAGTGCAAATGTAACCGCATTTTCTGCACATCCATTTTGTATCTTTTTCTTTTTCAAATACCGTATGTTTTTTTACATTGTCAAGTAATTTTAAAAATCTCTGTTCATGATGCTTTTCTGCCTCAATAACAAAACGGAATGTTCTTGCAATATTTTCAAAACCCTCTGCTTTAGCCGTTCTTTCACCTTCCGCATAAAGTACCGACCATTCTTCTTTTTCTCCTTCAGCTGCACTTTGCAGATTTTCTTCGGTGCTTCCCAGTTCAAACGGATACTCTGCAGATGTACGTCCGCGCATATTTCCTAAATATTTATAAAACAATTCCGCATGTTCTTTCTCATTGTCGGCGGTAGTGCAGAAAATTTCCGCTATTTGTTCGTATCCGTCATCTTTTGCGCGTTCGGCAAAATATGTGTATCTGTTTCTTGCCATGGATTCTCCGGTGTAAGCATTAATTAATAACTGTTCGGTTCTCGTACCTTTTAATTTCCTGTCTGTCATATATTTTCCTTTCTTTTTTTTTGATTGTAATTTTTTTTTGTTTAATTCGACATTACCCGTAAGGCTGATTAAATTTTAGACAATTTACTACTTTGTCGGGATTATACTGATTTAAAAAAATTTATAATAGATGTATGAACTTACTGGAATATACTAAAAAATTATCTGAAAAAATAAGATTTTATGATTCAATAGTGCAAAAAAGCTTTATTAATCCGTTTTCATCAATTAACCCCTTTGCCAAGCCGTTGAATATTACGGTTATCTGGATTGAGAACGAGGAAGACTGATTCTGTTTCCCGATTTTTTGTCAAAAAAGCATATATCTTCTTCTTTAATGCTTATTTCAATACAATTCTCAATTTTGTAATCAGCCGGAAGTTTTGCGCAGCATTTGCAGTTTCCTATTTCAAACCAGACTATTTTTTCACTCCCCAAAAGTTCTGTCATCTCAACTTTGGCATTATATTTAATATTGCCTCCGCAGAGCATCTTTTCAGGTCTGATTCCCGCTATGACATTACTGTCAAAAGAAAGCAGTTCGCCGTCAATGAAGTTCATCTGCGGGGAGCCGATAAATCCCGCTACAAACATATTTGCAGGATTATTGTAAATCTGTTCGGGTGTGTCTGCCTGTTGGATTACGCCCTTATCCAATACCACAACTCTGTCTCCCATTGTTAATGCTTCTGTTTGGTCGTGAGTCACATATATAAATGTTGTTTGAAGCTTGTTATGAAGCTTTTTGATTTCAGAGCGCATTTGAACACGAAGCTTTGCATCAAGGTTTGAAAGCGGTTCATCCATTAAGAACACTTTTGGATTTCTCACAATAGCACGTCCTAATGCCACACGCTGCCTTTGACCGCCCGAAAGCTGTTTGGGTTTTCTGTCCAAATACTCTTGCAAATTCAAAATTTCTGCAGCTTCCTCAACTTTTTTGTTGATTGTTGCTTTATCAACTTTTCTCATTTTAAGTCCGAAAGCTATATTTTCTCTGACAGTCATATGAGGATAAAGCGCATAACTTTGGAAAACAAAGGCTATATCGCGATCTTTCGGGTGAACATCATTTACTTTTTTATTATCAATATAGATTTCACCTTCCGTGACTTCTTCAAGCCCGGCTATCATTCTCAAAAGAGTGGATTTTCCGCATCCCGAAGCTCCTACCAGAACCAGAAATTCTTTATCATTTATCGTCAAATCAATATTATCAATGACTTTGTTTTTTTCATAAGCTTTAACTACATTTTTTAATACAACACTGCTCATTAAAATTCCTTTTTAACAGGTAATACTACGTTGAAATTTGTTCCCTTCATAACTTCCGATTGAACATTTATCGCTCCGCCCATTTTTTTTGTTATTATAGATGCAGTTCCGAGAACTAAAGAGCGAATTAAGATTTTTTTATTGATTTTATTGAGATGTGAATAAGGTTCAAACAAATTTTCTTTTTCCGAGCTTGTAAGTCCTATTCCCGTATCCGAAACAGACAATTTTATATATGAAAATATGTCCGAATTATCCTGAACCTTGACGCCTGATTCTTTTATTGTATCAATATCCGGATGTTCAAGTTTTATGGTTATGGAACCTGAATCCGTCAGTTTTATGGAAGTTTCAAGCAGATTTTGAAGTATGATTTTTATACATTTTTCATCACTGTATACCGTTTTTTTGTTAAATTCTTCACAATCAAAATTTAGGGTAAGTCCTTTGCAGTTCAATTCATCACGATAATTTTTTATAACCGATTGGATAAGATTTACAATATCAAACTGCTGCAATTCATAGTCGAACAATGAGGATTCGACCTTTGAATATTCCAAAAGCTTATCCATAAAATACATTAATTCTGTTGAATTTTTATTGATAATTTTTGCATATTTATTTTGTTTTTCATCTTTAATTGCGGTTAATGCACTTGAAAATCCGATTATCGATTGGAGCGGAGATTTTATTTCATTTTCAAGCTTTGTGAGCATAATATTTTTTTCTTTATTCAAAAGCCCTGTTTTTTCTGCATTTGCCAGCACATTAGTCATTGCTGTTACATCTCTGAGCGTGATAAAATATTGTTCCAAATATTTTCTTGCACTCAATTCGACAAAAAACTCTTTTCCCGATACGGAGAAAGCTCCCGAAACAATGGAATTTCTTTTTGAATATGCCTGCTGTGCCAAATCAATTCCGTTATCGACAATTTCATCAAAGTTTAAACCTTTTAAATTTTTTCGTCCGGTTTCAAATATTATTCCGGCTTTTTCATTTGCCCATATAATAACTCCGTCGGAATCCAAAACAATTACTGCGTCCGGTAAATTTTGAATCACTTCCCGCGGATTTATATTGTTAAATAAGTTAGTAATATTCATAGTTGCATTACTTTCCTTAATATTGTATAATGACGAAAAATTTATATATACTCTTTAAATATATCATAAACAGTCAGTAAAAAAGGTAAAATATTAATTTTTGTAATTTTTTTTTACCAAACTAGCAAAAAAATTTTTTTATGAGTTTTAGAACAATAAACAGAGAGGATGTAATTATGAACAACGAGATTCCAAAAAATACATTAAACATTGCAACATCAGTTCCCAAAACAGATGCAGTTGCACAAAAAAGCGAACCTGTTGTTGAAGCGGTTACGGTTGAACCTGCTCAGACCAAAGAAATCAATGAAATCCCCGAAAACCCCGCGGACAGAGCATCAGTAAAAACCGATAATCTTGAAAATGACATCAAAATATTTGTTTCTAATCCCGAACTGGCAAAAAAAGCTCTTGAAGTAGCTGAACTTGCGGAAAAAAATTATACCGAAGCAGGTGTAAAAGATGCTGAGTTAAAAGCTCTTGCCGTTGGTAAAGCTTTTGCTGACGAATTTCAAAAATAATTTTTAAGAGCTAAAAGTCCCAATTTATATGAATCAGTGCCAAATCCCGTTATTTGCCCGATACAAACAGGTGCCAAATAGGAGTGGTGTCTGAATTCCTCTCTTTTGTATATGTTGGTCATATGCACTTCAACAGTCGGAATATCAACCGCTGCAAGAGCATCTCTTATTGCAATGCTTGTGTGCGTATATGCTCCGGCGTTTATCAAAATCCCGTCAAAATTATCTTTTGCACTGTGGATTTTTTCAACAATTTCTCCTTCAATGTTACTTTGAAATGTTTCAATATCAACTCCAAGTTCAAATGAATATGCAAATAATTCTTTTTCCAGATCTTTTAATGTCATGCTTCCGTATTTTTCCGGTTCCCGAAACCCAAGCATATTCATATTTACGCCGTTTATTACAAGTATTTTCATATGTATCTCCAACCACTATTATAATATAAAATCAAGGAATTGTAAATTTTTATTAACTTTTTAAATCCATGTGTAACAATTTTGGCATGCTTGCATTATCATGCATGTACAACTATCCCCAAATCTCCTCCCAAGATTATTGTTCAAGCTGTACAAAAGGTACAGCTTCTTTTTTTGTATAAATTTTATTCTTGACTTATGAAAATAAATCACTAAAATAATATTGTAGGGATATGAGATTAGTCGAAAAATTAAGAGAGTTTGAAAATCAATATATGTACGTTAAATGGGCTACCGGAGGAGAATACGGCAAGCTTATTTCAACGGGCGATGATTATATTGAACTGGATGTTATAAATGTTGATACAATGGAATATGCGGAAACAATTATAATATACAGTCCGCTTATTCTTGAGGTAGCTATAGGCGGTGCCGATATTCACAGAATTGTTGCCGAAGTGTCTTCAAAGCTTCCTACGGAATAAATCTTTAACTATCTAAATAAAGCATTGACACAAGGGTGATTAATGTAGACAATTTTTAAGGAGGGGTTATGGTTAAAGAAACTTTTATTCACGATAAACATGTTCAGTCGGGAGCTAAAATGGTTGATTTTGCGGGCTGGGATATGCCGGTGCAGTATTCATCCATAATTGATGAGCATAAAACGGTAAGAGAAAATGTCGGACTTTTTGATGTTTCGCACATGGGAGAACTTTTTGTTTCGGGTAATGATGCCGAAGCGTTTTTAAATAAAATTGTACCGCAGGATATTTCAAGGCTCGATTATGAAAAAGCCGTATATTGCCAGCTTACAAATAAAAAAGGCGGACTGACCGATGATTTGATTATTTATAAAACGGGTATTCTTGAATATTTAATTATCTGTAATGCTTCAAGGGTTGATGAAGATTTAAATTATATGGTAAATAATACCCGCGGGTTTGATGTTGAAATAGAAAATTGTTCGCATAAATATTCGTTATTCGCCGTTCAGGGGCCGAAAGCCGATACTTTAATGCGAAAAATGGGACTTAATACTCATCAGGATTCATTTACAATAAAACCTGCCGTGATTGCAAACGTAAAATTGCTGATTTCCCGCACGGGTTATACGGGTGAGGATGGCTATGAACTTTTGGTTGAGAATAAATACAGTGAATATTTGTGGGATGAAATTCTCAAACAGGGACGGGAGTTTGGTATAAAACCGGTCGGCTTAGGCGCAAGAGATACTTTAAGGCTTGAGGCCGGGCTTCATTTATACGGAAACGATCTGAACGAAGATACCACACCGATTGAAGCGGGGCTTTCCTGGTCTGTTCCGAAAGACAAAACGGCGGATTATAACGGAAAAGATGTTATAATGAACCAGATTCAAAACGGTGTACCTAAAAAACTTATCGGCTTGAAGATGCTTGACAAATCGATTGCCCGCCACGAATATGAAGTATATTTTAAAGGTGAAAAAGTCGGTTATATTACAAGCGGAGCACCATCTCCCATTTTGTCCGCAAACATAGCTCTTGCCTATGTAAAAAATGATAAAGAAATTTGCACCGGTGCCGTTGTTCAAGTTATGATTAGAGAAAAATTGCATGATGCGGAAGTTGTAAAACGCCCGTTTGTTGAAAAAAGGAATAAAGTCAGATTATAAGGAGAAAGTATGGAAAAAAATATGCTGTGTACAAAATCTCATGAATTTTTGGAAGATAACGGCAATAAGACTTATACCGTTGGTTTAACCGATTATGCGGTTGAACAGCTTGGTGATATTGTTTATTTGGAATTGCCAGATGTCGGTTCAACATTTACCAAAGGTGAAACTTTTGCTACCGTGGAATCAGTTAAAGCCGCTTCCGAAATTTACATGCCGATTAGCGGTAAAATTGTTGAAATAAATGAAAGTGCCGTTGATTCTCCCGAAGTTTTAAATGAGGATTGTTTTGAAAAAGGCTGGCTGGTTAAAATAGAAGCTACCGGCGATGCATCGGAACAGAGTGATTTATTGGAATATTCAAAATACAAGGAAGATTTGGAATAATGAAAAATTTCTTGGTTCACAGTGATGAAATAAAACGGGAAATGCTCTCGGAAATAAACGTTAATACCATTGAGGATTTGTTTAAACAAGTCCCTAAATCCGCCCAAATGGGAGAATTAAAACTTGATAATCCTATAAGTGAAATGGAAGTGCAGCGGAAGATTAAATCGCTTGCAAAGAAAAATAATACCGAATACATATCATTTCTGGGCGGCGGTGTATATAACAAATTTATTCCGGCCTGTATTTCGCAAGTGGCAAATCGGTTTGAGTTTTTAACGGCTTACACACCGTATCAGCCCGAGATTTCTCAGGGAACTTTACAGGTTATGTATGAGTTTCAGACGATGATTTGTCGTCTTACGGGCATGGATATTTCAAATGCTACAATGTATGATGCGGGAAGTGCCTGTGCCGAAGCTGTTTTAATGGCGGTTCGGATTTCAAAGAAAAATAAAGTTCTTGTATCGGAAAATTTAAATCCCGAATACAAAAAAGTTATTAAAACTTATTGTTGGGCAAACGATATAGAGTTGGAATTTTTTGATGAATTTCCTCAATTTTGCGCGGATTATGCCTGCGTGCTTGTTCAAACCCCCGATTATTACGGAGAAATAAGAAAATTTGAGCATTCGGGCGAAACTTTACTTGTTGTTTGTGTTGATTTATCGTCATTGTCGGTTATTGAACCACCTGAAGCTGATATCATTACCGGTGATGTTCAGACTTTAGGTATTCCGATGAACTTTGGCGGACCGCATGCCGGATTTATAGCTTGTAAAGAAAAATATTTACGCCAAATTCCCGGACGCTTGGCGGGAAGAACGTTAGATGCGGACGGACAGCCGGCATACTGTCTGACTATTCAAACCAGAGAACAGCATATAAAACGCGAAAAAGCAACAAGTAATATTTGTTCAAATCAAGCTTTGATAGGGCTTTGTGCCACTTTATATCTGACTGTCATGGGTGAGGACGGGTTTAAACAGGCGGGTTATTTATCGGCTAAAACCGCTCATTCTCTTTCGGAAAAACTCGAAAAGAAAGGGTTTAAAACTTTAAACAAGAATTTTTACAATGAATTTACCGTTGAAGTCCCCGATTCTGATGAATTTCTTGCTAAATTAAAAGATAATAACATTCTCGGCGGAATAAAACTTGATAAAACCCATATTCTTGTTGCATGTACCGAAATGACGACTGAGACAGATATTGAGCAGTATATAAAATCTGTTTAATTTATCGGATATTTTTTTGTCGGATTAATAAATCCGACCTACAGATTCTCTTCGGTAGGTTGGGATAGTAATCCCAACCTACCGTGGAGAACCTTGTTAATAATCCGGATGTTGGGGCAGTAACACCAACCTGCTTGGGGAATACTTGCCCGACAATTTTAAAATAAATCCCAACTATGAAATTTAATAAAGATGCGGTTTTAACCGCATCTTTGCTTATTGACTATATTTTTTGTTCTTTATAAAATTATTTCTGCAAATATTGTTTATCGAAAACTTTTAGATTATGTTTTACGGTAAATTGAAAACAAAAAGTATTAGTTAAGGGCGATTAGCGCAGTTGGTAGCGCATCACATTGACGTTGTGGAGGTCACGTGTTCGAGTCACGTATCGCCCAAATGAAAGAGGCATAAGCCTCTTTTTTTTATTGCTTTCACAAAAAGTCTCTTTTTTATGATAAATTATTTAACATGAATGTTTTAAATCTTTTGAAAAAATTAAATCCTTCATTTTTCTTTTTAATACTAATAACTGTGTGTTTTATTTTCGGTTTTATTTATTCCTCAGTCTGGGGCTTATCATTTTTAAAATATTATAAACTTTACAAATCCGTTATAATAATTATTTTTTCAATATCCTTGTTTTTTAATGTATTTGTATTTAAGTTTTATAATTATAAAAAATTTTTAATTCATTTACTTATTACTTTTGTTATTCTTGCCTCCTCTTATCATACACATAATTTTAATGTATTGCTTTACTGGTTTTTTTTGTTAACCGTTGCGGGTATCAGTTTCAAAAATATATCAAAGATTGTTCTCGGGCTTACGGTTACGGGTCTCTTAACGGTTGTAACGCTAATTTTATCAGGCTTTGGGCAAAATATAATTTTTGAAAGGGTTGGCAGTGCATTATATTTTTACAGATACTCTTACGGATTTTTTGATCCGAATATTTTCTCGGCATATTTTGTACAAATTTGCATGGCGCTTATATATATCAGATGGAAAGATTTTTGTGCAAAAGATAATATTTTAATTTTTTTCAATTTTTTGTCTGACGTTCTTTTTTGCAAATTCAAGAACTTCGGCTGTTCTGATACTGCTGCTGTTGCTTATGACTAACTGCGCAAAATTTTTATTTAAAAATGAAGGTTACGGCATCTTTAAAGTTTCTGCGGTTTCATCCTGGGTTGGTGTACCGTTACTGTCATTTGTCAATGCAAAATTATATTGTAATTCATTTGGGCTTTCGATGCTTATTGATGAATTAGTTTCATGCCGCTTCCGTAATATGTGTTTCTGTTTGTCCCGATATCCGATTTCATGGTTCGGTAATTTTATGGTCGCAAAAAATGATTTATATATACTTGCAAATCTTTATGGCATATTGCTTATTCGTTTCGGTATTTTAGTTTTTGTTTTATTTATTTTAGCCTTGGGACTTTTGATTAAAAAAGTTTGCGAAAAAAGAAATGTTCCTCTTTTAATCATTATTATTACAACCTTATTACAGGGAGTATGCGAAGAATATCCGCTTATGCCGAATGTAAATTATTCATTAATGGCACTGTCTTGCTTGTTAAATAATGATAAGTTATTTGCAGAAAAATAAGGCGACACCCGGATTCGAACCGGGGGATAAAAGCTTTGCAGGCTTCTGCCTTACCACTTGGCCATGTCGCCGTTCCTTTATGATAAAAAAGACATGCCTAAATGTCAACATTAAAGTTTGCGGATTGGGTATGATTGCCCAACAGGGCAATATTTTTCGAAGTCATGCCCCACCGCAGGTTTTCTGCAGCAGGTTTGTGTTACGACTCCGACATTTTGATTATTAACAAGGCTCTCCGGAGTAGGTTGGGATTACTATCCCAATATCATGATTATTCAAACCGGATTTTACCTTTTGTCGGATTAGTAAATCCGACCTACAGTTTCTCCACGGTAGGTTGGGATTACCATCCCAACATCATGATTATCCAAACCGGATTTTACTTTTTTGTCGGATTAGTAAATCCGGCCTACAGCCTCTCCCCGGTAGGTTGGGATTACTATCCCAACAACATGATTATTAATATATTGCCAAAAATAAGTAAAGTATGTATAATAAGGCATGTATTGAATAAAAGGAGGATAAATATGAAAAGAATCGGACACATGGTCGGGGGGGGGGCAATAGACTAACTCCTTCAATCAGAAAGGGTTCATCCGTACCCTCAGCCAATAAAAGAGCATTTACCTTAGCGGAAACATTAATAACTTTAGGTGTAATAGGAGTAGTAGCCGTACTTGTATTACCAATGTTTGTAAACAAATACAGAGAACGAGTATTGCAGACAAGATATCAGAAAGCAAAATCCATCATTGCCAATGCTTATAACTTAATGATGGCAAAAGAAGAAGTAACGGATGTAACAGCGTTAGGCTTTATGGATTGTAAAGACAGTAAATGTTATTCTGATTATCACAGCAGATATTTTCATATCTTGGCAGACAGTGCCAACGGACTTGATATCGATACATTGCCATTGCAATATAAAAAGAATTCCGCCTCTTTAACATTTATACCGAGTGCTTATGCGGATGATGAATATTCTGATTTCAAATGGAAGGATGTCCCGTATGTATTTGCCGTTCCTGAGGGATATATATTTGGAGTAATGAAAGATGAGGATTCAAATTCTTTCAGTATAGTAACTGATGTAAGTTCCAATTATGCCAATCCGAATACGGTAATGGAGGATTTGTATAAATTCAGAGTCATAGCTTCAAGCCGAATTGTTGATGTATCTGAAGAATTGAACGGTAATGATGATGCCGGCTATGTTTGTGATGAATCTTGTTTCAATACTGGTGGTAGTAAGGGTGATGATAAATGTCCGAAACTTCCCATGAATTACTACTATCGCGACATGAACGGAAAATGTATGGTATGTGAGGGTACGATGGGGTATAGAGAGGAAAACTGTAAATCGCCTAATGATTATAAGTAAACAGTAGGTCGGATTTACTAATCCGACAAAAGATAAAATGCGGTTTGAATAATCAAGGATGTTGGGATGGTAATCCCAACCTACCGAGGAGAATCTGTAGGTCGGATTTACTAATCCGACAAAAGGTAAAATCCGATTTGGATAATTAAGATGTTGAGATGCTAATCCCAACCTACCGTGGAGAACCTTTTTAATAATCAAGTAGGTCGGATTTACTAATCCGACAAAAAGCCAAAATTCGGTTTGGATAATCAAGATGTTGGGATAGTAATCCCAACCTACCGCAGAGAGCCTTGTTAATAATCCGGATGTTTGGGCATCAATCCCAACCCGCTGCAGAGAACCTGCCTTTTGGGGCATCGGATATAAAAAAAGAACCGCAATTATGCGGTTCTTTTCTTCTTTTGAAAGGAGTCTTATTTTTTAGACGGGTAATAATCTCTTACTACGCCTTTGAATGCGTCTTGGTAGATTGCCTTGATATCCTTCATCAAAGGATATGCAGGGTTAGCACCCGTACATTGATCGTCAAATGCAAGCTCAACCATTTCGTCAAGTTTAGCATTAAAGTCAGATTCGGTTACTCCGAAATCTTTAATGGAATTCGGAAGATTTACCGATTTCATTAATTTGTCAATTGCATCAATCAGCAGTGCAACTTTTTCATCATCGTTTTTACCGCCGAGTTTAAGTTCATCTGCTATTTGACCGTATTTAGCCTTAGCATTCGGGAACTTGTACTGCGGGAATGTACATTGTTTTTTCGGACAATCAACCGCGTTGTATTTGATTACCTGTCTGATTAACAATGCGTTTGCCACACCGTGAGGAATGCTGAACATTGCACCGAGTTTGTGAGCCATTGAGTGACACAAACCTAAGAAAGAGTTTGCAAATGCCATACCTGCAATTGTTGCGGCATAATGCATTTTTTCTCTTGCTGTCGGATCGTTAGCACCTTCGGTGTATGAACGTTCAAGATATTTGAATACAAGTTTTGTTGCTTCAAGAGCGTTTGAATTTGTGAAGTTTGTAGCCATTGCCGAAACGTAAGCTTCCAATGAATGAACAAGAGCATCAATACCTGATGCGGCTGTCAATCCTTTTGGCATTCCGTCAACAAAGTTCGGATCAATGATAGCAATATTCGGTGTCAAAGCGTAATCAGCAATTGCATATTTTACGTGAGTTTCGTCATCAGTTATGATTGCAAACGGCGTAACTTCAGAACCCGTACCTGATGTTGTCGGAATTGCAACCATAGTTGCTTTTTTACCCAAGTCAGGAATACGGCAAATTCTTTTTCTTATATCCATAAATCTCATTGCAATATCTTCAAATACCGTTTCAGGCTGTTCATAAAGCAGCCACATGATTTTTGCGGCATCCATCGGAGAACCTCCGCCCAGTGAAATAATTACATCCGGTTCGTA
Source organism: Candidatus Gastranaerophilales bacterium (assembly GCA_947626225.1). Classification (GTDB taxonomy): domain Bacteria; phylum Cyanobacteriota; class Vampirovibrionia; order Gastranaerophilales; family Gastranaerophilaceae; genus Stercorousia. The sequence goes on from CANQRH010000004.1 coordinate 191,930, forward strand.
AGGTCTGATGATTTCCATTGCCTGATTAATTGTAGACAATGTAGGATCCGGTTTTACATCAAAGAATATCTGGTGGTCAATACCGATTTCATCAAGAACGTTAACTATGCTGTCAACTGCACCGGAGTTAAATAAAAATCTGTCGGTAACGATAAACGCACGTTTTTTGCCTTGAAGTTCACGAAGTGCCAAATCAACAGCACCTCTTTTGAAGTAAACTTTTGGCGGAACTTTAAACCAGAGCATATTTTCTCTCCTTTCAGCAACTGTTTTGTAATTTAATAAGTGTTCCACACCTACGTTACCCGAAACAGAGTTTCCGCCCCAGGAACCGCAGCCCAATGTTAATGACGGTTCTAATTTGAAGTTGTATAAATCACCGATACCGCCCTGTGATGAAGGTGAATTTACAAGAAGCCTGCAAGTCGGAAGTTTTTCCGCAAAATAATTGATTCTGTCTTGTGTTCTTGCATCAGTATACAATACCGAAGTGTGTCCCGCACCGCCCAGAATTACTAAGTCATGTGCCATATCAACGGCTTCGTTAAAATCTTTTGCTTTGTATAATGCAAGAATCGGAGACAGTTTTTCGTGTGCAAACGGATTTGCAACATCAACTTCTTTTTCCTCGCCGACAAGAACTTTAATTGATTCATCAACTTCAATTCCTGCCATTTCCGCAATCTTGTATGCCGGTTGTCCGACAATTTTAGGATTAACCGAACCTGCTTCGGTAAGTATTATGTCGGAAACTTTTTTTGCTTCTTTTTCGCTTAAAATGTATGCACCGCGAAATTCAAGTTCTTTTTTAACATCTTCGTATACATCTTTTACACAGACAATTGACTGTTCCGATGCACAAATCATACCGTTGTCAAATGTTTTTGAAAGAAGTATTGACGAAACTGCCATTTGAATATCTGCGGTTTCATCTATAATTGCCGGAGTGTTTCCGGGGCCTACACCGAGTGCCGGTTTGCCTGATGAATATGCGGCTTTAACCATTCCCGGGCCGCCGGTTGCAAGAATACAATCTACTGAAGGGTGTTTCATCAACTGATTTGAAAGTTCAATTGACGGAACATCTATCCAGCCGATAATATCTTCCGGAGCTCCTGCTTTTACCGCAGCTTCAAGAACAAGCTTTGCTGCTGCTATTGTAGAATTTTTTGCTCTCGGGTGGGGTGAAAATATTATTGCGTTTCTTGTTTTTAATGCAATCAATGATTTGAATATTGCAGTTGATGTCGGGTTGGTTGTCGGAACGATTCCGGCAATTACTCCCAAAGGTTCAGCAACAATTTTTATACCGTTGGCTTTATCCTGAGATATTACACCGCAAGTTTTTGCATTTTTATGCTTGTTATAAATGTATTCTGCTGCGTAATGGTTTTTGATAATCTTATCTTCCACAACGCCCATCCCTGTGTCCTCAACCGCCATTTTAGCAAGAGGTATACGAGCTTTGTCAGCCGCTGTAGCTGCTGCTTTGAATATCGCATCAACCTGTTCCTGCGTGTATGTTGAATAAATTTTTTGTGCTTTCTTAACTCTTTCGATAAGCAGTTCCAATTGTTCGGCAGTATCGACCAATGTGGACTTGTTCAAGGTCTTTTCCAGTTTCTCAACTGTCTTTTTGCTTTTTGTTGTCATCTTTATCTCCTTTTGGTAAATATATATATAATTATTCGTGATTTATTTCACAATTACATTATAAAATAAATATGAATTAAAAGCAAGTGTATTTTATACAATCTTTATACAAGTTTAATACGTGTTTACTTATCCGGGTAAAAGTAATATAATACCGTTATGAATATGTTTGAAAAAATAGTTTATAATATTTTGTGCTTAAAGGAAAAATCCCTGAAGAAAAAACTTGAAAAATATCTGAAAACTTCCAGTACGAATTCAACATCGAAAAGAGTGTTTTCATCTCATGCAACAGTTACTCTGACAGCCGAAACAGAAAAAAATATTGAAACCGTAAAGAAAAGCGTATCCGATATCGTAAAATCGTGTTCGAATAATCCCGTGAAACTCTTGCAATACATTGAAAGCAAAGGAACAAAAGTTGTCAAATTAAACAATGCCGATAAACTGCTTGCGATAATCAAGGAAGAAGAAGGATTGATTACTCCTCTTGAGGGGATTGAAGCTTTATATATAAATATTATATGCGGATTTGGTTTGTCTTTCAGGACAAAACCCGTCTTTATTATGAGAGAAGGGCAGATTGACGAATACTTTATGGCTCATCAATTTTATAAGTGGTATGCTCTGAAAGCAGGTTTGCCCGGATTTGATTATTTATCCCAGAAGATTTTTAAAATTTTCCTTAATTCGGACGGCTCGCTTATTTCCAATTTAAGCCTTGATGAAATGACCGGATTGAAAGAGGCGGTCAGCCGCGACAGAGAAGCCGCTGAGTTTGCACTTGCTTTGGCAAGAGAAAAAGAGGGTGCCAAAAAAGTTATGAAGAAAATGAAAGATGAAGGCGGCGCTCAAATATAAAAAAAGAACCGATAAGGTTCTTTTTTTATAAACATCGAGGAAAAATGAGGAAAATAAATTTTTTATATTTCGCTTTTAAAGACCGAAATTTTTGATAAGTCTTTTAATGCAAAATCAGTGTTAATTTCAAATTGATTTTTTGATTCATCCTTTTTCTTTATGTCCTCCCAATATGTTTTGCTTAATTGGGGGTACCCTTTTTGAATTTCTGCCATACGATTTTCCTTACATAAAACATGTCGGACAAAGTACGCAAAACTTTAATAATTTTTGATAAATGTTGCGGATTTGTTACACTCTTTTTATGGTAAGAAGCATTTCGTTAGGTACAAAATAATCTTTAACGCCAAAGTTTGCATTAACAAACAAAAATTCCAGAGTATCGCCTTTGTTTATATCAATATCATCAAACGGAATGCTTATATCCACAACATTATCGTAAACGGCTTTGATATTTTTCGGAGAATCAATTACCCACAAGTTGTTGGCAATAGCTTTCACCAGTCTTACAAGGTTAATTTGATTTTCGTAAATGGAAATTTGCATTTCATTATGAAATTTTTCTTTTGAAATAGGCATAATACTTTCGGTTTTTTGTACGATTCTTATGGGAGAAAGCACCTGTTTTTTATTTTTGCTTCTCGTATAAAGATAGAGTTGATTGACCTGTTTTTCTATGGTTGTGTTGTTTTTTATGTAGTCATTTATATAAAGTCTCAGATAGAGGTTGTCTTTGTCGTAGCCGTAACAAATTTTGTCATAAAACTTGTTTTCTTTTAAAACAGGCCCGTCCGGAATTTTTATACATCCGGCATTAAGCCAGCTTGCATCGTCCGGTTCTTTTCCGTCCAGAACGGGAGTAAATTCGCCTTTTGGATATCTTGACGGCTTTGTAATAGCGGAAATTAACGGTATATCAAGATTTTCCGGAACTTTTAAACCCAAATATTTATAAATATTTTTTAAATGTTCGCGGAATATGAAATCAAAAATGTTATCGCGTCCTGAATCGTTAGGTTCTCCGTACCACCAGAACCAGTCACTTCCTTCGCATATAAAAAGTTCCCTGCGGGCATCATCAATATGCGGATCTGAAGGATTTTTTTTCACGTAATTGCAAAAATCATCTCTGACTTGTTTTAAATAAGTCCATGCAAGATTTTTAAGCGGTTCGCCGATCCAAAGTTTAAAATTCCTGTTTACCCAAGAACCTGAACTTATTTTTGCCAAAGTTTTTTGGGTATCCTTTTCCAAATAGTCGCTTATCAAGACAGTTTCCAATGTAGAGTCATTTTCAATGAGTGAATATAATGTATTTAAAAATGTTGTTCCGTCTTCAATATAATTTTCCCAGCAGTTTTCTCCGTCCATTGCAATTGTCAAAAGATGATTTTCATCAGGCGATGAAAGAAGTTTGCTTTGAAGAATTTTAATCCTGTCATACAAATCGTTTGCGGCACCTTCGGGTGAATGGTTGGGATATTCAAAACCTATCAAATTGGGAATTAGCGAATCTCTGAAGATAATATTCATCCCGTTGCAGTTGTAGCTTTTTACAAGGTGATAAGGTTCCTCCAGATGTCCTCTGAAATCCCTTGCAAATTCAAAGTTTATTGAATCCGAAAGAATACCTTCATCCGAAATAGTCCATTTTATGCCGAGTTCTTTGAATAAATTTATTTCTTTGCTGTCAATGCATTGTTCTGAAGGCCATACCCCTTTCGGACGTCTGCCGAAAAGTTCTTCAATTCTGTCAAGTGCCATTTTTGTCTGCATTTTTGCATCAAGTTCCATTTTTAAGTCAGACGGCAAATCGTTCTCATAGGATTTTCTTGCACATTTTATATCAAGAAGTACGGGCAAAATCGGATGATAATAAGGGCTTGTAGTAATTTCAATTTTGCCTTTATTCAAAAAATCTTTGTATGCGGGAATTATTCGTTTAATAATATCCCGTTGGATTTCTATGATTATTTCTCTGTCTTTCAGAGTGTAATTTTTTCCTTTTTTTATAAGTTTTTTTAATTCGGGATACGTATTTTTGTGTATGGGATCAATCCACGCAAGATTAAATAATGCCATTAAATCGGAATATTCCTGATCCGTAAATATATTGATATCATTTTCGCCAATATGCTGGAATTTTTGATAAAGTCTGTTATATTCGTGATTCGGAAGAATCATTGAATGATAGTTTGCATCAAAAAAGTTGTTGATAATATATTCTTTATCGGCATCGCTCAATTCCGAAACATCTTTCACCGTAAGTCTGGAGTGAATATCGTGAAAACCGTATTCTCCGTAATTTATGAGAGCATCTAAAAGAACGGGGACAAGGTTGAAATTAAGTTTAATATTTTTATACTTTCTGCTGATTAAGAGCATATCAAGGTAATCTTTAACCGCATGCAGCCTTATCCACGGCATAAGATAATCCCCTTGCGGACTAAGCTGATATACCGGCTGGTGCATGTGCCAGTAGAATGCTATAGAAAGTTTTTTATTCTGACTCATCATCAAAACAATTATAGCATTAAATTACGAAAAAATATATCGGAAATAAATTTTTGTTATGCTTTTTTCATCCAATCTCGGTTGAGCCATTTTGCAACCTGATGTTTTTTGCAGTATTGGATTAAATCCGATTTAATTTCCGGTGAAAGTATGTACAATGCAATAATGTTAGGTACTGACATAGCAATCATCATGGCATCGGTTATGTTGATAACAGATGTAACATTCATTGCCGAACCGATTATAATAAACAAACAATAAATTACGTCAAAAGATAAATTGCGTTTATGCCCTTCACCTACAAGGAATGTCCAAGCCTTTTGCCCGTAATATGCCCAGGATATCAGTGTTGATAGTGCAAAAAGTATTACAACAACGGAAAGAATATACGGGAAAAATGAAATTACTGATTCAAATGCCGAACTTGCAAGTTCAATACCCGAAATCTGACCGACTTGAGTATGTTCCAAAATTCCCGAGAACACAATTGCAAAAGAAGTTAAAAGGCATAAAATACCCGTTAACAGTGTTTCCAAAAGTGCTACAAAACCTTGAGAAATCGGCTCGCTTGTTTTTACGGTTGCATAAGCAATTGCCGCAGCTCCCGTACCGGCTTCGTTAGATTGAACCGAACGTCTCAACCCGATAATTATGGTTCCGAAAACTCCGCCCGCAACCGCATGGGGGGAAAATGCTTCTCTCACGATTAACGCAATTGCATGCGGAATATGGACAAAGTTTGCGAAAATTACTACCAATCCCGCTCCGATGTATAAAAAGCACATTGCGGGAACAAGAATGGTTGTGATTTTAGAAATACTTTTAATCCCGTCAACAACAGCCAGCCAAACAAGAACTGCAATTATAAGTCCGAATACCCATGTATAACCGAGCATAAAGCTGTGCTCTCCGCCCGTAATCAAAACAAGCTGGTGTGCAGACTGGTTAATTTGAATCATATTACCGCCCGATATAGCTCCGCCGATACAAAGAACAGCAAATATTGCAGACAAAGGCTGACCGAGCCATCTCATTTTCTTGCGTGTCAAACCGTGTGCTATATAGTGCATCGGACCGCCCGATACAGTGCCGTCAAGGTTAAATCTTCTGTATTTTACGGCAAGTGAAGCTTCGACAAATTTTATTGACATGCCGAGTATTGCACCCGCAAAAATCCAAAAAGCCGCTCCCGGACCGCCTATTGAAATCGAAATCGCTACCCCTGCAATACTTCCGATACCTATAGTTCCGGATAACGCAGTGGCTAAAGCCTGAAAAGATGAAACTTCACCGTTTGAATCGGCCGAGTTTTTATCTGAAGGTTTGGATACAACGTCTATTGCATGTTTTAACCCCCAAACTGATACCCCTCTGAAAAATAACGTAAAAAATATTCCGGCAAATAAAATCCAAAAAATAATCAGTGGAATTTCTGACGTACCGATTTTAACCGGGAAAAATATCAATTTTGCAACGGCATCCGATACCGGTGCTATGTGCTTGTCCATAAATGCATCAACATTGAATGCACATGCGTATTGAACATTAAATAATAAAGTCAAAAGTACGGTTAAAAGTTTCTTCATTAAATTACTTCCTTATGCTAGATATATTTTTCGGCTTTTTTAAGGGTAAAAAACCAACCGTTATTATTGTAGCAGAAACATAAAAAAATAATGACGATTAGTTACAAAATCTTAAAAATTTGTTGCAAATCATTGTAAAACTTATTTAAGTCTGTATCGGAAATTGTTGAAAAGTTTGCGTTTCAGGGTATTATATTAAATATGGACTATAAGTATTATTTAGATAAAGGTATATCCGCAACTAACAACGGAAAATTTGATGATGCACTGCATTCACTGAGCCGTGCAGTCGGATTAAACCCTGAAAGCGCGCTTGCATATTTTTCACTCGCTATTGTTTATCATAATCTGAATGAATTGCATTCCGCATATGCAAGTTATTCAAAGGCTATCGATATAAAACCCGACATGATTGACGCTTATTTCAATCGCGCTCAGGTTATTCTTGCTATGGAAGATGATTCAAAACTTCCCGATGCTCTTGAAGATTTTGATAAAGCAATTGAATTGGACGAACAATTTATTGACGCTCTCTATTATAAAGCCGTTATTCAAAAAAAACTGAAAGATTATAAAGGTGCTGTGGAAACTCTTGACAAAGTTATTTCTATTGATCCGGAGGCCGTATATTCAAAAGCTTTAAAAATTTTAATTATGCAGAAGTATTTAAAAGATTAAAATGATATTTTAATCTTTTTATTTTATCATAAGAAATACTTATATTTTCTGCGAGTTCAATATTGTTTTGAGCTTCCTTAAATACAGATTCAATAATGTTTATGGTTTCGGGAGTTGAATTTCTGTATATAAACATATTCAAACCCGCCAGAATACCGCGTTTGCAAGCTTCAACCGCATCAAAACCGGAAACTCCTTTCATAACCATATCATCCGATATTATTACACCGTCAAAACCAAGTTTGTCGCGCAGGTAGGAAATGGCATTTTTGCTCAAACTTGCGGGAATTACGTCTTTTTCAAAACATTTACAATGCAGGTGTGCAGCCATAATCATCGGGGCGCTTTTTGAACATTGAGCAAACGGTTTTATGTGCACTTTTTCCATTTCGTTTAACGAAAGGTTAATCTTTGGAAGTGTTAAGTGACTGTCCGCATTTGCATCGCCGTGTCCGGGAAAATGTTTTATGCAGGGAATAATTCCGTATTCTTTATACACTTTTATAACAATATCAGCACCTTTTATCACGTCATCGGGATTTGATGAGAATGCTCTTTCGCCGATAATCGGATTCACGGGATTTGTATTGACATCAATGCAGGGGGCAAAATTAAGATTTATTCCGAAATTTTTAAGTTCGGCTGCGATTTCGTTTGTCTGCTTGCGCAAAAAATCTTCACCTTTTTCATAAGCATATTTTGCTGACAAATATTTTTTGCCGTTATGAATATTTTCCGTGCGTTCAACTCTGCCGCCCTCTTGGTCTATTGAAAGAAAAGGAGTTTCCGTAGATATTGATTTTATATCATTAATCAATGATTTGAACTGTAAAGTGTTTTTTATATCGTGCGTAAAAAATATTATACCGCCCAAACCGTTTTTCAGTGCTTCTTTATAGCCGTCACCATCCGTTCCCAAAATGAACATCCGGTATAATTTTTGTTTTAAATCCATCATAATACCTTTTGAGCCAGCGGATAAAGTTCATATAATTTACCGCTTTCAACGACTTTTTCAATTTCTTTGTGTATTTCTTCAAAATTCTTCGGGGTTTTAAAAGAGTTCGGTATTTTTACATCATTTGTTGTTTTTGTATTTACGAACCCTTCATTGACTTTTAAAAATTCTCTGTATGCTTCAACTATAGAAATTGTCAAAGTATCAACGGAAAAATTTTGTCCCGTATAATATTTCACATCTTTTGGAAACGTTTCAATAAATCGGGATATAAAATCCGCTTCGGAAAGCGTTTCCGCCTCTTTATATTCACCGCCGTAGCAGAGATTATTTAAAATTATTGCATTGTCAAATTGTTTTATATAAATTGCCCATAAAATACATCCGAGGTAAAATCCGATATAATTTTTGAATAATGATTGAATTTTTGGCAGAAACATTCTGAATTGCTGTTTTTTTCGGTTAAAATCCTTAATCTGCCCCAGTTGAGTATAAACGTATTCAATACTTGGAACAAAGGCAGATAAATGTTTTATATATCCGGGATCAAATTGAACTTCTTTTGGCATTTTTTTCTCCTTATATCATTTCAAATTTTATTTTCTTTCTTCCGCTTTTTAGAACTTTCTGCTGGAAAGCTTTGTCATACTGAAGTTTATAGCCGTTAGAAAAAGCTTTCACAACGGCTTTTGAAAAAGTTTTTCTTGTATTCCAGTAAGATGTATGGGCAAACATAAACGAGCGTTTTGACCAAACACTTGAATTGTCATAAACAAATCCTTTCGGATTGTTCATTTCCACATCAAGAATTTTTTCCATTTCATCAATGGTCAGATTTCTGTTTGAAGGAAAACCCAGAGGATCTTCGCGATAGTTTACCGTTATAAAAAACAAACCTTTTTCTATAATATATTTAAGCATCAATTTGTTGTAATAATTCGGTTCATATTCCGGATCCGCTATATCGGAATAAAAAAGTACAAGCGGACTTGCATAATTGACAACACCGGCAAGAGAATTATCCGGAGTGCATACCTGAGGGGTTATGTCTTCAAGCTTCATATAATTTTGTTCCAGCAGTTTATCTTCTTTTCTGAATATAAGATGTCCGCTTTGTGAAACATATCCGATATCCGCTTTTGAAAGTGCGGATATACAGGTATCGGCAAGCGGATTTGCTTTTACAAAATCCCTTACATCTTCCGAAACATCAATGGTATTAAACAAATGTTCAAGATTGATGTAAGGAAGTTTATTAAACATATATTCATAAGTTACAAATGTTCCGGCCGAATATCCGAAAAGAACAGACTTATTGCCTTTCTGATATTCATTTTTGACCGTTTCATTCAAATCATCAAGAATCGGAAGCATATTGTGCTGTTTTTGAACCCATATTGCATCGTGAAGATATGATGCCAGAAGCGAACGGACTTCATAAGCCATGGTGGGGCTGAGAGCTTTTGAGATATCGAGCTGATTGTGTACAAAATCCAAATCCCGTCTGCTCTTGTCTCCCCAAAAGAATATTACGGGCTCTTCGTTAATTTTGTAATGCGGTCTGTCAAGAAATACTTTTTTTATGTCTTTATTTTTCTCAAACTTCTTTTTCATAACGGGATGAAGTTTTTTTATTCCGTTATGATACCAGTCTTTTGACTTTTGGGTATTATTGTTGGAACCGTTAAGATATACAAAACTTAATCCCGTATCGGCAAAACAAATACTTTGTATAAGAGCGAATGCTGCAAAAATCAATAAAAACTTTTTCATACAAAACATTATATACTAAAATTGCCGTGAATAAAATTTCGATATAATTCTTTACTATAGTTAAAATGACGATTGTGAACCCCTTTAAATAGCTTTATATAATGTTCGGAGCTTCAATATGTATTTTGTCAGGGGTTTACAATTATGTGTACTGTTTGTTGTATATTTATTTGCTTTTGAAACTGCAAATGCCGTTGAGGTACAAGATTATAATGATTTTATTCAGGGATACAGAGGCAGTGATGATGAAATAGTATTGGAAAATGATATTCACGCGGAAGATAATCTCGGCAGTCTTTCAAAAGATTTAAATATTAACGGTAACGGTCATAAATTTTTCGGAGATGGACATTCGGGGATAGTTTTAAACAGCGGTAAGCTCAGCATGGAAAATATTACCGCGGATAATTTCCAAGACGGTAACGGCGGTTTTATATACAACAATTCAACAATTGAAAAGCTGAACGGAGACTACTTAAATAACGTATCCGATACGGATGCCGGCATGCTTTTTAATAATTCATACGTTAATGAAATGAAAGGAAACTTCAACGGTAATTCCGCCAATTATAACGGCGGTGCTGTTTATAATTCATTTTCCGGAACAATAGAAAATATTGAAGGAAAATTTGAAAATAATCAATCCGTTCAAAGTGAAGGCGGTGCCATATTTAATTTGGGTAATATATATAATATTGATGCTGATTTTATAGGAAACAGTGCAGGTACATCGGGCGGTGCAATCTCAAATTGGGGTGATATAAAAGCACTTAACGGAAAATTTTCCGATAATTATTCCGCCCAAAACGGCGGTGCTATATATAATTACGGTATAATTGAAAATTTATCCGGAAAATTTACGAACAATTCCACCGAAGGCAGAGGCGGTGCCATATGCAATATGTACGGAACTATTGATATTAATTCCGACAATTATGCGGTAGAGTTTACGGGAAACAGAGACAGTACGGGGTTAAATGCAATTTACAATAACGGCGGAACCATAAACTTTAACGGCGGAAATAATGACATTATAATTAATGACAATATTGACGGCAATTACGGAACACTGAATTTTAACGGCGGAAATATTCATATTAATAATGAAGTTTCGGGCAACACGGTAAATTTATCTGACGGTACATTATATTTCGGGACAAATAATCAGGACGGAGCGGATTATTTCGGAAATTTCAATAATACGGTCGATTTCAATATTTTTGGCGGTGTTATTGATTTGAGAAATAACAATTTGCAAAATACAAATTTCGGGAATTTAACTTTAAATTCCGATATGAATTTGATGCTTGATGCGGATTTAGAAAATCTTAATTCTGATACATTTACGGCAGATTCTTTTAATTCCAATAATTTTCATATAAACATTTGTGATATTAATATAATGTCACCTACCACTCTGGATCACTTCTGTATCTGTCCTATAGGTGATTGTGTATCGGAAGAATTAAGGCAGGCGCTTTGCAGCTCTGTTGATTGCTCCGTAGGCGAGGTAAATACACCTATCTATAAGTACCGTACATTTTATGAACACAGTACCGGAATGATAAATTTTTACAGGATAAAAGACAGTTTCAGCCCGTCAATTTTATCCGCACCGGTTGCGGCACAGCTTGGCGGGTATCTTGTTCAGTTAAATTCTTATAATGAGGCTTTCGGCAATATGGATATGTATATGTCGCCTATGTTTAATCAGGCATATTTAAACAGCTACGCATCGGCATATACAAATTCAAATCCGTCTAAAACATATTATGACGGTAAATATATTTGGGGCAGACCTTATTCCGTTTTTGAAAGTGTACCGCTAAAAAATTTTATGAATGTTTCAAATATAGGATACGGCACGTTTTTTGGAAATGAAATGCCGATTATGAAATTGAAAAAAGGGTGGAGTATAATTTGGGGGCCTTATGCGGGTTATAACGGTTCTCATCAAACTTTTGAAAGCAACGGAATTTATCAAAACGGCGGAACGGCAGGTGTTGTTGCAATGGCTTATAAAAAGCAATTTTTCGGAGGTTTAACCGTTAATGCGGGAGCAAATGCCTGTGAAGCCGATACGATGTTCGGAAAAGATAATTTTGGTATGTTTATGACGGGTGCGGCTTTGAAAACGGGATATAATTTCCATTTTAAAGAAAACAGATGCGTTATACAACCTAACCTTATGCTGTCTTATTCAATGGTTAATACTTTCAACTATACTAATGCTTCGGGAGTTAAAATAAATTCCGATACGTTAAATGCCGTTCAAATTGCACCGGGAATAAAGTATTTTCAAAATATGAAAAACGGATGGCAGCCTTATGCATCGGTAAGTATGGTTTGGAATGCCATAGATAAAGCCAAATTCCGAGCAAATGACGTATCATTGCCTGTTTTGAGTATAAAGCCCTTTGTCGCTTACGGTGCAGGTGTCAGAAAATATTGGGGAGAAAATTCTTCGGCTTATTTTCAGGTTTATGTTGTCAACGGCGGAAGAAACGGTGCGGGGATAAGTTTTGGCTATCGGCGCAGAATTTGATTATCCCAATCCTTATAAAAATAAATTGCAAGAATAAGGTAAACAGCCCACATAATTACGGTTGAATAAGCCTTTGTCCCCTGTGTTATCAGATTTATCCACATTATAAGAGATAAAGCGTTTACTATAATCCATACGGTCCATTGCTCTATTGCCCTTCTTACGGTTAAGTACATACCAAGTATTGACAAAAATGTTGTTATTCCGTCCGCAATAGGACTTTTGTCATTAAAATGTCCGAGGATTAAAATTGTTATAATACAGCAGGGAATTGCCGTCAGTATTAAAATAATTCGTTCTTTGTTTGATAGTCTTATTTTTACAATTTCCCCCGAATCCTCTCTTAAATGATTTTTCCATTTGAATATTCCGGTAATCTGCATGGGTATGTAATAGCAAAGATAAAGAAGCATATTACCCCATAAAGCATTTAGATATGAAAGTTTTATGTAGCATACCGAGCCCAAAAGCCCGAAAAAATAACAAGAAATCTTGCCTTTACCCGCAATAACCGTATAAAGTATTCCGCATATAGCGGAACATACGGCAGTTAAACTGTCTTTAAGAATTAATGCGTTTATAATTATAAATGTCAAAACAGCTGCAACAGAGATGGTTTCATATTTTTTCCAGCCTGATAATTCTTTTTTTACAAATTCTGTAATTTTCATTATCAGCATTGTATAATGAATTGAAATGAATGTACAGCCGATATATAGCAGCAGAATTTTTAAAAAGGGATTGGAATTTGCCGCTGATAACAGTTCATTGTTTATAGCGACTTTATCTTTAGGGCTTTCCACTATTGCAAGGCCCGTGTCTATTATGCTTACCCCGAAAACCGACAAAGAAAACAAAAAATATGCCTGTACAAAATCTCTTGCCTCATCGGCTGTCGGGTACGGAGTAATGCTTACGGCATCTTTACCTCTTTCAAAGGCGGTAAAGGGTATTGATAAAAATCCCGAAAAATATTTGAAGCAATCAACGATTAAAGCATTAAAAGCCGGAGAAAAGACTTTAAACCTGTCAAAAAGGTATGCTTTTGCAACACAGCTTTTTAAACTGGGACTCGGATTTATTATTGCCGTGCCAAAATCAATTTTAACCTGTGCTTTAATTCCTCCGTTTATGTCAAAAGTATTTTCCAAAAAACAGGATAAGGAAATATCTTTTACGGGCGGTACGGAAAAGCTTTCCCGAATACTCGGAAAAATAATTGATACAAATGCAGTTAAAAAGTTATCCGAAAAAATGGCGGGTACAAATTACGAACAGCACATTATTTCATTAACCGATGCACTTGCAACCGCCGCATTTATTCATCAAACTTCAAAAAGTAAAAAGATTGAACAGAACCGCAAGACCGCACTCATTTATAATGCCGGAATTTCAACCGCCCTTTGTATTGCGGGAGGATATGTTTTGAAAAGTATTACCGATAAACAGGCAAATAAATTTATTGATAACTTCACCAAAGCCAATAAGAATTCGCCAAAACTTGAAAAATATATTGAAGGCATTAGAGTTGCAAGACCTGCATTGATTTTAGGCGGTTTATACTATATACTTATACCGCTTATTTCCACTTTTATGGCAGACAGAATTGACAGGAGAAAGAATTATGACAGTATTAAAAATCCAGAAATTAGCGCATAACAAATTTTTACCCGAATACAAAACCGAAGGGGCGGCAGGCATGGATTTGTGTGCCGCTATAGAAAAGCCTGTTACTTTAAAGCCGCTTGACAGGGTACTGATTCCGACCGGAATTAAAATTGAATTGGAACACGGTTATGAAGCTCAAATAAGACCTCGTTCGGGGCTTTCGATAAAGCACGGCATAACTTTAATAAACTGTGTCGGTACGGTTGATGAAGATTACAGAGGCGAAGTGTGCGTCCCCGTTGTAAATCTTTCAAACGAAACATATACTGTTTCGCCTGATGAACGCATTGCTCAAATGGTTATTGCAAAAGTCGAACAGGCAAAAATTGAAGTATCGGTTGAATTAAGCGAAACAGCAAGAGGTACGGGCGGTTTCGGCTCTACAGGGAAATAAATATTTAAACTATTTAAATATCCACCAGCCCTTGTTTTTAGGTTCTGTTTTAACAGTGCAGTTATTTGGGTTTTTATTACTTTTTGCGAATACACTCTTTGAAAGAGTACTTATATATTTATCGTTGATATGGGCATAATCAAAAAGTACAACACCTTTTACATTCATTTTGCGGGTTTCGTGAATAATCCTTATCAAATCTTCATCCGAACCGTTCATGAATGTAACAAACAGACCGGGGTATACGTCGGTATTAGGCGATTTTACCTTGATAACTTCATTCATCATGGAACTTGCCATTTTAGCATCGCAGGTTAGCAAAAGGGGAGTAAATCCTTTTATATACTCTCTTGTTGTCCAGGTTTTCCAATCCTGTTGCTTACTGTTCAGTGTCGTAATTCTGTCGGGAAAAATTACCGCACTAATGTATGTATTGGTCTGTCTTCCTAATTGACCGGCTTTTTTCACCATATTAGTAATTTGTTCCTGTCTGTATTTGTTCCAATCAGCCCAAATAGCATCTGTTTTTTTGATAAAAATAGGATCTATTCCGTATATTGATTTAAAATCATTTCGTGCCGTTTCGGTGTACCCCCAGTTTGAGGCTTCGGAAGATGAAAGACTGTTGGGGTATCTGATGTAGTCAATATTAATACCGTCAGGCTTGTATGATGTTATGATTTCTTCCATAAGCTTGTATAAAAAGTCTTGTACATAAGGATTTGCCGGATCAAGAAAATATCCGTTATGTTCCAGCGGTGCTTTTGAAGGAGTGGTACCGTTGGCATCTTTTTTGGTCTTATTACCCCAAGAAGGGTTCATGGCAAGGATACTTTTAGGATTGTCGTTGGGGTTCTGGTTGCCTGCGTAAAAGGTTTCAAACCATGTGTGAACTTTAATTCCGCGTTTATGTGCTTCTTTAATCCATACTGCAAGCGGATCAAATCCCGTGAAATTTTCATTTTGAACCGTAAAGCCGTAAGCTTCCATAGTTTTGCTCGGAAAGATTGTCTTGCCGTGATAATAAGTTTCAAGAAATACATTATTGATTCCCGCCGAGTTTAGTCTGTTTAATGTTGCCGTAATCTCTGCAGGCGTTTTCTCCGTCGGTCTGAGCCATACACCTCTGAGTTCATTATTCCTGTACGGAAGTACACTTTTTAAAGCATCATTGGAAGCTTCAATTGCAAGCTTTGAATATTTTTGAACTTCATCCGGACAACGTCTTGCTTTTTTTACATAATTTTTAGCATCCGTGATGTAGCTGTATGGTACTTTCCAGTTATAATTCGGGTTAGTGCTGCGATAATATTGTATCATCTGTTCCGCTTCGGCTATTTTTTTCTGGGTTTCAAAAATATAGCTTTCGGATGTTGTGTAAGCGTAAATATCTTTTGCGTTTCGGTCAATATATATTTTCGTGCCGACTCTTATATTTTTATTTATCCATGTTTTTGCTTTTCCGTGTCCGCTTATTACCACTCCGTCCTGCGGTATGACAGAATCCGCTCCGGAAAGTTCAACGACAGTATTGCCTACTACAACTGCTTCCGCTCCGAACTCATTTGTTTTTGTATGTTCGCCTGAAGCCGAAGTATATATTATCAACTGATTGCTGCCGCGTCCGCCCGGATAATAATTGCCCTGCCTGTTGTTGTATGCATTGGGATCTATTGCATCAATATGATTTTTACTAAAATTTAGAACTTCTTCGCTTTTTCCCGGGGTATATGATGTGAATACTTCCGGCGGTATTTCCTCCGGCGGAAGGTTAAATTCAAGAGTTTGCTCCGTTACCGATAATTTATTGTTATATACGGTAGCATGTTCTTCCGCACCGCATACATTTACCGTAAAAAATAAAATTGCTAAACATGTAATAAATTTTTTTGGTGACATTTATTCTACTCCCTGATAATGTTATAATATTCGGATTTGTCATATCCTGATTCATTTAAAAGTCTGATTTTTTCCTGTAGAGCAGAATCGGGCTTTATTGAATTTGATATCTCATAAAATTTTTTTGCATTTACTAAATCCGCAAATTTTTCATATATTACCGCAAGTCTTATATTTAAATCATATCGGTTGTTTAATCCGTTATTGTATGCGGTGTTGTAATATTTCAGAGCTCTTTTATAATCATTGCGTTTATAATAAAACTCTCCGAAGTAAAAATTAGCGTACGGATCCAATGCATTCAAGTTTGTTGCTTTATAGAAATTTTCTTTGGCAAGTCCGGTTTTATTTTTTTCGTCATAAATTCTGCCGAGCTGAACATAAGGTCTTATTGCGGTATTGTCGATTTTGGTCAATAAATAATATTTCCCCGCCGACAGATTGAGCCAATTTTCTTTTTCGCTTTGTTCTTCCGCTTTTTGATACTTTTCAAAAAAGCTGTCCGCTTCTTTTCCGATTTCATAGGCATCAAGCTTGGAATAATCAAAGAAAACGGAATTTTTTTCAATCTTACCCGACTGAAAAGCTTGTGATGAATTAACACATAACAAAGTAACAAACAGTAATATGAATATTTTTTTACAGGTCATCATATCTTGGAGTTGTACGTATTTTGTGGTCGTTCATAAACGAATGATCATCGACTGAGGGATCAATCCACATGTATAAACGTCTGATAAAATTAACTGTAGGTTTTTTGTAATATTCCATCTCTGCAGGTTCTTCAAGGGGTTCTCCGTTGACTGTCGCAACAGTTTTTTGAACCGCATTAATTGCTGCGGGAGAGTATCCGTGATACTGAAGATAATCCCTGCTTATAGCATCTTCGGTTGTCAACTCCGCAAATGCGGGCATTGTAAATAGTACAGCTAAACCTATAATCGCAATTTTCTTTTTCATTTTTACCTCTGTATTATTATATTACTTTTATCTCAGGATACAAAAATATTATAAAATCTTTACAATATTTGCACATATATTATATGGATGATTTTCTTATAATTTCATCCAGTTTTTCAAGGATTTCATTTTCTTTCACTCTGGCGATAATTTCGCCTTTTTTGAAAATATAACCTTCTCCTATCCCGCCTGCGATGCCGAAATCGGCATTTTTAGCTTCTCCCGGACCGTTTACCGCGCATCCCATTGTGGCTATGGTAATAGGCTTGTCAAGGTCTTTAAAACGTTCTTCAACTTTTTTTGCAAGCTCAATCAAATTTATTTGGGTTCTTCCGCATGTCGGGCAGGAAACAAAATTAACCCCTTTTTGCCGTAAATTCAGGCATTTTAAGATTTCAAACCCTGCAGTTACTTCTTCTGCCGGATTTTCGGTCAGAGAAACTCTGATTGTATCCCCGATACCTTCGGACAAAAGTGTTCCGAGCCCTGCCGCCGATTTTATCAATCCGCCTCTCAATGTTCCGGCTTCGGTTATACCAAGATGCAGCGGGTATGGTATTTTATCGGATATTAATCTGTATGCTTCAATCGTTGTGGGAACATCTGATGATTTTAAAGATACCTTTATAAGATCGAAATCCAAATCTTCAAGAATTTTGATATGCCTTAGGGCGCTCATTACCATCTTTTCTGAAAGCGGCAAATCCGTCTGTGCTATGTCTTTTTCCAAAGAACCGCCGTTTATACCTATTCTAATGGGAATATTCTGCTGTTTGGCAAGTGCGGCTACTTTTTCAATGTTTTCTCTTTTTCCTATGTTGCCGGGGTTTAGCCTTAAGGCATTTATTCCGTTATTTATGCATTGAATTGCCAGTCTGTAATCAAAGTGGATATCCGCAATGACGGGAAGGGGACTTTTTTTGACAATTTCTTTTATTGCTTCCGCGGCATCTTTATTCAAAACTGCAAGACGTATAAGCTCGCAGCCTCTTTCGGCAAGTTCACTGATTTGATTTAATGTTGAATTTATATCCCTTGTGTCTGTATTACACATGGACTGAACGCTTATGGGGGCGCCTGCGCCTATTTTAATATTTCCGATTGTTAATTCTTTTGATTTTCTTCTTTTTATCATATTATAATTGTATCACAAGGAGGGTTTTAATGAAAGTTGCAATTTTATCCGATATACATGCTAATATGCAGGCGCTTGATGCGGTTATGGCGGATTTGAAATCTAAAAATTGTGAAAAAGTTTTTTGTCTCGGGGATATTGCCATGGCCGGACCGCAGCCGAGAATGGCTGTTGATTTTGTAAGAGAGCAAAAAAATTGGACGGTAATTCAAGGAAATACAGATAAATTGATTGCGGATTTTTCACCTCAAATTATTGAGGATGTAAAAAATAAATTTCCCGTAATGGCTAAAGCATTGGTTGATGATGTTTATATTCTTGAAGATGATAAAAAAGCATATCTTAAAGCTTTACCGGAAAAATATGAACTTGAGCTTGAAGGAGTCAAAATTCTTCTTGTTCACGGTTCGCCGAGACGCAATAACGAGGACATACTTCCTGATATGCCTTTAAATATAATTGAAGAAATGACAGCCGGTGTTGATGCGGATGTCATTTTCTGCGGACATACTCATGTTCCATGCGGTTATCAGACAAATAAAAAACAAACCGTGGTTAACGTCGGAAGTGTCGGCCGTCCGATGACATCCGAACCTAAAGCTTGCTATGTTATTGCCGATTTCCAAAACGGCGGATTCTCAATTGAACACAGATTTACGGATTATGACAGAGAAACTGCCGCTGAAATTGTAAAACTGCGCGGTTTCGACGGATGTGAAACACTTGCCGAGATGATTCTTCATCCGAAACAAAGGCATGCTTAAAAAAAATAGCCGTAAAAGGTAATGATTTTTTTGCGTGCTTAGCTAAAAATATCCGCAGGAGGTAAAACTATGCCTGAATTTTCAACACCTTTTGCGGGAAATAAATGTGACAGAAACTTATCTGACAAAGAATTGATAAGAGCAATAAGATTCAGTATTGCTTCGGAATTTGAAGCAATTCAGCTCTATGAACAACTGAAAGATTCAATTGAAAATGAAAATGCAAAAAAACTTCTTGATGAAATTGCCGAAGATGAAAAAGTTCATGTAGGGAACTTTTTACATCTTTTAAAAATTCTTGCTCCGGAAGAAAAAGAGTTCTATAAGCAAGGCTCACAAGAAGCTCAAGATATTTTAAATAAAAATTAATATATTGCATAATATGCAAAAAAGATTTATAATAATCCTATGAAAAATTATTATAAATATATTGCAGTGTTTATTATTTCATTAGTTGTGGTTGGTTTATTTTTCGCTTTAAGATCGTATCAGATTAAAAAATTATCTCTTGAAAGTGAAAATATCTGCCAAAACGATGAATTGGTCGCAAGACTTATTGTACGTAACGTAAATCCTTTTTCAAAATTTAAGTATTTGAAAAAGAGAAATACGGATTGCAAGGTAATGCTTATTACCAATAAAGATGATGCTATCTCTATGCAGCCTCCGTCATTCTGTCAGGGACTTGATGCATCGACAAATTCGGTAACGATGCTTGTTTATGCTTATGTTCAGGAGATGTATGACAGAGAAACCGCATCTAAAGAACTTAAAATGATGGTTGATCTTATGACTCCGTATAATTATTGCACCGAATATATTAATGATGTCGTTATGCTTATAAAATTGAAGAAACGCTACGGGCTGTAAAAGATTAGACTTGTCAACCGTCCTGTTGTAATGTATCATTTGCATAACAGGGAGAGTGTTTATGAGTTCCGACACAGAAAACGATGAAATTGAGGCTTGCAGGGAGCTGTATATTGCTACGCTTACTCATGATTTAAAAAATCCGGTTCAAGCCCAATTAATGAGTTTAAAAATGTTGACTGAAGGAGTATTCGGAGAACTTAACAGAGAACAAAAAGAAATTGTTGCAATGATTACCGAATCGGCAAACTATATGTATGAGATGCTGTATTCCATTCTGACAACTTATAAACTTGATAACGGCGTAATAAAATTAGATAAAAAATTCTTTACTCCCGAAGGACTGCTTCATAAATGTATTAATGAAGCCAAAACTCTTGCAATGAATAAAAATATATCAATTATAAAAGAGGTTAAGGTTAAAAATTTGCAATTATATGCTGATGAAAACGAATTGCGCAGAGTTATCACCAATCTTATAAATAATGCGTTGAATTACGCGTATAAAGATTCAAAACTTATAATCAGCATAAATTATGCGGACGGTAAAATAATATTCGGGTTTGAAAATTCAAGTCCCATAATACCTGAAAATATTCAAGAACAGATATTTGAAAAATACGTAGCCGGTGCCAAAAATTATAAGACACTGGGTATAGGTTTAGGCTTGTATTTTTCGCGCAAAGTTGTGGAAGCTCACGGCGGAAGAATTTATCTTCAGGCAAACGGGACGAGAAATAAGTTTATATTTGAAATTCCCGTAAGAGAAGATAAAAATGCTTCCGTTATATGGTGACTTTTGCGGTTTCATTGAATATTTTATTAAATATGCCGGATAAAGTATTTTTTCTTTTAAGAATATCTTCAGCGGATAATGTTTTGTATTCTTTCGGCATCCAGGAATTGTGGAGAACTATCAATCCTGATGTGTGTTCCAGCGCATAATCGGTAAAATCCTCTTTTATATAAAACCTGCTATAACCGTTTGGTAAAGCTTGTTTATATTTTGAACGATTTTCTCTTTTATCCCAGGTAATTTCGGGAAATGCATTATCAATATTTAACGGATAATATTTTTTATTATTTTTGGTTCGAAAGTAATGCCTTAATATTATAGAAAAATAATGCCGGTCCATCATTTCATTTGCTTGTACGGGAAAATGAATAAATAAGAAATTAAAAAACAGCTTATATTTTAAAATTCTGCATTTGATTTTTTTAATCCAGCATTTCATAATTTTAGAATGCGGTTTAGCTTTAAAAACCGCTATTCTGTTTTTAAAGCCTATTAGTTCCGAATCTTTATCAAACATTTCAAGAACATTTTCATTTGTTACAATAACATCCGCATCAAACCATATTCCGCCGTGTTTTTCCAAAACTGCCGCACGGATTGCCTGCGTCTGCTGCGGTATTGTAAATTTTTCAAATAATAATGGCGAATAAAAATTTTTTCCAATCCATTGTTCATAATTAGAATAGTTTAAAATAACTATTTCGTAATCCGGAAGGAATTTTTTCCAGCTTTCAATACACAATTTAATATAATCGGGCATATTGTCCGCCGGTTCCCAAAATGTAAAAATTCTTTTTTGCATGTTATTCTCCATGGCTTATTAAATTACTTTTATAGTTTTAAAATTTATCAATATATTACCGGTTTTTTGATATTTTTTCTCAAATTGGAAAAAACTTTTATTTTGTAATAGTTAGTTCTTTTAATTTTATCATAATCATCCGATAATACGTCTTCAAAAAATTGATATTCAACGGGATGATAAAGATTTTTATCTCTGCGGATATATGTTTTTGCACGCTCAAAATATTCTCTTATATATTCATAAAGTTTCTTGTCATAAGTATTATCAGAAAATAATATAAAATCTTCTGGAAACAAGCGGATAGAAGTATTATTTCCTATTTTTATGTATGAATCTAAAACTAAATTAAATATTTTAAACAAATTAAACATACTTTCATTTTGTTTATTTGATAATGAACCAGTTATACTGGTGTTTCTAATGCAATAGTGATATGCCGAGCCATAAAATTTATAAATTTTGTCGGTGTTCATATATGCATTAGGAGTAAAATACATATCTTCATATATATATCCTTCGGGAAAGTTCAAATTATTTTTTTTTATAAACTCTGTTTTAAAAAGTTGAGACCAAGCTGACCACATAATATTATTTATTGCATCTTTAGCTTGAACAAATTCTTCTTTTAAGGGTGATAAATTCCCGAAAAAAAGCGGTTTGGAGTCTTTATCTTCAAAGTCTCTTATTACATTGGTATTTACAACAATATCGGAATTGCTTTTCAAAGCAGTGCCAATAATCTTTTCAATATAATCTTTATCAATCCAATCGTCGGAGTCGGTAAAATATATGTAATCGCCTGTTGCTGCATTTATACCGCTGTTTCTAGCTGCAGAAAGTCCGCCGTTTTTCTCACGATTGATTATTTTTATCCGAGAATCTTTTTTTGCATATTCATCTGTAACAACGGATGATTTATCGGGAGAGCAATCGTTTACGCATATGATTTCCAAATCGGTATATGTTTGATTTATTATACTGTCCAGACATCTCGGTAAATATTTTTCAACGTTATATACCGGAATGATTACTGAAATTTTACACATTAGCCATTCTCCTTTTTTGAATGCGTGGAATTTATTATATTTCTTATACGGAGTTGTAACTGATTTTTATATTTACATTTATGTAATATATCATTATAAAATTCAGTCAGTTTAGCATATTCCCAAAAATCTTCAAAATTATTAATTTTGATTTTAGTTTTCGGAGAATAACGCCATGGCTTATCACCTGTATTATAATGTCTTAAAATAATATTGTTTGCGGCTTCTTTTTCTTGTGTCATATAATTAAATTTTTTATCCAAAATTTTATAATTGTTGTTAAATACAATATTTAAAATATCTTGATCTGCCCATTTTAAAATATTTCGATATCTCTTTTCGGTTTCAAACAACTTTTCACAAATATTATCTTCAACCCATTTTTTATTATTAATAAGTAAAACTCCCGCATTAAAATAATTGTGATTTTTATCTAATTTTAATGTATCTATACGTTCTATATTATTATTTTTATCCTCGAAATCTTCCGGAATAGCCCCTAAGGTATAATTTTCAATATCTTGCCCGAATAATAAATCTATATCATCAAGAGCTATTATATCTACGTCAAGATAAATTAATTTTTCAATATCGGGTTTTATTTTAGAAATGAGAAAACGATTATATGTGGAAATTGTTACGTGCGGACATTCTGTTTTGTAATCAATACTTGATAAAGCCTCATCTGTGTTTATTTTTATAAATTCTACCGAAAAGTTATTAAACTGCTTTTTTAACTCACAAATTTTATTTTGATTTTCTTGACTTATTCCGCCGTCAAGAACGTAAAACTCGCAAAAAGACTTTGTATTGTCACAAATTGACGCTATCGTTGTTGCAACAAAAGGCGCATAATTATTATCGGATGATAAAAATATCGGAACACTGTTTTTTATATTAAAATTATTTATATCCCCGCTACTTATCATAAACTTATATAATATTAAATCAAAAACTTAAAAATGCAAATAAAAAATAAAGAGGCTGGCAAATTAAATATTATGTGATATAATTAATCCGTCAGATTAATTATGCCATTTAGTTTTGAAAAACAAAATATAGAGGATGTTATTCTTGTAAAACCGAAAGTTTTTGGTGATAACCGTGGTTTTTTTATGGAAAGTTACAAAAAATCCGAGTTTTTCTCAAACGGAATTGACGCGGAATTCAATCAGGATAATCATTCAAAATCATCAAAACACGTCCTGAGAGGTTTGCATTATCAGGCTAAACCATACGGGCAGGCAAAACTTGTTCGGTGTTCCAAAGGTCGAATTTATGATGTTGCCGTTGATTTAAGAATTAATTCCAAGACTTTCGGGAAATATGTTAAAGTTGAGCTTTCGGAAGATAATAAGCACATGCTTTTTATTCCCGAAGGTTTTGCCCACGGTTTTGTTGTTCTGTCTGATGAAGCCGAACTTTTATACAAAGCCGGGGGAGAATATAATCCGAAAGCTGACAGGGGTGTTCTTTGGAACGATAAGGATATAAATATTGACTGGGGTATTGATTTTGAACCCGTTCTATCCGAAAAAGACAAAGTACAGCCGGTTCTTAAAAATATAGATTTGGAGGAAATCTGATGACAACATTACTTGTTACGGGCGGTGCAGGTTTTATCGGAAGCTGTTTTATCAGACATATATTGAGAAAACATCCCGATTATAAAGTTATTAACCTTGATGCTTTGACCTATTGCGGGAATATTGAAAACCTCAACGATATAAAAGATAACCCCAATTACAGCTTTATCCGCGGAAACATCTGCGATAAAAAGCTTGTCGGAGAATTGATATCTCAAAGTGATTGTGTAATAAATTTTGCGGCAGAATCGCATGTGGATAATTCAATAAAACATCCCGAAATTTTTATCGAAACTAATGTTCAGGGAACTTTAAATCTGCTTCAGGCATGCAAAGAATTCGGCATTGAAAGATATCTTCAGGTTTCAACCGATGAAGTATACGGAAGCCTCGGCAAAACCAGATATTTTTATGAAACGACACCGCTCGCGCCTAATTCACCTTATTCCGCAAGTAAAGCAAGTGCCGATATGCTTGTTAGAGCTTACGGTAAAACTTACGGTCTGCCTGTTTTAAATACACGCTGTTCAAATAATTACGGGCCTTATCAGTACCCCGAAAAATTAATCCCTTACTTTATTTCACAACTTCTTAAAGGTGAAAAAGTCCCCGTATACGGTGACGGTATGAATATTCGTGACTGGCTTTACGTATATGATCATTGTGAAGCAATTGATGTTGTTCTTCATAAAGGTAAAATCGGGGAAGTATACAATATCGGCGGGCATAACGAAAAAACTAACCTGGAAATTACAAAACTTATTCTTGATGCAATGGGCAAAGATGAATCTTCCGTTAAATATGTTCAAGACAGGTTAGGACATGACAGAAGATATGCAATATCTAACGATAAAATAACTTCCGAGCTTGGCTGGAAACCGTCCGTGACATTTGAAGAAGGTATAAAACTTACGATTAACTGGTATCTTAACAATCAGGACTGGATAAAATCAATCGAAAATAAAAGGACATTAAAAGTATGAAAGTATTGGTAACAGGTGCAAACGGCATGCTCGGGCAGGATTTATGTCCCATACTGGAAGATGAAGGATATGAAGTAATCGAAACCGATATTGAAAATCTTGATATTACAGATTTAAAAACGGTTGAAAAAGTTTTATCGGAAGAAAACCCCGATATAGTAATTCATTGTGCAGCATACACAAATGTTGACAAAGCGGAAACCGATTATGATACGGCTGAATTAATTAACGCAAAAGGAACCGAAAATATTGCCAAAATTTGCACAAAAATTCATGCCAAAATGGTCTATATATCTACTGATTACGTATTTGACGGAACATCAAAAGAACCGTACAAACCGACTGATAAACCCAATCCGATTAATAACTACGGTTTGACAAAACTTCACGGAGAAGTTGCCGTACGTAAATTCTGCCCCGAACATTACATCGCAAGAACTTCATGGTTATACGGCATTCATGGGAAAAATTTTGTTGAAACGATGATTTCGCTTAAAGATAAACCCGAATTAAAGGTTGTTGATGATCAAATCGGATGTCCGACTTGGACGGTAGAGCTGTCAAACGGAATTGTCAAATTACTTAACGAGGCTGATTACGGTACATATCATGTCTGCGGAAGCGGTCATACTTCCTGGTACGGCTTCTGTAAAGAAATATTTAATCTGTCGGATATCCATGCCAATTTGAAGCCATGCGCAACAAAAGATTTCCCGCGACCGGCAAAACGTCCGGCATACAGCGTTATGGAGAATAATAAAATTTGCCGTAACTGGAAAAGCGCATTAAAAAACTATTTAGAGTTAAGGAGGTTTGAATGAAAGGTATTGTTTTAGCCGGCGGAAGCGGAACAAGATTATATCCGAGTACGATAGTTGTTTCAAAACAGCTTTTGCCCGTGTATGATAAGCCGATGATTTATTATTCAATATCGGTATTAATGCTTGCCGGAATAAAGGATATTTTAATAATTTCAACTCCGCATGATATTTCGAACTTTCAAAAACTTTTGGGTAACGGTTCGCAATTCGGTGTGAATTTTTCTTATAAAGTTCAACCTTCTCCCGACGGACTTGCACAGGCTTTTATTTTAGCGGAAGAATTTATCGGAAAAGATTCCGTTGCAATGATATTAGGCGACAACATATTTTACGGCGCAGGCTTTTCAAAAGCATTAAAAAATGCCGCCAAACGTGCAGATAGCGGTAAAGCTACAATTTTCGGATATTATGTAACGGATCCCGAAAGATACGGAGTTGTTGAATTTGATAAAAACGGAAAAACATTGTCCATAGAAGAAAAACCCGCTGAACCTAAATCAAATTATGCCGTAACCGGTTTATATTTCTATGATAATAATGTTATCCGGTATGCAAAAAACCTTAAACCGTCCGCACGGGGAGAACTTGAAATAACGGATTTAAACAATATTTATTTGAAAAAAGGAAAATTATATACTGAAATGCTCGGCAGAGGATTTGCTTGGCTTGATACCGGTACTCATAATTCTCTTTTAAAAGCAAGCCAGTATGTTCAAACTATTGAAGAAAATCAAGGTATAAAAATTGCATGTTTGGAAGAAATTGCTTACAGACTGGGCTTTTTAGACAAAGATACAATAAAAAAATCCGTCAAAAATTTTGAAAGCAATGAATACTATAAATATGTGAAAAGAATATTAAAATAAAACTAAATACTTCCTCTTGCTTTTAATATTAATGATGCCATGAACGGACTTTTTCTTGAATTTTTACACAGGATATACAGAGGTTTTACTTCCAAGTAATGCATAAAATTCTTGAAGTTGTTAAATGCCGATGATAATTTTATGCCTCTTGAAAGCCGCTGTAAAACAAGGAAAAAGTCGTTAAACTTCATTAATGTAAAATAATTATGAGAATTTTTCTTTAATAATTTTTGATTTAAGAAGGCTTCAGGAATTAAGTTCGGAACAATTGAATTAATAAATTTTACTACAAATGCCGCTTTAGTTTCGGTATGGGTAAGTTTTATGTTTTCCAAAACTATTTCCCAATTAAAATTCTCTCTGCTGAGCAGATAAGCACTGTCAAACAGTGCATATATATTACTGGCTTTGCTGGTTCTCTCATATAAATTTTTGGATATATTAACAAGAATCAGGAAGAATAAATCTTCATAACTCGGAATTAACATTTCAATTCCGTTATAAACAATGGTTTTAGCTCTTTTAAACAATCCTTTGGTATATTTTCTCTCACTTTTTGAACCCATATCAATATATCTGTGAATATCTAAAAGACCTTCTTCGGAATCCGGTTCATGTAAATCTACGGAATGAATATAGAAACAGCATCTGTATCCTAATTTTTTACAGATATCGATACATTTAATATAATCTTTTTCATGAACAATAATATCAATATCACCCATCGGACGCGGCAGGTCAGGTCTGAAGTATTTCATTGCATAACCCTTTAAAATCAGAAAAGGGATATTATTTTCATTCAGTATTTTTGCAATTTTTACAAATGATGAAGTCAATTTTAAATTTTGAAATCTGAAATAGTTAAAAAGGCCTTTCAAACGCGGAGTTTCATACATTGTGAAGTTAAGCTCAGGATGCATTTTCATAAAATATGAAAGCATCAAAGCTTTATATCCGCCTGCAACTTCTATGTCATAAGTCTTTAAAAAATTATCCAGTGCTTCTTGCGTAGATTTTTTGGAAAAAATTAATCTTATTAAATTTAAATCATTTTCGGATAACAAAGTATTAATATATTTATTTAATAAATCTGTTTCGGTGTAAATAATTCTTTTCATAATTTTTCTTTTTTTTTCTAATAAAAATATAAAAACATTTACTTGTAAACAGTATAAAATGTACGGCAATAATTTTTAATTAATGTAAAAATTTTAATAATAATTTAAATAATCTCAATATTTATACTATAATAGTTTTAACTGATAAAAGGATAAGATTAATGCAGATTGCGGATTTGACGAACCAAGAGATTAGAGATTGCTTTAATTTTATTGATAATTATGTAAAAACATTTGAACAAAAATGGGTAAAATATATTGATTTAGGATGTAAAACAATTAAACTCATAAGTTACAGTAATGAATTTTTACCCCTTGTTGAAAAGCAGCTTACTTATGCGCTTAAAGACAAAGCTGACAGTTACGATGCCACGCTGATTATCTGGGAAGAAAAAAATCTGTTTCCTTTACTCAAGAAAATGAATCCTAAATTTGACAGTAAAACCAATATCCGCTTGAAACTGGAATCAATATATTACAGAAATAAAAATATGACTAA
The DNA here is from genome assembly GCA_947626225.1 of Candidatus Gastranaerophilales bacterium. Lineage (GTDB taxonomy): Bacteria > Cyanobacteriota > Vampirovibrionia > Gastranaerophilales > Gastranaerophilaceae > Stercorousia. The sequence goes on from CANQRH010000004.1 coordinate 220,708, forward strand.
TACTTATAATATTGAAGTTATAGATAATGACAAATCAAAAACAAAACCTGTTATTGATTTGCAGGCAACCAGAAATTTTATAACCGCAAATGATTATGAGAACAATACCTTCTACTACGGTGCGGGGAATTTAGAACCGGAAGAATTTATAAAAGAAGGTCATATATTTGTTCAAATATTTAATAATATATTAAAAACGCCTTCTTCAAACCTTGTACATGGCGCAGTAATCGGATTGAATAATAACGGAATATGTTTTTGTGCAAGAGGTCAAAGAGGCAAGTCCACTCTTTCGGTACTTTCAATGTTCAAAGGTTTTGAATATGTTTCCGATGACTATTTGATTTTACATAACGATGAAAAAGGCGAATTATTGTCAAGTCCGATATATTCAATAATCACGTTATCGCCCGTTATGTATAACCGTCTTTATGACTATTTAAACGGTTCGCAGTTTGTTTCAAACAATGCAAGAAAAGATAAATATGTGTTTAATATCTCCAATTATCACAAACAGTTCAGGAAAAATTATCCCATAAAATTGTGTATTTTCCCTGAAATTGTATCGGATAAAGAACCGAGTATTAAACCATGTTCCGAAGAAGAAAAGGGCAGAGCGGTTGTTCAAATTATTCAATCAACTTTGATGCAGACAAACGATTTATCCGACAATGATACTATCAGAAAAATCATGAATATGGTTAAAAATCTGCCGTTCTATAAATTAAATCTCTGCTGGGATATTGACAAAAATACCGAGTATTTAAGAGACTTTATGAACAAATTCCCGAACATGAAACAGGAAATTGTTAAACTTCCGAAAATAGCGGTAGATATAACATTTGATTTGGCTAATATTTTAAACACGGATACCGGAATCATATACTCTATGAATAAATTTGCGACAAATATTTACGAAAATCTTATAAACGGAGTATCGCCTGACAGTTTAAAACAGGAATTAAGTAAATATATACAATTTAACAAAAATATTGAAAATGAATTTGATTTATTCATTGAAAACTTAAAAAGTGAGGGCATATATTCAGATTTTGGGACATCTTCTTCCGTTTCCTTAAATTTTGAGTTTGCCAAAGAAAGTTATTTCAGATTATCATTTATAAAACATTCATCAGAAAAACATATTGAACTAGTAAAGGAGAATAAATATGACAAATTACAAATTAAATGAAAGCAAAATGTTTGCCGATGTAACTGACGGGATTGCAATTATTATTAATTCCGAAACCGGCATATATTACGGCTTAAATGAACTCGGAACCGCTGTATATGAAAACCTTACAAACGGTGCATCAACTCAGGATATTGTAGCTTGTTTAAAATCAATCGGTGCACCTGCTGATATTGAAAGTAAAGTAAACGCTTTTGTTCTGGAAATGAAAGATAAAGAATTACTTATTGAAGACAGTGCCTCAACTTCCGAAGTTAGTATTGACAAAGAGATGGCATTAGCCGAAGACTTTACATTAAGCGTTAAAGAGTACAATGATGCTCAGGAGCTTCTCCTTGCGGATCCTATTCACGAGGTTAAAGAAGAAACAGGCTGGACACCTGAAAAAGATTCTATCGGATATACGAAAGAAGAAACAACGGAACGCGAGAAAAAACTTGAGGAAGAATAAAATTGCCTAAAGTTTCCGTTATAATACCCGTATATAATACGGAAAAATATTTGAAAAAATGTCTGGACAGTGTTTGTAATCAAACACTGTCTGATATTGAGATTATATGTATTAATGACTGTTCAACTGATAATTCTTTAGAAATTTTAAATGAATATGTTAAAAAAGATAAAAGAATAAAACTTATTGATTTTAAAGAAAACAAAGGTGCGGGAGCTGCCAGAAATGAAGGCATAAAAAGAGCCAGAGGAACTTATATCGGTTTTATTGATTCCGACGATTACATAGATTCGGATTTTTACGAAAAACTTTACCAAAAAGGAACGGAAAGTAATGCGGATATAATCAAAGCCAATTTAGTATATGAAAATTGCCCGCCGGAAAAATATTACAATATTGATGAGGTTGAACAATTTAAATATCGTCTTATTCACATTCCGACTACTATTATAAAAAATACTTTTCTTAAAGAAAGTAACTTATTATTTCCAGAAAGCCTTTGCTGTGCCGAAGATTCTGTTTTTGAGCTGCAGGCGAGTGTCAAATGTAATAAAATTGCTGCGGTAAAAGATACTTTTTATCATTACGTATTCAACGATAAATCATTGAATAATACCAAATTTTATAAAAAAAATAAATTAGAAAGTCAAATAAAATCAATGACAAAAATAGTTGATTTTGTAAACGGATTGGATATTGACAGAGATACATATCTGGATATATTAGCTCCCCGTTTTACATATTTCCGGAAAATATGCAACAGCAAAGTTTTAAATGAATATGATAAAAGTTATTTAAATCAATCAATAGAAGCTTTAAAAAAAAGAATTAAATACTTAAATTACTTGGAAAATTATAACAATGTTTATTATAAATCTTCTGTCATAGAAATGCTGCGCAATAAAAGAAAGCGGGCTTTGCTATGATGCATATTCCGATATTTTTGGCATCTGACAATAACTATGCTCCGTTTGTAGCGACAACAATTGCATCAACATGTGACAATACAAAGTCTTTTTGTGAATTTTACGTCCTTGACGGCGGGATAAGCGAGGATAATAGAAATAAAATTCTTGAATTGAAGAATTTATATAAGAATTTTTCAATAGAATTTATTAATATTAATACGGATAAATATTTTGCTGGCTTAATTGAAACACCAAAGATTACAAAATCCATGTATAACAGGTTTTTAATACCTTATTTAAAACCAGAGATTGAAAAAGCTGTCTATTCCGATGTTGATGTAATTTTGTACGGCGATATAGCCGAATTATATAACGAGAATTTAGACGGATACGCAATAGGTGCTGTTTGGGAAGATTTTTGGGAAGACAGCGAAAATGTTAAAAGAAAAAGATATTTGGAATTGTCATTAAATCATAAATATTTTTCTTCAGGCCTTCTTTTACTTGATTGTAATTTATGGAGAGAAAAAGATATACTGAGCTCTCTTTTAGCTATCGGTAAAAAATATGTTAATTCACTTATGTATCCTGATCAGGATATTCTCAATAAGTATTTTGACTGCAATTATAAATTGTTAGACCGCAAATATTGCTTTGTGGATGTTTGTCGCAAAAACGGAAATAACAATGATTTTATAATAAGGCATTATACCGCTCCTAAAAAACCTTGGCAAATAAGTCCGCAAATAAACAGCAGTTTTTTCCCTGATACCCGGCGTTTTTGGTATTATATGAAAAAGACATCTTTCTTTGATGATTTATATAAAAAATGTACGGTGAAAAATCAAAATGACCTTCTCAAATATAGAATTACGAAAATATTAAGCGGGAGATAAATAAAAACTAACATTTTGATATTTTTATAATCCGATAATAGTTATCTTTTGTTGCAACAACGATAGTTTAAATTCCGCGCGGACATTTTTGTCCGTTAAGCTAGGATTAAATGCGTTTCTTGTCGGGATAAAAACCACATCCTACAAATGAGTCTTACCGGATATCGCCTTTAAAATATCCCTTTGTTTATTTTTATAACCATCCCGAAAATAAAAGCTTGCGCTTTTAAGTATAAAACGACAGTTGGTTTGATTATTGAAAAATGTAGATTGGCATTACTATGCCAACAATTAAAATTTGTCGGATTAATAAATCTGACCTACTTGATCATTAACAAGGCTCTCTACGGTAGGTTGGGATTACTATCCCAACATCTTGATTATTCAAACCGCATTTTACCTTTTTGTCGGATTAATAAATCCGACCTACTTGATCATTAACAAGGCTCTCTACGGTAGGTTGGGATTACTATCCCAACATCTTGATTATTCAAACCGCA
>CANQRH010000005.1 GCA_947626225.1 Candidatus Gastranaerophilales bacterium
AAACTCCTGCTAACTTGTAGCAGGAGAGGAATGATATGTTAAGCCTACCGCTTACGCGGAGCTTAAGTTGAATGAGATTTTTCCCCCTCTCCGTTGATTAATGAAAAATATCAACGGTAAAGGTTTGTGGTTTGTTTTCCCGTGCGAAGCACCGTAACGAACCTAATAACTACTAACTTAATAACTTAGTAACTTTTAATAGCCTTTATGCCTCCGGCGGGTGCTACGCGCACTGCGGTCGCTTTTTCGGAAAAGCGACATAAACCGCCGACACACTACGTTCACTAATAACTTGTAAGTTCAACTTGAAACAGGCAAACTCGCTTTGCTCAAACAATGCCTGTTTTTGCAGTTTGTTTCACTAACAAGTTATTGTTCACTCCGCGACAGTCGGGTTTTTTATATCCCGTTCACTTTTCATTTCTGTGCGAAGCACCGTAACGAACCTAATAACTTAATAACTATTAACTTAGTAACTTTATCAATGTACAGACTTATGTTCCAACGCATCCAAGCGCTGATTAATTCGTTTTTGTTCCGTTTGCACCTGTTTTAGTGTTTCTGTGAGTTCGGAAACTTTGCGGTCTAATTCTTTTACCGCATTGACTAATGTATAGATGATGTCATCTATACGGATTGTTAAGAACCCGTCAGTGCCTTTTTTGACGGCATCGGGAAGGATTTTTTGAAGTTCTTGTGCTATGATACCGACTCTGGGTTCTTTGTTTTCATCTTTTTTGAAGGTGAAGTCGTAGACTTTTATTTGACGGATTTTGTCAAGTCCTGATTTATTTTCACCTTTAATATATTTCAGACGTTTGTCAGATGTGACATTTGTACCGTTTGCTTTAAGTGTTTTAGACACTTCAAGTGTTCCGGGGATTTTAACATTATGATCTTTATAACCTAATACAAACTCATAATCACTTTTTGCTTCCGCATGATAGCCGATTGCAACAGAATACTTACCGCTTGCTACTGCGGAATAGGGCAGACGCGTATTCCCATCAGGCATATATACAAAAGAATCATTTGTACATATTACAATAGCATATTTCCCTGTAGCTTGTGCATAACGGCCTATTGCTACAGAATAATCACCGGTTGCTTTAGCGCCTCCTAATGCAAGAGAGTACTGACCGCTGGCTGTTGTCTGTACACTCTTATAATAACTATCGATACCTATTGCTAAAGAATTGTATGCTGTTGCTTTTGAATAATTACCTATCGCAATACTGTTTTCACCGGTAACTTCGTTTTCCATACCTATCGCCATAGAAAACGTCCTTCCTGATACTGAATTCTCCTGACCAAATGCATAGCAAGTACCCGTATCATACTGTGAACTTAATGCTGTGGTATTTTCATTCCCAACAACTATAGATCTATATCCGTTTAATTCATTATAGCTACCTAATACATGGCTTCCGCCATTTCCAACAGTATTCTGCCGGCCAAGCAGATAACTCTCGTTTCCGGTATTAATTGTATTATTAATACCTATTATAGCTCCATATGCTTGTTTTTGAGAAGTAGTACCGCTTCCTAATACGGACATACTATTACCTATTACCTTATTATGCTGTCCAACTACGTATGCATCTTTCACGGTATTTTGGTTTCCAAATACTCGACCACCACCGTCTAATGTATTTTCATATCCGACTACAGCAGACCGATAGCCCATTCCGGTATTTTCAAAACCAATAGATATGCCGCCGGATGTTCTTCCTACAGAATCGGCAGGTGTATCGCCAAGTATAATCCCCTTATAACTAAGGCCAAATTGACTGTTTCCACCAAAGTCCATCATATCTAAACGGGTGCTACCATTAGAATTTTTAAATAAAATATCGGCTTTATCATCTTTCCCCTTATTGATAATCAGCATCGCATCGCCGTCATCTTCTTCGGCTGCGGTTTGACCTATCATGTTTCTTGATGCCTGAGAATAAGCATCAGTATCAGAACCTTCAACCCATTTCCACGGATTGTTATCTTCCTGCGGTGCGGCAGCTTCACCCGCTTTTAATGCCTGATCGGCTTTTATCCTCGTTGTAATCATTGGCGCCATCGCAGCCAAAACTATACTCATAATGAGCATGACTACCATCATTTCGGCAAGCGAAAAAGCACCCGATGTATATAGATTTTTGGTTAATCCTTTTTGAAAGTAAAAATTTGTACTGTGTTTTTTACCGTAAATTAAATTTTTTGTCATACAAAATCAGCCCTTTCATATTATATTTTTTAAATTTTATGATGTAATAAATATATTATTATATATATTAAGGCTATTTGTCAAGTTAATTAGCCCTGTTACATCATTTAATATATAATAATCATTTTATAGTTTTTCTTATAGAGGCATATATGTTAGATGTTAAAAAATTGCTTGGAAAAAGAATCCAAGAAATTCGCAAGGAGAAGTGTATCTCTCAAGAAGCTTTGGCTGAGTTAATCGGTATTGAACCAAATAATTTAAGCCGAATCGAAAACGGAAGAAGCTATCCTTCCCCCGAAAATTTAGCAAAAATTGCCGATGCTCTCAATGTATCGGTTGATAAACTCTATTTCTTTTGTCATCACAAAAATTTTAATGATATAAAAATTGAAATTACAAATGCCCTTAATGATGAAAAATTTGCCCGAATGCTTTATAAATTTTATACCCTTATAAAAGAATAAAACCGGCTTTTACCGGTTTTAATTTATCTTCCGTATGAGAATGAACTTTGAATATTTTTATCACGCATTGCAACTGCTGATTCGTATTCTGTTTCTATCATCTTGAGTCTTACATTATATTGGGCTAATTGAGCATCCAGTTTTTGTTCAAGAACTTTCAATTTCGCAACACGCTGTTGTAAAAGTTTTGTTGTCGGAGATTCGGGACTATAATCGTTTCCGACTGCCATCAAATCACTCACTGATTGCGATAACCCCATTTTCGACTGAGTAATCAGTGTTATTTTGTACTCCAAGTCAAGCCTTGCTTGTTGAAGATACATTACTCTGATTTGTGATACAAGTAATCCCATTTTAATTTCCTTTATCTGGTTTCGTTGAGATTGTTACCCCTTAAAAATGTGTGTTGATTATTTTCTGCAATCAACTGTTCCATTTTCTGAAACTGATGGCGGTGATAATTCAATCTGTATTGCGCCATTTTTCGTTTCTTGTTCATTGTCAAAAACTCTTTGATACCTTCCACAAAAGAATTTGACATTGATTTTAAAGGGTTTTTCCTTATCAGGAAGTTTTTTGAATATATTAAAAAGTCCATCAACCTTTTTATATTCATCTCTAAAGTATCACGAAGCATTTTTCTCCTTACACTTTAGACCTACATGTATATTAAAACATCGGGTATAAAATAATTGCCTTTTAACGTAATATTTTATTAACATGTCTTAATATTTCAATCTAAAGTTTTTTTATATATATCGGATTAAATCCGATAAACTTTAATAAAATTAAAAAACTTGTAAACAATTGTTTACAAGTTCTGAATAGCTTTGCTGTCGCTTTCTATTGACTCTTTGAGCATTTTCTTTACGACATCGCCCTGCGTATCAAGCATTTTGCATACGGTTTCAATGTTTCTTACTTTATTGGAAAGTATTGTATCGGCGTTTGCCGTGATGTTTCCCGTAACATTTTGATAAGCCGCAAGTGCTGCCGAAGTTGTACCCTGCATCAAATTACCCATTACTAAGGCGGGAAGCCCGAATTCTCCCAAATACGGCGCCGCAGCCTGCATTATACCGCCCCAGCCCGATATTATACCCGCAACGGGCAACACAAGATTTTTCATCGAAAATCCGTAACCGTTTGCAGCTCCCAAGCCGTACGCCGCTGCACTTGCAACGTCCGCAATTCCGCCTATACCTGATGCAAAACCCGTGGGAGTTCCCGATGTGCCCCAGCCGTTTACTATTGATGCCGCACCGCCTGTTGCAAAACCGTTTAATCCCCATGATATCGGTGCCGCACCGCCGGGAAATCCCGAATAATTGTATAAAGAATCAAGCCCGAAAGATGAACCTCCGTTAAACGGTGAACTGTAAGATGTTCCCGGAACGTTCATAGATTCTGATGCGCCGAATACGGTTGAAAATGCCGATGGCGAAAGTAAACTTGCCAGATTGTATAAAAATCCGCCGGTGGCTTCAAACCCGGTTCCCATACCGCTTCCGGATACGGTTAAATCCCGCAGCTTGTCATAAGTTTCCCATAATTGAGCTTTTGCATCGGAGCCTGCTGAGCTGAATTTGTTTGCTATTACCAGATAACTGTCATTTTTATATGCCATAAAAACCTCTATTCAAATGTTTTAAATGTTGATTCAATATTCTTATCAATAACCTTTTTGACTGCTTCCATTTCGGTTTGGAGTGCTTCCTGCTCGGTATCAAGCTGTCTTAATCTGAGTTCAAGCGTTCTGTCCTGTTCCTGAATTTTCTTGGTTTTTGCGTTGATATCAGCTATTCTCTTTTCATAAACCTGCATATCATAATTATACTGGTTCATTGCATCTTCATAAGCCGCTTCATCGGTTATCGTTTCCGTGCTCAAAGCGTAAGTTGCGCTGTTGTCTTCGAATCTTATTGATTGCGGACGTCCGGATTCATCCAAATCCACAAACGCTTTTTGCTGTAATTCGATTTTGGTTTTAATGTCCTGAGCATAGTATTGTCTTAATTTATTCTGATTTTCGGTCGGTTTGGTCGGATCCGGAGCACTGTCTGCGGAAGCTCTTAAATCTTCTAAAGTCGCAAAATATGTCTGCCCTTGAAATTCCCAAGTATAAATATTTTCCGAAGTTGCTATGCCTTCTGCGGGAAACTCTTTGCAAATCTGTTCATAAGCAGCTTTCATCGTGGAGTCGGTCGGATCGTATGCGTGAACTTCAGCGTTCCCGACATATGCCGGAACATCTTGCTTTATAGTGTAATTTACCAAATCTTTTTTGCCGTCCGAAGCATTTTTTAAACTCGTCAGGTCCGTGAAATAAATTTTCCCGTCATCTCCGGTGTATGTATAAACATTTTCAACTTCAATTTTTGCAAAATCCGGATAATCCTTTAATATTCTGCCGTAATCCTGTTTCATCTGTTCATTCGTAGGATCATATTTTGTTACGGGCTGACCGTTTACGGTGTAATTTTCATCATCAGTTTTCTCAACCTGCTCTTTCGGTACGGTTCCTTTTTCCGCACGCGTATCAAAAGCTACCTGAGGATTGGTTTTTAGGCTCATAATTCCCGTAAATACATCTGAATAATGATAATGCGTTATTAAATAGTTGTATCCGTCCGGATCATTAATTAACTCGGACATGTTGGAAATTGTTTCCGTATTAAGCCCGTCCTGATATGAATATTGAAGTGTTGTAAAGTCCTGAGTGCTCGGTGCTGTCGGAACTTCCAGCGCAAGTAAGTCATTAAAAGTGTTTGCACTCTGATTTGCCAGTGCCGTACGCGCTTGGTTTACCTGCTGTCCTTCATATTCTACGTTGGTTTTTCTTGCCGTCAAGCCTAAATATCTGGCTTGTGATGCTGCCATACCCATGGAGTTATCTCCTCTTATTACTACCTGTTTCCTTTATAATTATGTTTTTTATAAAGTCAACATTACCTCTATTCATTATACGGTATTAATTTATAAATATATATGTCAAATCGAAAAAATCATTCGTTTGCAGTAGACAACAGGAAATTTTCTGACGAATCAAATTTTTATATTATTATATTTACATGCAAAAAAACTATCAAAAAATTGCGGATTTGTTTAAATATGAATTAAATCAAGTCAGAGAACTTGTTACGGAAGATTTGGAGTTTGAAGAACCTTTAAAATCAAAGGTTTTGGAATTTTTAAATGCGCCTTCCAAACATATAAGACCGTTAGTATCTTTTTTATACCTAAAGATGACCGGCGGAAATATTGACGACAAACAGATTTTATATCAATCGGCAATCGAACTTGTTCATAATGTTTCACTAATCCATGACGATGTTATAGATGAAAGTGACGTAAGACGCGGAATTAAGACAATAAACAGCGTAAGCGGAAATAAACTTGCGGTTATTGCGGGCGATTATCTTTTGTCTAAAGCTCTTGATAAAGTCTTGCTGCTTGAATGCCCTCAAATTACCGCAATGCTCTCCGATACCCTAAAAGTTATGACACAAGGCGAAATTGCACAGCTGGCATGCAGATTTAAAATTCCGAATATTGATGAATATATTAAAAAATCCGCCGAAAAAACCGCAAAACTTTTTGAAACGGCTGTCTGCGGCAGTTTACTCATTGCAAAATCGAAGTTTGACGGGGATGAATTTGCATACAATTTCGGCACGGCTTTTCAAATTCGTGATGATTTAATTAACTGCAAAACGGTCAAAACCGATATTGCGGAAGGAATTTATACCGCACCGGTTATATTTTCAAACTCTGTTAATATAAATAATGACGGTATTGAAAAAACTCGTTCTTTGTTAAATAATTACATAGAAAAAGCTGTTAAAGCTATTGAAAAATTTGATGATAATGAATATAAAGCTTCACTGAAAGAGCTTTTGGAACTTATGAAAGATGAATAAAGTAAAAGAATTTTACCAAAAATTAAAAGATAATTATATGAAATTAAATCCCATGCTTCGCGAAACCGTTGAAACCGTTGTTTTTGTCGTTGTAATGGTTATTATAATAAGATTTTTTATAGGAGAAATCCGCTGGATACCCTCAGCTTCAATGAATCCCACACTGATTGAAGGTGACCGAATTGTCGTGGAACGCTTTTCAAGGTTTTATAAGACACCCGAACGCGGTGATATTATGGTCTTTTATCCCCCGTTTGAAAAACTTTCCAATACTCCATGGCGTGTATTTTCCCGATTGACCGGATTTTTCTGCAAAGATGTCGCATACATTAAACGCGTAATCGGAATGCCGGGTGACAAATTTGAAATTAAAACCGATTCAACCGGAAAAAGTACGGTTTATATTAACGATGAGCCGCTTGTTGAATCTTATATTAAGAGTGAATATTATGACAAACCCTGTAACAGTGATATGATTTGCGGGCCGATTGTAATTCCCGAACATAAATATTTAATGATGGGCGACAACAGAGGTAATTCATACGACGGCCGCTGGTGGGGATTTCTTCCCGAAGACAGATTTATCGGCAGAGCCGTATTTCTTTTCTGGCCTCTGAACAGAATAAGAATTTTTCACTAAGCCAATAAATGATAATATTTCATGTAATCGCTCATAATCTGTGAGCTTGTTGCATCGGCAAAAGTTTCTTTTAATTTTTGGTCACTGTCGGTTTTGGCGGAATTTTCCACTTTTTGATTTTCGTCATTTTTGGGTGCACTTTGCTGTGCTTTTTGCTGCTGTTCTATTTCATTAACATATTCTTCAACGGTAGTTTGAATTTCTTTCATTTTTGCAACATCACCCGCATAAGAGCCGGTGGATTCTATTCCGTTTTCGGCAAATTCCTTTAAAATCTGCTCCCATTCATTATAGTTTGTAACGGAAGTACCCTGCGCCTGTGCTTGTGCCTGCGCTTTTCTTAATTCGTCTTCCGATTCTATACCGTCAACTCTTATAGACATTGTATTTCTCCGATTTCTCTCTTAAATATATTAAGTATATTATTCCCGGAGAATTTCAAAAAATATAAAAATTGTAAAAAAAGTTAATAATTAGTTTGATGTTGAGTCAGCCAGTAGGTCGGATTTACTAATCCGCCAAAAAGGTAAAACGCGATTTGGATAATCAAGATGTTGGGATGGTAATCCCAACCTACCGTGGAGAGCCTTGTTAATGATCATGATGTTGGGATCGTAATCCCGACATCATGCATAGAGCTTTGTTAATAATTAAGATGTTGGGTAGTAACACCAACTTACTGTTGCTGCCCGAAAAACCTTTGTTTAATTAAAAATAAAATAATTAAAAATATTAAGAAAAATTTACAAAAAACCTGAAAGTTACATTAAATAACCTTTTTTAACAATCAAGTATTTATTGAAACTGTGCCTTTATTACAAAAACAATTAAAAATCTTTTTCATTTTTTTAGACTAAATCATGTCAAAACTGCTTGCAATTGAGTTTTTTGCAAGTATCATTATTTTTATAGTGGAAAACACTGGTCGAAAAAGGAAATCACATGTCAAAAGACGTAATTGAATTAGAAGGAACTATTCTAGAAGCTATGCCTAACGCTATGTTCAGGGTAAAGCTTGAAAATGACCATGAAATTTTGGCTCATATATCGGGAAAAATCAGAAAGAATTTTATCAGGATTTTGCCCGGCGACAGAGTAAAAGTTGAAATGACTCCGTATGATTTAAGCAGAGGCAGAATTACCTTCAGATTAAAGTAAAATCTCACGAAATAAAATAAAGGAAAGAAAAATGAAAACAAGATCATCAGTAAAACCTATGTGTGACAAATGCAAGGTTATTAAAAGAAAAGGCAGAGTTGCCGTAATTTGTGAAAACCCTAAACACAAACAAAGACAGGGTTAAGTTGAATTGACGGACTTTAAAAGCGGTCAATGGTGAGGAAGTATTTATCCCTCATACCCAAAAAAATCTAACAACCGGCGGAACTTTTTCCGCACAAAGCCAAGAAAGGAAAATATAAAAATGGCAAGATTATCAGGGGTTGATTTACCCCGTAACAAGAGAATGGAAGTTGCATTGACCTATATCTACGGTATAGGCCCTACAAGAGCAAAAAAAATTCTTGAAGCTTCCAAAATTTCACCGGATTTGAGAACGGATGATTTGACAGATGAAGATATCAAATTATTGAGAAACGAACTTGCAAACTACCATATTGAAGGTGATTTGCGCCGTGAAGTTTCAATGAATATCAAACGTTTGCAGGAAATCGGTTCATACAGAGGACTGCGCCACAAACGCAATCTGCCCTGCCGCGGACAAAGAACAAAAACAAATGCAAGAACAAGACGCGGTAAAAAAGGCTTGGCTATAACCAAGAAGAAAACAGCATAACAATTAACATAAAGGAAAACAAAAATGGCAAGACCGGTAAAAACTAAGAAAAAAGAAAAAAAGAATGTATTGCAGGGTGTTGTACATATTCAATCAACCTTTAACAATACAATCGTTACATCTACCGACACTCAAGGTAATGCTATTGCTTGGGCAACTGCCGGAGCTTCGGGTTTCAAAGGTGCCAGAAAAGGTACTCCGTTTGCAGCCCAATCAGCAGCCGAATCGGTAGCAAAAAAATCAATCGACCAAGGTATGAAAAAAGTTGAAGTTCATATCAAAGGCCCCGGCTCAGGCAGAGAAACTGCTATAAGAGCTATTCAGGCAGCAGGTTTGGAAATTACTCTTATAAAAGACGTAACTCCTATTCCTCACAACGGCTGCCGTCCGCCCAAGAAAAGAAGGGTATAACGTACAATGGCGGGGGCTTGCTTTGAAGCCAAAAAGCAAACCGAAGATGCCCCGCAAAAGAAAAGGAGAAAATAATGGCAAGATATACAGGACCTACAAACAAATTATTCAGAAATAAGAAAGTTAATGATCTTTCTAACAGAAAATTAACAGCTTCAATGCGCCAGAATGCTTCAGGTCAGCACGGTGCCGTCAGAAAGAAACTTTCGGAATATGCAATTCACTTGGCTGAAAAACAAAAAATCAGATTTACTTATCTGGTAAGTGAAAAGCAATTTGCAAAATATTACGTTGAAGCCGCAAGAAGAAAAGGCGTTACGGGTACTATTTTGCTTCAAATTTTGGAATCAAGACTTGACAATGTATTGTTCAGAGCGGGTCTTGGTATTACCCGTAAACAGACAAGACAGATTGTTAACCACGGTCATGTTCTTGTTAACGGTAAAAAAGTTGATATTCCTTCATTCCTTGTAAAAGCGGGTGATGTCATTACTATCAAATCAAGAAGTCAGGCTTTTTTGAAAAGCGTTACCGACTTGATTGATATGGCTTGCGCTCCGGCATGGATGACAATTGATAAAGATGCTTTGAAAATCACATTCGACAGAATTCCCGAAAGAGAAGAACTTGATCCTGATTTCAAAGAACAGCTTGTAATTGAGTACTACTCTAAATAACGTAAGTTATATTTTATATATCGTTATACAAAAAACTCAGGAGATAAAAAATGGAATTAAAAATTAAAAATGTTAATACAACAACAAGTTCTGACGGTTCACAGTACGGTAAATTCGTAATCGAACCGCTGGAAAAAGGTTTTGGTACTACAATCGGAAACTCTTTAAGACGAGTTCTTCTTTCCAGCCTTGAAGGAACAGCTGTTACTTCCGCAAGAATTGAAGGTATTACTCACGAATACACTGCAATTCCCGGTGTACTGGAAGATGTTATTGATGTAATGCTTAACCTCAAAGGATTGGTTGTAAAAACTGATTCCAAAGAACCTCAACATTTAAGAATAGATGTTGACCGCCCCGGAGCTGTTCTCGCAAGCGACATTCAGCTTCCCGCAGGAGTTAAAGTAGTTAACCCCGACTGGCTGATTTGTACTGTTGCTGACGGCGGAAGCTTCCACGCTGACATCGTTGTTGAAACGGGAAAAGGCTATGTGGCAAATGATGTTCCCAGAGATTCCAAAGGTGTTTCAATCGATGTATTGCCTATTGATGCAACATTTATGCCTATCAAACGCGTAAGCTACACGGTTGAAAATACCCGTGTCGGTGATTCAATCGATTTTGATAAATTGACTTTGGAAATTTGGTCAAACGGTTCCATCGATGTTACAAACGCTTTGAGTCAAGCTTCAAACTTGTTAATCGAACACTTTATGCAGATTGCATCAATTACGGGACAGCCTGTTGCGGCTATCGCGGCAGCTGCAGAAGAAAGCGAAGAAGATGATTCCGATGCTCCCACAATGACTATTGAAGAATTGGAACTTTCAGTCAGAGCATACAACTGCTTGAAACGTGCAAGCATCAATTCTATGTCTGAATTGTTGAAAAAATCGGAACACGATTTATTGAATATCAAAAACTTTGGTAAAAAATCTTCCGATGAAGTTATTGAAAGACTTCACCACTTTGGTTTAGACCTTGCTCCAAACCCTGAAACGGAAGAAGAAGTATAATAATATAAGGAAATAACAAAAATGAGACACCAAACTAAAAAACATACGTTATCAAAAGCAAAGGATCAAAGAGATGCTTTGTTGAGATCTTTGGCGACCGAACTTTTTGTATATGGTGAAATCAAAACAACTATGGCAAGAGCAAAAGCTTTGAAACCATACGCTGAGGAGATTATCACACTTGCAAAAAAAGGTGATTTACACGCACGTCGTCAGGCGGCTAAATTCATATTTGACAAAGAAACAGGCAAATTTATGGATTTGGCTACAGGTGAAGTTTTTGATGCACCTTCCGCTGACAAGAAATTGGCAAGCGAAACTGTTTTGAGAAAACTTTTCACCGTTATAGGTAAAAAGTATACCGACCGCCAGGGCGGATATACAAGAATTTTCAGACTTCCTCCCAGACGCGGAGATGCTTCTGAAATGGCTTTAATCCAGTTGGTATAATGCGATACATACTTAAAGTCCAATATATCGGAAAAAATTATGCCGGAAGCCAAATACAGTTTAAAAACGGCGTAGAAACGGAAACTCCGACCATACAGGGCGAATTGGAAAAAGCTATAAGTACATTGATAACAGACCGCAGAAATACGGCTGAAAATAAAAACCGACACTTTAAAACAGTCTTTTCCGGAAGAACCGATAAAGGAGTTAATTCCCTCGGACAGGTTATTCATTTTGATTGTGATGAACATATTGTTGCTTCAAAGTTTGTCTATCAGTTGAATGAAATTCTGCCTTCCGACATATCGGTCAGCGATTTGAAAACGGTTGATGACGGTTTTCATGCTCAAAAAAGTGCAAAACGAAGGCATTACAGGTATGTTTTTATTAACAGAAAATGTAAAAATGCTTTTGACGGTGATTTGATGAGGGTGAAATTTGAAGTTGACGTGAAAAGAATGCAAAAAGCTTTGGATTATTTACTTGGCGAGCATGATTTTTCAAGTTTCAAAAGCTCCGGAACGCTGAACCCGAGCAAAGTCTGTTTTATTGAAAATGCTCAGGTGCAAAAACTTGAGGATAAAGTAATTATTGATATTACGGGAAACAGGTTTCTCTATAATATGGTAAGAACTATTGTCGGTACGCTCCTTGAGATAGAGGGGCATAACTTACCCGCGGAACATATGAAACAGGTACTTGATGCCCGTGACAGAACAAAAGCGGGGCAAACCGTCAGCCCTTACGGGTTGACATTGACAGAAGTAGAATACTAAAAAATATAAAATGGAGAAAAGCATGAAAACATATTCGGCAAAACCTCTTGAAGTTGAAAGAAAATGGTATCTGATTGATGCCGAAGGGGAAATCCTCGGAAGATTAGCAGTCAGAGTTGCCAATATTTTGAGAGGAAAAAACAAACCCGAATATACACCTAACGTTGATACAGGTGATTTCGTAATCGTTATCAATGCTGACAAGGTTCAGGTATCGGGTAAAAAAGAAACAGATAAAATTTATTATCACCACACCGGTTATCCGGGCGGTTTGAAAAGTGCTACCGTAAAAGAATTGCGTGAAAAAGATGCAAGACTTTTGATTGAAAAAGCGGTAAAAGGCATGTTACAGCATAATACATTAGGCGATACTCAATTTACAAAATTGAAAGTCTACAACGGTTCTGAACATCCTCATGCCGCACAAAAACCAATCGTGTTAGAAAAGGAGGCTAAATAATGGCAGATAAAGAAATTATGGCTACAGGCAGAAGAAAAACCTCTATCGCGGTTGTAAAACTTGTAAAAGGTAAAGGCAGAATATTTGTTAACGGTAAAACTTTGAAGAACTATATCGGAAACAGACCTGCTATAGAAATGCTCGTTTACAGACCTCTTGTTTTAACTGACAATCAGGAAAAATATGATGTCAAAGTTAAAGCCGTAGGCGGCGGTGTTGTCGCACAATGCGGAGCTATCAGACACGGTATTTCAAGAGCACTTGTAAAAGCCAACGAAGAATATAAAAACGTGTTACGTTTGGAAGGACTTTTAACTCGCGATCCGCGTGTTAAAGAACGTAAAAAATACGGCCGCAAACGTGCAAGAAAACGTTTTCAATTCTCAAAACGTTAATCAAACAAAAAGACCGATTTATTATCGGTCTTTTTTTATTGCACTGTGTTTCGGAAAATGCGACATTATCGGCGAAAAAGTTTAAAAATTCTTTTAAATGATTTACAACAAATTAATTTTGTAATAAAATACCGGCAGGAGGGGCAAAATGCAAATATCATTAAACTGGCTTAACGAATTTGTTGATTTATCGGATATAGAAGTTGAAAGGATTGCTCATGAGCTTACTATGAGCGGATTGGAAGTTGAGGCTGTCGAGGAGGTAAGACCTAAATTTACTGACATTAAGACTGTAAGAATTGAAAAAATTTCTAATCACCCCAATTCCGATCATCTTCATCTTGTCACTGTAAATACCGGTGACGCTTTAAAGACGGTAGTTTGCGGAGCGCAAAATATTCTGGAAGGTCAGATTGTCCCTTATGCATCCGTAGGTTCAAAGGTTTTAGACAGAAAAACAGGCGAACTTTTCACGCTTACTCCTGCCGTTATACGCGGAGTGGAATCTCAAGGAATGCTTTGTTCCGATGATGAACTCGGTGTTGCCGAAAGAAATTATCAGGAAGAAGACGGGATTTTAATTCTTAACCGCATTTTTCCGGATGTTAAAGTCGGGGTTGATGTTGAAAAAGTTCTCGGGTTTGAAAAGGATTATGTACTTTATGTTGCCCCGACTGCAAACCGCGGGGATGAAATGTCCGTTATCGGTGTTGCAAGAGAGTTAAGCGCTATTTTTGACAAGCCGTTAAAATTTTCTCCGCTTGAAAGTACAAGAGATTTGAAAACAGACAAATTCAAAGTGGAAATTATTGATGAAGATGTTTGCAAATATTATTCTATCGGAATTTTAAAGGATGTAAAAATTAAACCGTCACCCGAATGGATGCAAAAAAGACTGGTTTCATCAGGTGTGCGGGCTATAAATAACATTGTGGATATTACAAATTATGTCATGCTGGAATACGGAACACCTTTTCACGCCTTTGATTCCGATAAACTTGACGGCTATTTGTGTGTCAGACGCGCAAAAGAAGGAGAAAAGATAGTTACACTTGACAGTGTTGAAAGAGTTTTAACAACCGATAGCGTTCTTATTGCAGACAGAGAAAAAGGGGTTTGTCTTGCGGGTGTGTTTGGCGGCGAAAATTCCGAGATTGACGATAATACAAAAAATATTGCACTTGAAGCAGCGTATTTTACTCCGCAAAGCAACAGAAAATCCGCAAGAAGTGTCGGTTACCGTTCCGAAGCCTGCGCAAGATTTGAACGCGGGGTTGATATAGAAGCTATCAAACCTGCTTTAATGCGTGCAATGCAGTTAATGGTTGAGCTTGCCGATGCAAAAATTGAAGGAGTTGTTGAAGCAGGTATAAACAAACTTGAACCCGTTGAAATTACTTTGAGATATGCTCAGATAAAAAGAATGCTGGGTTGTGAGATTGCTCATGAAAAATGTATTTCAATTCTTGAAAACCTCGGGTTTAAAAATCTGGGCGGAAACGATGCGGCAGTGAAATTTTTGGTTCCTTCTTTCAGGGTTAATGATGTTACAAGAGAGATTGATTTAATTGAAGAAATAGCAAGAATTAACGGTTATGACAAAATTACACCGACTTTGCCCGAAAAAAATCATATCCCTGAAATTACACAGGAAGAAAAAGTCCTCCGAAAAGTTAATGAGCTGATGATTTCATCGGGACTTGACGAGATTATGACATCTTCGCTTATCGGAAAATCTTTGCTTGACAAATTTTCAATATCATTTGATGCGGAAAAAGCCGTATATGTTAAAAATCCGGCAAGCGAAGAATATTCAATGCTCAGACAAACTCTTGATGCAAGCGTATTGAACTGTTTGAAATACAATTTCGATAACGGTCAAAAGAATTTTTGGGCTTATGAAATCGGTAAAACATATGTCAAAACCGCTGAAGCCGATGAAAAAAATACCGGTGTGAAAGAAACGCAAGTTCTTGCAGGCGTTCTGAGCGGCGATATTCAAAATTCAAAATGGCAGACGGGTGACGAATTGGATTTTTATACGGTTAAAGGTCTTACGGATAAATTGTTTAAAGAACTCGGGATTGAAAAACGTATCAAACTCGTTTCACCGGATAAGTCAGGGTTGAATCTTACGATTTTGCACCCGTATAAGTCGGCAGTTGTAATGCTTTTGGGCCAGAAACCAAAACCTGTCGGATATTACGGACAAATCCATCCGATATTGAGAGATAAGTTGAAATTAAATCAGGAAGCTTATTTGTTCAACATTGATTTGGATGAAATAATTTCTGTTGTGAAAGAGCAGACTCCCAGATATAAGAAATTACCTCAATTTCCTGAAGTTCGCCGTGATTTGGCTTTTGTAATAAATGAAGAGGTAAGCTTTGATGATATACAAAAAGTTATTAAAGGTTCAGTTCAGCAAAATATTTTCAAAGGATGTGAAGTTTTTGACGTTTATCAGGGCGAAAATATTGAAAAAGGGTTTAAAAGCCTTGCTTTTCGCATAAAAATGCAGGATGAAGGTTCGACCTTAACCGATGAAGTTATTGAACATCAAATGTCAAATGTTCGGGCAAAACTTCAAAAAACTTATTCGGAAATCAGTTTCCGTGAATAGGAGAAAATATGAGAAAATTCTTACTTTTGATTGGGATAATTCTGTTTGGTACAATGCGGGGTTTATGTTCGGATATAGTTCCCGAATATGTCAGTATCAAGTATAATAACACGCTTGGACTTTATCAGGCACCCAATGAGATTGTTTTATACAAAGAACCTGATGAAGCTTCCGCTATTGTCCACAGTATAAGCTGGATAGGTGAAAAAATTTTCCCCGATACCGTCAAGGCGCAAAACCTCTTTGTCGTTCAGCTTCCTTTAAAAAATCTCGGTTTTCTGGCTGTTTATGATGAAACGGAAGATTGGGTTGAAGTTATTTATAACAATGCAACAGGCGCTAAAGGCTGGATGAAAAAGGACGATCCTTATAAATTTATGAGCTGGATTATGTTTTATAATATGTACGGCAGAAAATACGGCTTATCTTTGTTAAAAGAAGCACCTGAAAGTGCAAAAGATATACATATTTCACCCGATGATAAATCAAAAAACATCGGTACGATAAATATGCCTCAAAAGATTAATTTAACCGCAATTAGGGGGAATTGGGCCCTTGTGAGTGTGTTTGATATTGACAGAACCCCTAAAACAGGTTATATCAGATGGCGTTCCGATGAAGGAGTTAAATATTACTTTCCTGCGGTAAAATAATCAGAGCGCTTTCTCACTGCTTTGGGTAATTATAAATTTATCGGTATTTTATTTTCCGTTGGTTTAAGGATTGACTTTTAACAATTCGGGTACAGTCTGTTTACATTCCGAAAAAAATACTCGACATATAATTTTGTTTATTATAAAATCGTGCTGAAATATAAATAGAAAAGGAGAAAACATGCAGGTTATATTAAAAAAAGACGTACAAAACCTTGGTGAAGCCGGCGATATCGTTAATGTAAAAGACGGTTATGCCAGAAACTTCCTGCTTCCTCAGTCATTTGCGGAAGCTGCCACTAAAGGTGCTCTGGAAAACAGAGAAAAAAATCTTGCCAGAATTAAGGCAAAACAAGAAAAATTACACGCCGAAGCATTAGAAAAAGCTAAGAAAATTGAATCATTCGGAACTCTTGAGCTTTCCGCCAAAGCCGGTGAATCCGGAAAATTGTTCGGTACAATTACAACCAAAAAATTGACGGAAGAACTTCAAGCTAAATCAGGTGTTGAAGTAGACAGAAAAAATGTTTCTTTGAATGCTCCGATTAACAAAATCGGTGAATATACAATGCTTATCAAATTAACATCTAAAGTTAAATGCGAATTGAAAGTTGTTGTTACCGCATCGGAAGTTCTTAAAGAATCTATTGAAGAAGAAGTTCAAGAACCCGAAACAGTTGAAGAATAGGTGCGATTTGACACTGGAATGTCTTGCAATAGGCTCATTGCCTCAAAAAAATATCGATGATGCTATGCAACTTGTAAAAGAGAACTTTGCAGATATTCCGTTTTGGCCTCAACTCGTAAAAATCAGTAAGAACGAAGACATGCTTGTCCAATTTTTGGAGAATATGCCTTCGTTTTCTTATGAAGGAGATAAAAATTTCTTTGACAGTGAAAGCGAAGAATTTTATGAAGGTCTGGAACAATTTTTCAGCGATTATGAAAAGATAATTGAAGATATTAACTGTGAAGAAATTGAACGTTATGCAATAAAATCATCAATAGCATTTGAGAAATTTTTGGATTTCGTAAAAGAGACGAAACCGCGTTATGCAAAGGGGCAGGTTGTCGGAGCCTTCACTTTGGCGGGATATTTAACTGACAGGTCCGGCAAAGCAGCTCTTTTTGACGAAACTTTAAGGGATATTATAGTTAAAACACTTACTATTAAGGCATTATGGCAGGTTTATAAAATCAAAAAAGCAAGTGAAAACACTGTTCCGATAATTTTCATTGATGAACCGTCCATATCTCAGCTAGGTACATCTGCATATATTACAATTTCTAAAGATGATGCGGTTGAAATGATAAAATCCGTATCCGATGCCGTTAAAAAATTCGGCGGTATAAGTGCGGTACATTGCTGCGGAAAATGTGACTGGACAGTTCCTGTCAGGGCAGGTGTAAACATAATCAATATGGATGCGTACGGTTATGCCAAAAATTTGAGTTTGTTCGGAGCTGATGTGGAAGAATTTTTGAAATCGGGCGGAAAAATTGCCTGGGGTATAATACCGACATTGAATGCCGATGCACTTGCCTGTGCCGATGTGGAAGAAATGGTCTGCGTATTTGACAAAGCTGTAAAATATTTGACCAAAAAGGGTATTGATGAGAAAATTATTATTGAAAATTCGCTTATAACACCGTCATGCGGTGCGGGAGCTTTAAGCGAAAGTCTTGCCGAAAAGGCTATGAAGTTGACAAAGCAGTTGTCGGAGAGTTTAAAAGAAAGGTATTATGACATTTAAGTTAGCGGTAACGGGAAAAAGCGGGAGCGGTAAGACAACGGTTGCAAAAGCCTTTATGAGAATTTTTCAGGAATATTTTCCCGAAAAATCAATTCTGCTGTTTGATAATGATTTAACCGGAGAACTCGGACACAGTTTCGGACTGGATATAAGAAATACAATTTACGGTATCAGAAGCGGGAAACACGAATATAAAACGGGGATTCCCGAAGGAATGTCAAAGCAGGAGTTTGTCGAATGGGCAATGGAAGATATTGTTGTTTCACTTTATGACAATGTTGATATTATTGTTTCATGGTTCGTTGGTTCAAAGGATTGCAGATGCCCTATAACCGGGCAAATTAATGATGCCGTATTAAAGCTCATTGACAGGTATGACATTGTAATTTTTGATTGCGAGTTTGATTTAAAATATTTAAATCAGCTTGTTGATACGGATATTGATACAACATTGATTGTTGCAAATCCGACGGAAGAAAGTGCACATTTGGCAAAGCGTATTGAAGAATTTAGTGCAAAATATTCGGCAGGCACTCAGCTTGGCGTTGTTTTAAATAAGGTGGATAATACAAATCTGCCTTCGGTTTATGAACTTTTGAAACGGTTTGATTTGGATGTTTTAGGGGTTATACCGATTGATAACAATGTGCATCCCATGGAGAGAGAATCCAAAATAATACAGGATGCCATAAAACAGTTTTATTTCAGGTTAAACCTTCCGCAAATCAGGGAGTAAAAAATGGCTGTAATTTTAGACGGAAAAAAATTAAGAGATAAAATATTTGAGCAATTGGCATTGAAAATTGAAAAAATGCCTGTAAAACCGACACTTGCCGTAATTCTTGCGGGTGATGACGGTGCAAGCAAGATTTATGTGAATAACAAAAGAAAATCCGCTCAAAAACTCGGGATAAATTCCGTTGTTTATGAATATCCGTCTGATGTGAGCGAAACGGAACTTCTTAATAAAATAGATGAACTTAATCGGGACAAATCCGTGAACGCCGTTTTGGTACAGCTTCCGCTTCCGAAACATATTGATAAATTTAAAATAATTAATGCTATATCGCCGATAAAGGATGTCGACGGCTTGACCGTATACAACAGCGGAAAACTTTTTACCGGTGAAAAGCCTTACGTATATCCGTGTACTCCTAAAGGAATACTTTTACTTTTGGACGAATACGGGATAGAGATAGAAGGCAGGCATGCCGTTGTTATCGGTCGCTCAAATCTTGTCGGAAAACCTGCCGCACAAATGCTTTTGCGGCGTAATGCCACGGTAACAATGTGCAGCAGTTATACAAAAAATCTTGCAGACATAACAAAAACTGCTGATATTTTGGTTTCAGCAGTAGGAAAAAGTATTGTAGGGGAAAATTATATTAAATCTGATTGTGTTGTTGTTGATGTTGGAATTTTTAAAGGAGATGACGGGAAAACCCGCGGTGACGTAAATTTCGATAGTGTTTCAAAGTCCGTTTCATATATAACACCTGTTCCCGGGGGTGTCGGCCCGATGACGATTGCATCTTTAATGCTGAATACCGTCGAATTGTTTGAAAAACAGCAGTTGTAAATATAAGCTTGGAGTAATCTCCAAAATATATTGTCGGTATATTTATTCTCCGACAGGGAGAAGTCATCTTGCCTGTTACTGCTATTACCTGTAAAGTATATGCATACTCCGGGGCGAATAAGCAGGCTTCGCCTGTTTTTTGCATTTTCTCGAAAGTATATGCATACTTCGGGGTGAAGGAGTAGGCTTTGCCTATTTTCTGCATTTCCTCTAAAGTATTTGCATACTCCGGGGTGGAGGAGTAGGCTATGCCTACCCGCCGAGCAGTTGAAGCTGACAAGCAGATTTGATGTTGTCTTTGACAAGGTTTTTCAAACTTGATATTTCGTTTTCAATCAAACTTATCTGTGAGTCAAGCGAATCTTGTCTGGTTTCCAAGTAGGATTCTTCTCTTTGTAATGCGATGTAGTTCGGATCATCTTCCAAATCTCCGGAGCTGTCATCATCGTCATACAATTGTGCAATGTCTCCCATTTGTCTGGTAACATAGTTACATCTGCTCATTACCAGAGTTTGTTCGAATTGCAGCTGGCTTTTTTGAAGTGTGAATAAGTTCTTCTGTGCGTCAATTGCTAAAAAAGTCATCTCGTTCTCTCCTTATTTTTATAAGTTGCTCTTACACATGTAAAGTAATTTGAGATTTCAGGATTTCACGTTTAATATTTTTTGTTACATTTCGTAATATATAATCAAAAACAGTATTATTACGACTATTTATTTTTTATTGATTTTAAGTTATAATACGGAAAAAAGAGAGGTAATTTAATGAATAAAAGTCAATCTGCAGGAATGTATATTGTTTTGGGTATAGTAATACTTTTGTTTGTATCATCGGTATTTCTGTCTTCGCCTGCAACAAAAACGGAAGAAATATCCTATTCCAATTTTTTGGAAAGACTGGATAAAGGAGAGTTTTCAAAAGTAGAAAAAGCTGAAGACTTTTTGATTGCTGTTCCTAAAAATCAGCCGGAACAAAAGACTGTTACCCCTACCGTTAACAATCCTTTCGGTGTTCCGGAAACACAGGCTCCCGTTTTACGTTACAAGGTTTTGACACCCGTATATGATCCTGATTTGATGAAAAGACTTGATGCTTCAAAAGCGGATGTACAGATGACTCGTGCCGCAGATTCATCAAAGGCTCTGGGTAATTTGTTAAGTTATCTTCTGCTTCCGATATTATTTATAGTATTTTTGTTGATAATGGCAAAAAGTGTTCAGGCAGGCGGTACTCAAGCTATGTCTTTCGGCAAGAGCAAAGCAAAAATGCTTCTTGACAGTAAAGTAAAAACCACGTTTAAAGATGTTGCCGGTATCGATGAGGAAAAGAAAGAGTTGGAAGAAATAGTCGACTTTTTGAAAAACGGCGACAAATATATAAGATTAGGTGCTAAAATCCCCAAAGGTGTACTCCTTGTGGGGCCTCCGGGAACGGGTAAAACATTAATGGCAAAAGCTGTTGCGGGTGAAGCCGGTGTTCCGTTCTTTTCAATCAGCGGTTCCGATTTTGTGGAGATGTTTGTCGGTGTCGGTGCCAGTCGTGTAAGAGATTTGTTTGAACAGGCAAAAAAACATCAGCCCTGTATTATATTTATCGACGAAATTGATGCTGTGGGACGTCAGCGCGGAGCCGGTTTGGGCGGAGGTCATGATGAGCGTGAACAAACATTAAACCAGCTGCTTGTAGAAATGGACGGTTTTGATGAAAATACAAATATTATTGTAATTGCGGCAACTAACAGACCGGATATTCTTGATAATGCGCTTTTAAGACCGGGAAGGTTTGACAGACAAATTTATATTAATGCTCCCGATGTCAGAGGCAGAGAACAAATTCTGAAAGTACATGCAAAAAATAAAAAACTTGATGATGAAGTTGATTTGAAAACACTTGCAAAACGAACCCCCGGATTTACCGGTGCCGATTTGCAAAATTTACTGAATGAAGCAGCTTTGCTTGCGGCAAGAAATAACAAAGATAAAATCTATATGGATGATATTGATAATTCAATTGACAGAGTTATTGCAGGTATTGAAAAGAAAAGCAAAGTTATGACTGACGAGGATAAAGAGCTTACATCATATCACGAAGTCGGGCATGCGCTTTTGGCAAGGCTTTTAAAAGATGCGGATGACCTTCACAAAGTTTCCATAATTCCGCGCGGATACGCTCTGGGCGTAACTTGGACAAAGCCGAAAGATGAAAAGGTTCACACGAGTAAAGCAAAACTTCTGGCACAGATTACCGTGTCGCTCGGCGGACGTGCCGCGGAAGAAATTGTTTACGGTAAAGATAAAATAAGTACGGGTGCTTCTCAAGACCTTGTAAATGTTACCAATATTGCAAGGAAAATGGTTACCGCATGGGGCATGTCAGAAAAGCTCGGAAATATGGCTTACGGCAAAAATCAGGAAAATGTGTTTATGGGCAGAGATTTCGGGCACCAGAGAGATTATTCCGAACAGGTTGCCTATGAAATTGATGAAGAAATGAAACGTATTGTCGATGAAAAATACAAAGAAGCCAAAAAATTACTTTCGGATAACAGAGATATGCTTGAGGCTATATCAAAAGAACTTCTTGACAAAGAAACCCTTGATGATACCGAATTCAGCGAAATAATGAGCAGGGTGGAAGGTGAAAGAAACAGTTAAATACATTCTCTGTGAAGATGATAAAGATTGCGATATCCTATGTTTAAAATTTGATAATGCGGAAGGGGCAAGTGAAAAGTTAAAAGAAATTCTTCCGCACGTTGATAAACCGCTTATGATTAGAGGCTGCGGTGTTGACGGGGTTGATGCCGTTCTTCTTCCCGAGCTTATGAATGTCCTTGACAGACCTTGTATTATAGGGATTGTTAATGAGAACAATTACAAAAGTATTATTCCGCCTGCGGTGAGAGGCGGACATACCGTTATTATCCGAACACCGATTGATATTAACCTCGCAAAAGAAATGAATATACTCGCATCAGAGCTTGGGTTGGAAAATGTAATTATAGACACGGATATAGGCGGTTTGGGTTACGGCTTTGAATACGGATACAGTATTATGGAAAAGATAGGACTTGAGGATGACAAATATCTGAATAAACCAATGATTTCTTTTGCCGTAGAAGAAACGATGAAAACCAAAGAAGCCCGCGAAAACGCTCAAAATGCCTTGTTCATGGAAATAGCCGCAGCTTCGGCGGTAAAAGCAGCCGGTGCAAGTTATATCGTAATGCACTCGAAAGAAGCTTTGAAAGCCATGAAAGGACTTGAATAATGGAACTTTCAGGACTTCAAATTTTTAAATATCTTCCCGCATCAAAGAAACTTGAACATACAAACTGCAAGGAGTGCGGTTTTCCTACTTGTATGGCATTTTCGCTTATGCTTGCCAAGCATAAAACAGATATTTCAAAATGTCCTTATGCCCCTGAAGAATTGTGTGAAATATACGAACACAGCACAAAACAGCCGCAAAAAACAGTGGAAATATGCGGGTTAAAAATCGGCGGAGAAAACGTGCTTTACAGGCATGAAAAGACCTTTGTCAATCGAACGGTAATGGCTGTAGTTATTGATATGGCAGAACCTGATTGGAAAGAAAAATTTCGTCGGGCAAAAGATTTTGAAATAAAATGCGTTAATGATATTTTAAAAGTTG
Organism: Candidatus Gastranaerophilales bacterium; assembly: GCA_947626225.1. GTDB lineage: Bacteria > Cyanobacteriota > Vampirovibrionia > Gastranaerophilales > Gastranaerophilaceae > Stercorousia. The sequence continues at coordinate 23,493 of CANQRH010000005.1, forward strand.
ATTTGTTTATTATCAAAAACGGAACTTTGCCGTCAGATGTGCCGTCGGTTACTTATGAGGAATACAAAAAGCTTCCTCTTATTGAAATTCAAGATGAAGATTTTGAAAAAACTTCCCGAAGACTAATTGAAATCCGTAAAAAAGCGGTGCTTGAAAAAGATGAAACCTATTCAAATCCGGCTTGTGTTTATTTTCATAAAACCGATAATTTGAAAACTCTTTGCGCAAAAGCTTCTTATTACATCTGTAAATATGCAAACATGCTTGTATTTGAAGATTTTGATGCGAGTATGTTTTTGGCTTTAATGATTTTAAGACAAAATATTTTTACCGATCCGCAAAGACCTTTGCAAGTTGAGGGCGGAATTTATGAATTTAATAATCCTGATGAAAAATCACTTGTTTTTATGACAACAAATTTTGCGCTTACGTTTTTTGCCGTAGCCAACGAACTTGAAAGTTTGGACGTTCCTTCGTATCTGGTGGTTATTCCTGCTGACGGTATGAGTGTTTTGACGGCATGGTCATCGGAAAAGCTCACCGTAAAGAGCATCGCAAATGCCCTTAAAAAATTCGATTTTGAAAAGAAAATCAAAACGCGCGATATAATAATTCCCGGACTTCTTGCCCATATGAAAGAGGAACTTGAAGAAGAACTAAAAGGTTTCAGAATTATTGTGGGGACTGTTCATGCTTATGAAACAAAAGATTTTGTCCGCAAATTTACTCAGGTATAAATTCTATAGTTATTAAATATAATGAAGTTTAATATGGATTGTCAAGTCACAAATTGACAGGAAGATTTAGCGGATTTTTTTGTATTTTTTATTTCAGATGATTTTTGCGTATGAAAGGAAGTAATCGGATATAATATTAACCAACATCGGCAAAATCCAAATCATTATTGCCGCACCAAGTACGGGTTTAAACAGAAAGCTTAACTGGAAAACGTTTACCTGAGGAGCGGTTTTTGAAATTACCCCGAGAATAATATCCTGACCTAATGTCGCAAGCAATACGGGTGAGGCTATTTGCAATCCCATATACAATACATTCGAGGACAAATCAACCAGATAATCAAGGTTTACAAGCTCCGTTAACGGGATTATTGTCGCATCAAGTGCAAATATATCAAAACTGTGTATAAATGCCTGCAAAAGCCAGTAAATTCCCCCTAACTGGATAAAAATTATTATTCCGAGAAGTGAAAAACATTTTCCGACAATAGATACCTGTGAAGATGTTGTCGGATCCAATACCATTGCGGATGAAAGTCCCATCTGCATATTTACCATATCTCCGCCCGCTTCTATTGCCATAAGTATTAGTTGTGCAATATAGCCTATCATGGCACCTACAACCATATTTAATAAAATAGACAGCACAAAAGAATCTTTAATTATGGTCACATCGGGTTTTACCGTACAGGTTAACACTATTGTCATTAAAAGTGCCAGTGCAACTTTTATTGTTCCGGGCATTTCTTTTCTGTTAAATACGGGTGCAAATCTGAAAAAACCGAGTACTCTGGCAAATATAAATATTCCCGCCCCCAAATAGGCATTGAGCATGGGAAACATTTTCATTAACTCTGCAATTATATCGTCCATAAGCACCCTGCTGTTGTTTTACATTTCTCTGCGTAATATAGTTTTCTTGTCATTTTTTTATGTTCTGTTAAGTATTGTATTGGTTTCAACAAAATCCGGTCTCGGCATCGGAGTTCTGGGGCTGGGAAGGTATTTCATTTTTTGTTGATTATCTATAAACGGAACTTTGCCCGGATTTTTCATAATTTCATTTATTGTAGGTGTGACGTTGAATTTGTCGCTCATTTCTTTTTCAAAAGGAGATGTGTATTTATAATAATTGGAAGGAAGAGCGTATGAATCATTTTTTGAAACGAGGTTAAAAGCAATTGCCATTCCGTCATTGACAAATCCTTTTAAGAGGTTTATAAAACCTATTCCGCCTATTACAATTACGAGGAACACGCCGAGAATTTTAGGTGCCGCTGCAATTGTCTGTTCCTGAACCTGTGTTACAGCCTGCAAAATACCTACAACCAAACCTATACCCGCCGCAACAAGTACGCACGGCATTGATATCGTGAGCATTAATAAAAATCCTTTTGCTAAATATTCTACTAAAACTTCCATTGTTTAACCTCAATTATAACTTGTGACAAGCCCCTGAACAATTAACGCCCATCCGTCCACGGCTATAAATATCAGCAGTTTAAACGGCAGCGATATAATAGTCGGCGACAGCATAAACATACCCAGTGCAAGCAAAATGTTTGCAACCACAAGGTCTAACACGATGAACGGTACAAATATTATAAATCCGATTTCAAATGATGTTTTGAGTTCGCTTATAATAAATGCGGGTGCTATCTGCCAAATTGTTAGTTCATCAGGGGATTTTGGCGCTTCACCCTTTGACATCTCGACAAAGAAAGCTAAATCACTTTCCCTTGTCTGCTTCATCATAAATTCTTTTAACGGCTTTGAACCCTCGTTTACCGCTTCAATTATATTTTGATTTTGTTGGTACGGAATTGAGCCGAATTCATACATTTTCTGGAATGTTGAACCCATTGTATAAAAAGTTAAAATCATTGCCAATCCTATGATTACCAATGACGGGGGAACCTGCTGGGTGCCAAGAGCGGTTTTTAACATTGAAAATACGATGACAAATCTTAAAAAACTTGTCATACAGCAAAAAACCAGCGGTAACAATGAAAATAATGTCATTACCAGCAGCATTTGTATTACGGGATTTAAATCTTTTAATACTGTGTCCATTCTAATTCCTTATATTATTAATTATGTTTTTAAAAACTTTTTTACTTTCTTTTTTCATTTGAAAATCAATTATATCAGGCAAATCATCGATTTTTGAATCAATTTTTTTATTATCATCGTCCAGTTTTGAGATTAAACAAGTTCTGTCAACATCGGATGCGACAAGAAATTTTTCTTCACCTGCTCTGATTACATAAAGGTTTTTACGCGGCGCAAGATTAATGCAGTCCTCAACATTTAAAAATTTGGATTTTGAAGATGCTCCGGCTGAAAAATTCTTGTATACAATGACGGCAAGAAAAATAATTCCCACCATTGCGGTTGTATAAACTATAAAATTAATAAGATATCCGCTCATAATCCCTCCTAAATATCTTCATCTTCAAGTTCAAAGTCGCTGTAATCAAATTCTTCTTCTTCATCTTTAGTTTCCGGAGCCTGCTGTTCTTCCTGCTGTTGCGGCTGATTTTCTTCCGTAACTGCCGTTTCTTCCGAAGCGGCAGTCTCGACAGCGTCTGTCTCCTGAATTTCTTCATCCAAACTTTCTTTACCGGGTGCTATTACTTCTTCCACTTTTACTCCGTAGCGATCATTTACAATTACAAGTTCGCCTCTTGCAACCGCTTTATCTTCTACCCTCAACGTGATTTTATTGTCATATATGGATGTAAGATCAACAACAAGACCTTCTTCAATGTTTTTCAGTTCGCCGAGCGAAATTTTAACCGTATCAAATTGGGCGCTCATTTCAACTTCAATTGTGTCCCAAAGTTTAGCGTTACTGTCCATATCTTCTTCTCCTTCATTTTCGTTAAACGGCATAACTAATCCCAAATTAGGATTAATTTTTATATCTGTTTCGTAATCTTTAAATTTCAATCTCATACGGGTGCTGTCACTGTTATCAAACACGACAACATCGCCTGTTTCAATATTTTTAATATCTATGAGTTTAAATTTTGTTGTTCCGGCTACTATTGTTACGTCAATCATACTGGACTTAAAATTATCGTTTGTAAATTTTTCCCCTTTTGCGGTAACAATTTCAGGTTTCAAAAGTACTTCCGGAAGGGTTATAATAAATTTTGAAACAGTATTGGTATCAATATCTTTCAATAGGTATGTAAGATGTACAACGTCAAAATTCGTCCGTTTCAATGTCGGGGGAGCGGGAGATATATTTTTTGATATCAGATTGTACATATAATCATTGAAAGATGTTATGATTTTTGCTTCCAAATCCGTAAGTTTGTTTAGATTAAACCTTGAATTAGGCTTGCCCAAAGCTCTGTCCAATATTGTGCTTATTGTTTTTTCGGAGCTTCTGAAAAATATATCATGATTTTTATCAATCATTATTTTTGTAACAAAATAAGAATCCTTATCCATTAACGGATTTATATTTTTGCTTACTCCTAAGAGAATAAATTGTAATCCGGGCAGGAAAAATTCATCACCGGCGTTCTGCACAAGCGGTGTGTAAGCCTTTGAAAACCAGTCGTACTGCGTATACAACTCTTTATTGTCCGGTGAGTTAATATCTGTCATCTACCCTTCCCCATAATTCACAATAAAGTATTTAGAAAAACTGCACATCAATCATTTAATGGATATTTTTCAAAAATCAATTTTTTTGTGTGAATTAATCCTGAAGATAGGATTGGAACAAAGGCAGGTAAAGTGCCAAAGCTAATGTTAATACGATACTTCCTATTACGATAAGCATTAGCGGCTCAATCATTTTTGTCATTGTATCAATTATGGTATCAAGCTTTTTATCAATGAATACCGTTGCCTGTAAAAGCATATCGCCCAGACGGCCTGATTGTTCTCCCGTTGCAATCATAAACAGTATCATCTTAGGCATTATGTGAGTTGAACGCAATGCAATGGATAAATGCTGTCCTTGCTGAACTTTTAAAGTTGCACCTTCAATTTTTGTTTTCAATGTATGGTTTGTTAAAGTGAGATTTGAAAGGTACAGACATTCAATAATAGGAACACCCGCATCATAAGCGACCTGTAATACAGCAGTAAAGTTTGCAAAGTTGCCGAACTGTATTAAATCAGACAGCAAAGGTATCTTTAAAACCCAATCATCAATTTTCTTTTTACTCGGTTCCCAATGAAGTAAGAAAGAAATTGAACCTACAACCGAACCGAGCATCAACGGAACCAAAAACCAATATGTTTTCAAGAATACGCCTGCACTCATTAAAGTTGCCGTAATCCAGGGGAGTTCTTTTCCCATGCCGTCAAACATTTCTTTAAATACAGGGAATACAAACATCAACATTATAAGTACGATGATTGTTGCAAGGAATATTACAAAGCACGGATACATCAATGTTCCGATTACTTTGCTTCTGATATTTGACTGTTTGGTTAAAAGTTCCAAAAGACGCTGCAGAGTTTTTTCCAATTCACCTGAATCTTCTCCGGCTTTTACAAGACCTATATATATTTGACCGAATTGTTCGGGATATCTTGATATGGTATCCGCAAATGTAGCCCCGCCCATAATCATACGACGCAATTCTTTTGCAACAAGTCTTACTTTTAGTTTTGCGGCATCATTTTCAATAAACATTAATGATTCAATTATCGGGATACCTGATTGCGCAAGAATCTGCATTGTTGAAGTAAAATCAATTCTATCCTGAAGTCCGAGTTTTTTAAGTTTCCCCGGTTTCAATGCAAGAGTTTCATCTTCCTTGATATCATTTTTCCCTTTTTCTTCATAAACTTTTGTAGGAAGAAAACCCAAATCACGTATGGCGCCTCTTGCTTCTCTCAGATTGCCGGCTTCAATTTTCCCTTTAACAATATCTTTATTATTTTTTAAAGCTATATAATTATATATTGTCATTTTATCTTCCTACTCATTAACCAAACCGAGAACTCTGACAAATTCATCTATGGTTGTTTCTCCGTTAAGAATATGATTAATACACGATTGATGAAGTGTTCTCATACCTTGTCTTATTGCAGCTTCTTCAATTTCCAAATCATGTGAGCGTTCAGCGATAAGTTTTTTGATTTCTTTATTAATCATCATGATTTCGAAAATACCCAGACGTCCTTTATAACCGGTAAAGTCACATTTGTTGCATCCTTTTGCACGGTATATGGGCTTTTTCATAAATTCATGAATATCATCCTCGTTTGCTATGATTTTTCTTGCTTCATCATGTGATGCAAAGTATTCTTCTTTACATTCATCGCAAAGTTTTCTTACCAAACGTTGTGCAATTACGCCGGTAAGGGTTGAGGATACCAAGTAATCTTTTGCACCCATTTCAATTAAACGTGTAACGGTTGCGGCCGCCGAGTTTGTGTGGACGGTACTTAAAACCAAGTGACCGGTTAATGCCGCGGATATTGCGATTTCAAGTGTTTCGTAGTCACGGATTTCACCGACAAGTATAATATCGGGGTCCTGTCTTAATATGGCTCTCATACAGGATGCAAATGTAATTCCCGCTTTCGGGTTTATCTGCGACTGGTTGATACCTTCCAATTTTATTTCTATAGGATCTTCAATTGTGGTTATGTTTACGTATTCTTCATTTAAGCTTTTCAAAACCGAATAAAGCGTAGTTGTTTTACCTGAACCGGTTGGCCCGGAAGTAAGAATGATACCGTTAGGGCAGCTTACCATTTTTTTAATTTTTTCAATATCTTCTTCGGTACCGCCTAATAAATTAATATTTCTGTCTGCCGCATTAAGGCTGACTGCAGGAGCCAGAATACGGATAACAACTTTTTCTTTCCCTGATACGGGAAGTGTGTTTATACGAAAGTCATAAGATTCGTTTTTATATTTAAGCGAGAACGTACCGTCCTGGGGACGTCGGTGTTCTGCGATATTCATTCTTGCCATGACCTTAAAACGGGCAATAACCGAGCTTTCCGCTTTTGGCGGAATATCAAGAACTTTTTGAAGCATGCCGTCTTTTCTGTATCGAACTATATAACCTGAGAGTCTGGGCTCAATATGGATATCGGATGCTTTAAGATTGATGGCGTTGGTAATAATTTGATTAACAAATTTTGCAACCGAACCTGTGGAATCTTTCAGCTGTTTTTCAACCATATCAGCGAGAGATTCTTCAATTTCAAGTTCTTCTGTTTCAACTTCAATTTGGCTGATGATTTTTTCGGTTTCTTTTTTCTGTTCACTGAAGTACATTTCAAGAGAGTTAGTGAACTCGTAATGTGTCATCAGCATTTGTTTTGGATTTTGTCCTGTCAGATAAATGATTTCTTTTAATACATCAGGTTTGACAGGTGACAAAACACCGAGAATAAGCGTTTTACCGTCGGAAGATATCGGGATAACGCCGTTTGCTCTGATAAAGTCCTCAGGCAGAATTTTTATAAACTTATCTTGAGATGCCAATTGCTCGGGAGTTACCAAATCATAACCCGTTTGCATATGAAGGATTTCTTTTAACTGGTCAAGAGTGATAAATCCGAGTTTAAATAAAGTCGAACCGATGGGTATTTTCTGTCTTTTACTTTCCGCAAGAGCCTGTAACAGCTGTACATCATTTATATAGCCTTTTTGTACAAGTAATTCACCGAGTTTGATTTGTCCCGATGTTACGTTGTTTGTACCGCTATGCTCTTTTTCTTCTTTTAATGATGCAATTAAATCAGACAAATCCTGATCGGGAACTTGAATAAATTTGATTTGCTGCGGAAATATATTTTTTAATTTCGAGTTAATCAGGTCTTTATCGGACGAAGTATTTATTGCCACAAACAGAAAATTATCTTTTACACTAATTGGAACAAAGTGATATTGTTCCATTAGTGTATTCTCTACCTTATTAAGCAGCTGTAGATTTACGCTGTTTTTTAATCTGTTTAGTATTTCGTTCATGGTTTTTATAGTGTATCAATATTTCTGATAGAATCTTCGTTATCTGTTATGATTTTCGGTGTAAGCATAATAACCATTTCAGATTTAGATTTGGAACTTACGGTACTTCTGAACAATGCACCGATTAAAGGTACATCGCCAAGGAAAGGAACTTTGTGAATGGTTTTTGATTCACGTTCCTGAATCATACCTGCGATTACAAGAGTTTCACCGTCTTTTATTCTTATGTTTTTCAAATCGAGGTTTCTGTGGCTTAACAGAGTCGCAGCTTTATACTGTACTCTTTGACCTTCCACTTCTTCTTCACCGTCAACCTGACCGATTTCCGTAGAATATTCGGGTACGATATTTAATGTGACATAACCGTCAGGGCTGATAAACGGCATAATTGACAGTGTAACACCCTGATCATCCGCTATGTTGTATTCTCTGGTTACAACCGTACCGCCTGTTGATGTAGATGAATCAATTTCTACACTTTCCAGATAATCCTGAGTTACTTCAATAACCGATTCCATTCCGTTGGTTATTATAATTCTCGGATTTACGACAACTCGTCCCTTGCCGTTTTGAATAAGATAATTGATTGCATAAGCAATGTTTAACGGCCCTGAGAATCTGCTTACGTTGTAAGCGGAACTTTCACCTTCGCTGGTTCTGGTTGAAGAGAAACCGTTGCCTTTAAAGAATATAGGATGTAAGGGATCGGTATAAGTCGATTGACCGTCAAATGTTGCCGAGAAAGAATTACTTACAACAGTCCAAGAGTTAGTCAACTCTTTAGAACCTTGTTCGGTCAATTCAACTATTGAAACTTCAAGGTAAGCTTGCGGCTGTTTTTTATCGGTTTGCGCAATAAAGTCTTTTATCATTTCAAGCTGTTGATCGGAACCGCCCAGTATGTTTATTGTACCGAGCTGCGCATAATAAGCTACGGACAGATTTTGCAATCCGAGCGATGCGATATTTCCGTTCATTTTACCGTCAAGCGTACAAGCTACAGTACCTGCGTTCAGTTGAACTTCCGAAGCACTGCCTCCGCCGCTTCCGCCGGAAAATCCGTTGCTTCTGCCGGAACTTGAACCGTAAAAATCATCCGATGATGATGACCTTGCAGCACCTGTCATAACTCCCGCAGCACCGCCTGTAGATGTGCCGGTAGTTGAACCCGTTGACGGTAAAAGCATTTTACATATCATGTCTGCCATTTCGGCAGGGGTGGTATGATTAACTTTGAATGTTGTAGTTTTCGGTTTCATATCAAATTTGTCAACGATTTTTTTTGCAATCGCAACATCGTTTTTTGAACCGAATACGATTAATTCATTTGTAACGGGATTGGTTGTAACTATTTCGGAGTTTGATAATCCCGGTTTATTCATTGAATATATGTTTTTGTTTAAGAAATCAGCTATAGCAGATGCACTTACATATTTTACGGGTATAAGCGTCATATCCTGTTTGGAAAAATTAAACCCTTGTGCGCCTGATTTTGCAACAATAATTGTTTTTCCGTCCTCAACTACGTAATTAAGGTCATTGATACTCATTACCATATCAAAAGCAGTATTTAAAGGAACATCAACCAAATCCAGCGTAACCGTTCCCTCAACTGAATTATGGAAGATTATATTCATTCCCGCTTTATCCGCAAACAGTCTTAAAACTTGTTTTACATCGGAATCTCTCATGCTCATGCTTATCGGATTTGTATTTGTGATATAACTTACATCACCTTTAAGTTTAAGCGAGTATTCATTCTGCGTATCACGCAGCTGCGGTTTGATTTCATTTTCCATTGAAAATGCCGCTAAGTTCGGTAAACTAAACAGTGTTAATAATGTTGTTGCAATAATTTTTTTTGAAATGTTATTTTTCATATCTGCTCCTGATTATTATCTTTTATTAAATGCATTTTTATTACCGCCGAATTTATTTTGCAGATTGGAAACCGTGTTAAAATGTATTTCTCCGTCCGCAAACAGCTCTCCGACTCCCGCTTTATATACGTTAGCACCGTTCTGTACGGTAACCGTATCACGTCCGATGGACAAAATTTTATAACCGTTGACAACATCTCCGGTTCTTACAAGATAATCCGAATCAGCAATTTTTATGATTGCGGAAGGATTATGACTGTCATACATGATTCCTGAAACTTTTGTAGTTATAACATCCGTAGCGGTGGGGTCAACCGTAATTGATTCAGGCGGAGGCACCAAGTCATAAGATGCTTTATAATCAATTCCTTCAAGCGAACCGCTGCTTTGATAATTCCCGTAAGGAAGAAAAGGATCCGCCCTGCCTAAATCTTCAACGGACATTGATACCATTTTGTTTGAATTTTTGGAAGTATCATCCGGAGCTATTGCGGCATTTACGCCGTCATCACCGACATTAACGGTATCTTGGTATTCATCCGCTACAATTTCTTCGGATTCGGCAGGTAATGAAGCTTCCGGTTGTTCGGTATTATTTTTGGTGCAGCCGGTTACCGCAAATATTATGACGAATAAAACCAGTACACCAACTATACAAAGTTTTCTGTTTAATGTCCAAAAGTTATCGACATTATTTTCTTCATTAAACCTGTTTATAAAACTCTTACTCAACATGCTATCCTTTATTGAAACTGTATTATTCTGTTATATTATATAGAAATTTGTTTTTACTCGTATCAGCTATTTAGTGTATTTAATTATAAATTAAGACACGATAACAATCTCAATCTTAACATAACTTTGTTATTATGGCAAATAGTAAAAAATTCGTTAACGGTTATTGAAAATTATTGGTAATAGTATAAATATATTCAAGTATTTGATCAAAATAATTTAAATCGGAATTACCGTCAAGAACCAAATCCGCAAATTCACGGCATGGTATAACATATTTTCTTCCCGCAGATATCAAATATTTCCATTGTTTAAGAGCATTCTTCTTATTCTGATTTCTTTCAGCTTCCGCCCGCTTTATAAAGCGTTCACGTCTTATGTCTTCCTGCGTTTCAATGTAAATTTTCACATCAAATATATCTTTAACATTTCTATACATAGTCGCGATTCCTTCAACCACAACTATTTTATTTGATGAAATTTTCTGAGCTTTCGGAATGGAAATTCCCGTTCCGTTAGGAACATATTTCGGAGCCATAACATCTTGACCTTGGGATAATGTTTGCAAATCTTCAATAAGCAAATCAAGCTGGAAATTTTCCGGAGCATCGATGTCATAGCCGTTATCCGTTAGGTTATCAAAGCTTCCGTATTTTTTAATCAAATCTGATATGTCATTAAAATAGTTATCCGTACTCAAAACGCATACCGGCATATTTAATTGCCCGATAACATTTTGAATTTCTTTACATATTGTTGACTTGCCCGAGGCGGATTCTCCGGTAATTCCTATTAGTAAACGCTTGGACGGATTGTTAATTAATCTTTTTGTAAAATTTGAAATAAATGCGGGGTTTACATCCTTGAATACGGGGTTTTCACGTTTTTTATCAAAAGCCAAAATTTGTTTGAATTTTGCCTGAAGATAAAATGCCAAAAGTTCTCTGCCTGTCTTGGAATTGAAGTCCGGTTTTAGGATTTTATCGTCAGAATTTAATTCTTTATCTATAAGTAATTGCATTTTAATTTTCCGCTTTGTAATCGTTATAATACATGAGAAAAAATTTTTTTGCCAGCAATTGCAAAAATTTAACAAAACTTTTTATTTTTTTATGGAGTTTTTAAATACTTATAATTTGACTGTATGTTATTTTTTATAGTATAATTTGCGGGAAGGGATTATTATGGGATATAAAATATTATCAAAAAAAGAGCTTTGCCCCAATCAATTTGAAATGGTGATTGATGCTCCTCATGTTGTCAGAAATGCAAAAGCGGGACAATTTATAATATTTCGTACTGACGAAAACAGTGAAAGAGTACCGTTAACGATTGCTGATGCGGATGTTGAAACCGGCAGACTCACTATTGTATTTATGGCGGTCGGATTTTCAACAAAAAAACTTGCCCGATTGAATGTTGGGGATGAAATTCGTGATATAGCCGGGCCTTTGGGAAAACCCACACATATAAAAAAATACGGCACGGTAGTATGTGTTGCCGGCGGATACGGAGCTGCACCTTGTTATCTTATTGCCAAAGCATTTAAAGATGCGGGCAACAAAGTTTATATGATAATGGGTGCAAGAAATAAAGATTTTATTTTCTGGCAGGAAAAGATGAAAGGTGCCTGCACGGAATTATTTGTTACGACAGATGACGGAACAACAGGTGAAAAAGGTTTTGTTACACAGGTTCTTGAACGTTTGATAAAACGGGAAAAAATAGATTATGTTATAGCCGTGGGACCAATGCCGATGATGAGAGCAGTGGCGGATTTAACTCGTGATAAAGAGATTTATACTGAAGCCAGCATGAATCCGATTATGGTTGACGGAACCGGAATGTGCGGTGCATGCCGTGTAACCGTCGGCGGAGAAACAAAATTTGCCTGTGTTGACGGACCTGATTTTGATGCTCATAAAGTTGATTTTGATGAAGTTATTAATCGTACCAAAATATACAAAGATCAGGAAAGAAAACGTGATGAAAATTGCAATTTATTAAAAAAAGGAGAAATTCATGCCTAAAGAAATACCGTTTTGCCCGTTATTAAGCGCAGGTTGTGACATTGACAAAGTTTGTACTCTCGACAGATGTGCCTGGTTTTTACCAAGCATAAAAAAGTGTTCATTATATATGCTTGCATACAACGCTTTGCTTGATACCAATGCAAAACAAAAAGCAAAAGGATAAAAAATGAAAATTATTGTCTGCATTAAACAGGTCCCTGACACAACCGATATAAAGTGGACGGAAAACAATACAATTCAGCGTGAAGGAGTCGAAAGTATTTTGAACCCTTACGATGAATATGCACTTGCTGAAGCTCTTGCTTTAAAAGAAAAATCGGATGATGTTGAAATAACTGCACTTACAATGGGGCCTTTGCAGGCTGAAGGTATGTTGAAAAGAGCGATAGCTTTGGGCTGTGACAGAGCTGTACTGCTTTCGGATAAGAAATTTGCGGGCGCCGATACTTATGCAACAGGTAAAACTCTTGCACAGGCTATAAAATCAAAGCTTTCCGATTATGATTTAATTTTGTGCGGACAATTTGCAACGGATGGTGATACTGCGCAAACAGGCCCGAGTATTGCCGAAAAGCTTCAAATCCCTCAGATAACATTTGTAAAAGAAATCTCAAAATGCGACGGGAATTGTATTTACGCAAAACGAGAAATTGAGGAAGGAATTGAAACCATGAAAGTTGAACTTCCGGCTTTGATTTGCGTGTTGAAAAACAATAATGAACCGCCCCGTCCGACAATAAACGGGAAGAAAAAAGCACAAAATTATAAAGCCGAAATATATTCTCTTGATGATATCGGTTTAAATCCCGAAGAAGCAGGCTTAAAAGGTTCACCGACTTATGTCAGCCGTGCGTTCCGTCCGGAACATAACACAGGAAAATGCATTATGTGTAAGGATTGCAATGATTTCTGCCTTAAATTAAAAGAGTTTGGGGGGCTGTCATGAAAAGTATTCTGCTTTATGCCGAGGTTACTAAAGAAAATTATTTACATACCGTGCTTTTTGAGCTTGCTTATAAGGCGCAGGAGCTTGCGGCAAAGCTTGATAATGCGGAAGTCAATGCTCTTATAATTTGTAAAAAAGGTATGACGGAGCTGTATAAAGAAGCATTTATTAATTCGGGATTTGATAAGGTTTATGCGGTTGAAGATAACAGGCTTACTCACTACTCAACCGAGTTTTACTCAAAAATAGCATCGGATGTTATAAAAGAAGTTAAGCCGGATATTGTTTTGATAGGTGCAACAACGCAGGGACGTGATATAGCACCGAGGATTTCATCATCCTTGCATACGGGGCTTACGGCAGATTGTATAAGTCTTGATATAAACGATAAAGGACAGCTTGCCGCAACACGTCCAACATTTGGCGGAAAACTTATGGCGACTATTTTGTGCAAGACACTTCCTCAAATGGCGACTGTCAGACCGAAAGTGTTCAAACCCGCCCCCGAAAATATTGTTAAAAACACCGAGTTTATATATATAAAACCTGAAATTGACGGTATAAACAGAAAAACCGAGTTTATTGATTTTGTAAAAAGTCTTAATACTTCAATAAATGAGCTTGACAGCGCAAGTATAATTGTAGCGGGCGGAAAGGGACTTAAAAATGAAGCGGGATTTCGGCTCTTGAAGAACTTTGCGGATGCAATCGGCGCATCAGTCGGAGCAACCAGAGGGGCTGTCGATATGGGTTTGGCATCGGCGGATATTCAAATAGGTCAGACCGGAAAAACTGTTTCACCTAAATTATATATAGCATGCGGGATTTCGGGTGCTATTCAGCATATTGTCGGTATGAATGACAGTGACAAAATTATGGCTGTTAATATTGATGAAAACGCTCCGATTTTTGAAGTTTGCGACTGCGGGATAGTCGGAGATGCGTTTGAAGTGCTTCCGAAATTAACGGAAATGCTCCGCGGTTGATTTTAATACTTTTATCTGCTAATTTTGGGTTATGAAAGAAAGATTGGACAAGTACCTTACGGATTTGGGCTATTTTGATACAAAAAGTAAAGCATCATCGGCTATTCTTGCTGGACATGTAAAAATTAACGATGAATATATAACCAAAGCAGGATTTCAGATTAATACTTCAAAAGAGTATAATATATCGGTAAAATCCATGCCGTACGTTTCAAGGGGCGGTTTTAAACTTAAAAAAGCCCTTGATGCCTTTAATTTCACTCCTAAAGACAGAATTTGCTTTGATGCGGGCGCATCAACAGGCGGGTTTACCGACTGTCTGCTGCAAAACGGTGCTAAATTTGTTTATTCGGCCGATGTCGGATACGGACAGCTTGATTGGAAGATCCGTTGTGATAGCCGTGTAAAAACCATTGAACGAACAAACCTGAAAATCTGCACTTACAATGACATTTACGATGAAGATGAACTGCCTGCGGATTTGCTCGTGAGTGATTTGTCATTTATTTCGCTTACAAAAGTACTTCCGAATTTGAAAAAACTTTTAAAACCCGACTTTAATGAAATGATATGCCTTATAAAACCTCAATTTGAGGCAGGTAAAGAAAAAGTTGAAAAAGGCGGGGTTGTCAGAGATAAAAAGGTTCATAAAGAAGTTATTGAAAATGTTATCAATTGTGCAAAATCATTAAACTATACGGTTAAGGGACTGACATATTCGTCAATTAAAGGGCCTTCGGGCAATATTGAATATCTGATTTATATTTCAACCGATATGGCTGATGAAAATTATGATATCGGGGCTGCGGCAGATGAAGCCTTTGCGGTCTTAAATTGAAATGTTAACAGTTATAAAGCAAATTATTGTATTTATAATTCTTAAAACATGTTCATGTTACAATTCTGTTATTAAAATGTTGATTATTCTGTAAGAAAAGGAGAAAAAAATTATGACAGAAAAACGCGTTTGGTTATTCAGAGAAGGTAACGCCGATATGCGCAATTTGCTTGGCGGAAAAGGTGCAAACCTTGCTGAAATGACTAATTTGGGACTTCCCGTACCTCCGGGATTGACAATAACAACAGAAACTTGTATGGATTACATCAATCACGGCAATACAATGCCTGCCGGTTTGATGGACGAAGTTAAAACAGCATTGAAAGATGTTGAAAATCAGACCGGTAAAAAATTCGGTGACAGCCAAAATCCTCTTTTGGTTTCGGTTCGTTCAGGCGCAAGACTTTCTATGCCCGGTATGATGGAAACTATTCTTAACCTCGGTTTGAACGATGAAACCGTTGAAGCAATGATTAAATTAACAAATAACCCGAGATTTTGCTATGATTCTTACAGAAGATTTTTGACGATGTTCGGATCCGTTGCTTGGGATATGGACAGACAAAAATATTTTGAATCCGAAGTTGAAAAAGTTAAAGCGCGCGAAGGCGTTAAAGAAGATACAAAAGTTTCCGCGGAAGGCTGGAAATCCTTAATTCCCGTTTACAAAAACGTTATTAAAGAAGTTACGGGTAAAGAATTCCCGCAGGATCCTTATGTACAGCTTCAAGAAGCTATTGAAGCCGTATTCAGATCCTGGAATATTCCCCGTGCGGTTGCTTACAGAAATATGAATAAAATTGACCATAATTTCGGTACTGCGGTAAACGTACAAACCATGGTATTCGGAAATATGGGAGATGATTGTGCTACTGGTGTTTCGTTCACAAGAAATCCTGCAACGGGCGAAAATAAGTTCTATGGTGAATATCTTACAAATGCTCAGGGCGAAGACGTTGTTGCCGGTATCAGAACTCCGAAACCTATTGCGGAATTGGAAAATGAAATGCCGGATTTGTACAGACAGTACGTTGATATTGCAAAGAAACTTGAACTCGGATATAAAGATGTTCAGGATATGGAATTTACCATTGAAAAAGGTAAATTATGGATATTGCAGACAAGAAACGGTAAAAGAACAGCCGCTGCAGCTATAAGAATTGCGGTTGAAATGGAAAAAGAAGGAATTATTACGAAAGAAAGAGCTATTCAGCTTGTTGATCCTTATACCGTTAACCAAATTCTGCTTCCCTGCTTTGATGCCAAAGCAATGGATTCCGCTCACAAGATTTGTACCGGTGTAAATGCATCTCCCGGTGCGGCTGTAGGTAAAATCGTATTTGATACGGAAGAAGCAGCTCAAAGAGGCGAAGCGGGCGAAAAAGTTATTTTGGTTCGTGTTGAAACCTGTCCTGATGATATTCATGGTATGGCTGTTTCTCAGGGTGTATTGACGCTCAGAGGCGGTGCAACTTCTCACGCGGCTGTTGTTGCGAAAGGCATGGGAAAACCCTGCGTTTCGGGATGTGAAGATTTGAAAATTGATCTTGCAAATGAAACTTTGACAGGCTGTGACGGAACAGTTTACCGTAAGAATGACGTTATCTCGCTTGACGGCGGAAAAGGTATCGTAATGGAAGGTGCAGTTCAGCTTGTTGAAGCAAAAATTGACGATAACTGGAATACATTCTTCGGATGGGTTAACGAAATTAAGAGATTAAAAGTTGAAGCTAATGCCGATACCCCCAAAGACATTGAAAATGCTCTTAAATTCGGTGCTGAAGGTGTAGGTCTTTGCAGAACGGAACACATGTTCATGGATCCTGAAAGACTTCCTTGGGTTCAGAAAATGATTATTGCGGGAACTCCGGAAGCAAGAAAAGAAGCGCTTTCAAAACTTCTCCCGATGCAGTATTCAGACTTCTATGCAATGTTTAAAGCATTGGGCGACAAGCCTTTGACGGTCAGACTGCTTGATCCTCCTTTACATGAATTTCTTCCTTCCAAAGAAGATTTGATTGCGGAAGTTGCAACTTTGAAAGCGTTGGGCAAAGATTACAAGGAAAAAGAAGAATTACTTCACGTAGTTGAAGGGTTGTCCGAAGCAAACCCGATGATGGGCTTGAGAGGATGCCGTCTGGGATTAACCTATCCTGAAATCAACGAAATGCAGGTAAGAGCTATTTTTGAAGCTTGCTGTGATTTGAAACGTGAAGGTGTTGCCGTAAAACCGTGGGTTATGATACCTTTAATCGGTCACGTAAACGAGCTCAAAGTTGCAAAAGACATTTTGGTTCGTGTTGCAAGAGAAGTAATGGTTCAAAAAGGTGTCGAAGTTGAATACAAATTCGGTACTATGATTGAAATTCCGCGTGCGGCATTAACGGCTGACGAAATTGCGGAATATGCGGAATTCTTCTCATTCGGAACGAATGACTTAACTCAGATGACATTCGGATATTCAAGAGATGATGCGGAAGGCAAATTCCTCAACCGTTATGTCGAACAGAAAATTCTTTTGTCCAATCCGTTTGAAACACTTGATACAAAAGGCGTAGGACAGTTAATTGAAATGTCTATGGAAAAAGGTAAATCAGTTAATTCTTCGCTTGTCGGCGGTGTTTGCGGTGAACACGGCGGAGATCCTGATTCTGTCAAATTCTGCGACAAAATCGGCTTGAACTACGTATCTTGCTCGCCTTACAGAATCCCGCAGGCAAGACTTGCGGCTGCTCAGGCGGTTGTGGAATCGAAAAAACTTGCTCACGTGTAAAACATGAGTTAAGCTATAAAAAAGCGGAGTTTTTAAAACTTCGCTTTTTTTAACGGAAATCTTTTCCGCCGACAATCCTCAAATGGCGGTTGCTGCCTTCTCCGACGGATTTGCTTGTCATATTGTGCTGTTCCACCAGTTCATGTTGCAGTTTTCTGATATGTTGATTTTGCGGGGTAAGTTCGACAAGCTCGGCTCCTGCAAGGATTTTGTTTATTGCATCTTTGGCTTCATCCAGTGCGCGTTCGGTATCATCGTAATATCCGTATAAAGTTTGCGAGGTTTCAACGATATCGAGAGCTTCTTTCAATACTTTTTGAATTTGTGCCATAGAATTTGTTTTTACGTAAAATACCTGAAGCCTGTAGTCGTTTGCGGTGCTCAAGACTTTAGCGCCGCCTTTTGCGAAGTTTTTATGTGCAATAACAATGTCGGCGTCCTCGATATTTCGTGTAATTTCAGCGTTCAAATCCAAGCGCTCAATAACTTTTTCGACAATCGTTCTGGAAACGGCGTAAAGATAAACTTTTTTAAACCCTTTAACTTCTTCGACATATTTTTGTCTGGAAAAAGAGAATTTAAGGCTTTCATTAGGTTCTATTTTCTTTTCAAGCCTGTTAATTTCTTCGGGAATACTTTTAAGCGGAGTTTCTTCTTTAACTTCCGTTTCGTAGGTTTTGTCAACTTTTCTTATTTCCGGTCTAATGGGCCATCCTCTGAGGATGTAATCTACCGCTTCTGCGGTGTCTTTGTAAACCGCAAGGGTATTTCTGTCAAGAATTTCAATCACAACATCAAAAGTAGGTTGTTTTTCGCGTTCAAGGACTGTTTTTTGAGAAGCTCTGCGTTTTGCCTCATCATCTCCGAGAGTAACGGATTGAATACCGCCGACCAAATCGGATAAAGTCGGGTTTTTGATTAAATTTTCAAGGCTGTTACCGTGGGCGGTTGCAATGAGCATAACTCCTCTTTCCGCAATAGTTCTGGCAGCTTGGGCTTCGGCTTCGGTTCCGATTTCGTCAACTACAATAACTTCGGGGGTGTGGTTTTCAACGGCTTCAATCATAATATCTTTTTGAAATTCCGGTTGAGTAACCTGCATACGGCGGGCATGTCCGATTGCGGGGTGGGGTGTATCGCCGTCACCTGCAATTTCGTTTGAGGTATCGACAATAACAACACGTTTGCCTAATTCGTCTGCTACAAGGCGTGAAATTTCTCTTAATTTAGTTGTTTTACCGACGCCCGGTCTGCCTAAAAACAGAATACTTTTGTTCATAAGGCAAATATCTTTGATGCAGGCGATAGTACCGGTAACGACTCTGCCTATACGGCAGGTAAGTCCGATGATTTTACCTTGGCGATTTCTTATCGCGCTGATTCTGTGGAGTGTTCCGGGGATACCGGAGCGGTTGTCGGAAGTAAATTCCTGCAAGCGCGAAGTTATAAAATCTATATCATTATCTGATACAAATTCTTCTCCCAAATAATCTATTTTTCCGCCCGCATGTCTGATTTCGGGGGTTCTGCCAATATCAAGAACGATTTCTATAACATCTTCCATATTATCGTAAGAGATGTATTTTTTTACCTTTTCGGGCAAGACCTCAATTAAGCGGTCCAAATCGTTGTGAAATTGCAGGTTGCTCATTTTCTTTACTGCCTTTCATGAAAATGTGTGGCGTTTCGCACTGCGAAAAACTTTATATTTTCAATCTGCTCTATATATATTATACCACTTTTTTCAAATTTTCCCATCAATCATAAGTATTACGTTGATAGTAAATTTACATAACTTTACAAAACGTTAAACGCCTGCTACAGGCGGTAAATCTATACTTTTAAGTCGTTGTTCGATTCTGCGGTACCATTTCAAGTGTTGTTTAAACAGGATATTATAATTTCCGACATTACCTTGGGAAATATCGGCGGACAAATCGTCGCAAGCTTGTGTTAAAGCTTTTTCGAGAGAATGGGATAGTTGTTTTCTGTCGGGAATAATATTGTCTTTATTAAATTCGATACGCTGACCGAATTTAACGACTACTTCCGGTCTGTTATCTCTGAAGAAGCAATAATCAATTGCGACCGGTACGAGGTTAACTTTCCCGTATTTTTTAACTGCATTTTGGGCGATATAAGCGAGTCCCGTTTGGAATTCAATCGGTCTGAAACGGGGCGGTCTGATAATTCCTTGGGGGAAAATAAAAAGTAAATTTCTCAAATCGCCGATTACTTCAACTGAATATTGTAAAGCTTTCATGGCGGATTGGGGGGATTTTTTATTAACGGAGAAACCTCCTCCGCGTCTTAACAGTGGGAATCTGTTAAGTTCTTCAATCATGAGTCTGATTTCTTTGTGAAAAATTCTGTGTGAAATATTGTAAAGAACTATACCGTCCCACCAGTTGGAATGTGGTGCGAAAAAGATAGTCGGCACATTGGTATCGCCGTCAAAATAGTTTTCCGCATCTTTGTATCTGAAAGCGTAAAATCTGTTTTGGAGCATATTAAAGAAAAACATACTTGCAACCCAAAGCCAGAACTTGCTTGTTTTAGCGGGTTTAAATTTTTCCGCTTTATTGCGAAGTTTTGTAGGCGGGATGTCAGAATATAAATGTTCCTCAGTTACCATAAGATAATTCTACTCCGTTAAGGGAAAATATCAAATATTGGGATAAATAATTTTAAGAAAAATTACAAATAAGTTTACGGTTTTCCTGCCCGCATTAAAAGTTTATGCTCGTGCCTCTGCGTAAGGGTAAAACAGATATCTAAAGTATGAAAGATTGTTAACATAATAAATATCCTGCTCGCGTTAAACGGCAACGCTCACAATTCAACGAAAGCTCAACGCTTCCGTTGATGCTTGTTCCTCGCTATGCTCGTGCCTCTGCGAGAGGATAAAACGGATGTATGAAGTATGAAAGATTGTTGACGCAGGGGGTAAAAAAAAAGAAAACTCCCGTCTGGAAGACGGGAGAGGAATGTTTTAAGCATACCGCTTACGCGGAGCCTAAGTTGAATGAGAAATCTTTATATCCTCTCCTGTTGGGAGAGGGTTAATAACCTTTTTGCCTCCGGCGGGTGCTGCGCACACCGCGGTCGTTTTTTTTATATTCCGTTCGCACAGCGAACCGTAATGAACTTCCTAACTATTAACTTAATAACTTACTAACTTCTTTATTCCGTGCGAAGCACCGATAAGAACTTAGTAACTACTAACTTAATAACTTATTAACTTTATCAATGTACAGACTTATGTTCCAACGCATCCAAGCGCTGATTAATTCGTTTTTGTTCCGCTTGAACCTGTTTTAAGGTTTCTGTGAGTTCGGAAACTTTGCGGTCTAATTCTTTTACCGCATTGACTAAAGTATAGATGATGTCATCTATACGGATTGTTAAGAACCCGTCAGAGCCTTTTTTGACGGCATCGGGAAGGATTTTTTGAAGTTCTTGTGCTATGACGCCGACTCTGGGTTCTTTGTTTTGGTCTTTTTTGAAGGTGAAGTTGTAGACTTTCATTTGACGGATTTTGTCAAGTCCTGATTTATTTTCACCTTTAATATATTTCAGACGTTTGTCTGATTCGACTGCGGTGCCGTTTACGGTAAGTGTTTTTGATACGGTGAGTGTTCCGGGTATTTGGACATTATGCTTGTCACAGCCTAAAGCGAAATCATAGTCTTTTTTTGCTTCCGCATAATAGCCAATCGCAACAGAACGCTCACCACGTGCATGTGCGGTAGAATCGGCAGCACAGAGAGAATAACTACCGGATATTGCTAAAGATTCTTTGCCATTGGCACTTGCTCCGCCTATTGCAACAGCATAATCACCCGTTGTCATAGACCCATACCCTATTGCAGTAGAATAATCTCCCCATGCGTTTGCCGTAGAATAATTGGTGTTATAAGTGTCATAATAATTACCGGATATTGCTAAAGCTGCTACGCCACTAGCATCTCCTGCACCTATTGCAACAGAATAATTATCGTTCGCTTTTGCATTACGCCCTATTGCCATAGAATAATCACTTATTGCAGTTGAACCAAGATTACTCTCACTGACACCTATTGCTAAAGAGTATTTTCCTTTCGCTTGTGAATTTATGCCTATTGATGTACTACCGGTAGCGGTCGCTTTATTTTGATAACCTATTGCCGAAGAATAGACGGCTGATACTTCATTTTTGTAACCAAATGCATAGCTTCTGGTTTCATTAGTACCTGTTACGGTATTTGAATGTCCTAGAGCCATGGTGAAATTACCGCTTAATGTATTTGATGTCCCAAATGCATGAACCGGGTCACCGTCACCTGTATTACTACTACCAAATAGATAACACTGTCCGGTATTAGCATTATTATAATAACCTATTGCAATATTATTCCACGAATATGATTTTATAGTGTTCTTCTCGCCCAATGCATATCCTTTTTTTAATTCATTAGAGTAGCCAATTGCTCCTGAAAAACTGTCACTAACGGTATTAGAGTATCCAATTGCAATAGAATAATCCTCATTTATTGTATTTTCATAGCCGAGTATTAAGGAACCCCTGACGCCACTATCCACCGCCATAGTATTACCAAAACCGATAGACATACCGCCGCCTGTTTTTCGAAAACCTGTAGTTGTATTGCCGATTATAAGACCACTTAGAGTAGCATAAGAGCCACTTGACCACATATCTATACGACCAATAATACCTTTAGAATTCTTAAACAAAATATTGTCTTTATCATCTTTCCCCTTATTAAAAATCAGCATCGCATTGCCGTCATCTTCTCCTGCTTCGGTTTGACCAATCATGTTTCTTGAAGCCTGAGAATAAGCGTCAGTATCAGAACCTTCAACCCATTTCCACGGATTGTTATCTTCCTGCGGTGCGGAAACTGCACCCGCTGCTTTCACGGCCTGATCGGCTTTTATCCTCGTCGTAATCATCGGCGCCAGTGCGGCAAGAACTATACTCATTATGAGCATGACTACCATCATTTCCGCAAGCGAAAATGCAGAGGAATTTTTATCCGTCTTCTTATCGGGCAAAATCACATTTTGCCGACAATATTGCACTTTTAATTCATTCTTCTCCATATCATTCTCCTTTAAAATAATTAAAAGTATTATTTTATTTATAAAAGTATACTTTTAATTATGCAACAATTCTTTTAATATGTCAAACCGATAATGATATTAAAGATATAATTTATTTATTATGCACTCCGTTGTTTACGAAAAAATTGACTCCCGCAAAGAAGTGAAAATCATGCTTTCCAAAAAGGCTTGGACGATGAAAGTACTTGCGGAAAAACTTTCTCAAATCAGCGGAAAATATTACTCTCCGCAAAATTTGAATTACCGTTTGGCGCAAAACAAACTTAAACTTTATGAAATGGGGTTCATTTGCCAGATATTGGGGTTTAAAATGGAATTTACAGAAGTTCGTTAGATTTAAAATAATCGCAGATTAAAACTTTTTTACGCGGAAGCAAATTTTTTATACTCTCTACGAATTTGTTTTTGCTTAAATTTTCCAATTCTTTTTTTAATATTGCTTTTTCCAAAACCGCTTTATTATACAAATCGGAGCATACCGAACTTTTGTCCGCGTGCTCTTTCAATTTCGCTACCTGTATTTCTTTTTCTCTCAATGATTTAATCAGTTCTTTTTTCATAAAACCTCTTTCACTATAGAATATGACTTTTTGTTAAAATATAAATCGACTTTTTAGTTGATTTAAACATTTGCGGTCGACAAATCATATTCATAGCCTATTTTTAACGCTTTTATGTTAAGAGGAAGAAGATTTTTTCTGTGCTCGGGAATGACCGTATCAAGAGCTTTTTCAAGTGATTGCAAATCCAAAAGCCCGCTTGCCGAAGCCAAAATTCCTAATGCAAGTATATTAGCTATCTTTACATTGCCGGTACATTCTTCCGCCATTTGAGTGATTGGCGCAAATACATAATTTATATCATTTCTCGTTTTAACTTTTTTTGCCAAAGAAGTGTTAACAATTATTGTTCCGCCTTTCGATACCATCGGAGTGAATTT
The DNA here is from genome assembly GCA_947626225.1 of Candidatus Gastranaerophilales bacterium. GTDB lineage: Bacteria > Cyanobacteriota > Vampirovibrionia > Gastranaerophilales > Gastranaerophilaceae > Stercorousia. Next base: position 47,446 of record CANQRH010000005.1, read on the forward strand.
GTCAAATGATGCCTGATTTAGCGTGATTATAAAATCCGAAGTGTCATCTTGAACACTTCCTATCTGTTCATCAGACATTTTTACGGAACAATTGACCGTACCGCCGCGCATTTCAGCCCCGTATGAAGGATACCATGTTACATTTTTGTCCGCATGCATAAAGGCATTTGCAAGAACTTCACCCGCAAGCAATACTCCCTGTCCGCCAAATCCCGCAATTAAAAAAGATTTTTCCATAGCTTATCCTTCCGTTACGTCTTTATATATCCCCGGTTTGAATACGGGCATCATTTCATTTCTTACACGCTCATGAGCTTTGTCCGGCGACATTTTCCAGTTTGTCGGGCAGGTCGATAAAATTTCCACAAACCCGAAGCCCAGACCCTTCAACTGTACTTCAAAAGCCTTCTTAATCGCCTGTTCGGCTTTTCTGATATTGGCAACGGTGTCAAGCGAAACCCTCGCCGAAAAAGCCGTGCCGTCACACAATGCAATGTGTTCGGCTATTTTAATCGGATAACCGTAGTATTCACGGTTTCTTCCCGTTGGCGAAGTCGTGGTTTTCTGCCCTAAAAGAGTTGTCGGCCCCAATTGTCCGCCCGTCATACCGTAAGTTGTATTGTTTATGCATATAGCACTGATATTTTCACCCCTGAGTGCCGCATGCATGCTCTCCGCAAGACCTATTGATGCAAAATCGCCGTCTCCCTGATAAGTAAAAACAAATTTATCCGGACATGCCCGTTTTATCCCCGTAGCTTCCGCCACTGCCCTGCCGTGCGGCGCTTCAACAGAATCCACATTGATAAAATCATACAAAGTAACCGAACACCCTACGGATGCCGCAAGAATTGTTTTTTCCCGCAGATTTAGTTCATCAATAACTTTTGCCACCAATCTTACTGCCACACCGTGATCACAGCCCGGACAGAAGGAAAATTTTGCATTTTTTCTGATTGAATCAGGTACTTTAAAAACTTGTACTGCCATTGTATACCTCAATTTGTCTTACTATTTCATCGGGTGAAGGCGGTATGCCGACCGGTTTATTTATCAATTCTACGGGCACTTTGCCGTTTACGGCAAGTTTTACGTCATTTATCATCTGTCCCATGTTTACTTCAACCGATATAAACTGTTTTGCCGTTGATGCCAATTCGTTAATCCTTTTATGCGGGAACGGGAATAAAGTTACGGGCCTTAAAAGTCCGGCTTTTATACCTTTTTCCCTGCATTTTTTTACGGCAATTTTAGCGTTCCTTGCCGTACTTCCGAAACTTACCAAAACAATGTCTGCATCTTCGGTTTTGTATTCTTCCCATTCGGTTTCGTTTTCTTCTATAATTCTGTATTTGTCATACAATTTTTTCAAAAATTCGCATCTGTCTTGTGCTAAAGGTGCATATGAACGGATAATTCTGCCGTCTCTGCCTTTTGCACCCGTTAATGCCCATCCGCTGTTGTCGATTTCGGGATACGGATATTTTTTAAATTCCACAGGCTCCATCATTTGCCCGAGCATGCCGTCCGCAAGCAAAACAGTCGGATTTTTATATTTGTGTGCGAGATAAAACGCTTTGTATGTCAAATCCGCACATTCCTGCACGGTTGAAGGAGCAAGGACAATCAGTTTGTAATCCCCGTCACCTCCGCCTTTCGTGGATTGGAAATAATCTCCCTGCGAAGGATAAATATTGCCGAGCCCCGGACCTCCGCGCATTACGCTTACAAGCACAACCGGTAATTCGTCCGCTGATGCATAAGACAAGGCTTCCTGCATCAATGCTACCGCACACGATGACGATGATGTCATGGCTTTTACACCCGTTGATACGGCACCAATTACCATATTAATAGCCGCAAGCTCGCTTTCCGCCGAAACATAAGCCCGTTTAAGCTCCTGCATTTTCCCGCTCATAAACTCTCCGATTTCACTCTGCGGGGTAATCGGATACCCGAAATAACACTGACAGCCTGCCATTACAGCTGCATTAGCTATTGCATAATTCCCTTTTGTTAAAATTTTCTTACCCGTAAGGCATTCCATAGATTTATCCTTTATATACTTCCGTTATTGCTAAATCAGGGCATCTTTGCGCACACATTGCACAACCGAGACATTCGCCTTTTTCATCACAAAATTCTACAATTTTATTTCCGAGTGCGTTGGTTGTTTCCGATATCTTTATGAGCTTTTTCGGACATTCATCCATACATAAATAGCATGCCTTACATCTATCCCTGTCTATAGTAATATAACTCATTTAATTCTCCCTTTGGACAATATTATATCACCTAATAAATTTCATACATGATTATCTTTACATTTGTAATATATTTCTCTTAATGTTTGCATTGTTTTGTATTATTCTGCTAAAATTATTATAGTGGGATATTTTTAGGAAAGTGAAGAAGAATATGCAGACAGTAGATGAAATTGCGGAAATACTTAATCGGCTTCAAGAGGAGTCCGAAATTAATACGGCTAACCTTGAAAAAGTGCTGGCGGGAATTAACAGTAAACTTGAGTTATTAACGGATGAAAATATGAGTTCCGATTTAATCAAGATTTATATTACCGAGATTAAAAATCTTATTAACGACAAGAATGACGATGTCTTAACAAAACTCGTTAATGTCGATGAATATTTGAAAAATTTAACCGCAGATGCCGAAGAAAAATCCGATCGGTTTAAAGAATTGTACTCCGCCGTCGAGAATAACGGATTTAATTTTACCGCAGAAATATCTTCACTCAGAGATGAACTCAAACAAAGCGCGGAAGCTCAGATAAATAACATTGCCAAAGTGACCGGAAATGTTGACGGTTTGTCCGAAAAAGTTTCTGACTTGGAAAAAACTTTTAACGATAATTCAAAATCCAACTTTGAAAATCTTAAATCCGTTATGGAAATTTCTTCCGATGATTTTAAAAACCGTTTTGAAAAACTTGAAAAAGATTATGCCGCAATAGTTACCATTGAAGATTTCGCTAATTTTAAACAGGATTTTGCGGATTTTCTTCAAAAAATTCTTGATAATGCAAATGTTCTTCACCTGAATTCCGATACAAATAAAGAGCAAATTATTGCTATTCTTGAAAAAATTAATACACTCGATTACAACGGCGATTTCAAAAATATAGCCGATAGTATAAGTGAATTTAAAACTCTTTTTGAAGATAATTCAAAAATGAACTTTCAAAATATTATCGACAGGATTAACGGTATAAAGGCTGAAATTTGCGGTCGATTGACCGATGATGCGGAAGCTGACAACTCAAAATTTGAAAAATTAAGCGATGAAATAAGCAATATTGCCGAAAATGTTTCTTATTTGAAAGATTTTTCATCGAAAAATTCGGTCGAAACACTTGAAAATATCTCAAAAGAACTCTCACAAACCGCTGAAAACATAAGTAACAGCGTCAATACAAATTCCGAATTAAATTTCGGACAGTTAAAAACATCTCTTGAAGCTGTCGGAAATCAAATCAATGACTTAAAAGAAGATTTCGCAAAAAATAATGATGCCAATGTTTTCAGTATTTCATCAGGCTTTGAAAACGTAAAAAATTCTTTTGATAACGTATTTTCAATGCTCAACGTTATGTCGGAATCTCCCGAAAAAGTTATCGGTGAAATTAAAAATCTTTCAGCTGATTTGGAAGAACTCAAAAACGGAATTCAGGGATATATGTCCGATTCTGTTCACCGTGTTTTTGATTCGGTAAGTGAAATTTCCGTAAAAGTTGATTCTATTGCGGAAAGCGGAAATGAAAGCAGAGAAAATTTGAAAAATGAATTATTTTCACTTGTTTCGGATTTAAAAACCGCAATTAATGAAGGATTTTCTCAAGTTCATGACGGTGATGAGCTTCAAGTATCCGCAGTTAAGAGTGTTTCCGAAAATCTGACGGAATTGAGATCGCTGGTCAGTGAAGCTTTTGGTAATATAAAAGAATATTTTGAGCGTCTTGGTGAAATAGGCAAAGATGACAGTCTTGCGGAAAAACTTTTGAATTTGGAATCATTGGTTGTTCACAGCAGTGAAGAATATGAGAATAAAGTCGAGCTTTTGCAGTCTAAACTTTCCGAATTCAGCCGTATTGTCGAAAGTAATGCTTCGGATTCGGAGGATAAAATTTCTTCTTCTTTTGAAGAAGTTTTGCGCTTGAGAGACGGTTTAACGATTGCGCATGAAAATATCAAGTCTTTGAAGGTAATGACGGAAGAAAAATTCTCGGAAGTTTCCGCAGTAATTGATGCCGGAATTGAAAATATTGTATTTAATACAAACGCTATTAATGAAGCTATATCGGGCGGTACGGCATTCGGTGAAAATTTGGTATCCGTAGAAAATAAATTGGAGACTTTACAGGATGCGGTTGCCGAATTGAAAAATGACAGCTCATTAAAAAATAATGATATTTTAAATGCGTTTGATGAAAAAATCTCATTATTAAAAGAGGCTTTGGGTGAGCTTAATGCGGATATTTGTAATTCTTTGGGATACAAAGCGGAAGAAATTATCGGAGCGTTTGAAAATATTAAATCCGAATTAAATAATCTTGCAAACTTTGATTTTAACAATATGGAAAATGAAATTCAGGCTATGCTTGAAAACTCTTTTGAAGGCTTCAGTGATGAAATTTCCGCATCGGTTTCGGAGAGTTCGGCCGCACTTGCGGGAATTGAAGTTTTGTTTAAAGAAACGCTGAATAAATTGAGTGCTATTGAAGAATGTGTTACCGAAAAACTTCAAAATAATTTGCAGCTTTTAAATGTAGCGCTTGAATCAGGTGTAAAAGATGTTAAAACCGCTTTTGAAGATAAATTGGAAAATACTTTGAATGTAATTTCAAGCAACAATACGGATATCTCAAATGTTATTTCGGATTTGAAACAGGAAATTTCGGCAAAATTTGATATTGTATTCACAAACAGTAATATAACAAATGTAAAAAGTGATGAAATTTCCAAAAATATTAACGAATTGTGCAGAGAGCTTAAAAACTATATTATTTCTGCAAGTCAAACAATTATTGAAAAATTATACAAACCTCAAACGGATGAAACTCTCGGGCTTATAAATCAAAAACTCGATATCATAGCATCAGATTCCGTTTCGGAGCAAATGCATGAAAGATTTGATGAATTGTCGCTCAAAGACAGTGAAGTTATAAATTCACTTGAGGAAATTTCCGGTAATATGGAAAAACTGTCGCTTGACAGTACCGTATTAAACGGGGCAATAAGTGATTTGGGCGGTAAATTGGATAAATTTGTTGAGGACGGCAATAATACAAATTTATCCGTAAATATGCTGAATGAAAAATTGGATAAAATATCTGAAAACAGCAGTAAAACAATTTCTTATGTTGAAAAAATAGGCGAAAAAATTGACAGTACCGTATTAAACGAGGCAATAAGTGATTTGGGCGGTAAATTGGATAAATTTGTTGAGGACGGCAATAATACAAATTTATCCGTAAATATGCTGAATGAAAAATTGGATGAAATATCTGAAAACAGCAGTAAAACAATTTCTTATATTGAAAAAATAGGTGAAAAAATTGACGGTACCGATAAAGGAAATGGTGATACCGATTTATTAAGTGAAAAATTGGACAGCGTTTCCGAAAGTAACGTTCAAATAGCGGAAATTCTTTCCGCCTTAAATTCAAAAGTTGATATTTTATCTTCCGATGATGCCGTTCTTAATCTTAACGATGAAATTGACGATTTAAAAGATATTATATTTGAACAACGCAAGTTCTTTGAATCTGTTTCCGATGAAAAAGCGGAAGCTATTGACAAATACCTGCGCGATGTTCTTATGAAGCTTGAAAATGTTGATTTGGAAAAGAGTTCGGAAGACATCAAAGAAAAAATTATCAGTGCAATAAATACTCTTGCCGAAAATATTACTTTTGTTGAAGAATCGGAAAACATTAAAGAATTTGTTGAAGAAAAAACTGATGAAATTAATTTCAATCTCGGAGAGGTTCAAAAGCAGTTGAAGCTTTTGTCAAATCCGGTTGATGATTTTGATTATTCATACAGCCTGCAGGACGTTGAGTCGGATATAGCAAAGTTAAGACTTGCTATTAACAATATCCCCGCAATGAAATTTGAAGATTTGTCGGATGATGTCAAAAATATTCTTAATTCCGTGGAAATATTGGAAAACAACCTTCCGCATGACAAAATAACGGATTTGAAAAATGAGGTTGAAAAACTCAGTGATGATATTATCAGCGTAAGCACAAGAACTAACAAGATACTTCTTTCTACTGATGAAACATACAAAGATGTTCAAGACAGCTTGATTAATTTCTCAAATATGCTTTATGATTTGCAGGAAAAAGCTGAAAAACTCGGAAGTATCGAAGAACTTCAAAATATTGAAAGAAAAGTTGATTATCTGCATTCAATGGCTGCGGAAGCCGCTAATGCCGATAAAATGTTCCACAAAGTTATGATGTATCTGGGTGAATGGATTGATTCCACCACCGGGAATATTTCATCTATTTCGGATAAAACCGCTCAAATTGCACAAATTGCAAACGGTTTGAGTGAGTTGAAAGATGCGATACCGTCTCAATCGTCAATTGTTGACGGCGTAAAAGAAATAATCCCCGACAATACTGCGGTATTTGAAGAATTAAAGAATATGCTGCCGGATAACAGCGAAATTGTAAATTGTCTCGAAGTAAAATTTGAAAAGCAGGAAGAACGCATTGACAGACTTGAGATGCAATTAGAAAAAATTCTCGGCAAGCTTGAAGAAAAAGAAAATAAATCAGTTAACAGGAAAATTGACAAAATCGAGAAAATGTTATCAGGATTCAGTGCAAGTATAGAAAAGCTGGCTTCTTATGTTGATGAAGAATAAACTGATTTATGACTTAAAAAAAGAAGCATGCGAAGTATTATCCTCTAAAGAGGAGTGCTACGCTTATGCTCAGGATGCACTTAATCAAAAGCAAATTAAAAGTATTCCTGATGCTGTGGTGTTTGTAAAAGATGCCGAAGAAGTGCAGAGAATAGTCAAAACGGCACGAAAATACAAAACTCCCGTAATCTGCAGGGGAGCCGGGACAAATGTTGTCGGAGCATGCACCGTTCAACACGGCGGGATTATATTGAATTTTTCCAAAATGAATAAAATAATATCAATAAACCCCGAAAATATGACTGCAACTGTTCAACCGGGGGTTGTTCTGGGGGATTTGCAAAAGGAAGCTGAAAAACTCGGACTTTTTTATCCGCCTGATCCGTCAAATCTTTCCGTATCAACTGTCGGCGGAAGTATTGCACAAAATTCCGGCGGTGCAAAGTCTTTTAAATACGGAACTACTAAAGATTACGTTCTGGATTTAAAAGTGGTAACCGCAAAGGGTGAATTTCTTAAAACAGGCTCAAATACCATCAAAAATTCAACCGGATATAATCTCACATCAATTTTTACCGGCTCTGAAGGAACGCTCGGAATAATCGTTGAGGCGGTTTTGAAACTTATTCCTAAACCCGAAAGCAAGAAAGTTTTAACCGCATACTTTGATTCGGTAAAAAATTCGGTAAAAGCTGTTAATGCGATAATTGAACACAGAATTTTCCCCGCATCAATAGATTTTATGGATAAAAACGCAATTCAAACAGTCGAAAAGTTTTATCCCGCCAACCTTTTGACGGATAAAGAAGCTCTGCTTTTGATTGAAATTGACGGATTTGAATGCTCAATGGATTATCAGGAAAAAGTTATAAAAGATATTTTAAAATCCTGTTCTGCCGTTGAGATACGTTCTTCGCATAATGATGAAGAATATGAAAAAATCCTTACCGCACGCCGATCTTCAATGGCTTCATGCGCAAAATTAAAACCAAATGTTACCACCGATGATGTAATAGTTCCGAGGGAAAATCTTGACAAGCTTGTTTCCGGAATAAATTCCGTCTGCAAAAAATATTCGCTTGATGTCTGTATGATAGGGCATGTCGGTGACGGGAGCGTTCACCCTCAAATTCCGATTGATTACAATGATGAGGATGAATATAACCGCTATAAACTTGCCAAATCGGAGATATACGACTTAACGGCAAAACTTGGCGGAATACTGTCGGGAGAACACGGTATAGGTGCGGAAAAACGCGCTCATATTCATAAAGTTGTAAATGCCGCCGCACTTGATTATATGCGTCAAATTAAAAAAACGCTTGATCCCGATAATATTCTCAATCCTTACAAAATATTCTGATATGGACAAAAGAGAGCTTATAAAATACTTTAAATCATTGGGATTGTCGGTGCATACCGCAACAAAAGCACGCGGTCATCAGGGATTTTTCCTGAAAAATCGTATTGATATTTCCAAAAATATTCCGGAAAATAAAGTTGAACAAACTTTAGTTCATGAATTTGCACACTACATTCATTCAAAATTGGAACCTGATATGAACAGAACGGGCGGAACATTAGAGGTATTGTTCGGCGGCGGTGATTTTTTTGACGAGCTTGTAAAGGTTACAAATTTTACGGATGAAAATTCTTTATGCGTAAAACTTTATGAACATAAAGACAGGGTAAAAGCTCAGATAAATGCCTGTGAAAAGATTATTAAAAAGTATTATCCGAAATTTCAAAGGACAAAAAAGTTTAAAGAATTTGCCAAATACATAAAAAAATCCGATGCACGCTATCTTTTAAAATATGACAGAGTAAAGCTGATTAAAGGCGGGATATTCAAAAAAACGACAAAGTTCTATGCAATTGACAACATAGAGCAAGATTTTCCTGATATGCCGGAAGCGTTTTGTGCATACATAAGGCTGCAATCATTGCGCAAAAAGCAGTCAAGAATTACCGCTCGTATATCAAGGTATAAAAAGTATTATCAAAAGCCTGCCGAACTTTTTGCCAGACTGGTTGAAGGGCTGTATATCGACATGGAACGGACGAAAGCAATTGCACCAAATGTAACAAGTCGTTTTTTTGAACTGTTAAACGACGGGTATTATATGGAACTGAAAAATATATTGATGCAGAAATGATATTTAATTGTAACAATTAGTTTACAAAATTTTACAAAGCCCGAAACCCTTATATAATCCCTGATAGGATAGGATAGGATAGGATAGGTGTCATACTATGCCAACTTTGAAAAATTTTTGAACTGCTTGTTTTTATATAAATAAGAGAGTATAAAATCGAGGACTGACTATGGTTCAAATCAACGTTTCAAACGGACAAGGTGTAACACAAGCTATTGCATCAAAGTTGAATATGTCGGCAAGTGATTGCAAAAAGGTTGATATTTCTATTTGGAATCAGGTTATGTCGGAAGTTAAAAATGCTCAAGCCCAAGGCAATAATATTTACTCCGGCGGAGAAGATACAAATAAAATAGCGTATAACGGAGGTAATAATAACTGGAAAACAGATTTTAAAACACAAACCGGTGTATTTGAGATAGCTGAAAATTTTTGGAATAAAATAGTTGAACTTTTAACGGGAAAACCGGCCGTCACAAATACAAGCAAAGTTCAAAGTACAGAAAATGTTAAAGATGTAAAAGCCGTTAGTAATGTAAATTTAACTGATCAGACCGAAGCTGTTCCGTCAGAAAAATTAAAAACCGATGTTCAAAATGCTCAAAAAGTATTAAACGATAATCTAAAAAATATGAGCAGTACTGATTTACGGGAAATTGGAATATCAGAAGCAAAACGTGACAGATTAATAGGCTATATTAACAATATTCATTATGAAGATGAAAAATACGGTTCTGCTCAGGCAAAAAAAGATGCAATTTGGGTAAGTACCTCGGCAAGTTATTCTTCACCTGAGGATATGATTAAACTTTTGGTTCACGAAGCAAATCATTGTGACGAAAATTATTTATTTGAACATCCCGAAATGAGTGATAACACTGATACCCGACACAGAGATTCAGAAGGAAATCCGGTGAGCGGAGTAAGAATAAACACAATTGAGGAAGAAAAAATGTGTGAAAGAACGGCACTTTTAACTACGGCAAAACTTATGGATAAAGGTGTATTATCGGGAAATTATGCCCCTTACACACCGCCGCCGCAATTTAGGGCCGCAGGAGAAGATTTGTCGAAATATTCGGTTACTAATTATTTGAAAGATCGCACACAGCTGGAAAACGACTTGAACGGCTGGATTTTAAGGTCTTATCCCGGAGTTGTTGAGAATTTGTCCGGTGATGTGACTATACGTCACATGGGGCAGGAAAAAGGTCTTGATATCAAATCGGGCGATGTTGTAAAAATTGGCGATAAATCATACACAATAGGCGAAAAAGGTTTATATCTTTCGGCAATGGGAAGAACTACAGCTTGCCAGTTAGCAGAGTTTGATTCAAGCGGAAATTCAAAAGGTATTGCCGGTAATATTGTATTTGACGGAATGGAGCCTTCGCAAAATGAGCTGCAATCATTATACGGTTACGGAAACTTTGTAAAGCAAAACGATGACGGTTCTTTTGTTATGAATACAAATAATACCCCCGTTCAAATTATAAGGAATGGTGAGGTAATTTATAACGGTCATAATTAGAACATCCAATTGCAAACCGCAATTGCACAAACAATTCCGATGAAATCCGCAAGCAATCCGACCAAAAGCGCATAACGCAGTTTTGAAATCCCGATTGCACCGAAATAAACAGCCAGTACATAAAATGTTGTTTCGCTTGAACCTACCATGACAGCGGAAAGTTTTGTCGCATAATCGTCAGGTCCGAGGTTGTTTGCAATATCGGAAAATACTCCGAGTGCCGCAGAGCCCGATAATGACCTTACTATCATTAAAGGAATTGTGTCCGCAGGAATATTAAAATGAGAAAGCACAGGTGCAAAAAGATTTTCGATTGATTCTATAATTCCCGATGCTCTGAACATTGATATTGCAACTATTATCGCAACCAAGTACGGGATAATGTTTACCGCAACTTTAAACCCGTCTTTTGCACCGTCCGTAAATGTTTCATACAAAGGAACTCTTTTAAACAAGCCCGTTGTCAAAATTAACAGAATTATAAAAGGTAAAGCCCATAAAGAGATGAAATCCATTACACCGTTCACAGTTTCACCTCAACTTTCTCCTCTTTTGCACGAGTTTTGGCGAGTTTTTGAGGCATCCATAATTTTTGAAAAATTTTTGCCAGTAATATTGCACTTATGAAAGCTATTGATGTCACAAGAAGTGTCGGAGCTATAATTTCCGTCGGGTTTTTGTACCCTATACCTATCAAAACAGCAATTACGGCTGCAGGTATAAGCTGAAAACCTGCCGTATTCATAGCCAGAAACATGCACATAGCATTTGATGCGGATGTCTTATCGACATTATATTTCTGCATTTCTTCCATTGCTTTTATTCCTATTGGGGTAGCGGCATTGGTTAATCCTAAAGCATTTGCGGAAAAGCTCATTGCCACATCGCCTGCTGCGGGACTGTCCTGCGGAATTTCATTAAATAATCTTTTTGTAACCGGCTTGATAATTCTTGCAATAACTTCTACAAGCCCGCACTTTTCGGCAATTTTCATCATCCCGAGCCAAAATGCCATAATTCCGATAAGCGAAAATGCAACCTTTACGGATAATTCGGCACCGGTCAGAATAGAGTTTACAACCTCAGGCAGTTTGCCGTTTACCGCCCCCGCAATTATTGAAATTACTATCAAAAAATAGAAGATGTAATTCATAAAACGATTAAAACATTAAACGCGGATTAAGTCAATGTTAAACAGAACAATACCTTACGAAAAGACGTTACACAGATTCTTTTAAATATTCCGGCAAAAAAATTCTATGGATTAGTGTCTGTGGGGATGATTAGGTCTGTAATCCGGTCTGTAATTGTGGTTATGATGCGGAGGCATAGGATTATGATAAGGTTTCATAAATAAATACATTAAACCCATAAAATTGTTTAACTTCCTTGCCTCTATATAATCATTCATAATTTCTTTATATTCCTTGTAATTAATGGTTTCATCGTCAGAATTATAATCATTATCGTCATTATATAAAGAAGAAATTATATTAAAGCTGTTATATGTTTTTTGTGCCTGATAAGAATTGTATGGTATCATATTAAATCTGTTCCAATTTTTGGCTTCGGTTCTTAAAACCTCTTTGGCGGAGATTTCGCCGTTATGGTTAATATCAAGTTCGTTGAAAACTTCTTTCATGGATTTGTTATAATCAAAATTACTTAAATTCCCGACAACAAAGCAATCAGGTACGTTAATCGTTGTTTGATAAGGATTGGGATATAATATCTGTGCATCAGCTTCTTGTACTGCTACAGGCGATGCGGCGATTGCCATTGCAGCTGCGGCTGCTTTAAATTTATTTGTCTTTTTGCCCGTAAAATCCTGATAACTTATTGCTCCGATTTTCATAATATTAAACTCCTGCTTTTTCTAATATTAAATCAATGAATAAAAATTTTTGTCAGTATGTTAAAAAAGTTTTACAATTTCTATGTCAAATCGTTATATTTGAATGAATTGTATCCTTCTATGTTATAGCTTGCATCTATTCCCTTCATATAAATCTCTCTGTCATTAATATTTTCCGTTAATGCATTTTTTAAAATCTCTTTGATTTCAATATTTTTAATCGGGCTGCGTTCCATTGCAAGCAAATAATCATATTTATCAATACTGTTCCAATCGACAACCTTATTAAGTTCTTTTTTGAAAATTAAATCGAGCCAAATTCTCATACTCCGGCCGTTACCTTCTCTGAAAGGGTGTGCAATATTCATTTCAACATATTTTTCAATAATTTCGTCAAAAGTTGACTGCGGCATTCTATCAATATTTTTAATTGCTGCTTCAAGATACATTACGGGAGCAAAACGGAAGTTTCCCTTAGCTATGTTAACCGTTCTGATTTTCCCCGCAAAATCATATATTTCATCAAATAAATACTTGTGAATTTTTGAAAGTGTTTCAAATGTCCCGGCTTCTGACTTATCTAAAAGACCTTTTTCAAAGAGTTCATAGGCTTTCTTTTTACTTATTCGTTCTTCTTCTCTTGCAAGTTCAGCAGAATTTTCTATTCCGAGTTTGTTTTCTAAAACCATATAGTAATTATATCATAAAAAAGGGCAGGTTATAAAACCTGCCCGAGTTTTGTTTTAACGTTTTAACGCAATTACTTTCCGCAGCTTGTGCAAGTGCAGTTAAGTTCACCGCATCCGCATTTACAGCTTAAAGCTTCTTGAGCTTCTTCAAGTCTTACCTTGATACGTCCGTCAACTGCGATACCTTCACCGGTTGTTTCAGAAATTAACAACGGGTTAATATCGAGTTCGTCAATGAATTTGTAATCGCTGACGAGCTGTGAAAGTCTGAGTAAAGTTTCCTGAATTTGACTGATTTGAGCCGGTTTAGTACCTCTTGCACCTTCCAACAGCTTGTATGCCTTAACTGATTTAATCATGTCTTCGGCATCGACATCGGTTAACGGCGCAATTCTGAATGTTACGTCTTTCATAACTTCAACAAACACACCGCCTAAGCCGAACATCATCATCGGACCGTATTGCGGATCTGTTGCGATACCGCAAACCATTTCGCGTGAGCCTTTTACCATTTCCTGAATGATTACGCCTTCCAAGCCGTCAAGAAGTCCTTTAGCTTCCAATCTTTCAAGAAGTCCTTTGTATTCCCTTCTCAACTGTTCTTCGGATTTAATGTTAACAACAACACCGCCTACATCGGTTTTGTGAGAAGTAGTTTTTGATGTCATTTTCATAACAACAGGATAACCGATTGAGTTTCCGAGGTTTACAACTTCTTCTTCATTTGTTGCAAGTCCGTATTTGCATGCTCTGATACCGTATGCCTGCAATACATCTATACTTTCAAGAGTTGTAAGCTGTGCTCTGCCTTCGGAAATTGATTTTTTGATTATGCTTTCAACTTTTTCTCTGTCAACGTCATAGCAGGGGATTTTGCCTTGCGGTCTTTCCTGCCAAATTCTTTGCTGATTGAGTCTGTTAAATCCGTCAGCTGCCTGTTCAGCGTACATAAAGAACGGCATATTAACATCCATATCTGAAAGTTTTGAGAAGAAATCGTTTGTCGTCATAAATACGCCGATAACAGGTTTTTGCGGGTATTGAGCTTTAATTTCCATAACTGCTTTTGCAACATCAATATCTTTCAAGCCCAAAAACGGTAAGTAAATTACCATAATCATATCAACGTTTTCATCAGCTATAACCGTTTCTAAAGTTTGTTTGTAGTGTTCAATGGGAGCTGATGCAATCATATCAATCGGGTTTTTAACCGAAGCTGCGGACGGTAAGAAACTTCTCAATTTTTCTTTTGTCGAATCGGAAATTTTAGCCATTTGCATGCCGTATTCGCAAACCGCGTCAGTTGCCATAATTCCGGGGCCGCCGGAGTTTGTGATAATTGCAACTCTGTCACCTTTCGGTATCGGGCAGTTAGCAAAAACTTTTGCCGTTGCAAAGAGGTTTTCAAGTGAAAATTCTCTTATAACGCCTGATTGATTAAGTAATGCAGCCGCCGCTTTATCCGCTCCTGCCAAAGAACCGGTGTGAGAAGATGCCGCAGAAGCACCTGCTGCGGAACGTCCCGATTTCAATGCCAAAATCGGTTTTTTCTTGGTCACGCGTGATGCCAAACGTCTGAAATTTGACGGATTTTGGATTGATTCCATATAAAGAAGAATTTGTTGAACATCATCTTCATTTTCCCAGTATTCAATTGCAGTTTCAGCGTTAACGTCAGCCTGATTACCGATTGAAATGAATTGTGCAAAACCTAAGTTGAGGTCTTTCAAGATATTCAAAATACCGCCGCCTAACGCACCTGATTGAGATACAAAACCGATGTTTCCTCTTTCGGGTAAAGATTCCGCAAAACAGCCGTCCATTCTGATGTCGGGATGAGTATTTACAACACCCAAGCAGTTAGGACCTACACATCTCATGCCGTATTCTTTTACTTTTGCAAGTAATTGTCTTTCGGCTTCGGCACCTTCAGCGCCTGTTTCTTTAAAGCCTGCGGTGATTATACACAAACCTTCAATGCCTTTTGCGTGGCATTGATCGATTGTATCAAGTACAAATTTTGCATTAACAACAATAATTGCCAAATCAACATCACCGGGGATTTCACCAACCGATGTGTAAGCCTGTAATCCTTCGATAATTCCGCCTTTAGGGTTAACAGGGTAAATCTTACCGTTGAATTTGTACTCTTGGAGTCTTTTCATAATGTCGGAACCGATTGTATGTTCCTTTGTTGATGCACCGATAACCGCTATTGATTTCGGTTTCATGATTTTGTCTAAATTACTCATTTCTTATCCTTTCTTTAATATCCGTTTTGTATCCATTCTCTTACCCTGAATTTTGCACCGTAAGTGTTTGCAATTTGTTCGCATTTTTCAAGGTTTATATGTCTGCCTTTGTAGCCTTCAACTATGCTCATTACTGTTGGAATACCTTCATCTTGGCAGGCTTTTGTAAAATTTTTCATCTCTGTATAAGCACCTTCAAATTTCGGCTTTGAAAGTTCATTGTATTCGCTTTCATTTTCACCGTTAAGACTTACGGAAAATTCATCAACGAGTCCTTTAAGTTCGGGTACAACGTTTCGTTTATAAATATAGTTTGCGTGTCCGTTTGTATTGACGCGGATTTTCACATTGGGGTGGGCAATTTTAATTTGTTTTGCGGTTTCTTTAAGAACTTCAAGTTTCATCATCGGTTCGCCGTAACCGCAGAATATAACTTCATTTGACGGATTTTCGGCATAAAGTTTTTCAAACTGTTCAATAACGTTTTTTGCCGTTGCATTTTCATTATCGAGCCACAAAGTCTGTCCGACAACATCGTCTTTATCGTTTCTAAGGCAGAATATACAGTCGTTTGTACACATATTAGTCAAATTAATATAAATTTTACCGTCTAATAAATATGCTAAAGTGTTTGCCATGACTAGCCTTTCAATAACAGAATTATTACACGCACAAAAAACATTTACAAGTATTTTATCAGTTTACTTTTTCAATCACTCCGCCGCCGAGAACTTTGTCATTATCGTAGATTACTACAGACTGACCTAATGCAATGGATTTCTGGTAATCGTCAAAAATAACTTCAATGCCGTCATCAATAAGTTTTACGGTAACGTCTGCAGGCTGCTGGGTTGAACGGATTTTTGCCTGTGCTTTGAATTCTTTTTTTTCGGGCGGAATTATCCAGTTTAAATTCCCTGCTGACAGAGATTTTTTGAAAGTTTTTTCCGCAGGCCCGACGACAACTTCATTTGCCTCTTTATTCAAAGAAAGCACGTATAAGGGTTCGGTTGAAGAAATTCCGAGTCCTTTTCTCTGGCCGATTGTGTAATTCCAAATTCCTTTATGTGTGCCTAAAATTTTTCCCTCGGTGTTTACAATATTTCCTTCTTTTTCGCTTATGCCGAGAAGTTCATTATAATCTCCGTCATAAAAATCCTGACTGTCAGGCTTTTCCGCTGCAAGTAATCCGTTTTGCTTTGCTATTTCACGAATTTCAGATTTTGTGTGAGTCCCCAGCGGAAGAATTATATTTTTAAGCTGTTTCTGAGTTAACCGGTAGAGAAAATAAGATTGGTCTTTATGCGGCGCAAGTCCCCTTTTAAGAATATATCTTCCGTTTTCTTCTTCTATTCGGGCATAGTGGCCTGTTGCAAACTTGTCAAATTCTATTCCGTTTTCTTTTGCCAGATGAGGCAGAACACCGAATTTCACGAGTGCATTACACCAAATACAAGGGTTTGGTGTTCTTCCTTGAATATATTCGGATTTAAAATTTTCCAAAACTATTTTTTTATACTGCTCAACGCAGTCAAAAACATAATAAGGAATATCAAGTTGTGAAGCGATTTTTCTTGCTTCTTCAATATCTTCCTTTTCGTCCGGGCCGTAGCAAGCGTTGCCGTGCCCCGATTTTGCGGCCATTCCGTTTGTACCCCAAATTGACATTGTTGCACCTATAACTTCATGTCCCTGCTGTTTCAATATTAGTGCCGTAACCGATGAATCTACACCGCCGGATAGTCCCACAAGTATTTTCATTATTTTACCTTTTGTATTCTTATCATTTAAAAATTTGTATTATTGCCAAAAATATTGTACAATAAAAACAATAGGTGAAGCAGTATGATAAAATGTGATACGGATATTATAAAAAAAGGTTTAAATCTGCTTGAGGACAAAGATTATTCTCAGGCATCAGATGTATTTGAACAGGCACATAAAATTTACTCCGAACAAAAATCGGATGAAAATGTTTCCGTTGTATTAAGTTTAAACGGAATGGCAAAATATCTGCTTGATAAAAATAATCTCGGAGAAGCTTTGAAACTTCTCAATGACGGCAGATATATGGCGCAATATTCAAAAGACTACACGGCAAAAATTGTTAACGAGTATGCACAAGGCACCGTTGATTTTGGCGAAGGCAATAGTGATGTTGCGCTTAAACATTTTAATAACGCCAAAAATCTTGCCTCAAATTACGGTGATGAACTGTCAATTATGGGATATGTTTTAACCCGTATAAAACAGATTACAAATAATATGGATTTTACACTTCCGATAAAAAGTGATCCTCTTGTATCGCTTGTAAAAATAGGGCGTTCAATTACCGCCGTAACCGATATAAACGTGTTATTACGAGTAATAGCCGAGGAAACAAAAATTGCTATTCAGGCCGACAGATGTACTGTTTTTCTTTTAGATAAAGATAAAAACGAACTGTGGAGCAAAGTAGCTTTAGGACTTGACAGTCAAGAAATAAGGTTCCCTGCCGATAAAGGGCTTGCGGGATATGTTGTCAAAACCGGCGAACCCTTAAACATTCCCGATGCATACAATGATCCCAGATTTAACCCTGATGTTGACAAGGAAACAGGATACACTACCAAAACAATTTTGTGCCTGCCTATCAAAAACAACAATCAGGAAATAATCGGTGCATTTCAGGTTTTAAATAAACTAAACGGTGTGTTTACCAAAAGTGATGAAGACTTGCTTGTGGCAATAGGCGGAAGTGCTTCAATTGCACTTGAAAATGCTCAGCTTTTCGAACAGCAGAAAGAACTATATAAAGAACAAAAAGCTTTGTTTGAAAGTTTTATCGATACTCTTGCAACCTCAATCGATGCCAGAGATAAGATTACAGCCGGCCATTCAAGCCGTGTAAAGCTATACTCAATGCTTTTGGCTGACAAATTGGGCTGTGATGAAAAATTAAAAGAACTTATCGAAAAGGCTGCAACGCTTCATGATATCGGGAAAATCGGTATAAGAGATTCCGTGCTTCAAAAAGAGGGGAAACTCACCGATGAAGAATACAAACATATTCAGGAGCATGTCAGAATTACTCATAATATTTTAAACAAAATTTACATGTCCGATGATTTTAAAATGATAACCGAATTTGCTTGTTCGCATCACGAAAAATATGACGGCACCGGTTATTACAGGCATTTGAAAGGCGAGGAAATTCCCTACGGCGGAAGAATTCTTGCCGTAGCGGATGTTTTTGATGCCATCACGTCAAAACGCCATTATCGTGATAAAATGCCTATTCAAAATGTTATTGATATCTTAATCAGCGGGAAAAATAAACACTTTGACGGACAACTTGTTGATGCTTTTCTTGATATCTCTTTAGATAAGATTGTACGGGTATTTTTGACTGAAAATCACAATTCGTTAAACGATAATGACTCTGAAATTTTGAGTCATTATAATCTACTGAATATATATGATTACATTTCAAATAATAACGAGGAAAATAATGATATTGTAGAACTGTTTAACTTCTATTACTCGGGTAACAAAAAAGAGGATTAATGAAAAAAGTTTTATACAAACTTTCCATAATTGCGTTTATCGGTTCTGCCGCATTTGCGGGCGACTTTGATGTAATAAATCCCGCAAATCCTCTGTCTCCCGTTCCCGTTCAGGATAATACGATAGCACTTCCCATAAAGAAAGCCACACTAACTCACAACAGTATTCACAATCAATATGTAATAGCTTTTGACAGATTTGTTCAAAGTAATGTTAAAGCTTCGTATAACGATTTTAAAGTACTTATTGAAACAATGGACAGCAAAGATTATGCATATATGAAACTTGCTGAAAATATGGCTGATTTGGGATTTTTTAATCTTGCCGATTTGGCTTCGTCTAAAATTGAAGATAAATCCGTATCCGATTTTCTTGTTGACGATATAAAAATTTACTACTTCCCGTCAAAAAAATTGAAAACGGATGATGAAATTTATCTCGGGGAAGTTTTTTCAAATATTATATACAATGACCAGAGCAGAGAAGCGACTGCGGAACTCGTTAAAAATACAAATCTCTTGGCGGAATCCGATTATGCAAATTATATAGCTGCTTTGGGGTATTTGAAATCGAATGATGTGATTAATGCGGAAAAATATATTGATGCCGCAATTTCGATGAATTCCGAAAACCTTAATTATAAAAAGCTCAAAGCCGAAATTTTATCTCAGGGCAAAAAACCTAAAAATTCAATTAAAATGATTGATTTTATTAAATCTCAAAATCTTTATACAACTGATTTTATGGTGAAGGTAAAATCTCTTGAGCAATATGTGCTTTATAAATCAAAAAAAGATTATGCCGAAAAAATGTATCATCTCGGATACTATTATTACTATGAAAATGAGCTTGCCAAATCTGTAAGAACACTGCAAAGTGCTTTAACAAATAAGAAAAAACAGAATAAATATGTTTACGGACTCTTATCAAGAGTTTATTTTGATATGCAGGACTATGACAAAGCCCATGACAGTGCATTAAAAGCCGTGAAACTTGACGGAAATAATTATAACGCACTTCTTGTACTGGGGGATTTGTGCAGCAGGAATAAGGATTACAAATCTGCGCTAAAGTATTATCAAAAAGCTGAAAATATTGAAAAAACCATTTCTCTCCCCGCAATAAAAGTTGCGCAAACTTATGAAAAACTCGGTAAGCCCAAAAAAGCACTTGAAATTTATGAAAAATTGGTAAGGTCATATAATGACTGTTTTTACGCCTATTATAAAATTGCACTTTTTGATAAGTCAAAAGAGCTTGCTTATTTGAAAAAAGCCGTTTCAATTAATATGAATTTTACCGATGCCTGGATTGATTTAGGCAGATATTACATTGAACGAAAAGATTATGTAAAGGCAAGAAAATATCTTGCAATAGCAAATTATATTGACGAAAACAGTTTTAGATATTATTATTATCAGGGGTTGCTGGTAAAAAATCAGGGAGCAGACGCTGCGGATTATTTTAAAAAGTCTTTGAATTTAAATCCCGATTTTGAGCCCGCGAAGAAGGAATTAAATTTATGAAAAAGAATATTCTGATAGTTGAAGACCATGAATTAACAAGATTCGGACTCAAAACGACATTTGAGGGCGTAGACTATATCGGAGAAATTTTTGAAGCTGATTCCGCCGAAAATGCCATTGAGATTTTCAATAATAACAATATTGACATTGTGATTATGGATTTGGGGCTTCCTAATATGAACGGTATTGAAGCATCGGAAAAAATCCGTTCTTCAAATAAAGATGTAAAAATTATTATCTTAACCTCTCATAATGATGAAAAAGAAGTTTTAAACAGTTTGAAAGCCGGAGCAAATGCATATTGTTCAAAAGAGATAAATCCTCAAAGACTTGTTCAGGTTGTCCAA
The DNA here is from genome assembly GCA_947626225.1 of Candidatus Gastranaerophilales bacterium. Classification (GTDB taxonomy): domain Bacteria; phylum Cyanobacteriota; class Vampirovibrionia; order Gastranaerophilales; family Gastranaerophilaceae; genus Stercorousia. The sequence continues at coordinate 68,245 of CANQRH010000005.1, forward strand.
TCGGTAGCAGACGGCGCAGCCTGGTTTGATCCGAGTATTGCACATATAGTTTTGAAAGCAAGTTCCGGAGCACTTTCTTTTGAAACCGTTGACAATGCGAAAAAATATGATTTAACTGCCCGCGAGGCTCAAATTCTTAAACTTATGACGGAAGGTTACAGCAATATGGAAATTGCACAAATCCTCGTAATCAGCATAAATACCACAAAAGCCCATGTGGCAAGTATATTACAGAAACTTGAAGTTGATGACAGACTTCAGGCAGCACTAAAGGCTTTAAAAAATAAGATTGTATAAGGAGAAATAATTTGCCAAACGTATTGTTGGTCGATGACAATTCAAAATATTTAAAAGATGCTCTGCCGTTTTACGGATATGAAGTTCAGACAGCCGGCGACGGTTTTGAGGCGCTGAAAGCTTTGTCATCTAAAAATAAAAAATTTGACATTGTACTTCTTGATGTTATGATGCCTAATATGGACGGCTGGCAAACATTAAAGGCTGTTCGTTCTAATAATGATACAAAAAATTTGCCCGTAATCATGCTTACTGCAGTGAATGAAGATCAGAAAATGGTTTCGGGTTTGAAAAACGGAGCTGATGATTATATCGTCAAGCCGTTTATTCTGCCTAACCTTTTAGCCAGAATGGAAGCGGTTTTAAGACGAACTTACAGAGAAAATACAATTATTGAAAATGCGGATAAAAAAAATCCTCATACTCCTTTAACCGTCCGAGAAAAAGAAGTTTTAACGCTTGCTTCACAAGGATGTTCCAATAAAGAAATAGCTGATAAGCTTTTTGTCAGAGAAGTTACAATAAAATCACACATGAATAACATATTTAAAAAGTTAAAAGTAATGAACAGAACACAGGCGGTTTTGGTATATATGCAGAGCCGATAAGAAAGAAGGTAAAATGATAGATTATACTAAAGAAGAACTCGTTGAATTGTTGAAAAAAAATCCTGAAAAATTTAATGAATGGAAATATGATCAGGAAGATATTGATTTAAGCGAAGTTGATTTTTCGGGAATAACATTGAGCGAAATTGATTTTTCCGACATAGATTTAAACTCAAGTTCATTTGCTGATTGCAGTTTGTCGTTTGTAAATTTTTCAAATACGGATTTAACATCGGTGGATTTTACGCGGGCAAGAGTTCTTGAATGTAATTTTACCGAAGCGTTACTTACCGGTGCCGATTGCAGTTATGCTGAAATGACATACTGCAACTTCTCCGATACGGATATGGCGGGCACTATATTATCCGAAACCGATTTAAGTAATTCCGATTTGACTTCTTCGGTAAATCTCAGCGCATCACGCTACGATGAAGATACCGTATGGCCGGAAGAAGATTTGCTTCCCGCGGATTTTGACGGAGCAAACCATAAAGACCTTTCCGCACTTCAAGATGATGAAGAAGATACAATATCCGAAGATTGGTAATTAACCTTCGGCTACAACATGTGAAATCAATTCTCCGTAACTGTTCATGGAACCGTCGGTTTCTTCAATTATATAATTATAACCCTCTTTGTTTTCTATGGCTTTTTGAGCTTTTTGCAAAGCCGTATCGTAATCTTTGCAGGTTGCAATTTCTGTTTTTGTAAATTCCGAATGGTTTCTTTCCGTGTAAACGTGATACATATTTAATTCCTTTCTATTTTTTCTTTTAATTCCTGAAGTTCATATTTCAAACGATTTAATTCACAGGTAACGGGATCGGGAATACGGTTGTGCATAAGAGTTTCGCTCATAACTTTTTGTTTTGTTATTTTACCCGGGACTCCCACAATCGTAGCGGATTCGGGAACATCTTCAATTACAACCGAGCCTGCGCCGACTCTTACGTTATCACCGAGCGTAATATTACCGAGAACCTTTGCTCCGGCACCTACAATAACATTGTTTCCCAATGTCGGATGTCTTTTACCGTGGTCTTTTCCGGTTCCGCCCAGTGTAACCTGCTGGTAAATCAAAACATCATCGCCGATTTCTGCTGTTTCACCTATTACAACGCCTTCACCATGGTCTATAAAAAATCGTCTGCCGATTTTTGCGGCGGGATGAATTTCAATTCCGGTGATAATTCTTGTTATGTATGATATTATCCGCGGAATTAGAGGAATGTGCCATTTGTAAAGTCTGTGAGCCAGTCTGTATGCCGTTAAAGCATGAAGTCCCGGATAGCATAAGATTACCTCAAGCAGATTATTTGCAGCAGGATCCTTATCATAGATTACTTTAATATCTTCTTTTACCTTTGTTATTCCGCGTTTTATAATTTCTATCATTTTACCAGTTTTGCAAATTTACGTTTACCTGCCTGTAATATTACGTTTTCGTCAAAGTTAAATACATAAGCCGTATCGGCAATTTTTTCACCGTTAACTTTAACACCTCCGCCTTGAATAAGACGTTTTGCTTCACCTTTGCTTGATGTAAATTCAAGTTCCGTCAGTACATCCAGAATACCTTTACGGTTCATATTTTTAACTTCTTTTATATCATCGGGAATACCTTTGTTTGAAACGACATTTATAAAAGCTTCCTGAGCTCTTTTTGCACCTTCTTCTCCGTGATATTCCGAAGTAATTGTAAAGGCAAGTTTTAATTTAATATCTCTGGGATTAACAGAGCCTTCTGCGATTTGTTTATCGGTTTTCTCAAGTTCTTCTTTTGTTGCATCCGTTAGCAAGCTAAAGTATCTTGTAATAAGATTATCCGGAATGCTCATTAATTTTCCGAACATATCAACTTCGTTGTCTGTCAGAGAAATACAATGTTCGGGATATGTTTTAGACATTTTAACAACGCCGTCGGTACCTTCAAGCAAAGGTAAAAGCATTACCAATTGCGGATATTTTTTGCCGTAAGCGGTTTGAATATCGCGTCCTAATAGGGTGTTAAATCTCTGATCCGTGCCGCCAAGTTCAATATCGGAATCAACCGCAACGGAGTCATACGCCTGCATAAGCGGATAGAAAAATTCTACAATTGATATAGGACGTCCTTCATTGTATCTTTTTGCAAAGTCATCTCTTGTCATCATTTGTGCAACGGTAACTTGCGCCGTAAGTTTCAAAAGTTCGGTAAAACTCATTGAATGAAGCCAGTCGGCATTATTAACAACTTCCGCATCGGAAACATCCAAAACTTTTGACATTTGCTCAAAGTATGATTTTGCATTTTCCTGAACCTGCTCTTTTGTAAGTGCGGGGCGTGTTTCTGATTTGCCTGACGGATCTCCGACCATGGCTGTTGCACCGCCGACTATTAAAACAATTTTATGTCCGAGTTTTTGAAATTCTTTGAGTTTTCTCATTACGACGGTATGCCCCAAATGTAAATCGGGACGTGTAGGATCCATTCCCAGTTTTATTCTTAAAGGGGTGTTTGTATCATGCGAATGCTGGAGTTTTACGGCGAGTTCTTCTATACCTCCGGGTAATACTTCAGCGTTTCTTGTTAAATGTTTTGCCTGTTCAATAAATTCTTCTCTTATATCCATTGTAATTTCTCCTGAAGCTATTATACCGCAAAAAAATATATATTAAAAAACCGGTCAAAAACCGGTTTTTAATTTCAGCTGATTTGTGCAAGTTCATCACGCAATTTTTTAACTTCGGCGGTGTAATAATCAAGCCAGGATGTATTTTCATCTTTTTGAGACGGTTCGGCAATTGCTCTGATTCGTTTGGTATCAAGCTTTTCAAGCTCGTATCTGATTTGGGAAGCCCGTTTTTCATTTTGAATTTGTAATTTTTTAGTTTCGGTTTCTTCCGGATTGAGTTTTTTCCATTTCCCGTTTTCAAATGAATATTCAGCTTCATCCGCGGCAATAACTGAGTTCTCATAAGGAATTATTCTTTTACCTTCACTTTGTGAATTTAACAGATAATCCCAATATGCATCGGTAATTTCAATTGCATTTTCAAAATTTTCTTCGTAAAATCCGTAATTTTTATTGTCTTTTGTTCCGTAATATTTCATAAAAAACCTCCTTAATATCCGATTACAAAATAATTAGTAGACTTATAATTTCCTGTGGATCTGCAGGAAATACCTGTTAATGACTGTGATATAAGAAATGTATCTTGTGCACCGTAACCGCTTTGTCCCTGTTTGGTAAACAAAGGTACTGCATAAGTTTTATAAGCAAGAGGGTAAGTTATATCCCCCGGCATCCAATAACCCCATTGCAGTATTATACCGTTAGGAAATTTTAAATAACCATGAGAATTTATTGAAGATTTTCCCGTGGCGGAATTCCATTCGCTCCATACTGAGTTTTCGTAAGTTCGCGTAAAAATCTCCTTGTTTTCCCCGCCGTCAAACCAAATTTGTTTTATGGCGGAATCTTCGCATCCGCTGACCATAAGTATTCCTTGAACAGCTTCTTCGGGGACATTTAAAGGGGTATAATCCGATTTAAATATGTAAGTACCGTTAGTTTTGTAATTATCTAAATCCGTTCCGGCTTCTTCCACCGTGTGTTCTTTGATTAATTCGGTTTTATCCGCTTTAGCTTCAAGCTCCTCATCAATAAGTTTGGTTAAAGTTTCTTTCAAACCCTCGACATCTTTGGATAATGAATCTTTATTGTTTGTAATGGTTTCTGCCAGTGCTATAAAGTTTGCATTGACTTCATTTGCTTTGGCTTTTGTACCCGGGATAAACGAATAAGGTATCATTGAATTAGTCATAGTTTTCCTTTCCGACTAATTTAATGAATATGTAAGGCGTTTAACCGATTATAACATACGATTGCAAAATCCGTCAATGTTTGATAATATCATTTTATGGCAATTGGTGTGGATATTGAAGATATTTCAAGATTTAAAGATAAGCCGGATTCGTTTTATTCGCGAATATTTTCCGTGGAAGAAATTGAATACTGCAAAAGATTTCCCGAGCCCGAGGGACATTATGCCGTAAGGTTTTGTGCAAAAGAAGCCGTTATAAAGGCGTTAAGTGCTTTCGGAATTTCCGCCGTTCTTTCGGATGTTGAAGTTTTTCATGATAAAAACGGCTGTCCGCAAATTAAAATTAATGAAAAACTGAATAAAAAAGTAAAATTTCAGCTGAGTTTATCTCATGACAAATCCAAAGCGGTTGCGTTTGTTATAGCCGAAGAACTGTAACTTCTTTTATAAGAGCCCAAATATCTCATAAATGTTGTGTTTTCTTTTACTTCTTTTAGGGTTGTGAGCATTTTGGGACTTCTTAAATTTCCGTCAAGATTTACGATAAAAACGTATTCGTCAAATTTCTTTTTTGATGAGTAAGAAGCAATGTAGGACATATTAATTTGATTTTGCATAAAAATATTAAGAACATTCAGCAAGGCACCGGGTTTGTTTGCGGTTGCAAAAGCAATTGATGTTGTATCGCTGTCTTTTCCGGCAGCTTCAAAATCACCGATTAAAACAAATCTTGTGTGATTATTTTTATCATCGCTGATGTTTTCTTTGAGAATATTCAAATTAAAATTTTCGGCTGTTTTTTTACATCCGATTGAAGCTACCGTCAAGTTATAATTTTGAAGGCTTCTTGCGGAATCCGATATACTTGAAGCTTCAATAATATTTGAATTATAAGGCATTTCGTTACGGATAAATTCCGAACATTTTGCGAGAACATTCGGCGGTGCGATTATTCCCGTAATTGAATAAATCTCTGTTGTTCTTGCAAGCAGGCAGTAATTTATCGGCAAACAGTATTCCGCAAGAATTTTTATGTTCGGATTAATTGAAGCAAGCAGGTTGTCAAATGTTTCCCTGACCGTACCTTCTACTGAATTTTCAATCGGCAGTACCGCAAGGCAGTCCGGAGTTTCAGCCGCATATTCGGTTACCTGTTTAATTGTATTAAAACTTTGAGGGTAAACATTAATATTATATTGCTCGCAAAAATAATCTTTTGCCATTTCGCAGAAAGGATTATCAAGGAATACAATATTTCTTACATTTTCGAAATTTAACATTTGATAAACTTCCGTATTTCTAATATTATTATAGCAGATTGAATATAGCGAGGCAATATGAGCGTAATTAAATTTGGTACGGACGGTTGGAGAGCCGTAGTCGGAAAAGATTTTTCGGCGGAGAATGTTCACACGGTAATAAAAGCAATCGGCAGATATGTTTATGATAATTTCGGTCCGGATAAGAAGGTAATAGTCGGATATGATCCCAGAAATAAGGCGGAAGAATTTGCCGATAACAGTGCAAAACAGCTTGCCGGCTACGGGTTTAATGTTTTGTTATCTCAAAGAGTTGTGCCTACGCCTGTTTTAGCTTACGGCGCAAAACATCTTAATGCGTGCGCCGTTATGTTTACCGCTTCTCACAATCCGCCGGAATACCTCGGTATAAAATTTATTCCCGATTATGCGGGGCCTGCAACATCGGATATTACGGATGAACTTACGTTTAATTTAAATGTTCCGTTTACCTCCGATTGGAAGGGAAATGTTGAGAAGTTTGATTTTGCAAAGGATTATTTTTCTCATATTGAAAAACTTATAAATTTTGAAAAAATAAAACAACTTAAAACAAATATAATATTTGACGGACTTTATTCGGCTTCGGTAGGTTATTTCGACAAACTTTTGGAAAAGCACGGAATAAAATTTACCGGGCTTCACATGTATCATGATGTGAATTTTGGCGGCGGGATGCCCGAACCAAAGCCGAAATATTTACGTGAACTTATTGAAAAAGTAAAATCAACCGCAAATTCCGTGGGATTTGCAAATGACGGGGATGCAGACAGATTTGGGGTAATAAACGAAGACGGCGAATATGTTTCGCCGAATGAAATTATATCAATACTTCTTCTTCATCTCAAAAATAATAAAGGTTACAACGGTGCTCTTATAAAAACGGTCGGTGCAAGTCTTTTGCTGGACAAAGCGGCGCAAGCTTGCGATGTTGAGGTTATTGAAACCGCAGTGGGCTTTAAACATGTCGGAGAAGCAATGAGAAAATATAATCCGATAATCGGCGGCGAAGAATCCGGAGGATTGAGTATTCAGGGGCATATTCCCGAAAAAGACGGTATTCTTGCAAATCTTCTGGTTCTTGAGGCTATGGCTTACGAGGGTAAAACACTTGCCGAGCTTCAAAAAGATTTGTACAAGCTTACGCAGTGCAGGTTTTATAATGACAGGACGGATTTAAAATTAGAAAATTTTGATGAAGTAAAACCTGTTTTGGAAAATTTTGAAAATAAAAAAGAAATTGCCGGCATGAAAATTGTCCGTAAAGATAAAAAAGACGGTATAAAATTATATCTTGAAGATAATTTAAGCTGGATTTTGGTTCGCCCGAGCGGAACCGAACCTCTGTTAAGAATTTATTTTGAAAGTGACAGCCCTGAAAAACTTGAAAAAATAAAGAGTTTTTGCGCAGGTTAACAATTATTGTAAATTTTTGTAACAAAAATTTCCTGATTTTTAAAGTTTTAGGCTTAAAAAGCCGTAATACTTCATGAACGATACTATGAAAGGAAATTTTCAATGGGACTCGCAGCAGGACAAGCAAGATTATTGACAATTACAGCCAGAAAATCTGACTGTGAATTTCAATCTATGCGATTGTCGCACCAAAAAATCGCGTTGGCGCGTGATTTGGCAAACTTGTCCAATGAGTATCAAAATTCTTTAGATCAGACAAAATTGATTTACGATTACTACGGCAATGGTGACACAAGTAATGTTCTTACTTACAATACACTTATGACACCTTCCGTATTGAATGACTTTACACCCACGCTTGTAACGGACAGCATGGGCAGAGTTGTATTGAACAGTAAATATGCTGCAGCTGCACGCCAAGCCGGTATTCCGCAGGAAGGTTTGGGAACATTACCGTCTGAGGCTACGCGTAATAACTTTATACAGCAGTTAGCAGGCGTAGGATTAATAACGGATAAATTAGCACAATCTATACAGTCATTACCTTACAGCCAGCAGGCAGGCTTTGGCGGCGGTGCAACGGTTGTAAATAATATAGAAGATGTATCTTACGATGATTTGTTAAACGAATATTTTGCAAATGTATCGGTCGGTGATATACTTAACGATTTAGAGGGCACCAAATATGAGTGGGATGAAGTCAATCATATGTCTGACAGATCAACAGCACATATACGTTCTCAAAATGATACCAATGATGATACTTTTGACCTTACCGAGAATGAATTAGGCAAATTAACATTAAAGGATTTGATAGATGGTGTTGACGGTAAGCATTATACAATATGGTTGGATGGTGATGACGGCGCAAACAATAGTGAAGCATACTTTAGATGTATTGGTAATATGGCAATTTGGGACAGATTGTTTGAGGCAATGTTTTCGGTATTAGATAACGGTACAAGTCAATCCGAACTTGCTTATAATTACGCGGTTACAACTTTTAAGGAAGAAATTCTTTCTTATAATTCCGATACAAATAGACCAACTACAGGCTGGCTTGGCGAACATAGCAGAAGAAGCGCTAAGAAAGTCAGAAAATGGGTTAGAGGGCAAACTAATAAAACAAACGGTATTATTGTTGAGCGTAATAAACACAGTAAGTACAATACTTATGCAGGCATAAACCTTACCAACGCATTAAAACAATTCTTAACATACTACTATATCATGGCAAACGGTTTTGCCAATAACAAAGATGCTTACGGTAACGATATTTACAAAGTTGCTACGGGATATAATTCACAGATAGTTGACAACAAATTTGTTGATAGTAATGCAATTTTCCAAATAAGTACTGATGCATCGGTAAGCAGTGATGATTTGGCTCAAGCGGTATTTTATGACACTTTGTTTAACCAGATATGTGCTAACGGCTGGGTTGAAAATGAAAGAATTGAAGAACCGTCTTACTTGCAGGAAATGCTTCAAAGCGGCATGATGTTTATATCAAAACAGAAAGATGACTATTTCTATTATCAATCAAATTATGCAACCGACAATTATATTAAAGAAATTGCCGATGAAACATTGATAGCAAAAGCGGAAGCAAAATATAACACCGAAAAAGCAAGACTTAATGCAAAAGAAGAAACAATCGATTTGAAGATGAAAAACCTTGATACGGAAATTTCTTCTCTGACTACCGAATATGATACGGTTAAGAATGCTCTTTCGAAGAATATTGAAAAATCATTTAAACGATACAGCGCTTAGTCTATCTGCAAATTTTGAGATTATGTGTATTTCGATTTTTGAGTTTGTCAATTCTTCCTTTGATAAATTCAGTTTCCGATGAAAAAGGTTTCTTGCGGAGAAACTTTCTGTAAAATCTCAATGCATCCGATGTTTTGCCGAGTTTTTCAAGGCAGACTCCTATACCGGCATATGCTTTATAATAGTCCGGATTTCGTTTTAAAAGGTCATTCAAAACAGCCGATGCCTCTCTGTAACAGCCGAGTTTCATCAAAAGAGCGGATTGGCAGTCGTATGCTTTGATAAATCCGGGGGAGTTTTCAATCAGTTTTTTGTAAATCATCATTGCAAGATCATATTCTTCGCACATTTCATGAGAAAGTCCCAGTTGTAATACGGCATCAGGATTTTCCGGATTGATTTGCACGGCACGTACAAAATTCTTTATTGCATTGCAAGCACTTCCCTTAAGCTGATAACATATTCCCAGTTCAAAATGAACATCAAACCAATCGTCTTTTAACTTAGCTGCGATTTCAAGATATTTTATCGCTTTCGATATCCGGTTCAGATGTTTGAAACATATACCGAGTTCAAAATAGCTTTTTGCATCGTTTCTGTCTATCAAAATTGCGTTAAGATAGTTTTTAACCGCTTCATTATACAAATTTTCAAGCCGAAAAACATTCGCTTTTTCGTAAAAATTGTCATGCGATGTGCTTATTTTTGTGCCGCTTTTCAATTTTCTCCTCCGAATCCATAATAATTTTTTTCCCGTACTCAAAGAACATCTGTTTGATGTAGAACTTTATCAATCATTGGATTTATTGTTATCGTTGTGGTATATATTTGTTATGAAAAAGTTATGGATTTTATTTATCTTAGCTGTTTGTTTACCTGTTTTTGCCGATGAAGTAGAGCTTTCGGGAATTGAAAAACAATCCGTTCAGCTTCCCAAACCGGAAGTAAATTCAAAACAGTCGCTGATTATAAATGATAGAGAGGTTCTGGCTGAGCTTACGGCATTGCAGAAAGAAAAAGATTTGGAAGATATTGAAAATCTGTGGAAAGGTACGGTTGAAAATAATCAGGTTATAGGTTTTGCGCTGAAAAAACTCTCAACGCCGGAAAGCCAAAGAAGAATACATTCATCTCTTATGGCAAAAACACTTTCGGCAGTTGTTGCGGGTGCATCTTTTGCTCCGTCATTAATCGGTGCGGATTATGCTGTTCAATCCTCGGCGTTTGCCGCAGGCAGACTCGCACAAAACCTTATAAACAAAAAAAATATTCCCACCGAAATCCCTCTTACCGATACGGAATTGATTGAACTTGCGGGATTGGTCGAGAATTTGCAAGATAAAATCATAACGGCTTATTACAATTACAAAAGTTCGCTTTCACAGTTGAAAGAAACACGTCAACGCCTGATTTTATACAATAAAAATTATACAAAAGCACTGGATGATGAAGACTTAATGGAAATTTCAATATCATCTTCTCTCTATGACAACATGAGGATTGAAGAATTTTATTATATGGAGAATGCAAAAAAATATCATCTTGAACTGCAAAGACTTGCGGGTAAAAAAGTTGTGGACAAACTTAACTTGTACCAGTTTAATATGAATTCGACACTTGTCGGAGAAAAGGCGGTGAAACAGTGAAAATATTATATACCGCTTTTATATTATCTTTGTTAATTTCTCCTTGCTTTGCGATTACTTATGAAGAATTGCAGGCGCCAAAACCTCCGGCTTACCGTACGGGGTTGTCGGAAATTCCGGAAAAAGAATATTTTGACGCTCCCGTTGAAGATAAGGTTTTGCGTGAGTATGCAAAAAAAGATGCCGAAAAATTTAACGTAAATGATTTAACTTACGCAGATTTAAGTATAAAACAGATATCAAAAGAAGTTTCGGCGGAACTGGAATTGGAACAAGAGGATATGGTCGGTGATTTATCGGTTTTATGGCAGGGTGCCGCATCTCAAAGCGATACGATTAACTTTGCGCTATACAAACTTGCAAATCCTGACGAAGATAAGCCCGATGAAAAATCCGTTAAAAAAGTTCTCACAACAATTGCCGGCATGTCAACTCTGGTCGGTGCGGGAATGGGTAACCCTCTGCTTGCCGGAGGCTCCTTAATCGGCGGCAACATCCTCGGCATAATGTCACAGGATACAAAGGCTCTAAACTATAAATACACAAAAGTTACGGATGCCGATATGATTATTCTTGTCCGAAAGATTGAAGATTTACAACAAAAAACGGTGGATTTGTATTACGGTTATATGACATCCAGAAAAAAACTCAAAATGCTTGAGGAAATGACCGAAACCAGAAGAAAAAATTACGAACGCGCTCAGGATATGTCAAAAGAACTTGTGCTTATTACGGATGCTTATTACAGAACTTCACTTGACAATCTTATGAAAGCTCGTTCGGATTTCTTTGCACAACGCGCCTCTCTTGAGCAGTTTGTGGGAAATGAAGTGTTTAAACAGTTTGAAGCGGATTTGGATAAGAGGGAAAAATAATGTTTGTACCCTTTGAGATTAAAACGGGTAGTGAAAATATGCAAATTGACAGTGATTTGCTGGAATACGCAATTTCCTTTAAACTCGATGAACCCGTTTTTCGACTCTACGGCTGGAAACCCGCTTGTGTTTCGCTCGGAAGAAACCAAAAATCGGATTTTGTTAATACTGATTTTCTGGCATCAAAAGGAATAAATATGGTCAGAAGGTTAACCGGCGGACGGGCGCTTTTACATGATGATGAAGTTACTTACAGCTTTATATGCCCTTTTTCGTATCTTAAAAACGGTGAAAATGTTTCCGAATCTTACAGGGAAATTTCTCAAATTCTTATTGACGGATTTGAAAAGCTCGGTATAAAACTTAATTTCGGCGGAAATTCCAAGCATTCTCATGCCGATTACTGTATGCTCGTTTCAACCGGAGCGGATTTGTGCTTTGATAACAGAAAACTTATCGGTTCCGCTCAGGTGAGAAAAAACGGTTACATACTTCAGCACGGCTCCATATTGTACGATTATGACCGTAATCTGCTTGAAAAAATATTTAACGAAAAAATAGATACATCATCAATTATTTCGGTCAAAGAAATTAACCCCGATATTTCAAAGCGGGATATAATTGAGGTTTTTTCTAATTTTTAAAATCTTCCGGCTTTCTTTCCGCAATCCATTTGCCCATTATGTACTGTTCGTAGCTTAATGCAAAATTGTATAATGCTTTTATGAGAACCCTTCCGCTGGGCGACTTTCCGACTATGAAAAAATCTCCTGATTTGTTTGACGCAAGCATTATTTCCTTATGAACAATTTTATCAACGTTGCTTTTCGGAGTTCTTGCAATAACAAGTTTAATCCATTCGCATAGAAGTTTTGATGTTGTTGTACGGTTATTTATTATGTCGTCATTGCGGCTTTGAAGATATTTTGAAAAAGCTTGTAAAATCATTTTAATCTCCGAACGGCGAAGCACCTGCAAGACACACTATGTCGGTAATGCCGTTTTTGCCCAATTCTTTTATCATTTCTTCAAAAGTTGCGCCGGTTGTGCAGATGTCATCTATTAAAAGAATTTTTTTACCGTGATATGCTTCTTTGTTTACTTTGAAAGCTCCCTTGAGATTAAGCAGACGCTCGCTGCGTTTTAAGTTGTATTGCGGTTTTGTATCTTTTACTCTTATTATAAGGTCTTTGTTAAAAGTATCGGATGTAAGCCTGCAAAATTCTTCTCCGGTCAAATTCATGTGATTATATTTACGTTTTTTCTCTCGTTTTGAATTTATCGGCACCGGGACAACTTCATATTCGCCGTCTGATTTAAAATATTCTGCCATAAATTTTGCAAGATAAAATGCCAGATCGGGCTGATTATGATATTTTAAACCTCTGATTAATTTTTGGAGATTTTTGTTATAAACTCCCGCACAGTATACCTCTTTGCCTTCTATAATCCTGTCCGCCCCGAAAGGTTTATGCTCCATTTCGTTGTAGCATTCGGAACACATTTTTACCGATTCTTTTGAAGATTTGCAAAAGTAGCATCTTTTTTTATAAACCCAGTCTAACAGCCCTTCAAGAAATTTTTTCATATACACCTTTTATAAATTTCGTTTTTATTTGCCCCGTATAATTCCGAAAGAATGACGGAAATTTCTTTTGCCTTAAATCCTTTTGAGTTAAGAATATTTATTTTATCGTCCAAATCATTAATATCATCTGATTTCGGTTCTCTTAATATAACTCCCGCAATTTCTCCTTTTAAAATATTGCTGTTATAAAAATTTATTACATTTTCAACACTATCCGTGATTATTTCTTCAAAAACTTTTGTAAGTTCTCTGCCTGTTGAAACTCTTGCATTCGGTCTGCATTCTTTTATTGCCTCAAGCGAAGCAATGAGCCTGTTCGGAGATTCATAAAAAACAATATCGGTTGTTTGATAATTCTTTACAAGTTTTTGAATTTTTCCTGCGTTTCTCGGTAAGAAACCTGCAAAGAAAAAATCTTCTTCTTCCCTTGAAATTTGAGATAACAGCACGGCACAAGCATTTGCACCTGCAAGAGATGTTATTCTGTAATTGCGTTTTCTGAGTTCATCAACGATTACACTGCCCGGATCGCAGAATAAAGGAGTGCCGGCATCGGATACGAGCGCTATTTTTTTGCCTTCATCAAGAAACGACAGAAAAAGATTTACACGCTCTTTTTCGTTAAACTTGTGATAAGAAATACATTTTGTTTTTATATCGTAGTGATTTAAGAGTTTTTGAGTTACCCTCATGTCTTCACAGGCTATAATATCTGCCGATTTTAGAACCTCTAAAGCTCTTAGTGTTATGTCGCCGAGATTTCCTATCGGAGTGGGAACTATATAAAAATCGTATTCCTTCATAAAAAGATTATAAAAAAAATTACTTTTTCTTGCAAATAAAAATTATCGGAGAATATGTCAAAGTGATTTTAGGATAGCGTTTTTTATATCCGCTGCAAAATTCTTTTACCTGTGTAAATGTTTGTTTTCCGAGAGAATTTACACCCGTAAATTTAAAATGAGCAAGCAGCTCTAACGGATTTTCAAAGCTCAGTACTTTTTCAAATTCTTCAACATGTAAAATATCAAAATTCTTTTTAAAAATTGTTTTCAGTTCTTCCGCGGTTTTGTATTCAAGTGAAATTCCCGTCAAATCTCTGACTTCACGAAAATTTTCCGGAGAAAATGTTGAAAAAGCCAATATACCGTCTTTATTTAAATTGTTTTTGCATATATCGGATATTTCATCCAAATTTTTAAACCATTGAAAAAGAGCGTTAGAAGCTATTAAATCAACTTTTTGGCGGACTTTTTTGGCATTGCCTTCATAAAATACGAATTCAGGTACAAATTCACTGACATAGTTTTTTGATTTCCCGGTTAAATCATTGGCAAAATATTTATCAAAACGGATTTTTTGTACGATTTGTTCGGTTAAAATTCCTGCACCGCACCCAAGTTCAAGTATTGACGGGAAATAGGATTTAACCTTTTCCAATTCCGATACGAGTTTCACCGCTGTATGCTTTTGTACAATGGCATTTTGACGATAAGTTTCAATGCTTTTTTCAAATCTGTTTTTTATTGTTTTAGGGTTTATCTGCATAATATTTCAGTCCAGCTTTTAAAATTGTAATACGGGAAATGCCCGCTTTCAAACGTTTGAGCCGTATTCCCCCAAAAATTAAGCTGATTTTTCGGCGGGATAATTTTATCATTTGTGCTTACAACGGCAATATCATAATAGTTTTCATAATCGGTTTCGGAAAGTTTAATCCGTTCATAAAGTTTCAGTAATTCTTCCTCGCGGTTTTCTATCGACCTTTCAACCGGAGTTTTCATATATCTTTCAAATTCTGCCTGTGAGTCAAAAATATTTTGATAAAATTTGCCTTCCAGTCCTATTTTTGCATGGCGCAATGTCAAAAGAAACGGTTTGACAGGAATACCGTAATTGTCGTCTACAGGCAGTGTTGTACCGTTCACGGCGATTTTTTTCGTGAAATCAGGCAATTCATTTCTGAGCCTGTAAGCCGTATAAACTCCCATTGACCATGCGATAAGAAAATATTGCTTGTAAACTGGAATTTGAGGGAGACTTTCATTTCCGTAGTCGTACAATATTAAAACGTCATAATCTTTGCAGTCAAGAAATTCAAACGGTTTATGGTCAAAACTCCAGCCTGCAAAAAATATAATCAATTTATCGTTATTTTGTTTGTTTAGCCAGTGTGATTGCATTAAATAATTCCTTTTCTTCAATTTCTGTTGTAAGTGAAAGCCTTAATCTTGATGTCCCTTCCGGAACTGTGGGCGGTCTTACGGGAAGTGTAAAATATCCGTTTTCATACAAAATATTGCATGTTTCAATCGTTTTTTCGTTACTGCCTATGATTATCGGTATGATGTGGCTTTCGCTTCCGGCTTTCTTGGCGGTTTCAAGCATTTTGACGCGCTTTTCATAAGTTTGGGCAAGTTTATTTTCAATAATCCACTTCGTAAATGCAATATTAATCGGAGGCAATGCCGTAGAGAAAATAAACGAGCGGGCTTTGTTTGTAAGATATTCAATTATTGTTCCGTTTGAAACTGCAAAAGCTCCGACAGAACCTATTGCTTTGCCGAATGTTCCGACAATCAAATCGATTTTATCCGTCAGAGAAAGAGTTTCGGTTACTCCAAGCCCTTTTTGACCGAAAACTCCGAAAGCGTGAGCTTCGTCAAGAATAAGTATGCAGTTAAATTTTTCTTTCAACTCCACAAGTTTTTCGATATCAGCAATATCACCGTCCATTGAAAATACGCTTTCCGATACGATAAAAGCATTCTCAAAATTGTTTCTTTCCCTGTTTAAAAGCCTTTCCAAAGCTTCCGTATTATTGTGCGGATATCTGAAAAATTTTGCATCGGAAAGTTTCATTCCGTCAATAATGCTTGCGTGATTGAGTTTATCCGAAAAAATTACATCTTTCTTGCCCGCAAGCGAACTGTTTATACCTACATTTGCATGATATCCGCTGTTAAAAAGCAATACACCCTGTTTGTTAAACATTTCGCATAAAAGAGTTTCCAACTCTTTGTATACGGGCAGAGTTCCCGTAAGAAGCCTTGCCGAAGCACTTCCGAAGGAGTAATCAAAATTTACGCCGTTCAAAAATTCTTCGGTTATTTTTTTGTTATCGGCAAAGCCCAGATAATTGTTTGATGAAAGGTTTAAAAGTTTTTTACCTTTGAAATAAATATATTTTTCATCTTTTTGTTCAATGTCTTTTATATCCCGAAAATGTGAGTGCTCTTTTAAGATTTTGAGCTGATTGTCATAGTTTTCAAACATACTCTTAATTTAAGATAAAAGAGAATGATTGTCCATATTGCCGATATTCGGGTGTATTAACATAACTTAATAAATGCGGAAAAACATTAAAGTTTTTGATTTATCTGCCGATATTAAATTTATAATAAAGGAGAACAATGCTATGTTAAAAAAGATTATATCCCCGTCGTGTAATATATGCGATAGTGTGGAATTTATATTAAGAGGAGCGAGAAAACGCCGCAATTTGGCGTTAGCGTCCGCAAGAAACGTAAATGCGGATGCGGGTATAGAAAAAGTGCATTTACGCGCAGTAAAATAGCACTGTTGAAAAAGACCTTCAAGGTCTTTTTTTTTACGGTTTTATCAGGAATTTTATTGCTTTACCTTCAATATGTTGATTCATAGCCCATTCAACTTTTTCAAGCGGTAAAGTATCCGTTATGAGTTTTTCAACTTCAACTTCGCCCGATGCAATGTAATCCAATGCCATTCTGAAATATTTCGGGGTGTGATGAAAAACGCTCATAAGTTTTATATCTCCGTAATGCATTTTTGTGGTATCAAAAGTTACCGTAGAACCTGATTTACAGCCGCCGAAGAAATGAACTGTACCTCCGGGGCGGACACAGGAAAATATTCTTTCCCAAATCTCCGGCAATCCGACACATTCAATTGCCACATCAAGCCCTTTATGTTCATCGGTAAATTCACGGAATATTTTTTCGGGGTTCGGGTATTTTTTCAAATCAACAATTTCATCGGCATGGGCAAATTCTTCCGCTGCTTTTAGTTTTATCGGATTTCTTCCCGCAACGATTACTCTTGCACCTTTCAGTTTTGCCAGTCTTGCAAACATCAATCCTATAGGACCTATACCTATAATCCCGACACTCTGACCTTCTTTAATTTCCGTTCTTTCAACGCCGTGAACAACGTTTGCAAGCGGTTCACAAAATGCCGCTCTGTCAAAACTCAAATTGTCGGGAAGAATGAGCATGTTTTTCTCAACAATTCTCGCCGGAACGGTTATATATTCTGCATAAGCGCCGTTTAAAAGGTCAAGGTTTTCGCAGAGATTATATTCTCCTTTTTTGCAGAAAAAACATTCTCCGCAGGGTGCCGAATTAGCTGCCACCACACGGTCACCTTCTTTTACGTTAGTGACTCCGCTTCCGACTTTTTCGACAATTCCAGCAAATTCATGTCCGAAACCGGACGGTACGGATTTTATAAGTACGGGATGTCCCCGCCTGAAAGTTTTTACATCTGTACCGCAGGTTAAGGCAGAAATAACTCTTACGACAACCTCGCCTTGTTCGGGAGGTTTTACCGTAACTTCTTCATACTTTATGTTTTGCGGCCCGTAATATTGTATTGCTTTCATATCTGTGTCCTTGATATATTAATATATGCTTTCATAATTTTGTTTTTCATTGTATCATCAAACGCTTTTTGAATATCTTCAAACTCGTAAACGGCGGAAATATTTTTGACATTGACTTTTCCGCTTTCCAAAAGCTTTAGAGAATCCTTTAAATCGTTCGGCGAAGGCGAATAGCTTCCGAGCACAGTTAATTCTCTGTAGTAAATTTCATTGTTGGGATAAGCTGTTTCATCGTGAGGGGTGCTTGAAAAGACAAGAATTTTCCCTCCGTTTCTCACATGTTTCAAAGCGGTATCAATTGCTTTGTCTGCTCCGGATGTCATAAAAATTATGTCGGCTTTGAAATCTTCGGGCAGTGTTTTATAAGCATCAATTCCGAAAGTTTTTAAAAATTCAACTCTTTCATTAATCAAATCACATCCGACCGTGTTAATTTGGTATGCTTTTAAAGCCTGTGCGGTTAACACGCCTATTGAACCAAGACCTATAACGCAGGCAATATCACCGTCAATCGGATTTGCACGTTTAATTGCTCTGACTATACATCCTAAAGGTTCATAGAAAGATGCTTCAATACAGGTAAGGTTTTGCGGTTTTTTATGTGCAACATTTTTGAGATGTTCTTCAGACAGATATACAAATTCCGAAAACCCTCCGGGAATTATATTGGTGGTTTTAAAATGTTTGCACATTGAAACATTTCCGTGTTTGCAATAGATACATTCTCCGCAGGGAATATGATGCGAAGTTACAATTACATCACCGATGTTAAAATCAGTTTCGGAATTTATTTCTTCAATCCGTGCAACAATTTCGTGTCCTAAAACAGTGCCGTCTTTTGATATTTTATGTACGAATTTAACAATATCCGAACCGCAAAGTCCGCATCCCAAAACTTTTACAATTGCACCTTGCTTGCCGTTCAAAGACAATTTCGGGGCATCTTTTATAACAATTTTATCATTTTGGATTACTGCCGTTTTCACAGGAAGAATTTTACCATAAACTTGAAAAGATTAAAAATAAAATATATAATTATTGTATGGCAATTATAAGAAGGTTAAATTGTTTTGATTATCCTAAAATTAAGAAGATGATTTCCTATCTGGGCTGTGATATTAACGACAAGTTTTTAAAAGCCATTAGCGAAGAACCCGCGGGATTTTTAAACAGTATTCTGCCTTTAAAATTTAAATTTAAATCGGAATCCTACATACTTCTTGAAGAAGATGAAATTTTGGGAATTATAACAATTGCTCCGACCGTCGGAAACCCTTATAAAATTAATATTACACGGCTTATTTTTAAGCAAAATTTGTATGATGTAGGCAAACAGCTTGTTGAATTTATTATTGCCAGATACGGTGCAAAAGGTGCCGTTACGTTTAATGTTATTGTTGATCAATCGCATGATGAGCTGATTAATCTGTTTATGGAAGGATGCGGATTCAGACATTGCAGTTTTGAAAATCTTTGGAAACTTGATAATTTTATACCGCAAACACATGATACCGCACTTTTCAGACATTGCCAGAACAGTGATGCAAAAGATGTTGCAATGCTTTACAATGCCGAATTAAAACCGCATTACAAACACTCTCTTTTAAGATTGGATACGGAATACAAAGAACCGGTATTTGCGGGGATGACAGGTTATTACAAAAATCGTTACGTGTCGGAAAATTCCGGCGGAATAACTGCTTATCTGTCGATTACAACAAGTGATAATTTTAATTTTATTATAGATATTTCTTTAAATAACGGGTTTGAAATATCTTATGATGCCGTTATAAATTTTGCACTTTCGGAAATTACAAGCCGTAAAAAGAAATTCTGTGCATTTCTGAAACACAGACAGTATACAGTTAACGCGGATGTGTTTGAAAAATATCTTCACGAAAGAAATTTGAACTGTATACAAACTCAATGTGTACTTGTCAAAGATTTTTATAAACCGCTTAAACAAACGGAAAGTCCTCTGCAAATATTTCAATTCGGAGAACTTTCATCAAATTAAAAAATTTGTTTTTTTTGTGATAAAATTCCCGTATAAAAACATACAGGAGAAAAATTAATGTTTAGTACCGATGTTGATTATGAGGTCGTTATATTTTCGGTAGGTGATACAAAAGCCGGAACAAAAATGGGAAAACTTCAGCTGAAAAATCTTTCCGATAATTCTCTTTTAAACTGCGTTTTATGGGAAGAAACCTTAAATCGTTTTGACAACAAAATTTTCAGAACCGGTAATATCGTAAGAATAGTTTCCGCATCGTTTAACGAAAAATTTAACAACTGCCTTGTATCATCTCTTTCGCTAATAAAAGAAGCAAAAACGGGATTGGACGAAAACGAGCGGGAAAAAACTTATGCGGAACTTGTTTCATATTTCGATAAAATTCGGAATGAAAAATTGAATAAATTCCTGACGGCATATTTTATGGAGCATAAAGAGCTTATCAAAATTATGCCTGCCGCTAAACTTATGCATCACAATTATATAGGCGGTTTGATGGTGCATATTCTTGAGTGTTTAAAATACGCGGAAATTAATATGGATACATCAAATTACAGATTTAACCGCGATAATATTCTTGGTGCCTGTATTTTGCATGATATCGGCAAAATCTTTGAATACACTGTTGATACGGAAACAGGTCTGATTGATTATGATGAAAACTTCAGAAAAGAATGGATTTCACATTCTCAATACGGATTTACTTTATGTATGTCAAACGGCTTTAAAGAAATTGCCAAAATGATTGCCGCACACCACGGAAGAAGTGACTGGGGTGCGATTATTGATTTGGATGAAAAAGATTTGGAACCGGAACTTTATTTTATCCATCTGGTTGATAATTTATCGGCAAAATTCGGTAAAATTAATGTAAGGTATTTGGAAGGAGTTTAAATTTTGTCTAAATTGACTGAAAAGCATAATTACAAAGGTACACTGGTTTGTGTAGAAGGTATAGACGGCTCCGGAAAATCAACACAGCTTACGCTTTTACGCGACTGGCTGAAATCCGCAGGGCAGGATGTTATATTTACCGAATGGAATTCATCAGAGCTTATCAGTCAGACGACAAAACTTGCCAAAAAGAAAAATATGCTTTCTCCGCGAACTTTTTCACTGCTGCATGCCGTTGATTTCGCTGACAGATTGAAACAGGTTATTGATCCCGCCTTGAAAGCAGGGTTTATAGTTCTTGCTGACAGATATGCTTATACGGCGTTTGCAAGAGATGTTGCAAGAGGGGTTGATGCAAAATGGGTTAGAAATGTTTATAACTTTGCCATAAAACCCGATTTGGCAATATATTTTGATATTAGTCCCGAAGCTTCAATGGAGAGAATTTGTGCTAACCGAGCACCGAAATTTTATGAAGCGGGCATGGACTTGAAACTCAGCACCGATCCTTATGAAAGTTACAAAATTTTCCAAGGCAGAGTTATAAAAGAATACAAAAAGATGGTGAAAGAATTCGGGCTTGTTAAGCTTGATGCCATGGATTCAATACATTCAAAACAGCTTGCAATCAGAAAAATGCTCAGAGAAGTTCTTAAAAATAAAGGAGTGGACTTAAATGACACAATATAAGACAAAAAACGGATATGAAGGTCTGCTTATTGTAATAGAAGGAACTGACGGTTCGGGAAAATCCACTCAGCTTGAACTGCTTAAAAAATCCATTCAGGCGCATTCATACGGTGTAATGGTTTCGGAATGGAAGACTTCCCGCCTTATTGCAGGTGTAATCGATGATGCAAAAGACAGAAACTTACTTAATGCCACAACATACAGCCTTCTGTATGCCGCGGATTTTGCCGACAGATTGGAAAACCAGATTATACCCGCGCTTAAATCAGGTTTTATAGTCCTTTTGGACAGATATTATTACACGGCTCTGGCAAGGGATGTTGTCAGAGGGCAGGATATTGAATGGGTAAAAAATCTGTATGACTATGCGCCCGAACCGGATTTGGTATTTTATCTTGATATGCCGGTTGATGTCCTTCTGAAAAGAATCATCGGTACGACAGGACTTGATTTTTACGAAAGCGGACGTGATGTCGGATTTTCTACCGATTTTTACAAGTCTTTTGAAATTTATCAGAAAAAATGTCTTGAACAGTACAATAATATGAAATCCGAATACAATTTTATAAGTATTGACGGGACAAAATCAATTAAAGAAATACATAAATTTATGAATGATGAAGTGCAGAAAATTCTTAATTCGGGAGTTCTGGGCTGATTTCATATAAAAAGAGGTGTACTTTTTTTTAAAAATCATTATCATATAAGATATGAAACGACTTTTAGCGATACTTTTTTTGCCGTTGTTTTTGGGAAATTTTGCGTTTGCCGACGGAGACTTGTGGGATAATTTCGGCGATACAAATGTTTACGGACAAAAAGCAGTCAGTGATCAGGATTTTGAAAAAGCTCTTGAAAGTAAGCGGAAAAAGAAGAAAAAACGAAATAAAGACATTCCCAAAGGAGAAAGCTTTTCACAAAGCAACGAAACAAATGAACTGGTTGATACCACAAAAGAACCGTCTATATTGCTTATTCCCGTTACACTTAAACTCGCCGACAATTCGGTTGTTCCTGTAGGACATTACGGCATTGAAGGCGTAAAAGAGGACGGCAAAGTCTTTTTAAAACTTTATCAGGGACATACGCTTACCGCAAAAATCCCTGCTGAAGAAACAAATGACGACTTTGGAGAGCAGACAATTAATTTTGTAAAACTTATTCCGCACGGCGATTATCATGTGCAGATTATATACGGCGGAGTCGATTTCAATGCGTATTCCGTGATTGAGACAGAATAGGAGAAAGTGATGAAAAGAGCGATAGTTATGGTGATAGATTCAATGGGCATTGGCGCGATGGATGATTGCCGTGATTTTGGGGATGTTCCTGCATGCAATACTTTAAAAAATGTTTGTAAATATAATGAAGGGCTTTATGTTCCTAATATGGAAAAAATGGGCTTGGGCAACATTCAGGATTTTGAAGGGATTAGGCGAGTCGAAAATCCTTCCGCAGTATACGGAACAATGATTGAAAAATCCAAAGGTAAAGATACAACAACCGGACACTGGGAAATGGCCGGACTTATAAGTGAAAAACCTTTTGCGGTTTATCCCGAAGGATTTCCGTCCGAACTTATTGAAAAATTTATTAAAGTAACCGACTGCGGCGGTGTTCTTGCAAACCGTCCCGCAAGCGGAACCGCAATTATTGCCGAGCTGAATGACGAACATCACAAAACAGGATTTCCGATTGTTTATACCAGTGCGGACAGCGTTTTTCAAATTGCCGTTGATACCGATTTAATTCCGCTTGAAACTCTTTATGATTGGTCTTTAAAAGCCCGCAAAATTTTGGATGAAGGCGGCTGTAACGTATCTCGTGTCATTGCCCGTCCATATAAGGTTATTGACGGTGTTCCGACAAGAATTTCCAAAGACAGACGAGATTATTCCATGGTGCCTTCGCATACCGTTTTGAATGATATTAAAGATAACGGCGGAGCGGTAATAGGTATCGGAAAAATTGAAGATATCTTTTCCAAATCGGGCATAACTCATGCAATCCATACAGGTTCTAATAAAGAGGGACTTGAACTTACTTTGAAAGCTGTTAAAAATGAATTGGATTTGGAAAATATAGCTTATATTCCGGATAAAAAATATTGTGATTTTTCATTGATATTTACAAATCTTGTTGATACGGATATGCTTTACGGGCACAGAAACGATGCAAAAGGCTACGGCAAAGCAATCGAAGAAATTGATACTTATGTTGATGATATTATAAATGCTATGACGGATGATGATTTGCTGATTATTACGGCTGATCATGGCTGTGATCCGACAGTTGAAGGCACCGATCATACAAGAGAAAAAGTCCCCGTATTAATTTACGGCAAAGGAATAAAACCGCACAACGCAGGAATAATCTTCGGTTTTGATTATGTTGCAAAAACCGTTAAAGAACATTTGAGTTTTTAAATTACTCTTTATTTCTCATTGTCGGGAATGCGATAACATCGCGGATTGACGGAGAATCGGTCAAAAGCATTACCAATCTGTCAATACCCATGCCCATACCGCCTGTCGGAGGCATACCGTATTCAAGCGCATTTATAAAGTCTTCGTCAATTTCCATTGCTTCTTCATCACCGTTAGCTTTTGCAATGGCTTGCGCTTCAAATCTCATTCTCTGGTCAATCGGATCCGTAAGCTCGGAAAACGCATTTGCAATTTCCCAACCGTTAACTCTTGTTTCAAAACGCTCGGTCAGACGTTCGTTATCTCTGTGAACTTTCGCAAGCGGTGAGATTTCTCTCGGGTAATCTATAATATGACAGGGTTGAATTAATGACGGTTCAATTTTTTCTTCAAATACCGCTTCAACAACCTGTCCCCAATTCATATTGTCATCAACCGCCACATGAAGGCTCCTTGCGGTTTCTACAGCCTGTTTTGCACTGTAAATCTCCAAAAAGTCCACTCCCGTAGCTTCTTTTATTGAGCCGAGCATGGTTTTTCTGTCCCACGGAGGCGTCAAATCAATCTCGTGTTCGCCGTATTTGATTTTTGTAGTTCCCAAAACCTCTTTTGCAACATAAGCAACCATATTTTCGGTTAATTCCATCATATCATTGTAATCAGCGTATGCCTGATATAGTTCAATCATGGTAAATTCAGGGTTGTGACGAGTGTCAATACCTTCATTTCTGAAGCATTTACCTATTTCAAAAACTCTTTCGGATACTCCGCCGACAATTAATCGTTTCAAATAGAGTTCAAGAGCAATTCTCAAAGTCAAATCCATTTCAAGAGCGTTATGGTGAGTATTAAACGGTCTTGCATTAGCTCCCGATGCCGTAGTTTGTAAAATAGGGGTTTCAACTTCCAAATAACCGAGGCTTGCAAGATATTCTCTGATTTTTTGTATTATTAAACTTCTTTTTCTGAAAGTGTCGCGGCTGTCCTCGTTAACTATCAAATCGACATATCTTTGACGATATTTCAGCTCTACATCGGTCAAACCATGGTAATGAGATAAAGTTTCCGCTTTTTCTTTGCTTATCTGTTTGTTGGGCAAAGGAAGCAAAGCTTTTGAAAGAAGTTCCAAAGATGCAGCTTTTATTGAAAGCTCACCTCTCGGGGTTCTTCTTATTGTCCCCGTAAATCCCGCAATATCGCCGATGTCGATAAGTTTGAGCAGTTTCATTTGTTCTTCCGATAAATTTTCTTTATGGGAAAAAATTTGAATTTTCCCTTTATCATCCATCAAATCAATAAACATTCCCGTATTTCTTATTGCCATAACACGACCGGCAACGGAATATACATCCTCGGTTTCAACTCCGGCCTGTAAATCTTTATATTTTTCCTGAAGTTCAGCGGAACTTGCAGTCTTATTGAATTTATAAGGATACGGATTTACCCCTTTGTCAGCCAAATCCGCAAGTTTCTGTATTCTGGTTTGCCTTATTTGTTCTTTTGTTGAAGATATTTCCTGTGTTTGCTGTACCATATTTATACTTCCTTTATTTTGTGTAAACTCATAACAAAATTTTAGCACAAACATAAAAACATAAAAATCAGGACTGTTTAATCATTTTATCTAACGTATTGTCTTCGTACCGGGCTGCCTGAGTGAATGAGGGATTTGTATTTTGGGGTGCAACTTCATAAGACTTAATAGGACGTTTGCCGGTTAAACGTTTCATAAAATCAAAGTATGCTTTTTTAAATCCCGTTGCATTTGTTTGTTTATTTTCAAGTTCAATAAGTTCATCTCTTGTGTGAACACCTACCGGAACTCCTACGGAAGTCCTTGTCAGCCATTCACCTAATGTCGTATTTGTCAATGTTATCCAGCTCATTCCAAACAGTGAACGATTATACTGATTTCTGAACGTACTGTTAAATAAGTCTATAAGAAGTGTTTGATAGAACAATCTTGAACCTTCCTGTACAAATCTTTCGTTGAATTTGGTTTTTGCGCCTTCCACATCATTACCGTTTGATTTGAGCATTACCATATTGTAGTTATCCGTCATAAGGAACCATATTGTAGCGATTGATGCGGCGGTTTTGGCAAGATTTGAAAGTTCGCTGTTTGAAATGTTTGACATCGTATCTGCGTTAAACGCTTTCATTATATTGTCACTTACGTAAGACTTAAATTGTTTTTCGGTTATTTTGCCTTTACTCAAATTTGATGCTTCGCGTCCGATGTTTTCGATACTCTTTGAAAGTGACGAAACATCAGAAATCCTGTTCAAAAGTTCATTTTGTTCTTCGGTAAGTTTTGCATTTTTTGGATATTTTCCTTTGATTAAATCGTCTGCAAAGTTTTCCAGTCTTTTTGCGTCTTTTATATTATGGTCTTTTGCAAAATTCTTTATAATAAGTTTCAAAGTTGCATTGTCGGTGATATCAGGTTTAATAATTTGAGGTTTTTTGATAAACGGCTTAATAACCTTCATCACGAGGTTAAACGGCAGTGTAACGGTATTCCAGGCAAATTTGAACGGCGCTATAACAAAATTTACAAGCGGTTTAATTTTTTTGGATTTTGAGCCGAGGTTTACGTATTCTCCGTTTTGTGAACTTTGTGCAACTTTTCTGTATTTATCCGCTAAATCTTTGAAATTATTTTTTTCAAGAACATCGGCGATTTCTTTAATTTTTTGTGATGAAACTTTGTAATCGGATATTTCAGTTAAATTGTTATAAATCTTTTTAAAGAAACCGGAGAATGCTTTCCACTGCTTTTCAACCGCATTAATTTTTCTGAGGCCTTTCAGTGCAAACCCGCCTGCAATTATAAATGCGGAAGCTTTCATCAATGTATCGAAAGATAATAGCGGTTTTTGCTGTTTATCTTCATTGGGAGCGGATTTAAATGAAGTTTCAGCTTTTATTTTTGCTTCGGGAGCATTATTTCTTTGGTTTTCTTCGCGGGCTTTTTCAGGTGTCAATTTTGTAATGTGTTTACCGTTAATTAATCTTGAAAATGCTTCGGTAACAAGAGTTGTTATACCGGTCATCATGAAAATACCGAGTGCCGAATTGTTTATGTATTTTTGAAGCGCACCGAGAGTAATAAGTGTTATATATGCGTTGAATCCTATTCTTGCGGCTTCCTGTTTAAATCTTACACTTTTTTCTTTTTTTGCCGCTTTTTCATCATCATCCATCATACGGGAAAGGTTGTAAGCATCGTTTGCAAGGAATATTGCGGGCGGAATTCCGGAAACAATTCTGTTTAACGATCGTTCATGTTTTGTGTCGTAATTGCCGGTTTTCGGATCAAACATTTTAACCGACTGGCGGAACATTCTGGAGGCAATTTCTTTATTGTTTTTATCTTTAAGCTCTTTTGACATTTCAAAAAGTCCGCGCAGAGAATTAACTTCCGCATCAATTTTTGAGCGTTGTCTTATACTTGCGAAGAAGGAATGTTTAAGAGTTTTATCTGCCCAAGGTTTAAACGGTTTGATTTTCCCGATTAGGCTGACAACGCCGTTTAATATATCCGCGGGAAGAATTTTAAACGGATAAATCATGCCGTCCCATATCAATTGGGGAACGGTTTTTTTGTTGAATGTGATTTTATCGCCTTCTATATTTACAAGTTTTTTTGTAAGTTTGGATTTTTTTAAATGTTCAAGGTGATTATTTATTATTGAGTATTCAATTCCTGATTTTTCTTTTATAAATTTTGAGAATTCCGAAATACTGTATTCTCCGGCTTTTTTATAAGCGGGAGCAAATCTCAAAGCCAAACCTGCTGTCAAAATTACACCCAAAGTAGCAAGAAGCGGTTTCATTTTGTCATCTTTATTAGGCTGAGTATTTTCACCTTTAAAAGAAAGACCTTTAAAAGATAAATTCTTTGAATTACTTTTTAAAGGTCTCTCTGAAATATTGGACATGTATGGAAGGGAAAGCGGTTCCGGGGATAAATACCCCTTTGTCTTTTCTCGATGTATCAGGGTTGTTCTGGTGATACTTCCAATTAGCATGTTATAATTGTCCTTCCCTTCGGTTATTTTCTATCGAACAAAAATTTTTGACAACCCCATGATATAAAAAAATTTACAATAATTTATAAAAGAATAATTAAAGTTTGATAAAAGAATAAAATTTCATGCAAACGGAGGATACTTTAATAAAAGAAATAGTATATTCTAAAAATGTCAGGCATGCTCTGAGACAACAATTATTACAAAATATTAACCAATTCTAAAGAAATGTTAATACGGCTGAAATCATGTAGTCATCATGGTTTTGGGGAGAAAAAAAAGAACGGGAAAAGGTTAAAAATAAAAAAGTTGTCCAAGACTGTCGTATAGAGTACAATTAATTTATTGAACTTCTTGTAAGGGTAGGATTAATGCAGAGTAAGGTTAGTAAAAATCTTTTACAAATACAGGAAGAAATCGCACCTTATAAACCGAATATTATTGCAGTAACCAAATATTTTGATGAAAAAGCTGTAATTGAAGCATATCAAGCAGGATTGAGGGATTTTGCCGAATCCAGAGTTAATGATGCAATAGAAAAGATTAACAGACTGGATAAGCAAATAAGAGAAAATTCAAGGTTTCATTTTATAGGACATCTTCAAACCAATAAAGTTAAAAAAGTTGTCGAATACTTTGATTTTATACATTCCGCAGATTCGGTCAGACTTGCCGAAATTATATCCCGTGAAGCTCAAAATCAGGGGAAAATTCAAAATATTCTTCTCCAGATTAATATTTCGGGAGAAGAACAAAAGTTCGGATTTTCGCCGGATGAAGTTTTTCAGGCTTTTGAACAAATCAGGCAGCTTCCGTCAATAAATATTTTGGGACTGATGTGTATGACGCCTCTCGGAGCTGATGAAAGTGTACTTGAAAATATATTTTCAGAGGCTCAAGGTTTGAAAGAAAAGTTGGAGTCATCATATAAGTGCTGTTTGAGAGAGCTTTCAATGGGCATGAGTCAGGATTATGCGGTTGCGGTAAAGTACGGTGCAACAATGTTAAGGATTGGTAGAAAATTATTTAAATAAACGGAGGAAAAACGGTGGCAGTAGTAACAGACAAAATTAAATCGGTAGTAGATTTCTTAGTAAAAGGTTTTGAACCAAGAGAAGATGTCTTTGAAATAATGAAAGACGAAGTCGGTGAAGATTATGAAGTACGTGATAATTTAGCGGTAGATCCGGCTTACAGTTATCAGGCAAGCACAGATAAATCTAACGATTTGAAAGTAGTCAGCCATCCGGGATTTAAAGGCGGTTATGAAGTTAAAGTTATTGAACCCCGTTCATTTGAAGATGCCGCATCTATTGTTCAGCAGCTGAGAAACGGAAAAACCATCGTTCTAAACCTTCATCTTTTGGATAAAGAACAATCACAAAGAACTATTGACTTTGTTTGCGGTGCAGCTCATGCACTTGACGGCAAACCTCAAAAAGTCGGTGACTTGGTATTTGTATTCACTCCGTGCAACGTTACTTTGTCTGTTGATGTAAATGCAAATCAAAATAAATTTAATGATTCTTTGTGGAGAGCTCCTTCTCTGCAGTAGTTTCATTTTAATATGAGAAAGAGAGATAGTTGACAAGGGCGTAATTTACGCCCTTTTTTATTTACCTTGCAGGCAGAATTTTTTTATGTTACATTTCGGCTTGTAACAGATTATATAAGAGGTAAAAAATTATGCAGGCGCGCAGAGCAGCAAGAGAATTAGCTTTTATACTTTTCTCACAATTTGAAAAGAAAATTACAAATTATTCAAAAGATGATTTGCAGGATATAATACTTAAATCGGTAAGAATTTTAACCAGCAGTGCGGGAGATGAACTGAAAAACGCATTGGGTTCTTTAATTTCCATGAGAGAACAAATTGAAAATTACGAAGCCGATTCCGAAATTAACCTAAACAGACCGATAGGAGCCGTAAATCTTGCCGTTCCTATTCCGATGACATCAGATATGACCGACAAAATCAACGTTATGATTGATATTGCAGAAAAGTCGCTTCTGGCACTTGAAATTGCTGAATTTACCACTCTTGATTCTCAAAATGATGTAAAAGATTATGCTATTCAAATTGCCGAATATTTTCAGAAAAACCATACGGAAGTTGATGATATTAT
Source organism: Candidatus Gastranaerophilales bacterium (assembly GCA_947626225.1). Taxonomy (GTDB): domain Bacteria; phylum Cyanobacteriota; class Vampirovibrionia; order Gastranaerophilales; family Gastranaerophilaceae; genus Stercorousia. Next base: position 98,385 of record CANQRH010000005.1, read on the forward strand.
TCAAAAATATGCCAAAAACTGGGATTTGGGACGTCTGGTTAAAATGGACAAAGACATTTTAAGAATTGCTATTGTTGAACTTTTGTATGTAAAAGATGCTCCGATGAAGGTTGTTGTTGATGAAGCACTAGAACTTGCAAAAAAATATTCAACCGATGACAGTGCATCATTTATTAACGGTATTCTTGCAAAGGTTATTGTTGATTACGGTATAAATTAGTGTTCGGATTTTTTAAAGATAAATTTAATAATCTTAAAAGTACGGTTTCCAATACCGCACAAGCACTTGTGGGTAATGTGGTCAGTGCGGCGGGCGGTGAAGAAGAATTTGGCGAATTCGTGCTTGATGATATGGAAGATACTCTTATAAGTGCGGATTTAGGCGTAGATTTTGCCTGCGAACTTATAGACAAGCTCAGAGATAATTCAAAAATTAAACCTTCGCAGGTTAAAGAATATTTGAGAGAAGAATTTTTGAAAACTTTAAAAAATGCCGGCAGTACGGAATTGAACTATATTGACGGCGGTTTAAATATTTATTTTATTGCCGGTGTCAACGGAGCCGGTAAAACAACTTTGATTGCAAAACTTGCTTATAAGTTTAAAAATGCAGGGAAAAAAGTTCTTATTGCAGCGGGTGATACTTTTCGTGCGGCAGCGGAGGAACAGCTTGATATCTGGTCACAGCGTGCCGGTGCGGATATAGTCAGAAAAGATAAAGCGGATGCGGCATCTGTGGTTTTTGAAGCCGTGGAAAAAGCCCAAAACGAAAAATATGACGTGCTTTTGATTGATACGGCAGGACGTCTGCAAAATAAATTTAATCTTATGGAAGAACTTAAAAAAATAAAATCCGTTATTGATAAAAAATCTCCCGATTCTATGCGTGAATCAATACTCGTGCTGGATGCAAACACGGGACAGAACGGTTTGCAGCAGGCAAAAGTTTTTTCCGAGGCGGTAAATTTGACTTGTGCCGCGCTTACAAAGTTGGACGGCTCGGCAAAAGGAGCAATAATACTCGCTGTTGCAAAAGAAATGAAACTGCCTGTGAAGCTTATCGGTGTGGGTGAAAAGATGGAAGATTTAAAAACATTTGATGCGGAAGAATTTATCAAGGCTCTGTTTGAATAATGATTTTAGAAAGTATAAAAACCAAATGTCAAAACAGGATTGAACTTTTAGGCGATGCCTCGGCAAAAGTTCTTATTATAGGTGTATTTCACGGAGATGAACCGCAGGGAAAATTTTTAATTGATGAATATTTGAAGGAAAATTCTTCGGATAAACTTTTATTTATACCATGCTTAAACCCTGACGGGATGGCAAATTCCATGCGTACAAACTCAAACGGGGTTGATTTAAATCGTAATTTCCCGACAAAAAACTGGGGAAAAAATTTGGGGGAGAATGCTTCTTGCGATGATGAAACAACCGATTATTACGGCGGGAAATTCCCCGCAAGCGAGATTGAAACTCAGTTTTTAATTAATGTAATTGAAAAATACAAGCCTCAATTGATTTTAACGCTTCATGCACCGTATAAAGTCATAAACTTTGACGGCCCGGCAAAGGAAATCAGCGAAAAAATAGCCGAAATAATTAATTATCCCGTTGAGGCAAGTATAGGATATCCGACACCGGGAAGTTTCGGGACTTATGCCGGAGTCGAAAGGCAAATCCCGGTTGTTACGCTGGAACTTGATGAACAGTGTGACAAGGAAGATTTGATTGAACCGGTTTTTAAAATATTCGACCTTTTAAAAGTTTTTTTGTTGTAGAATTTAAGAAAAAGAGGATTATAAATGAGATTGCACAATTCTTATACAAACACGATTGAAGAATTTACTCCGATAGAAGAAAATAAAGTAAAAATGTACGTTTGCGGACCAACGGTATATGATTATGCACATCTGGGGCATGCAAGATGCTATATTACATGGGATGTGCTATACAGATATCTGAAATTTAAAGGATATGACGTAACTTATTGCAGAAATGTTACCGATGTTGACGATAAAATTTTGAAAAAAGCCGAAAACGAAGGCAAAACCCCGCAAGAGGTTTCTCAATTCTGGTATAATCAGTTTACAAATTCCATGAAGGCGTTGAATAATTTAAAGCCTGATATTGAACCTTTTGCAACAAAAACTCTCGGCGAAATGATTGCGATAGTTAAAGACCTTATAAATAAAGGTTATGCTTACGAATCCGAGGGAGATGTATATTTTAGGGTGAAAAAATTCCCAAAATACGGCTATCTTTCAAAACAACCGATTGACAAACTGGAAAGCGGTGCAAGAATTGAAGTAGGCGAACAGAAGGAAGATCCGCTTGATTTTGCTCTCTGGAAAAAGGATGAAAAATTCGGTTATAATTCACCTTGGGGAGTCGGCCGTCCCGGATGGCACATTGAATGTTCGGCAATGAGCAGAAAACATCTCGGAAACACTATTGATATTCACGCAGGCGGTGCGGATTTGATTTTCCCGCATCATGAAAACGAAATTGCACAATCCGAATGTGCTAACGGCTGCCGATTTGTAAATTACTGGCTTCATAACGGTTTTGTTACCATCAATAAAGAAAAAATGTCAAAATCACTGGGAAATTTTCTTACCATTGATGAACTTTTGAAAAAATATGACAGCAATACAATAAGATTTTTTATATTGACAAATCATTACAGAATGCCCGTAGAATTTTCCGATGAGGCGCTATTATCCGCTCAGGCAGGTGTCAGACGTTTGCTTAACGCTAAGCGAAGTGAAATCAACGAAAATCTTGATATTACCAAAAGCGAAGAATATAAACAGTTTACGCAGGCTATGGATGATGATTTAAATACGTCAAAAGCCCTTGCCGTACTGTTTGAGCTTGCAAATAAAGCAAATAAAGATGATAAAGACGCGTATACACTGCTTAATAAACTTGCATCAGTTCTCGGATTTACGTTTGACAAGCCTTCATTGAGCGAAGAAGAAGTTAAAAATGCGGTAAAACATGTCAGCGAAAAATTAGGCAGAGAATTTGAGTCAATGGAAGAAATTATCCGTTACAGAAAAGAGGCACGTGAAGCTAAAAACTGGGATATTGCCGATAAAATTCGTATTTCACTTGATGAAGCGGGTATTATACTTAAAGATTCAAAAGACGGAACAAGCTGGGAAGCTAAATAATCATATTAACTTTTGCATGGCGATAACCATTTGAGTTTTATACCGAAAATGTTTAATATATTTCTTTTAAATTCACCTTTATAAGGATGATAAAGCAAATCGTCTTTTTTATTCAGGCATTCATCTCCGACATAGATATGTTTATTAAAAGTTATTTTTTTCTCAACTATGGCATTACATATAAAACCGCCGTTCATAAGTTCTGTCGGTACGAACAATTCACAGTTTATCCAGCGGGAATTCTTGTCTGAAAGACATTTTTTAAATATTTGAGCATGTTCAAGACGTTTATTATATAAATAAGATATCGCACTTTTTTCTAATATGCATACCTGAAACATTCCTCCGTATAATTCTTTTGAGTCATCATAAATCCAATCTAATCCGAAAGTCCAAAATTCGGTATTTTTTAAAGTGCCGTTAAATATGCAAATTAACAAATGTGATTTTTTATCTCTATATTTATCCAAAAACGGTTTGTAAGATTCTCCGTTGCAGTAAATATCGTAGTCAAACTGCCAGTAATATTTGTAATCGGGAAAATACTCTCTCACGTAATAAAACCGGTAATCGGCGTTATACCACATGATTTTGCCGAAATCATCAGTTTCTTCCGAAAAATAATAATTTGGAAGATTTAGTTTTTTATGAATGTTAATATCGAATAAAAAACATTTAACTTTTGTTCCGAAAAACTCTTTTTCACAAACGGGGAAATCGTATTGAATATTTAAATTCGTATTATCTATACATAATATAACATCATCACCGGATTTGCAAAGTTTTTTATATTCATCAATAACATTTTTATTAATTATATGTGTTGAAATGAATTTGAGCGTATCAGAGGTTTTATTCATAAAAACTCTGCCTCCGTATTGCTATTTGTTGATATAAATTTTTCATAAAATCCATACAAATTATTGTTTCATACAACAATAAACATTAATATTAGACCTTCGTATAAAGTTTAATTTCTTCAATATATAAATAAATCCCTGTGTACTATTCATATATTTATGCATATAATTATATATCAATACACTTATATGTCAATGACCATTTATAATTTTATAAATGCTAAATAAAAGAGATATATACAGAATTATCGGACACAATATCCGAGATGCAAGAAAATCAAAAAATCTGACACAGGAAGATTTTGCGGAACTTATGGACAAATCTTGGAGTTATATTGCCAAACTTGAAACGGGTACTCAAAATTTTTCTATAGGAAAACTTATTGACATAGCGGGATTTTTACAAACAGACCTTGAAAAACTGTTAAAAATAACCAAAGATTAATATTTGTCATATAATAATTTTATGAAAAAGACAGTTTTATTAATTTTTTCTTTAATAATTTTTTCTTGTTCCGGGTTTGGTTTTGTTCATATTCCGCAGGCTGCGATTGAGTCGGCAAAGCAGGCTGAAACGGCGGCCGTTCAAAAACCGTCGTCACCGGTTGTCAGAGTAGGCATCGGAAATAATAATTTTTCAACATACAAATACAAAGAAATAACCGTATTTGGAACGGGTGATACGCAGATATATGATAACGGGATGCTGATAGGAAATTTTAATCCCAATCAAAATGTGCGTATAACTTTCTCAAACGGAATGTTTAATATTTATACGCCTGAAAATACTCAGCCCGAAACGGTATCAGGTCCGGTTCAAGTGACGAGTAATTACGGGCTTCTCGGAGTTGCGGGATTAAAAAGATCCGGTTTGCAAGCTTTGTTTCATGGTGCTTTTGAACTCGTTAAATGCTCAAAAGATGAATTTAATCTTGTAAATATGGTTGAGTCCGAAGAATATTTAAAAGGTGTTGTCCCGAATGAAATGCCGGTTGCATTCGGTCTTGAAGCATTGAAGGCACAGAGTGTTGCCGCAAGAAATTATGTTTTGTCCCCGAGACCAAAGGCTTCTTCTAATTATGACGTTGTTGACAGTGTGGCAAGTCAGGTGTATTTCGGCGCTAATACGGAAAAAAGTCTTGCAACACGTGCTGTACAGGAAACTGAGGGAATTGTTGCACTTTACGGATGGGATTTAATACTTGCCCAATATTCGTCTACGGCCGGCGGATATACGGAGAGTTTTAACAATGCGTTTTCCGATCCCGTGACAAAGCAATTTCCGTCACATGAAAAGCCGTATTTGAAAGCTGTACCTGATATTATAGGGCAGACTCCGCTGAATAACGAAGAAGATGCAAGTGCTTTTTACAGATCATTACCTTCATCTTATGACATACGTTCGTCTTATTACAGATGGGAAAGAGAATGGAGTGCGGATGAACTGAAAAAAGCATTACAGTCGACTCTGCCTGCACAATCCGCAACGGGTTTTGTGAAACCTGCTTTTTCTCAGTCGGATAAACTCAGTGATATTAAAGAAATAAAAGTTTTGAGGCGCGGTGATTCGGGTAAAATCATTGAAATGGAAATAGTTACCGACACACAAACTTATAAAGTTTATAAAGAACTCGTGATAAGAAGGCTTATGGTTTGCAAAGGTAAAGCACTGCCGTCTGCAAATGTCGTTTTTGATAATGTAACGGACGTAAACGGAAATCTTGTTTCACTAAAAGCATATGGCGGCGGTTTCGGACATGGCGTGGGTATGAGCCAGTACGGTGCAGGCTTTATGGGAAACGAATTACACAAATCATTTGATACGATATTACAGCATTATTATACGGGAATTACGCTGGGGACAAATCCCGTGATTTTGTCCTCAAATTCAGAACAGAACTGTATTGAGCAGAGTTTTTATGCTCCGGACAAATATGCCAAAATTATTATAGATAACAAATACGGGGTGGAAAGTTTAAAAGTTGATATCAACGGTCGTGAAAGAGTTTTTGAATTGCCGAGAGAATTTATCGGACATAAAAGATATTGTGAAATAGATATTTCCGATTTTATTCATAAGGGCAGAAACACTATTATTTTCTCGTCACCCGAATTTAAAACGGTGTCAAACAAAGGGTTAAGGTTATACGTGGAATTGGTGAAGAAAGATGACAGCGGATACGTCTGGTAATATGGAAAAAAATACAACAACCGTACTCAGAGCCGCATGGATTATAGCGGTTGTTACAATTGTAAGTAAACTTATCGGGTTTGTAAGAGATGTTATAATCGCCAAATATTACGGCGCTTCTCTGGTTTCGGATGCTTATTACTATGCTTATCAAATCCCGTCGCTTTCTTTAATTTTGCTCGGCGGTGTTGGCGGACCTTTTCACAGTGCTACCGTTGCTGTTTTTTCAAAGTTGATACCTTCCCTTAACGAAAAGCCGTCCGATGAAGTGAACAAGCTGTATTCAACTTTTATGACGGCTGCAACATTGTTTTTTCTTATACTTTCGGCAATCATGCTGATTTTTCCGAAACAAATAATGGGGTTGATAATAGCCGGCGGCTCGGCTGAAATGATATCTCTTTCGGCCGAACATTTGAAGATTATGACACCTTTGCTTGTTATAGGCGGAATTGTCGGTATTTATTACGGAATATTGATTATATATAAGCAGTTTATGCTGCCTAATCTTTCGCCTATTATTATGAGCGCCGCAATTATCGGAATTGTAATTGCCGTTCCGAATGATAATAAGGGTTATGCTCTTGCCTGGGCAACAACAATCGGTGCAATTCTGCAGCTTGTTATTCAGTATCCGAATGTAAAAAAACTCGGTTTTTTGTGGAGACCTAACTTTAATTTTGTTAACAACCCTAATTTTAAAGCGATAAATGAACTGTTGTTCCCTGCTATATTGAGTTCAACGGTAGGACAAATCCATATATACGTTGATATGTTCTTTACATCATCAATATCCGAAGGTGCTTGGACTGCAATCGGTTATGCAAACCGTGTTTTCCAATTTCCTGTGGGAATTTTGGTTACCGCATTTTTGGTTCCGTTATTTCCGATATTTTCAAGATTGGTTGCGAATAAGGACATGAACGGTATAAAAACTTATTTTAATAAAGGGGTAGGGGTGCTGTTTTTTGCTTCAATCCCGATTATTATAGGGATAATAACAGTCGGATATGATGCGGTTAAAGTGGTATTTGAGCGTGGTGCATTTGATGAAAATGCCACATTTATGGTTACGGAAGCTCTGTGGTTTTTATCTGTTTCAATACTGCCGTATGTTTTCAGAGATTCTATAACCAGAGTTTATTACTCGTTTAATGATTCAAAAACTCCGTTTGTTGTTGCCTTCTCATCTATAGTTTTAAAATATCTTTTAAATTATGTCTTTATAACGAAGATGAACGCGGGTATCGGCGGGATTACACTTTCAACATCACTTGTTACTCTTTTTAATGCCGTTGTGCTGGGTATACTGATTTTAAGAAAGTTGAAAATGGATTATGCGGGGCTGTTTAAAAATCTGGCAAAAATGTGCATTGCCGGCATTATTTCTTTTATCTTATGTTTTTCATGCGCAAATTACCTGTCTGCAGGAATTTTAAGAATATGTATTGTGGGAATTGTTTGTTTGACAAGTTATACGGCATTGAACCTTGTTTTCAAAACGGAATATGTAACGGAATTAAAAAATAGGATAATAAAAAAATGATTATAAAAAATGCCGATGAAATTAAACAAGTTTTGGAAAACGACGGAGTTATCGCTTTTGTAACCGATACGGTATGGGGTTTGGGCTGTCTGCCTTCAAGTGAAAAAGCCGTGAAAAAGATTTACGAAATAAAAAAACGCGAACCTCAAAAACCGTTAATTTTAATGTCTGATGATATATATCATCTTCTTGAATACGTAAAACCGATACCTAAAGCCGGATGTCAATTGATTAAAAAATATTTTCCCGGTGCATTAACAATCGTTACGCAAAAAAGTGACAAAACACCGGATTATGTAACCTCATCCATGCCAACGGTGGGCATTCGTGTGCCTGATAATGAAGTTTTTAAAGAAATTTGTGCATCAGTGCATGTCCTTGCAACAACCAGTGCAAACCTTTCTCATCAACCGAGTGCAAAAAGTTATGAACAGGCTGTTGAAAATATGCAGGGGCTTGTCGATTTGATTATCCCCGATTACGGTTATTTATGCAAAGGTTTGGAATCCACAGTTGTCGGAATTTTGGATGATGAAGTCAGAATATTCCGTCAAGGCGCCGTTATAATTTAAAATCCAATAATTCAATTAAATTCATTCCCAAAGCTTCAGCAATTTTGGAAAGTGTAGAAAATTTCGGATCAATTATTCCGCATTCAATTCTGCTTACAGTCCGCGTTGTAAGCCCTGTCTTTAGTGCTAAATCAAGCTGAGACATTTTTCTTTTACCGCGTTCAAATTTTATTTTGTAACCGAGTTTAAGAAAGTCATCTTGTTCCATTTTATTATCGTACTAGCTTGACATATATATTTCGATATACTAAACTCCTATTATAAGACATAAAATACATGAAATAGTAAAAAAGTATTAATATTTAAAGACAAAATTGGTTCTGAAAAATGACAGAGAAATGTTCGGATACGCTTAAATTTATTTCAACTCATTTAATAAACCGGAATATAATCAATGAGTACTTAAAACTTAGTAAATCCGGCGGCGATACTATATTATGTATAGATAATACGAATTTAAATATTCAATCCGATTCCCCCGTTTGTGAAAAAGAGTTTTTCGGAATAAAAGTTAAATGTTTTTTATTTGATATCAATATTCATAAAAAACTGAATTTGCCAAATTATTATCTTTCCGAAGAAACCGAAGATTTCGGCAAAATAATGTGGTATAACGCCGATTACCGTTTTTATTACGTGAAAGAGTATTTCCCGGATTACAAATATTACTGGCAGTTAGATTATGATATTTATTGCAACGGAGAATCTTACAAACCGTTTTTCGATAAATACAAGAACAGGAATACACACCTTTTAATTTGCGGATTTCGCGGATTATTAAAAGATTCTGCCTGGTGTTGGACTCATAAACTGGACTGGATTTATGATGATAAGGCGGATTTATACGGAAGTTTTTTCCCTGTTTGCAGATTGGAAAACAATGCAATAGCATATTTATACAAAAAGCGCCTTGAACAGGCGGAAAAATTCAAATCATATATAGGGTGTGAAAATGCGTTATGGACTCATTGTGAATTGTTTGTCCCGACAGAGCTGATTGACGGCGGTTTTAAATGTAACGCGATAATTGAAGAAAAAATTGATCTGCAAAAAGGATATTGTCAAGGCGATGAATGTTTTTACACAAAAGATAACTTGCTCTATCACCCGTATAAAGGCATATTTAAAAGAAAGATATTGAAAATCGCAGGATTGAAATTTAAGTGGTTAGAGCCTGTTAAAAATTAAATATCGAATATTTTTATCATATAATTTACCCATGAAACGAGTTGAACTTCTTGCACCCGCAAAAGATAAGAAAACCGCATTTGCGGCAATAAATTCGGGATGTGATGCCGTATATATCGGTGCTGCAAATTTTGGCGCACGCAAAAAAGCCGGAAATTCACTTGAAGATATCACAGAAATTGTAAATTATGCTCATAAATTTTATGTAAGGGTTCATGTTACTGTCAATACAATTTTGACGGATGATGAGCTTATTGAAGCCCGAAAACTAATAAAAAAGCTTTTTGATATAGGCGTTGATGCAATAATCGTACAGGATATGGGGATTTTAAAGCTGGCACTTGACGGAGAAATCCCTCCGATTGAGCTTCATGCAAGCACCCAGTGCGATAACAGAACCGTTGAAAAAGTAAAATTTTTCAGCGATATGGGAATATCACGAATTATTCCGGCAAGAGAACTTTCACTTACTGATATTACAAATATTTGCAAATCGGTTGATGCCGATATTGAAACATTCGTCCACGGTGCATTGTGTGTATCATACAGCGGACAATGCTATATGAGTTACCGAATCGGCGGACGTTCCGCAAACAGAGGAGAATGCGCACAGGCTTGCAGAAAAAAATATTCACTAATTAACGATAAAGGGAAATATATTGCAAAAGATAAGTACCTTTTGAGTTTAAAGGATTTTAACGCCTCTAAATACTTGAAAAACCTAATTGATGCCGGGGTGAAATCATTTAAAACTGAAGGCAGGCTTAAAGATGAAAACTATGTAAAAAATGTTACTCTTTTTTACAGAAATGAAATTGATAAATATGCACTAAAGACTTCTTCGGGCAAAGTGTTTTCGGATTTTGAACCCGATGTGCGAAAGAGTTTTAACCGCGGATTTACGGATTATTTTTTAAACGGCAGGGAAAAATGTTATAACTTTGAAAGCCCCAAATCAATCGGTGAAAAGCTCGGTATTGTTGATAAAGTTACGGACAAATATTTTACGATAAAAAATTTGAAATACAAACTTCATCCCCAAGACGGACTGTTTTTTGACGGCATGGGCTGTTTAATCAACAGAGTTGAGGGTGATAAAGTTTTTCCTAACAAAACAGACGGGATAAAATCCGGTCAAGTTATTTACAGAAATTTTGATGCCGAATTTGAAAAGAAACTTTCAAATTCAAAAACCAAACGCAGAATTGCCGTAAAATTTTATTATAAAAACAATATTTTAACTGCCGAAGATGAGGATAAAAACCTTGCGTATGTCAATATTGAGGCCTTTGAACAGCCTAAAAATCCGGATAAGATGAAAGAAACCTTCTTAAATCATCTTTCAAAGACGGGCGAGAGTGATTTCTATGTTGAGAATATTGATATTCAAGATGAAATTCCGTTTCTTCAAATTTCCAAAATTAACGAAATTCGAAGGGAAATTCTATCAAAACTTATGGACGAAAGATTAAAAAATTATCCTAAAGTTTTGCAAAAGTCGTTGAAAAGGGTTGAATTTCCATATAAAAAACTTGATTACAAGGCAAATATACATAACAAAAAAGCAAAAGAATTTTATGAGAAGTGCGGATGTAAAGTTTGTTCAATGTCGTTTGAAAGCGGAGGTTTTGCTGATGAGCTTATGCGCACAAAACATTGTCTGAAATATGCATTTGATATGTGCAAAAGTCCCGAAAAGCTTTTCCTTGTTGATGAAAAAGGGGTAAAATATCCGCTTGAATTTGACTGTAAAAATTGTGAAATGGTTGTGAAAAATTGCAAATAAAAAAGAGAGGTTTTTGCCTCTCTTTTTTGTTAATTTTATAAAAGGTTAAACACCGCATGCAACTTTCATTGTGTTGGCAATGATTTCGTTGAAGCTTTCGGCTTTAAGTGAAGCACCGCCTACTAAAGCACCGTCAATGTCTGATTTTGACATTTGTTCGGCGATAGTTGCAGGTTTAACGGAACCGCCGTAGAGGATTCTGATTGAATCACCCGCGGTATTTCCGGCAACTTCTTTAACTACATTTCTAATCATTGCTATTACTCTGTTAGCTTCATCGGAATCACAAGTTTTTCCCGTTCCGATTGCCCAGATAGGTTCATAAGCGATAACTGATTTTGCAACATCTTCTGATGAAATACCTTCAAGAGCTGATTTAATCTGACCTGAAATCCAGCTGTCAGTGATGCCTTGTTCTCTTTGTTCAAGGGTTTCACCGCAGCAGATAATCGGTGTAAGTCCGCCTGCTAAGATTGCTTTAGCTTTTTTGTTAATCATTTCGTCTGTTTCAGAGAAATATTGGCGTCTTTCCGAATGCCCGATAATTACATAACTGCATCCGGCATCTTTAAGCATTTCAACGGAAATTTCGCCCGTGTAAGCTCCTGAACTTTCCCAGTGGCAATTTTGACCTGCAATTGCGATTTTTGTTCCGCCGCAGCCGCAGTCGCATTTTACTGTTTCTACTGCGGAAATTGATGTAAATACCGGAGCAATAACAATTTCAGGTAATTGAGTTGCCGAGTAATCTTTTACAAAGTTTTTAATACCTTCAAAAACTGATTTGGCTTCGGATTGAAGCAAATTCATTTTCCAGTTTCCTGCAATAATAGGTTTTCTTGACATAACTTTTCTCCTTTTCCTGTAAACATTATATGAAGAAAAAAAATATTTGCAAAGAGCAGTACTTTTTTCGGAGTTATTCTTGGGACGGGGAATTATTACACAAAAAATCCCGCCGAAGCGGGAAATTCCTTTCCTGAACGTTACTAAGATTTATTGTTAGATTTGTATTTGTAGCTTAATAAGCTGTATGTATCGCTTGTTGATGAACTGTCTCCGTAGAATACGGACATATCTGTTGCACGTCTGTTGTTAAATTCATCTTCAACTTCCATGCGGGCGCAATTTATATCATAAGCCGATATTTCCGCGCTTGTAATTCTTCCGTCATGATTTGTGTCCATATCGTCAAAGTGTTCAAGAATTTTTGTCATTGTGCTTTCCGATAACCCGCTTGAACCGGATGCGTAAAGCTGTGTCAATTCAGCTTTGGTCAATCCTTGAGTTGATATCATGTTTGACAGATTGTTCATTTCTTCGGAAGTTATTATTCCGTCACCGTCTTTGTCTATGTTGGTAAAATTGCTCTGAAGATACGACGCAAAGGACTGGTTAAGTACATTTAAATTTGTACTTTTTGTTCTTGCTTCGTTAAGTTTTTCAAGTGTTAATCCTTCGGGATACTGAGATGCAAGATATGAATACGTGTTTGTCAGTCCCGAATAAATTCCCGATAATATACCGTTGTTATTTGCCATAAATATCTACCTCAGTCACATTTTAATTATTTTACGGGAAAAGTCAAACCTCCATATAAATGATATTTGTAAAAATATGTAACAATAGTACGAAAATTCCTAAAGTTTTTCGACTAAACTGCCGATTAATAATTTGTTCACATAAGAAAAAGGAGTGTGTAATGGACGAAAAAAAACTTACGGATATGGAAGATTTGATGCTTGATTACGGTGAAATGACAAGTTTTGATTTCAATTCACTTGATTACAGGCAGGTTAGGGAGCTTCAGAGAGTTACGGGAAGTGAATATTCCGACAAGCCCTATGCGTTTAAATACGGAAATTTTGATTTGGTAGACATGATTCATTCATTTTTAACCCAAAATCAAAAAGGAGAAGCATAATGAACGATAAAGAACTTTTTGAAAACAATTGTCTTCCTCTCTTTTGGCTTGAAGATGAGGAGCGGTTTGAAAAACCCGCAGTACAGAGAAAAGATTTAAACACTCTTTTATCGGAGCTTGAAGAAATAAAAAACAGGATAGATGATATCTCGGCAAGAGAATGGCATCTTGCAAAACTGTTAAATTTACACAATGCCGGAATTTCCGGTTAAGGCTACCGGGCCTGGGTAAAAAAAATTCCGCATAACGCGGAATTTTTTTTAAGCAAATTTAGGAATGCCCGCAGCATTAATGAGAATGTCAATAACTTTCGGCATTTGGCACTTAAAGGAATAATTGCCGTTTCTGAGCGAACATTTTGTGCAGTCGCATTTGATTGAATAACATTCCAAAGCCTGCTCCGTCCAGTTTTGAGTGACGGATTCCGATAATTCCCCGTTGTTTTGCGGATAAAATACTTCTTCCATAGAACACCTCAATACTTAACCCATTTATATTTTAAATTATCGGCACTGAATTTTAATCCTTCAAACAGTTGAAAAATACCTTAAATATTCGGCTTAATAATTCTTAATGAAAAAGGCAATTTTTTCTGCATTAAATACTTTATATATATAAAGGATACAAGAGAGGATTTCTATGGTCGATAAAGTAAGCGGTATAACCGAATCTAATGCATCATCTATACAGTTAAATAAAAAAGTTACGAACCCGTTTATCAATACTGTTTTCAATTTAAGAACTAAAAAAGGTGAAGCAGGTGAAACATTAACTGTTCGGGAAATGCTTTATGAACAAGCGGCTAATCTGCCGGCAAATATCCGTGAAAAATATCTTGAATTTCTTGAAAAGGGTGAAACTAAAAGAGATTTCATTGATATGCTCAATGAAAGATACGAGAAAAAACAGGCTGAATTTGAAGCCGCTTGGGCTGAATATCAGGCATCTAAAGATAATCTTAAATTATTAACGAAAATATATGAAACATTAGAAAAGAAATATGCAAATTCGGACAGCGATTTTGAACAATCAAAAGTTGAGCTTGCATTTAAGAACGCAAGAATCAGTGAAATGAGCACTGATGCATTACTCGGTAAATGTTCCGACATTGCACACAGAATTGTTTAACCTTTGTAACATCTGTTTTTAACCATGCTTGCAATTTTTTCTTTATATATTATCCTATTCCTGTAGAGTGCTTACGCCAATAACACTCAACAAGTAAAGGATAAAAATATGAACCTTAAAAACAAAAAAGAAATCGTTAAAAAGTACGGTAAAAATGAAAAAGATACAGGCTCTACGGCAGTTCAGGTTGCCATGATGAGTAAAAAAATTACCGAGCTTACCGAACATTTGAAAACAAATCAAAAAGATTTCGCCACTAAAAGAGGTCTTTTGATGATGGTAGGTAAAAGAAAAAAACTGCTTTCTTATTTGAAATCTCAAAATCTCGAAGAATACAGAGATTTGATTAAAAAACTCAAAATCAGAGGTTAACACAAAGCCGGCCGCAAGGTCGGCTTTTTTAATGTTTCTTAATAAAATTCCAAGATTAGGACAAATTTTTTTTTCAGTGTCCTTAAATAATTTATGTTAATCTCTCCCATAAGACCTTTCATGTTTCCGCGTGTTTTTATAATCTGTATTCTTGACCTAAAATTTTTATAAACTATATTTAAGTTGTGAAAACATTAAAATCAATGAGATTACACATAGGATTTTTCGGCAGAACAAATGTCGGCAAATCTTCTCTGCTTAACAGAATTACAAATCAAGAAATATCCATTGTATCGGATATTGCGGGAACTACAACTGATGTTGTTGAAAAATCCATGGAACTTTTGCCTGTCGGTCCGGTTACCTTCCTCGATACCGCAGGGCTTGATGATGACACGGAACTTGCTTCTCAGCGTATTGAAAAAACAATGAAAATTATTAACCGTATCGATGCTGCGGTGGTTGTATGTGATTATAACGGCTTTACGGGCTATGAAAATGAACTTGTCCGAAAACTTGACGAACTGAAAATACCTTATCTTATTGCAGTTAACAAATGCGATATAGAAAAAAGAATTGTTGAAGGGTATGAAAATATTTTGTATACCTCAATTAAAGATGAAGATATTGTTTTCAAATTTAAAAATGCGCTTGTAAAACTGCTCCCTGATGATTTTGTAAATTCGCCGAAAATCGCGGGTGATCTGGTTGATGCGAAAAGTACGGTTATACTTGTAATTCCGATTGATAAAGAAGCACCCAAAGGAAGAATAATTTTACCGCAGGTGCAAACTCTGCGTGATTTGCTTGACAGTGACTGTTTGGTTTATACGGTAAAGGAAACGGAACTGGAACAGGCGCTGCAAAATCTGAAGACTCCGCCTTCACTTGTAATTACGGATTCTCAAGCATTCAAAAAGGTATCGGAAATTGTTCCCGAAAATATTGCACTTACGTCTTTTTCCATTCTTTTTGCAAGATTAAAAGGAGATTTGGGCGAATTTATTAACGGTGCAAAAGCGATTGATGATTTAAAAGACGGCGACAGAGTTTTGATTTTGGAAAGCTGCACGCATCACGCTATTGAGGATGATATAGGCAGAGTAAAAATTCCCGCTCTATTGCGTAAAAAAACAGGGAAAAACCTTGTTATCGAAAACTTTGCAGGTCATGATTTCCCCGATATAAGCGGATACAAACTAATAATTCATTGCGGTGCCTGTATGACAAACAGACGTGAGGTTCTCTCAAGGATTATACTCGCAAACAAAGCCGCTGTACCAATTACAAACTACGGGATTGCTATATCTTACTGCCTCGGAATATTGCCGCGCGCCGTAAAGATATTTAGTACAAAAATATGATAACATTTTTGTAATTTGCCGATAGTATTGAATTATGTGTGAGGATAAGGAACTTAAAAAAGTCGGGCTGGAGCTTATGTTTATGACACCCGAAAAAGGCTCCGGCAACGAGTGGATTACGGCGGTAGAACTTGCCAAAATGGTTGAACTTCCGCTTGAAACCGTCAAAAGAAAATTGGTTATTCTCCGCGATAAAGAAATCGTAAGAGTTAAAGGTATTAAACCTAAATACTGGAAGTTTGATGATTATTCTTTTCAGAGAATGGATGAAGATGATGAAGTCTACAAACTTCTGTGCAGCTTTGATGATGTTGATTTTGACAGATTTTTTAACTATTGATTATCTTTATGTTATGATTAACTTATGGAACTCTTAAGGAAATCAAAATCTGAACTCGTCGGGGGGGGGGCAAAAGCAATGATTTATTCTGTATCAGGGACGGTTGGAAATATAATCGGCGAAATACTGCTGTAAAGCATTACAAGATTATAAATTTCTTCGGGCTAAAATTTAAGTTGAATACGGCAAGATACCATTACAAATGTATCTTCTGCGATTTGCTGGTTCTGTATCGAAATTATAAAGATAAAAAAACGGTTTCGGATTGTAAAAGTTATAAAATTATTCCGCTCGGACAATATTGTTTCCCGCGCGTAATAACTTCTTTCAGTAAATTAAAGCCCTTGAAAAAAGACGGAGAAAAAACATACCCGTTTGATTTGGCTTTTTTCAATGAGATGGATGCTGTGACGGAACTAATTAACACAAAATTTGAAAAATTTTATGACGATATGGAATATGATTATGAACATAAATATTGGATTAATAAAAAATGGAATGCCGTTTTTAACCATGAAGCCGATTTTACATTGAAACAGTTTAAAGAGAGATATAACGCCAGAATAAAGAATTTATACGAGGATTTTAATGATAAATCTTCATATAAATTCTTCGTAATAGCAACTTTTTCCAAACTTTCAGCTCTTGTTCTTGATGATTTGGTCAAAACTCTTTATAAGTATAATCCGGACGGAAACTTTATATTAATAATTATTTCTCAGAATGTAAAACAAATAAAATATTTTAATGAAAAAATATATGTTATAAATCAAACCGAAAAATTTGTAAATTTATCGGACTGGATTCAGGAATTAAGAGAGCTGTCAACAAAACAATCAAGAAAGATTTATAATAAAGTAACAAAAGAATTGAAAAAAATTATTCTGACAAAATTTCAACATAATAATTTTTAAATTTATTAATTATTGACAGTTTTTATACGTTATTAAAAAAACTTAAATTATTATGGAAAATAATTTTTATTTGCTTATAATATCCATGATGTTAAGTGTACCTCCCATAAGTCATATAAGTTTTACTTCCCGTCCGATGCAGGATGCAGTCTGTGTTTCGCGCATGCTTCTCAGAAACGGTTACAATAAAAGCGAACAGGATTACTATAAGTTTATAAACTCCGAGATAAAAGAATTACGTCAGGCAAGGCTTAATAATGATCAGGACAATACGGAAGAAGAAGTGGGAGATATCTTATTTGATACAATCATGCTTGCGGATTATTACGGGGTTGATCCTGCCGCCGCTCTTGAACGAACCAATAAAAAAATCTCAAACAGGGTTGCTCTTGCAAAACAACTCGCAGGCAAACCGCTTACCGAAATAAGTTTTCCTCAACGTATTACATATTGGAATATTGCAAAAGAACAGCTGAGAGCACTCAATTTGGAAGCCTAGAAATTTTGAATTTTATGTAAGTTCATTTTGCAGTTTTTTGGAATTCAGGTAATGTTTATATGCACTTTCTCCGTAAGATTGCATTGAAGGACCGGAGTTGTAATTTTCAAAAGCTTTTCTGATATCCGAAAATCTGTTTAATGCCCTTCTTAAACGATATGCGCCTATTCTGATATTGAGCGCCGAATCCTTTCTGATTGCATTTAAAAGTTCCGTGCTGTTCTTATTGTCATATAAAATTTGTCCGAAATGACCTATTCTTTTATATAGCTCGTCAAAGTTTTCAGATTGTTTATAGGGAATAACTATGTCCCGGTTTTTGTTCATATTAAAGTTGTTAAAACCAAAAATGAAAGTGTTATCGGTGTGTTTTTCTTTTAATTCATCAAGTTTTGCAAATAAGTTTTTTAAAGAATCGCCAAATTCATTTTTTAATATTTTTCCGAATTCTTTGTCATATTTTTCAGGGCTTTGATACATATCTTTGAGAACTATTGATGTAACTTGCATCATACCGCTGCCGTTATCAAATTTTGTTTTTTCCGCAAAATGGGTTTCTTGTTTGGCAACTGCAATAAGTGCATTCAAGTCAATGCCTGTTTCTTCATGAGCATCAACAATCATTTCTGCGACTTTTTCTTTATTAACGTTTTTTGCAGCTAAATCATTTGTTATAACGTTTATTACGTGTTTTTCTTTTTGTAATCTTTCGCTGCTTTTTTCAATAATGCCCATAGGTTTTACGTATTCAAAACAATCCCAGGGAATTGTATGATTAAATTTATACACGGTATCGGCAAGTTTTCGGGGAAAATGTGCTATTTCGCTTCTGACAAAATTATCCGGGATTTGAGCAGGTAATTTTGACACTGTCTTTTCTGCGCATGATGAAAGTGAAACAAGTGCCGAACATGATATTATTCTTATTGTGTTTAGAATTTTCACAGTTATTTCCTTAGGGTATTTGATATAAATAAAAATCGTAAAAATATTTTTTGCTATGTATATTTATCTTTACGGTATGGGGTATCGGGGAATCCCTTATTTACTCTATCATGAAAAATAAATTTAACAAATATTTATCGGGTAAAAATCATACTTTTATGAAATTTTGTTAAAATATCAGGCAATTTTTTATGAAAATCGGCGGATATAAAAAATTAGAATTAAAAATTTTAATGTATTATAAATCTCTGATTTTTCTTGCCGGATTTCCGACAACCAAAGAATTATCGGGAATGTCTTTATTCACAACACTTCCCGCTCCGATTACCACATTGTTACCTATTTTTACCCCCGGCAATACTACAACATTTCCGCCTATCCAAACATTATTTCCCACACTAACGGGTTTTGCATATTCCAGCCCTTTATTCCTTGTTTCATAATCCAGAGGATGGCCTGCGGTATAGAAAGCACAATTAGGTGCAATAAAAACATTATCACCAAAAGTTACTTTTGCACAATCAAGAATTATTAAATTATGATTTGCATAAAAATTTTCGCCTAATTCAATGTTATAGCCGTAATCACACATGAAAGGCTGTTCGATTAAAAAATTGCCATGTGCCTTCCCGACAATTTTTTTAATTAATTCGTTTCTTTTTAGTGTTTCATTCGGTGCAAGATTGTTATATTCATAACAGTGCATTTTACAATTTTCCCGCTCTTTTATTAGTGCTTTATCATAATTGGCGTCATATAAGATGCCTTCGAGCATTTTTTCTTTTTCGGTTTTCATCAGGACAGTTTTTCCTTTTTTATATTATTTAAAAATTTTTATAAACTTTAATACCGTTTCTGTCATAAATAATAGCGCGATAGGATTCTATCTTTTTTGTATTATCAAAGACTTTATCATTATATACGTAAAAAACAACATCTGCACTATCCGGATTTTCGATTTTATGCTTTTGCATAAAATCTTTATAATCGACATTTTCTTCAATAGGATATTGACCGGTTTTTACATTTCTTCTGTGGAGATTATATTCAATTTTAATTTTTTCACCTTGAGCAGTATTATTTTTTATTGCGTTAAAAATTTCTGTTTTATCTGAAATTAATCTGTTGTAAGTCTGTAGGTCGGTTTTACCAAACCGACAATATCAAAATACTACGCTTTAGCATGTAGGTTGGGCATACATGCCCGACAATTTCAAAAAGCCCCGTTGCTTCTTAATTTGTCGGATTAGTAAATCCGACCTACCTTTTATCTGTTGCCAAACAATACTGCATAAACTTTAGGAGATAATCTTTTTATTAGTACAGATAATATTATACAATATATGATATTTAAAATAGGACAAAATATATATCCAAGTGATATATAAAGGATTTGAGTGTTTAACATTGCATATAAAAGTTTGCTAAAAAAATTAAGATTAAATCCATGTAATAAATATATACAAAAAGTGTATTTTGATATTTTTAATAAGTATTGTTTTAAATTACAGTCTTTAAAACTAAAAGCAAATGAAATTATACACAAACAACCTATAAGAGTTTCAAAATTTCCCAATGCAAAATTATATTTAATTTTATAACAATGCAGAATAAATAAAAGAATCATCCCTACAATATAGATAAATTGTAATTTGTATTTGGCAGCATATGTTTTTATTTTAAACAAATCAATATGATTTAATGCAAAATATGCACCGGCTGACCAATAAAATATTGAAGAAACCCCTGAAATAATATTTCTGCAATTTGTAAAGTAAGATATATACAGATATAAAATTCCCAATAAAAATACAAATTTTATATTAAATTTTTTTATAATAAATTTGATAAAATCACAAAATAGATTAAGAAGCATCAAGTTTCTCAAAAACCACAATGTAAATAATATAGGGTAAGCGTTTCTATAACCGACAAAAGCATTTACCCAATCCGAAATTTTCCAATTTTCAATTGTAAATCTGGGTTCTAAAGTATAAAATACAAAAAAACTTATTAAATTAAAAATTATATATGGGATAAATAAAGTTTTAAACTTCTTTTTTAAATTATCTTTGTAAGAGTATTCTTTCGTGTAAAGCAAAAATGCAGAAACAAAGAAAAATAAAGGTACAGCAGTTCGTGCTATAACAACGGAAAGACTATACTGAATGAAATCAAACCACACCGGAATACCTCCGACAAAATATATTGGTTCTATGTAAGAATGTGTATAACAAACAAAAATAATAGCGATTGCTTTTATTAAATAAATTGCTTCTGATGTATTTTTATCAAGTTTTTCCAATATTCTTCTTTCAAACAAATGTAATGAATAAAATAAAAAAAACCTTACATTATTAATTTTATATTAACTGTTCGGAATGTCAACGAGATCAAACGAGTATTGTATGTCGGATTTACTAATCCGACATACAGACTGCAACACTTTGTACAATAGCATTTTCTATGATAAAATCCGTTTATGGATAAAATTTCTGCGATAAATTCTATTGATGCCTTTGAGCTTCACAAAATTCTTACATCAAATAAACTTTCAAACCGGCAAAAAGTTGATTTTTTAAGAAACAATGCGCATATATTGAAGAATGTTTCGACAGAAAACATAACAAAAAAAGAATTGGAGCAAGTGTTAAAAAATCGACCGCTCATTCGTTTCCGTCCGCTTAAAAACTCTTTTACCAAACAAGGCGATATGAAACTTCTCGCTGAAGCTTTAGGCGTTGAAAAGAGTGAAATTAACAGATGTATAAATTCTGTTATTGATTCTAATTTTCTTATCCAAAACAAAGTCGATAAAGACAATATTGAAAAAATGAAAATGTATGTTTTCCGACACGGAACAAAAAAACAGGTCGAGGGATTTTTAGAGTATGAGTTATCTGATGTGAAAACCACGCTTCAAAAGCTTTATAAGACACTCGAATACAATTCCGGCGGCTTGGCGGATTATTTTTCAAGACCAATACACAGAATGGACAATAATACGCTTGCAAGACTTTATAACATTATAGACAAAAGTCTTAAAAATTCCGCAGATGCAGGCTATGTAACAGATATAAATTCTCATGCCGAATGGGCTTTGATAAAAATTTACGAAATCCAAAATAATTCAAAATTAATCAAAGCGTATGATTTATACAACAGTTTAGAAGGATAGATGTCCGACCTGCCTTCTTAATTTGTCGGATTAGTAAATCCGACCTACAGACTTGATAACCATTAGTTGAATTGCTAACAGAGTCTATACAAGTATAAGTTGTTCCATTAATTTCAATGTTTTTTCCATTTGCAATTGTTAATGTTGCATATAACTGTTCTGCAGTTAGTGCAGAATTTAAACTAGTATTCATAATTTACTTCCTCATCTTAATATTTTAAACTTTATAATTTTTCTATTTTCTTTTCCGTAAAAATTTCTGAAAATTTTATTTGTTTCTCCTCCAATAATGTAGACTTCATTGTTGTTTATTAAAATTGATTGGTGCCCGAATTTAGCATATGGCATATTGACAATTCTATAAAATTCATTTTTCCTTACATCATATATTTCTGCAGAATTAACTTTTATATCATGCCCTTCCAATAACCCAGTCAATATTGATGATGGAGTCAAGCCACCATTTAACAAAATATATTTATTATTCAAGCTAACAGCAGAACTGACATAATTTGTTCCTATAAAACAATAATCTCTTATAATTGAAGATGATGCCAATTTTGAAAAATTTTTTGATTTTATATCAAATTTAAGTGTTAAATTATATCCATTAAAATTCCTATCTACTAAATATATAAAAATAAAAATTTTATCTTTTGATTTTATCATATGAGAAATTCTTTGATTATTAACTCCAGAATTAGGATAGTTCCCATATGGGAAATTTAATTTAGTCAATTTGTTATGTTCTATATCAAAGATATACGCATTAGAAATTGACATAATTAAAATTTGCGTATCATTTAATTGTATGCTTTTAGGAAATCCTATATTTTCATTAGTAAGAAAAATTTGTTTATCATGTGTTTTGGGTTTAAAAATCCCAATTTCATACTGATTATTTGATTTATGTGATATATAAAAAATGTTTTTGTTATTTAACAATAAATGATTTAGTAAATCATTATTTAAATTTTTAGTATAGGTAGAGAAAGTATTATCATATATATAATCAATTTTATTACTGTTTATATTATATACCACTGACATTCCACACCTTGAATTAATACATGCCCTTAGCAAGAAAATTCTATTATTATCTATTAATACTCCCTCTGGATAATGTCGTAAATTGTGTTTAAAATTAAATATCTCTGAAATCCTATTATTAATATCATAAATTTCATTTGGAATAGGAGGTCTATCAAATGAATTTCCAAGAATAAAAATCTTATTATTTTGCATCAAAAAAGCATCTGCATTAGGATGTTGATAATTTAAACTTCCTACTGTTTTAAAATATCCAAAACGAGATTTATAAATTTGACTAATACAAAAAATAAGTATTATAAATAAAATAATTCCTAATAACAGATAAATTTTTTGATTATGTATTTTCATCACTTCTTTATTACCTCAATTTTAAGTAGAATATAATATTTTTTTATTCTTAATTAAAATCAATAAGTTTATGTCCTAAGACCTAAAATAATAAACATTTCATTCTATCTCTTACCAATTATCTAGAAAAATTTCAAATAAAATATACGTCCATTGTCCCCAAAAACTATATTTTTGAAATATTTCTCGTACATGGTATTATATTCCAACAACTTTGTCAAACCATGGATGGATTATATAAAACCTGAAGATATGTGTAAAGAAACACATGGTTTGATTATTTGAATCATTTAGTTTGATTATTTCGGCAAGTTAATTTTAAATTTTTTATAATAATTTATGAAATAATTTATCTATAACTTCCAACTTTTCTTCCGTATTTATCGTACTCGGTAATTCTACCCGATGAATCTTTTTTGAACGAGCCTGTCTTTTGCCCGTAAGCATCATAAGAATTAGTATTGCATAGAGCAAAACTTGCAGTTATAAAAATTATATTTAAGGTTTTTTAAACCTTTCATAAATCACCCCAAATTAATATCAAAAAACACCATTGCCATGATGTTAAGGATACAATAAAAAAATTAAAGTAAATACTAACTATACAAATCTTTGAGGATACGTTTTTCAGTATTTGCAGTTAAAAATTTACCTTCTTCTTTAGCCTTATTAATTATTGTTTTTAAATATCTGATCATAGGTGATGAAGTAGTAAGTTCACTACTAATTGTATTAAAAATTACATTTTGTTTTTGTTCTACAGTTTGTTTTGTTAAATTTTCTATTGCAGTTAAAAAATCTTTTGCTGAGGCAGATACAATATCTTGATTATGATTATCTTTCAAAATAGAAACATTGTATTTATCTCCAAAAATTTCATTAAATAATCTCAAAGAGTACATTCTACCCTTTTTAGTATCTTGAGACATAATATCAACAACGGTTGTTGGCTCACCCATATTTTTTAGTTTTGAAGTGATTTCTGCTAATTTCTCAGGTGTCTTTTTTAACTCGTAAGTTGCACGCCAACCGAGTTTTGACCCGAAATTGTGATTATAAAATTTTTGATTTCTAATCTCCATTGCTAACTTAAAAACCATAAAGAAATTTAATTGCCATAGTTTTTACAATTATTTACAATCATTATTTAAAGCATTGTAGGTCGGTTTTACCAAACCGACAATATCTAAATACTCAAACTACGCTTTAGTCTGTAGTTTGTGCATTCCTGTCCACAATTTTAAGATGTCTCTATTGTTTCTTAATTTTGTCGGATTAATAAATCCGACCTACAGTGTTTTTATTCGGAGAGGGTGGGATTCGAACCCACGGTGAGCTTTCACCCACATAGACTTTCGAGGTCCACACCTTAAACCGCTCGGACACCTCTCCATATCTTTTATTCTATCACAAAATATCTTTATGATGAAACCGCTTTTCTCCGGTAACGTAATCCCCCGCTATATGACCGTTTCCAACCAATTTATATTTGTAAATCGTCAACCCTTCCAATCCCACAGGACCTCTGGCATGTGTTTTGTTTGTCGATATTCCGACTTCCGCTCCGAAGCCGTATCTGAATCCGTCCGCAAAACGGGTTGATGCGTTAAAATATACTCCCGCTGAATCAACTTCATTCATAAATTTTTCGGCGTTTGCCTTGTTTTGGGTTATTATGCTGTCAGTATGCCCCGAACCGTATGTGTTTATATGTTCTATTGCTTCATCAACATCGTTAACCGTTTTATATGCCAAAATCTTATCACCATATTCAAAAGACCAGCTTTCGGGATTATTGATAAGTTTTATTTCCGATAACTGTAAAGAGGCCAAAAGATCGTCTTTCTTTGGAAATTTTTTATGAATTAAAAGCGTTTCAACAGAATTGCATGCACTCGGGTATTGAGTTTTCGCATCGGTAACAACCCTTATTGCCATATCCGTATCTGCTGTTTCATCAATAAAAATATGGCAGATACCGTCAGCGTGACCGAGAACGGGAATTTTCGTATTTTCTTTTATGTATTTTACAAGTTTATTTCCGCCTCTCGGGATTATAAGATTTATATACTTATCACATTCAAGCATTTTTGCCGCATCTTCACGGGTAAATACCTGCTGAATAACATTTTGAGGGAAATCGGGAATTCGGAGTAATACGGAATTTATGACGGATAAAAGTTTTTTATTTGTGTTAATTGATTCTTTTCCGCCTTTAAGAATAACTGCGTTTGCCGATTTAATTGCCAGTGATGCTATTTGGACTATTACATCAGGACGTGCTTCAAAAATTATTCCCAAAACGCCTATGGGACAAGATATTTTATACAATGTTAAGTCTGTGTCTAACTCTCTTACAAGTAATTTTTTGTTCACCGGATCTTCAAGCCGTGCAATTTCTCTGACACCGGAAATCATATCGCGCATTTTGTTTTCATCCAGTTTAAGCCGGTTGAATACCGATTCTGTAATTTCTCCGGAATGTACAAGTTTTTCAGCTTCATCCAAATCAAGTTTGTTTGCTTCAAAAATTTCCGCGGAAGATTTTTCTATTTCTTCGGCAATTTTTAATAGCGCTTCATTTTTGGTTTGTTCCGTGAGATAGGCAATTTTGAGTGAAGCTTCTTTTGCATCTTTTGCTATTTGTGTAAAATCCATTTTCCCTCACAATAAAGTTATGTTATCTCTTGTTATTATTGCATCATAGTTTTTGAAACCGAGAATTTCCATAATGTTATCGGAATGACAGCCGATTACTTTTCTGCAGGCATCGGAATCATAATTGACAATTCCTCTGGCAATTTCGTTATGTTCTTCATCAAGGATTGATATTACATCGCCTTTTTTAAATTCGTTTATGACTTCGCACACTCCAATCGGAAGCAGGCTTTTTTGAGCGAGCAAAGCCTGTTTTGCACCGTCATTAACGGTAATTTTCCCGATAATATTGGTTGCATACCCGATCCAGCGTTTTTTATCCGACATCCCTTCATTTTGCGGAAGAAACATTGTCCCGAGTTCTTCGCCTTCAAAGATTTTTTTAATTACATAAGGTATTTTACCGTTTGCTATTAAAACTTTACCGCCGAAACGCGTAACCATTCTTGCGGCTTCAAGCTTTGTTCTCATACCGCCCCTTCCGCCTGATGATGCATCTGTTCCGAGCGAAAGTATTTCATCCGTTACTTCTTCAACTTTTCTTATTATATTTGCATTCGGATTAACTTTCGGATTCTCATCATAAAGCCCTTCAATATCGGAAAGAATAATAAGCAAATCGGCATCAAGTTCGCTTGTAACAAGCGCGGATAGTTTGTCATTATCCGAAAAGCAAACCTGCATATGTTCATACTGCGGATCAACTTCTACAGTCGACACGGTATCGTTCTGGTTAATTATCGGAACAACTCCGAGTTCAAGAAGTTTGTTCAGTGTGGTTCTTAAACTGAGGTAACGTTTCCGGAGCGAAAAATCATCTTCCGTTAACAAAATTTGAGAAGATACAATCCCGTAAGTGTCAAATCCTTCTTCGTATATAGACATAAGTTTGCCCTGTCCGATTGCGGCACAGGCCTGTTTAAGTGCAACGCCTTCGGTATTGTCAAGTCCGAGTCTTTTTTTCCCGAGTCCGACGGCACCGGATGTTACAACAATTACTTCTTTACCCTGTCTTACCAGCCGCGCCAAATCTTCTATAAACGAGAAAACTCTGGGCAATGACACATAGCCGTCATCTCCCCTGAGTATATTTGTTCCGAATTTGAAAACTATTCGTTTGGCTTTTATAAATTCTTCTCTTTTCATAGCTAAATTATATTACAAAAAAGTGCTGATTATCTTTTTCGTTTCTTCTCTGACTTCTTTATCAACTTCAAAAATTTTATCAAGTGACGGATTCTTAGCTGCTGTATGATTATCACACATTTGTTTGGTTATTTCAAAAATATTATATAATTTTATTTTCCCTTCAAGAAATGCAAATACAGCTTCTTCGTTTGCCGCGTTCATACAAACCGTTGCGGTACCGCCGATTTTTCCCATATTATAAGCAAGCCTTACGGAAGGAAATTTATCAAAATCGGGCTTTTCAAAATCCAATCTTGCAATATCGGTGAAGCTGAAACTTTTGGATTTTATTCCTTCAAAACGTTCGGGATAAGTTATTGCATATTGGATAGGTATATGCATGCTCGGCAATCCCAGTTGTGCAATTACGCTTCCGTCTTTATATTCGATAGCCGAATGAACGATGCTTTGCGGATGAACAACAACTTCAATATCATCATAATCAAACCCGAAAAGATGATGCGCTTCTATAATTTCAAGCCCTTTATTCATCAATGTTGCACTGTCAACGGTAATTTTTCTGCCCATATTCCAGCGCGGATGCGCAAGAGTCTGTTCAACGGAGGCATTTTTCATATCATCAATTGATTTGTGAAGAAAAGGCCCGCCCGATGCCGTTATAATAAGTTTATCCACCGAGTTTATATTTTTAATACACTGGTGAATTGCACAGTGTTCGCTGTCAACCGGAATTATGTTAACTCCGTATTTTTTTGCTTCCGCCATAACAATGTCGCCTGCCATTACAAGAGTTTCTTTGTTGGCAAGTGCAATATCAATACCGTTTTTAATCGCCGTAAGAGTAGGTTTAAGTCCGATTTTGCCCGAACATGCAACTAAAATAATATCGTTTTCTTTATCAGAACAAATCTTTTCAAGACCTTCTTCGCCAAGTACGGTGTAGTGAGGTTTAAACTTTTCAGCCTGCTGTTTTAAAAGTTCCGCGTTATGTCCGCCTGCAAGTGCAACAATTTCAAATTCAGCGGGAAGCTTTTCGATAACTTCCAAAGCTTGACGCCCGATAGAACCGGTTGAACCTATTATGCTGATTTTTTTCATAAAACTATTATATTACAAATAATTTTTAATGATTAATATCTGCCAAACGAATTATTACCGAGGCTCGCTGATGTTGATGCTCCCTTTTTGTTCTGCAAAATATCCCTTGGCAGTTTTCCGCCTTTTTCTACAAGAGTTGCATACTCATCAGTTAATCGTAAACTCCCGTTATTAGGGTTTTTAATCAGTGTAAGCCAAAAAACATCATAACCCCATTTATTAGGACCTTTTGTTCCGTTTGTGTCTATTATTATATATTTTCCGGCTGTTACCAACGAAAAATAAAGTACTGTTCCGTCCGCAGAAAGATAACACGACATCAATTGTAAATTCGACATATAATCAACACTCCAATTTGAAGAAATTCCGCCATTGTTTTTGACAGTTTGCCTGCCGGTATAAATCCGGGAGTAATTTGTTACAGGTGTTAGTTTCATATTTTGAACTAAGCCATTTTCTATTTTCGAACAGTCTTGATTATCACTTGAATAAATAAGATTACCTTTATTATTCGGATCAGTAATCACCGTTATATAACAAGAATTTAAATTTTCATTAAAACTCATATAATCAAGCTGATTTTGAATAACTGAAATCTGTTTTTTTAAAGCTGTTTCAGACGCCAGATTATTCGTTTTTGAAATCATTGTCGGAATAGTTAATGCAGCTACCGTACCGATTATACCCAGCGTAATTAATACTTCTGCAAGAGTAAAACCAACATTGCTTTTCTCTTTCTTAAAAATAATAGACTTTTTCCGAAGCATATTTAATCCCTTCTGATGTATACATACATAATTTCAAAACTATTATAACACATATACTGTATGTATGCAATACAAAAATGAAAAAACATTACGTTTGATAAAAGAGTTTGGTAAACAGGTAAAGAAAAAACGAGAACAGCTCAATAAGTCTCAGCGCATACTTGCTTATGAATATGATTTGGATTCGGGGAATTTAAGCAGGATAGAAACCGGTCTTATAGATCCCAAGCTCACAATGTTATGGAGAATTTCTGAAGCACTTGATATACCGCTTTCACAGCTAATGAAATCTCTGGAAAATAATCTGGGTAGTGATTTTCACATAGCCGAACAATAATTAATAATAATTCCGAAATTTATTGACATTTATCTGTTAATCCTGTATAATCCGATTAGGGTAAGACCGTAATCCCTCCGACTACACAACAAAACTTTACTGTAAAAAGGTGGAAAGGGGGTGGTTTAATGAAAAGGCAATCAATTAAAAATGTCCTACTCGTAATAGGACATTTTTTAGAAATAATTGCTAATTTCATTTAGGGTCTGTAAAGGCTGTCTCTATGGGGCAGCCACCCTATTATTAATTATAACTCATTTTTTAGTTTTGTCAACCTGTGACTTTTTCCTGTTCGATAAGCGGTTTGCTTTCGTTTACATAGTTTGTAAGTTGTTTTAAAGCCGGTTTATATGCATTAACTGTTGCATTTCCGCCTAAACATCCGCCCTGACAAGCCATAACCTCAATGAGATTTCCGAGTTCGCACATACCTGTTTTGGCATATTTTTTCAAATCTCTGATAGATTGTTTATTAAGTCCGTCAATTATAACGGGATGAGCCGGAATTTCTTCGGGCAAAAGTGTTTGAACGGCTTTTGCAACTCCTCCGATAACCGCATAATTTCTGGCTTCTGCAGATGCTTCGGTTTTAAATTTACTTTTTGAACATTCCGCAACTTGAACACCTAATGCAACAAACCAAGCGCCGAGTTCTTCATAGTTGATTACGTAATCAACATTCGGATTTTTTAATGCTTCACGTCTTTTTGCAACACAGGGTGAGAAAAATACCGTAACTGCATCGGGATGTTCTTGTTTAACGATTTGGGCTGTATAATACATCGGAGTTTTTGTATCCGAACGGAAAGGCTTCATTTCGGGAATATGTCTTTCCACAAGTTCATTATAACCGGCACAGCAGGAAGTTGTCATAAATTCTTCACCGTTTTCAAGCCGTTCAACAAATTCTTCCGCTTCGGTTTTTGTTGTAATATCGGCACCCTGAGCAACTTCATAAACCTCTGCAAATCCCAGATTAAGTATTGCCTGTCTAAGCTGCTCCGGAGAGCAGGGAAGTTGTCCCATTATTGCGGGAGCAACCATTGCAATTACTTTTTTCTTACTTTTAATGCTTTGCAGTACATCTATAATCTGGCTTTTTTCATGAACCGCTCCGAACGGGCAAGCTGCAGCACACTTTCCGCAGGAAATACATTTGTCAAAATCTATTTGTGCGTTGCCGTTTTCATCTTTTTCAATTGCACCGACGGGGCATGCGCTTTCGCATGGAACGATAATTTTTTGGATAGCCTGATAGGGGCATACTTGAGCGCACATACCGCAGTTTTTACATTTTGCCGTATCAATTGTGGATTTTCCGTTAATAACTTTTATTGCACCGAATTTGCAGGTATTTTCGCAAGGTCTTGCAACACAGCCTTGGCACAAGTCAGTTACATAAATCCTTGCCGGAACGCAGCCTTTGCAAGCGGTAGTAAGAACCGTAAGCGGTTTTTCATCGGGCTTTTCTCTTTTAAGTGCTTTTCGGGCAACTTCGGAAAGCAGTGTGGAGTCATTGGTATCTTCAATGGAGCAGCCCAATCCTGCTATTGTTCTGTCGCGGATAATAGCTCTTTCTTTATATATACAGCACCTGTAAGGTACTTCATGTCCTTTCGGGCGCATATCATATGGTATTAATCTTGTTTTTTCTTCAAAATCATCACTTAAAAAAGCTCTTATTAATCTGACGAGAATTTCTCTTTTTAAGTGTGATGTTTGCTTTGGAGTATTTATTGCCATTTCTTATTTCCTTTTCAATACCATTGTCGCAAAAAAAACGATAACAATCAAAAATTTTTTATGTGCATGGTTTTTATTTTAATTTTGCATCAATAGCGGACAAAACTTTTTCAACCGTAGCTTCTTTTATGACTTCATCATCAACTTTTACGTAAGGTGCTTTTGAAAATTCCCAATCGATTGAACATAAACCGAGGCAGGGCACTCCTGCGACTTCAACTCTGTCGCCGTATTTTGCGGGGACTGTTTCAATCAATTCCTGAAGATTTGATGAACCCATAACAAAACAAGTTGTTCCCAAACACACTTTAACACTAATTTTCTTGTCCATTTTTTCCCTTTCTACATATACTGTATGCTGACTTTTTTAAAATATTTGTCTTGAAGAACGTAAGACATCTTTTTGATAATATTTTTACGAATTTCTATTTCAATGGGCAGTGCGGGATCGTAGTGAGCCTGATTGAGTTTTGCGCCTACCATAAATGAAATGCAATCGCTGTCCAATAAAAATTTTACCAGTTTTCCTGCCGCATTGTCAATATCGGGTTCACCCGATTCGAGATATTCAAGAGTTTTGGTAAGTGTCAAAATCCCCTCGGTTACTAAATCCACACCGTCCATATAAGAGCAGGCGGGAAGTTTACCGATGCTTATTGTGGTGTCCATTGTTATGGGGCGGTTAAGTTCTCTTGAGATTAAGTTAGCCGTAGTGCCGCCGGCAATGGCTTTTTTACCTTTAAAATTATCAAACATTTTTGCATATTCAAGGTCTTTATTTTGATGATAAGGCGGCCCGGTGAATACAAGTGCTTCTCTCGGTTCTCTGAAATACAGAACGCAGGCTGAGATATCATCTTTTGCAAGTCTGTCGGTTTCAATATTTCTGGCTTGATTGATAATATATTTTGATAATTCGGTACTTGAAATATCGGGTTGTTCTTTAATTTTGTCTTGCAGAAGTACAATCAATCCTTCCCGTCTTAATCCCAGTTTCAGTCTTCCGCCTCCGAGTCCGGATTGAGTTACGCCGTCAGAGCAGAAAATGAGTCTGTCTCCCAGTTTAAGTTTTATTTTATAAACCTTCATACATCTGTTTTTGAAGGTTTTGGAAGGAACGGATTCATATTCGGGGCTTAAAACTTCGTTATCTCTAAGCCATATAAATTCGGGGTTTCCTTCTTCAACAATTTTCACGTTGCCGTCATCATCGGCTTCTACTGCGGAAAATGTTGAGTAGCTAATTCTTCTGACTTTGCAAACGGGCAGGGAGTTCATAACGATTTCGGCTGCTTTGCCGATAGGAATTTGATCGCCTTCAATAAATTTCAAAAGCATGGTGGCAGTCATACACGAGAGAATATTTGCTTTAATCCCGCTTCCCAAACCGTCGGAGAGAACGGCAATCAATTTTGCTTCATCGGGATAGCGTTTGGATATAAAATAATCCCCGTAAGCATTTTGGTTATATTTTTTAGTCTGCGTGCAGTCAATATCAATAAACATCAGACTTCCCCGTCTTTTTCATCGAAGTCTTCGGCGATAGAGCTTAACAATGTTTCGGTTTCAACCATATGTTCACCTAAAAGGCAGGCTATTTCCTGAACAATGGAAATATTTTTCGAAATAACTTCGTGTGCCTTTTGAGAAATTTTATCTCTGTTTGTTTCGGAAGAAGTTACGTCTGTAATAACTGCTCCGACGATTTCATTTTCTTCAATAGTGAAAGCCGAAATATCATAGAGTCTGTTTTTAACGCGGAAACGTTCTTTGTGCAAGTCTTTTCCGGTTTTAAGAGTTGTTTTAAAGATATCGGAAAAGTCGACAATTCTGTCGAGAGCCGCACCCGTAAGTCCGTCGGGGCGGGCTTTGAAAACGTCATACATATCTCCCGTAAACATTCTCATAAAGCTGTCATTTGCTTCAAGAATGTCCAATTTATTATCAACCATAACGACGGCGGCGGGCATGCATCTAATCATTGCGGCTGCTTTTCTCACGGCAATTTTTCTCATATAAGAAACGCACATTGAAGTTTCCGCTTCTCCGTCGAGCAAGGCTTTTGCAAGGTCACGACAGGTTGCATAACCGCATCCCCCGCAGTTTAATTCATCATCAACCGAATGTTTACCGATACGTTTAAGTGTTTTTAATATATCTTCAAGCGGATAATCGGTGTTGACAACCTTTCTCGGTTCAATTTTGTAATCATAAACCACTTTCGGTTGTTCGGGGATTTTATCACGTTTTTTTTCTTTTGTAAGGATATCGGAAACCATTGTTATTCCGGCCTTTTCGGATGAAATGCAAGGCCCTCCGACACATCCGCCGTCACAGGCAAGTGCTTCTATAAATATTGTTTTGTCGAGTTTTTCGGCATCAAGATTATTCAACGCTCTTTTGAGTGAGCTCAAACCGCACACTTCCAGAAGCTGTACATTGTCATTAACTCCGGATTTCCTGATGGTCTGGTTCATTCCGCCGTCAATCGGGTAAAGAGTTCCTTCATAAGCCGATTCGGGGACGAATTTAAATTTATCATCTTTTGCGACTTTTGAGATATCAATAATTTCGTCTTTAAACCACATTCTGAGTTCTTCAAAGGTAAGGGCGGCGTCAATCAAGTCGGAGTAGGCCGCTTCATTTTTCTTACCGATGCAGGGGCCGATAAACACTATTGAGATATCGTTTCCGTAAGTTTCTTTAAGCAGTTTGGCATGAGTCATCAAAGGCGAGCCGATAGGTGTAATATATTTGGTAAAATCCGACATATAAAGTCTTATATAGTCGACTATTACAGGGCAGGCGCTTGAGATAAACAGACCCTTTTCGCTTTGGTTAAGTATTTGTGCTGTTTTTATGGAAACTTCCTGTGCTCCGAGTGCTGTTTCTGATACGTTTTTAAACCCCAAACGTTTTAGCAGTGCAATCATTTTTTCGGCGGAGTTTTCAAAAGAAGCTCTCCATGACGGTGCAAGTGATACGTAAACATCTTTTTGCGCAAGTATAAGGTTTTTGACTTTATCTATATCGCTTCTGACTCTTTTGGCATTTGAAGGGCAGGCTTTTACGCAATTCCCGCAGGCAACGCATTTTTCGGGGATAACGGAAGCATGACCGTTTTCTATTTTGATAGCTTTAACGGGACATTCCCTAATACATTTGTAGCAGTCGTGGCACTCATTAGTTAAAGTGTAGACCGGATACTGATTATTCATATATTAACTCCAGCTTATTTTATCGGTGTAAGAATATTTTCAAGCATTTCTGTCGTAACGTTGTTGTACTCAACCCCGTTGATAATAATATTGGGGCCCTTAGCACATTTATTTTCGCACCTTTTGCCTTCAAGATTTATATCGGCTTCAATCCCGTGAGTTTTAATGTAATCTTCAAGAAACGCAAGATTTTCCTGATTTCCTCTTGCAAAGCAGGAACTGCCCATACATACTGTTATATTAATTTTAGCCATAATTCTCCTCAAGCTGTATCTTATAATACAAAAAACTCAATGGCAACTATTTTTTAAATTCAAAAATTAATTTTCTTAAAATCTCAATTTGATAATCGGTCAAATCAGATACGTCTAAGAGTTGTCTTTTGTTCACTCCGAGTAAATAGTCCGTAGATACGTTCAGGGTGTAGGCGAGATTGATTAAGATATCCAAAGAAGGAAATCTGGAGCCTGATTCATAGGCACTGATAATGGATTTTGTTACCCACAGCCTTTTTGCGAGCTGTTCCTGAGTGAGCTGTTTTTGTTTCCTTAGTTGTTTAATTCTTTTCCCGAAATCAAGCATATTATACCCCTTATTGAGTAAAAACAATTTATTTAATATTAGTTAACTTATAGTACTATTTAAGTACACTCATAGTTGACAAAACTATTAAAATTTGTTATGCTCTCATTAGAGGTATGATATGAGTAATGAAAATGATATGAAGTTGGAATGTGCGTTTTCGCTTGCTGAGATGATGGTAGTCATGCTCATAATGAGCATAGTTTTGGCTGCGATGGCGCCTGTTATTACAACGAGAATTAAAGCCGATGATGCAATAAGAACTGCGGGAATAATCGGCGGAAACGATGAAAATAACCCGTGGCAATGGACTGAAAACTCGGACACGGATGCTTATTCACAAGCCGACAGAAACATGATCGGGCAGAAAAAGCTCGGAGCGGACGATGGTGATGCAAAACTTATCATAAATGTTTCGGGCGATATAAATACTGACCACATTCTTTTCAAACGTGATAATGCGGATGAATCACTCGGACTTGGTGAGGGTATTTTAGGAAGAATACATCTTGGTACTAATAAAAGTTTTCTGTTCGGTTCATTGGCAGACGGTACCGTATTATCTGATGAATCAATCGGAATAGGTTATAAAGTCACAGCGGGCGGAACTCCGGAAAGTATTAACAATATTGCTATAGGTATTAATACAATATCAAGAGGTGAAGAGAGCTTGGCAATCGGTAATAATACTTCCGTAATCGCGAAGAATTCTTTAGCCATAGGTAACGGAGCGGTAGCAGGAGGAACTCAGATAAAGAGTGGTGCGGAAACAAAGTTAGGTAATGCAACTGCTATAGGATTGAATGCAAAGGCATACGGGAGCACCACAGTGGCAATAGGCGCAAGTGCGGAAGCGGGAGATCCGACAAATGCCACTCAATGCTCAAATTCGGTAGCAATAGGATATGCGGCAAAAGCTACAAAAGAACAATCACTGGCTATAATGCGAATGGCGGAAGCAAGCGGAACATCTTCAATAGCAATCGGTAAAAATGCTCTGGCTTCAAATACTAATGCTATAGCTATAGGTGCAGCTGATAATGAAGTTAAAGATAAAGAAACAGGTGAGATTTTATATTGGAATCGTACAACCGCTTCAGGTATTTCTTCAATAGCTATCGGAACGAGCGCTCAGGTAGTGGCTAATACATCAATAGCAATTGGCTGGATGGCACGAACAACAGCTTACAGGGCAATAGGAATAGGTCCGGGAGTAGAAGTAACAGGGGAAAAGGCCATTGCTATCGGAAGTGGTGAAAGCTCGGATAACGAATTCGGGAAACCTGTAGTGCGCGATAATACCCAAGCTATAGGAAACCTTTCAATAGCTATCGGATATAAAGCAATAGGAGACGGAGCATACGGTATTGCTATCGGAACAACTACATCGGCAGGCGAGAGTGCTATAGCAATCGGACGAAGTACCCAAGCAAGTGCTGGTTCCATAGCTATGGGGACTTCTTCAAAAGCATCAAATTTAAGAAGTATAAGCATAGGTGTCGATTCAGCAGCAGAAGGCAGGTATTGCGTAAATATTGGTTCTGATGCAAAAACACCTGAATCATACGCTGTAGCCTTAGGACCACATGCAAACGCAAAAGGGAATTATTCTACTGCCCTGGGAATGCGGTCAGGTGCCAATGCTACATCTGCCATAAGTATCGGTTCTTATGCCGGTGCTTCCGGAGAAAACTCTATAGCAATAGGTTCTGCTGCTTATAATTCTGCTAACGGAACTTTAACCTACGAGGTAAAAGCAACCGGTAGCAATTCAGTAGCAATAGGTTCCCAGGCACAAGCTACCCACGATTGGGATTTTATTTTAGGCAGTGCTAACCACAATGTTAAAATCCCCGGTACACTCACCGTAAAAGGTGCAAATGTCACATCAGACAAACGTCTGAAATATATTAAAGGTGAAAATAAAAACGGACTTGATGCTGTAAGAAAGATGAAAGTCTACAACTTCACCTTCAAAAAAGACCAAAACAAAGAACCCAGAGTCGGTGTCATAGCACAAGAACTTCAAAAAATCCTTCCCGATGCCGTCAAAAAAGGCTCTGACGGGTTCTTAACCATACGTATAGATGACATCATCTATACATTAGTCAATGCGGTAAAAGAATTAGACCGCAAAGTTTCCGAACTCACCCAAACACTTAAACAGGTTCAAGCGGAACAAAAAAGAATTAATAAAAGGCTCGATACTTTAGAGCAGAAATCTGTACATTGAAGAAGTTACTAAGTTATTAAGTTAGTAGTTACTAAGTTCGTTACGGTTCGCTGCGCGAACGGAGTAGATATAAGTTACTAGGTTAACAGTTATTAAGTTACTAGGTTCTTATCGGTGCTTCGCACATAAAAGAATATAAAAAGTAGCACGAACACCCAATGTGGCGGGTGGAACGGCTACAAACCACAAACCTTTACCGTTGATATTTTTCATTAATCAACGGAGAGGGGAGAAAAATTTCTCATTCAACTTAGGCTCCGCGCAAGCGGAAAGCTTAAAACATTCCTCTCCTGCTATAAAATAGCAGGAGTTTCCTTTTTTTTACCCCCTGTGTCTACAATCTTTCATACTTCAAACATCCGTTTTACCCTCTCGCAAAGGTACGACATTGCCGTTTAACGCGAGCAGGCTTGATGAGCATTGTTTTTGTGTACACTTTACAACTTTTTCATTAATACATACTTTATGATATAATTTCTTTATGAAAAATTTCGCGGTTTGTTTTAATCATAAAATAACTAATTCTGTCGAAGTTAAAGACAAACTTCTTGATATCCTCAATTCTAAAGGTCTTAATGTCCAAAGCCTCGATATCGACAACTTAAAAAACGGTTATGATTTCGTGTTTGTTATCGGCGGTGACGGAACAATTTTGAAAACCGCAAGATTCTTTGCTAAATTCCAAATCCCCATTTTTGGAATTAATCTGGGCAGACTCGGTTTTTTATCCCAATCTTCCAAAGAAAATATAGAAACTTCCGTTGACAAAATTCTGAACGGTGATTTTGTTATCCAAGACAGAGTTATGCTTAAAAGCGGAAATTACACTGCCCTGAATGATTTCGTTATTAAAGGCTGTGATACGGGCAGAACTACACGGTTTTCTTTGAAAATTAACGATAAATTCGCCGGAGATTATCTTGCAGACGGTATTAT
This sequence comes from Candidatus Gastranaerophilales bacterium, assembly GCA_947626225.1. GTDB lineage: Bacteria > Cyanobacteriota > Vampirovibrionia > Gastranaerophilales > Gastranaerophilaceae > Stercorousia. Next base: position 136,493 of record CANQRH010000005.1, read on the forward strand.
AGTTTCTACCCCAACGGGTTCTACGGCTTACGGCTTATCCGCAGGCGGCCCCGTGCTTGCTCCGTCTTTAAAAGCTTTTGTTATTGTTCCTATTTGCCCTCATACCCTGACTGCACGCCCTGTTGTTATCCCTGATTGCGAACATATTTCAATTATCCCTGACGGGAATTATGTATTGTCCTGCGACGGACAGGAACTTTATGAACTTAAAAACGAAATCGTTATCGAAAAATCACTTTATTCCGCTAAACTGGCACTTCTTGATGATAACGCTTTCTACACCGTTCTGGAAAATAAACTTCACTGGTCTACCCCTCCCGTTTACCTAAATTAAGCATGCCGATTTTCACAATATACAAGGATTTCAGCTTATTATATTAACTTTTGTTCATAATTACCCGCAAATTATTGTACATTTTTTTTATTTAAAATACTATGTTATTATACTATTGTCGTTAAACAACTAAAGAGGTAACAAAGTGGAAAATTTCGTATCAGATATCTTTGCAAAAAAAGATGAATCAACAGACAGCGAACGCAGATCACCTATTAACCCTACTAAAATTAAAGTTGTCGGTGTAGGCGGCGGCGGCGGAAATGCTGTTAACAGAATGATTAAAGCAGGACTTTCAGGTGTTGAGTTCTGGTTAATGAATACAGATTTACAAGTTCTGGAATACGGACAAACAAGCAACAAAATTCAGCTTGGCGCAAAATCAACGGCAGGTCTCGGCGCAGGCGGAGATCCGACTGTGGGTGAAAGAGCCGCTGAAGAAGCTCAACAAGAAATTACTCAGGCACTTGACGGCGCGGATATGGTATTTATCACCGCAGGTATGGGCGGCGGTACCGGTACCGGTGCAGCTCCGATTGTCGCTAAAATTGCCAAAGAATTAGGCATTTTGACAATCGCTGTCGTTACTAAACCGTTTACCTGGGAAGGCCGTAAAAGACAAAATCAGGCTGAACAAGGTTTGGAAAAACTTAGAGAAGCTGTCGATGCCGTAATCGTGGTTCCTAACGATAAATTATTACAGGTTGTTGACAGACAGGTTTCATTAACCGAATCGTTCATTATCGTTGATGAAGTCCTGTTGAGAGGTGTTCAGGGTATTTCCGATATTATTACGGTTCCCGGACTTATCAACGTTGACTTTGCCGATGTTAAATGCGTTATGCAGGCTTCAGGTTCGGCTCTTATGGGTATCGGCCGCGGACAGGGCGAAGGCAGAGCTATTAAAGCTGCTGAAATCGCTATCAACTCTCAGTTACTCGAATCTTCTATCAACGGCGCTACGGGTGTTATCGTTAACATCACAGGCGGCCCCGATATGACATTACACGAAATATCCGATGCCGCAAATATTATTCATGATGCCGTTAATGACGATGCTACGGTTATTATCGGTACCGCGGTTAATGAAAATATTCAGGGCGAAATTCAAATTACCGTTATTGCTACCGGTTTTGAAATGAAAACCCAAATGAATAATGCGGTTAAGACCGATATAAAACAGCTCAGTGCATCTGACTTCTTTGCGGGTACTTTCAGCTCATCCGCTGCTGAACAACCTGTAAGAAGACCTTCTATACCGGATGTTTCTCCGAGCTTTACAAATATAGAAATTCCTGACTTTTTGAAAAAGTAACACAAAAGTTGGGAGTATGAAAAAACGAGGGATTTAAAAATCCCTCGTTTATTTTTTTTCTTGTTTATTATTTGCCTTGAGTTTGCTGCTCTTTTTTGATTTCCTTACCTTTTTTAAGAGCTTCCTGCAAAGCTTTTTTACTTGATTCAGGTGAATATTCCGAATTTACGTATTCAATTTTCGCATTCTTCTTTAATGATTCGGTCAAATTGTCAATAAGCTCAATTTGTTTCTGGTTTTCAAGATAAGCTTTTATATCATTTTTAACTTTTTCATAAGGTGTCTGACCTGCGGCAGCTCTGTCGGTAACCATTATGATATGATAGCCGTATTGTGTTCTGACGAGTTTGTCGGAAACAGTATTCGGCTTCATGGAAAATGCAGCTTTTGAAAACTCGGGAACCATTTCTTTTTCGGAGAAAAATCCTAAATCCCCGCCTTTAACCGCGCTCGCATTATCTTCGGAATTTTCTTTTGCCAGTTTGGCAAATTGTGAAGGATCTTTTTTGGCTTGTGCAAGCAGTTGATTTGCTTTTGCTTCTTTTGCCTGAATTTCTTCATTTACTTTTGCTTTGACCGAACTGTCATCAAGGTCTTTGGATTTTGATTTTATACCTTGAGTAATTTCTTCGGGATTAACCGAAATCAAGATATGAGAAGCTCTGACCTTGTCGGGATGTTTAAATTTGTCCGTATTTTCATTGTAGAATTTTTTTGCTTCCGCATCCGAAACGCTTGAAGAACCGAGCTCTTTAGCAAGCTTTTTCATTTTGACTTCTTCTTTTAAATCTTTTTTGAACTGAGAAGCGGTTATGCCGTTTTGCTTCAAAAGCAGATCAAGTTGTTCTTTTGAACCTAATTTGTCTATAATATCTTTGACGGCATTTTCTACGTCTTCGTTTGAAACTTCAATTTTACGTTTAGCCATTTCTTCGTTCAACAATGTTTTTACAATAAGTTCATTAATTACTCTGTCTTTAATCATGAGGTATATAAAGCTGTTTTTATCGCTTTTTACGTCCACCCCTAAAGCTTTCAGCATTCCGCCTTGAGCCTGTTTGTCGAACATTTCGTCAAATTGTCCCTGAGTTATTTTTTGATCGTTTACCTTGATAATGGCTTCTCCGGATTTAAGCCCGCATCCTGCGAACAATACCGCTGATATTGCGAGTGCCGCAAATAATTTTTTACCTCTCATAATCTCTCCTTTACGTTGATATCATTAATAACTTTATTTATATAATAAAACAAATCCGTTAAAATGTTAAATACTTCATTAAAGTTTAAATATGAATTGTTAAATAACAGTATGGATTTACCTTCGGTACAAGATGAAGGTGCGTTGGTAAATTTTATTCTTTTAAGAATTTCGTTCGGAATACTGTTGTGAATAATTTTCCATTCCGGCTGACTGAAGGGTGTGTAAATCCTTATATTGTCTTCTGTTTCCCGAATTAAAGATATTTTAACATCGGTTGCGGAAAGTCTTAATTTAATCAATTTTATTAAGTTTTCAACACTTTCGGGCGGTTTGGAAAAACGGTCTTTCCATTCATCTGTTATATAATCCAGCTCAACATCGGATTTGACATCAGCCAGACGTTTATATTCAATCATTTTTTGTTCGGGTGAACCTGCCCAATCATCGGGAATGAATGCCGTAACATTTATATCTATTATTGCGGGATTTGACTTATCCACAATTTGACCCTGAAGCTCCTGAACGGTTTCTTCCAAAAGTTGGCAGTATGTGTCAAAGCCGACATTTACCATGTGACCGTGCTGTTTTGTCCCCAGAATATTTCCTACACCGCGAATTTCAATGTCACGTAATGCAATTCTGTAACCGCTTCCGAGTGTGGTAAATTCTTTTATTGCTTTCAATCTTTGTACGGCATCTTTGGTTAATTCTTTTGATTTTGTGTAGAAACAGTAGCAGTATGCTTGTCTTTGAGAACGTCCCACACGTCCTCTCAGCTGGTAAAGCTGCGCAAGTCCGAATTTGTCGGCATTATGTATTATCATTGTATTGGCATTGGGAATATCAATACCGTTTTCAATAATTGTAGTTGCAAGAAGTACATCGTATTCATGGTTTGCAAAATCAATGATAACGTTTTCAAGTGTTTTTTCATCCATTTGCCCGTGCCCGACTGCAATTCTGGCGTTCGGTACAAGTTTTTGCAGCTGAACCCTGAATTCTTCAATAGATTCAACACGGTTATAAAGATAAAAAACCTGTCCTTCTCTGTCAATTTCATGGATTATGGCATTTTTAACCGTGTTTTCATTCCATTCTCCGACATAAGTCCTTATGGGAAGTCTGTTTTTGGGAGGAGTATTTATTACCGAAATATCCTTTATTCCCGAAAGCGACATATAAAGAGTTCTTGGGATAGGGGTAGCAGACATTGTAATAATATCAATATTTTCTCTTAAAGCTTTTAATTTTTCTTTATGGCGTACTCCGAATCTGTGTTCTTCGTCAATTACGAGAAGCCCCAAATCTTTAAACACTATACCTTCCTGCAAAAGTCTGTGAGTTCCTATAACTACATCACATTGACCTGTTGCAAGATGTTTGATTGTTTCTTTCTGCTCTTTAGGTGATTTAAAACGCGAAAGCAATTCGACATTGACACCAAAAGGTTTAAACCGTTCGCTAATTGTCTGAAAGTGTTGAAAAGCCAGAATAGTTGTGGGTACGACAACAGCTGTTTGTTTGCCTGAGGTTACGGCTTTAAATATACCGCGCATTGCAACTTCCGTTTTTCCAAAGCCTACATCCCCGCAAATAAGTCTGTCCATAGGCTGTTCACTTTCCATATCGGCTTTTACATCGTTGATTGCCTTCATTTGATCAGGCGTTTCGGTATACTCAAAGGCTTCTTCCATTTCCACCTGCCATGTGGTGTCGGGCATAAATTCAATACCCTTCTGCATTTTTCTTTTTGCATAAAGTCGTAAAAGATCATAAGCAACCTGTTCAACTTCTTTTTTGACACGGGTTTTGGTGGATTCCCAATCTTTACCGCCCATTCTTGAAAGTTTGGGTTTCAAAGTCCCCGAACCTCTGTAGCGTACAAGAAGGTTAATTTGTTCTGCGGGGATATGCAGTTTATCTTTGTTTGCATATTCTATTGTCAGGTAATCTTTCAACTGCCCGTCAATTTCCTGCTGAGAAAGCCCTTTATAAATCCCGACACCGTGGATACTGTGTACAACGTATTCACCCTCTTTTATATCATTAATATTTTCTATATATTCGGGTTTTTCCTTGTAATAAGAACGTTTTGTCGATGTTACTTCTTTTGTGCGTTTGTTAAATAATTCTCTGTCGGTTAAAATTATTGTATTAAAATCTTCAAGTACGGAACCTGATGAGTATATGCTTTCATTGTATTCAATATCAAAAATGTCGTGTTCCGAAAGAATTTCTTTTACGCGTTCAGGATAATCAGTTGCTATAATAATACGTTTTTGCCTGTTTTGAATTATATAATCCGCTATGGCATCAGGATTTGCTCCGAAATTTTGCACCGGCATGGAATTAAATTCGGTAATATTGTCGGAAGATCCGTCTATAAAGTTATTTAAACCGATTTTTACAAAGCCTGCCGATTTTTGAATAAAATCTTCAAAAGGTATATGATTTCTGCCTTTTAAGTCAATATGCAAACCCAATTTCAAGTTTTCCCGAAGCTGATCTTCAAGGTTTTTGTCAACATATTCATATTTTGAGAATATTTCCGAAGTCTCGTCTAATACAAGAATATAATCGTTAAAATAGTCTAAAACTCCCGTCATTTCAGAGTTAAAATAATTTTGATAAATTTCTATTCCTTCAAAGTATCCTTCTTCTTCTTCCGATTTGATTTCATCGGGAATGCCTTTATCAATCGTAAATTTATACAGGGGCATAATTTTTGCCAAAGAAGTTTTTTCAACTGATTTTTGGGTTTCATTATCAAAGTATCTGATGTCAACAATTTCATCTCCCCAAAGCTCAACCCTCAAAGGATTTTTATCCAAAGAATAAAAGTCAATAATATCTCCCCTTATACTGAATTCGCCGATATCAGATACCATGGTCGAGCGTTTGTAGCCCAAGTCAATAAACTTTTGTAAAAGCTCTTTCAGGTTAATTTCGTCACCGATTTTCAGCGTAATTGTATTTTGACTGTAAAAGTCTTCTTTAGGAAATTTTTCAAGCAAAACTTTTACCGGGGCTATTACAATATCCGGTTTTTCTGTCAAAATCCTTACCTGCTCCGCATAATCGTACAGGTTAGGTGACACACTTTCGTACATAGAAATATTTTGAAACGGAATTATTTCAGGGTTTTCACCGAACGCTTTTATCAAATCATTATGATATCTGAGAGCATTTTGTTCAGTTGCGGTAACAAAAAGAATTTTTTTGTTCGTAATTTTTTTGATTTTGGTTATCAGTAAAAGTCTTAAAAATGAAGTAAGACCGGTAATGTTAAAAGAACATAAACCTGTCAGATATCTCTCAAACAATGCATAATTTTCATTATTTTCGGGCCCTTGAATATTAAGCATAATTGTATTTTAGCACATAATTTAATATATTGAAATTTCGTAATTTCCGTTAGTAACGGAAAAATTCATTCTTATAGTTTCGCCGTTGTACCCTTCAGGCGGCGGAGAAAATCTCGGAACACTCATCAGCATATAATATACGGTGTCATTTAAAGATTTGTTGTCGGATTCTTTGGAAAATTTTCTGTTGATAAGCTTCCCTGTACTGTCAACGGAAAATTGAATTGAACAGCTGCCCGAGCCTTGAATACTTCCGACTGCAAATTTAGAAAACAAAAGCGCACGTAAATTAGCTTTATATCTTAACATTGCGGGGCTGTTGGGGTTATAAGACGGTTTGGGAGTTTCAACTTTTTGGGGTTCGGAAACGTTTTCCGCCTGTTCTTTATTAATTTTTTGTTCCGCTTTCGGCTTTGGTGTTTCTGCGCTAACCGGAGTTTTTATTTTTTTAGGCGGTTCAACTGTCTTTGGAGGTTTATTCACCTCTTTTTTTTTATCGGTTTTTATGACTTTTTTTACTGTTTCGTTTACAAAATCTCTTACGGGAACGGGAGTCAGAACAATAGGTTCGCTAACGGGAGCTGCTTCCTGTTTGGGAGCTTGATAAACGGGAGTATCATCCCAAATTTTGTTGATATCGGGAATATTTACCGCCTGTTTTTGTTTCGGTTTATCCTGAATAGTTTCGGGTTCGCCTTTTATCGGTATTAGCCAAATTATTATTGATAAAATAATACACAGTGCAAGAAAAATTCCCGATATAATTTCGGATTTTTCCTCCAATGTTAAAGACCTTTTTTCTTCAATATATTCAAATGTGTTATTTCCGCATTCGCAGTAATCCGGTTTTTGCTCATAACGGCTTTGGCATTCTTTACATATATACATAACGTTATTTTACCATAAACAATACTGATTTATATAGCCCTAAACATATTAAAGCAGTAAAGAACATTATAATAAGTATTGCAGTCATTCTTGTAATATTATATTCTTCTTTTGCCTGTAAAAATTTTATGAAAAACGGAATTTCAAGAATTATAAAAATAATCCAAAATAATATTTTTATCACTTAACCGCCCTTTTAAAAATAATACTTTCAAGTTGAATAGTTTTGTGCATCTGCGGTTTCATTTTGTAGGTAATTATTGTTGCCGCAGCTAAAATTAACATAGTCAGCAATGCAATAATAAGAATTTTTTCAACTTTCATCAGTGTACTATCCTTTCGTAATCGGAAAAATCATTCGGTGAAGAATATCTTTCCTGCGTTCCTATGAGAAACAATCCCGTAACAACGGTAGAAGTCCTTTGCGTTCCGCGCGGGAAATTCAAAATCGGTTTGCGCTGGAGTCTTGATATTGCCGGTTTTACGTTGTTTCTTGCAACGTCCATAAAGTTCGGATTTGAGCACTCAACTTTTATATTTGACACATTTCCGAATTTATCAACCACAAACGTAAACATAAACATTGTACCCAAAGGTGCATAATCTATGTTTGAATCCTTCATTATTTGGTTTTGGATATTACTTCTCCATATATTCCAAGCTATAATTTCTTCCTGCTCCGTCATATAAGGATTTTTATGCTCGGTTTGCTTTTCAACCGGTTTTGGCTGTCGGACGGGTTGGGGTTTTTCAATGGGCTTAGGTTGTTCTGCGGGTTTGGGCTGTTCTTGCTGTTGAGAAACCTGCTTTTCCGCTTCATCAATTATTTTTTTTAGAAGTTCAACCTGTGAAACGTCGTCTTTAACGACTTGTTTGGTTCTTTTCGGCATGTTGTCCGATGGTGTTACGGAAACCTGTTTGACAATATCATCAGGCTGATTTTGGATTTTTATATTGATATCTTTTTTTGTTTCGATGGGACGCGAAACTTCTACGGTTTTTGATGCTTCCCGAACGGTTGATGTTACGGGAATATTTGTTGCGGAAATCGTATCGCTTATGCGTGTAAGCTTGAAATCAGCATCTTCAATAATCATAGGCTGATGCATTTCAGGACGGAGCATAATTGTCACTATCGTCAATAAAACAAATAATATAATTACCGAATATTTTAAAAAATCCATATTTAATCTTTATCTACTTTTGCCAGTAATTCATCGCAAGCATATATTTCAAATTTTGTTTGGCTGAGCATAAGAGTTTCGGCAATCAGCAATGCTGTCGGAACCAATGCGGCAACAAGGCTTAAAAATATACCTTGCATATCTCCGCCGATTTCAGTCATGAAATATGAAATGTTCATTGAAAATTCAATAAATATAATTGAGCAGGCAATCCACAAAGAACGTGATTTTTCACTGTTTAAACGTCTTACGCCTTCCAATCCGTAAATCGTTACACCGTGGTGTTGGTAATCGCTGAATCCGTCCTGCTTAATTACCTGAGAACCCTGAATTTTTTTTGTACATAAAAATGCGTTTACAAATGTGAAAAACGCAAATATTATCAAAAATGTTGCAAGAGTCAGAAATACGGGACTTATCCTAAGCCCTGAAATTCTTACCCAGCCCGCAGCTTCCGGAAAGCACATAGCAAGAGTGTTTGAAACACCGTATGCCAAAAACGGTGCGGTTAAAATACCTACTATTGTTTCTCCGGCAGATTTCAATTGCAGGTTAAACATTTTATCTTTGATATACTGAATTTTTGAATTGCTCAAACTGTTTACATATCTTTCAATCCACTGTCTGTAAGATTTTATAATACTTTCAAAATCTTCTCTGTATTCAAATTTATCAAGAGTAGCCGTCCATTCGCTTGCATTGCATTTAAAATATCCGCAGGAGATTGCAAGAACAGCCATAATGCCTGAGAAGAAGAATGAAATAAATATCGCAAATGTTAAAAAGTCATTTAAATTCATATAGTAAACGAGGTTTACAACATAAATTCCCAAGCAGAATATCAAAGAAAATATAAGCATGAAACCCTGTCCGAGCTTGGCAGATCTGGAAACTTCTTTTTGTAATCCGCTCTGTAAATAAAGATATATACCTTGTTTCAGCAGAAGGCATATCCCGTAAATCATTATGGTATATAAAGCCCATACCTTAATATTTGTCGGGAGATGCAAGAAATTTGCCGATTCTTTAATTGATAAGCCCATAAGGTAGTTAGATACTCCGAATGCGCATATCATTGCACTTAAAAACATAGCTATATGTAAAAATATGCTTGTTTTGGCATTAGCCGAAAGCTTATTTTTCAAATCGTTTATATGAAATGCAACTTGTTTAGTAATTGATACACGAACATTTTCCAAATCTTCAAGCTGTTTTTCAAGTTTTACTTTCGTCACGGCATTGACGTCCTGTCCGTACAACCCTCTTATATCTTCTTCGGTTAAATCTTCTTTGCCTATTGAAGTTATTGTTTTTGAATGTGCGGGAACCTCGGAGGTAATTTTAACGCTTAAAAATTCATCGGTTCCGCCAAACATAAGTCTGCATACATTGCGAACTTCAACCCTTTTTACGGGTTGCCCCTTAAACAATACTCTGTCGCTTTGAAAATTATTCATAATTGAACATTTTCCGTCTGCATACTGTAAAGTCAAAAGAACGTCGAAATCAAGGTTTAAAACCACATCACAATTAGGATTTGTACCTATATTTAAGACATCTTTATCAGTAAAAACTTTTTCACCTTGTGTTGTAGAAATTACTATAGCCATTTATTTACCTCATTATCTTCCGATTGCGTGAAGGAATTTTCTAATTGATTTATCAACATTTTGTTCCGGAGAAACTATAAGTTTTGTTTCGCCCAAAACAGGAGTCAATTTTTCTTTTACCAAATCGAGTTTGGCAGGATGAGCATCCAAAAACATCATTGAAATTTCGGGCGCATATTTTTTGACATTTTTCACATTATCCGGCAGAACATCCCAGTTAATTTGTTTATCAATATCTCCTTCATTTTCCAAATCTCCTATAACAACTACGGAAGGAATATATCCTTCTTTTTTCATTGTTAAGGCATGCGAGAATGCTTTTTTCAGCCCGTCACCGTATGCCGTTCCGTAATCCTTCTCATCATATTGAGTGAAAGCATCCATGGATTTTGTAATGGTGCTTCCGTTCATCGGGGTGCCTTCATAAATCAAGTAAGCATCTTCTGACACCCTCAAAATTTTTATTTGATCTTCAGGATCCAAAAGGTTGCATATCTGTCTTAAAATCTTTTTCTGTTCGGGGAGTCTTTTCTGGTTTGATGCGGAAGAATCCACTACAAATATAACCGCAGCGGGATGAAAATCATCTACTTTAATGTTTTTCAAAGCTGCCCAGACAAATTTCAGTGCGATGGTAAACACTAAAATCAACAATCCTATAGTAATTAATCTTTTGTTTAATTTCATAATCTGCCCTTACAAAAAATAATATATCACAATTTCCGCCCGTAATCAAGCAAAAAAAACGACTCTTACTTTCCGGTTATAAAAGTTTAATCGGAAACTAAACCTACATTTCATAAGGAGATGCAGTCAGTGTATCAATCAATTTAACCTGCATGGTTGTGCCGTCCGGGATTTCGATTTCCTGACCTCTGTTCATTCCCCCGTAAAGTCCGCCGCCTATTGCTCCGACACCGCCGTATATAAGCATGTTTCTGCCCCAGTCGCCTCCGCCGCCCATCGCAGTGAATGCCGCACCCAAAAGCAAACTGCCCAATGCTCCTAAAACCACGTCACGAGTCATTTTTTGTACTCGTTCACTTTCGGATTTCAGATAAATATTTTCCGTTGAAATCTCAAGCATTGTGCCGTCAGGGGTTAGAATTTCGTTGAAATTCAACTCTATCATACCGCTTCCGTATGCATAGCCTGCGTTTTTTGCATCATAAGCCGTTCCGTAAACCAAACTGCCTGCGGGTGCTATCATTACGCCGTTATATTTTAAATCGTTAGTAAGTCTTACTGTCAGACGGTCATTTTTTTCAAGACTGCCCGAGCTTATACCGGAATCAAACGTCACCGCAAAACTTGTACCTGCCGGAACTTTTACAACGGAACCGTAAAGCGGTCTTTGATGAGGTGTTTGCGGAACATCAATCAGCAAATCCTGTTGAAAAGTGCCGTTATCGGGAGTGTAATTTGTTCTTTCAACATCTGTGTAAAGCTCTTTTGCATTACGTTTTCTTGTAAAATCAGTCGGGCTGAACCGTAATTCGTTTTGTCTGTCAAATTCTGCCTGAGCTTCGTCTGAAAAGTCGTATTCGGCAAACGCCGGAGTTATTAATAAATTTAAACTAAGCAAAATCGCTAAAATCTTTTTCATATTTAATATTATTATAATTAAATATTTGATTTATACAAGTTTAAATTGTTAATTATCTTTACCTGCCGTTGTGTTTCATGCTATAATCGCTTAAAAAGGAGAGTTTATGGAAAAGATTTTAGAGATATTAGCGGTAGTTGTGAGTGCTTATATTATCGGTTCGATACCGACGGGATATATTATCGTCAAAATATTTACCGGACAGGATATCAGAACCATAGGTTCAGGCTCTACGGGTGCAACCAACGTTAAAAGAGTTATGGGTAAAAAATGGTTTTTCATAACGATGTTGTTAGATGCTTTTAAAGGTGCATTACCCGTCATATTAGCCGCAATGTTTGCGAAATCTTTTTCAGGTATCGGGCTTTTGCCTGTATTAGCATCGGTTGCGGTAATTTTAGGACACAGCAAATCAATTTTCCTTAAATTTACGGGCGGAAAATCCGTTGCATCGGGTATCGGAACAATTTTAGCCTTAAATTGGCAGGTCGGATTGATTATCGCCGGAATATGGGCGGTTGTAACATTTTTCACCCGTTATGTATCTGTGGGTTCAATCACTGCCGTGGCTCTTTCTCCGCTTTTAATGTATGTTTTTAATGCACCGTCCGCATACATCGTGTATTGCGCTTTGGGAGCTTTATATATTATTTGGCTTCACAGGTCAAATATTCAAAGACTTATTAAAGGTGAAGAAAATAAAGTCCGTTAATTGCTGAACAGACGTTTTAATTCTTCAGGTCTTGAAGAACGCTGAAGTGCATCATCAACCGTAATAAGATTTTTCTTATAAAGTTCCGCCAGTGATGCTTCAAGTGTTTGCATACCTATACCCGAATTCATTTGAATTGTGGAATATATTTGAGCGGATTTTGCTTCTCTGATAAGGTTTGAAACTGCAGGAGTAACCAGAAGAATTTCCTGAGCCATGATACGTCCTTTTTTGGTTCCGTCCGGCTGCAGCTTTTGAAGAAGTGTTTGAGCAAATACCGCAACAAGAGAGTTTGCAAGCTGAATACGGATTTGTTGCTGCTGACCTTCCGGGAAAACGTCTATGATACGGTCAATGGTTTGTGCTGCGGAAGATGTGTGAAGCGTTCCGAACACAAGGTGGCCGGTTTCCGCTGCGGTCAGAGCCAGTGCTATGGTTTCGTGGTCTCTCATCTCACCTACAAGTATAATATCAGGGTCTTCACGGAGTGCTGATTTTAATGCGTTTGCAAATGAACGTGTGTCCATGCCGAGTTCTCTCTGGTGAATAATACTCTGTTTTGATGTGTGAACATATTCTATAGGATCTTCAATCGTCAAAATGTGTTCTGCTCTGCTTGTGTTTATATAGTCAATCATTGCGGCAAGAGTAGTGGATTTACCGGAACCGGTAGGACCGGTAACCAGAACAAGTCCGCGCGGTTTTTCCGCCGTCTTTCTGACAATTTCCGGCAGTCCGAGCTGCTCAAAAGACGGTACAATATCGGTAATCGTTCTGAATGCGGCGGCATAGTTGCCTTTGTCTTTATAAAAGTTTACCCTGAAACGGCTTACACCCTCAATACCGTATGAAAAGTCAAGCTCCCAGTTTTGTTCAAGGTTTCTTCTCTGTTCGTTGGAAAGCATCGGAAAAAGTAAATTTTCAACTTCTTCGGGAGAAAAAGCAGGATAATTATACCGTTGAAGTTTACCGTCAATACGTGCAACAGGCGGCAAGCCTGATGATATATGCAAGTCGGAACCGCCGTCTTTTACCATTTTTTCTAAAAGTTCTTCAATTAACATAATTTATCCTTCCTGAAAATTCATTAGTGCATCGTCATCTTTCATCGCAAGCTCAATGAGTGCATAAGTCATATAAGCTCCGAGCGCAACAGCTTTGGGATCCAAATCAGTTTGATTTGAAGCTTCAATAATTGCCGTATTGATTTCCGGATTTTCTTCTTTTATATAGTGAATCATTTTTTTACGCCAGGCGGGCATATCTTTGAATATTTCACTGAATGCCGTTGCTGAATTTTCTTCCGATATAATTGGCAGCATTTTATTCCCTTCTGTTACATTCTTATTATATAAAAATTTTTGAAATTAGTCCATACAAAAAAATCATATATTTGAGGTATAATTTTTTTATGAGGTTGAGGGATTTAAGGCTTACGAATTTCAGAAACTGCAAGGATTTAAGACTTGATTTGCAGTCAAAAAAAGTTCTTATAATCGGCAAAAATGCACAGGGAAAAACAAATATTCTCGAAAGTATTTATTTTTTGTCCTCATTGAAAACTCCGAGAACATCTAATAATACGGAGCTTATTAATTTTGATGCGGAAAAAGCGCAGATTAATTGTAATCTCATAAAAGCGGATACCGATGTTGAGCTTGATTTCTCTTATTCCCGAGAAAAAAAAAGAGAGCTTGCGCTTAACAAAGTTAAAACGACTCCGAAAAATTTTAAATCGGTTTTAAAGACCGTTCTTTTTTCCAGTGCCGATTTGATGCTTTTGCGCGGAAACCCCTCTGACAGACGAGATTGGCTTGACAGAGCAATTTCACAAGTTTATCCCGCTTACGATGAGAGACTTTCAAAGTATGACAAAATCCGAATACAAAAAAATAATCTTCTCAAAGAATATTTGAAAACGGGATATTTGAACGAAACACTTTTTGATGTTTATAACGAACAACTTGTGATTACGGGGAGCAATATAATATTTCTGCGGAAAAAATTCCTCAAAGAAATTGAAAAAACAGCGGTGGAAAAACACAGAATTATTAGTGAAACTGAGGTTTTGAAAATTGATTACGACTGCTCATTTTTGAAAGATGAATTTAACCTTGAAGATATTGCACAGGCTTTTAAAACTTCTCTAATCGAGTGCAAAGCAGAGGAAATGCGCAGAGGGCAAGCATGTACAGGGCCTCATCGCGATGATGTTATTTTTTATATAAATAATAACGAAGCCGTAAAATACGCATCGCAAGGTCAGCAAAGAACTGTTGTTCTTGCTCTGAAGCTTTCCGAACTTGATATAATTACGGAAAAAACCGGTGAAGAACCCGTACTTCTTCTTGACGATGTATTGGCGGAACTTGATGATATCAGGCAGAATTATCTTTTAAAATCAATAAACGATAATACTCAAACTGTTATTACGTCCGTTGATACGGTGCTTTTTGAAAAAGAATTTCTGAACGGCGTAAAAATTTACAGAATTGAAAACGGTTCTCTAAAAGATGATACCGTTATTTGACAATCATAAATGATTTTAAGCTTCTGCCTGCACCGTCGCCGACTGATGTTACACTGTATTCCTTTAAATAATTCATGGAAGTGGAGCTTCCGCCGTCAAATGCCATTGCTCTGTCCCAGCCGAGTTTCTTAACGTAGTCATGGACTTCATACAAATCCATCGGGTGCTTATCGGTAATTATTAAAATATGTACTTCTTCATCTTTCAAACCGATTATTGTGCGGGAAGTTTTGTGAAGAACTGAACAGCTTTCCCGAATAACTTCTCCGTCTTTTTTTACGACAAAAAATTCTTCTTCAAGCCTCAAAACCGGATAAATCAAAGGCCCGCCCTGCGCTGATGTTATTGTCATACAGCCAAAATCCGATGAACTGTTATGCGGAACTATTTCATATTTGTATTTTCCGTCGTCAGTGCATTCCACAATTCTAAATTCGGTACGGTTAAGTATTTTGTTCATATTTCGTCTTAATACCGGATTTTCATATAAACTGCCGTTTATCATGGGATCCTCGGCTGTATTTCTGTCAGTTACAATATAAGACATGGATTTTCCGTTTTCGGGATCAAAATATCCGGCGTTTACGGTTAATCTTGCTTTAGTCTTTTGATGTGCTTCCTTATTGGTTATAAGCCCGTCCGAACTCAAAAAACTTATGCGTTTTTTTATTTTTTCACCTTTCAAAACAATATGGTATATTCCGTCATTGTAAGATACATTTATGTCATTAGCACCGTCAGAAACAGGACTGAATATAATTAAACAAAAAACAAGCAATAAAATTTTTTTCATATTATAAATCCTTTGATTTGTAAAACGCTGTTATCGCACATAAAAATGCAAACGGAGGGAATACCGCGGTAATAAAAGGATGCAGAACACCCTTTTCTGCCAATAAATCGAAAAACGGCAGTGTTATGTAATAGAGAAATATACAGCCGATAGCGATTGTAAATCCGACCAGCCTTTGTTCTCTCGGTTTGCTGAAACCTAAAAGCGCACCCATTATAGCCAGAAGAATGCAGACAAAGGGATGGAAAAATCTCTGCAGATATTTGTTAAGCATATATCTGTATTCTTCATCAAGCCCTTCTTTTTTCAACAGTTTGATATATTTTTTCATATCTCTGTTGTTGATTTCACGTTCCTTTTTCACCGAATAAGTCATCAAAGTAAATGCATTTTTGGCATCTTCACCTTCAAGAATATCCATTTTAGGTTTTTTCTTTATTTCAACAAAGATACCGTCATTTGAGATTTTGTATTGGGTAATATCCTGCAAATTCCATCTGTTATCATAATTTTTACCTTTTTTTGCATAATAAATGTTGTTAAGCTGATGGACATCGGAATACTGTTTTTTTTGAAAATCAAGTACTATAACATTGTACATGGTATCTTTGGAAAATTTTGAAACTATAACCGCATTTGTAGGAATTCCTTCGGAATCTTTCTGAGTATAAATATACTGGGTTGAAATATAACCGCCCCATAAAGCATTTGATTTATTAACGGAGTAAGGAATAAGCTTGTCGCAGGTAAAGAAACAAAGCCAAGTTACAATCAAACTCAAAACCATAACGGGTGCAATAATTCTTGCAAATGACATTCCCGTTGCTCTGAATATTGTAAGCTCGGAATCTTTACTTAACTTGTCAAAAGTAAAAAGCGTACCGAGTAAAAGCCCTACAGGGAATGCTTTCCCGAGGATTTTCGGAAGCTCGTAAAATAATACGAGAATGGCGGTTTTTATTCCGAAATCTCCCGCGAGAGTCTTTTTAATAGTGTTTAAAAGCATTTCAGGCGCAATCCAAACAACCGTAAACAGCAAAATTGCCACTATGGTGGTCAGCAATACCTGATTAAAAATGTATTTGTCATAAATGCTTATTTTTGCTTTCATTACAGTGCAAAATCCTTTCCTAAATAAAATTCTTTTGCGACAGGATCAACTGCAACATCTTCACTTCTTCCCTGTATTTTAATTTTTCCGTCAAATATAACATAAGCTCTGTCGGTTATGGAGAGTGTAGCTTTCGGATTGTGATCCGTAATCAATACTCCTAAACCCTTATCTTCGGATATTTTTCTTATATTTTCTTTAATATCACCGATTGCAATAGGATCAATTCCCGCAAACGGTTCGTCAAGAAGCATAAAATCAGGGCTTGCAGCCAAAGCTCTGGCTATTTCTACCCTTCTTCTTTCTCCGCCGGATAAAGATACCGCCGCATAAGATCGAAGCCTCAGAATACCAAATTCCGATAAAAGTTCCTCAAGCTTACGCTTCTTTTCGCATTCGGTAAGTTTATCATTCATTTCAAGAACAAGTTTTATATTATCTTCAACCGACAATTTTCTGAAAATCGAAGCTTCCTGCGGAAGATACCCTATTCCCGCTTTTGCACGTTCATTCATAGGCCATGCCGAAATATCTTCACCATCAAGAAATATATGTCCCTTGTTTGGCTTAATAAGTCCCACTATCATATAAAATGTTGTAGTTTTTCCCGCCCCGTTAGGCCCCAGTAAACATACAACTTCACCCTTATTAACGTCAAATGTAACATCGTTTACAACACTTCTGTCGCCGTATATTTTTATAAGATTTTTGGCTTCAATTCTCATAACATACCCCTTTTTCTTTATTTTACTCTAAAAATAAGAGCATGTAAAATTCATTAAATGTAAACAAATGTAACAATATATAAAGTATATATGTTATAGATATCTTATATTGTGGAATACATGAAATATAAACCATTTTCTTTTTCTTTATTTTCTCCTACACACTTTTTACCAAATATGAAATTGGCCGTTTGCAAAACGGCTTTTTTATTAATCCGCACGGTCATAGTCGCGGGCGGCAGGCGCATTACTCCGTTTATTGTGCGCCTGTCCGCATGAAAAAAGCCTCTCTGATGAGAGGCTTTTTAATGTTAAAAAGCTGATTATTTGTTAGCTTTCTTTTCGTCTAATGTTTTTTTTGTCTCATAGTCAGATACTATTCATAAACCGCCGTTGTGAATGCTGTCATTACAGCCAATGTCAAAAAAAATTTTTTCATTTTAACTATATTTTTTCGCAATATCAATACATGCCAATAATTTCTTTTATTTGTTTCAAATTCTTTTGAGCTTGAATACAAGCCTTTTCGGAGCCTTCTTTAATTATTTTTTCAACTTCCGCCGGATTAGATTCATAATATTTTCGTTTTTCTCTAATCGGTGCAAATTTTTCGTTTATTAAAGCCCCAAGCTGTTTTTTACAATCCGCACAGCCTCTCAAGCCTTTTTCACATTCGCATCTTACATTTTGAACAGTGCTTTCATCGGCAAAAATTTTCCAATACTTAAATGCAACTTCGCATTCATCGGGATGTCCGGGATCATCTTTTCTCATTCTGCTTCTGTCCGTAATTGCAGTCATTACTTTTTTTGCGGTTTCTTCTTCGGAGTCGGATATTTTTATATCATTTTTAAATGATTTACCCATTTTATTTCCGTCAAGTCCGCAAATTAATGAACAGTTGTTCAAAAGCGGTTTCGGTTCATTAAAGAATTGTGTTTTATATATATTATTGAACCTTCTTGCAATATCTCTCGTAATTTCGATATGTGCGACCTGATCAATTCCGACAGGTACGGCTGAAGCATTAAACAACATAATATCGGAACTCATAAGAACCGGATATCCCATCAATCCGTAGCTGACTTCGGAATTTGCACCTTCTTTTGTTCTGAGAATTTTAGCCATATCTTTGAGAGTCGGATCTCTTTCAACCCAGTTTTGCGGAGTTACCATGCTAAGGTATATGTTAAGTTCTGCGGTTTCGGGAACCAGAGATTGCACGTATATTGTAGAAATTTCCGGATTAATACCGCAGGCAAGCCAATCAATTACGACATCTTTTACATCTTGCCTTAAATTTTCGGTTTTATCATATTTGGTTGTAAGGGCATGCCAGTCCGCAACGAAAAAATAGCTGTCATATTCATTCTGGAGTTTTACCCAGTTTTGAATTACGCCCAGATAGTGTCCGAGGTGTAATTTTCCTGTTGAGCGCATTCCCGAAACAATTCTTTCTTTCATTATTGACCTTTCTTAACAAAATAGCTTGCATTTAAGTTTGCAAATATTTTTATAACTCCGCTTTCAATGGCAGTAGAGGAAACAGATTCTTCTCCTGATGCCATATCCGACATTTTGTTTGCGGCAAACATTCTTGTTCGTACGGAGCTGTTTGCACTGCAGCTCACATCCATTGAACGTATTCCGTCAAGATTTGAGGATAATGCTTTTGCAAGCAGTTCGGCACGGGTTTGAGCCTTTTTCGATGCGGTTACAAGCAGTTCATTACATTGAGCTTCGTAATTTGATACGGAAAATGACAGATTGCTGATATTGGAAGCTCCGAGAGAAACGGCTTTATCAATCATGGCACCGACTTTATCAATAGATTTTGTATGAATAATTACGGTGTTTGAAACCTGATATTTATCAAGAATTCTTCTGCTTCCCGAGTAGCTGTAAACCGGAGAAGCATTGTAATCGGATGTTTTTACATAATCACCGTTATTCGGATTAATCATTTTTTTCATTGCATTTAAGACATTTTCTGAAATTTCTTTGTTTTCAACTGCGGCTTTTTGCATTGATTTGCCGTCAAATGTCTGAACCGTAACGGAAATTTCGGCAACATCAGGTGCAATTTCCATATTTGCCGAGGAACTTACCGAGATATATCCTCTTTCGTCAGAAACTGCCTGTGCGGGAATTATAAACATACATAACAGTACGATTAGCGGAAATATTTTTTTCATACATTCTCCTTATCTTTTTCTTTTGATATTTCTTTATTTTGATTTATCAACATTGAATTTATTTGCGCTTGTTTTCTCACTCTGGCAAGAATATTGCAAATTTCTTCCTCGCTAAGCTGAGTTTTGCAGTTGAATGATGTAAGATATTTTTTCTTGTTGTTTATAATCATAACTGAAAGAGCAACGGCTGCCCAAAGCATTAATCCCTGATATATGTTTATTGCGGGAAATTCAAAATATGATGCCGCAAAGTTCCACAGTTTCATTGCTGCGAATGCGGGAAATACTACAAATCCCGCCGCGAGGCACGAAATAAAAAATACTGCCGTTAAAATTCCCGATATACCTGATATTTGAATTACTCTCATATTTCTTTTCATATTCTTCCTTCTGTCATTTTTATAAAATCATTTTCCGATAATATTATAACACCTAATTTTTCAGCTTTGTCTAATTTCGAACCGGCATTTTCTCCGGCAAGCACGAAAGACGTGTTTTTTGATACCGAAGAAGAAGTTTTTCCGCCCATTTTTTTTATTATTTCCGAAGCTTCATCTCTCGTAAAGTTTTGCAAAGTTCCCGTGAGGACAAAGGTTTTCCCCTTAAATTCATCGGAAATATTTTCGGCGGGCGGAGCTGGTTCCACTCCGAGTGATTTTAATTCTTCAATCATCCGTATATTTTCATCTTTTCTGAAAAATTCGTATAAATCCTGTGCAATAATTTCTCCGATGCCTTCAATTTCGGAAAGTTCTTCCGCATTCGCATTCATAAGGTTTTCCAATGTTCCGTATTCGCCTGCAAGTACTCCCGCCGTTTCTTTGCCGACATTTTTTATAGTAAATGCCGTTAAGAGTCTGGAAAGCGGGTTATGTTTGCTATTCTGAATCGATGTATACATATTGTAAGCGGACTTTTCTTTTACCAAATCCAGCTGCATAAAGTCCTGCATGGTTAATTTGTACAAATCCGAAGGAGTTCTGACAAAGCCTTTATTGTAAAGCTGTTCAATAATTGAAGGCCCGACTTTATCAATATCCATTGCATCTTTTGAAACCCAGTATTCTATTTTTGCACGGATTTTTTCGGGACAATCGGGATTATCGCAATACAAATTCACTTCTTTCGGGTGAGTTGTAAGTTTTGAACCGCAAGACGGACAAAATTCCGGCGGAAGGTAAGGTTTACGGTTAAAATGCTCGTTATCATCAACAACTTTTACAACTTGAGGTATAATTTCAGCAGCTTTTTTAATGTAAACTCTGTCACCTATCCTAACATCAAGCCTTCCCACTTCATCATAATTATGCATACTGGCTCTTGATACCGTGCTTCCGCCGAGTTGTACGGGTTCAAGTATTGCAACCGGCGTTATTGCACCTGTTTTCCCGACACTTTCTTCTATTCCGATAAGAGTCGTTGTAACTTCTTCGGGAGGAAATTTGAATGCCGTAGCCCATTTAGGTGCACGTGAAGTAAATCCCATCTCCTGCTGTACAAGAAAATTATTTACTTTAATTACGACGCCGTCGGTTGCATAGTCAAGGTCAAAACGTTTTTCATCCCAAATTTTGCAGTATTTAACGGCATCATCTGCATTTTTACAAAGTTGAATATTGGGATTTATCTTAAATCCCAGCTTTTTCAGATACATTATGCTGTCGTAATGGTTTTTCGGGAGATTTTGTGCCCGTTCGGACAGAATTGCAGTGTAGCAAAACATTGATAAATCACGTTTAGCGGTTATGGTACTGTCAAGCTGTCTGATTGAACCCGCCGCAGCGTTTCTCGGATTTGCAAAAAGTTTTTCTCCGTTTTGCAAGTTTTCTTCGTTCAGTTTTTCAAAAGACGATTTCGGCATATAAATTTCGCCTCTGACTTCAATATCAATCGGTTCAAAGAGTTTCAGCGGTATTGCTTTAACGGTTTTCAAGTTATTTGTAATATCTTCGCCCGTTATCCCGTCCCCGCGGGTTACTCCGCGTACGAAAATTCCGTTTTCGTATGTCAAAGCAATTGCAAGGCCGTCAATTTTTAATTCACAGACCAGTTCCTGATTTCCGTATTCTTTGACGATTTTGTTGTACCAATCTTTCAAATCATCGTATTCATAAGTATTATCAAGACTGTAAAGACGGTGTTTATGCTTGTACGGAAAAAATTTCTCGCTGACCGAGC
Source organism: Candidatus Gastranaerophilales bacterium (assembly GCA_947626225.1). GTDB lineage: Bacteria > Cyanobacteriota > Vampirovibrionia > Gastranaerophilales > Gastranaerophilaceae > Stercorousia. The sequence goes on from CANQRH010000005.1 coordinate 158,240, forward strand.
CGACTCTTTGTGTCGGGCTGTCGGGGGTTATAAGCAAGGGATTTTGACTTTCAAGTTCTTTTAATTCGGCAAACATTTTATCGTATTCAAAATCGCTTATGGACGGATTATCTTGAACATAATACAAATAATTTGCTTTATTAATTTCATCTTTTAGGAAATTTATTCTTTCAATTACCATTACATCACCATTAAAAGTTCTCTGATTACTTTAGCCGAAACTGCCGTTGAAACTCCCGAAGCATCATAGTCAGGGGCAAGTTCAACAACATCGGCACCTATGATATCAAAATCTTTTAAATATTCAAACCATTCCATAAGTTCATTAAACTGCATACCGCCGCTTTCGGGAGTTCCGGTTCCGCTCATAACGGACGGATCAAGTACGTCCAAATCAACGGTTACAAATATTTTCTTATTTTTTAAAACATCAAGCCCGCTGAAATCGGAAATAAGAGTATTATTTTTTTTCATAAATTCCCATTCAGCCTTCATTCCGGAGCGTATTCCGATTTGTTTTACGTTTTCCGCTCCGATAATATCCGTTATATGGCGGACAACAGCGGAATGAGAAAGCTTTTCACCCAAATATTCTTCTCTTAAATCGGTATGAGCATCAAAATGCACCAGAGCCAAGTTACCATAAAACTTTGAAACAGCCTTAATTTCAGGAAGTGTAACAAGGTGTTCTCCTCCGATACCGAATACTCTTTTGCCGTCTTTGTATATCTCATCAACGTTTTTTTCTATCAAGTCAAGTGATTTTACCGTGTTACCGAGCGGAAATTCCAAATCACCCGCATCATGAAAATTTATATCCTGCAAATGCTTGTCAAATCGCGGGGAATAATCTTCCAATCCCCAGCTTGCCAGTCTGATTTGCTCCGGAGCAAAGCGTGAACCCGATCTGTAAGATACAGTACCGTCAAACGGAAGTCCGAGCATCACTATATCAGATGTTTCATAATTTTCGTTTTGTCCCATCCAAGTTCTGTCTAAAAAAGGTCCGCTTAGCATTTTACCTCCTTGCAAAAATACTACCACAAACCGATTGCTTTTTTCAACAGACTCATTAAAATATGAAATATGAAAAAGATTTTTATTATTTCGGTATTGTTATTATTTCCTTATTTTGTTTTTGCTCGGGAAACAACGGATTTTGAACAAATTTACAGGGAGCTTGAGCCTGCTGATTTTTCATATGTTCACAACATTGATCCGGGAGAAATGTATGATGTGCAAAATACATCGTGGTCACCGTATCCGCTTTTCAGGCTGACTTCGCCTTTGTTTTTCAAAAATACCATGATTGAGCCGGGGTATTATCTTTTAACTCCCAGAGAGCATAAAGGAAATTGGTATATTCTTTTTAAAGAGCAGGGAAAAGTAAAATATATTATTCCCGCTTATAATCGTGAAATTGTTCCTATGGGGTTTTATGATGAAAACCTGCCAAAACCGAAATTGACACCTGCGCAAAAGTTTCATATAAAATTCTTTGATTTTGTCGGCAAACATGTGGGTTCATCACAGCGAAAACCCGCTCCGAGCACATTTTTAGAAGCAACGGATTTGGAAAATAATTTTATTTCCATAATCGTATACTGGGGAAATTTCAGATATTATATGATTTTAAGAACAATACAGCTTTAAGCTTCAGTCCTCGATATCTTCTTCTTTTTTGATTGTGCTGACAACCATTTGCGCCATTTCTTTTGCAATAATTTTTTGAGTTGCCGCAGGGCAGTTTTGAAGCATGTTCATTGCCGTTCTTAATGTGGAATCAATATCATACCAGCGGCCTTTTCTGTTATCATCCAGCCCTAAACCGACAGCATCAATAATATCTTCGACAGCTTCAAATTTTTCATCTTCAATATTATGTTCAATAATAATTTTAATAAGGTTTAAAGCAATTCTTATTTGAGTTTCGTCATCGGAGTGCTCAAGAGTGCTTACTGCCTGTGATAATACAGGATCCTTATCGTACCATCTTCTCTGCTGATTTGTATATTCTTCTTTCATAACTGCCTCCCGAACGATTATAAAATTTTTTTTTAAATCATGTCAATATATTAAGTTTAACCGTTTTTGTATGTAACTCCTTTGTTTCCTCTCGGATATTCCCAGCCCAGAGAACAATGTTCGCATGCGATTTTGCAGGCTCCGCATTCCAGACAGTTTTCAAAATTTACAATAAGCTTTGTTCCGTCCCATTCATAAACCCCTGCCGGACAAATTATCGTACAGATTTTGGATTTGCAGATTCTGCAGCATTCCTGCGCCGGATAAAGATGCGACTTGCTGTCGGGATTGAATTTTGTTGTAAATAATTTATCTTCTAAACTGCTCATTTTATTAAGATGCTCCATAATAATTTTATTGCACAGATTAAATCTTTAAACGGTTCAAAAAACTTTCTGTCCGTAAAATAACTCTTTATAAAGCCGTGATATTTTTTACGTTTCGGAATGCTGTCAACTGATGTAAACATTTTGAAAAACTCATTTATTTTCTGAGGATAATACCCCAGAAAATCCTGTGCACGGGCTTCTACTGTACTCATAAGGTTTCTGTATGTTTTTAAATCCTTCATAATGAATGATTCATTGAGCTTTTTACCGTAAAATGAAAGTGTTTTTTCCGAAAAATCCTGTTTAGAGAGTGCGGTAATTGCTGTTTCTCCCGCTAATTTTCCTGAAACCATCGCAAGATTTGTACCTTCCCAGTGCATGTTATTTACCAAACCCGCCGAGTCTCCGCAAATCATTACTCCGTTACCGTACAATTTAGGTATTTTTTTATACCCCCCTTCCGGTATTAAATGAGCACTATACTCGATTAATTCACCGTCTTGTATCAACGGTCTAATTTTAGGATGATTTTTTAGACCGTCAAGCAAATCGTAAGGGCGCAATCCTTTATTGACAAGATCGCTTAATGTTACTCCCAACCCTATTGTTACGGAATCTTTATTTGTATACATAAACCCAAGCCCTGCCATAGCAAGCATAGAACCGCCGAATATCTGGTATATACAGCCTTCGTCACCGTTGACGTTAAATCTTTCATTGATTTTTTCGGAAGGCAGTTTGATAACCTCTTTTACACTCAAAGCAACATCTTCCTTTTCCAATTTGCTTCTTAAACCGGCCTGTATTGCAAGCAGCGAGTTTACACCATCCGCAAGCACCACTATATCGGAATAGTATTCTTCCAGTTCCGTTCTGACACCGATAACGGTATCATCTTTCATTATCAATTCCCTTACAACCGTTTCTTCTACAACGGTTACACCCGCTTTTTGAGCTTCTTCCGCCATCCAGCGGTCGAATTTACCTCTGGTAACACTGTAACTTACCGGAGAATCAGGTTTGTTTCTGTAAGAAATTACCGTAGAATCTTCTTTGCCTAACAGTACAAATTTATGTTCAATATTTTGCCTTTCAATCGGGGCTTCCTTCTCAAAATTCGGAAAGATTTCCCGTGTGGGCTGTGCATAAATCGCTCCGCCGAAAACGTTTTTACTTCCGCAATATTTTCCCCGTTCAATCAAGACAACTTCTTTCCCTGCTCTTGCAATCGTAATTGCACATGCAAGCCCGGCAGGCCCTCCTCCCGCAACTATTACCTGTGTTTTGTTTTTCTCCATAATAAACCTCTTGAATAAACTATACATCAAATTATATTCATTGTAAAATAGTAAGTATGATTATTACGGCAGGTAAATTTAAAGGCAGAAAGGTCACCGCACCGGATGAAAATATTACCCGTCCGACACTTTCAAAAGTGAGGATGAGCGTGTTTAATACCTTGCAGGCAATGATTTCTTTTGACGGTAAATCGTTTCTGGATATGTATTCAGGTTCCGGAATAATGGCTCTTGAAGCGTTGTCTAGAGGATTTTCCAATGTCACTGCCGTTGAGAAAAATATTAAATCTTTTAAAATTATTAAATCAAACTTTGATACCGCGGCAGATTCTCAAATAAAACTGCTGTTGGGAGACAGCTTGAAAATTTTGCCGGGCTTTGAAGAAAAGTTTGATGTTATTTATATAGATCCGCCTTATTTTTCGGGAATTTATGAAAAAAGTCTGCAAGCTGTAAAAAGCATTGCAGACGGAATTATAATTCTTGAACATGTTACGGATATTGATTTTGCAGGGTATAAAATACTTAAACAAAAGAAATACGGCGGGAAATTTATAACTTTTTTGTCTAATTAACCTGCATTTCTTTTTCAAATCCGAAAAGCGAGCTTACCGATTCATCGTCATGGATTCTTGCGATAGCGGTTCCTAAAAGCGGTGCAACGGAAAGCTGTTTGATATTTGACGGCATTTTATCCATATCAAGCGGAATTGTATTTGTAACTATACATTCCTTAATCGGAGCATTGGCAAGTCTTTCGATTGCCGGACCGGAGAATACCGGATGAGCCGCACAAACATAAACATCTTTTGCCCCTTCGGATTTTAAAAGTTTGGCTGCTTCGCAGATTGTACCTGCCGTGTCAATAATATCATCAAACATTACGCAGACTTTATCTTTAACTTCTCCGATTACGTGCGATGCGATAGCTTCATTGTGCTTGTCTCTGCGTTTGTCAATTATGGCAAGCGAGCATCCGATTGCTTTGGCAAAGTGTCTTGTCCTTTGAACTCCGCCTGTATCAGGGCTTACGGCTACCATATCATCGGGGTTAATGTTCAAACTCTTTATATAACTTGTCAAAATAGGTGTTGCAAAAATATGGTCAACAAGAATGTTGAAAAATCCCTGAATTTGTCCGGTATGCAAATCCATTGCAAGAACTCGGTTTGCGCCTGCGGTTGTAAGTAAATCCGCAACGAGCTTTGCTGTGATTGCTTCACGTCCCGAAGTTTTTCTGTCCTGCCTTGCATATCCGTAATAAGGAATTACTGCGGTAATTGTTTTTGCACTTGCACGTTTGAAAGCGTCAATGATAATCAGCAATTCCATTAAATTTTCGTTAACGGGATTGCAAAGAGGCTGAATAATGAAAACATCGTCCCCTCTTACACTTTCTTTAACCTGAACATAAATTTCTCCGTCAGCAAAGTTCTTTACAACCATAGGACCGATTGAAGTGCCGAGATAATCCGCAATTTCCTGTGCGAGTTTTGTATTGGAACGTCCCGAAAAAAGTTTGATGTCATGAGTCGGATTAATTGTCCGTTCCAATTGATGAAAAGTCATTTCTGCAACCATTCTGATTCCTTTCGCTTTCTACTTTGTAATTATATAATTATTAAAATCAAACCTCAATAATATTTTAAGTAATATTACCAAAGTTTTGAAGTTATTATTGTGAGGGGTAATTAAGTTATTTTTGCCGGAAAACGGAATAATATAACCTGTGGTCGTGCATTTTTTCCCGACAATATTCCGTTTAAAAATCTTTGATAAAATTCACTTGATTTTAAAAATTGTTTATGATAGGTTTGACTATGCCGAATACATAAAAGGTATGCGGGCAGCTCAGGCGGTTAGAGCACTCTGCCGAGAAAAACGATTAAGTATCGTTTTTCGAGAGACCTGATAAGGGTTCCCGCAAACGACTTGATAAAAAATATTTTGACAATAGAATAAAAATATTGCGGGCTGCTAGCTC
>CANQRH010000006.1 GCA_947626225.1 Candidatus Gastranaerophilales bacterium
TAATACCGAATCCAAAAATGTTGTTACAACTCAAGACGGTGTTAAAAAAACTGTTATTAAACAGTTGAAAAAATAAAAAACAAAAAGCAATTCCCGATGCTGTTACCAACGTGACAATCGGGAGTTGTTTTTTTTTATATAAATAAATCCTTTGCTTGCGAAGGATTTTTTTTGCTTGATTATTCATGGTTTGTGCCGATGATAAACAATACTTGATATAAAACCTGATGATGTTATAATATAAGCGGAGATTTCTAAAACCGTAACAATGAAAAATTGTTACCGGAAGCATTTTATGTTATAAGTGTATTAAAAAAGGAGAGTAGAATGAATTGTACAGCGTGTATAGACAGAATAAACAGTCCCGAAGACGTTAAAAAGTTAAATCCGCAGGAAATGATTGAACTTGCATCCGATATCAGAAACGGTATTTTGAACAGAGTTAACACTATCAGCGGACATTTAGGCCCTGATTTGGGGTTTGTGGAAGCTACGATTGCTCTTCACTATGTTTTTAATTCTCCCAAAGATAAATTTGTGTTTGATGTTTCTCACCAATGCTATCCGCATAAAATGCTTACGGGCAGAAAATACGGATTTCTTAATCCTTTGGATGCCTCTATAACCGGTTATTCCAACATTTACGAAAGCGAACACGATCATTTTATAATCGGTCACACCTCTACATCAATCAGCCTTGCCCTCGGTATGGCTAAAGCAAGAGATTTAAAGAACGAAAATTATAACGTTATTGCCGTAATCGGTGACGGCTCTTTATCGGGCGGAGAAGCACTTGAAGGGTTGAACAATGCCGCGGTTCTCGGCGGTAATTTTATAATTGTTTTGAACGACAATGAAATGTGCATAGCTCCCACAAACGGCGGTTTGTATAAGGCTTTAAAAGAACTGCGCGACTCAAACGGTACATCTTCAAACAATATGTTCAAAAGTATGGGTTATGATTATTACTACGTTGAAGAAGGCAATAATACCCAAAAATTAATCGAAGCATTTGAAAAAGTCAAAGATATTGACAGACCGGTTGTTGTTCATATCCATACTTTAAAAGGTAAGGGCTATGAACCTGCAGTGAAGGACAAAGAATCTTATCACTATGCAATGCCGGGCTTTTTAAATGCGGATTCTTCAGCAGTTTGTGAGGTTGAAACTTATAATTCCTTAACAGCGGATTATCTGCTTTCCAAAAAAGAAAAAGACGGCAGAATTATTGCAGTTTCTCCCGCAACTCCGGCTGTTTCGGGCTTCACTCCGGAATTCAGACAAAAGATGGGAAAAAATTACATCGATGTTGATATTGCCGAACAGCATTCAATCGGCTATATTTCCGGGCTCGCAAAAAACGGCGCAAAACCCGTTCTCGGAATTTTGAGCTCTTTTGTTCAAAGAGCTTACGATCAGCTTTCGCAGGATTTGGCTTTGAACAATTCTCCGGCTACTATTCTTGTATTCTGGGGCGGAATTTCTTCTGCCGATATGACACATTTGAATATCTTTGATATTCCGTTAATTTCTAATATCCCCAATATAGTTTATCTTTCGCCGACAAATAAGGAAGAATACCTTGCAATGCTTGATTGGTCGGTTGAACAAAACGAACATCCGGTTGTTATCAGAGTACCTTTCTGTGATGTTGTTTCAACCGGTGTTAAGGACACTACGGATTATTCAAAACTTAATAAATTTAAACTCGTAAACAGCGGAGAAAAAGTTGCAATAATCGCTGCCGGAAACTTCTTTAAGCTCGGTGACGATGTCAGAAATGAATTGAAAGATAAACTTTCAATAAATGCGACTTTAATAAATCCCGTATATTTAAGCGGTGTTGATACCGAATTATTGGAAAGCCTCAAACAAAACCATAATTTGGTTATAACACTTGAAGACGGCTGTGTTGACGGCGGATTTGGCGAAAAAATTACAAGATATTACGGCAATTCCGATATGAAGGTTTTAAATTACGGTGCGAAAAAAGAATTCACGGACAGAATCCCGCTAAGTGAGCTTTATCAAAGATACCATCTTACTAAAGAGCTTATTTGCACTGATATCGCCGAGTTGATAAAAAAATGATAACAGAATGTATTGAAATGAATATTGATGAATTCAGAGAACTTATGGCAAAAAGAGTTCATGTTGAAAGCGGTTCGAAACTTTTTGAAATGTTTCACCGTTTAAGTCAGGATGCAATTAAAATTACTATGAAACTCAACAATGAGTATCATACTCCGGAGCAAATTGTTGAAATATTTTCAGAGCTTACCGGCAGAGATGTCGATGAAACCTTCAGACTGTTTCCGCCTTTTTATACCGATTGCGGTAAAAATATCGTTGTGGGCAGAAATGTTTTCATAAATTCCTGCTGCAGATTTCAGGATCAGGGTGGAATTGTAATAGGGGATGATGTTTTAATAGGGCATAACACAACCGTTGCCACATTAAATCACGATTTGAACCCCGAAACACGTGCATGTTTAACGCCAAATCCCGTACATATAGGCAATAAAGTATGGATAGGTTCTGATTGTACAATTTTACCCGGAGTTCATATAGGTGACGGCGCAATAATAGGTGCAGGAAGCGTTGTGGTTAAAGATGTGCCCCAAAATTGTGTCGCTGTCGGAAACCCTGCAAGAGTAATTAAGGAGGTATAAATGTTTAAAAATTTTTTGTTATTATGCTTGACGTTGATTTTAATTATAGGAGGAATAAATATGAGCGAGGCTAAAGATATTAAGTTGGACAACAGCTGGGACAAGGTTTTTCCTAAAAGCGATAAGGTAAATCATAAAAAAGTAACATTCCGTAACCGTTACGGAATTACTCTTGTTGCGGATATGTATACTCCGAAGAATTATTCCGGCAAACTTCCTGCCATAGCTGTTGCTGGACCTTTCGGAGCAGTTAAAGAACAGTCATCAGGTTTGTATGCACAGGAAATGGCCGAAAGAGGCTTTTTAACCATTGCTTTTGATCCTTCTTACACGGGAGAATCCGGAGGTGAACCGCGCTATATGGCTTCACCCGACATTAATACCGAAGATTTTATGGCAGCTGTGGATTTTCTTTCGGTTCAAGATAATGTTGATGCCGAAAAAATCGGTATAATCGGTATTTGCGGATGGGGCGGTTTGGCAATTAATGCTGCCGCTTTGGATACAAGAATTAAGGCGGTTGTCGCATCGACAATGTACGATATGAGCAGAGTTAATGCTTACGGCTACTTTGACAAAACCGATGAAGATGCCAGATACGAAATGAAAAAGAGTTTGAATGCACAGAGAATTGCGGATTACAAATCGGGAACATATAAAAGAGGCGGCGGAGTTGTTGATCCTCTGCCTGATGATGCTCCGTTTTTCGTAAAAGATTATTATGATTACTACAAAACCAAAAGAGGATATCATAAACGTTCTCTAAATTCCAATGACGGCTGGAATGTAACGGGATGTATGTCATTTATTAATCAGCCTATACTTGCATTTTCAAATGAAATACGCAGTGCGGTTTTGTTAATTCATGGTGAAAAAGCTCACAGCCGTTATTTTAGCGAAGATGCATATAAAAAACTCAAAGGGGATAACAAAGAACTTATGATTATTCCGAATGCCGTTCACACTGATTTGTACGACAAAAAAGACGTTATTCCTTTTGATAAAATTGAACGGTTTTTTAAAAGTAATTTGAGGTAAAATGATGAAAAAGGTTTTAATTATATCAACAAGCTTGCGAAACAATGCTAATTCGGAAATTCTTGCACGCGAAACAGAACGCGGAGCTAAAGATGCGGGACACGAGGTCGAATTTGTATCATTAAAAGACAAAGAGATAAAATTCTGTAAAGGCTGTCTGGCATGTCAAAAGCTCGGTAAATGTGTAATCAACGATGATGCAAACGCAATAACCGAAAAGATGAAAGATGCCGATGTTATTGTGTGGGCAACTCCGGTTTATTACTACGAAATGACGGGACAGATGAAAACTCTCATAGATAGGGCAAATTCATTGTTTGCATCTGGGCATAAGTTTAGTGAAGTCTATCTGATAACCACTTCTGCCGATTCATCCCAAGGTGTTGTTCAAACGGTAGTAAACGGTGTTAACGGCTGGATTGCATGTTTCAACGGAGTAAGACTTTGCGGATTTGTTGACGGAGGCGGTTTGGAAGCTCCAAACGATGCGTTAAACAGCCAAAAACTCCTTGAAGAAGCATATAACATGGGTAAGAATATCTAAGGTATATTTTTGGGAGCTTCGGCTTCGGATATCACTTGTATAATGCCTTCAACTTCGTTAAGGTTCATACCTTTTTCGCATCGTGCGCTATAATAGCCGTTAGATGCGGAAAAGCTCATTACGTATATTTTTTCGCCGTCTCCTCTGATATTTACGGGAACACCGCCGCAAAGGATTTTGGTTTCATTTACGGGATAAACCGTATAATCTCCCGAAACATTACCTTCTTTCATACTTTTTCTGACACAAACCGTTCTTAATTCATCAAGCGGATAGGTAATTTCAATCATATCTTTCATTGCTCTGACGGTATAATTTGAAAGGACAAGAGGAAATTTAAACCCTGCAATTTTATAAGCCTGCTCAAGATTCATACTACAGTCAGTCCAAGGATTCGGAAGTTGAGTCATTGAGGTGCAGCCGGACAAAAATCCCATAAACAGCAATGTTATTATAACATACCTTTTGAACATAAATTCAGTATAGCACGGTTTGTTAATAAATGAATTAATTTAAAATTAAAAAAAACTGCTGCTGTCCAACCTAAGAAATTTAAGAGCCGCTTTTTAATTCCCATAATTCGCGAATTGATTCCGGAGCGGATTTGTCGGGATTTTTTATTTCGGAAAAGAACTTTTTCAAATCTCTGTAATCGGGGTTGCAGTTTTTTATCAAATATTCCATGTTATCCGAATGTATTCCCTGCTGTCCGGCTATACAGTTTGCTATACTGTAACCCCAGCGGTATTTTTCGAGAAAAGATTTCATATAATTATCTACGGTTTCAAGCAGCAAATCCGTATCATAATTACTTCCGTAACGGTTTAAGTAATGCGCAATAAGTTCCGTACAGGTATTCCCAGCTCCTCTGCCCATTCCGCAAATACTTGAATCGATTATTATATCACGATTTGCCGATAGCTTTATAAACTCAAGCGACAGTGCAAAAGATAACTGAAGGTTATTGTGGGAATGGAACCCCAGTTTTATTGATTTGTTCAGGTTTTCATCCAAAATCCCGTAAATTCTTCCCAAATCTTCGGGATACATTGTGCCGAGCGTATTTACTATATAAAATGCTTCAGGTGAGATATCGTCAGCTTTTTGTGCAAGTTTTGCAAGCTCAATGTCGGTGTAAGCACATGTATTGTATGCCTGCATAAAGAGTTTATAACCCTTATCCTTTATTATCCGTGAATATTCAACAGCCTGTTCAAAATTTTCTTTCTTGAATACTATTCTAACCGCATCTATTGATTTGCCGTTGTATTCACAAAGTTTTTCAAGATTATACTTGCCGTAATTGAACATAGCAAGAAATTTTGAATTTTTTCTGTCTGCCGGCAAATATTCCGCTATATTCTCCGCACTGTCATAATATGTTGTTCCGTTACTGCCTCTGACATTACAAAGCCAGCCGGTTTCTATCATATCAATGTTCGCATTTACAAGATTATTAATTATTCCTTTTATTGTATCTGCGCCGAACAGACCGTCTGTTATGTAAGCTCCGTCACGTAAAGTACAATCCAACAAATATATCATAAAATAAGATTACCATAAAATTTTGTCTTTATCGGTTTATTTTAAATAAAATTTCGTAACCTTTTGCCGAACAAAATTTTTCTTGCTGTTAATTATTTTCCCTTTTTTCTTCTTCTTTTATGAAATTTGCAAGCTGTTCAAGGTGTTTGTCTTCAATTGCCTCAATAAGCTCGGTAACGGATTTTATTTTTCCGAGTGCAAATCCCGTTTCCGCAAGCAGTACACAGTCATTGCAAAGTCTGTAGCCTTCGTATTCAATTGAACCCGCAAGACATTTTGTTTCACCGCAGCAGTCGCAGTCAAAAGTTTCATCGATTATATCGGGATTATCCTCAATATCATCAATCCTCATTTGTTCCACAACTTCTTGCATTTCTTGTATAATTTCATGTTCTGATTTCATTCAATCAGTCCTTTCATCCTGCTTACCGCTTCGCCGAGTCCGGTAAATACCGCACGGGATATTATGCTGTGCCCGATGTTTAATTCCTGTAAACCCTCTATTTCATGCATTCTGTGTACGTTTTCATAATTTAAACCGTGCCCGGCATTGACTTTCAGCCCTAAACTTCTTGCAAGGCCGGCGGAATTTTTTAACTTTTGAAATTCCTGTTCTTCCTCTTTGTACCCGAAACATTCCGAATATGCACCCGTATGAAGCTCGATAAACTGTGCACCCGTTTGTGCGGCAGCTTTTACTTGTTCTTCATCAGCATCAATAAATAAACTTACGATAATCCCGGCATCAAGAAGCGGTTTTATAAATTCGGCAACTTTTTCAATGCACCCCGAAACATCAAGTCCGCCTTCCGTTGTGACTTCCTGACGTCTTTCGGGAACAAGGCAGATTGAATAAGGTTTTATATCAAGTGCAATATATCTGATATCATCATCCATTGCCATTTCAAGATTTAAACGGGTTTTAAGAGTTTTTATAAGTGAGTAAACATCTTCGTCTTTTATATGCCGTCTGTCCTCTCTTAAATGTGTTGTAATTGATGATGCACCGTTTTCTTCGGCTATGGCAGCCGCTTTTATTACATCCGGTTCAACTCCGCCTCTGGCATTCCTTAATGTTGCAATATGATCTATGTTTACACCTAATAACATTATTTCTCCTTTATTTGTAAAAGCGCCGTATATGAAGGAAGAATCGTTGTTTTACCTTCTTTTGACGCTTTGTTTATAGCTTTTTTTATATCATGTTCAATTCGTATTTTATCCTGCGGTACTCCTGCATATTTAAGCCTTAACGCCATATCTTCGGCTCTTGTACCCGATGAAATTATGGTTTTTTGTGTGTTTTTAAGTTGTTCAAAGTCGCTGTCCCAAAGCCATGAAATATCTCTGCCGTCTGCATAGTTGTCGTTTATTGCAATTACGATATTTGAATTGAGATCAACCGTTTTTAATACTTCACTTGCACCGGTCGGATTTTTTATAAGCTGTATTACTACGGGGTTTCCGTTAATTGTACGTTTTTCCGTTCTTCCGAAAATCGCCCTGTAACTGTTAAGTGCTTTTTGAATTTCTGCCTGATTTAATCCGTTTTCAAATCCGAATGTAATTGCGGCAAGGGCATTATAGGCATTATAAAGTCCCGCAAGATTTACTTTGAACTTAAATTCCGTTTCTTTTGCAGCAACTTTCAAGATAGAATACTCATCAAAAATTTTTACATAAGCTTTGTAATCGCATTCCGGACGTTTATAACCGCATTTTTCACAGTAATAATGCCCTTGCTGTGCAAAAAAACGTTTTGAATATTTTAAAGGTTCACCGCATTTACAGCTGAAAACCTCAGATGGCGCATTTGACTTACCGTCATAAGCACAGGCGTATTCAACTTCCTCAAAACCGTAATATACGCCGTATTTTGTAAGATTAAAAGTCGAAACAATCGGATCGTCAGCGTTCAAAATGAGCTTCAAATCAGGATTTTTGTTTATGGCTTTTTTGATAAATTCGGCAGTGGTATTGAGTTCACCGTACCTGTCAAGCTGATCACGGAAAAGATTTGTCACAACAAGATAATCGGATTTCATGCAGTCATAAAGCTTTGTAAGATAAGCTTCATCACTTTCTATTACCGCATAATCATATCTTTTAAAAGGTCTTATGTTCAGTGCAAAAACATTAGCCATACCGGTCAGCATATTCGCGCCTTCAAGATTGTGAATAACTGTTTGGTGCGCGGTTTCAAGAATATGCGCCATAATTCCCGAAGTCGTTGATTTGCCGTTTGTACCCGTTACTGTGGCAATTTTTTGGTTTATGTATTTTGAACAGTATTTTAAAAAATCAGGACAAATTTTCAGTGCGGCCATTCCCGCAAAAGATGTTCCGGAAGATCTTCCGAGAAGTTTTATCATCAAATATGCAATTTTTGCCGTTATAAGCGCAGTGTAAAATCTGATTATCATAAATAGTACTTTAGACGTATTCCCTTTATTTCATATATTAATATAATAATATAAATATGTACATACTTATCGCAATAGTTTTTACCGCGGAAATTATAATTGCCCTGAATTTAATTGCTCTGCTTGTTAAAGCGGACAGAAAAATCTGCGATTTGAACGATTGTGTCACCGTATTTAATCCGCTGGCGCAAACTTGCCTTCAATATGTAAGATGCGTGGTTTCAAGTTTTAACGGTACTTACGGGAAGGTTATCGGATTTATTAAAAAGAAACAGGAACAAATCGTGTACAAAGTCATTATAATGATAAGTGTTTACGCCGTTCTTGTTCTGTTTAAAATCAACAGAAAGAAAGCATCAAAAATCTGCGGGCTTATAGGTGCAATCCGTGATGCAGCAATCGAATTGATGGTTTAGCTTGTAATTGAAATAAAAATATGTTAGTATAAATTCAAGAAAGATGAGGTTAGATATATGAGTAAAAACAAATCATTTATGTTCGGAATGGGTTTGCTTGCAGGCGTTGTAGGCGGGCTTGTCGCGGGTGTTTTGTATGCACCGAAACCCGGAGAAGAATCCAGACGCGAACTTAAAGAAGCTGCTTGCGAATTTTATGAAAAACATTCTCCCGCAATTTCCGAAGCAAAAAAACAGGCATTGGAAAGTGTTGACTTGATGAAATATAAGCTGGAAAGACAATTGAGAAAATTCAGTAATATGATAAAATCAAAGAAACTTCTGAAAGCTAAAGAGCTTGAAGAAATTGATGATGAGTACAATAACTATTAAAAGGAAATCAGTAAATGGAGATGTCACAAATAGCGTTAAATCAAGGCTTGACCTTTCTTGCATGGGCAACGGGTATTATAATCATTGTTGTTGCGGGATTTTTGGTAAAACTCTTGATTGACCTTTCAAAACTGGCAAAAAACCTTAACGAAACATCAATTATTGTTAATACGGAATTGAAACCGACACTTAAAGAGCTTAATCAGACGCTTAGTTCCATAAATGAAATCGTAAAAAATACGGACAAAGGTGTTCTTGATTTTAAAACCGCTGTCGGCAAATTCTTTGACAAAACCAAAATCGTATCGGGTACGTTACTCGGCGGGTTGGTAAAAGGTTTTTCCACAGCTTATAAATTATTTAAAAAATAGCCGTTTACGGGGATAAAATTTTCCGTAAAAATTGTTAGAATAAAACAAGAAAAGGAGTAATAACTATGTCAGCAACAAAATTTTTAGCAGGTTTTATAGTCGGCGGTGCAATAGGTGCAATCGCAGGAGTGCTTTTAGCTCCAAAATCCGGCGAAGAAACCCGTGCAATGCTTAAAGACGGTGCAAAAGAAGCTATAAAAAGAGCTGATGAAACCGTAAAAGAAATTCAGTCAAAAGCAGACGATGTAGTTTCCGATATGCAAAGAAAAGGCGAAGAAATAAAAGAAAAACTTCAAAACCTTATTAATCAGCAGAAAGAAGCTAAACAGGAAGCTTAAAAAAGAGCCGAAAGGCTCTTTTTTTTGTATCTGTTGTGATAAATCCATTCGGCAATCAACGGAAATTCCAAATTTACATACGCTTTAGAGCATCTTCCAAAGCTTTTTCAAGAACTGCGATTTTATTTTCCAAAACTTTTATTTTAGCTTCGCTGTTAGTATTAGAAACGGAACCTCTTTCAAGCTCGCGTTTGTATGCACCGAATTTGGTTTTCAGCGAGGTATAAACCGGAGCAAAGAACAACAGTGCCGAAATACCGCCGAGAAAAAATATTGCGGTAATATAAACTGCGGTATTAACTGTGTACGTGTGTGCCGGAATATTCAGAATTTGTGAGAACTGACCGCTGATTAAGTTTATAACCGTGCTGTCCTGATAATTCATTGCTATCAAAAACAATATTACAAGTAATGCTAAAACTGATATTATCTGCATTTTTCGCTCCTCAAAAATTTCAATACTTTACCGACTTTTTCATCGGGTTCAATTTCCAATTCCATTATTTCACCGCCAAAGGGTTTTGTAAACCTCAAAAAGAATGATTGTAAAACCTGTTCTTGAGTTTTTACTTTTCCCTTTCCAGCCCCGTAAAGAGTATCATTATATATCGGATGTTTTATATGGCTCAAATGCACTCTTATCTGATGAGTTCTGCCTGTTATAAGAGTAAGCTCAACGTATGTGTGCTCTTTAAAGCGTTCAAGCACCTTAACGATTGTAATACTTTCTTTCCCGTCATCATTAACTGCCATTTTGTGCGGTGCTTTTGTATCTCTGCCTATCGGAAGATTTATTTCAAATTCATCATCTTTGATTACACCTTTTACAACTGCCCTATACTTTTTTATTACGGAATGATTTTTGATTTGTTCCGCTAAAAACTCGTGTGCCTGATTGTTTTTAGCTATCATTAGAAGTCCGGATGTGTTTCTGTCCAGTCTGTGAAGAATCCCACGTCTGAATTCCCCGTTAATATCGGATAAATTGTTACCGTATTTGTATAAAAGTGCGTTAACAAGCGTATTTTCCCTTTCCGATACGGTGGGATGAGTGAGCATTCCTGAAGGCTTGTTTACCACAAGCATATTTTCGTCTTCGTAAACAATATCGAGCACAATATTTTGAGGGATAATATTCAAAGCTTGTTCAGACGGAAAGCTTATTTCAATTTTGTCGTTTTCTTTCAGAAGATAAGACGGCTTTTTCAATGTATCGTTAATTTTTACGTTCCCGGATTTTATATAATTTTGTATTTTAGAGCGCGACAAATCAGGGATAGCTTCCGATAAATAGTTATCAAGCCTGATATTATCATCTTCCGCAAATATAATCATATTATCCGGCTTTCTTAATTAAAATTATTATAATTAAAGCTATAACCCCGACATTTATAAATATATCGGATATGTTAAAAACGGGGAAATTAATGAAATTCAGCTGAAAATAATCTCTGACATATCCCAGAACAATTCTTTCATGGAGATTTCCCGCAATTCCTGCCGATAAAAGAGCGATAAAAAAGCAGGTTTTGAGCGGAATGGATTTTAACCTGTTAATAACGTGCAAAGCAAGCAAAACAAGTGCAATCATTGAAAGTATAATTAAAAGTTCTCTGGAATCCTGAAGCAGATTGAATGCCGCACCTGTATTTTTTACGAAATTCAGGGAGAATACCGGATTTGAAACGCTCAGCCCGGATAAAAGGTTCTCAACCATTATGTTAGACAGGTATAAATCCGTAAAAATAAAAAACGCATAACATACCGCAAAATATATAAACTTACCTGTTTTGTCCATCTTTTTTATCTCCGACTGTAATAAATCTGTTTTCGGGAACTACATTTATTCTTGTCATAACAAATGCAAGCCCGCTCATGTATATTCTGACTTCTTCTTCATTAATTCCTTCGGCGTAAGTAATTCCGACCGATGCTAGAGCATATTCGTTGACGTTATCTTTATTTGAGCGAAATACTCTTTCCAAAACGTTATCATATAATCTTCTGAAAGATTCTTCCGATTTTGTTTGCGGATACACAATATTTTCTTTGTTAATTGAAGCGACAACAGTTGATTTTTCCGGCGCTTTAACTTTTAAAGTAACCGTATAGTCTTTGTCTGAACCTGTTTGTTTGGGAGCATTCAATTCTATATCAACAAATCTTGCATCACCGAATTTTAACGAAGATGTTTCTTCAATAACTTTTTCGGAACTTATAAGCCATTTTTCACCGCATTTTTCAAGATGATAAACGCTTGAGGATTCGGAATAAAGTTCCCCGATTGCTTCAAATTCTCCGATTTGTTCGACGGGTGAAGCAACTGCACCTTCTCTGACAAGTACGGTCGCATAATTGTCGGTAAATTCAATGTTTCTTATCACGGTTGTATAAGATATATCAGGATAAGTTTCCCAGGTTTCGTTCAGTGTTTTAAAATAGATTTCTTTATTGAACCCGTCCGAATTTACAAAATTGTCGGAATAAAGCTTTTTAAGAGCTTCAACATTATGTTCATTTGCATATTTGGTTTGATTTTCAATAACATTTTTTATATTGGAAAGTGTTGATTTATAAACTTTCTGCTGTGCGGCTTTGGCTTTATAATCGGTAATTATTCCCGCATGGCAAGGCACTCCCGCCAATAAAATCAATATTAATAAAACGGATATCTTTTTCATAACCATATTATACAAAAAAAACTTTTTTATGTTAATATCTTTTTGAAGATTAGGAGAGAAAAAGATGAAAAGTTCATATTTTCCGCAGGAAATAGAAAAAAAATGGCAAAAGATTTGGGAAGATGAAAAAGTTTTTAAAACCCCCGATGAAAGTGATAAACCTAAATATTATGCACTTTCAATGTTTCCTTATCCTTCGGGTAAACTTCACATGGGACATGTGAGAAATTATACTATTACGGATGTTATAGCTCGTTTTAAGAAAATGAACGGATATAACGTACTTCATCCGATGGGTTGGGACAGTTTCGGTCTTCCTGCCGAAAATGCAGCCATGAAACACGGCGCAAACCCCGGAGTATGGACTGATGAAAATATTGCTTACATGACAAAACAATTGAAAATGCTCGGACTTTCTTACGATTGGGACAGAGAAGTTACGACATGCAAGCCGGATTATTACAAATGGACACAATGGCTGTTTTTACAGCTTTATAAAAAAGGACTGGCTTATAAAAAAGAAGCTGCCGTAAACTGGTGCGAAGAATGCGGAACCGTACTTGCTAACGAGCAGGTAATTGACGGTAAATGCTGGAGATGTGACCATGTTGTTGAGAAAAAATATCTTTCTCAGTGGTTTTTAAAGATTACCGATTATGCGGAAGTTTTGCTTGAGGATTTGGATAAACTTACCGGCTGGGGCGATAACGTTAAAACCATGCAGGCAAACTGGATTGGAAAATCGGAAGGTGCAATTTTCAGATTCCCCGTTATTGACTGTGATGAGGTGAAAGAGATTCCCGTTTACACAACTCGTCCCGACACTGTTCACGGCATAACATATCTTGTTGTTGCACCGGAATACAAAGATATTGAAAAGCTTACAACTCCCGAAAATAAAGAGGCTGTTGAAGCTTACCGCGCTAATGCCCGCAAAATGACCGAAATTGAAAGGTTATCAACAGAGCGTATAAAAACGGGCGTGCCCTTAGGTACCCATTGCAAAAACCCGTTTACGGGCGAAATCTTCCCTCTGTGGACAGCCGATTATGCTCTTGCCGAATACGGAACCGGTGCGGTAATGGCTGTTCCGACACACGATGAAAGAGATTTTGATTTTGCCAAAAAATATAATCTGCCGATGAAAGTCGTTATTCAAAACCCTGAAAATCCGTCAGACTGTAAAAATGAAGCTTATGTTGATGAAGGTGTTTTAATTAATTCAAACGAATTCAACGGAATGAAAAATACGGAGGCTAAAAAAGCGATTACGCAAAAAGCTGTTGACGGCGGGTTCGGCGAATTTAAAACGCAATACAGGCTTAGAGATTGGCTTGTTTCACGACAAAGATACTGGGGAGCGCCCATTCCGGTTGTATATTGCGAGAAATGCGGTATTCAGCCCGTTCCTGAAGATCAATTACCAGTGATGCTTCCTGAAGATGTTGATTTTTCGGTTGTCGGTAAATCTCCGATTACAACATCAAAAACATTTACGGAAACAACCTGTCCGATATGCGGCGGAAAAGCAAGACGTGAAACCGATACGATGGACACTTTTGTTTGCTCAAGCTGGTATTACTTGAGATATTCGGATGCCAAAAACGACAAATTGCCGTTCTCAAAAGACAAGGTAAATCATTGGCTTCCGGTTGATCAATATGTCGGCGGTATTGAACATGCTATTTTGCACTTACTTTATTCAAGATTTTTTACGAAAGCTTTGAGGGATTTAGGTTTGCTTGATTTTGACGAACCTTTCAAAAATCTTTTGACTCAGGGTATGGTTTTAAAAGACGGTTCAAAAATGTCAAAATCCAAAGGTAATACGGTTGATCCCGATGAAATATTCCAAAATTACGGAGCGGATACGGCAAGATTATTTATACTTTCCGATTCCCCGCCGGCAAGAGATTTTGACTGGTCGGATGCAGGAGTGGAAGGATGTTACAAATTCCTAAACAGAGTTTGGAGGCTTATTGCGTCCAATGCGGAGAATATTTCCGTTAATGTTTCCGTTCCGGCTTCTCTGAAAAAAGAAAACGATGATTTAATTCGTCTTGTACACATAGCCATTAAAGGTATTACAAATGATATTTCAAACGATTTTCAGTTTAATACCGTGATATCCAAGTACAGAGAACTCGTAAATTCAATCTATGATTGGCTTGGCAAAAAATCATCTTTGGATAATGAAGACAAGGCGGTTTTGAGTTTTGCCGTTATAACTTTGTTAAAACTTATGTCGCCCGTTGCGGTTCATTTGACCGAAGAAGCTTGGCATGAGCTTGGCGGAGAAGGTTCGATTCACTCTCAAAAATGGTGTGAATGGGATGAAAATCTTGCAAAAGCCAGCTCAATTACGCTGGTCGTACAGATTAACGGCAAATTAAAGGATAAAATTGACGTTGATGAAGCGTTATCACAAGATGTGCTTAAAGAAATTGCGCTTAACAGCCCGAAAATTAAAGAATTAACGGACGGAAAAACTATTGTAAAAGTTATTGTTGTTCCAAAAAAACTTGTAAATATTGTTGTTAAGTAATATTTTTACAAATTGTTAATTTCAAGCCACACGCTTTTTATGCATTATAATAATGTAAGAGGGAAGAGAATTGAAGAAAAAGTATTATTTTATTGCAATAGGCGGAGTAGGTATGAGCGGGCTTGCAGAATACCTGCTTGAAAACGGATGCGAAGTTTCGGGCTCCGATATCGTTGAAAGCAAATATACGGATAAATTAAAAAAATCAGGCGCAAAGATTTATATAGGACAGAAAAAGGAAAATGTTCCGCCGGATGCGATAGTTGTTGCAAGTACGGCTATAAAAGAGAACAATCCCGAAATGATTAGGGCAAAAGAACTCGGGCTGACTGTTTATCATCGTTCCGATATTTTGGCTGAAATTTCAAAGTGGGGGAAATTCTTTTTGGGATTTTCCGGAACACACGGAAAAACAACGACTTGCGGTCTTTGTGCTTATGTCTTGGAAAAAGCCGGACTTTTGCCTTCTTATGTTGTCGGCGGAATTATTCCCGAACTGTCAATTAATGCTCACTGTCAGGACGGCAGATATTTCTGTGCGGAACTTGATGAAAGCGACGGTACAATCGTAAAATATTCGCCCAATGTCTGTGTAATTAACAATCTTGAACCCGATCATCTGGATTTTTACAAAGACGGGATTAAATCCATTTTGGATACTTTCGAAAAATTTATTTCAAGTATTCCTGATACGTCTGTTGTGCTGGTTAACAATGACTGCCGTAATGCAAAACAGCTTCACGGACATAAAACTTTGACTTTCGGGATGGCAGATGCCGATTATACGGCAAGAAATATTGACTATAAACCGGATTGTACAACTTTTGATGTTTATTATAAGGGGAAACTTTTAACCCCGCTTAAAATAATTCTGCGCGGAAAACATAATGTATATAATGCTATGTCTGTTCTGGCAAGCCTTCATCAAGCCGGAGTTGATATTGAAAAAGTTGTACCGCATTTTGCTTCTTTTTCGGGAATGGGCAGACGTTTTCAAAAGATGTGCGAATTTAACGGGATAACAGTTTATGATGATTATGCGCATCATCCGACTGAAATTAAAGCTACACTTTCTTCTGCAAACGGGATGAAAGATAAAAATGTCATTGCGGTTTTTCAGCCTCACAGATATACGAGATTAAAAAATTTGTGGGACGGGTTTTTGCAGTCTTTTGAAGGAGTGCAGAGAATTGTGGTTACTGATGTTTTCTCTGCTTCGGAAGATGAAATTGAAGGTATAAATTCCGCTAATTTTGTTAAAGATTTGACTTCCCGTGTCGAAGTTCCCTGTGAATATATTCCCGGTTCGATAAATGATGTGGCAAGAAAATTATATCCGACATTAAAAGAAAATGATGTAGTTATAGGGCTCGGAGCGGGAACAATTACAAATCTTGCCAAAGAACTTGAAGCCGTTAAAAATGAGGTTGTCGAAGTTGCTCATTGAAAATGATTTTGATATTAAAAAACTGACATCTTTCAAAATAGGCGGGAAAATTGCAAAAGTATATTTTCCTGAAAATATTGATGAGTTTGTTCGGGTTATGAGCGAATATCCCAATGCATTTGTGGCGGGAAACCTTTCCAATACACTCGTTTCTTCTGACGGATATGACGGAGTAGTTGTTATTACTTCCAAAACGGATAACATAAGCGTGAACGGCACTCATGTAACTGCTGGTGCAGGCGTGAGAGGACAGAAACTCTCACAATACGTGTGTGATGAAGGTTTAAGCGGGCTTGAATTTATGATAGGCTTCCCGGGTTCTGTCGGCGGTGAAGTTTTTATGAATGCTTCGGCTAACGGACAGTGTATATCGGATTGTATAAAATCGGTTAAAATTTTTTGCGCAGATGAAGGTTTGACGGTTTTGAACAGAGATGAAATGCAATTTGGATACCGATCTTCCGTTTGTCATCATAAAAAGTATACCGTTTTGGAAGCTGAATTTGAGCTTGAAAGAAAGTCAAAAGAAACAATAAAAGAAAAAATGGATGAAAATTTAGCGTTCAGAAGTGCTTTTCAACCGCTGTTGAATTATCCTAACTGCGGGAGTATTTTCAAAAATCCGGATAACAACTCTGCCGGCAAGCTTTTGGAAATGTGCGGATTTAAAGGTAAAAGATGCGGCGGGGTGAAAGTTTGGGAAAACCACGCAAACTTTATAATTAACGATAATAACGGCACATCAAAAGATGTGTTAAATCTTATGTGTGAAATGAAAGCCGGGGTTTCGGAAAAATTTGGTATAGAGCTTGAACCTGAAATAAGGTATTTGGGCGGAAAAGATGAGGTGGAATTATGCGGGAAATTAAAAATCTGATAAGTAAAGATGCAAAAATTGCCGTACTGGCAGGCGGTATGTCATCTGAAGCTGAAGTTTCAAGGCGTTCCGGCAAAGGTTGTTATGAGGCCTTAAAAAGGCTTGGTTATAAAAATGCGGAGCTTGTGGTTGTTGATAAAAACATTGCCCAAACGCTAAAAGACGGAAATTACGACTATGCTTACAATGCTTTGCATGGCAGATTCGGAGAAGACGGCTGTATTCAGGGCGTTTTGGAAATCCTTCAAATCCCTTATACCGGATGCGGAGTTATGGCAAGTTCCGTTTGTATGAACAAAGAATACACAAAACGTATTCTTTCAACAGACAAAAGTATTCCTTTAATAAAATCTGTTTTTGTCAGAAAAGGCGATGACGTAAAGGAAAAGACAAAAGAGCTTAAATATCCGCTTATTACAAAGCCTGTAAGCGAAGGTTCAAGCTTTGGGATGACAAAAGTAAACAGCCCTGATGAACTTGAAAAAGCTTATCAGGAAGCCGTAAAATACAATGATGATGTTCTGATTGAGGAATATCTTGTCGGTATTTGTGCAACAGTCGGGGTATTGGAAGATGAGAACGGCATATTTGCCACGGAAATTCTTGAACTCAGACCAAAAAACGAATGGTACGATTATGAGGCAAAATACACAAAAGGTATGACGGAATTTATTCTTCCTGCCGAATTATCGGCTGATATGACCGAAAGAGTCAAAGAAATTGCCGTAAAAGCATTTGAAAAAGCTGGATGCCGAGGCGTCTCAAGAGTTGATTTCCTTATTGTCGGAGATATTCCTTATGTTTTGGAAATCAATACAAGTCCCGGAATGACCGAAACAAGTGATTTGCCCGCTCAGGCAAATGCTATGGGAATTAATTACGATAATCTGGTACAATTAATATTAAACAGTGCAGGACCGGAAAATGGCTGATGAACAAATTGAAAATCAGAATAATGAACAGCCTGTTCCCGACGGAAAACATCTTGTAAAAAAGAAAAGACGGGAAAGGATTGTAAGAAAAGGCAGACTGAAACAAGAAAGATTCAGAATTATTGTAAGACTGCTGATTTCCGTATTGTGTATTGCCGGACTTTATTACGGTTCAAAATGCTCCGGCTGGTATATGCCCAAAACTGCTTTTAATAAAGCTGATTCGGACAGAGTACAAATTATTAACAACAACATTGTATCGGACGAAAGAATTTATGCGCTGCTGAAAAACAGCAATTTCCCTAATGTTCCTATTTATAGGGCAAAAACCGATTTTATAAAAAAAGAACTGCTAAAACTTTCTCCGGTAGAAAATGTTTACATAAGACGGTATGCATTCCCCGCAAGAATTCAAATTATTATCAGGGAACGAATTCCCGCAATCAGAATTTCTCCGAATGAAAAAATCGCGCCCGTTGCAATATTTACCACTGACGGAAAGCTTATAGGCAAAGAGTTTTTACCGCTTAAAAATGAATCCGATACGATTCTTGTGCTGTCTTACGGCAACAAGGGCGATGATTATCATAAATGGGACATAAACAGGATTAAAGAAATTCAAAAAATAGCACAATACGTTTCTACGTATTCGAAAGAACCCGTTGAATATATTGATTTTAGAAATCCGCAAGATGTGTATGTGAAAGTCAAAACGGTTAATATAAGGCTCGGAAAGCTTGACGATACTGTTTATAAAAGGATTGAACGAATCCCTTCCATCTTACCGCAGGTAAAACTCGTGGAAGCCAAAGTAAAATATTTGGATTTAAGCTGGGAAAAAGTTAACTATTTAAAATTACAATAAGGAGATTTTTATGAAAATTACCCTCGCACAGATTAGATTAAAAACAGCCGATTTTAAATTTAATTATGAAAATATAATTAGGAATATCAAAGACGGAAGTGATTTAATTATCTTCCCCCGTTGTGATATAGAAGATTTGGGCGGAAAAGATTTGATTTTGGATAAAGCGTGTCGAGATGCTCAAACGGATTTTTATCAGTCGATTGCCAAGATGAATTTTCCGCAAAATATTTTAATAGGTGATGTTTTAATAAGAAACGGAAATGTCGAATTATCCGACAGCGGATTTTTTGAAATTTGCGGAAAAAAAGTTTATGTATCCGACAGCTTTTCGGAAGATACGGAATGCGATTTATACATACTTTCAAAAAACAGATATTACGCAATGAATACTTACAAAGAATTTGTTGAAAATATTGAAAGTCACACTGATTTTGTTCATATAAACGCACTTTCAACTGCCGATGAAAGTGTATTCGCGGGCGGAAGTTTTGCAAAAAATTCCGATAACGAACTTGTTTTGCAGATGCCGTTATGCAAAGAAAATATCCAAACCGTCAACTTTTCCGAGTCTGTTCGATTTTATGAAGAACCTTTAGAAAAGCAGATTGTTGATGTGACGGTATTTGCATTAAAAGAATACTGTGAAAACACAGGGTTTAAAAAAGTTATATTAGGTTTATCCGGCGGAATAGACAGTGCTTTGACGGCGGTGCTGGCATGCAAAAGTCTGGGTGCTGAAAATGTTCTCGGGGTTTTAATGCCGAGTATGTTTTCATCGCAGGGGAGTGTGACAGACAGTCTTAAACTTGCTCAAAATCTGGGTATGCAAACAATTAAAGAACCTATTACCCCGCTTTTTGATGCGTTTATGCAGAATCGTTCCCGTGAACATGATTTGGCTGAAGAAAATTTACAGGCACGTTTGAGAGCTTTGATTTTAATGTTTTATTCAAACCGTGAAAACAGACTTTTGCTTTCAACCGGCAACAAATCCGAAAGTGCAATGGGTTTCGGAACATTATACGGTGATTTGGCGGGCGGATTTAATTTGATTTGCGACCTGACAAAGACCAATGTTTATAAGGTTTGTGAATACCTGAATCGTGAAAGAGAAATAATTCCGCAGGCAATAATTGACAAGGCGCCGTCTGCCGAACTTCACCCTAATCAGAAGGATCAGGACAGACTTCCGGAATATGCCGTCCTTGACGATATTATAGTTATGTATCTTGAAAAAAATCTTTCCGCGGATGAGATTTATGCAAAGTATGACAAAGCAATCGTTGATGATGTTATTAGAAAAATATACGGAATGCAATTTAAACGTCATCAGGGCTGCTTGGGTGTCAGATTAAGCGAACGTTCATTCTGCCGAGGCACGGAACTTCCCGTTGTACAAAGATTTTATTAATTTAGTCTTAACAAAATTTTAAAAAACTCTTGCAAACTGATATTTTGCATAATATAATCGTTCTGCAAAGTTTTATGGCTTTGGTATGCCAAAAGCTTTTTGATTACACTAACCGTGCATTGCACAGAAAAGAGGACAAAATGCCAAAAATGAAAACACACAAGTCTGCTGCAAAACGCTACAAAGTTACCGCAACAGGCAAAATCGTCAGAAGACAAGCGGGTATAGGCCACTTGCTTCAACACAAATCTGCTTCCAGAAAACGCAGAATTTTCAAAACAATATCAATTTCAGCTTCACATTTTAAATTGATATCCAAAGAGTTACCCTACAGAAAGTATGCAAGATAGGAGGCGGAAATGAGAGTAAAACGTGGTAATGTATTACGCAAAAGACATAAAAAAATCTTAAAATTAGCTAAAGGCTTTATCGGAGCCAGAAGCAGAATATTTAAAGTCGCAAATTGCGCCGTTATGAAAGCTTTAAAATATGCTTACAGAGACAGACGCACCAACAAAAGAAATATGCGTCGTTTGTGGATTGTAAGAATTAATGCTGCCGTCAGAGAACGCGGCATGAGCTATTCACGTTTCGTAAGCGCTTGCAAAAAGGCAAACATCACTGTTAACAGAAAAATGCTTGCCGATTTGGCCGTGAGAGATGCAGATGCATTCTCCGTAGTTTTTGAAGCAGCTCAAAAAGCAGCTAAGTAACGGTTTTTCCAACACATAAACGGCTTCTTTGTATAAAGGAGTCGTTTTTTTTAATATTTCTTTACAAAACGGGCAATTTTCTTTCGCAAAAATACTTTATATACTTGTAAGGTTAATTCGGAGTAAGGTTATGTATGGTGATTTCAGTGTACCGGTAATGTATCAGGATTTGGCAAATTATTCCATGCCGTTTTTCCCGCCGATGCCTATTGGCGGTATCGGATATCCTTCATATTTAGGCGGGATTCAAATGCAGCCGCAGCTTGATGCTGACAGGGTTCAGTTAATGAAGAAAAAAGATGAGGAAGGCAAAAAAACTTTTAAAAAAGCTCTGACAGCTTTGGCTGTTATAAGTGCGGTAATTATTGCTCCGTCTTTAGTAAAAAATATTAAAAAAGCCGGCGGAATTACAGGATATGTTAAAAAACAGCGGAACGCTTTAAAAAATCTGTTTAAGACTAAACCCGCAACTCCCTAAATAAGTTTTCCGCGAAAAATATTTAAAAAATGATGTTGTTCTCCTTTAGCTTTTTATGTATAATAAAAGCCGTAAAGGAGTAAATATATGGCTAAAGATTGCAGTTTTGATATTGTTTCGGAATTCGACAGGCAGGAGCTTGTAAATGCTGTTGATCAGGTTAAGCGTGATGTAGCATCAAGATTTGATTTAAAAGATTCGGGTTCTACGGTTGAACTCGATGCCGACAAGACTATTACCGTTACATCAAGCGATGATATGAAACTTAGAAATATCTGTGATATTCTTCAGTCAAAACTTGTAAAAAGAAATCTCAGCATAAAGATTTTGGATGCACAGCCCGTTGAAAACGCTCTCGGCGGAAACGTCAGACAGGTGTTTAAGCTTAAAAAAGGTTTGACTCAAGAGCTTGCAAAGAAAATCGTAGCGGATATCAAAGATTCAAAGAAAAAAGTTCAAGCTTCAATTCAAGGTGATCAGGTCAGAGTTTCGGGAAAGGATAAAGACGATTTGCAGGATATTATCAAACTTTTACGCTCTAACGAGGACAAATACGACTATCCTTTACAATTTACGAATTACCGCTGATTATGACCGAGAACGCTTATATTCATATACCGTTTTGTAAATCCAAGTGCAAATACTGCTCTTTTGTGTCTTTTCCGAGATTGGAATTAAAAGAAACTTATCTTGATACGTTAAGAAATGAGATAAAATCGTCTTATCAAGGCGAATATTTAAAAACTTTGTATTTCGGAGGCGGAACGCCGTCTTTGCTTTCGGTCAATGAATTTGAAAAAATCATCAGCATGTTTAACTTTTCCGATGATGCGGAAATTACGGCTGAACTTAACCCCGAAAATATAGATTTGACTTATCTTATAGGTTTAAAAAATTGCGGAATAAACAGGCTGAGTTTCGGCTGCCAAAGTTTTGACGATGATATTTTAAAACAAATCGGAAGAAGGCATTGTGCTTCGGATGTAAAAGGCGCGGTAAATCTTGCTTTTCAGGCGGGATTTGAAAATGTCAGTCTTGATTTTATTTACGGACTTCCCAACCAAACTTTGAGCGGTTTTGAAAATGATTTGCGGATATTTGATGAGCGAATAAAACACATATCGCTTTACGGGTTGAAAATTGATAAGGGCTGTTATTTTTATAAGCATGCTCCGCAAAATATTGCGGATGAAGATATGCAGGCGGATATGTACTTAAAAGCCATTGAAATATTGACTCAACGCGGGTTTGAGCAGTATGAAACGAGCAATTTTTCAAAATACGGTTTTTATTCCCGTCACAACATAAATTACTGGAATAATAACAGTTATTACGGTTTCGGAGTTTCGGCACACGGATACGAAAACGGAGCAAGATATTACAATACTTCGGATTTGGGAAAATACATAAACGGTGAGCCAAAAGTTGTGCATAAATTGAGCGGGAGAGAAAAACTTGAAGAAGAAATATTTTTAGGGCTCAGAAAAACCGCAGGAATAAATATTGAGGATATAAACAAAAAATATAATATTAATTTTTACGAAAAATACGGGCAGATTGTTGCCGAATTCCGAAAATATTTTGTAATTACAAATAAAAGTATAAGCTTTAATACAGACGGAATGCTTATAAGTAATGTAATACTTTCGGAGTTTTTGGAATAAAAAAAGTTCCCTGAGAAGGGAACTTTTTTCAAATTATTAATTTTTAGCTTTTTTGCCGAACCATCCTTGGACTCTTTCAATGAAGCTTTGTCCTGATTCACCGATTGTAAATCCAAAATCTTTAATTTTTGTCCAAGATTTTTTGAAGAATCCTTCGGGGATTTCCGTAGACTTAGCCAGTTTACCGTTTTTAACGGCATAGCCGAGCCCGATAAAACCGCCTAATGCAATAACGGCAAGAGCCAAAACTGTTTTAAGTCCCTTTTTGCCTGATTTCGGTTCTTCAACAGAGTAGTTAGGATGCGGTGCGATTGAGAATTTTCCCGGAGCACTTAAATCAATACCGGTATTCCCGAAATTTACATTGGATACAGCACTAATCATAATTTACCTCCTGTCTGTATAAAACACCTGATATTCAAATTTTGTCATTAAAATATTTGCTTTTCAATAATTGTTACAAAAATTTACAAAAAGCATGGAATAATTTTTCATTGAATGTCATCATATATAGTGAAAGGGAGAAATTATGGTACGGGAAAATTTAATTACTATCGAAGAAAATGACAGATTGGAAGCAGGAGCAGCCGTAAACAGCTTGAATAATGCACCGGTGCGGAACAGAGCTTATGTTAACAGTTTAGGCTCAGAACTCGCTCTTAAATATCTTGCATCTTTGAATATAGATGTAAGAGACCTTCCAAATATTCATTCAATAAAAAGAATACTCGGGGAATTTGATATCTCCGATATAATTCTGCCAAATATTCATATAGATGTCAGGGTTGTTTATGATGAGAATGTTATCTTTATCCCTAAATCCCATTTTGAATACAATCTTGTACCTGATATTTATCTTGTTTTGAAACTGGCTGAAGATAATTCTTCTGCGGAATTTCTCGGCTTTTTTGAACCGAAATTGATAAACAAAAATAATGCAAATAAAAATTATTATTTTATAGAGAAAGAGAAATTATCCGCACCGTCAGATTTAAAAAATTATATTGAAAACAGTAAAAAAAATACCGGAGGAGCCATTTCTGATGACGAATTAAGCACATGCGAAAACTTGATTGTGTCAATTTCAGACGGCAGAATTCCCCGTAATGAAAAGAAATACCTTATTTCTCAACTGCTTAAAAGTCCCGATTTAAGAGAAAAATTTATTGAATATGAAAATTTTGAATTACTTTCGCATAAAGCTATGGAAGATGGCAGTATAAATTTAAAAGAATATAACGAAGAAAACTCCGATGCGAAAAAGGCAACTTTTGCTGAAAACTTAATTGACAATCTTGCTCAGGATGAGTCTGTACAGATTGAAAATATGGATCATACGGAAGGTTTTGATGAACTTCCTCAAATTGATATGTTGTCAGAAACAGCTTCTCTTGGTGCTGTTGAAGCTTCCGCCGAAATAATTGAGGATTCAGTTGCTGATGCGGAGCCGATTGCTGAAGCTTTATCAGGTGAGAATTCCGAACTTTCCGAAGGGTTAACAGAAGAACCTGCAGAGCCATTAGACACTGTCTTGGAAGAACTTCCGGAGGCTGAAGGATTAAGCGAAGAATCTGTCGAGCCTTTAGACACCGTCTTGGAAGAACTCCCCGAGGCTGAAGGATTAGCCGAAGAACCTGCAGAGCCATTAGACACTGTCTTGGAAGAACTCCCCGAGGCTGAAGGGTTAATGGAAGGATCAGTCGAACCTCTAGACACTGTCCTGGAAGAACTTCCCGAGGCAGAAGGGTTAACGGAAGGATCTGTTGAACCGTTAGATACTGTCTTGGAAGAACTCCCCGAAGCTGAAACAATAGCGGAAGAACCTGCAGAACCGTTAGACACCGTCTTGGAAGAACTTCCCGAAGCTGAAGGATTAAACGAAGAATCTGCAGAGCCATTAGATACCGTCTTGGAAGAACTTCCTGAAGCGGAAACATTAGCGGAAGAATCTGTCGAACCTTTAGATACAGAACTTGAAGAACTCCCTGAAGCGGAAGCATTAGCGGAAGAACCTGCAGAACCGTTAGACACCGTCTTGGAAGAACTTCCCGAAGCAGAAGGATTAAGCGAAGAACCTGTCGAACCTATAGACACAGCCTTGGAAGAACTCCCTGAAGCGGAAACATTAACGGAAGAACATACGGAACCCATAGACACGGCAGAGGATGAAGTTCCCGAAACAATTGAATCAGCAGCACAAGATAGTATACCTGAAACAGTTGATGAAAATCTGCCCGATTCAATTGATAATGTTTTGGATGAATTATCAGACATAACGGAGACTTTACCTGAATCTGATATGCATGAAAATACAACTTCTCAAAGTTTTGAAGATTTTGATCTGGATACAATTGCCGAGCACAGCGTTGCGGATATTTCAACAGATGAAGCATCATTAAAAGCGGAAATTGAAGCAAAAATAGCCGGCGGAGATGTTAATGAATCCGGTATTGAAGGGTTTAAAGATGATACCGAAACAAATGAACTGGGATTGCTTTATGATGATGAAAAATCATCCCCTGCGGATATTAATGAACTTCCGCAGGATGTAACTTTCCCCGGAGCTGCTTTTATCAGAAACTATAAAAGTGTTTTTGATAAAATTGATAAAAGAATAGTTGCGGTTACCGCCGCTGTATTGATACTGGCAGTCGGTGCAATAAGTGCGGTAAAACATAAACCGTCCGATATTGAACCTGCAGAACCGGTAAAAGATGCCGTAAATACTTCCGACAATGCTCTTGAAGCAAATATTCCTCAGGTGGATAATAATACGGCGGAAGTTAAAAAAGTTGAAACCCGAGAACTGAAAAGTACTGCAAAACAAGTATCTTCAAATAGTTATATGTCAGTCAGCAAGATTGTTTGGGATGTTCCCGATACATTGTCTTACAGTTCAAAAATGCAAAATTTCCTGAGAATGGCAGGTAAGAGTATTAAATTATCTCTGTCTGCGGATTTGCTTCTCACAAGTGAATACGCTTATACAAATCAGGTTAAAATCGGGCTGAAATTAACTAAAGACGGTAATATTAACGAGGCGAAAATATTATCGGGAAGCGGATCAAATGAAATAGATAATATTGTGTTACAATCTGTTAAAAGTACTCTGAATGTTTTAAAACCGCCTGCCAATGAGATAAACACCTCAACTTTTGATTTGAATATTATCATTTATTTTTAAGCATGTTATAATATTGACAGGAAATATAAGAAGTGGAATTAGCTCAAGACAAAATAGATTTAATAGAACGAATAATAAAGAACGATCGAAAATATCTCAGTAATGAAGATTTATACGATGACTTTTTTAACGAAACATGCAAGCGCTCGCTGATGATTATACAAACAGTCAGTTCGGACGTTACTTTGGAAAGCTATCTTAAAAAAGTCGCTGCAACATCGATTCTAAATGTGCTGAAAAATGAAGGAAGACTCAGGAGAGCCGGAGGCGGTTATCAGGCTTCAAAAAATCTTTCGCTTGATGATGAAAACAGCTGGTCGAAAATCAATGTTGAATACAAAGCCGCTGATATTCCCGAAACGCCCGAAGATTTGGCGGTAAAAAAGAATATTTTGCAGTGTATTGTTGATTCTGTTTACGAAGTGAATGAACGTTTCCCCGAAAAGAATTACTTAAAACTTTATCATCTCAGGTATCGTAAAGGTTTGACACAGGCTGAGATTGCTTATGAAATGGATATTTCCCAGTCGGAAGTCAGTAAAAGATTGTTCAAACTTATGAATGAAGTGAAAAAAACATTTAATAATTAAGGTTTTGCACATGATATGTCCCGTATGTAAAAAAAAAATTAATGAAAATACGGTAAAATGTCCGTATTGTAATGCACGTACGGGATTGCTATGCCCCGAATGCCATACCGTAAATTCTCTTTCGGATTTGAAATGCAAAAAATGCGGAAAAGAACTATTAAAACGCTGTTTGAATTGCGGAAGTGTTAATTATCCCAATGCCGACAAATGCCGCAAATGCGGTACGGCTTTTAAAATTTCCGCCGATGAATTTCTTTCATATAACCCGAACCTCGTTTCACAAAAAAGTGCAAAGAATATACTTGTAAAAGGTATTTTATCAGCCGATAAAAAAATATTTTCGTTAAGCGGAGAAAAAGGCAGCGGTAAAAGTGTTGTTTTAAAATCTGTTATGCAGGAGTTGAAAGATTTTGCATGGATATACGGAAAATGTACTCCGGTCACACAACTTACGGCAGGCGGATTTATTCAGGATGTTTTGCTGAATATGTTCAGACTGCCTAACTTTTGTCTTAACAGCCTGCAATTTAAAAAAGACTGTTTTGAGTTTTTTAAAAATGAATTTCCCGAACTGTCCGTCAGCGAAATCAATGAGCTTTTAAACTTTTTATACCCCGAAAAAGAAGGAATATTTGAAGATATTATTACCTGTAAAAGCAAAACTTATGAATTTTTAAATAAAATCTTTGACAGATTCACCGCTGCTTCCAAATTTGTTATTGCAGTTGATAATTTCGATTTTATTGACGGATTTTCTTATGAATTTTTAAGTAAATATATTCAAAAATCCGATGTGTTGAAAAATCTTAAATTTTTACTTGTGTATAGCGAGCACAAACCTGCACAGGGATATTTTTATTTACAGACCGATAACAATCAAAATATTTATCTGGATGTCGGTTTGGCCGATTTGGAATTCCGTCAGGTTTCCATGATTCTTGAGCAAAAGAAAAAACGATTTGATGATTATATCGTTCCGCCAAGAAATGTTGTATTTGAAATTTATAAAGCGGGAAGCGGAAATCCCGCATATATAAGTCATGCACTTGATTATTACTATGATTGTATCAAATGCGGCAAAGAATTTGAACTCGCCGCAACATTTAAGGGCTTGCTTGAATTAAGGCTTGCACTGCTTGCTAAATATAACCCGCAGGCTTATAATGTTCTTTTATGTTCTTCAGTTATCGGGGACAAAATTAATACGAATTTAATCAGAGAAATTTTTGAGATTGATAATAAAACATTCAAAAGAATATTGATTTATTTGAAAAAGATGAATTTTATAATTCCCGTAAATGATATCTACTGTGAGTTCAGCTCGCTTCTTTTGTGGGAAACCATTGTAAGAACAACAAAGAATGATAAAAATTATAATGATATAAATGAAAAAGTATTTAACACCCTTATGGGATTTACTCTAAATTCCCGTTCGGTGCTTGCTATTATCGCACAAAATATAAAACAACCGAAGCTTGCACTTGATATCTGGTCAAGTATTACAAGACTTTGTACATATATAGGCGATGTGAATTTGTATGCGATTGCTCAAAAACAGTCGCTGGCTTTAATTAATGAGTTTGATGAAAACGATACTCTGAAAATCCGTTATAATATATCCGAACGTTTGGGAAAACTTCTTGCAAATTCAAATCCCGCGGAAGCTATGACATATCTTCCGGATGCCGTATCAAATGCAAAGGCAATCGGCGATAGTGCCAAAGAGATTGAGCTGCTTGCATACCTTGCATCTTGCTGCAGAGCAACCGGAAAGTATTTCGGTGAGGTTGAATGTGTTGATTCCGTGCTCGAGAAGATAAATCCGGATGATGAATTAAATATTGCTCTTTTAAAAACGACAAAATTAAACGCTTTATTGAGTATCGGCAATTGCGGGCAGGTCATAAACATGATTGATAATGAAATTATGCCCGTTCTTGACAAGTATTTCAGCCGAAGACAAAGTTCGAAAGATTCAAGGGTTAATCTCGTTTATGAAACTTGGGTTAAAACTTATCTGGTGCTTGCAAACGCTCTTATCCTGCAGGGTAACGACAGAGCGTTTGAAATATTAACAATACTTTTCGACATTATCGAACGAAATCAAATTCAGAATGAACTCTTTGTATGCGATTGCAAACTATCTCTTGCTTTTGCAAACACAATGAAAGGTAATTTTACCTCATCAGAGCAAATGCTTGAAGATATTCTGAAAACTTATACTAACCTGGATAATGTTGCAGTAATAAGGTGGAACTTTATAAATATTATTAACTGTTTTATGCAGAAACGTTATTACGGTATTCAGCAGGATTTGTTTAAAGTCGTAACGTTTGCAAACAATGCCGGAGATAATTTCACAAAAAATATTTTGAAAACCCTTTTGGGAAAAGTATTTAAAGATAATGACAATTCCAAACAGGCAATGGAAATATATCGGGATCAGATAGCATATTTTGCCAAAGAAAAAATGGCACTGGGTGCTCTTTTAACCTGGTATTTGATTGCGGATGCCGCGTTGATAACGGAAGGCCCGCAAAATGCAATGGAGATTGCACAGCAGGCTCTTGAAGTCGCGCAAAATCCGAAAATTGATAACTATATTTTTACAATTCTTTTAAAAACGGTTATAGCAAAATGTGCAATGACAACCTCCGATTATGAAACAGCTAAAATAAATCTTGAAAGTGCAATCATTCTTGCAAGGAAATTTAATTTGAAAGATTTACTCTCAAGACTTTATATCCTTTACGGCAAATACTTTCAGGAAATCGGACTTATCAAATCGGAAAAACAAAAAGAATACCTTATGGGGGCTCAGGAGCTGTATGCCCATGCTCAAGAAATTATTGAACAGACCAAAAACCGTTATTTGTACGGCGAATTGAAAAAAGCCAAAGATGTTTTGAAATCTTTTTGCAAACTGAACAATATCAGTTTATAACGCGCGGGGAAGGGCTAAATTTGCCTAAGCGGAAGTGCGGATTTGCATATGTTTTTTTTGATATATGTATTATTTGCAATAATTAATTTTTCATTAAGATAATTAAGACAAAGTATAAATTGTTTTATAATTTCTATGTCAGGTAGAAAAAAAGGAGGAAAATTATGTTAAAACCGTTAGGTGACAGAATTGTTATTAAAGTAATTGAAGATACCGAACAGACTTCGGGCGGAATTTTCATTCCCGACAGCGCAAAAGAAAAACCGCAAAAAGGTGAAGTCGTTGCAGTCGGCGCAGGAAAAGTTAATGAAAAAGGCGAAAGAGAGCCTATGGATGTTAAAGCCGGAGATACAATACTTTATGCAAAATATGCAGGTACTGACATAAAAATCGACGGTACGGAGTATAAAATTTTATCAGTAAAAGATGCTTTAGCAATTATTGAGTAGAAAGGAAATAAAAAATGGCAAAACGTATAGTATTTGATGAAGAAGCCAGAAAGTCGCTTCTAAAAGGTATAGATGCGGTAGCTGATGCCGTTAAAGTCACACTCGGCCCAAAAGGCAGAAATGTAATTTTGGAAAAGAAATACGGTGCACCTCAGATAGTTAATGACGGTGTAACTATCGCAAAAGAAATTGAATTGAAAGACGGACTTGAAAATGCCGGTGCACAACTTCTTAAAGAAGTTTCTTCAAAGACAAACGATGTGGCCGGTGACGGAACAACAACAGCTTCCGTTTTGGCTCAGGCCATCGTAAGAGAAGGTTTGAAAAACCTTACGGCAGGTGCTAATCCGATTTCAATGAAACGCGGAATTGACAAAGCGGTTGAAATCGCAGTTAAAAATATTAAAGATATGTCCAGACCTGTTAATACAAAAGAAGAAATCGCTCAGGTTGCGGCAATTTCAGCAGGTAACAACAAAGAAATCGGCGAACTTATTGCGGAAGCAATGGAAAAAGTCGGTCACGACGGTGTTATAACCGTTGAAGAAAGCAAATCCTTCGGAACAAATCTTAAAGTTGTAGAAGGTATGCAGTTTGACAAAGGTTACTTATCACCTTACTTTGTTACAGATGCGGAAAGAATGGAAGCTGTTCTTGAAGATGCTTACGTATTCTGCTGTAACAAAAAAATAAACCTTATCACCGATTTGGTACCGTTACTTGAACAGGTGGCACGTGACGGAAAATCCTTGTTGTTAATAGCGGAAGATGTTGAAGGCGAAGCTCTTGCAACACTTGTAGTTAACACAATGAGAAAAGTATTGAGAGCCGTTGCGGTTAAAGCTCCCGGATTTGGTGACAGAAGAAAAGCTATGCTTGAAGATATCGCTATTTTGACGGGCGGTGAAATGTTTACGGAAGAATTAGGTATTAAACTTGAAAACGTTACGACTCAAATGCTTGGTAAAGCTAAACGTGTAACCGTTACCAAAGACGAAACAACAATCGTTGTCGGCAACGAAACAAAAGAAGCCGTTCAAGACAGAGTAAGATTAATCAGAAAACAAATTGAAAGTTCTGATTCGGAATATGACAGAGAAAAACTTCAGGAACGTGTTGCAAAACTGTCAGGCGGTGTTGCAGTTATTGAAGTAGGTGCGGCATCAGAAGTTGAGCTTAAAGAACGCAAATTGAGAATAGAAGATGCATTAAACGCTACACGTGCAGCAAATGAAGAAGGTATAGTCCCCGGAGGCGGAGTCGCATTGATAAGAGTTCAGCAGGAACTTTCAAAACTTCTCGCTGAAACAACATTTGCATCAGATGATGAAAAAATCGGCTACAAGATTTTAACATCCGCACTTGACGTACCTCTTAGAGCTATCGCAAGAAACGCAGGTGCAAAAGCCGATGTTGTGGTTGATGCGGTACTCGCTAATACCGGTGCTTACGGGTATGATGCACTTGATGACAAATATGTTGATATGTTTAAATCAGGTATCGTTGATCCTGCAAAAGTAACAAGATCTGCATTGGTTAATGCGGCATCGGTCGGCTCAATGCTTCTCACAACGGAAGCTGCGGTTGTTGAAGTTCCGGAAGAAAAACCGGAAGTTCCTCAAATGCCTGCAGGCATGGGCGGAATGATGTAATATCATAAAAAAAACTCAAAGACATGTACATTTTTTGTACATGTCTTTTTTTTATTTATTTGGTTGGGAAGTTTCATAACGAATGCAATATGTGAAAACATTCACGGATTTTTGAAATAGTATCTTATCAGGCTATATGGAAAATTATTTTTATGTTATCCTAAAGCTATGAGACGGGTTATATGGGTTATCTTTGTTATTCTTACGGTGCTGTTATTTAGCAAAGCCTGCTTAAATGCGGATATTCCCGATTTGCAAAAGCCTGTTTTGCGCCCGAAATTTGAAACCAAAGATGCGGATTATCCGATACAAAAAAATGTAACCATAAACGGTGTTGATTACCTCGAATCACAGCTTCCCACAGGGAAATTTGGCGGAACATTCGTGACTTCGACTATCGGAGAAGGTCCAAAAACATTCAATCCCTTCAATTCTAAGGATAATATTTCATCGACAATGTCCGAAATTATGTATGACGGACTTGTGACGACAAATCCAGTGACGGGCGAAGTTATTCCAAAGCTTGCAAAATCGTTTACCGTTAATGGCTGTGAATATATTATAAAACTCAGAAAAGGTGTAAAATGGTCGGACGGAAAACCCGTTACAGCCGATGATGTCGTTTTTACATGGCAAAATATTATATTTGACGGATTCGGGAATACTTCAACCAGAGATTCGGTTGTAATTGACGGAAAACTCCCGGCGGTAGAAAAAATTGATGATTATACGATAAAATTTATTACTCCAAAGCCTTTTGCACCGTTTTTAAGAATGTTGTCATCACCCATAGCGCCAAAACATATCTTTGAACCCGCCGTTAAACGCGGAAAAGAGTATTTTGACAGCTTTTTATCCACTACGGCTAAGCCCGAAGATTTTGTAACTTCCGGAGCTTTCAGACTTAAAGAATATGTTCCCGCTCAGCGTGCCGTCTTTGAAAGAAACCCGAATTACTATGTGATTAATAAAGACGGGCAAAAACTCCCGTATTTGGATAAAATTGTTTACTTGATTGTCGGTGATATAAACAATCAGGTTTTGAAATTTGAAGGCGGAGAACTTGATGAAATCAGCCTTCAGGGAGCTAATGTCGCACGTTTCAAAGAAATGGAGAAGCATTCAAACTTTACCGTTTTTAATATAGGCCCTGATACGGGAACAATGTATATTGCCTTGAATATGAACAACCGCAGGGATGATAAAGGAAATTTTTACGTTAATCCCGTTAAACAAAAATGGTTTCAGGATAAAAATTTCAGACAGGCAATTGATTATGCCATAGACAGAAAAAATATGGTTTTTAATATCGCAAACGGTCTGGCTGAACCTCTTTTTACTCCCGAAACTTTAAATTCTGTTTTTTTAAACAAAGATTTGAAACCTTATGAAAAAGATATTAACAAATCAAAAGAACTTTTGATTAAATCAGGTTTTTCATGGGACAAAGCGGGACATTTAATTGACAAATTCGGAAATCATGTCGAGTTTGATTTATATACAAATGCGGGGAATACCGAACGGGAAGCAATCGGCGTAATGGTTAAACAGGATTTGGAAGATTTGGGGATGAAAGTTAATTTTAAACCCGTTGAATTTAATTCTCTGGTAAACAAACTGATGTCTACATTCGATTGGGATATGGTTATAATGGGATTCACAGGCTCGCCTCTTGAGCCGAACGGAGGGAAAAATGTTTGGCTGTCTGACGGTACTCTCCATATTTTTAATCAAAGGCTTGAAAAGGATTTGAACAGCCCGAGATATCCGTTTGAAAAAAGATTGGATTATCTGTATACTCAGGGTGCGCTTGCGGTAAAATTTGAGGACCGGAAAAAATATTATGATGAATATCAGGCACTTGTTTACGATGAAAAACCGCTTATTTACATTTATTCACCGATAAGAACGGGTGCATTGAGAAACAAATTTAAAAATATTTATCCGACAAGTCTTGGCGGTATTACTCATAATATTGAAGAAATTTATATTGAGGACAACTAATGCAGATACTTTTATACATTTTAAAACGAATAGTTCAAACGATACCGCTTTTGATAATTGTATCGCTTATCAGCTTTTTTATAATTCGTCTGTCGCCCGTTGATCCGCTTGCGGAATTAAGGTTAAATCCTTCCGTATCAAAAGAAACTCTCCAAAAGGAATCAGAGCGATTGGGGCTTGATAAGCCCATAATAATTCAATACGGAAAATGGGCAAAAGCGTTTTTAAAAGGAGATTTGGGAGTTACTTCCAACGGGGAGCAGGTCAGCAGTAAATTAAAGGAACGTATTCCAAATACCTTACTGCTGACTGCTGTTGTAATTTTCTTGTCATGGAGTGTCGGAATACCGCTCGGTATACTCTCTGCGGTGTATTGGAAATCACCTTTTGACAGGGCTTTAACTATTTTAACGAGTATCGGAATGGCTGTTCCGTCTTTTTTCTTTGCCGTATTACTGCTGATTTTTGCGGTTAAAACCGGCTGGTTTCCGATTGGCGGGCTTACCGGCTCAAATTATCTTGAAATGAGTTTCGGACAAAAAGTTTTGGATATTGCACATCATTTGGTTCTGCCCGTAACGGTTTTGTTTACTTTATCGCTTGCGGGATTACAAAGGCAGATGAGAGGAAATCTTTTGGATGTGTTGGATAGTGATTATGTGAAATTTGCCCGTGCTAAAGGTTTGAGTGAATTTAAAGTAATATTTAAGCATGCATTCAGAAATGCCGTAAATCCGTTAATTACGCTTTTGGGATTTGAGTTTGCCGGTTTGTTGAGCGGTGCCGCTCTTACCGAATACGTATTTCAATATCCGGGACTGGGAAGATTAATCCTTGAAGCGGTTTTAAAATCAGATATAAACCTTGTTATGGCATCACTTATGATGGGGGCGGTTATGCTGATTGTGGGAAATCTTATTGCCGATATTCTGCTTATCATTACTGATCCGCGTATCAGAGGAGGACAGGCATGATAAAAGATATATTAAAACAATTGTGGAAAGATAAGTTTGCAAGAATTGCGCTGGTAATCTTGGGAATTATTTATCTCGCACTGTTTTTTGCCGATTTTATTGCACCTTATACAAAAGATTTTTCCGACAGAACAATGGCTTATGTACCGCCGTCTAAAATTTTTACGATAGATGAAAACGGCAGATTGTCAAAACCTTACACGTACAATTATTCAAGAGAGTTTGACGATGCCGATTTAAAAATTGTTTATACTCTTGACAGAAGCCAAAAACATTATATAAAATTCTTTGCTCAAGGTCAGCCCTACAAGTTTTTAGGAATTTTCCCGATGAAAAGACATCTTTTCACTACCGATAATGACGGAAGAATATTCCTTTTGGGAACTGATATAAACGGCCGTGATGTATTTTCAAGACTTTTGTTCGGCGGCAGAATTTCTATGACTATCGGCTTTTTGGCACTTTTTGTTTTATTCCCGATAGGGCTTTTATACGGCGGTATTGCAGGATATTTCGGCGGGAAAACGGATATTATTATGATGAGATTTGCCGAAGCAGTTATGTCGATTCCGAGTTTTTATCTTTTAATTATTCTGGCATCTATTCTGCCTTCCGGAATGACAAGCGTTCAAAGGTTTATGCTTATTGTTGTAATTCTTGCGCTTATCGGCTGGGCGGGATTTGCAAGAGTCGTAAGAGGTATGGTTTTATCGGTTAAAAATCAGGAATATGTTCAGGCTGCCAAATCAATCGGCGCTTCTGATTTGAGAATTATTGTAAAACATATTCTTCCGCAGACTGCAAGTTTTGTTATTGTTGCAATGACTTTATCTGTGCCTTCTTATATTCTCTCCGAATCGGGACTTTCATTTTTGGGGCTCGGTATCCAGCAGCCCGATGCAAGCTGGGGAAATATGCTTAAAGAAGCTCAGGAGTATACAAATATAATTTATCGTCCGTGGCTGTTGACTCCGGGATTTTTAATATTTGTTGCGGTGTTGGCATTTAATTTGATTGGTGATACAATCAGAGATGTGCTTGATCCGAAAAGCAAAGAAAGATTATAGGAGGCGCGATGTTGGATTACGGTATTTGTTTAAGAATTTTGGCAGCGGTTCTGCTGGGGTTTGTAATCGGTTTGGAACGCGAAATGACGAACAAATATGCCGGTTTAAGAACAAATATTTTAGTATGCCTCGGTGCTTGTATATTCACCATAATTTCCATATACGGATTTCCGGAAGTTTCCGTTAGCGCGGATGAACTTGGAACACGTGATACGGCAAGAGTAGCGGCTCAAATTTTAACGGGTATAGGTTTTATAGGCGGCGGAACAGTATTAAGACACGGCGCAAATGTTTTCGGACTTACTACTGCTGCTACTTTATGGGTTTCGGCGGCAATCGGGATGGCCTGCGGAACGGGTATGTTCCATATTGCCATTGCAGGGACAATACTTTCCATTATTACTCTGGTATCTGTCAGAGTGTTTGAAAAAAGCGTTCTTGTTTCAAGTACTAAAAATACTAAAAGACTCAAGATAAATATTGCCTGTGTTCACGAAAAAGCCGACAATATTTATAATTATATTATTGAAAACTATACTCATCTCAGAGAAATTTCAAAAAAACTCAATAAACAGGATGATAATTTAACCAAAATCGTTGTGATACTTGATATTGCGGACAAAAAACCTATTCAAGCTCTTTATAAAGTTTTCCAAAAAATTGAAGGTATTGAATCAATATCAATTCAGGAATTTAATGATTAGGTTTTATATTTTGACAAAAGATTTCCCGGTTCCTGTTGTACGGACCGGGGTTCCGTAGGCTCAATATTTGCATAATATTTATCATCATCAAGAGATTCCATTGCTTTCATTATACCTAATCTGCCTGCTTTTAATTGTATCTGAGCAAGCCATGATTCAATTGCGTATGTAATCATAAGAGTGAATACAGCCCAAGATATTCCTAATGTCCTTAAGATATTAACTAACTTCTTTGTCTTAAATAAATTTCCGATTTTACCGGATGATAAGAGTTTGATAAATTCATCGGGATGAGCGTTAAATTCATCAATAACTTTGTTCCGGATTTGTTTTATTTCATCTTGAGGAATTTTATCTATAATTTTTTCCAATTTAGGAATAGTTTCAAGGATAGTTTTTTTATCTATGCCGCGGAAATTAAAATCTTCAGCTGTTTCAATTGATGCCTTAAATTTTGACAGTAAAATCTTTGGGGACAATTGCTCGGTAGGCATATTTTTTGTAAAATCCTGAATTCTCATTTCTTTAAATTTATCCGATTCTTTTTTGAATATCTTTAATAGTGTCTCACCCGTTATATTGCCGTCTTTTGGTACTTCTATGTTATAAGATTGCAATAATCTTATGGTATTTTCATCCGCTTTTATTGTTAATTCTTTGGCAAGGTCTTTCAGCAGCGGATTATTGTTAATAT
Source organism: Candidatus Gastranaerophilales bacterium (assembly GCA_947626225.1). Taxonomy (GTDB): domain Bacteria; phylum Cyanobacteriota; class Vampirovibrionia; order Gastranaerophilales; family Gastranaerophilaceae; genus Stercorousia. The sequence continues at coordinate 37,598 of CANQRH010000006.1, forward strand.
AATCAGTATTCAATATTTTTTGGTTAAGAAAATCAATTTCTTCAAACAGTTTGTATATTTTATCTTCCGAGATGCTGCTGAGCTTGCGGGAGTCTATAGCAAGATAACTTTCTTTGTCAAATTCACAGATTATGTTTTCTATTGTATTAATTGCTTTTTTAAATCTTTCTTTGCCCATATTTTTCACATTTTGCGGGTTTAAGAAAATATCTGCTATATCCGCTCTTTCTTGAGGTGTTCTTATGTTGTATTTTATACAGTCTAACAGTTTTTGTAATTTGTCAAACTTGACATTTCCTGAAACTATTGACAGTTGAGTCAGTGACTCTTTCATATCGGATAGGATTCTGTCTTGTTTATATATATCCGTATTTCTGATATTTGTAGTGCCGTCTTTTAGATTTTTAAACATTTTTGTTATTATTTTATATACTGGATCTTCTTTGAAATTAACCTCGTTTAAAATAGCGCCGATCGGTTTTGCATCAACGTTTGTTTTTTGAACTTGTATCGGAATATTTTTCTGTACATCTTTCAAATAATTTTTAAACCATTCGGATTGCATTTTATCGCTGTGTTTGCTCAAGAAATTCATTACTTTATTAAATATTTTTACGCCGCTAAGTTTTCCTCTTTTAAACTGTATAAACAGGTATATAAACGGAGAAAGCATTGTTAAAATACCGCCATACATAACAAAAGGCTGAGCAATGTCAATTGCAGCTTCCATGGATTCCGAATAAAGCTGTGAATTATCATCAACTTTTTCAAATGTGTTAAAGATTTTTCTTTGCAGATTTTGAGCGTCTTTAAGTTGTTTTTCACTTACATCAAGTTTTTTCAGTTCCTCTCTTAAAAGTTGTTTTTCTTTGTATTCGTGCTTTTTATATTTGTCATAAGCTGCATAATGCTTTAAAACGGTTGGAATAAATGTTATTACTTCTTTAATTTTGGATTTGTCTTTGCCGGTATATTTTACATCTTTAACTTCATTGTAATCATCTTCGGTGTAGCCGATGAAGTTTGAGGGATCTTTTTCGAGTTCACGTTTAGCGTTGTATCTGCCTGCTCTCGCTGAGGATTTTTGAAGTTTAAGCCCGATTAATAAACCTGCGATACCGGTTATAAATGCACTTATACCGGATATAAGCCAATGTCTGCCTTTTTTATGTGCCATAGCAACGGTAAACATTTGTTTAGCTTTATCAGATATACTTATTGCCTTTCGGGTATTATGAATTCCGTTTTTGTATTCTGAATTCTCCATATCATTCATATATGAATTTGCAAATTTATTCCACTTAAAGCTGTATGTTGCACCGCTTTCTTTACCTTTTTTCAGGCTTTCGTATAATTTTTTGGTTTCATCAGATGTGTTTTGGGAAACTTTTTTGTCTACAAATTTAGTTAATATTCCTGCTTTATTTAACAAAGCGCTCAAAATACCGCCGATTGCGGCTCCTAAAAACGGTGTACCGTTTATCAATACGCCTGCCGCAACTTCCATATTTTGAGAATATTTTTCCGCTTCGTTGTTTATAAGTCGTACCGTTCTTTGGATTACATCTTTATCTTTTTTAGCCTGAATAAGTTCTTCGGATGAAAGCTCTCTTATTACTTTTTTTGATTCATCGGTATCGTTTTTTATGGAATTTTTGTAAGCTTTTCTGTCTTTAATAATATTTATAATGCTTTTAAACATTCCTGTTTTAAGTTTTTCTTTAAGTTTTTCTTTTTTACGTTCGGGATGTTTTGCAAGTTCTTCTTTTGCCTGTTGAATTTGTTCGGGAGTATAAATTACGAAATTTTTTGCATCTTCGAGGGATTTTCTGGCTTGATAGCGTGCGATTTTAGAGCTGTCTACCTGTAATTTTGAAGCATAAATATTTGCACCGATAAATGATGCTAAATATGCAGCTCCTACGGCTATCCAGCCTATTTTTATTGCACGGTTGAATTTTGCTGTCTCTTTGGTGAATTTTTTCAGAATTTCTTCCGCTTCCCGGCGTAATGAGGCATCAGGTATTTTTTTTACAAATCTTTTATTTGTAAGCTGCCTCGGGTTCTTATAATTGTAGGCATTTTTATTATTTAAGCTTTCAGTTATTTTATTCCATAAATTAATTACTTTTTCATCTTTTAACAAATTTGTGCGTGTGTTATTTATTTTAGTATAATTACGCTGATGTACAAACTTCGCATTCAAAAATGCACTGCCCAGTAATACGGCAAAGGGAATAATTCCTATCAAAGGTTCGGTAGCTGTTTCAACATTTTCTGCAACACTTTCGGAATGGTTATCCATTATGTCGACAATATCAATAATTTCTTCGCCCAAAGCTTTAGCCTGTGCAAGTTCGGCATCGGAATATTGTCGGCGCTTGTATAGTTCATCACGCTGAGCCTGTTCATTTTTTTGATTTTGTTCCCACTTCTTGAAGTTGTCTTGATTTTTGACAACTTGAGATAGTGAATTAAAAAAATCCATAATTTTCCCTATATAAATATAAAAACGCAAAAGAGTTTTTTTTTGATATTTATATTAAGTATTGTAAAAAGGTAAAACTATTTGAAATTCCGTCATTTCGGGAGTGGAAAAATTGAGTTTCAGTTCGGCATTCTGCATTTTCAAATTGTTGGCGCAAATGTACAAACCCAGACCGTTTCCAGTTGTTTTTGTGGTAAATCCTTCTTCAAAAATGAGCTGTTGTTTTTCTTTTGGTATTTCTTTTCCGTTATTTGATACTTTTATGTATGCCATATCTTTTGTTATATCCGTGGAAATATTTATTTTGCCACGGTTTTCAATGGCTTCAATTGCATTTTTGATTATGTTGACAAGACAGGCAAGAAATTTATTTTCATCAACATAAATATCTGCTGATTTGTCAATAATGCATGAAAAGTCAATTTCTTTTCCGGATGCATATATTTTTGACAGTTCAATACTTTCTTTAATAATTGATTTTAAATCACAATGTTTCGGGTTAAAATTATCAAGAGATTTCAAATCAAGCAGTGAATTTGAAATTATTTTCAAAGATTTTTCAATACATCCGAGAGCATTTTCAACCGATGTATTATGTATATTTTCCTTTTCAAGATTTTTTCGAATTACCTGAGTGTAAAGCTCGCATATTGACAAGTGGTTTCTAATTTCGTGTGCTATGCATCTTGATTGTTCGGAAATTGTATTATTCATTTAATCCTCTTTAAAAAAAGGTTCAGCTTGACTGAACCTTTTTTAACTTTTTTTTATTCGTTTATGCACGTAATGCTTGTCTTTTATTAAATCCGTTGTTAAGTGCATAAAGAACTGCTTGTGTTCTGTCGTTTACCTGTAATTTTTGGAAAATATTGTTTACGTGAGTCTTAACAGTAGTTTCCGAAATAAACAGTTTTCCTGCAATACCCTTATAGTTATTACCTTGTGTAAGCAAATCCAAAACTTCTTCTTCTCTTGCCGTAAGATATGAAAGAAGATTTTCTCCGGATGATACATTGTTTTCTTCTTTGAATGACTGTTGGAAAAATTCAAAGAACCTTGATGTAAGGGCTGTCGGTAGGTAAATTTTTCCGGATGCAACCTCATCCATAGCATAAATCAATTGAGCCGATGCCATTGTTTTCAAAACATAGCCTTTGGCACCTATTTTCATTGCTCTGAAAATTAAATCCGCATCATCGTAACCGCTTAATGCAATAACTTTTACTCCCAAGTCAAGTTTTTCAAGTTCTTGGATAGCTTGAAGACCGTCTTTTTCCGGCATATTAATATCCATCAAAATAATGTCGGGACGATATTTTTTTGCAAGGTTAATACCCATATTTGCGCTTGTTGTTGCGCCGACTACATCATAACTGCTTTCAAGCGTAATTAATTCTTTTACTCCTCTGAGATGATCTGCATTATCATCTATGAGTAACACTCTGGATTTTCTTTTAAACTCTCTCATAATTTTCTCCCTGTTGCCTACTCTATAGATACTACAACTTTTAGACGGGTGTTTTCATCCATGACTTGATTGATATTCCCGTATTAACGGTTTGAGAATTTGTCTTACATCTTTGGATTGATATTTTGCCTCAACCATGCTCTACACCATGCTTTTAAACTTTTGACCGCATGGTTTATATTTTTTTGCCGCTAATATTTTTGTACTAATCTTCTTGTGGTATAATTTTTTTAAGCAGAGGAGTGTGTTATGGAATTTTTAATATTTTCGGTTGGTTTTTTAATCGGTGCTTTGTGCGTGTTCATACCGTTTAAGATAATAAATAAGAATAATAAAGATTCTCGTGAAATGATGCTTGAGCAGATGAAGCTTTATTTTGAAAATACTGCAAATAAGATTTTCAAAGAATCTTCTTCAGAGTTTTCCGAACTTAGCACAAAGAGTTTGGACGAATTTTTTAAACGTTTTAAGGAGCGTATTGAAGATTTTGAAAAGCGTGCACAGGAAAACTTTAAAACGGAAACCGAAAATTTCATGAAATTTGATATGAATATAAAAAACTTTCTTGAAACGGGGAATCAGATTTCGCGTGATGCAAATTCGCTTGTTAATGTTATGAGATCCGACAACAGGGCTTCCGGCAGATGGGGTGAAATTGTTCTTGAACGTGTACTTGAAGCTTCGGGACTCAGAAAAGAAGAAGAATACAAAGTTCAATCGGGTACTGGTGAGGGCAGACCGGACGCTACCGTATTTCTTCCCCAAGGCAGATGTGTTTTTATAGACAGCAAAACATCTTTTTCATCGTGGGAAGCTATGGTTAATGCTCAGAATGATGAAGAAAAGCAAATTCATTATAATCAATTTACGGATTCGGTTAAAGCGCATATTACCGGGCTTGCAAAACGCGGATACTGGCTTGATGATGCATCACCCGATTTTGTTTTGATGTTTATTCCGATTGAAAGCTGTTATTCTTTGATGTTCTGTGATGAATGCAAATTGTGGGATTATGCCTGGAAAAATAATATAATGCCCGTTTCGCCCTCAACTTTGCTTTCCGCTCTGAAAATCATAAATTCTTTCCATGTGGTTGAACGCCAAAATAAAAATGTTCTTGAAATGTCAAATTTGTGTACAAGCGTTCATGATAAATTTGCCGCACTGCTTTCAGAGCTGTTAAAAATTCGGGACAGCCTTGATTCGTCCTTGAAGAAACTCAACGGTACGGGTAATATAATAAATCAAATTACAAAACTTGAAAAACTCGGATGCAAATATACAAAAGATATTCCGCAGTTTGAAGAAGAATAAATTATTTGCCGATTAGATTTTCAACATCAATAACAGTTTTAAGTTTAAGTGCATAAATATCCGAACGATTGAAGTCCTTCATCTTAACCGCGTCCTTTTCAGTCGTGACGATAATGCCTTCGGGAAGTTCATCCTCGTTGTAACTGTGGTGGTCATCAAAAGTAACTGTTTTATCACAATTTTGTAAAAATGCATAAAACTGTTCGGGCTGACCTATTGCACAGACTGCGGTATAAGCTGCATTTTCGGGCAGTTGTTCTTTTGTTTTTATATTGTATATGCAATCCGGTTCAACTTTACATACCGCCGTGTCAACCTTCATTTTTTTTGCCGTAATTTTGGCAAGTTTTTCGGCTCTTGTATGATTGGTATTTTTGCTTACCACAACAAGTTTGCCGATACGTTTGAAAGCTTCCGGCCCTTCTCTTAAAGGCCCTGCGGGAAGCAGTTTTTCGTTGCCGAATCCTTTTTCGCTGTCCGTTAATACAATGTCAAGATTGCGGTAAAGTTTTCTGTGCTGAAATCCGTCATCCAGAATGATTTTTGTTACTTTAAATTTTTCTTTGGCAAACCGTGAGGCTTTGTATCTGTTTTTGCAGGTTATGACAACCGCACCGCAGGTGTTTTTAGCAAGCCAAAAAGGCTCATCTCCCGCAAGTTTCGCATCATAATATATTTTTTCTCCGTCAGATATAATGTTAATGTTTTTATTGCAAAGCTTTCCGCCGTAACCTCTTGAGATAATTGCCGTTTTTTCTCCTTTTGAAATAAAATATTTTGCAATCTCGGATACTACGGGGGTTTTGCCGACACCGCCGGTTGTTATGTTACCTACTGATATTACAAATGCATCAACTTTCTTAGGTTTTAAGATATTGCAGTCATAAAGCTTGTTTTTTAAACCGCTTCCAAAACCGTAGAAAAACGAAGCAAATTCCAGAACCTTTAAAAGTATGCCGCCAGCATCTTTGTTATAATGTATCTTTGTTATTTCCGTTTTGAAATTATTCATCAGAACATTAACCTGAACAGTAAAAATCTTTTGTTAAGTTTCTCGGAAAATTTCCTTAAATTACAAGTAGTAACTTTTGTATCCTCAATTATTGTTTGTAATTCCGTTTTATTTTCGGGTGTAAGTTTGTTTACGGTATCAAGTGTTGTTGAAATATCCGACATAGCCGTATTTACACTGGCAACCGTACGATTAATATCTTTTTTAAGCTGTTCGTCTTTAGTTAATGAATTTACGTAACCGCTTATTTCATTTACGTTGTGAGTAATTGCCCGGAAATCTTCCGCCATTGCTTTTGATTCTTCCTCATTACCGAGTATTTTATTGATATTTTCAGCGAGTTTGTCAAAGGATTCGGCTGAAGTATACAGAGTTTTTTTGAAATGCGGATCTCCGAGAAGGTTGTTAATATTGTATGAAAGCATGTTAAAATCCGTAGTGGCTTTATCCATCATTACCATTAACTGTCTGATATCACCTTTTGATGTATCAAGCAAATCGTTTAATTTAACCATTGTAATGCTGGTTTGTCCGGTCAGTGCATTAATATTAGTTACCGAGGTTTTCAATTCGGCTATGACTTGATCCGATAACAAATCGTTAATTTTTTTATTGGTTTCGGTTAAAGATTCTGCCGCTCTATACTGCCAATCCATAAAATCCGCTATTCGCATCGGCTCAATAATGGTATAAGGCGAATCCTGAACGGGATACGGCAAAACAACATCATCAAGAGTTGAAATTCTTAAAATATTTTGTCCGTTCTCTTTTGCAACCGAGCCTTTCAAAAATTCGGGAAGGATAAGCCCCGGAAGATTTACGACATAATCAATTTTGTATGCATAATTTGTTTTAATGGTGTCTTTTACCGTGAAAGGTATTACATCTTTTGAAACTACTTCAATATTTTTTATGGTTCCTACATTTACAAACTTTTTGTCCAGTTTCATCTGAACGGCATCATCTTTGTAAAGGATATCTTTTGTTGCCATCGGAATATAAACCGTTCTGGTTCTCGGAGGAGTTATTTCAAGAAATAATTCACCGATAAGCCCCGACTGTTGTATGGAAAGCATTGATGCTTCAGGGATTTCAATACCGGGTTCGGTTATAACAAATTTTACTTTTACAAAGCTGTTTTCACCATCGACAAACGGGGTAATTTCTTCAACCTGACCGACTCTTAACCCCATCATTTGAACTCCCGCTCCGGGACGCATGCCGTTTACGTCTTTAAATACAACTTCTTTTCGGTCTGCTGCGGAAAATGTTCTGCCCTTTACTTTAAATACTACGCCGATTAAAAGAACTATGGCTATTAGCGTTAAAAGCCCTACTTTGAATGCTGAAGAAAATTTCATATATACCTTCCTGTTGCTCATATTATACAAAAAATAACCGAATAAGTAAAGGCTCTCTCCTTTTGCAAATGTTTATGTGATTTATTATATCTTGTGTAATGCTTAGCATTGAAATATTAATTTATTTGTCCTAAAATCCTTCTATGATTGATATTGACAGAATAGTTGAGTTATTAAAGGATGCAAAACAGCAAAAAAGTGAATTTGTCAATCTTATGGACAGTTTTAATGAGCCGTTTTTGGTTCTTATAGCCTGCATTTTAAGTCTCAGAACAAATGACAAAACCACTTATCCCGCGACTTTAAGAATGCTTAAACTTGGCAAAACACCCGAAGATTTTGCCGAATGTGATGTAAAAGAACTTGAAAAAGCTATTTATCCCGTTGGATTTTATTCAAATAAAGCACGTCAAATCGTTGAACTTTCAAAAGAACTGGTCGAAAAATATAATTCAAAGGTTCCAAAATCCATTGATGAGCTTTGCAAATTTAACGGTGTGGGCAGAAAAACCGCGAACTTAACCATATCAAGAGGATTTAATGAGCCGGCAATATGTGTGGATGTTCATGTTCACAGAATTTTTAATCGTATAGGATATGTTAAAACCAAAAATCCCGAAGAAACCGAGTTTGCTCTGCGCGAAAAACTTCCGGTTAAATATTGGATTGATATTAACACACTTCTTGTAACGCACGGACAAAATGTATGCAAACCCCTAAAACCGCTTTGCAGTCAATGTCCGATAAAAGATTTTTGTAAAAAATTAATATAACTTTACAAAAAATATATAAAACAGCAATTTTTAAAATTCACGGTATTTATAAATCAGCAAGTAAAGGAGAAATAAATGAAAATATCGCGCTTAGATTTCGGATGTGTTAAAAATTACTTAAACAGAGGTAAATTGCCTCATGTTGAAATGAATTTTTCTGATTATTCAGGTACTGCAAGAAAACAGCTTTATCAGGCAAAGGGTGTTATTGAAAATTATGCAAAGCACAACAAAATTCACATAAGTTTTAATGATGTTCCGAAGTCTGATAATATTAGCATGCAGGTAGAAAAATACAAAACATTTAACAAACCGCTGGCGAAAAAAGATATTGCCGATTTGCCTTATACTCATTATTTCTTAGCTGATGATACGGCTGCGAAATATGTATATCCTCATGAACAAAAACTCATCGGAAAGTTACCTATTGTTTCCGCAAATGACGAATTGAAAACTTATGAACGTATAGCAAAAACGGAAGATAATTTCCTCAGACATGTTTACAGAACACTTGAAGAATTGACCGGCAAGGTTTTGAAGTAACTTGATTTTAAAATAACGATGTGTCATAATTCTGTTAAGATTGTTAACAGCAATCGCGGTTAATTATATATAAACAGGAGTTTGACATGAGTGTAGAAAATCCGAGTAAAATCAACACATCAAAATTAGATGAGATTTTGCAGTCTTATGATTACAAAAAATCTAACCTGATTGCGATTTTACAGAAAGTTCAGGAAGTTTACCGATATCTTCCCGAAGATGCAATGATTTATATCGGCACAAAAATAGAAGGCTTATCTCCTGCAACGGTTTTCGGAGTTGCAACTTTTTATGCGCAATTCTCGCTTGAACCTAAAGGGAAGTATGAAATTAAAGTATGCGACGGTACAGCCTGCCACGTTAGAGGCTCGATGCCCGTACTTAACGCTATCAGAGCAAAACTTGATATGCCTCAGGGTAAATTGACCAGTGATAACGGTCTTTTCTCCCTTGAAACAGTAAGTTGTCTGGGAGCCTGCGGACTTGCACCGGTCGTCGTTATTAACGGCAAGGTATATCCTCAAATGACATCCGATGCTATTACTATAGTACTGGATACCTTGTTGAAGGAGGAGGGTTAAATGGAAAAAACAGCATTAAATATTAATATACAGGAAGAACAAACCAAAGCGAAAGAAGCAATTTCCAAACAGGGCTTGCGTGTTCTTGTCTGTGCCGGAACGGGTTGTGTCGCAAACGGCTCGTTAAAAGTAATTGAAAAATTCAAAGAACTCGGTGCTGATGTTGCAGTATTGAACGATTACGATAAAATGACGGTTGTCCCCACGGGATGCCACGGCTTTTGTGAACAGGGCGTACTCGTTGTAATTCCCGATATGCATGTTACATATGTAAAAGTTAAGGAAAGCGACGTCGAAGAAATCTACGAAAGCCACATAAAAAATAATAAACCCGTAGAAAGATTATTATATGTTGATCCAAAAACGCATGAACATGTTATGGACGATGAACATATTAATTTCTACGCAAAACAGACAAGAACCGCACTTGCAAACTGCGGAAACATCAACGCGGAATGCATTGACGAAGCAATTGCGGTAAGAGGTTATGAAGCTTTGGCAAAAGTATTGGAAGAAAATAATCCCGATTCGGTAATTGAAACAATAGAAAAATCGGGACTAAGAGGCAGAGGCGGCGGCGGTTTCCCCACGGGCAGAAAATGGAGATTTACCGCGGCTAACAGAGGCGGTAAATCATATATTGTCTGCAACGGAGATGAAGGTGACCCGGGGGCGTTTATGGACAGATCCGTTATGGAAGGCGATCCGCACAAACTCCTTGAAGGTATGGCAATAGCGGCATTTGCAATCGGTGCCGATGAAGGTTACATCTATGTTCGTGCAGAATATCCGCTCGCAATTAAACGATTGAGAAAAGCTATTAAAGATGCCGAAGAAAGACATTTTTTAGGAAAAAATATTATGGGAAGCGATTTCTCGCTTGACATTCATATTAAAGAAGGTGCCGGAGCTTTTGTTTGCGGTGAAGAAACCGCACTTATGGCATCTATTGAAGGTGAACGCGGAATGCCCAGGCCAAAACCGCCTTTCCCTGCTAATAAAGGACTTTTCGGACGCCCGACATTGATTAATAACGTTGAAACTCTTGCAAACGTTCCGGTCATAATCCTTAACGGTGCTGACTGGTTTGCTAAAATGGGTACCGAAACCTCCAAGGGTACAAAAACATTCGCACTTACGGGCGAAGTTAACAATACCGGACTTATAGAAGTTCCGATGGGTACGACTTTGAGAGAAATCGTATTTGATATCGGAGGCGGAATGCGTGACGGTAAGAAGTTTAAAGCCGTTCAAATCGGCGGTCCTTCAGGCGGATGCTTAACCGAAGAACACCTTGATATTCCGATGGATTACGACAACCTTATAAAAGCAGGTGCAATGGTCGGCTCAGGCGGACTTGTCGTAATGAGTGACAAGACTTGTATTGTCGAAGTCGCAAGATTCTTTATGAATTTTACCCAGAATGAAAGCTGCGGTAAGTGCGTTCCGTGCCGTGAAGGTACTAAAAACATGCTCAAAATCCTTGAAAAAATTGTTGCCGGTAAAGGTGAAATGAAGGATTTGGAATTGCTGGAAGAACTTGCCGTAGCGGTAAAAGACGGCTCGTTATGCGGTCTGGGTAAAACCGCACCTAATCCCGTTCTTTCAACTTTGAAGTACTTCAGGGATGAATATATCGCACATATTAAAGATAAAAAATGTCCTGCAGGTGTTTGTACCGCTATGAAAAAGATTGTTATTCAGGAATCTTTGTGCAAGGGCTGTACAAAATGTGCAAGAACTTGCCCTGTAGGTGCAATTGACGGAACCGTTAAAAATCCGCATCACATTAATCAGGATAAATGTATTAAATGTGAAGCTTGTTTGAAAAACTGTCCGTTCAAGGCAATTGTTTTGGAATAAAAAATAAAGGATAAAAAAATGAGTGATAAAAAAACATTATTTATAGACGGAAAAGAAGTTGAATTTACGGACGAACCAAACCTTCTTGAAGTAATAAGAAAGGCGGGATTGAATGTTCCGACATTCTGTTATCGTCCTGATTTAACTACATTCGGCGCCTGCAGAATGTGCGTTGTTGAAGTCGAAGGCAGAGGAATACAATCATCCTGTACAATGCCTCCCGAAGCAGGTTTGAAAATTCATATTAACACTGAAAGAACAAGAAGAATCAGAAAAACCGTTCTGGAACTCCTTCTTGCAAACCATGACAAAAGCTGTTTAACATGTGATAAATCAGGTAAATGCGAACTTCAGCAGTATGCTGAAGAATACGGCATCAGACAAATCAGATATCCAGATAAAGCTCAGGAAGATTATCTGCCGATAGATGATTCAAGTCCTTCACTTGTTCGTGATCCGAATAAATGTATTCTCTGCGGTGCTTGTGTCAGAGCTTGCTCGGAATTTCAGGGACATTCGGTTTTGGGATTTGCAAACCGCGGTTCAAAAACGGTTGTTCAGCCGATGAACGGCAGACCGCTCGGACAGGTTGACTGTGTTAACTGCGGTCAATGCGCTGCCGTTTGCCCGACCGGTGCTTTGACTATCAAATCTGATATAGAAAAAGTTTGGAGCGAAATTACCAATCCCGATAAAAAAGTTGCAGTTCAAATGGCTCCGGCAACAAGAGTTGCGTTGGGTGAACTTTTCGGACTTAAACCCGGTGAAAATATTATCGGCAAAATGAATGCGGCACTCAGAAAAATAGGTTTTGACTTAATCTTTGATACAAATTTCGGAGCGGATTTAACTATTATGGAAGAAGCTTCCGAATTTCTGGAAAGACTGAAATCAGGGCAAAATCTTCCTCTGTTTACATCTTGCTGTCCGGCTTGGGTAAAATATCTTGAAGATCAGCATCCGGATATGCTTCATCATCTTTCAAGCTGTAAATCTCCGATGGGTATGTTATCACCGGTTTTGAAAGAACTTGTTCCTCAAAACTTTGATATTGCACGGGAAAATTTGACGGTAGTTGCAATTATGCCGTGTACCGCCAAAAAGTATGAGTGCAAACGTCCGGAATTTTCTAAAGACGGTGTCCCTTATACCGATTATGTGCTTACAACTCAGGAACTCGGCAGAATGATTAAAGAAGCCGGGATTGACTTCAATTCTCTTGAACCTGAATGCAATGATTCTCCGTTTGGTGAGTATACCGGTGCCGGAACAATCTTCGGTGCATCAGGCGGTGTTGCCGAAGCTGCCGTCAGAACGGCCTATGAATTTGCAACGGGCGAGACTTTGAATGATGTTGATATCAAAGATATGAGAGGTACTTCTAACAGATGCCGTGATATTGAGCTTGATTTGAAAGGTACAAAACTCGTTGTCAGAGTTGTTTCTACTTTGAAAGAAGCTGAAAAATCAATCCGCGAAATCAAAGAAGGCAAGGCACAATTCCAGATGCTTGAAGTTATGGCTTGCCCCGGCGGCTGTATCAACGGCGGCGGACAGCCTCAAAGTTGCAATGACAGCTCAATTAAGGGCGAACGTGCTCAAGGATTGTATAAAGAAGATGCGGAACTTCCTTGCCGTAAATCACATTACAATCCTTCCGTCAGAAAACTTTATAACGAATATCTTGAAGAACCGAATTCACATAAAGCGCATGAACTGCTTCATACGGTTTACAAAGACAAATTTAAAGGTTCTTATAAGGATGTATAAACAAAAAACTCACCTTGAAAAAGGTGAGTTTTTTTAAGAAATTTATTTTTTTATTTAACGGCTTTTTTAACGGCTTCGGTAATGTCATCTCCGCCGTATAAAACAACGCCTTTTGCAAGTACTATATCATAGTGAAGTGCTTTTGCCTGAGCTGCGATTTGATTTGAAATTGCCGTATCCAGTGCGGAAAGCTTAGTTGCATAATTTTTGTCCATTGCTTCTTTTTTATTTTTCAATTCTTTATTATATTTTTCTTCAAGCGCCTGTTTTTTCTTTACATCGGTTGTTGCCGCAACTTCTTTTCTTGCTTTTTCAACAAATGTAACGATTTCTTTAGTTTTAGCCTGTTGTTCTTTTTTGAGTGCTTGAACTTGAGATGAAGAATTTACAACCTGTTGAACATCAACTACTGCAATTTTTGATGCAACATCAGACATCGCAAAATTGTTTACTGATAAGCCGATTACAAATGCCGTAATCCCAAGCGATAAAAATTTGATTTTGTTATTCATAAACTTCTCCTTTTAATAAAATAAAAATGCAATACAACAAAAGATTGATTTTTGTAATTGCATCTTTACATGAAAGACTATATCATATATAATGATAACAGGTCAAGTTGAAATTCTTGCTGATAATTAATTTTTGTTACCAAATTGTAATAAAAGTTAAAAAAATATTTATATTTCTGCTCTTTAGCGCAAGAATATAAATTGACCGGACTTTAATATATTACAGAAAAGGTGAATAAATGAAAAAGATGAATACCAGTAAAAAGATTTTTAGTGCAGCTATGTTTATCGCACTTATATCTTCGCCTGTAATTGCCGCATCATTACCTTCTCCGAGTGATTTAGGAGGGTTTAACCCTGCGCAAATTCGTCAGGAAGCAGAATTTCAGTCAGGTTTGAACCAAGGACATGACGGCACTCAGCTCAGAGAAAGATATCAGGAAAGGAACAGAACTGAAGATTATCAATTCTTTCAAGACAGAAAGAAAACAGAAATTGATCCCAATGCGGGAAATCAAGTTATCCAAAACAGTAATGTCGATGTAAATTATCATCAGGCTACTATTGAAGAACTTGATACCAAGGGTGTTTTCGTTAACTCGGTTGAAGTTGCTCCGTCTGAAATTTTAACGCAGGATGAAATTAACAAACTTGTTCAGCCGATTGTCGGCCGTAACGTATTTATTGAAGATATCCAAAAAGTTATTGACAGTATCAATAATTTATACGCCGAAAAAGGTTTTGTAACGGCAAGAGCATTTTTGCCCGAACAGACCGTTGAAAACGGAAATATTTACATTGCTTTAACGGAAAGTAAAATCGGAAATATTACAGTTCAGCAGAACAAATGGACTAAAGAGGGATATATTACAAGACGACTTCCCGAAAAAGAAGGCCAGTTGTTTGATATTGTTGAACTTGAAAAAGATATTCTTGATTTTAACAGATATAATGAAGGTGTAAGACTTTCCGCAAATCTTAGAGCGGGTGAAAAATCCGGCACAACCGATATTGATGTTGTTGCCGATGAAAACTTCCCGTTCCACTTGATGGGGCTTTTTGATAACGCAGGTCGTTATTCAACAGGCAGCCTGAGAGGCGGCGCAATGATTTATGCCGACAGCTTGTTCGGACACAGGGACAGATTATCATTGGGTACTTATCTTTCTAAAGGTGCTACAAGCCCGTTTATTGACTATAACTTCCCTGTTAACAAAAAAGACGGTCGTGTAGGGTTTATGTATTCGTCCACTTTTGCTAACGTAAAATACGGACCTTACGTTGATTTCTTTAAACTCAGAAGTGCCGGTCAACAGTATTCTTTGTACTATTCACAACCGTTAATCAGAAAAACCGGATTTGAATTGAAATCATATGCTGCCGCTAATTATAAACGTGCCAGAACAATGATGTCATTCAAAGAACCTTATGACATTATTTATCATGATAATTTAGTTGATTCAATTGATAACATAACATCCGTTGAATTGGCATTACAGGCAAGAAAAGATACAAAATACGGTATTTGGTATCTTACTCAGGATGCTTACTATGCATTCCCGACATTCAAGAGCGACAGAGACAATCATTATTTCAAATACAGCGGCAGTGCCGTAAGATTACATGATTTTTCTCACGGTGTAATCGGTCAATTAAGAGGTAATTATCAATTTGTACCGGGTGACAAACGTATTCCTTACCTTGATATGATGCAGACAGGTGGTTTGGCAACGGTAAGAGGTTATTCGGAAGGTTTAATGATCGGTAAAACAGGATACTTCCTCAGCGGTGAATTAATGTTCCCGCTTTTGCCGAGACAGATTACAAGCCCGAGATCCGGAGAAAAAATTCCGTTTATCGGAAGATGGATTAAAGGTGCAATATTTGCCGATACTGCAGGTATTTTCCCCGCGGCTTGCGAAGATTATCTCGGCGGAAGCTATTTTGCGGCATCTGTTGGTATGGGGTTAAGAATTCAGCTCCCTGCTGATTTGACTGCAAGATTATATTGGGGCTTCCCGTTAATCCGTAACTATAACGAAGATGCAAGCAAAATGGGACGTTTCCACTTTGAAATGACTCTTTCACCGAACATTGATGCATTGCTTGCTTCCAGAAGTACAAAAGCTGCGGTTCCAAAAACTCAGTTCCAGAAGAATGTCGAAGCTGAATACGTTAATAACTACGACGATATCAGACATTACGACTACTTCCGTGACGGCGGCGGCGGATCGCTTTAATAATAAGATTTATGCGGTAACATTTGTTACCGCATATTTTTTCGGAGGATATTTTGACTAAAGGGATATTTATTACAGCTGTCGGGACTGATATCGGTAAAACCTTTATCAGTGCTTTGATTGTTAAAAAATTGAGAGAATCAGGATATAATTGCGGTTATTATAAGCCGGTGCTCAGCGGTGCGGAAAAAATTGACGGTAAGCTCACTTTAGGGGATTGCGAATATGTATTTAAAACCGCCGGAATTGATGCAAATCCTTTCGATTATGTGTCATACTATTTTGAACCTGCCGTATCTCCGCATCTTGCCTCGCAAATGGAAAATAACCCGATTAAACTCACTAAAATCATTTCTGATTTTGAGAAGATAAAACGTCAGTATGATTACCTTGCGGTTGAAGGTGCGGGCGGAATTGTCTGTCCGTTTGGAGAGAATTTGCTGCTTTCGGATGTTATAAAAGCTTTAAATCTTGATATCATTATAGTTTCGAATTCTTCACTCGGTTCAATAAATTCTGCCTTTTTAACTGCTGATTATGCAAAACGGAAAGGTATCAATATTCAAGGTATTATTCTGAATAATTATGATGAAAAGGATTTTATGCAGGCCGATAATAAAAAGCAGATTGAAAAGCTTACGGGTGTGAATGTTATAGCCGAAATTAAAAAGGGTGAAAGTAATATTGCGGATTTGTCAGGATTTTTTAAGGAGATATAATGGAAAACTTAGCTGAAAAAGATTTAAAATATATATGGCATCCCTGCTCTCAGATGAAAGATTACGAGGAGTTGAAACCTATTGCGGTTGAGCGGGGTGAAGGAATTTACCTTTACGGTATTGACGGTAAGAAATATTATGATGTTATAAGTTCATGGTGGTGCAATCTTCTCGGACATTGCAATCCTCATATAAGCGAAAGTTTAAAAAAGCAGGCGGACAAGCTTGAACATGTTATATTCGCCAATTTTACCCATGAACAGGCAATAAGGTTGTGTGAAAGACTTACAAAAATCCTGCCTGCGGGCTTGTGTAAATTTAACTTTACCGATAACGGTTCATCTGCGATTGAAGCGGCAATGAAGGTTAGTTTTCAATACCATGCACAAACCGGAAATCCGCAAAAGACTCGATTTATGGCACTTACCGATGCTTATCACGGCGAAACTATAGGAGCTTTGTCGGTCGGGGATTGTGATTTGTATACAAAACTTTATAAACCTATTTTGATGGATATTTTGCGTGTTCAGGCTCCCGACTGTTACAGATGCAAATACGGCAAGTGCCGTGAAAATTGCAATTGTGAGTGTGCGGAACATGCGGAAAAAATGTTTGAAAAATACGGAAATGAAACATCCGCAATACTTGTTGAACCGCTCTTACAAGGTTCTGCGGGAATGAAGATTTATCCTCCGTTGTATTTGAGAAAACTCAGAGAACTTTGTGACAGGTATAATGTGCATTTGCTGGCCGATGAAATTGCTACCGGATTTGGCAGAACGGGAAAAATGTTTGCATTTGACCATGCCGGTGTTTCACCCGATATAATTTGTCTGTCTAAAGGACTTACGGGCGGTTATATGCCTATGGCAATTTTTGTCACGACTCAAAAGATTTATGATGCTTTTTATGATGATTATTCAACCGGAAAAGCATTTATGCACAGTCACACTTACAGCGGCAACCCGCTTGCCTGCTCATGCGCAAATGCAGTTTTGGATATAATTGAGCCTTCCCTTAAACAAGCGCAAAACAATGAAAAATATTTTAATGAGCTTATAAAGACTAAGTTTTTATCTCATCCTAATGTCGGAGAAGTCCGCCATATCGGACTTATAAATGCCATTGAACTTGTTAAAGACAAAACAACTAAAGAACCGTTTGACGGCAAGCTCAGACTCGGATATCAAATATACAAAAAAGCTTTGGAAAAAGGTGTGATACTGCGGCCTTTGGGTGACGTAATCTATTTTAATCCCCCGCTTGTTATAACACGCGAAGATATGGACTATGTAACCGATGTTGCACGCGAATGTCTTGATTTGGCTTTAAAAGATATTAAATGCTACAGCTAAACGGCACTGCACATATTTCAAATACGGAAATTGCAGAATGTAATAATGTATTTGTTACACTTTTTAAAACCTATACTCCAACCCTAATTAAGTTTTTTTGAGAAAAAAAAGGAACTCTAACCTTTTATAATCGTCTTAAATTATAAACTTATCCTTCGGTTGTGAGTTCTTCCCAGATGCTGGGTACTACGATTAACGCAGTATAAACAATAAAACCGAAAAGGATTAAGTTGATAGCTTCCATGATATTAACTCCTATCTGTAGCTTCACAGGGCACACCGCCCCAATAATATTATTCCCGTTTTGTGAAAAAAAATAACATTATTTATAAAAATTTTTATTATAATTATAGTGAGGAATTTATGAAAAAGAAACTTGAAAAATTATTTGAAAATCTATGCTGTTCACACTGTAAGAACAGTTTTGACGAAAATTCATTTACAATAAAACGTGATGAAGAAGATTTAACCGTAGTGGGACTTAAATGTTCTCATTGCGGAAAAGATTTTGGCATGGCATTTTTAGGGTTTGGAAATATTGAGGTAAAAGATGTTGAACCGCTTGAAGTCCAACAAGGCCCGGAACCTATTGATTATAACGATGTAATTGATGCACACAGATTTATCAAAAATCTTAAAGGTGACTGGAGCAAGTATCTGCCTTCTTAAATGATTGCAAAAATACCGAAAGCAGTATTAAAGCCATTCCCGTATAAAAAGACAGAGTCAATTCGCGTGCTTCCCCGAGAAATATAATTGCAAACAATATGCCGTAAACAGGTTCAAGATTGCCGGCAAGACTTACGGTGAAAGGCGAAAGCCTTTTGAGTACATCTATGTGCAAAAGATACAATAATACCGTACAAAAGATTGCAAGTATAATCAGCCATAGCCATTCAATCCCCTTAGGAATTAATTCTGTGCCTCGCATAAAACAAAGATAAAATATCATAAATATTGTCATAAAAACCGTTCCGCCCAAAAGTTCATAAAACAACATTGCTCTTGAAGATTTGCCGTGAACAATTTTATTATTGAAAAGTGTATATAGAGCAAACAGAAAAGCGGATATTATACCTAAAACTATTCCGAGTCTGAAACTTGAGTCAAAACTGAATATAAGCCATATCCCTAAAACCGCAAGCAGACTGTACAATAATTCTGTTAGTGAAAATTTTACCTTGCATATAAAAGGTTCAAAAATAACCGTAAAAAATCCCACAAGGGAATAACATACCACCCCGACCGCAAGATTTGCATACTTGATACTTGCAAAGAAAAATATTAAATGAACGGCCAGCAAAGCACCGAGCCCCGATATTTTCAGCCAATCTCCATCTTGCGGCTTTTTTCTCATAAACAAAAGTATTAATGCAAAAAATACAAATGCCAGAAACATTCTGTACCATACAATGACTGTTTCACTAAGAGGAATAAGCTTAGCAAAAACTCCCGTAAATCCCGACAGTAAAACAGAAGTGTGAAGTTTTAAATAATCAGTCCCCCGCATACCATGATTCTGCACCTTTTTTTTTAATAAGTCAATTATTTGCTAAGTGATGTATATAAATCCAGGTAAACTTTTGAACTCTTTTCCCAAGAGAAATCAGCTTCCATTGCACTTTTTCTCATCGCATTGAATGTATATTTATCTTTGTACACGTCCGTTGAGCATTTTACAGCCTGCATCATGCTCCAAGAATCGTATCCCCAGAATTTAAATCCGGTTGAATCAGACAGAGGATAACCGACAACCGTATCTTCAAGTCCGCCGGTTGCTCTGACAACAGGCAGCGAACCGTATCTCATAGCAATTAACTGACTCAACCCGCAAGGCTCAAATGCAGAAGGCATCAGATAAAAATCGCTTCCCGCATAAATAAGATTTGCAAGTTTTGCATCATATCCCACAAAAGCTCGAATGTTTGACGAATTGTTGGAAAGCCATATCAGAAGATTTTCATAATCCTTGTCACCGCTTCCCAAAAATACAAAATCAGCATTTAATCCTTTGAGTTCGTTTTCCGCACCTCTTATCAAATCAATTCCCTTTTGTGGTACCAGTCGTGAAACCATTGCGTATAACGGCCTTTCGGGATTATATTCAAGCGAAAATTTTTCACACAGTTTTTTCTTATTTTCTTCTTTATTTTTCAAAGTTTTTATATCATAGTTTTTTACTATATTTTTATCTGTTTTTGGATTAAACACATCGTAATCTATTCCGTTTAAAATTCCGATAACTTTGTGCTGATTCATTCTCAGTGTATAATCCATTCCTTCACCGTATTCACCTGTTAAAATTTCTTGTGAGTATTTGGGAGATACGGCAATAACTTTGTCGGAATAATTTATGGCGCCTTTCATCCAGTTAACTTTTCCGTAATGTTCAACACCCCATTCGTTGTATACTATATCCTTGCGCATATTTGCAAAGTCAAGTACATCTTCAAACCAGACTCCCTGATATGCAAGATTATGTATTTCAAAAACATTCTTGGTATTTTTCCAAAACTCATCATATCTGTAATTACTGTGAAGATATACCGGAATCATTGCCGTATGCCAATCATTTGAATGAATTACATCCGCTCTGAAATTTAAAAGTTTTGCATACTCAAGTGTTGCAAGCGAAAATGCTATATATCTTTCATGTTCATATCTTGTATCCAGCCATTTGGGATAAACTTCCTTAAAACAAGTGAAATACCAATCATTATGTACAAAAAATACGTTTATATTTGTATCGGGGAGTTTGCACATAAATAATCTGAATTTGTGCCCCACACCTCCGAATGTAAGCCACATTTCAGAATTTTCAAGCTCTTTTATTCCGTATTTATTCGCATCAATCAAACCGTGAAACGGCGTAAAAATAGCAACTTCAGCATCTTTTTCAATATATTTGGGCAAGCTTCCCGCAACATCTGCAAGTCCTCCCGCTTTGGAAAAAGGTGCAACTTCGGCTGATGCAAATAAAACTTTCATTATTTATCCTCACTTTCTTGTAAATCTTCAGGTTGAGCTTCCTCACTGTCGGAAGTGTTTTCCGGCTGAGTTATTTCTTCTTCCGTTAAGGAATCTTCTTCAACGGGAATGTAGTGTGAAGGATCTTCATCAAAGTTGAAATTTACACCGTATTTTTGTGCAAGATATTTTGCCTGATTTATGCATATCTGTGCACTTTCAAACTGCTGTTTAAACATCATTGCTTTGTACATGCTGTATTTAAATAACATTAAAAGATATTCGCTTGTTGTGTTATTTTTCTCAAGCTGAACAAGAGTATTGTTAAATATTCCGTATGCAACATCATATTTATCCAGCTTCAGATGAAGTTCTCCCATCAAAAGCCAAGTACAGTATAATACTGAAATCATTCCGTTTTGATTTGTTTCCTGAATTATGTTATAGAAAATGCTTTCCGCTTTCTTGTAGGATCCCGCCTTCATATATGCATATCCGATTAGCAAATCGGAGAATAATTCAAGTTGATGAATACCGGATTCTTTTGCGCATATTTTGGCTTTGTAAGCATATTCGGCAAAAGTGTTGCTGTCGCCGTTTGAAAGTGTAAATGCAGAAATGATATTGCAGATAATGGCGGCAAACCTGTCGTTCTGCTCAATTTCAATGCCTTCGAGAGATACGGGAATCCCCTTCATAAAGTCCTGTAAAAGCCCGAAAACAGCAAATGATTTAGGTATAAAACTTACAACACTGTTCAGTATATTCAAAAATTCTCTAATATCTCCGCTCAAAAGCATAACACCGGACAGTGCAATATAACCCGCGGAATCAATAATGAGCTGTGCAAAACTTTCGTCGCTGTAATACTCAGGTTTTATTTTCGGTATTGTTTCGTTATTAATAACATTCAATACTTTGTAACCCACATCCACGCAGTCAACAAGCGTTCCGATATTGTATAAAATTTGAATATGCGCAACAGACATTAAGAAGAAATAAGTGTTAAAATTCGGACTGTCAGGATTTAATGATGACGGCGGAAGCAAAGCAAGCACTTTATGTGTAAGTTCTAATGCATGGTTGTATTCTCCTGCCAATAAAGCTCCGTTAATCATCTTGTTGCATAATTCAATAATTTTATCCGCATCACCGGTTTTTTCAATATTTTTAAGAGTTGTTTCGGCAACCTTGATTGATTTTTCTGGAATGTAATCATAGAGGTTATTTGCAATGTTATCATAAATTTCCGCTTTGTATGCCTTGTATGTTTCTTCGGTTTCTTCGGTTACCGTGCGGTCTAAAATTTCAATTATCTTATCACAGCAGTTTACAAAAGCCCGGAAATCTCCGAGAGATTGGTTGATTTGTGCCAGCTGTTCCCACTGGATACGTTCATTTTCACTGTCATTAAGAAGCCCGTATAAATAAGCTTTCAGAGGGCTTGGCATTGTTTCATCAAATACTTTGTCGAAAAGATTTTTTGCCGTATCTTCAAGTGAAATTTTACTTACGGTAGTTAAAAGATTTCTTCTTAAAAGGTTGTAATTCGGGAAATAGATGCAATTGTTGTACTCATACAAATATCCCATTTCCGCAAGTTTATCAAGATTTTCTTTAGTATTTTCAAATCCCAGACTGTCTATAGTGCCTTTATCAATTCTGGTTCCGAGAAGAACGATAGATGTCAAGAGTTTCATTACTTCGACATCGTCCTGCAGCAGATTAAGTCTTCTTGCAATGAGCTTGTCAAGGCTTGATGGAATTATAATAGTTTTAGGATTAACCATTTCCACACTGTCATCGTCAGCTGAATATACACCGGATTCTATAAGATATTGAAGCGCAAAGTCTATAAACAAACTGCTTCCGCAGGCATATTTTGCAACTCTGTGGAAATAGAAATCATTAAGTACATTTCGATAATAAACTTTATTTTCTTCAATAATTTTCTCAAATGAAGCCGGTTTAAGCGTTATTTCAGTGTAATTGTCATACAGCATTAAGAAGTGGCAGTCTTTATGCAGTGAAAAATCTTTACTGTAATTCATCAAAATGCTGATATCAAGCTGTTCAAATTCTTGGAACAAGAATTTCATTACATCGTAAGAACTTTCATCAATCTTATCAAAGTCCTCAATAAAAATAAGTGTTTTGGGGATAACCTGAAGCAATGTAAGAAATATGTCAAAGTAAACCGATCTCTTATCCGCAATATCATCCGCCGGCCGTTTGTTCAAGGTAATCAAATCTTTAATCAATCCGTCGGGATCAACTGATTTGAACATTGTAAAATCATTCTGAGAAAACAGTTTCTGAGAAACCGTGTATTCAAATATTGCCGATACCAAATCTCTGAAGAAAGAATACGGGGTATATTTCATTTCATCATAGCAGGTAATCGTAATAATGTTGTTAAACTTTCCTGTTTCGGCAGCGGTGTTTAAAACTTTGATTGAATAAGGTTTATACATTTCGGGTGTTTTCAATGCAATAATGCCTTTCGGACAGGATTGAAGTTTATTCATTATATGGTAAAGGCAATCTATATTTTCCGTTCTGATAAAGTCGCATTTTATTTCTTCAAAGTTTATGGATTCAATATCGTAAATAGCATCTTTATCTTTTTTATTGGAGTTCAATCTGTTTAAAGCTTCACCGTCAAGCTTGTCCTGTTCAATAAGCATATTTTGAACAAAATTCGGAACTTCTATTTCGTCGGTTTCTTCCTGCGGATATTCTACGGTTACATATTCTCTCAAATCGACTTCATAGAACATCAGCATTTCATCATTTACCATAACAGAGTTTAACGGTGAAATCTTGTAATCACCGTCAATGGCATCAGACACATTGTCATCCGTCAAAACCTGGAAAGTATTCAGTATTTTATCTTCTTTCTTTTTGGTGCTTTGTGCTAAAAGGCTGATATTATAACCTGATTCTACGTTATTGGGATCATCATCAATACTTCTTTTCAGAAGAAACATATTACATCTTATTGTCGCATTTTTCTTACCGGAAAGTTTGCAGTTCATGGCGGTTATAAGATTTAAAAGTTCAATTGCGGCTTTCACGGCGGTTTGTGCCGAACTGTTGAAGGTATAATCTTTATTGCATCTTATAACATAAGTTTTACCGATAATCTGACGTCTCAGCCCTATGGATTTTGTATAATCACGTATAATTTTATCAAGATTGATTTTAAACTTATTGTATAGCTTTGCCGAATCCAAAAGGTTTTTCATATCTTCCATGTTAGGAAAATCAATTGTAATTATTACAAATTCATCGGCATTGGATTCATTCATAATAATACTTTTTTCGGTATCAAAACCGCATTTTTTACATTTCTTGGCGGCGGTCTGATTGATTTTCCCGCATTCGTGGCATTTTGAGATAATGGCATATCCGCATTTTTTACAATAATTGCTGTCGTTAATCGTCTTACAAATCGGGCATACCAATTTAAGCACCTTTTTGCAGTTAGGGCAAACCATTGCATTATCATCAATTTGTAATCCGCATTTAGGACATTCCATCACATTACCTCAGTTTAAAGTATATGCTTAATACCGAATTCCCGCATCATTCATTCTGCGTATACATTCTTTAATTGTATCAACATCTTTCGTAAGAGCCACACGGAAATAGCCTTCCCCGTATTCTCCGTAACCTCTGCCCGAAGGTACTACAACATGTGCTTCTTCAAGCATTTTTGTTACAAATTCTTCTGATGTCATTCCGCGTGTAACGGGAAGCCAGAGATAAAAAGTAGCTTTAGACGGTTTAACATCCCAGCCGAGTTTTCTAAACCCTTCTTCTGCAATGTCACGGCGTTTCTCATACATTTTATTCAAATCATCAATGTATTTTGAATCTATTGTAAATGCCGCAGATGCAGCGTCTTGTATCGCTTTGAAGGTTCCGGAATCAATATTGTTTTTAATAGTTCCGAGAGCCTTAACCGCATCGGCATTTCCGCAGACAAAACCGACTCTCCAGCCTGTCATATTGTATGATTTTGAATGAGAATAAAATTCCAGAGCTACATCTTTTGCACCTTCAACCTGCAGAACGGACGGAGCTTTATATCCGTCAAATGTCATTTCCGAATATGCCATATCTGAACATAAAAGAATATCATATTTTTTGCAGAAGGCAACGGCTTTTTTATAAAATTCCAAATCAGCAACAGCACCTGTGGGGTTGTTCGGATAGTTTAAAAACATAAGTTTGGATTTTTTGGCAATATCTTCCGGAATTTTGTCAAAATCGGGAAGATATCCGTTTTCTTCCAAAAGCGGCATATGATAAGGAGTTCCGCCTGCAAATATTGTAGCATTATGATAAACCGGATATCCCGGATCGGGTACTAACGTATAATCCCCCTTATCCGCGAAGGCAAAAAACACATGCGCAATCGCCTCTTTAGAACCGATATTTGCAAGCATTTCTTTATCCGCATCAAGTTCAACACCAAAGCGTTTTTTCATCCATTCACAAGCGCCTTTTCTGAATTTTTCCGTCCCGTTGTAAGGCGGGTAATCATGATTTTTAGGGTTATCAATAGCTCTGTGCATTTCTTCAACAATCGGAGCCAAAGTGGGTGTATCGGGATCTCCTATACCAAGACTTATTATATCAATACCTTTAGCGCGTGCTTCCGCAATTTTTCTGTCTATTTCCGCAAACAAATACGGGGGGATTTTTTCCAAACGCTCTGATACTTTCATTACTTCTCCTTCTTAAATTACTTGTCTTAAACCTTAAATTCATGATAACATAAATATAGAGGAAAGACAATGAGCATAATCGCTGACGATAACGATTTCAAGGCTGAAAAAAATATAAAATCCGATATGGTAAAACCTGAAAGTATTGAATTTGACCGAAACTTTGAAAATACTATCAGACCAAAGTCTTTTGAAAGCTATATCGGACAAACCGCTTTAAAAGAAACATTAAAAATATCAGTTGAAGCGGCAAAAAAACGTTCCCAACCGCTTGACCATCTTTTGTTCTACGGTCCTCCGGGGCTGGGCAAAACAACGCTGGCAGGGGTTATAGCCGAGCAAATGGGAGTTGATATAAAAATAACTTCCGCACCGGCTCTTGAACGTCCGCGTGATATTATCGGGATTTTAATGTCGCTGAAGGGCGGAGAAATTTTGTTTATTGACGAAATTCACAGACTGAACAAAATTGCCGAAGAAATTTTATACCCTGCAATGGAAGATTTTTACCTTGATATGACAACGGGTAAAAGCCAAACCGTCAAAACGCTCAGAATACCGCTTCCAAAATTTACCTTGATAGGCGCAACTACAAAAGCCGGAGCATTATCAGGTCCTTTGCGCGACAGATTCGGCATAATTCACAGATTGGAATTTTACGGTGCGGATGAGCTGGCTCAAGTTGTAAAACGTACCGCAGGAATTTTGAATATAGAGATAACCGATGAAGCTGCGAACAGAATTGCAAAACGTTCAAGAGGAACACCGCGTATAGCAAACCGGCTTGTGAAAAGAGTTTCCGATTATGCTCTCGTAAAGTATGACGGCAAAATTACTAAAGATATTGCGGATGAAGCTTTGGATATCTTAAAAATTGATAATTGGGGGCTTGATAACACTGACAGAAGTCTTTTAAAGCTTATAATAGAAAAATATGACGGAGGTCCCGTAGGGATTGAAACAATTGCCGCCGCTTTAGGTGAAGATGCCAGAACCATTGAAGATGTATGCGAGCCGTATCTCTTGCAGGCAGGACTTCTTCAAAGAACTCCGAGAGGCAGAAAAGTTTCTCCCGCAGGTTATAAACATCTCGGATTTAAAGTCCAAAACTTGCAGCAGAGTTTATTTGAATAAAAAAAATCCCCGTTCGGGGATAAATCTTTTTTTTGAAATAGGAATACTCTCTCTTAATATCTCTCGTCTTATTTAATGTCTGTATATATATAAAGTATATACTCAAAACGAAATTTCAAAATCATATCAGTTTGTTACAAAAGTTAATACTTGATTTCCCGTACGGGTTGTAATAGAATAAATGTATTGGGAGTTAAGAATGTTAGTTTCATCCGTTATAAATTATCGTGTAAAAAGTGCCGTTCGTACTTTCAGCGGTGATGATGTTCAAAAGGAAAGTAATAATTGTGTAAAAAAGCCTGCATGTTCGGGAATTGTTTTTAAAAATATTTTTAAAGAGAGTAAATTTTTTGATTTCCTTGCTTAATCTTTAAACAACTCTTTTATCAGTACGGAGCAAATCGCGGGAATTACCGCAACAAAAATTAAGACATTTGGTATACCGAAATTTTCGGCTGCAAACCCCAGCAAAGACATAACAATAGCAATAATTCCCCACGAAAATCCGTTTATAAAGCCTGAAATTATGCTTTTGTATTCCGGCAGAACATTTTGTGCCATGACCATAACTATCGGTGTTGCAAGCATTGTGAAATATCCGGTTATTATAAATATTACAAGCGATAACAGGGGAAGCGTTTTGTAAGTCATTACAAAAAGAATTATTAAAGGCAGTGTTGATATCATGGAAATATATAAAACATTTGCCGAACCTATATACTTTTCCGCATAAGCACTTGAAAGCGATGCCAGTCCTCCGGCAAAAATAAACAAAAATAAGGCTTTACCGATATAAAAAGGCGGATATCCCATATCTTTCCATAAAAAAGGCAGAAGTATAAATCCCGATGAAAGCACCATGGTTTTAAGCATTGCAACCAAATTTAAAATAATAAGTTTTTTATTTGTAAGTATTCTTGCAAATGCCGTTTTAAATTCCTCAAATGATAACGGTGTCTGTGAACTTGCGATTTTAGGCACGAATTTGAACATTATGACAGCCCAGATTATTCCTAACACACTCATAAACGGCATCATTTTCATTCCCAGAACCTGAGTAATGGCAGATGAAATGACGGGGCCTAATGAATATCCCAGTGTACCCATGGCAAGAAATACAGCCATAACTTTAGCTGAACCTTGTGCAAATTTTGAAGTAAATCCGAGAGCCTGCGGGTGAAACAGACTCGAGCCGATACTGCCCAGTGCTATGAATAAAATAAGAATATATATTTTATTTGTTGTTGCCGAAAGCGGAATAAATATTGACGAAAGAATTAACCCCCAAAATATAAATCCTCTTTTTGTAATGCTGTCGGCAAAGAATCCGAATACCGGTTGTAACAGAGATGAGAATATATGTGAAATTGTTAAAATAATCGTTGCGGCAGCCATTGTGATACCGATTTTTGCCGCAATAAACGGCATAATAGGGTTTAAAACTCCGGTGTAAATATCGTTTACCAAATGTCCGCCTGACAACCAAAATAGGGGCTTACTGTTCTTCATAGGTTCAATTTATGGCAAATTGCAATAAAAATCAAGCCGAATAATTAATTTTATATTAAATAAATATTGAGCCGGTTATTTTTGAGTTACAATGATTAAAAAAGGAAAAAACAATGTGGGATTATTCGGAAAAAGTTATAGATCATTACAGAAACCCGAGAAATGTAGGGAAATTGGATAATGCGGATGCAGTCGGCGAAGCCGGCTCTTTAGCTTGCGGCGATTCGCTGAAAATATATTTAAAAATAGATAACGGAATTGTAACCGATGCAAAATTTCAAACATTCGGATGCGGTTCTGCCGTGGCCAGTTCAAGTATTTTGACCGAAATGATTATCGGCAAATCAATAGAAAAAGTCAAAAAAATTACCAATAAAGATATTGCCGATGAGCTAGGAGGACTTCCGCAGGAGAAAATGCACTGTTCGGTTATGGGTTATGAAGCACTTGAAGATGCATTAAAAAACTATGATAACTATACCGATTTGGATGATTTAAGAAATGATGAGAATAAAGTTAAAAGCGGCGAACAGGTTATTTGTACTTGTTTTAATGTAACTGAAAATCAAATTTGGGATGCAATAAAAATGAACGGGTTGAAAACCGTTGAAGAAGTTACCGATTATACAAAAGCCGGCGGAGCTTGCGGAAAATGTAAGAATACAATTCAGGATATGATAAATACTTACTATAAGTCCGATGAGACCGCGCTTACTCCGGCACAAAAGGTTATCAAAATTAATAATATAATCGAAAAACAAATTTCGCCCGAACTTGTGAAAGACGGCGGAGACATTACACTGATTGATATTGACGGTAATAAGGTTATGGTAAAACTCAGAGGAAAATGCTCCGGATGTAAAAATTCCCATTTAACCTTAAAAGCTTTTGTGGAAGCTACTTTAAAAGAAACCGTTGATAAAAATATTGAAGTTATAGAGGTATAAGAATGATTTATTTGGATAATAATGCGACAACAAAAGTTGATGCGCAGGTGCTTGAGGCTATGTTACCTTATTTCAAAGAGGAATATGCCAATCCTTCAAGTATTTATGATTTTGCAAAACGTTCAAATTATGCCGTGAGAGAGGCTCGCGGGAAGATGAAAGATTTTTTCAACGCGGAGAACGAAAAAGAAATTATTTTCACTTCCTGCGGTTCGGAAAGTGCTAACACTGCAATCCGCGGTGTTTTGAATATGAATAAAAACAAAAGGCACATTATCACAACCAAAGTTGAGCATCCTTGCGTGTTGAATTTGTATAAAGCGCTTGAAAAAGAAGGATATAAAGCCGATTATATTGATGTAAATTCAAACGGTGAACTCGATTTGGCACAATTATCCGAATGTATCAATGATGATACGGCGCTGGTTTCCGTTATGTATGCCAACAATGAAACCGGAGTTATTTTTCCGATAGAAAAAATTTCCGAAATAATAAAATCCAAAAATAAAAACACAAAGTTTTTTGTCGATGCGGTTCAGGCTGCCGGAAAAATTCCTATTGATGTACAGGCATTAGGTGTGGATTTAATGGGAATATCGGGGCATAAATTTCATGCTCCCAAAGGTATCGGTGCGCTTTACGTAAATTCAAAGACACTTATAACACCTTTGATTATAGGCGGACATCAGGAAAGAGGCAAAAGAGCGGGTACGGAAAATGTTCCGTATATTGCGGGTATGGCACGCGCTTCAGAGCTGGCTGCTGACGGACTTGAATATGAGGCAACCGAAGTTAAACGTCTTCGTGACAAACTTGAAACAAATATTTTGAAAAATATTTTTAATTCACGTATTAATACCGGTATAATAAACAGAGTTCCGAATACAACAAATATCGGATTTGAATATATTGAAGGTGAATTAATTCTTCTTCATTTGAGCGATGCGGGAATTTGCGCAAGTTCCGGAAGTGCTTGCACATCGGGTTCTTTGGAACCTTCTCATGTATTGCGGGCTATGAATGTTCCGTTCACGGCAATCCATGGCAGTATAAGATTTTCTTTAAGTAAATACACAACCGAAAAAGAAATCGACTACGTTTGTGAAAAACTGCCTGCAATTGTTGATAAATTGACTAACCTTTCGCCGTTTCAGGATGAATTGGAAGCACTTAAAAAACGCAGATAAGCCCTTAAGCTTGTAATTTCGGATAATGAAAATTTCGGCATTATACTTTAGCCGTAGGGAATTTTTGTAATTTTTAGACTTAACAAAATAACAGCCCTGTAGAATAGTTTTTTTCGGGATTCAACCTTATCCTGTCGGTAAGGAGTTTGAATATGAAAAAATTTATTGTTATTTTAAGTCTTGCCCTCAGTGTCAATTTTTGTCTTGCGTCCGGCAAATACTCTCCCGTGCTTGATAAAATTGAAAATTCCATTTACGGATTTACATATACCACGGCGGATGATGAATCAAGGCTTGACAGAATTGAACAAAGCGTTTACGGTCAAAGCAAAAGCGGAAAAGCTGTTGCGGAAAGAGTTTCCGCACTCGAAAAAGACATGTCGGCGGATTTAATAGGACAGGAAATAACTCCTAAAGAAGATACATTTGCCGAGGAAGATGATGATTACAAAGATCTCGCTCACAACGATATGCCTGCTGCAGGTGCAAATGTAGATTATCCTTCAATAAATGAATTGGAGAAAAATGTTTTCAGCAAAGAGTTTAAAGATAAAGATTTAAACGGAAGGCTTGCTGAACTTGAGAAAAAAGCTCTGGGAAAAACTTATGAAAATGAACCGTTTTCTACCCGTGTAGAAAGGCTTCAGGCAAAATTAAAGCCGAAATCTTTTATGGATAACAGTATTGCTCAATCTTCAAACGATTATTATGAAGATGATGTAATTCCTTTAGATAAAAATTACAAGCTTGACGGATATCAACCGCCCGAATTTGATTATGACAGCTACAATGCCAAACCTAAGTCTCCGCAGAAAATTAATATTGCCTCGGTTGAAAAATCTCTGTTTAAACGGGTGTTTAACAATGACAGCATGGAAAACAGAATTTCAAGGCTTGAGTCAACAATGTTTGGTACTACGTTTAATTCCGATTCACAGCAAGACAGATTGAACAGAATTTCAAGTGCCTACAAAGCCCAAAAAACCGCAAGCAAATACGATTCAAACAAATTTTCACAAAACATGGCAACCGCTATGCAGATTGGAACTATTCTTTTAATGATTCTCGCATGCGTTTTATAAAACTTTATGCTAAACTCAATTTATGAGGCTGGCAGATATTTATTCAAAAGATGAAACGGTTATATCGTTTGAAGTTTTTCCGCCAAAAGATTCGGATGAAAAATTGTTTTGTGAACTTCAAATATTAAAGTCTTATAACCCTTCTTTGGTCTCACTTACATGCGGTGCCGGAGGCGAAGGCGATAAGTCCTTTGAACTCTTAAAAAAGATTAAAGATACCGGGTTTGAAGTTATGCCTCATTTTACCTGTATTTCATCTACAAATGAGAGTGTCAGAGAAGGATTAAATGAAATTCTTAATATAGGGACGGAAAATATTTTGGCACTTCGGGGAGATAAAACCGCTGATAATGTGTGCAAAGATTTTAAATATGCGGATGAACTCGTAAGTTTTATAAAATCGGAAACACCGCTCTCAATAGGTGTTGCCGGATATCCGGAAGGACATATTGAAAGTGCCGATTTGAAAAGTGATATGAAATACCTGAAGAATAAAGTCGATAAAGGTGCCGAGGTAATTTATACCCAGCTGTTTTTCGATAACAATAAGTTTTATGATTTTACCGAAAGGGTTGAAAAAGCGGGGATTTCAATTCCCGTTTGTGCCGGTATTATGCCGATATTGAGTGAAAAGCAGATTTACAAAATGACTTCGCTTGCAAAAATTACCTTAACCGATGAAATAAAGCGTGCTGTTGAAAAATATGGAGATGATTCAAAGAGTATGCGCTCATTCGGGATTGAATATGCAAGCCGCCAATGTATTGATCTGGTAAAAAACAACGTTAAAGGACTGCACTTTTTTATTTTGAATAAATCGTATTCAACTTCAAAAATTTTAGATAATATAAAAGGAGAAATATATGGAAAACAATCTTAATCGACACATTGAACATACGCTTTTGAAACAGGATGCAAAGTATGAGGATTTTATAAAGCTTTTTAATGAAGCAAAAAAATATAATTTTCTCGGTGTGTGTGTAAATCCTGCTTATGTAAAACTTGCAAAGACCAATCTTGAAGGAAGTGAAATTAAAGTCGTATCTGTCGTTGGTTTCCCTCTGGGAGCAAGCCGTTCCGATGTAAAAGCTTTTGAGGCGGGAAAAGCCGTAAATGACGGTGCGGATGAAATTGATATGGTTTTAAATGTTACCGCTGTGAAAAACAAAGATTACGATTTTATTTTGCGTGATATAAAAACCGTAAAACAAGCCTGCAAAGATAAACCGTTAAAAGTTATACTTGAAACAGATTTGCTTGAAAAAGACGAGATTAAAAAAGCTTGTGAACTATGTGTTGAAGCCAAAGCGGATTTTGTAAAAACATCAACAGGATTTGTCAAAGGCGGTGTAGGTGCAAAAGTTGAAGATGTAAAGCTTATGTATGAAACAGTTAACCCATACGGTTTGAAAGTAAAGGCTTCGGGCGGTATAAGAGATAAACAAACGGCTTTAAAAATGCTTGATGCCGGAGCGGAAAGATTAGGCACCAGTTCAGGTGTAAAAATAGTTGACGGAGAGAAAATTTCTTGACCGTGCTATAATATTCATTAAGGATATAACTGATGGGTGATGAAGATAAACAGTTTGATGCCACTCCGAGAAAACTTGAGCAGGCAAGAAAGGAAGGTCAGGTTGTTAAGTCAAAAGACTTTTCTACCGCTGTTTCACTTTTAATACTTTTTTCGGTTATATTCGGGCTTGCGCCGTTTGTATGGGATCAAATTGTTCAACTTTATACACTTTTGTATGAACAAATTCCTAACTCCCATTTATCGGAGATAGGGTATTCATATATTTTCACCGTGACAGCAAAATGTGCGGTACTTATTATAGGTCCTATACTTTTTATAGCTTGGTTTGTTGCAATCATGGCGGATTTTATTCAGGTAGGGCCTCTTGTTGCTACTGCCCCTTTAATGCCGAAACTCGATAAACTTAATCCCACAAAGTATTTCAAAAATATTATGTCGGTAAAAACTCTTTTTGAACTGTTTAAAAATATTTTGAAAGTTGTTATTTTGGGCTTTATCGGTTACAGCATTTATATGCAGCATATAGAAAGCATACTTATGCTTGCCTCAATTGATAACAATTTTGCGGTAATGGTAGAGTTCGGCAAGTTGATTACGGACTTTATTTTCAAAGCCTGTATTGCGTTTCTGGTTATCTCCGCAGCTGACTACGGTGTTACAAAATGGAAGTTTTTAAAAGATCAAAAAATGTCTTTTAAAGAAATAAAAGATGAATATAAAAACACCGAAGGAGATCCGAATGTCAAAGCCGCATTAAGACAGCGCCGTATGCAAATGCTGCAGAGAGGTATGATGGATGCTGTTCCGGACGCAGATTTCGTTGTTACAAACCCTACTCACATTGCCTGTGCACTCAAATACAAAGCTGAGGAAATGGCATCTCCTATGCTTATTGCAAAGGGTACAGAGCTTATTGCAAAAAAAATAATTGATATCGCAAAAGAACACGGTGTTCCTGTTATTGAAAATGCCCCGGTTGCACGTGCGTTATACAAAATGGTTGAGTTAAATCATCAAATCCCGCCGGAACTGTACAAAGCAATAGCCGAAATCTTACTTTTTGTATACAACTTGAAAAATACTACAAATAAAGGTAGAATAAAGTAGATTCTATGATAGAATCGTTTTGTAATCATGATTATGCAAAATAAACTACAGGAATATATAGATTTAGTCCAAAGAGTGGCGAAAGTTGAACACAGAAGAATTCCTTCTCATATGGTAGACTATGAGGAGCTTGTTTCTATAGGTATTCTTGCAGTACAGGTGCTTATCAAAAACAAAACCCCGGAAGAACTTGAGAGATATAATGTAGCTTATATTGCTACTGCTGTAAGGTGGGCAATCAGAAATGAATTGAGAATACGTTATAAATGGTATTCTCTCAAACATCGTCCCGACGAAGAATTTGATCCGGATGAAGCGGTTGACGGTATGGATATGGTTAAAGCCAAAGTTCGTGAAGCGGTTTACGAAACTATCCTTTCAATTGACGGACTTGCGGCAGCCGCAAGCGATAATGATTCCCCGTTTGACTTCTTAAAAGACGGACATGCAACTCCGGACGAAAGTGCCGAAATTACAGAGCTAGGACGTATGGTCAGAGCCGCAATAGCCCAGCTTCCCGCCAAGGAAAGAACTGTTGTTGAATACAGATTTTACAGAAATATGCAGGTAAAAGATATTGCCCGTCAGGTAGGACTTTCGCCGTCACGTGTGACGCGTATCGTACAATCTTCCCTGCAGAGTGTTAAAGAATACCTCAATTCAAAAGAACAATTCGGATATTAAGCTTCGTGAATGATTTTTATTCTGTCATCTTCTTTTATTTCCAAAGGCTGAGGTAATTTTTTAATGTAGTTTGCCGTGTAGACATTTTTGTCCATGTCAAATTTTTTCAGTATATAATCGGGATTTGGATTTACTGGCAGATATTTATCTCCGCCCAATGCAAGAAAGTCATCACAGGCAACCGTATATTTTTTTGTTTCGCTCGGATTATTTATATCAATATTCGTCTTTGTTCCGTCTTTGTTTATAAATTTCATTTCAACAAGTCTGCCTTTGTCCGTTACCGTATATTCCAGACCGGACACAAGAAGGAGTCCCGGTTTACTGTCTGAGTGGTTGAAAGATTCTGCTCCGTTTTTTACGGCATCGACAATCTGTTTTTCCGAAAGTGAGCATATCATCATTTTATCTTCAAATGGAGTAACGTCGTTTATACGTCTAGAGTCAATTTCTCCGACGGGGAAGAAACCTCTTATATTACCTGCATTTAAAAGAGCGATGTCGGTTTTGAGTTCACTGCGCATGGCATCAACAATCATATTGCCGTGAGGATTGTTTGAAAGAAGCCTGTTTTGCGGTGCCGGCGGTGCGGATTTTATATTCGCCAAAATTTCAGGTTTCCCGATTATTGACTCTACCGCAAATTTATAAGGCAGTGTACGTGTGTAATTACTTGTGCTGATAACATTATTTTGCGCTTTTATAAGTATTCCGTCTTTATCAAATGTTGTTTTTAAAATTCCGGCATATTCACCGTCTTTTCCGATTTGAGTAAGCAGTACCGGCTCGCCCGATTTAGAACGAAGAAGGTTTTCACCTGCTTTTATGCCTTTATAGAGATCATGTGTATGAGCACCCAGAATTATATCAATACCTTCGGTTTCCTGTGCAAGTCGTTTATCCATATCTTTGCCTATATGTGACAGTACGATAATTTTATTTACACCTTGTGCTCTTAATTTATTTACTTCGTCCTGAACTTTTTTTATTGTTGTATCTATATCATCAATTTTTATATCTTTAAGAGATTCTCTTGTGCCGACTCTTTCCAGAGCATCGGACGGTGCTGTTCCTATTATGCCGTATTTTTCACCGTTATGTTCTTCAATAAACGATTTTTCTATTTTGTTTGCCATAGCACTGTTAGGAGCAACGGTTAAATTAGCTGCAACAAGTTTATATTTTGCATCGACTAAGCTTTGAGCAAGTGCTTCCGGGGTGGCATCAAGTTCATGGTTGCCTACGGCATTTGCACTTATACCTATCCAATTTAAGAAAGCATTTGCAACTTTATTGGTCAAAGGATTTGAACCCAGCATTATATCGCCTGATGCTAATTTTAGTTTTGCGGCACTTGACTCGTATGTATCAAATTGATCGGAAATTGCGGCAAGCCTTTCCATATTTGTCATTTTCCCGTGTATATCAGCCAAATAGAAAATGTCGGCATCAACATTTCCGTTACTGCTTTTAACAGGCTGAGAACCGAATGCCTGCGGACTGATTCTGTTTACAGCATTTATAACTAAATTCATTTTTTCACCCTTTTTTATATTAAATCAAAACAAAGAATAATTTGCTAAAATTTTTGCTTATGTAAATTTAAATTAAGCGGCATTTTTCATTTCTTTGTATCTTTTTATTCCTTCCGCCCAATTTTCGGTAAGGTTTATATCATTTGCCACAACTGATTGAGGATATGTTGCGTGGTGTATTTTAGGAAGCAGAAAATCTTCGCTGTATTCTACCGGTTTATTAATACCGTCGTCAGTGTCATTACAGATGAATACCGTTTTACCGTTTTTGTCGTTTTTTATTCCGGTAATTGTTATTTCATGACCGTTAATTATCGTATTTGTGTTATCAACCTGAGTGTAGCCTATAATAACATTTTCACCCAAGTTCAATGCATCGGTTATATGTTTTTTTATAGTGTTGAAATCCGTTTCATATCCGATAAGTTTTGCATTTTCATCTACTTTTTGATAAGTCATTGAGATTTTATTTTTATCTTCCACTACCGATTCGGTAAAGGTTTTTTCAAATTCAATTAAGCCTTTGTCGTTCTGATTGAATTTTCCTGCCCGTTTGTCAGTTAAAGTATCGTATGATTGTTGTGAACCGACCTGCATAAATGTTGACTGCATCAGTACGTCAACTGATGAACGCTCGCTCGGATTTTTATCCACGGTTTGAATATGTGCTCTTATAACGGCATTTTTATCCGGTGCAAATTTTAGTTTTGCTTCGTTGAAATCGTTTGCTTCATATGGAATTTCAAAAGCATTCAAAAGCCACACGGCATCAAGTGTGTTGTCAGCCAGATTTGAAAGTTTTATTGTTTTATCAACCGACATTGCCGGAGAACTCAAACCCTGGACAAATCTTGCAAATTCTGCGGGGTGTTTTTGTGCAAGATTAAATTCAATGCTTGATGCAACACAGGTTCCCGAATGTTGAACATTAGCTTCATTCGGATTCGGCTGAGCGATAGACGCCACTTTTTCTCTGTATGCTGCCGGAATATTACCGAATTGCTGTGTAATTACATGAGGATCATAGAGAATTGCGGTCGTTTCTTTGAGAAGGTTTGCATTGTCCAAACCTTGTGCACGTTCTTCAGATGCAATTTTATATAAATTGTCAAGAACGGTCGATTTGTTATTTGAATCCGCATTCAGCAAAATACCCGTTTTTAAAAGTGTATTCAGCCTTTTTTTTGTATCTCTGTCTGCTATATTCAAAAGTGCATTATATTTATTTTTTTCATCGTTTGATACAAGCTCGGTTCTCAAAGATGATGCGGTAAATGCAGGATTAAACGGAATTTCACGCATTATGGGATTTGTGACCGGCATGCTCTTTACCGTATAGTCATTTTTCTCCACAGGTGTAGCCTTCACAGACTTAACTGTGTTATAATTATTATATTGAAATTTGTTTAAATCAAACGAGTACACAATTCTACCTACTATTATAATAAAAACAGATTAAGTCATAAATTTGCTAATTTTGAGCAAAACTGTTTTACAAATGTTACAAAAGAAATATGAAAATCAAACCGCTTACAAATGAACAATTAATAATAGCAGTGGACAGACTTACAAGATTTAAAGAACCTGAAGTTAAGTATCTGAGAGTTTTCAAAGATATTATTTTAAATAATCTGATTGTCCCGAAATACCGTAAACACGATGTTGACGGCATGGATTATCTTACGCTTAAAAATATTGCTCAGGATATAATAAATTTTACACTCGAAAACCCGAAAGATTTATCAATAAATAAAAAGCTGCTTGAGTATGAAAATTCCGTGTTTAATATGGATGAAAATACCAAAATATTGCTCGATAACGAAATAAATTATTATGGAATAATTGAAAAGCTGCCTGATGATATTCCGATGAATCTCAAATTTTTGAAATCTATAGCTGACGGCACTGAATCGGATTGTTGTTTTCCCGTTAAAAAAATCATTTTGTGTGAAGGAATAACCGAAGAAATTCTTTTGCCCGAATTTGCCCGATTGTGCGGGTTTGATTTTAATACCAACGGAATTTATATTATATCAGCCGGCGGTAAAAATCAGGTTGTAAAATATTTTTATAATTATTCTTCAATATTAAAAATTCCGATATTTGTTCTGCTTGATAACGATGCAAAAGAAAATCTCGCACAAATCCGTCCTAAGTTGAGAAGTTCCGATAAAATACATTTGGTTAAAAGCGGTGAGTTTGAGGATTTGCTTCCGGACAGTTTGATAATAAAAACACTCAATTATGCGACTAAAAATATATCGGAAGCTGATTATGAAAGCTTAAAACAGTGCAATTCAAATGCGGAATTTTTGAAGGAATTTTTCCGCCACAGAGGGATGCACGAGTTTAAGAAAGCTGAATTTGCCCACCTTGTAAAGAAAAATATTTCAAGTGTACGGGATTTGTCGGAGGAAATTGCCGAAATTATCCGCGAAATCAGTACCCGAGAAACTTCTGTCGTTTAACGACTTTGATATTTGATACACAGTCGGTTTCGGTACATAATTCTTTAGTTACTCCATTACAATACGGCGTATCGCTTTTAATCTGATCAATAGTACAAACTGCTTGTTGAAACGGTATAGCCAGCTCACGCCATTTAATTTTTCTGTCATCGGCAGGCCCGTATTCATCATATATCCCTGCCTGTAAATGAAATTTGCTGTTTCCGCCCGACGGTTTACCGTCTCTTGTTGTATAAGCCGGTATAACCATGCCGTTCATAGTTATATAAAACGGGTATACATCTTCCCATAATGTTGAGGGGCCCTGTGAACCGTCAAGATCAACATATACGGTGTAACCTGTTTCCGGTATATAAAGTGTTGTGGTTCCGTCAGCTTTTGTATAGTCGGATGATTTTGTGTTTGCACTGCTTAAATCGGAAATCTTTGCAGGCTCGGTTGTTAAGTTATATATTCTCATACCGTTGCGAAGCACCATGTCAGGTTTTTTTGAGGTTCCGAAATAGCCTTCGGAATTAACTGAAGATAGGCTTGTTGAAAGTTTATCCCCATTGCAATCTTTGAAACTTGAACCGTAATATTTCTCTCCTAAAATCGGTGATGTATTTACATAAGATTCAAAAACTTTACAAAAATTTTCACCTGATCTGGGTAAAGTTTTATTTTTTTCTGATTTTATACAAGCACCTTTGACTGAATTATATTCTTCATTATCCGCACAGTTTACGGTTGTTGAACTGCTGGTATAAGATGTTTTAACGGCATTTTTTAAATAATCTCCGTTTTTATGGTCGGCATCAAAATCATGAATCATTTCTTTTGCCACGGTATCAAGAGTTGAAAACGCGGTGTAATAATGAATGGAAATTATTGAATCCAATTTTTGTTTACCTGTTTTTATACTAATTCCTGCGATAACTGACGCAATTATCATTACGATAACTATTTCCGCTAAAGTATAAGCTCTTATTTTCATATTACCACCTCTTATAATTCTTTCATTGCTCGTTCAAAATCTTCTTTTCCGGGAGCTTTTCCATGCCATCCGGCATTATTTTCCATAAATGATATTCCCTTACCTTTTATTGTATTGGCAATAATTGCCATGGGTTTTGAGTTAGTTTTTGCTTTTTCGATTGTATCATAAATTGCCCGGATATCATGTCCGTCAATTTCTTCAACATCCCAGTTAAAAGCCCTGATTTTATCCGCAAGGTTATCAAGTGATTTTACATTTTCCGTACAACCGTCAATTTGGAGTCTGTTTCTGTCTATTATGGCCGTCAAGTTGGAAAGATTTTCATGTGCACCGCGCATAAAAGCTTCCCAAATATTTCCTTCCTGCATTTCTCCGTCACCTAAAAGACAAAATACATGAGCGGGATTTTTATCCAGCCTCAGCCCCATTGCAATTCCGCAAGCTATGGATAAACCCTGTCCTAAAGAACCTGTTGCCGCCTCAATTCCGGGACAAATCGGAACGGGATGCCCCTGCAATCGGGAACCGAAAAGTCTGAATGTCATTAATTCTTCTTTCGGGAAAAATCCTGTCTGTGCCAAAACGCAATATAATACAGAAGATGCGTGACCTTTTGACAATACAAATCTGTCACGGTTATTAAAATTCTTATCATCAGTCCATTTCGGGCATATTTTCATGCATTTATGGTACAATACGGTCATTATCTCGGTTGCTGATAAAGCTCCTCCGATATGACCTGATTGTGCATTATATACCATTTTTATGATATTTTTTCTGCTTTCCTTGCATAGTTTTTCTATTTCTTTTACTTCATTGTCAGTTAACATTTAAACTCCTTTTGGTATATATCGTTCTTTTAAAACATTCAAAACAAACATCGGAAGTGCGGGAAATATTCTTTTTAATCTGCATGGTTCTTTAATTGTTCTGTAAAGCCATTCAAGTCTGAGTTTTTGGAAGATTTCGGGCGCTCTTTCGATATTTCCCGACCATACATCAAAACTTCCGCCCACACCGATGAATAAACCGTCAGGTAAAAGTTTCTTTGCTTTTTGGATGAAATATTCCTGTTTGGGCGAGCCTAATGCACATAAAATCAATCGCGGATTTGCACATTTAAGTTCATTTATAATTTCATCCGCATCATCAAAATATCCGTCATGAATATAAACGGCATTTAAATTTTTGATTTTGTTTTTCAAATTTTTGACGGCTTGTTCCGCTACGGACGGTTTTGCACCGATAAATGCAATACTTTGTGAGCTTTTTGCACATTCTTCAATCATACGATAAGCAAATTCAATACCGGCTATTCTGTGTGTATTATGTCCGAAAATTTTCAAAGCAAGCTCGACTCCCGCACCGTCAGGTATAACAAGTTCGGCGGAATTTACAATATCCGTCATATCAGGATTTGACATCATTTCAGGGTTAATTGTAATAACCTGACCGGAAGTTGTTTTTGCATATTCAACGGCACTTTCAAAATTTAATGTATCTATATTAAAACCGAGTATATTTGCTTTGCTCATATCTGTATTATAGTTTTAATCAATGATTTTGGCAAGCTTAAACAGGTAATCTTCTTTTGCGCCTGATTGCAAACCTTTGGGAATAAAATTTTCTTTATACTTTTCAACGGCATATCTGTCGGTCATTCCGGAAATATAGTCCGTAACTATTCTTTCAATTTTTTCTTCGGGACATACAGATTTGAGCATATCGCTGTAAAGATAAAAAAGTTCTTTTATAACATTTCTCGCCTTTTTTTCTTCTAATTTTGCGGGCGAATCAATATAAACATTTTCAAACATCCATTCTCTGAGCTTGGTAGTATAATACCAACCTTCTTCACTCATTGATACAACGGGTTTTCCAAGAGAATTTGAAACTATTTCGTTAATCATTTTATTTAAACGTTTGCTCTGTATTGAGGAAAA
The DNA here is from genome assembly GCA_947626225.1 of Candidatus Gastranaerophilales bacterium. Taxonomy (GTDB): domain Bacteria; phylum Cyanobacteriota; class Vampirovibrionia; order Gastranaerophilales; family Gastranaerophilaceae; genus Stercorousia. Next base: position 79,409 of record CANQRH010000006.1, read on the forward strand.
ATATTTAATACAATCTTTCGGCAAGTCGCTTTCTGCTATAATTCCCGCGCGAATTGAATCTTCAATATCGTGATTAATATAGGCAATTTTATCTGCAAGCTGAACAATTTGAGCTTCCGGAGTTTTCGGTTCGTAACCCCAGCTGTGTGTCAATATGCCGTCTATAGTTTCCATGCATAAATTTAAATCTTCCAAAACTTCAACAACTCTTACGCTTTGGATGTTATGGTGAAATCCGCCCTTTACGAGTTCATTTAATACGCCTTCACCGCAATGCCCGAAAGGAGTATGCCCCAAATCGTGTCCGAGTGCAATTGCTTCGACCAAATCTTCGTTCATGTCAAGTGAGCGTGCTATTGTTCTTCCTATTTGTGAAACTTCCAGAGTATGAGTTAATCTTGTTCTGAAGTGGTCGTCAAAAGGTGATAAAAAAACTTGAGTTTTGTGTTTCAGACGGCGGAATGCTTTTGAATGAAGTATTCTGTCCCTGTCACGCTGGAATTCCGTTCTCAAATTACAGACATCTTCAACTTTTTTTCTGCCTTTCGTAAAACGGCTCTTTGTCGCAAACTCGCATAGGTTATCGATTTCGCGTTGTTCAAGTTTCTGTTTTATGGTTTCTTTTGCTTTTACCATAAAAAAATTGTATCAGAAAATAAAACAAATGTTATACTTTATCCGATTGAGCTTTAAGAATGGGGTTGCTCTGCAGTGATATATCAAGTTTATATTTTTTTCTTGTATCGTCCAGAAGAATTCCGAGTTTATTAATAAGCCAGCCCGAAATCAAACCGAAAGCCATTGATTTAAACCCTGAGACCAGTTTGGCAGTGCAGAAAAGCGAAGTCGAAACCGCACCGATTGCAGGAATACCGTAACGCAGTAACGAAGATATTCGTTGGTCTTTGTCTTTTGCTTTGGCGGTAAACCATCCGACTGCACCTGTGGCTGTTACTATTGTTATAACATCAGTCGGTGCGGAACCGAGCCTTAAATCTCTTGCTTTGTCTACATAATTTACCGTTTCGGTATTTATGGATTTGTCAAGTGAGTTTATTGCTCCGTTAACTTTTCCTTTAAGTTTAAGATATTCTTTTCGCGGAAGCAGTTTTTTGTATTCCGTTAATATTTCCTGCAGTTCGCCTTTTGAATTTTTTGATATGATATCTTCTATACGAGAAATATAGCCTGACATTGATTTTACGGCTTCTTTATCATAATCCGAATCGGATAGAATATCCGAGAGTCTTTTCAAATTAGAAATTATTTCTTTATTAAGAGCTTCACGCTCCGTTTTTTCATGTTTACCCGAAAGTTTTTGATACTTATTTATATTTTTACGTAAAGTGCTCAGAGTATAATTTGCTTTTTCATCATAAGGATTTACAAATTTTTTAATGTTATCAAAAGCTTTTGTAACAGCTTTGCAATTATCCGAGATATCATTGGTTACAGCCTGTCTTAAAAGTTCCACATCACTTGACATTTTCATTTTAGCGGGAAGCATATAATCTTCCGCAATGAACCTCTGGTACATATTTTTTGATTTAAAGTTTTTGATATCTTTGAAGCTTGCATTCCAGAAATAATCATACAATCCGTCAGTAGCTTTACGTATATTGGCAAGCCGCTTATTACGGGCATTGATACCAAAACCTCTTTCATACTCAGAATTTACGCGGTCCATTCTCGTATTAATTCTCTCTATGGCAGATTTAATTTTTATATTACCTTTATTTTGGTTAAGTATATCGGTATTTAAACCATTCATGTATTCATTCAACGAGGCAAATTTTTTACCGGTTTTTGCATAAGAGGCATTGACTGTATTTCGGCTTATATTATCAAATAATTTTGTAATTCCCTCATGAATTTTTCTGGTTAATGTTTTTTCTCCGTTTTTACCCCACATAAATTTTTGGACAAGTATATCTTTTAATGAGGTTATGTTATTTATGCTTTGTGTTTTTTCAAGGAATGCATCAACTTTTTTCAGCATAAAGCGGTAAGTTCCTTGAAGTTTACCCTGTTTAATACTTTTTGATTCCAGTGAAACTTTCCATTTATCAAGGTATTTCGCCAGAGTTTTTGAAAACCCGCCCTTCATCAGCGCCAGTGTTCCAAACCCTGCTATGAGTGCCGACAGCGCTATTGTTTTGCCAAGTTTATGATTTTTTTCTTCCTCGTTAAAAGGCGTGTTTATGTAATAGCCGTTTTGGGGCTGTTTAAATTCGTTAAATAAAGTTTTACTACCCGCAGTATTTGCGGATAACAAAGTATTATTAATCATAAACCTGCCTACAATTATATAAACAAATAATTAAGATAAAAATTGCTGTTTCTGTAAAGATTTGTTAATCAGCCAATGTTTCTGCAACTGCAATTGCGGCTTCTTTGGAAGAAACCTTATCTGATAAAAGTTTTTTAACATCTCTAAGTTCTTTTATTACCCATTCTCTGTAAGAAGTATCATATAACAGCTTTTCAATCTCATAAGATATGTTTGAAACTTTTACGTTTCCTTGAATAATTTCCGGTATTATTGATTTATCCGCAATAATATTAGGCAGAGAAACGCGTTTTATACATCTTACGATAAGGTAAATAAAATAAAACAGCCATGGCCCGCGATAAGCAATAATCATAGGGGTATTATAAAGACAAGCCTCAAGTGCAACCGTTCCGGATGCAAGTATTAATGCATCGGAAACACTTAAAAGTGCTTGATTTTCACCTTTTATAACTTTAAAATCGGTATTTTTCAAAAACTTGTTATAAACTTTATCGGATAAATTGGGTGCATGTGATATACAAAATTGAAGATCAGGATGTTTCTTTTGCAAGTGTTTAGCACTTTTTATAAATACATTCATTAAATATTTAAGCTCAAATTCTCTTGAGCCGGGAAAAACTGATACAAGCTTTTTATTTTTATCAAGTCCGTGCTTTTCAAAAAATGCATCTTTGTCTGCTTTTTGCGGAAGCTGCGATACCAGGGGATGACCGCAGTAATGTGTTTTTATACCGTGGCTTTCATATAATTCCGACTCAAACGGGAAAATACACAGTACTTCATCAATGTACTTTTTAATCTTATTGATTCTTCCCTTTCTGCTTGCCCAAACTTGCGGCGGTATGTAATACAAAACCTTTATACCGGCTTTTTTCAAAAATCCCGCAATCCTTAAATTAAAACCGCCGTAGTCTATCAAAAGAACGGCATCGGGTTTGTAATCATTAATAAGGTAATCAACGAGTTTTTTGCCGAGCATTATATGATTTATTATAATTTGTGGTGAAAGCCCGACCGAACCCATTTTTTTATGTCCCGAATACAATTTAACTCCGGCGCGTTCCATATTTTCACCGCCGATACCTTGTATTTCTATATCGGCATTCATGTTTTTTAATGCCGTAACTACATGTGATGCGTGGATATCACCGGAATATTCACCTGTTACAATAAAGAGTTTTTTCATACAGCCATAATCACTATGTTATTATCATCAGCATATTTGATGACTTTTTCCTGATTTACAATTATTGTCTCATTTGCTTCGACAGCAATTAATGAAGCTTTATATTTTTTCATTGTTTTTAAAGTTCTTAATCCTATTGCAGGAATATCAAAACGTTTATCCTGAGAGGGTTTGGAAACTTTTACAACAACCGCACCTTTTTTTGCATACTTAGAACCGCGTTTGATGCACATATCCGTTCCTTCAATAGCTTCTACGGCCATTGCCATTTTATCTTTAATTACAACGGATTGCCCCACATCAATTTTACCCATCTCTTTAGCAAGCCAAAAACCGTAGTTTACATCTTCTATTTGGCTTTCGGAAGGTTTCAATTTCCCGAGAACTCCCGACGGTATCATAAGGTTTTTAATAAATATTGTCTGATCAAGTACGGTAATACCGCGTTTTTCAAATTCTTTGACTATCAAAAGCATTACTTCATCATCGTTTAGTCTTTTAACGGATTTTAATATTTCAATGGCGCGCTTATCGAATTTATGCAACTGTAAAAGAACGCGTTTATGAACTTTTCCCAAAAAAGTTGCCTGTTTAAGTTCTTCATCAGCCAATATCTTTTCAATTTTTGTCATTTCTCCCGGATGGCAGGGATAAACTTTTGAACAATATTTTTTTAACTCTTTAATATTGTCGTTTGCCAAAGATATGCATACAACTTCAAAACCGTTTTCTTTTGCGTGACGAGCCATTTCTATCGGCAATATTCCGTCTCCCGCTATTAATCCTTGTTTGTGTTCCAACATTATTGACATATTCCTATCCTCTTTTTAACAAATTAATTTTTTCCGTTTCCGAATTATTTAATACTTTTGCCCCGCCGAGAATTTTTGTATTTATCACAACTTTAGCATAAGATTCGGCAAGTTCAAGTTTCATAAATGCATCTTTAATTGTGCTTGCGCCTGTAATAAATCCGTGATTAGCCATTAATACCGCATCATATTCTTTGAAATATTTTGCTGTATTCCGAACCAATTCCGCTGATGAAGGCATTGCATAATCGGCTAACGGGATTTGTCCGAAATAAAAAACATTTTCCGCCATAACTGGTTCATCAAGCGGTATATGAGCACATGCAAACGAACTCAAGTACGGTGAATGTACATGTATGATGTAATTTATATCCGGTCTTTGCTTGTAAAATTCTATATGGAGAAGCTTTTCCGAGGAAGGTTTTTTCTCTCCTTCAATGAGATTTCCTTCAAAATCAATCAAAACAATTTCGTCTTCATTCAAATAACCGTTTGCACTGCCTGATGATGTAATTAAAATCTTATCTTGGTATCTTGCGGATAAATTTCCCGAATATCCGGGGGTATAATTTTTGAGTCCCGCAAGTCTGCCGTATTCAATAATTTCCGATTTTAATTTATTCAGCATTATATTTGTTCCTTATCGGGATCCTCAATTTCAATAACTTCCGCATACATCATTTTCTTCGGCTCGGGATTTTCTTTTTCAAAAACCTTTAGCTCAGGATCGTTATTATTGCTTTTTGCCAGTTTGTCTGGATTTTTAATTTCCATTCTTCTGTAATCAATGGATGAACCCTTTGTATTCATAGCTATTACAAATGAAAAATAAGTCTGCCGTCTGACAAAGTCGTAACCGAGATTGATTTTAAAATCATCGGGACCTATTGCCAGAATAAATGAATTTTCGGGAAACATTTTGCCGTCCGGTGTATCATCAGACAAAGCTATATAACCCGACCAAGCAACCGTTAAATATTTATTCAACCGCAGAGCTTCTCTTATATAAAGGTTAGAATGTCCGTAACGATACATATCATAAGCCGGCAACGGAGTATTATCCTGAAAACCGGAAATAAAGTATCCGATATCCTGCATCCAATCTTTATACTGTGTATGTAATCTCGGCCCAACCCTGCCTAAGAATTGTGTATCTCCGGTACCGTATAAAGCGGCGCTGCCCTGTAATACCACAGCAAAATCAACAGCTTTTCTTGCTTCTTTGTCCGTATAATTAAATAAGGATTGAGTGGCTTCCGCCATATATCTGGTTCTTATTGTTCCTATACCCGCCGTTGAGATATTTTCACTTCGGATATTATATCCGCTGTTATGCATGTAACCTAATCCGAAACGATGTCTGAAATTTAAATTAAGATTTTTCCCGAGTGTGGAATATGCCGTACCTTTATCATCATATACGAGTTCAGCATCATATTTTGCCATACGCGGACCCATAAACCATTCATCCATAAACGAATTTATACCGTATTGGAGAAAAAGTTTATCATCAAGATACTGCTTACCTTTTAAAACGAATGCATCACCGGTTGTTGCGTAAGCCGCATCGGTGTGGTTTGTAGCACTGTGGTATTTGAGCATACCGCCGAAACCGATACCGTCTTTATCATTTATGATAGGCAGAGCTTTTATTGATGAACCGCCTTGAAACGGGGTATCAAATACAAATCCGGGCCCTGCAAACATACCTATTCTGCTTCTTGAACCGAATTCGGGATAATTTGCTTCAAAATAGTCCTGTTTTTTATTGGTGTGAACCGTAAAAGACGGGAAGCGGAAAATGGTAGTGTCGCCGTAGTCCACTCTCCCTTTTTTCAAGGTAATAACATCATGATTTTTCTTAGCATTTACCAAAATTTCATCGGTTTTGATATGTACAGAGGTATTCCCGATATCATCAGAAATTGATGATTTTTCTTCATCATCAATAATCATATTGTTAAAGTTCATACCGCCTATCATTTTTGTATGCATGTTTAATATATAAGGACTTTCGGAACTTAATTTCCCGTCATGCAAAACTATCTTATCTCCGTCCATTTCGCCTTTACGGGCATGAACCGTCAAAACAGCTTTAAGAGTACTCATATTATCAATGAATGCGTTTTCTTCATTCATATTAATCTGCATATAATCCCCGAAGATGCTGTTTCCGTCTTTGATTACTTCAACCGCTCCGAAAGCTTTCAGAATATTTGATGCCTGATTATAAATCATTTTTTCGGCTTTAATTGTTGTATTTTGCGGCGGAAAAACAAGGATCGGAGAACCTGTTGCGATTATATCCATTGTTTCTTCGTCATAATCAATGTTGTCGGCATCAAGCATAACGTCGTTTGAGCTTACTTGTTCTTTAACGCCGCCTTCAAGTTCAAGAGTATTTCCCTCTTTAACTTCTTCCTGAACTTTTTTTTCGGCAGTTTCGTCTTCTGCGGGAGTAAAATTCTTACCGAAAACTTTATTAAGTTCTTCATTTTCTTTAGCTTCCTGTTCTGCCTGCATTTGTTTTTCTTTTTCAAGAAGCTTTAACGTTTTATTGTAATCTTTTTCTCTGAAATAATTGGTTAATTTAATACGAAATTTTTTAAGCAGCGGAGTGCTTTTGATTGGGGCTTTATCGCTTCCGTCTTTCAATTTAACTTCCGGAATCGGCATTGCAGGCGCTTCGTAGAAGATTTCCTGCATATTTTCCAAATCTTCGGGGTTTTCAAACATTTCCCCGGAATATGCGGGAATTGATACAAGCGTAACCAGTAATAATATTAATAACAGATTTTTTTTCACTTTTTCACTTTCTTTTAGATATAATTCAAAGGATTATTGGGTTTACCGTTAATCCTTACTTCAAAATGGACATGAGGCCCGGTGCTGTAACCTGTAGTGCCTTCATATCCGACCACTTCACCCTTATTAACAAACTGTCCCTGTCCGACTTTAATGGATGACATATGCGCATAAAGCGTTGTTGTCGGGTGTCCGTTTATACTGCCGTGGTCAAGGATTACTACTTTGCCGTATCCGCCGTACCAGCCGGAATATATAACTTTCCCGGAGTTTGATGCACGTATTATCCCTCTGTTCGGCCCTGCAATATCAACTCCCGAATGGAATGTACGGCTGTTGAATATCGGATGAGTTCTCCAGCCGAAAGGCGAAGTTATTCTTCCGCTTATCGGTTTCACAAAACCTGCCGAGGATACATGAACCGTAGAAGAACCGCTGTTTCTGGCAATCATACTTTGCAGGCTTGCCGACTGCCGTGCCAGTTCTCTTTCGGCTTTTTCATAGGACTTTCTGTCCGTTTTGTACTTGTTTATCATTGATTGGTTTTGTGCAATTGCATATTGAATATTTTTTTGCTGCTCATTCATTTCCTGAATAGAACTTGCAAGGGCAATTTTCTTTTGCTCAACATCACGTTTCATTGCGGCAATATTTAATGCTTTTGCTCGTATAGCGGCAATTCTTGCATAATCTTTTTTCAGGATAATTTTTTCAAAATAAACAACGTCAAGCAAAGAATTTAAATCTTTTGCGGTTAAAATAAGTTCAAACATCCCCGTACGCTGATTTTTGAAAACCTGTCTTATTCTTTTCCGCATATTAACCGTTGCGGAATTTTGCTCTGCAATCGAAGCGTTTAAATCTTTTTCAAGTTTTGCAAGCTGTGCTTCAAGTGTATATTTTTGATTTTTGTATTTTTGTAAGTTGTTTGAAGCCTGCTCGTATTTTCTCTGGTTTTTAGAGAGTTTGCTCTTTTCCATTTTTTCCAGATTTTTCAACTTTGTAATTTTCTCATGGGTAGCTTTTTGTTTCTGCTGAATATTTTTAAGCTGATCCGCATAAACGGTCAGGCTTATATTTCCGATAAGCATAACAAGAAACATTATGAATATTTTTTTTAAAATTTTCATATCCATTATTTTACCATAAGAGGCAACAGCATTAAGCCTACAGTCCAAGCAATAAATGTTACGGCTATAATTGCGACTATGGCTCTTTGATGTTTTCTGAAAAATTCCATTTTATTCCTCTCTGTTATATATAAACATTCTACTATAAAAAAATCTTATTTGCAAAATTTTAAAAAATCTATTAATATAGCTTTATGGAATTTACGGCTGAAACGGTTGATAAAAAGTTAATCCTAAAACAGAATATAGGCATAAACCCTTTTTTAATCGAAAACAATACTGCACAGATAGAAAAGATAGCGGCTTTTTTGAATTCTCAGACTCCGCTTCTTCTGGTAAACGGGTTTATGGGTACCGGAAAAGTTCATGTTGTTAATCAGGCACTATCTTTTCTGAAACCCGAAGTTATAACCTTACGTTATAACTGTTTTGAAACCACCATTCTGGATGATATTCTGTTGGAATTTTTCGATTCTTTTAAAAAGCTTGCCGTACAAAACGTGATAAATATTCCAAAGGCAAGAACCGAAAACTTTACAAAGAAAATAAGTGCATATTTGGAATCGGTATCCCAGCCTGTTATTATTGTTATAAATTCTTTTGAACAGGTTTTGAAAGATAATAAACAGGAAATTCTTGATTTTTTGTATCATCTTTCAAAATCTTATAAAATAAAAACCGTAATTATATCAAGAAAATTCGATTACAATGATTTTCGGCAGATTTACGAACGGGTTTCCGTTTCCGCACTTGATAAAGGGATATTTGAAAAATATTTGAGAGCCGAAGGGTTTAAACAGATCGGGCCGTTGTCGGATGAACTTTACAAACATTCCAGAGGGTATTACTTTTATACTTCGCTATCCGTAAAAATTATGCAGGAAAGGCGTCTTACTCTTGCCGATTTTTTATCCGGTTATACAAAAAGTTTTCTTTCATTCAACGATTTCATATTAAGGGAAGCACTGTCTCTTGTTGATCCCGTCAGCGGACATTTGTTCAGGTTTCTCACTATAATGCGCCACCCGGTAAACGTAAAACTTTTACAAACATTGCATCTTTATGATGCGGACAGAATAGCATATTTTGTTGACAACATGGTTTTGATGCGCGAAGGTTCTTTGATTTATCTCCAAGACTATTACAAAATTATCGCGGAGAATTCTATTGCGGAAAATATTGCGGTGAAAATCCATAAAAGCTGTGTAGAACTTTATAATACACAGCTGCCTTTAAAGCCGCTTGAGCGCGATTTGCTCATCTCCCGCCAGACAATGAGAAAAGAAATTGAATTTCACAGTCTTTTTATTCCGCAAAAACCGGTATTTGAAAAGAAACAGGTTACGGAAGTTCAAATACAGGCAAAAACTGCAATGGAGGCTCCCGTTACTATTCAGGAAAAGAACGAAAAAATCAAAAACATTTCGTTTGTATTTGAATCTGAAGCTAATGAAATGGCAATTATGAATAAAATTGCAAGCTCAATTAACAAGTTTGTTGATATTACAAACAAAAAGTCCGAAGCACTTGATGAGATAAAGGGTTTGTCGCTTGTTGAGCTTATAAATCTTGCAAAACAAGAGGAGCAAAATTTTGAATATTTAAAAGCGGTAATGATTTATCAACAAGCGCTTTCGATGAATACTGACGATGATTATTATACATTTCTTCCCGTTCTTTATACGAATCTGGCGCAGGATTTTAAAAAGCTTTCGGATTGGTTTAATGCGTTGAAATACTTTGAACTTGCCGAAGAATTCTTTATATCCGCCTGCGATAACGAAAAAATTAACGAGTGCAAATATGAGATTGCAAATATATATTACATAACTTTTAAGCGCGAAAGAGCGGAGAAACTTCTTGAAGAAATACTTTCCGAAAATATTTCACTTAATTTAAGAATTAAATCAAAACTCCTTCTTGCGGGAATTAACGGGCAGTCTGTAAAAGATATTCTTCCCGAAACGACAAACGGTATTGAAAAACCGGTATTGTGCGAGATGTATTTTAAATATGCATTGAATCACGATGAAGAAGGCGATATTCAAACCGCCGTAAAATATTATAAAAAATGTGTCGAAACTTCCCGAGATATAAATATAAATTCTTATTTGTCCTCATCATTGGCAAATTTGGCTTCAATTTTTGATGAAGAAGGAAGTTCCGATACCGCGGTAAAATATCTTCAGGAAAGTTTAAGGCTTGATGAGCTGGGCAAGAATTACAACGGAATTTATATTTCTTCAATGAAACTTGCCGAAATTATTTTATCAACAAATCCTCAAAAGGCTTTGCAATATCTTGACCGGGCAAAAAAATGCGCGGAAGAATTGAATGAGTCATTCTATATCGCATCGGTCGATACGGCAATAGGTGATTATTTCTATAACAGAAAAGATTATGAAAAAGCTCTTGAACATTACGAGAATGCACTAAAATGCGCATCGGATAACTTTACTAAAGATAATATCGAAAAAATTGAAATGCGTATCAATGATATAAAAAAGGTTTATAATGCATAACAGAGAGTTTTTTCAAAAATATATCGAAGTGTTTTATAAAGAAAATTCCAAATTGAATTTAATTTCAAAAAATGATGAAAAATTTTTATGGGAAAAGCATATTTATGACAGCCTTTCAATAGAAAAATTTTTTGAAAAATACTCGCATTTTATTCCCGAAAATCTTCTTGATATCGGATGCGGAGGCGGCTTTCCGTCTGTTCCCGTTGCATTATGCTATCCGAATATAAAAGTTACTGCTCTGGACAGTATAAGAAAGAAAATTAATGCGGTTGAAAACATAAAATCTCAATTAAATATAGAAAATCTGTTCCCGTTATGTGAAAGAGCGGAAAACATAAACGGGAAATTTGATATGATAACATCGCGTGCCGTTGCAAGTCTTGATAAATTGTGCGCTTATGCACTGCCGTTGCTTGACGGTTATTTTGCGGCTTATAAATCCGTAAAAGTTGATGAAGAAATTAAAAAAGCACAAAATATACTTAAACGTTTTAATGCCGAAGTGGTTGATGTTATAGAATATAAGCTGCCTCTAAAAGAAAATTTTACAAGAAATCTGGTTATAATCAGAAAAATTTCACCCTTGCAAACAGTTTAAGGTAGTGATATAGTAAGAAATGTAAAAGATTATAAGAGGAGACTAAGTATGAAAAAATTTTGCGGCATGCTGAATGAGAACAGCAAGCGTACCCATTCATTCAAAAAAGGTTTCACTCTGGCGGAAACCTTAATTACCATTGGTATAATCGGTGTAACTTCAGTATTGGTCATACCGCCGATTATTAATAAATATAAAGAAATAGTAACCGTTAATAAGGTTAAAAAGTTCTATTCCATGATATCTCAGGCTATGGCTCTTTCAATTCTTGAAAACGGTTCGCCGCAAAGCTGGAGTGTCTCTGAGTCTCAGGGCGTAAATTTTATATATAACAGTTATGTAAAACCGTATGTAAAAATTAATGAAGATTGTTTGAACAAAACAGGTTCGAGCTGCTCATTGCAGGTGTCATCAAATTTGACTTATCTTGACGGAGAGAAATGGGGAGATATCGATTTCAATGATGCTAAATATACTAAATTCAAGACTTCCGACGGAATTGATGTTGTGATGGGAACCTCGGGCGATACTTCAATTAATTGTAATAACAGTAATTGCGGCTTTTTCTGGGCTGATGTAAGCGGATTTAATAAAAAACCGAATCAGGTAGGCAGAGATATGTTCTATTTTATTCTGACTCCCACCGGTGTTACACTGCCAAACGAATTAGCACAAGCGGATGACGATACTAAATGCTATTTGAACGGCAAAGGTCTCGGATGTTCAAGATGGGTTATAGAACACAGTAACACGAAATATGAGGAAAAATCTTCCGATTAATTCCGATTAATATTTATAAAACATCTAATCAGGTCAGACTTAAAAGTCTGACCTGATTTTTTTATACAATGATATTCCGCGAAGTAGTGCAATAGCCGCATAAAAAAAAACCACTCATTTCTGAGTGGGTCGTTTTCTGCATCCTAATGGTCTCTTTTAGTGTTTATTATTTAGGAGTTTATATGTTTTGGGGTTAATGAATTTCTATTTATATTTAGTGTTTCGACTACACTTAAATCTTACTTTATTATTATTGCACATGCCAAATTAAATGTCAACAAATTGGTTTAATATTTTTAGCAAACCTATAAAAAGCCCAATATAGTGTACGTTTTACACTTTACAAAACTTAACAGTCGGTTAGTTTTTTGTAAATTCAGGGTATATTATATTGCCGAATAAATTTGTAAACAATTGTTAAGCATGCTTATCCCAAAAAAGCAATTATCTAATTCGTATATACTTTATATATATACGAGAGTATAAAGGAAAGAATCATGGCAGAACCAAACAGCTTTGTTGTACAAGCGGTAAAATTTTCAAACAGTGCTTCGGCATTAACAGGATATGGACATACCAAAGAAATTCAGACACCTATGTTATCGCCGGAGGATTCAAAGCTTGCTAACATGGGAATGCGGTTTTTTACTGCTGATGTTGCAAGAATGAGTATCCCTGAAGGATTTAATTCAATTGCGGAAAATTTAGATCCTTTGGATCCGAATAACGGCGGAGTTAATACATATTGTTACGGTGCAAATGCGTATAATGCGGACGGTGTTGCACCGACAAGAAGTCTACATCTGGTGGGATAATAATCACTATAAATTTATGAGGTTTATATGAACCCTGATAACAGAGCATTAACAGGAATACAAAATAATATCGGACCGGCGGGAATGGATGCATCAGCACTCGGCGGTACAAATCTTCCTTATCAGTTTGGTGATATTACCAGAGTGAATCTCGGTAAAGGGAGTGAAATTGCCGCTAACAAAGCATTTGATGCCGGGGAGCTGTTTATGGATAATAATGCGGTAGGCTTTAATCCGTTTTTTAGGGCTCCGGATACTGCAACCAAAATATTTACGGCATAAAAAAGGACGCCTTTAAGACGTCCTTTTTGTTATTGAGTTTTAAACCCCTACTTTTGATTTGGATTTTTCAATGCATTCAATCAAAGTTGAGGCTACGGTTCTTTGTTCTTCTTCAGTTATTTCGGGGAACATCGGAAGTGATACTACAAGTTCGGTGTTCTTTTCCGATACCGGTAAAGAGCCTTTGCCGACTCCTAAGTATTCGTGAACTTTCTGCAAGTGCAGAGGAATCGGGTAGTAAAGCATTGCGCCTATACCGCGTTCCTGAAGCATTTTGTGAACCTCATCGCGGTTAGGAATTTTTACCGTGTATTGGTGATATACGCAGTATGTGTTGTCCAATTCAACGGGTGTTTGAACATCCGCGCAATCTTTGAACAATTCGTTGTAGTAGTAAGCATGTTTTCTTCTTGCCTCGTTCCATTCTTTAACATGGGGAAGTTTTACACGCAAAATAGCTGATTGAATTTCATCAAGACGGCTGTTAACACCGATCTCGTCATGGTGATAACGTACTGCACCGCCGTGGTTTCTTAGTGCAATAACTCTGTCTCTCAATTTTTCATCGTTTGTCATAATTAATCCGCCGTCGCCCATACCGCCTAAGTTTTTAGTAGGATAGAAGCTCAGGCAGCCAAAGTCGCCGAATGTTCCGACCATTTTACCTTTGTATAAAGCGCCGATTGCCTGACAGCAGTCTTCAATAACGTGAAGATTGTGACGTTTTGCGACGTCCATGATAACGTCCATATCGCAGGGCTGACCGTAAAGGTGAACCGGAATAATTGCTTTGGTTCTCGGTGTAATTGCAGCTTCAAGTTTTGAAGCATCCATATTGAATGTATCTTTGTCAATATCAACAAAAACCGGTTTAGCACCTACTATTCCGATGGCTTCGGTTGTTGCAACGAACGTAAATGCAACGGTAATAACTTCATCACCGGCTCCGATGTTTAATGCTCTCAGTGCAAGATGGAGTGCATCCGTACCCGAGTTTAACCCTACAGTATATTTACAGCCGATAAAATCAGCCAATTCCTGTTCCAAAGCTTTTGTATTCGGGCCTAAAATGTATGAACCCGAGCGTAAAACTTCGCAAACCGCTTTTTCAACTTCCGCACCTATTGATGCATACTGACGTTTTGAATCTAAAATTGGTATCATATACTATCTCCTTTACATAAGAATAGTTTACCACAGCTTTTCCATGCCTTTATATAAGTTTAACATGACAGTATTTGCTTCAATACTTTAGAAATTGTGCAGTCTTGATTTAAAAATTCTTCTTCGCTCATTTTCTTAAATTTTTCCGGGGTCCAGGAATTATGCAGAAGAATTATTCCTTTGGTTGTTTCAAAAACTTCAGCGGAATAATCCTTTTTGAAATAAAAATCTTCATAACTCTCATTAAAATTAATTTCCGGTGTCGCAAAGATTTCTTCACGGTTTATAGAATTAAATGGAATTTTATACTTGTTAAAAATAATATCAAGAATCCCATTGCCCATATAATTCCAATTTTTTAATTTATTGTATAGTTTTTTGTTTAAATATTTTAAACAGATTTTCCCCCAATATTTGTTTTTATAAACTTTTTTATAAAAATGTATTCTCTTTTTTATTAATTTTAACCATAAATCTGTTATTTTAGAGTTTTTTTCGCTTATTATAAATCCAATATGTTGATTTATTAAAGTAAATGGAGAATCTTGACTAAAGATTGATTCATTAGGGGGGGGGCACGTAACTATGGTGTCAATATCCATCCATATCCCGCCGAATTTGTTTAAGATAGCACATCTTATTGCATCCGTTTGTTTCTGCAGAGAAAAGTTTTTATAAAGCGATTTATCAAAAAAGTTTTCGCCAAGATACTCGTTAGTCAATTCATAATCTAAAATTACAATTTCATAATCGGGCAGAAATTTTTCCCATGTTTTCAGACACAATTTTAAATATGACGGTATTTTGTCTTTTGGTTCCCAAAAAGTAAAAATTCTCTTTTTCATACTAAACTCCTTATAATTGCCGCCATAGTCCAGAAAACAACCTGTATTTGCGGTCTGAAAAATACGGTATCAACAAGTCCGTGAACACTTACCGCACATATTGATATCAAAGCCGTTGATACAAAAATTACGGATTTTATGTCATCGGATTTTAATATATGAATTACGGCGTTTTTAATCAGAGTTATCAAAAATCCCATATATGCAATCAGGGCAAAAATTCCGCTTTCCACGGCTATTTCCAAAAAAATGTTGTATGCGCTCAAAGCATCAAAACCCGTTCGCATATAAAGTCCGTAAATCTCCCGAAAGTTCTGGTTTCCCACACCTATTCCCAAAAGCCAGTTATCTTTAAACATTTGAAAAGAGGATTGATAAACGTTAAATCTGAATGAGTTTGATGAGTCCTGACGCATTGCAAATATTGATAAAACTCTTGCTCTTAAAGATGTGCTGCTTACCAATGCTAAAACTGCCAGTGATGCAATTGCTGATACCAAGGTCAGATATATCTTCCTGTAGTTTTTAATCAAATATTTTGCGCTGACCGCAAAAATACCGCAGATTATTACCAGCATTGCAATATATGAACCTCTGCAGCCCGTTAAGAATAATGTCAATGTCGTTAAAAGTGACAGTATCAATGTGCAGATTGAAAGTTTGTAATTTTTTTCCGTAAACAAAAATGCGCTGATTCCGTAAAGACACGGAACTGCCGATACAAAATATCCGCCGAGAAGATTTGGATTAAAAGGTTTTAGTGTTCCGTAAACTCTTGTCATTACCTGTTCTGGGTTAAGATTTGAAACATCCTGCCACGTTGAAATTTCACTTACATGCGCAAAATTTTGCATTAATCCTACAATACCTTCAAACCCGGCGCAAAGTCCTATTGCTCCGATAATATAAGGTATTTTTGACTTATCGGATTTTAAAAATCGGCATACGGATAAATAAAACGCAAGATAAATAAATGTTTTGAAAAATCCTTTCAAACTTAAATGGAACAGAGATGAGCCCGCAAGACTTATTATCACAATCATAAAATAAGCCAAAAGCCATAATTCAAATGTTTTAAATTCAAATTTTTCGGGTTTTACCAAAAATTTTACAACGGTTAAAAATACCGTAATCAGTGATATATAACCGATTACATCGGAAGACATTACGGTCGATGCAAAAAATACGGCAAGGATTGATGCAAAAATAAACTTGTCGATATTTTGCAAAAATAAGCTGTTCTCATATAAATATTTTTGAAAAGAATTACACATTATCATTAGAACTTAAAGAGTTGTGAAATTTTTCATCGTCGGTTTGAGGCATAACTTTCAAATCGGAAACCGTACCGTTAAATTTGTAATCTTCACCTTCCAGAGTAATCGGCAGACCGATTTTGATTTTGTTTCCGCCTACAACGGCACCGTCTTTTGTGATTTTTGCCGTATCGGTAAGAGTTACCGTAATATCGTACATATTAGCCTGCGAAACATCTTCCACAACCATTACTTTTTTACTGTTTAATACCGGAAGTACAACTTTTTTTCTTTCGGCTTTCACGTCAAGAACATCCAAATCCGTATAAGGAACATTTCTTATACAAATAAAAGTTTTTTCTTTAGCTTTCAAGGGAATTTCATTGCCGGTAAGAGTTACCCCCCTGATGAATACCTGAAACGAAATTTTTGAAACGGCTTCGATTTGCTGAGAAGCGGTCTGTCTGAAGTTTTTATACGTAAAAAATCCCACAATCAAAGCCAGAATAATTCCCGTAACAATAATTATGTCGACAGTTCTGAATCTTTTAAATATTTCTGAATTCATAAATTCTCTCCTTATAAATTTTCAACGGCGTTTAAAAGCTCGTCAATTGTTGTTGTCGCACAGCCGAACTGTTTAACCGCAATGCTTGCAGCTATGTTTCCGATAACTGCGGCATAAAAAGCATCTGCCCCGCAAGCAAGCGCAAGTGTATAAACGGCAGTGACCGTATCGCCCGCACCCGTTACATCAAATACTTCCGATTTATTAAATACGGGGATTTTTACATAATTTGAATTAGGTCTTGCAACAAACATTCCGTCTGCTCCGCAGGTTATCAACACAGCTTTTGCATCGGTTTTTTCAAGAAGAATATTGCCTGCACGTTTCAAATCTTCTTCGTTTTCAATATCAAATCCTACGGATTTTTGCGTATCGGGAAGATTTGGAGTCATTGATGTTATATTTTTATAAACTTCCAGCTCCTTTTGTGCATCCGCTACAATTATTTTGTTATGTTTATTGGCAAGTTTAATGCTTTCTTCAATAATTTTAGGTGTAAGAGTGCCTATATGATAATTTGAAAGTATAACGGCATCATATTTGGGAATTGCCCGTTCTATTTGTTCAAGAACTTCTTTTTCAATTTCCGGAGACAGAAACTCTTTTGTCTGCCGGTCAATTCTTACAATCTGCTGGGTAATTGAAGTTGTTATGGAACCTGAAATTCTGGTTTTTGTGGTTGTTTTTCTTTTCGGATCAACGACAAGCCCCGAACAATTAATATTTGCTTTTTCAAAAGTTTCTCTGAGCTGTCCGGCTTGAAAATCATCTCCGCAAACTCCTATTACGCCTGCTTTACCGCCGTTTAATGTCGCAACGTTGTGTGCGGCATTTGATGCGGCGCCGAGAATTAATTTCGTTGAAGAATGCTGCAAGATTAAAACCGGAGCTTCTCTTGATATTCTTTCCGCATCACCGTATATCATTTCATCAATGGCTAAATCTCCGATAATTAATATTTTCGGTTCGCTAAGTTTTTTAATATAGTTTATAAGTTGTTCTTTATTTATATACATAACCTAACTCATTCTAGCACAAACAAAAAATTATTCAAAAACCCCTGACTTGTTTGAAATTGTATTTTTTGCTTTATAATTGTTTTATGGTTAGGAATGCTGTAAATAGTGTATTACAGAATAAAAATGCACTGATGTTTATTACTGCGGTAATATTCATGAGCGGTATTCTCGGTTATTTCAACGATAATGCGCTTTTATGTGCATTAATTCTGACCTTTTTTGCAATTTTTGCGGTTATTAAAAATTTTATCCCCGTAAGAATTATAATTTTTTGGATTTTAGTATTTTATGCAGGTTTTTTTAATGCTTATTTAAGAATACATACAACCGACTTGCTTGCGGGCGAAGCGGGCGGTAAAGTTACGATTAAAGGTCAAGTCGTTTCTATACCTAATTCCGGTGACAAATTTAAGACAAAATTTTTCTTTAAAGTTTATGAGTTAAACGGAGATAAAATTTCGGGTAAAACTTTAGCGGCTGTTTCGGGTGAAAACTTTTCCGATTTTCAAATCGGAAATTTTTATGAAATGAAAGGAAATCTCAGAGCACCGTTTAAAGCCGGCAATCCGTCACAGTTTGATTACAGGAAATATTTAAGGAATTTTGATACTTTCACTGTTTTCTATGCCGAAAAGCAAAATTGCAGTGAGATAAACAATAAATTATCTTTTAAATGGAGATTTCTGCAAAAGTTGAATATCGTGCGGGACAGAATTGTTAACGAACATTCAAAGTATTTAAAATCACCAAATCTTGAAATCTTAGGCGGTATTGTATTCGGTGATGATGCAATAGCTCCGCCCGATTATATAAAAAGTTCATTTGTAAATTCGGGATTACTTCATATTCTTGCCGCATCGGGTATGAATGTAGCTTTTATATACGGGTTCTGGGTATTTTTTATGCGAAGAATCAGGGCGCCTTTTAAATTTTCCGTAATTACCGGTATGGGAATTGTAATTTTGTATACGCTTATGACGGGACTCGGTGCTTCGGTTATTCGTGCGGCTTTGATGCTTTTGCTTATTCTTATCGGTAAACTTATTGACCGCGATGCGCACAGTGTGTCTTTGCTTGCACTTGTTGCAATGCTTATGCTTATTTATAATCCCGCATTTATAAATGATGTCGGGTTTCAGCTCTCATTTATAGTAACTTTCGGGATATTAACGACCGCAAATGTTATTTTTGAAAATTTGAAAGATATGAAATGCCCTCAATGGCTTGCGGGAGCTTTGCTTATTCCCGTTGTAGCGCAAATTTGGGTTGCACCTGTTCAGATGTTTTATTTTAATACTTTCAGCACATATTCAATTTTCGCAAACATTTTGAGTATGCCGTTTTTAAGTATAATCAGCTTCGGCGGTTTTATAAGCTCAATAATTGCCATATTTGCTCCGCTGACGGATAAAATTTGTATGGTAATTGATTTTATATTAAACTACGTTTTGCATATCATTGTGTTTATTTCAAATTTTTTCGGACATCTTCCGTTATCTTTGATTGTTACGTCTCATCCGAATATTTTCCAAATTCTGATGTATTATGCAGTAATTCTTCTTGTTACACTGTCATTTAAAACGGGATTTAACCGCAAAATATTCAATATAATTCTTGCACTGGTTTTCGTAATTTCGGTTTCAACAATAAATATTCCGTCAAACAATTTGCAGATAACCGTTTTTGATGTTCAAAACGCCGATTGTTTTCTTATAAAATCTCCCGAGAATAAATATTTTATAATTGATACCGGCAGAGGGGCTTTCAGAGGTGGGAAAGCTCAGGCAAATTCCATTATAATAAAATACCTCAAAGACCGCGGAATAAAAAATATTGAAGGAATGATTATAACTCACTTTGACAACGACCATTCGGGCGGTGCGTCGGATATTATAAAAAATTTCCGTATTAAAAAGGTCTATGTAAACTATTATTCCGATAAAACCATGACATCGGTTAATATTTATAAAAATTTAAAAAAGTACAATGTTCAAACCGAAATACCGAAAAGCGGGAGTGTTATCTACAATGAAGCCAACTTTTCTTTAAAAGCTTTCAAAACCGATTTGGAAGAAGACAATGAAAAGTCAATCATAACTCTTTTAAGTTACGGAGATTTTGATATGCTGTTTACCGGTGATGCGGGAGTTGGTGCATTTGAAGAATTAAAATCCGGCTTGCCTCACAATATAGAAATTTTAAAAGTCGGTCATCACGGCGGTAAAAACGTCGTAAATAATGATATGCTAAAACATTTGAACAATGAAGTTTCAATAATTTCAACAGGTCCGAATGCATTCGGCCATCCTGTAAAAGGTACTCTCGATGTGTTAAGAAATACGGAAATATACAGAACCGACCGCCACAATTCAATAAGAATTGACTCGGACGGTAAAGACTATAATGTCTATTTGTACAGGCCCGACAGACATAAATACATGCTTTCAAAAAGTTTTAAATCAAAACATTAGCTTTATCTTGCAGAGCGTTTTCAATCTCATCAATCACGAGTTTTGCGGCACCAATTCTGTCATCCGCCATAGTAATAGGTCTGCCGATTACCATAAAATCCGCACCCGAAAGGATTGCATCACGAGGTGTGTCGACTCTGACCTGATCATTTACCGAAGCCCAGGTGGGACGAGTTGCGGGACATAATATAATAAAATCTTCTCCGAGTTCTTTTCTGATTCTTTTTGCATCTTCGGCACCTGCGATAACTCCGTCAAGACCGGCTTCCGATGCAACTTTTGCAAGCTGTAACACATAATCTTCGATGTCTTTGTCTACGCAAAGTTCGGTTGTTAAAGTTTTTTGTCCGAAACTTGATAATAAAGTCACCCCTAAAATAGTCGGCTGCGCAAATCCGAATGATTTTGCCGCTGCACGAGAAGCTTTAACGACGGAAGATACCATTTTAGAACCGCCCTGTATATGGACATTGAAAAAATCTATTCCGTTTTTAACAAGGTTTATGCAGGCTTTTTGCACGGTATGCGGGATATCATGAAATTTGCAGTCATAATAGCATTTTGCTCCGTGTTCTTCCAAAATCCTGAATGCTTCATAGCCGTAGTTAACTATCAAAGGCAGACCGATTTTAAAATAGCCTGTATAATCTCTTAATTCCTTAACAAGGTCTTCCGCTTCTTTCAGGTTATCGGCATCCAATGCCAAAATAATTCTGTCTTTAGCAGTTTTGGGTTTGTTTATCATACCGAAAGATAATAACACTTTGCTAAAATAAAATCAACCCTTAATTGAATTAGCCCGTCGGGTACAAAATTTCTTTACTCTTTATCAAGATAAATTACAAATAATTTGCCAGTATATTTTTCACGTAATTTTGTGTTTCTTTATAAGGCGGTACGCCTTCATATTTGTCTACCGCACCCGGCCCTGCGTTATATGCGGCAAGGGCTAATATTATGTTGCCGTTATATTTATTTAGCATCGATTTTAAATATTTTACTCCGCCTTCCACATTCTGCACGGTATTGTACGGATCTTTTACGCCTAAATTTCTTGCCGTTGAAGGCATCAACTGCATCAACCCCATTGCACCGGCTCTTGATTTTGCATTGGGATTAAATCCGGATTCCTGACGAATTAATGCCTGTACAAGCTTTTCATCAACCCCGTGTTTTTTAGAAATTTGGTTTATAACATCTAAAATTTGCGACTTACTTGCAGGCTGTTTATTTGCCTGAATTGCATTCGCTTCCATAAGTGCGTTATCTAAAGCTGTTTGCGGAGTCTGTCTTACGATATCCGCATTTACCTGTTTAAGACGCGGATCAAGAAGCAATGTGCCGAAATCTGATTTTGCCGTTGCCGACAATACTTTTTCAAAAGATTCGGCTTTTTTATCCGCAGGATAAAGTGAATCAAGCGGATTTTTTGCAGGCTCGGCGTTCAAGCTGTTTACTTTGCTTGCTATTTGGGCATAACGCTGTATAGCCTGTGCCTGCCCTCCCGTATTTAAAAGATTTTGTATAAAATTTGAAAACATCTTACATACCTATTCTAGTACTTTTAAACCTTCTGTATATCCTTTGAATTAATGATTTATTATCCAAAGTCAAGAAATGTACATGCAATCGCCGTAAGAAAAGAACCTGTATTTATTTTCAACCGCTTCTTTGTAAGCTTTAAATATAAAATCTTTCCCCGCCATCGCACTTACCAGCATCAAAAGTGTTGATTCGGGCAGGTGAAAATTCGTTATAAGATTGTTTACAACTTTAAACTCATAAGGCGGGTAAATGAATAACTCGGATGTATCACGGCACGGCTTAATACATCCGAATTTTTGATAAGCTGTTTCAAGTGTTCTTACGGATGTTGTGCCCACCGCAGTTATCGTTCTGCCGTTTTTAAGCGCATTATTTATTTGTTCGGAGGCTTTTTCACTTATTTCAAAACTTTCCGAATGCATCTTATGTTCTAAAATATTCTCGCATTTCACCGGACGAAATGTTCCTAAGCCTACGTTCAAAGTGACATAGCAAAGCTCTGCACCTTTATTTTCAAGTTTATGCAAAATTTCTTTCGTAAAATGCAATCCTGCAGTCGGTGCGGCAACGGAGCCTTCGTCCCGTGCATAAACCGTTTGGTATCGTTCATTATCAAATTTTTTAAGTGCTTCAGTGTAATTTTTCCTTTCAATATAAGGCGGAAGCGGTATGTTACCGTTTCTGTGAAGCACATCTAAGAGTTTGTCGCCTTTGTAAATAAGTTTTACAAGCCATTCGTCATCAAGCCGTTCTAATGCACATACGGAAAGCTCTTCGCTGATTTTTATGACTGTATCAGGCTTAACCCGTTTGGAAGGTTTTATCAGCGCTTTCCATACATCAGGCTGTGATGAAGGTTCAAGAAGAAAAACTTCTATCTTTGCCCCGGTATCTTTTTTCCCGATTAATCTTGCGGGAAGAACTTTTGTATTATTCAGCACCAAAAGTGTATCAGGCCCGATTAAATCAGCTATATCGTAAAAGTGTTTATGGGTAATACTTTGATTATCCCGATTCAGCACCATCATGCGTGAATTTTCACGCTTATCGGCAGGCATCTGTGCAATGAGTTCTTCAGGCAATTCATAATAAAAATCGGAAAGCTTCATTCTTTAGGCTCGATTTTCTTTGCGCCGTCAACATCACTGTCGCTTGCCAAAACATTTTTATTATTCTGCTCAAGCTCTATCTGTTTGTTTACAACAACGGTCTGTACTATTTGAATAATATTGCTTGTTACAAGGTATAAAAGCACGCCTGCGGGAATCGGAATTATTATAAACGTACCGATTATCATTATGGGCATGAAAGTACCCATTGATTTTTGAATGGCTTCCTGAGCGGGATCTGCACTGCCGTTTTTGGGTTTGTTCGCTGCCATCATTATCTTCTGTGCCGCAAACATTGTTATTGCAAACAATGCTATAAGCAAGAATACATCCCAGTGGAAAGATCTTTGTGCGGCAGTTGTCGGAACCGATGCGGCTAATATACTGCCCTGTTTTGTAAAAGAAACGTTTTCGATTTCCTTATTCGTCATATCGGTTACGGCGATTTCCGCTTTCACGATTTTATCAAGCTGTGCAAACTTTAAGTTTAAATGATCCAAATCAACTTTAAAATCAACATTTTCTCCGGGTTTAAATTCACCCTGTATTTCTACTGCTTTGGCGGGGTTTACAACTTTTACGTTTTCCAAAACTTCATCCGGCAGATATACTTTTGCAGTCTTGCCGAGTGTAAATGTGTCGCCCTGTGATACTCCGAAAGTTCCGTCATAAGACCTTCCCGCAGTTGCTCTTAATGTCGTATCAAGCCTTCCCAAAAATCCGAATGACGTATCACCGGCTATTTGGATAAACTGCGGACTCATTAACGCCGAATACAAAAGTATAAATATCGGCAGCTGTATCAATAACGGCAAACAACCGCCCATGGGGTTAAACTTATGCTCTTTATAAAATTCCATAAGCTTTTGCTGCATTACCTGCGGATTGCTTTTGTATCTGTCCTGAATAGCCTTTATTTTCGGCTGTAAATCCTGCATCATTTTCATTGAACGCTGTTGTGAAACATTCAACGGCCACATTGCAAGTCTTACAATTATTGTAAGTACGATAATCGCAAATCCGTAATTACCGACTACGGAAGCGAGTGCTTTTAAAACTTCAATTGTTAATGTAGTAAAATCCAATTTCCCTATTCCTTATGTTATGGTCGGGACGACAGGATTTGAACCTGCGACCCCCTCGTCCCAAGCGAGGTGCGCTACCAAGCTGCGCTACGTCCCGATTTCTTCAGCTTTCCTCGGGATTTCACGCTTGACAGCTTGCGCTACCAAGTCCTCTCGCAAACGATACTTAATCGTTTGCTCGGCAGAGTGCTACGTCCCGATTTTTCTGTTTTCCTCGGGATTTCACGCTTGACAGCTTGCGCTACCAAGTCCTCTCGCAAACGATACTCAATCGTTTGCTCGGCAGAGTGCTACGTCCCGAAAATTTTTATTAAGTTATCAATATTTTATAGCTCCGCTTGACAGCTTGCGCTACCAAGTCTTCTCACAAACGATACTCAATCGTTTGTTCGGCAGAGTGCTGCGTCCCGTAGGCTACAGTTACACATGTTATGACAAATATTTTTTTTCGTCAATAATTATGTTCTCTTGCTTAATACAATATTTTGTTTAGCTGCAATACCAAGGCTGATACCCGCTATTACATAAGTCATCAATGCGAAGAAATAATTCCGTTTTAATGCGCTAATATTTATGTTTTTCCCTAAAACTCTCTTTGCTGCCTTTATACCACGCAGTGATGCAAGTCCTTCTTCCGCTATTGTCGGTAAAAATGCACTGAAACCTATTAATCCCGCATTGCGTTCAATAAAGTTTTTCTTTCCGTCAACCCTTTTAGTGGAATCATTTAACAACAGCAATACAGTCGGCACGGCCGGCGCCCACCCTCTGGATTTTTGCAGAAATCTCAATAATTTGCCCTTGCTTGAATTTATGGCATGCCCCAGTTCATGCAGTATCAAGGACGGTCTGCTTTTTGGTGCTACCGCTAATTTTATGTCATTTGAATAAAATGCATTTTGACCTTTAGCTACGGCTTCCAAACTCCTTCTCATTGAGATCGGATAATTATTTATGTTATTAAAATCTATAAAATCGGTTCTGACATTGAGTTTGTTTTTCGCAATCATTTGGTTTGCAATGCGTTTAACATTCTCCGCGCTTGTAAACTCTTTGCCTTTCATCAAATTCTTACCGCACCATTCGGATGCTTTTTGCAGTGCGACAGCGATAAACTGTAATGAAATTGCGGTTACTAATGTTTTTGATGTGTTTTCCTGCGGAGGTAATCCCTGATTGTAACAGGGAGAGAGCCTGTTTTCATAACCGTAAGGATATATATTGTAATTACCTACACTGCTTATCATATATGTATTAAAGCAGAACAAAAAAAATGTTGCTTTTTTGGGGTATTAAATTTTATAAAACTTAATAATATTTTTAAAAGCCGGCACGAAGAACTTTTTTGATTTTGACTAATCCGCTTCACTAAACATATCTTTTGAAGCTCCGCATACGGGACAGGTATAATTATCCGGAAGCTCATCAAAAGCTTTTCCTTCTTTTTCTTCATCGTAAATCCATTCACAAACGTTACATTTGTATTTCATATTTTCTCCTTTATGTTATAATTGTTTTACTATGAAACATTCTTATGAATCACGGGTTTATTATGCTGATACCGATGCTTACGGTGTTGTTTGGCATGGAGCTTATCTGAGATGGCTGGAAAAAGGCAGAGTGGAATTGTGTGATATGCTCGGGCTTGATCTGGTTTCCATGAAACAAAATGATATGCTTATTCCCGTAACTAACATGAATATTAAATATAAAGCTTCGGCAAAGCTTGATGACCGTATTATTATTGAATCCTGGGTTGAAAAATACAATAGTCTTTCGGTTACGTTCAAGCAGGTAATAAAATCAAAAGACAGCGGGAAAATATATGCTGAAGCACTTTTTGACTGTGTTGCCGTAACAAATGACGGAAAATTGTATCGGAGAATGCCTCAAGAGCTTGCGCAAAAGTTTGAAAAAGGTGTAAAATGTCCGGCACTCGTCTAAACAAATATATCGCTTCATCAGGTTTATGCTCAAGAAGAAAAGCCGATGAACTCATTGAAAGCGGTGTTGTTACGGTTAACGGAAAAATTGTGACCGAATTAGGATATCTTGTTCAGGCTAAGGACAAGGTTTTTGTGAATAAAAAACTTATTTATCCCGTAAAACATGAATATTACAGATTCTATAAGCCTGCGGGGTATATTACGACCGCTGATGATGAAAAGGGAAGAAAGACCATTTATGATATACTCCCGGATAATTTAAAACACCTTAAACCTGTCGGAAGGCTTGATAAAGATTCAACCGGACTTTTGATTTTGACAAATGACGGGGATTTGATTAATGCTCTTACTCACCCTTCAATTAAAGTTCCTAAAATTTATATGGTTACGACAGACAGCCAATTGAGCAGGGCAGAACTTGAAAAACTTGCCGGCGGTGTTGAAATTGAAGAAGGAAAAACCGCTTATGCCGATATTCAGGTTTTGAATATGGACAGCAGACATACTGAAATGCAGATTACGCTCTATCAGGGGATGAACAGACAAATCAGAAAAATGTTTGAATTCATCGGGCATGAAGTGGTAATTCTTAAACGTATTCAGCATGCAACCATTACACTTGAAGGCTTAAAAAGAGGCGAATTTAAACCGATTAAGCCTGTTCAAATAAGAGAACTCAAAAACTTTTTAAACAGGATACAGACGAAATGAAAAGGATTGCAATTAGCGGAAATATAGCGAGTGGTAAATCCGAAGTTCAAAAAATTCTCACGGATATGGGCTATAAAGTGCTCGATACTGATGAAGTTTCAAAAAAACTTCTTACGGTAAACAACAAAGAATTATTTGAAGCTTTTAAAAGTCGTGATGTGTTTGAAAACGGCGAATTTTCACGTTATAAGGTAGGACAGTTAATATTTTCCGATGAAGAAGCAAGATTGAAAATCGCATCCGTTATGCATCCTCAGATTGCAAAAGAGATAGAAAAATTTTACAACGAAAACGAAACGGAAGATATGCTTTTTGTCGGCATTCCGCTGTTGTTTGAAGCTAATATGGAATATCTGTTTGATAAAATAATATTTATCTTTGCGGATGATTTAATTCGTTTTGAACGGCTGTTAAAACGCAATCATTACAGTGAAGAACATGCCAAAGCGCGTTTAAAATGTCAGATGCCGCAAGAAGAAAAAATCGGACTCAGTGATTACGTAATAAACAATAACGGTTCGTTACCGGAACTAAAATCATCCGTAATTAAGCTAATTGAACAAATCCGCTGATTCTTCCGTCAGTTGCGGAGTAGTTTCTGTAAGCTACTTTGTCTGAAGTGTTACCCTCTATGGTTTGGAATGAGCCGTCAGAGTTTACTTTTGAAACTATTCCCGTATGTGAAGTTCCGTTTTTAAATATTACGACATCGCCGGGTTTTACATTTTGTGCTATTGCCGAACTCTTAGTGCTTGTGCCGTTAAGTGACATATAGCGTCCGTTGTTGAGTCCCCATTGTCTTAACCCTTCAACGGAACTTGAACCGAATCCGGAAGGTGCGGATTGACCGTTTTTCGCAAATGCTTCACGTACCGTATAGCTTACAAAATCTGCGCACCAGGCTTCATTTCTTCCGCCCGTAAACAATTTATATGAATTATCGCTTTCTCTGTATCCTAAATATTGTTTTGCCGTAGAAACAATATCATTTCCGATATTGCCGCTTGCGCGGTACGAGCTTGAATGCCTGTTTTTTTGCTTTGGCGCTTTTATTGAAGATGTGCTTAAGATGTTATACAACCTTGAAAGCGCGTCGGAAGAATTATTATAATTATATGATTGGGGTATTATATTCATAAATGAGTAATTAAAAGGCTTTGCAAACATGTTACCCGCCGAGAAATCAAAGTTAAATGACGGCATAAAATAGTTGCTATACGCAGAATTGTTGTGTGTTTTCAAAGCTATATTTGCAAATGTCATAATAATCCCCGTATATATATAAAGTATTTTTTATTCAAAAAATTGCTATTTTTACTAAAAAATTATGAACCCTGCTTCAGCTTTACCCATATCAACCGCATTTAAAACTTCCTCAAAATCATTGCATTTACGGTAATCTTCGGCATGTAGCGATAGTAATTCATCTATATTTTTATTACCCTTAAAAATGTAAAATTTATTTACATTTTTCATATAAAGTCCGAAAGTGTCCGAAGTATTTAATTCTTTAATAAAAATATTTTTCTTATCATTTTTTGTATATCCGTCAAATGTTAAATCTTCCATTTTGCAGTGTTTTTTGAGTGTTTCCAGTAAATCATACGGTTCAATTCTTTTTGTTAAAATTTTATGCATTAATGTAACCTCGTTAGAACTTAATCAAAATAACTTAGATTTTGGCAAGAATTTTATTAACTGCATCGAGTTTAGTATCTTCAAGAATGTGTTTGTTGCCGTCAATTATAATAAATTCCCGCATATTTTTGAGTTTTTTTACTAATTCCTGTGATGATTCAAGTTTTATAACATTGTCATTTCGGGAATGTATTACGTAAGTCGGAGTCTTTATTTGCGGGATAATCTTTTCCAGATTCAAAGCCCTGCTTAATACGTTAAGGGATTTAGGAAAGCGTTTTAAAAACTTTCGCAGTATCACGGGCATTTGTCTCGATAAATTTTTGTTATTAAACGGGTTGCTGAATTTATAGTTTATGGCATAAATGGGATTAATCAGCATAAGAAACGCACTTTCCGGATATTTATTTGCTGTTACGGTTGCGAGATAGCCGCCCATACTATGTCCGATAATTCCGATATCAGAGGGTTTTACCCCTTTGGATGTTAAATAATTATAGATATCATTCATATCTTTTTTAAATCTTTTGAGATTAAATTTGCACGGCTTGTTTTTTCCGAACCCTCTGTATTCCGGTGCCAAAACGTTAAAGTTGCTGTCAATAATTGTTTTGTAGATATTCTGGCAATTTGATATGTTTATTGATGCACCGTGAAAAAATATTACATATCGTTTGGAATTACCGGATTTGATGTCCCAGCCGTAAAGTGTTTTTTTATCACCGGTTTTGATTAAAACTTCGTTAACTTTTCCGATAAGAGAATTTGAGATTGGTGAATATCTTTTGCTTGATGCTTTTACGGTATTGCCGAAATACCTCATTGAAAAATTATATATAGGATTGAGCTTTCGAAAATCAACTCCGGTAAAGCTTACGGCACTTTGATTTTTGCAATTATCACGGAAGTATTTTGATTGGTTAATGTAATTGTAAGTTATCGGAGTTATCATGGTACGATTATATCATATAAAATATTTTTCATGTTAAACTTAAAAAACAAGGAGGTTATAATGTTTGATTTTGTGAAGCGAAATTTGAATGAATTTAAAACTTTTGCAATGCGCGGAAATGTAATTGATATGGCAGTCGGTATAATTATCGGTGCGGCATTCGGGAAAATTGTGGATTCACTTGTAAAAGATATTATTATGCCGCCTTTAGGCTGGCTGATGGGAAAAGTTGATTTTGCCAATATGTACTGGACAATCGGCGGAAATAATCATTATCCGTCACTTGAAGCTGCCCAAGCGGCAGGTGCCGTAACAATAAATTACGGACTTTTTATCAATGCTTTAATAAGTTTTGTGCTTGTTGCATTTTCGGTATTTTTACTCATTAAATGCATAAACAAACTCAGAGCCGATAAGAAGGAAGAATGTGAAGCTACGACAAAAACATGTCCGAGATGTTTTTCTGTTATTGACATAAAAGCGACAAAATGTCCTTGCTGTACGGCGGATATTTAGTAATTATCCACAATATTCCTCACGTATTCAAAGGTTTTAGAGAAAATTTTTCAATCACATATGCCGATTTTTATTTTCCGTAAGTGTTAGTATCCGCAGTAAAAAAGACCGAAAAATCGAGTCTGATTATAGTGGGTAGGGGGAGTAGATGTAGGTTAGCATTACTATGCTAACAATAAAAATATTGTCGGATTAGTAAATCCGACCTACCAATACTCTAAAATATAGCTTGTCGCGTAAGAATCCGCAATAAAAAAGACCGAAAAAATTCGGTCTGATTATGGTGGGCAGGGGTGGATTCGAACCACCGTAGTCTCGCGACGGCAGATTTACAGTCTGCTCCCTTTAGCCACTCGGGCACCTACCCTCAGGTTTATTATTCAGTTTTCAAGTCTTTTTGCCCTTCCGTTTCGGACTTAAAAATGCCCTTGACGAGATTTGAACTCGTGGCCTCTCCCTTACCAAGGGAGTGCTCTACCCCTGAGCCACAAGGGCAAATTATTTAGTTTTCAAATGCCTTCGGCGGGAGTGCTACCTCTCGAAAAAAGATACTTAATCTTTTTTTCTCGGCAGAGTCCCTGAGCCACAAGGGCAAATTATTCAGTTTTCAAATGCCTTCGGCGGGAGTGCTACCTCTCGAAAAAAGATACTTAATCTTTTTTCTCGGCAGAGTCCCTGAGCCACAAGGGCAAATTATTTAGTTTTCAAATGCCTTTGGCGGGAGTGCTACCTCTCGAAAAAAGATACTTAATCTTTTTTCCGGCAGAGTCACTCTAACCATAAAGTCAAGTTTTTGAAAAAATGCCGACTATAGGAATCGAACCTACAACCTACGGTTTACAAAACCG
Source organism: Candidatus Gastranaerophilales bacterium (assembly GCA_947626225.1). Classification (GTDB taxonomy): domain Bacteria; phylum Cyanobacteriota; class Vampirovibrionia; order Gastranaerophilales; family Gastranaerophilaceae; genus Stercorousia. The sequence continues at coordinate 110,308 of CANQRH010000006.1, forward strand.
TTGCTCTACCATTGAGCCAAGTCGGCACATGTGCTATTCTATTAAGAAAAAAACTCACTGTCAATACTTTGATGTTGTGTAAATTTTTATAAACTTTATAGCAAAAAAAATTTTGTCAGGTTTTAATGCATATATGAATATTTATCCCGTAAGTTTAAATTCTTATCAACCTCATTTTTCAGGAGTACGCGAAACAGCTCTGGCGGTATTTTTATCTCTTGCCGGTACGGGGATGGCTATGCCGAATGATACTTTTGTTCGATCCGAAACTGTTATTGAAAGTTCGTCCGAAGTTAATCTTGCCAAAGGCTCTACGGATTTTAAATACCTGAAAGATGCGCCTAGTCCCGAACTTGAAATTGCAGGTAAAAAATGTTTTGCAAGAATTGTTGTTGATTTAAATAAAAATCTGCTTTATACATATGATTCGGCAGGTAAGGCCGAAAAAGTTTTCCTGGTCGCTTCAGGTAAAGCTTCTACACCCACAAAGCCTGCTATAAAGTGTATACACAGGATTGAAACTTATCCGTATTCTGATGCTTACGGAACGCAGCGTAAAAAGAACCCTAAGGATTACGGGCCGAAACTGCTATGCCTGTATCATGTTAATGTAAATACGGGAAAATCCGGAAGCGTAAACGGTCAGTATATCCACGGGAATAATAATGCTTCAAGTATAGGCAAATATGCTTCCCACGGGTGTGTACGTATGGACAATGAAGCTGTAACAGAGCTTGCCGCTGAAGTTAAAGAAGGCGATTTGGTTGTTTTTAAACGTGATTAATTTTTGTGTATAATTAGTTTATGTTCAGAAGTTTAGCACCTGTTTTTTTATTAACAATATCAAATATATTTATGACGTTTGCCTGGTACGGACATTTGAAGCATAAATCAACGGCTTTATGGATTGTTATTTTAGTAAGCTGGGGTATAGCGTTTTTTGAGTATTGTTTTCAGGTTCCCGCAAACAGGATAGGGCATGGAATTTACACTGCCGCTCAATTAAAAACTATGCAGGAAGTTATAACACTAATAGTGTTTAGTGTTTTTTCGGTACTTTATTTAAAAGAAGAATTCCGCTGGAACTACTTAGTAGGTTTTCTTTTTATAATCCTTGCGGTATTTTTTATTTTCAAAAAATGGTAGCTACTAGCCCGAGAAAAATAGCGGAAGACGGGGATCGAACCCGCGACGTCAACCTTGGGAAGGTTTATATATTATTTTTTATATTTTTCATAAATTTTATAAATTCCCTCAAATATACAATAAATAGCGGTTTTTGACACAACCTTTACTTTTTGTATATTTTATATTTTTCACATTTTTTACAGTTTTTACGAAAAATGTGAGAATTTTGTGAGAATTTTTTCTTACATCCTTATTCAGCCACAAGCTTTTAACTTGTGGCTTTTTTTAATGAAAAACCCTGCTTAAAACAGGGTTAATAAAGAAAGGTTCATATTATGAAAAAGGATTAGTGGGTTAAATACCATCTGGCTTTATTTCGGATAAAATTCCCGACTTCAAAACTTGAAACTACATATGGCGGGAGCCAATTAATATCAATTTTCCCCGCACTTGATGTTCTCGGGTTCTTTAATCCGAACTCGTAATGCGTCATCACCGTCTGCACTGTGATTGGAATATTATATTTCCCCGACAATTCCGCAATTAGTTTAAAACATCTTTCACATTGAACTTTTGTAAGCGGATATTTTGTCTTTTCAACAGAAGTTTTATTCGGCACATACATCCCGCACATTGCAACCCCGATTGAACCTGTATTTCCCCCGCCAGTATGCGCTGCATATTTGCCGTCAGTACAGTTTAAATTATCCTCCGGGGTATATTTGCCCTCGACAACTACTCCGTCACCGTTAATAAGGTAATGGTAACATTCCCACTCGTGTGTGTTGGGCTGATATGTTCCCCCTGTCCAATGTATAATGATGCGTTTCATTTAACTTTCCTCTCCAAGTTTTGTAATCGTATAATGACATCATCATTGCGGTGATGGGCAGACTTTACGGATTGTTCAACAATTGCCATACGCTCAATAACAGAGTTATGTTTATCTTGTTTTTCCTCAAGACGTTTGATATGTTCGTCTGTGTGTTGTCTACTCTCTTTGATTTTTTCTTTCATTTCTGTTTTGAAATCTTCAAAATTCTTTTCCATACCTTTTTTAAAATCTTCGAAAGAAATTTTTAAAACTTCAAGGGCGGTTGTTTGTTTTGAAGAATACATAACAATTGAGATAATGTTACTTAAAATTGTTATTCCAAGAGCCGTCAGGGCAATTTTTGTTCCGATTTCCATTATTCTGTACCCTCATACAACCTATTCAAATCAATTTTCTCTTTTCCCGAGAAGAACCAGCCGAAGTTTAAAGATACGCCTGCTCTGTACAAAATCTGTACATATTTGGGCGCATTTGAAGCTTTAAGCATACGGTAAAACATATTGTTAATTTCGTGTCCTGTTATATTTTCGACTTTGAGGTATTTACTTGGGATATCCTTGCAGATCACACAATTGTTATGAACATACAATAATCT
>CANQRH010000007.1 GCA_947626225.1 Candidatus Gastranaerophilales bacterium
GCGGATATAATAGGAGGATTACTTTCCGGCGGATTAAAGGAGGAGATATAAAATGCCTCAAATATCTGTAATAGGTGCGGTATATAATGCGGAAGAATATTTAGGACAATGTTTGAACAGCCTTATTAATCAAACATATCAAGCTATAGAAAGTTAATGCGCTTTTTCCGCATAAATTGGCTGAAGCATGTGAAATTACCGGTACAAAGCTAATCCAAATTGCAACAGATTGTGTTTATGACGGCGTCAGCGGAAATTACACCGAAAACAGCGCTCATAATCCTTTGGATGTTTACGGAAAAACAAAAAGTCTTGGCGAAATTCACTGCGACAATACTCTTAATTTAAGATGTTCCATAATAGGCAGGGAGAAAAAGAATTATTTGTCTTTATTGGAGTGGTTTTTAAATCAGAATAAATCCGCTAAAGTAAACGGTTATAAAAATCATTTTTGGAACGGCGTAACCACGAGGGCATTTGCAAAAATTTGCCTTGGAATTATTAACAATAATGTTTGGTTCAGCGGATTTCAGCATATAGCCCCTAAAGACACAGTGACAAAAGCACAAATGCTTCACATTTTTAAGAAAGTATTTAACAGGAGTGATATAGAGATAGAAGATATCAATGCCCCTGTTGCAATAAATCGAACTTTAAGCACAGTTCATAAAGATAAAAATGAAATGCTTTGGAAAAATGCCGGATATACAGTTATTCCGACAGTAGAAGAAATGATACAAGAGATAGGAGAAAACTAATGCCAAAATGGAAAAACAAAGGACATGAATTTGATGAATTAGGAAATTATTTCAAAGAACACAACGAAATTGTGATTTTAGGGCAAGATATAAGTGATTTATCAAGGATAGAGAGGAAATTGGAATTCCTTTCCAAAGAAGGTGTAAAAGTAAGGTGTGAAAGGTTTAATTATTTAACCTATAAACTTTCTCAACTTTTTGGTAAAAGCTTATTTGGCAAGAATATTATTATATTGATTCCTGAAGAAGATCAAAGAATTATGAGAAGGATGTCTAGAATATCCACTTTTGATACAACTAAAAATCTTTTTAGTGAAAATAGATTTTTTGAAAAAATTCTACCGATTTTTGCTGTATATGTTAAAGATCTTGTATACTTTAAAGATAATTCTTTTTTATGTACATCAGTTTGTAATTTAAATTGCGAATTTTGTTTAAATTTTACTCCATATGACAAAAATAAGAGACACTTTAGCTTAGAAGAATTAAAGAAAAATGTAGATATATTTTTTAATGCTGTTGATATGTGTGGATTGTTCCATATATCAGGAGGTAAACCTTTTTTATATCCCCATTTAAATGAACTTATTAACTATATTTTTGATAATTATAAAAATAAAATTTTTGAAATTGGACTTCCTACAAATGGAACAATTATCCCATCTGATGAATTATTAAAAACAATTAAGAGATGTAATGTCAGAATGGAAATTGATGATTATACAAAAGCTATTCCGAAATTAAAAAATTCTTTTGAAAAATTAAAAGAAAAGTTTAAAGAATTTGACATAACTCCTGTAATTCATGTTACCGATCAATTTATTGAAATGTTCCCTCCGAGAACAAAATATGGTGAACTTGGAGAAAATGCATTATGTTGTCATTATTCAGAATGTGGTGCTAGTTTTAGAGAATTAATTAACGGAAAATTGTCTAATTGTAATTATTCAAGTTTTGCAACAAGAGCAGGATTAATTGAATATAATAGTGATGATTACTTTGATTTAAATAAATTTAAACCAGAAATGAAGACTGAATTAGTGGAATTCCGTTTAGGATACTGCGCAAAAGGTTATTCTGAATTTTGCAAATATTGTGAAGGTCTCCCCTCAATAAATAAATATAAAAGTGCAGGTGGTAAACAAATTCAAGGTCAACTCGATTTAAAAAAAGATTAAACTGCACTCTATGTAATAATAAGGAGTATTAGTTATGAAAATATTTACAGAAAAAATTACTGAAAAATGTACAAAATATTACTTTATGGGAATACAATACAAGGTCAAATATAACCAAAATACTGTACAAGATTTTCCTTCTTCATATCTAAGACTTTTACCTCAGAACTTTTTAAATCTTGTACTTATTAATATAGTTGAACATTGCAATTTAAATTGTAAAAATTGTTGTCATTTTTCATCGCTTGCTCAAGAAGAATTTTTAGATATAAATATTTTTGAACAAGATTTAAAAAGACTTTTAGAATTAACAAAAAATAGATCTTATCTTATCAAAAACATTCAACTTTGTGGTGGAGAACCTCTTTTACATCCGGAACTTATTAAGTTTCTTGAAATATCAAGAAAATATTTTCCAACTTCGGATATAACTATAGTCACAAATGGTATTCTTTTAAATCAACAGAGTGAGGAATTCTATAGAAGTTGTAGTAACTATAATATAAAAATTGCTCCGACTGTTTATCCTATTAAAGTAAACTGGGATGCAATTGAAGAAAAAGCGAAAAAGTATAATTTTTTAATTAATTATGGTTATGTTATAGGTGAAACAAGAGAAACACGTCCGGAAAATATAAAAACTTCTTGGCATTGGCCGATGGATTTATTAGGAAATAAAGATCCTCTCATAAGTTTTTCTCATTGTAATGTAGGTAATAATTGTGTAACCCATGCATCATGGTAAAGTATACACATGTTCTTTGCCTACAGGTATAAAGCATTTTAATAAATACTTTAATAAAAATCTTGAAGTAACTAAAGCTGATTATATAGATATTTATGAAGCTAAAGATTTAAAAGAGATACTGGAATTTGTTGCAAAACCCATACCATTTTGCCGATATTGCGATGTATATCACAGAACATATAACCATCCGTTTGCTCTTGCAGGTGAAAAAGATGGGGGGGGGCTAGAGGAATACAGATATTTCCTTAAAAAATATTGAATAAAGGATGAATTTAAAAAGTGGAAAACTTCTAGGGATTATTTTGCTTTTCAACAATTTGTTAATGAAATAAAAGAAGTTAGCAATATTAATTTTAATAATAATTTATATGATAAATATTTTATTAAATAATATTTTTATATAAATAATTTTTGATGAAAATATTATAAATTTACGATAATGATTTTCATGTTTATTATTATAAATACTTTTTATTAACTAGTCATATGTTGGAGTTTTACCACAACAATACAATAGCTCTTATTTTGTCGGGCAGGAATGTCTTGGAATGCCCCAATCAAAGATTTTAAAATTTTATATGATATATCTTTTTAAATTTTATTGCTTAAAAGTATCTATTTTTTTGTTATAAATTCTACAATATTGGCAAAACATTTATTAATTTTTTCTGAATCATTTGAGTTAAATATATGTGACATGGATTGTTGATATTTTTTCCCGATTTTTTTCAAAACGTTTATTCTTAAATCCTTTTCACCGACTGTTATTTTATACAGATCTCCGGTTTTGGATTTTAAATTATATCTGGCAGCCGGAATAACAGAATTATTTAAAACAACATGCATTCTGCCGGCATCACTTCTGTCCATTCTTGCAAATCTGCGCATTGACGAATTCAATCTTAAAATCTTCATGAATAAAACTCCTTTTTTTTTAGTTACAAAAAACGTGAATATATTTTTTTGTTATTTTTTTTCAAAAAATTAAAAAAACTTAATATCTTTTCATTTAAACTTTATTTGAAACTCTTATTACTTTATAAGGAATTTTATTTTTTATTAAATATTCTCCTCATTCAACCTGTTCCGGTGTTAAGGTTTCATTTTTGCGTTTGACATCAACAAAATTTCTTAATCTCTGACACCATCTTCAATTATGATATCAAAAATTACACAGCAAATACTAAAATTGTAAGTCCAATTAATAAATTAAATCTTTTTGGGCTTTTTTGTTCATAATTGTCCTTACTTAAATTTTATATATTTTCTCTGAAAAATGTGAGCATAATGTGAGAATAAAGGAAAATCTGCCAAATAAAAAAAATAATCCGTTTGCCTAAAAGGCTTACGGATACTGTCTTTTAAATGGCGTGGCGGGGGGGGGGCTGTCTTGTATTTGCTCCACGCTCACAGAGTTTCGTATATGTGGCTTCGCCACAACAAAGCTCAATCTGTTCGCTATCCGGACTCGTTTCACTCTGTCCGTCCGCAAATCCGCCGAACTCAAATAGAGTTCTCGCCATAGTTCATTCTCATAATTAAAAAGCGGTAGGACTAAACCCACCGCTTTTTAATTCGGGAACGACGAGGCTCGAACTCGCGACCTCATGCGTGACAGGCATGCGCTCTAACCAAACTGAGCTACGCTCCCATATGGCTGTATGTCAATTATATATGCTGAAAAAATTTTTGCAATATATTTTTTATAAATTTTTATACCATATAACTAAAAATATTAAAAAAGGCTCATTTTGAGCCTTTTTCTTATTTTATAATTTAATCTTAATTATACAACGGCGCAAGTTTTGCGGACTGCTGCGGAATTACACCTTCTTCAATCGTTTGGTATACTCTGTAATCAATTACCGAGAAGCAGTTATCGATGCTTTCTATCTGCTGTAATTCCCAATCATTGATGTTTCCGCTTTCAATCATGTCAGCAATTTTTTCAAATCTGTCAACATGCTCTCTGAATCTGTCGGTTGCATAATCCTTTGCCTGCCATGTTGTTATTAAGAATGGCCAATCAGAACTTTGCAATAACAAATTTTCCCTTGCAAGCTGGTTCAATGCCCTGTGTAAAAGTTTGTCTTCGGGAATTTCAGGGTATTTATCGGCAATTGCACTCATGCGTTTTTCGCAGGCATGAATAATAGGCCACATCCATTCGGTTAAATGGTTGTTCCAAACCCAAAAATGACCGCCCTGTCCCCAAGAACTTTCGGGAATTTGTATTGCTTCTTTCGGCGGATATTTGTGAATATATTCACCCGCCGTAAGTCTTTCAACTTCAGGTACATAATTGTTGAATTTTTTAATAACCTGTTTGATAAATTCAACGCCTTCAAACCACCAGTGACCGTACAATTCCGTATCAAACGAAACCATTACCAATCCTTCTTTTCCGGTTGCTTTTTTGTAATCGTTTAGCATATGGTAAATTAAAGTTGTGTAGTGATCCGAGTTTTCGTTAACCTTGTTCAGTGCAAGTACCGGATCGTAAAGCATTTTATCGCCTAAATCGGTTTTTGGTGAAGTTATTCTCCAATAATGCATACCGGATTTCGCATCTTTTCTGTGGAATTCTCTGTAACATCCGTCACCCGGATATCCGTCAGCAGCAGACCAAACCTGATATCCCGCTCTTTCGTTTCTGCCCATTACGGCTACCTGTGCATCCGGAAGCCAGTATGCCGAATATGTATCGTAACCTGTTGCGGGACGATCGGGAAGCGGAATGTATTCAATGTTGCCGTAAACGCCGATAACACGTCTGTTTCCTATTGAGTTTCCGCCTTCTATTACGTGAGATTCCGTAAAGAAGTATTCAATATCGTTGTTTTGTAATGTTACTTCAATAGCCGGACGCCAATGTTTCTGTCCGTCTTTTCCGACGTATTGATAACCCTGTCTGTAAGCACATTCAGGAAGCCAGCATCCCGAAGCTTTTTTGCCAAACAGTCTTTTTGTAGTATCGGAACCTACCTTAAATTGTGCGTTCAAATTTGCATCAGTGGCAAGAAGCGGTGAAAATCCGTGCGTAGCACCGGATGTGGTGATTTCAATACATCCCAAATCCTGATATTTCTTGAACTGAGCTATTAAATCGGTTCCGTATTTATTTACAAACGAATCTTTTATATGTGTAAACCAGTCATAATAATATTTTGCGAGGTATTTCAGATGCTGAGAATGAGGGACTTTTTCGTCCGGATACCTTTCCAAATCCTTTGAAACACTTTCAATTCTTGAATCAAGATATTTTATAAAGCCTTGTTTTAAGTGCTCATCGTTAAGCTGTTCCGCTAATATCGGCGTAATCCCGACGGTTAACTTAGCTTTAATTCCTTCATCATAAAGCTCGGAAATTGCATTGAGGAGCGGAACGTATGTTTCTGCCATACATTCATAAAGGTTTTCTTCCCCAAAAGGCCACATACCGGCTTTTCTGTAAAAGGGAAGGTGGCTGTGTAACATAAATACGAATTGTCCTACTGACATCTGTGCCTCCTTATTTTTATCGGAATTATTATATACTATAATTCCTTCTTATATATTATTTATACCACAAAAGGGTAAAAAAAATAATTCTCGAGAACTAATTCTTTTGTATAATGTTACAAAAGTTAAAGATTGATTATTTTCGATAAAAAAATAATTGTAACGATTCCTCAATATTTTAGCAAAAAATTATTTTCTTTGTTTTAGAATAAATGTATAAAATAATTTGGTGAAAAAATGAAAATTAATTCAATACAGCGTGATATTGCTCTAAAACAGGGTGGTTCCGGCTTCCATTCGGGGACGGGAAAGCTCAAGGAGAAGTATAGCACGAGTGCGGATTATAATAATGCAGGATATTACGGCAGTTTTACGGGAAAGAGTAAAGCTGCCGTTTCTGTTTTAGATAAAATACTTTCGAGTTCGTGGTTCGGTACTTTTTCTAAATATGCATACGAACATAATATTTCAACGAGTGCATTAATTGCTCTGGTTCTTGCGGGCATGCTCAGACCGGCGACAATTATGGCTCTGCCCGGAGATAAAGATAAAGATGACAAAATATATGCGGCAGGGCATGCAATGGCATCGGGTATTATCGGGTTTATCGTTTCAACGGCAATTACAAGTCCGTTTGACGAGTCAATCAAAAAAGTATTTGACGGTAAAAAATTTCAGCGCGGTCAATTAAAAGAAATGACTGCCGAAATAGAAAGACTGGAGAAATTAAAAGCTTCAAAGACTATTACCGATGAAGCCAAAAAGCAGTTGAAAAATTTAACAAGAAAAAGAGATGCTCTTAACACACTTGTAAAAAACATTCCCGACTGGATAATAGGTGTTCCCAGAGCTATCCTGACAATTGCTTTGATTCCGCCGATACTTAAATACGTTTTCGGCATGGAAAAGAAGAAGAAAGCATCTGCACAAAAAGTTGAATCTCCTGCTGAAAAAAACTCAGCAGAAACAATAAAAACAGATTTTATTGAAAAAGAAGTTTTCAAAAGTTTTAAAGGAGGTGTGCAGTAATGTATATAACTCCTTTAAACAATATCAGAAACGGCAGCAATTATCAGTTTGGTTCTAAAATACCGCCCGTTGCCGATGTAAAAATAATAAAAGAAAGTGCAAAAAGTTCAACATTCTTTAAACCGTTTACGGATTCTTATAACAAATTTACGGATTTTATTGCGGAAAAATTCACTTCAAGATTTGTTGAATGGAAACCGTTAAATTATCTTGCGGATAAATTAAAGAACAGTTCAAACTTATTCCAGCACTGTTTGACCGTAGGCTCAGCGGTTACAAGCGGTCTTTATGTCCAAAGAACTTTGACAAACAAAGAGCTTGATCCGGACAGAAGAAATACCCTTGCGGTAAATCAGGGATTGACTTTTGCAGTATCCACAGCCGGTGCTTATTTGCTTGATAAATATGTAAAAGGCTGGTGGGATAATGTTACGGCAAGATTTGCCGGGCATTTGCTTAAAGACAACCGGTTTTACGGCAAATATTTAAAAGATAAAGAAGCTATTATTAAAGAAAATAAAGCTATATTAAAATCCTCTGCCAAAGGCTCAAAACCCGAGTTAAAATCATTGCCTAAGATAAACAAATTGGTTGAAAAGCATTCATTCTATAAGGCATTAGATACGGAAGCCAAAAAGGTATTGATGTCTAAAGTTAAAGGTATGAGTCCGTTAAGAACTATGATAATCTTCGGATTTGTATATCGTTATTTTGTTCCCGTAGCCGTTACAAAACCTGCAAACAAGCTTTGTGAGCTTTATCTGGAACACAAGAAGGCTAAAATCGCCCAAAACAATTCTGTTGAAAAATAATACTCTTTATAATACGATGTTACCGTCGATGGATAAGGATTATTTAGATTCTATAGCTAGAGATTGCGGTTTATCGGATGATGCTGATGTACCGTCCGTTATAAACAAAATTCAGGCACTGGATGAAAAATTTAAGGCGGATAGTTTAACGGAAATATACAAGTATTTTCTTACAATAACCGAAAATACCGATGTCTTGAAATGTATAATCCAATGCAGTGACAGGATTAGAGATAAACGGATTTTGGACGGACTTTTGGATTTATTGCTGAACAAAGAAAATAAATCCGATGCTTATATAAATGTCAGAGTTATGTGCGCAAAAGCCATAGCAAACTTGAAAGACACTTCTGCGGTTACTCCGCTTTTGTATTGCTTGAATAATAAGAGCGAGAATTACAAAATAAGGCTGGCATGTGCCGATGCTTTGGGAAAAATCGGTGATAAATATGCCGTAGCGCCTTTGATTGCGGTTGTGAAAGATGAAGATGAAAAATCCGTTTATTTAAGGGAATCAGCCGCTTCGGCGCTCGGGATGCTCGGCGATATGAGAGCTGTAGAACCGCTTGTTAATATTTTGGAAAGTCAAAAAGGTATTTGGAGTAAATTCACTTTTTTGAAAGAACGGGTTATTGAAGCATTAGGCAAACTCAGAATTGTCGATGATGAAAGAGTTTTTAACGCTTTAAAAAATTCTTTGGCTGATGAATCGGCACAGGTCAGGATAAATGCGATAGAAGCCATTATGGAAAGCGAAAATCCAAAAGCCGCAGAAACAATTAAAACCTGTATGCTTGAAGATGTAGATTGGGAAGTCAGAAAAAATGCACTGATAGCTTTATACAATCTTGAAGGAAGAAAGATACTGGACGAAGTTGCAAACGGAGTTTATCCGGATGAGTTGAAAATGGAAGCTGTATCTATGATTGAGGAGTACGAAGATGAGTAAAGGAATAATACTGTTATCAGGCGGGCTTGATTCGCTTGTAAGTCTGGGCGTCGGAATTGAGGAATATAACATTAAACTTGCCCTTACATTTGATTACGGGCAGAAATCGGCCATGCAGGAGAAGAATGCTTCCAAAGCAATATGTGATTATTATAAAATTCAACATAAGGTAATAAAACTTGATTGGCTGAAAGATATTACTCATACCTCTTTGGTAAGTGATGATAAATTGCCCGAAGGCTTGAATAATCCTGAAATTTCAGCAAAAAGCGTATGGGTGCCGAACAGAAACGGCCTTTTCTTAAATATTGCAGGCTCTTTTGCCGACGGTGAAGGATATGATTATATTCTTATCGGCGCAAATAAAGAAGAAGGTATGACCTTTCCCGATAACACGGAAGATTTTATAAAAAGAGTTAATGCTGAATTTGAGTATTCAACACGTAAAAAGCCCGAAGTTATTGCACCCTTGATAAATTTTGACAAAAATGATATAGTTAAGCAGGCATTGAAATATGCCGTTCCGCTGGAACTCACAAGGAGCTGCTATGCAGGCGGTGAGAAACATTGCGGAAAGTGTGAATCTTGTTTGAGATTAAAAAACGCACTGTTAAAAAACGGTTGTGAAAATTATATAGAGGTACTTTTTTGAAGACATATTATGCGGATAAATCAATAAAATATATAGGAAGTCAGCTTTCGCCTCACTGGATTTATAAAAACTTTCAAATTCAGGGTGATGCTATTGCTGCATTTTGCGGGGAATGTGATGTAAAATTATCCGAAATGGTTGATATAGAAGATGTAATCAACAATGAACCGATTTACAGCAAATCAATGCTGAGTTTTATATCCGAACAGTTTAATATCGGGCTTGTAGAAGGAGTTCTCAGACAAAGACTTTTGATAACCGTAATAAAAGAAGTGCTTGAAAGCAGAGGTATTACTGTCGAAAGAAACGGTGATGATTTGCTTTATAACGGTAAAAAATTAAGTGTTTCCATTGCGGCTAAATCAACAAATTCCGTATTAATTCATACGGGATTGAACATAGAATCCGAAGGTGCGCCGGTTGATGCTTCCGGATTGAAAAGCGAGCTGGGCATTGCGGATATTAAAGAATTTGCACTTGAAGTTATGAAACGTTATTCTTTTGAAATTCATGATATAATTATGGCAACAACTAAAGTCAGAGGTGTGTAATGGAAGAAGAATTAAAAAGACCTTCACATATAAGCTATAAGGAATATCAAAGGAAAATTAACAAAAAACCGAATGAAGGAATAGCGATTTTTGTGTCGGCGTTTTTTATACTTTTACTGCTGTTTCTCGGCATAGCAAAACAAATTTCACCGGAAATTGACGTGAATATCAGCGATGAAAGTGATTCAACTGAAAAATCATCAATTGATGATCGTCTGAAACTTATTCAAATGGAAGATGAAGACAAAATGTTTGCTCCCGAACTTGATGAAAAAGTTGTTATTCCCGAAAATAAAAATGAAACAGTAAATGAAGAAGAAAATACCGCAGAGGCGGAAGAACCCGTTAAACCCGCTGTTGAATCCGCTTCACCCAAACCCGAAACCACGGCCTCGCCCGAACCTGTTCAAAAACCCGTTACGGCAAAAGTTGTTGTCGGATATTATACAACCAAAGATCAGGCTGAAGTCGCAAAAGGGATTATCTCAGAATCGGGTTTAAATATTTCTCCCTTTGTCAGAAGTATCGGCGGTGCCTATACAATTCAAATAGGCTCGTATTCTTCCAGAGAAAAGGCTCAATCGGTCGCTAATGAGCTTTTGCGCAATAATTATCCCGCAAGGATAATTATGGAATAGTACCTTGTTGACTGTTTTTATATCTTATGCTATTATTCAATTGAAATGGAGATACAGTTATGAAAAAGTTATTTGCAATATCCGCATTAATTATTGGTCTTTTGTCAGGAACAGCATTTGCTAAGACTGTACCTGTTCAGACATTACAGGATTTTTCTTTGGAAAATCCGCCTCAAACTTTGCTGATTAAAATTCTTTCCAATATTCGTCTGAATAAGGATATTATGCTTCATGAAGGCTTTTATGTCCTCGGACAAATACAGGCTTCTCAGGACAGCGGTTTTATCTTTATGCCTGTGAAGTATCAAAACTTCCATAATGAAGTGTTTGAAGTTCAGGGAAATTATCCCGCAAAATTTGTAGAAGTACTTGAAAATTCCGATAAGAAAGCAAAAGGTCAGGTAAACAAAGATTCAAAAATCCTGTTTGACTTTGTTATTGCCGATGAACAACAAGATGATTCCATCGGAGAAAGATTTAAAGATGCCGATGCAACAAGAGGAATTTCGGCAATCGTTAATAAATCCGAAATGGTAATCTATGATGATACCATTCCTGCGACAATGAGAAATTTCCCGGGAATTAAATTAAATTCATTTGATAACGGAAGTAATTTCAATATTCCCAAAAAATTGATAATTGATTACTCTCCGAAAGAAATCAATATTAACTCTTTGAAAGAAACACCGGAAATTCAAGAACCGGCAGAACAACCTGCACAATAAAAAACATCAGCAGAAAAATGATTAATATATAAAAAGCCGTTGTTAAACTTTTACAGCGGCTTTTAATTTGCCGTCACCAGTCAAAATTATTTCGGTATCTTTACCGTTTTCACTTATTACCAGACGTGTTTTTTCGACATTGTCCTCAACAAAACGGGTGATTTCTTTAATCTTCAAATCGTTCATGTAAAAATCCCTTTCGTATTATTATAATAACAGATTTTTGAGGAATTTCAACCCTCTTGAGAATTATAAAACGTGAACAAAAATTTTTTTGCCATCAATAATATTTATACGGATTATTACAGACAAATAAAAAAGACCGATTTTTATCGGTCTTTTTCTTAATCAGTTTGCTTATCAGCCTTTAATCTGGCTCATAACTTCATCCGCAAAGTTTTCTTGACGTTTTTCCAAGCCTTCGCCAAGCATATATCTTGTGAAAGCCTTAACTTCAAGTTTTCCTTCAATCAGTTGTCCGACAGTAATATCGGGATTTTTGATGAACGGTTGTTCAAGAAGAACTTTACCTGCAAGAAGTTTGTTTACTCTGCCTTCAACGATTTTTCCTCTGATTTGTTCAGGTTTTTTGAGCAAATCTTCTTTACCCATTTCGATTTCGGTTTCATGGTCGATTACCGATTGGGGAATTTCATCTCTTTTGATAAATTCGGGTGCGGAAGATGCGATATGAAGGCATATATCATTCATAAGTTCATCATCTTTTTTATCCGTTTGAATAAGAACGCCGATTTTACCGTTGTGTACGTAAGATGCGGTATTTCCTTCATAACGGACAAATCTTCTGAAAGTAATTTTTTCGCCGATAGAAGCGATTTTTTCTTTAATTACTTCCGAAATAACTTTACCGCATTTCGGGCAGTTGTAGTTTAGCAAAGCATCCGTATCAGCGGGGTTTGTTTCGGCAACAACATCCGCAAGGCAGGAAGTCAATTCTTTAAATTCTTCATTTTTTGCAACGAAGTCTGTTTCACAGTTGACTTCAACTAATGCACCGCAGTTGTCTTTTACGGAAGCTGCAACAAGTCCTTCGGCAGCGATTCTGCCCATTTTTTTGTCGGCAGAAGCGATACCTTTTTGACGAAGTACGTCCATTGCTTTTTCCATATCACCGTCGGTTTCAACGAGTGCTTTTTTTGCATCCATCATACCGGCGCCGGTTTTGTCACGGAGTTCTTTTACCATTTGAGCTGTAATATTCATTATAATTTCTCCTTATAAACGTCTATTCTTCAGTAGTTTCTTCTTTAACTTCTTCTTCGGCTTTCACTTCAACGCCTGCATCTTCAGCTTTTACGGCTTCAATTTTTTTAGCGTTGGCATTAGCTTCACGAAGTTGTTTTCCTTCAAGAACAGCGTCAGCCAATTTTGAAGTAATCAATTTGATAGAACGAATAGCATCATCGTTTCCGGGAATAATATAGTTGATACCGTCAGGATCCGCATTTGTATCTGCAAGACAGATTACGGGAATATTTAATTTGTTTGCTTCCTGAATTGCGATATCTTCTTTTTTCTGGTCAACGATGTAGATAAGATCGGGCAATCCTCTCATATCTTTGATACCGCCGAGAGTTTTGCTCAATTTAGAGAGTTCTCTGTTCAATTTTGCGATTTCTTTTTTCGGCAGTTTTTCTGCATGTCCGGAATTGATAAAGTCTTCCAATTCTCTTAATTTGTTAACACGACCTCTGATTGTTTCAAAGTTTGTCAGCATACCGCCGAGCCAGCGTCTGTTAATGTAATAAGCTCCCGATCTTTGAGCTTCTTCCGCTACAACTTCGGCAGCCTGTTTTTTTGTTCCGACAAAAAGAACATTTTTTCCTCTTGCCGCAAATTCTCTTACTACAGCGTAAGCTTCATCGAGTAAATCGGTTGTTTTACGTAAATCCAATACATAAATACCGTTTCTTGCACCGTAAATATACGGTTTCATTTTGGGGTTCCATCTTTGGGTTTGGTGTCCGAAATGTACACCTGCTTCCAAAAGTTCAATCATAGATGCTGTTGGCATCGGTTTTTCTCCTTTTTTTTACTTGTTGTACTACGGGCTATACCGTCTCATTCCTAAGAACTAGGGCGAACCTATCAGACCAGTGTAACCGATTTAATAATAATATAAACATGCTCATTTGCAAACAAGTATTTAGATTTATTACGCAAAAAAAACGGACATTTCGCAAACGAAAAGTCCGGCATTTCATTTCTGAAACAAAAAGGATTTACATTAAACCTATCCCAAATCCCTAGTACTCTATGCCTTGTCTTGCCATTACACCGATATCAAAGTAGTGTTTAATGGGCTTCATTTCGGTAACGAGATGTGCCATTGCTTTGAGTTCCGGGTGTGCGTAGCGTCCGGTTAATACGATTTCAAGATTTTCGGGTTTGTGCAGTAGCACATCTTTTACGTCCGAAACTTTAATCATATTCATAGCAGTACAAATATTAATTTCGTCAAGAATTATCAATTGATATTCTCCCGAATTAATAGCTTTTTTAGCGTATTCCCATCCTCTTTTGGCTTCTTTAAAGTCTTCCATACACACATTGTGAGAATAGCAGACTCTGTCCATGCCGAACTGAACAACATCCAGATTAGGCAAAAATTTGGACGATGAAACGATTTCGCCGTAGGAGGTAGCGCTGTCGCCTTTAGTAAATTGGATAATCAAAACTTTCCAGCCATGACCGAGTGCTCTGAGAGCCAATCCTAATGATGCGGTTGTTTTACCCTTTCCGTCACCTGTATAAATTTGAATATACCCATGTTCTAACACGACTCACTACCTCCAAAACTTTTGTTTGCTCTCTATCCTCATTTTAACGTATTGACTCAAAAGTTTAATCGTTCCAAGGATGGATAAATTCCTAGGGCAAAAGATGTATCCCCCAAGACGTATTTCCATAATATGACAAAACAAAAAAAAATAAATAATTTGATATCGTGCCATGCCAATCTTTTTACAATTAATTTTTATCAAAACCTTAAAATCACTAATTTGATTGAATTTTGACTAAAAAAATTTTTTGAGAAAAAATTTACTTAATTTTTGTAAAATAAATGTTAAAAACTCTTGCAAAACCCGAAAGTATTCATGCCATGGCTTTTTTGGAATGAAAATGAATTGTAAATGTTGTTAATAGTTATAGATATTGAAAAACTATAATAGTTTATACCGAAATTTAAAATTAAAATTTTTCCGTGAAAAATACGGAAATTTTTTTTAGCAGCACCGATGTAAACTTTTGTAACAATATTTGTACATGACTGAAATTTTCGGATTATAAAACCGTTTACATGTTTAAGAGTATAAAAAAGAGAGAGTACTACATGGCACCAGGATTAACACAAGTTAAAGTTCCTACAAATAATACCTTCGGTACTGCGGCTCAAAAAATGAGTTCACAGCCCGGAAGGACAACCATGTATTCATCTTCCAGAGGGAATACTCAAGTCGGTATGCTATTCGGAAGAAATACTACTCAAAGAACTTTCGGACAATCTTTCGGTATAACTGCTCAACGTTCTACTACAGGTTTTGAAAAAGCTGATTATTCATTTGTCAGAGATTTGAATGCATCTACTCCGCCTTTGTTCAAACAAGACTTATACGGCGGTTTTGATATGGGTATTCATAATTGTAATCACGACAACAAAATGAGTACTTTTGAAAAAGTCGCAATGGGTATGGCTTTACTTAACGCAATTTTGCCGACTGTTTCAGATGCCGTCAGCACAATAAAATCGACAAAAGGTACATCTTCTGCCGAGGATGCGGGATTTAATTTTGATTCGGCTAAGTTTGAAATGACAAAAGAACTTTCTCAAGCAACAACATTCGGTAAGATTAATAATGTTGAAGCCAAAGCTAATGAAAAATTGAATAATTTCCAAGAGAATTACTCCAAATCGGGACAAGATACAATCACGGGTATAAATGATCTAATCGGTAAAACTCCGGGATTGCAAGATGCAGATGTATCTCTCGATACATCAAAACTGGCTTTAAGCAATTTGAACATAAATCCTGATGATTTATCATCACTTGATGAGGCGGCAAAAACTATAAATAAAGATCTTGCTAAAGTTGATGAATTTATTACAAAAGATATTAAAGATGGTATAGATAAATGTACAACCAAGAGCGGAGAACTTTCTCAGCAAATCGGTACGTTAGAGTCTCGGAAACAGGCTGCGCAAGCTGCGGAAGCTACTGGCGGAGCCCCATCTCCTTCTTCTGATGAAATTCAAAAACAAATTAGTGAATTAAAAGAACAAAAAAATAAAATTGACACTGCAAGAAAAGAACTTGAAGGCAATATTACAAAAGCAGCTAATGATTTAAAAACTGAACTTCAAAAACAACAAACAACACTCGGAGATATTAAAGAGGTTAAATCGGAACTTGCCGATAAAAAATATGAAGTTGCAAAAGACAATGATAAAGAAATTTCTTCAAACAAAAAGAAAATGGATAAATTAAATGATGAAATTAAACAGCTTCAAACCGAAGCAAAGAATGATCCTAAAAAAGCAGATAAACTCAAAGGCAAAATGGATGAATTTAACGGATTGGTAAAAGAAATGTCCGCACTGAAAGATTCGTTAAAGGATATGAACGATGTAACGTCATTTACAAACAGTAAAGGAAAAACGCATACAATGACTAATACCTCCATAGATCCTAAATATTTTGAAGTTAAAACACCATCTGCCGGTTCCGGTAGAGATATTAAAGCAGGAGGTGCGGCAGATGAGACTGTCGGACAACAAAACTCCAGAGTTATGACCAACCTTAGTGATTGTAAACAAGCAGGTGATACAATTAAAATAGGTAAGGGTTCGTATGTCTTAAGTGCTGACGGAATGTTTATTTCCGATCACGGAGATAAATTTTCAAGAGATGAACTGCAGAGAATAGCATATAATGATACTTCCAATCCTAATCAGCCAATACACGGATTTAACAACTTCGGATTGAATGCTTAAAATATTTTTACATTAACTTTACTTTTTGTATTATTTAGTTTAGAATTAATAAGCAGACAGTATTGTCGTAAAAAAGAACGGGACTCCTCGTTCTTTTTTTAATTAATACGAAAGGATAAGATGAAACAGGATATCAACAGGCATGAAGTGCTCGAGAAAATTACGCCGATTATTGAGAATACGGCTATGAGATTCGGCTATATACCTATTGAAATTGAGTTTATCAAAGAAAATCACAGATGGTTTTTGAGAATTTATCTTTATTCAAAAGAAAAAGATGTTACGCTTGATGATTGTGAAAACGTAACACGAAGCTTGTCTGATTTTCTTGATGAACTTATTCCCGTTAAATATTATCTTGAAGTTTCATCACCCGGTTTGGAAAGGAAATTCAAATCCGAAAAAGAATTTGTTATCTTCAACGGAAGAAGAATCAGCTTAAAGTTGAAAAATCCGCTTGAAGGAGAAACAGAAAAAATCTTTAAAGGCGAGATTTTGGATTTTGATGAAAAAGAAGGGTTGAAGTTTTTCCGCTTCGATGACGGACAAGAACTTTTAATTCCGCGTGACAATATTCAGTCAGCAAAATTGTACATTGATTAAGTAAGTTATTAAGTTATTAAGTTACTAGGTTATTAAGTTCTTTACGGTGCTTCGCACGGAAAATAGAAGTTAATAAGAGTTATTAGGTTACTAAGTTACTAGGTTATTAAGTTCTTTACGGTGCTTCGCACGGAAAATAGAAGTTAATAAGAGTTATTGGGTTACTAAGTTACTAAGTTACTAGGTTATTAAGTTCGTTTCGGTGCTTGTAAGTTTACTTGAGTGATATAAAAGAAAGGTAATAAAATGCAGTACAAAGATATGGAAGTTTGGAAGCAGTCAATGGAGCTTTGTTTTAAAATTTATAGTATGACTGATAATTTTCCTAAAAATGAAATATTTGGATTAACATCACAGATGCGTCGTTGTGCTATTTCAATACCTTCAAATATTGCGGAAGGAAGTAACAGATATTCCGATAAAGAAACTTTAAGGTTTATTTATATTGCACAAGGTTCTCTTGCGGAACTGGAAACTCAGATTTTAATATCGCAACGTCTGGGGTATATAAATGATTTAAATGAAATAAATGAACAAGTTAGTAAAATCAGTGCATTATTAACAGGTTTAAGAAAATATTTTGAAAAAAAGGATATTTAATGTGATATAAATAGATTTAATAAAACTAACAAAAAAAAATATCGTTTGCGAAGCAAAACCTAAACGAACTTAATAACTTAGTAACTTAATAACCTAATAACTAACAAAAAAAATATCGTTTGCGAAGCGAAACCTAAACGAACTTAATAACTCAGTAACTTAATAACTTAGTAACTAACTAAAAAAAATATCGTTTGCGAAGCAAACCAAAACGAACTTAATAACTTAATAACTTAGTAACCTAATAACTTATAAATATTACAAAAAAATGAAAGGATAAAAAAATGATTAAAATCGGAACAGCACTTTTTGAAGCTTGCGAAGAACTGGAAAGAGAAAGAGGTATCTCTAAAGAAGTTCTTATCGCCTCACTTTGTGATGCAATGGTTGCCGCATACAAAAGACATATGAGAATTAAAGAAGCTACCAATATTGAAGCTATATTGGATGAACAATCCGGTGAAATCGGTGTTTTCAGAACAAAACTCGTTGTTGACAATGTTGAAGATGAGGATACTCAAATTACCCTCAAAGATGCTCAGGAAATCGTCGAAGATGTTGAAACGGGCGACGAAATTAAAATTGAAGTTACTCCCGAGCAGTTCGGACGTATTGCTGCGCAATCAGCCAAACAAGTTATAACTCAGCGTATCAGAGAAGCTGAAAGAAATCTTGTTCTTAACGAATTTTTAGACAAAAAAGGCACTCTTACTACAGGTATTATCCAACGTGTTGAAAATCGCAACGTAATTGTTAATATCGGAAAAACAGATGCGATAATGCCTCAGAAAGAACAAATTCCCGGAGAATATTACAAACCCGGAAACAGAATCAGAGTCTTTGTTCTTAACGTAAAAGAAACAAACAGATTGCCTCAGGTTATAGTTTCTCATGCTCACGCGGAAATCGTCCGGGAACTTTTTGAACTTGAAGTTCCGGAAATTGAAGACGGTATCGTTGAAATAAAATCTATTTCAAGAGAAGCCGGCTACAGAACAAAAATTGCCGTATGGTCTAACGATCCGGAAGTTGATTCCGTAGGTGCATGTATAGGCCCGCGCGGAAGCAGAATTCAAACAATAGTTTCCGAATTGAAAAACGAGAAAATTGATATTGTAAGATATTCCGAAGATCCCGTTGAATATATCGTAAATGCTCTTTCTCCGGCAAGAGTTGTGTCAGTTGATATTCTCGCAAACGATGATTATGCTCAGGAAGCAATGGTTGTCGTTCCCGATGATCAGTTGAGCCTTGCAATCGGCAGAGAAGGTCAAAATGTCAGACTCGCTCATAAACTTACCGGATGGAAGATAGATATAAAGAGTGTTTCACAGATGGAAAAAGCCGAAAGCGAAAATATGGTTTCTTATGAGAATAATGAAGAAGATTATTCCGACGAAGAGGAAGTCGATGAACTTCAACAGGAAATCGAAGAAGAAATGAATCAACAAGTCGTTGATGAAGAAGATTTTCAACAGGAAGAAGAAACCGTTGAAGAAACGGAAGAAGAATAAAAAGGGGAGAATTTCTCCCCCTTTATGAGGACCATAAATGAATTTACCGCAAAATTTTTTACCCGCAATGTTAATTACCCTTTTTGCCGGTCTTGCGACCGCAATCGGAGGAGGAATTGCTTTTGTTGTTAAAAGAAACAGCCTGAAAGCACTTTCCGTCGGATTGGGATTTTCGGCAGGAGTGATGATTTTCCTTTCATTCACCGATATGCTTCCCGAAGCGGATAAACTTTTGTCGGTAAATTTCCCCTACAGTCATAACTGGATTACATATGCGGGATTTGTTATCGGACTGGTTATAGCTATTTTGATAGACTATTTTCTTCCCGATCATATTAATGAAGATGATGTGCTTCATCCCGATGAGCATGTTCATACCAATTACAAAATAAAACGTGCGGGATTGTTTACTGCAATTGCAATTTGCGTTCATAACTTTCCCGAAGGTATGGCAACATTTTTCACAACGACTCAAAATATAACCCTCGGGCTTTCCGTCGGACTGGCAATTGCTATACATAATATTCCTGAAGGCATTGCTGTCGCTCTGCCGATTTACCATGTTACGGGTAAAAAACGCTATGCAATGCTTTATGCGGCGCTTTCCGGAATATCGGAACCTATCGGAGCACTTGTCGGAATGTTTGTTTTCGGTTTATTTCTTCCTCAAATTCTTGTCGGCGCACTGATGAGTGCTGTTGCGGGAATTATGATTTACATATCTTTTGATACTTTGCTTCCGCTGGCAAAAGAATACGGTGATTGGCACCAGTCGCTTATCGGAATTTTATCCGGTATACTTGTTTTGTGGTTTAGTTTAATTATTCTGGGTGCTTAATCCATGTTTTCATGGATATATTTTTATGTGTATTTTTTTGGGGACTTTTCAAAATATTTAAACACGTTATACTGAAAATGTGGTTAAGGTTCACGCCCTTTAGACGGCAAAATTGTTTACCACGGGAGAAGTGTATGGGATATATTCACTGCTGCGGCGCTCTGCACAAGACCAGAACGTTTTGTCTTGCTCCGCAGGATAAATTTTTGCTGTGCGAAGTTGACTATCTCGTCAGATGTCCAATCTGCGGTCATACAGTTGTTCAGCTTACCAGAATTGATGAAGCGGATAATATTTCCGTTATACGAAAAATTAATAAGAAGGCTAAAGATTTTTTTTACAAACTAAAATCACATATTCTCTATGAAATAAAACCGATTAAATATAACAAAATAAATACGGGAAAATTTTACTTAAATTATAACGAATTTGGAGTTAAAAAAAGATGCTATTCAAATCTTAGTTCCCTGAAAATCGGGATAGCCGAAAATAAATAATATCTAATCCTTAAATTATCTTACTCCGGGCGGATTACCCGCCCTTTATTTTTTTTGGAAATATTATGAATTATTCGGAAAAATTTTTTAGTATGCTTTTTATGAATCAAGAAGGAATTAAGAAAAATGGCACTATCTCCGAAGGAATTTCAAGTATTGACTTTGGCTGCATTGGGCTTTTCGGACAAAGAAATCGGAAATTTATTAAAAATAGCTTACGGTACTGTCAGAAATCATATAGACAGAACCGTCCTTAAATTAAATGCCCGAAATAAAACCCATGCAGTAATGATATACAAAATGCAAAATAAAAACTGGCTGGAGGATTTCTATGAAACGCATAATTCTACATTGGACTGCAGGTTCTTATTATCCGACGGATTACGAAAAAGAACATTACCATTTTTTAGTTGATAAAGACGGCATTGTTCACAACGGAAAGTTTAAACCGGAAGATAATGAATGCTGCAGAATAGGAAAATATGCCGCACATACAGGCGGCGGAAATACCGGAAGTATAGGTGTTGCAATATGTGCTATGGCCGGTTACAAAAGTAAAAATAATACGGGAAATTATCCTATCTTAAAGAAGCAATTTGAAAGAACAATGGAACTTTGTGCGGAATTGGCAGTGAAATACAAAATTGATATTACCGCACAAACTGTTTTAACTCACTATGAATTCGGAATAAGAAATCCTAAAACAACGAGTGCGGGAAAAATTGATATTACGTATCTGCCTCCTTATCCTTGGGTGGAAAAAGATGAGGCGGGCAGTTTTATACGCTCAAAAATAAAATGGTACAAATTAAAAGGAGTTTAAGATGGAAACGGCATATTACAATCTTTCAGGCGGTATTAATCAAGCTTTAACCAAAACAGAGCTGGGTATTGATACCAAAAAAATATACTGGACGGATTCAGAGAATATTGAAATTTTTGAAAACCGCGGGATTTGTAAACAAAACGGTAATACTTTAAAATTAGAAATCGGAGAAGAAATTACCGGAATATCGGAACTTTCCGCATACGATGAAACCAAACTCGTTATAACTTCAATATCAGGTAAAATTTATATTTATGACGGTATAAGTACGGTACTTGTTGACAAAACTCTGGAAGGAGTTGAGCCGGTATTTCAATCTTTTCTGAACGGTATACTTGTTATGACGGAAAAGGACGGCCTTTTCTATATCAAAAATAATTCAACATATGACGTTGTCGAATGCGAATTGAATGACCTTGAGAAAAACAAACTTAAAGGTGCTGTTATAACGGTTTACAAAGGACGGGTATGGGCAGCTAAAGATGCAACGATATATTATTCGGCACTCGGAAGTTACAGCGATTTTACAACGGAGAATGATGCCGGATACATAAATGAATTTCATACCGATACGGGTTCAATTACGGCTTTAAAACCTTATAAAGATTATCTTGCAATATACAAAAATAACAGTGTTTATCTCTTAACCGGAACAAGTAAAGACGATTTTGCCATAATGCCCTTTGCAAATAAAGGTGCGGTATCGCAAAACGCTATCGTAAATGTTGAAAATAAACAATATTTTTTGAGCAACGGGATATTTGCGCTTGAACAGGTCGGAGAACTTAACCAAATTCAGCTCGGAAGTGAAATATCTTTAAAAATTAAGCCGGAATTTTCATATTTTATAAATTTAGATAAAACAATATGCCTGCATTATGAAAACAGAAATCAGATATGGTATTTCTTCCCTTATTCCGGAGAAAAATATTTTCATACGGTTTGGATAAATGATTATGTCAATAAAGCTTGGTATAAGCGTGTAATTCCGCAGGATATCACAACTGCTTGTGTATACGGAGGAAAAATCCATACCGCCGATAAAGACGGAAATATATATATAGAAGATTACGGAACGACATTTAACGGGACGCCCGTAAAGTTTATGTGGAAATCTCCGTTTTTGGCGATAACAACCCCGCATCACAGAAAAATAATTGATGAATTTTATTTTCTTCTGGACACGGAATATGATAATAATTTTAACTTCTCGGTTTATAAAGATTATGACAGCGAGTTTTCCGATGATGCGGAGACAATATATTCCGTGCATCAGGATCATTTAATCTGGGCTGATGAAAATACATCGGATTCTTTGCCCTGTCATTGGACGCCGGATGATTCTATAGTCCCTGTATGGTCAATAAATAAAGATACGCTGGAGAAAGCCGAAATATCGGAATCAAATTATTCCGTACAGTTGTGCGTTCAGGGAGATGACTATATTCATTCCTGTGCGATTATCGGTCTTCAATTCAGAGAAGTTTATAACGATGATTAACACCACTCATACAAGTTAGTAGAAAGCAAAACAGAAAGGAAACAGAAAAATGACAGGAAATTCTTACTCGGCATTTATTCCCGAAATCTGGAGCCAGAAGCTTAACAACATGCTTGAAAAAGAATGTGTAATGCTTCAATGTGTAAACAGAAATTGGGAAGGTGAAATTAAAAATCAGGGTGATAAGGTAAAAATTATTACTCCTGCTGCCGTTACCGTTTCAACGCTCGGAACTTCCAATATCTCTTACAGCGAGCTTGAACCGACATCTGCTGAACTGGTAATTGATCAGAAAAAATTCTTTGCATTCAAAATTAATGATGTGGCATCAGTTCAGGCTAATACCGATATTATGGAAGCACATCTTAAAAATGCAAGAAAAGCCATTGAAGAAGTTCAGGATGCTTATTTGTTATCACAGCATGCAAACGTTGATTCAAATAACGTTGTAGGCTCTGATGAGGCTCCGGTTGCACTTGACAAGACCACCATTTACTCTCAATTTGTAAAACTCGCATTATGTCTGAAAAATTCTGATGCCGTAACGGCAGGCACCCGTCCATGGGTTGTAATTAACCCGACAATCGAATCTTATCTGCTTCAAAGTTCCGAATTTATCGGAGCTCACAATGTAGCTGATGAAACATTAAGGGAAGGTGCTATCGGAAGGATTGCAGGCATGGATGTTCTCGTAAGCACAAATTTAACTGAAGTAAGCGAAAAATATTATGTGCTTGCGGGAACAAATGAAGCAATTACATTTGCATCACAGCTTGCCAAAATTGAAAGCCTGAGAGATAAAGACAGTTTCTCCGATTTGGTCAGAGGTCTTTATTTGTACGGTGCAAAAACGGTACAGCCGAAAGCACTCGCTAAAATGGTTGTATCAGTTCCGAAAGCATAGGTGAGAATTATGTTTAAAAACTTGAAAACAGTAATTAAAGAGCTGGCTAAAACTGCCGTCATAAAAGCCGAAGAAGCACTCGGAAGCTCTGAAGGACGACAGAAAAAGGAAATGGCAGTTAAATATATTATTAACGATATTCCTGTGCCGGCTGTGTTAAAACCGTTCGTAAGGATTTTGCTGTCTTCTTTTATAGATGATGCAATTGAATTTGCGAATATATGGAGGTGCTATGAACAACATGAATAATATTCCGTCCGAAGCCGTAAGTCAAAATACGACAGGAGAACAGACGCTTGACAGTATTAAACAAACAGCGGTTCAAAACGTCAAATCAATCGAAAATCTTGTTAATTCCGGAGCTTTGACACAAGAACAAGGACAAAATTTAATGAATTATGTTACACAAAAGGCGTTTGAAATGTACACATCAGCTCAAAATCCGGAACCCGTCGGAAATGTTTTGGCTAATATGCCCGAATTTTTCAATAAAGACGGCAGAACAGATGTTTTTGATTATTTGAAAAACTCTAATGTCGATTTTGATGAGGACGAAATCTCGAAAATATCATCGCTTGTGGAAAAGTTGGAAAATTCCGCAGTGGAAAGATATTTACGGGAACTTGAACACGAAAAAACATTAAACAGCGAAAATGAAACCGCTAAGCAAAAACTTCGTGCAAATGCACAGAATGCGTTTGCTAACGGTGCGGAAAATCTGGTTTTCACTCGTGAACAAATCGGCAAAATGAGTGGTGCGGAATTTGCTAAGCACGAACGTGCTATTATGGATCAACTAAGAAAAGGTCTTATAAAATAGCAATATTCAAAATCTTTAACGGAAAAACAGTCTTTTTTTAAGACTGTTTTTCTTTAAAGACGGAAAGGAAAATTATGAAATATTTAGAACTGATAAATAAATGTTTAGTTGAGCTGAACTATAAAAAAGTCGGAAGTTTCAGCGAACTTATAAAAAATGAGCATAAAAAACTTCAAAATATATTGAATGTAATTAACTCTGAAGTTTGTACATCAGCCCGCTGGGATTTCCTTTTAAGAAAAAAGGAAATGACAATACCCGCAAATACTCCGGAGATAGAAAATAATATTGAAGGAAGAATTGAAACGGTAATTATTGACGGTGTGGTATACTGTTATTGTGCCGATTTTGAGCAATTTTTAACAAATTCACAGCCGGAGGGCACATACGGTTTGTTCAATGATAAAATTCTTTTACCGATGTTTCCAAAGGAGAAAAAAGTACAAATCGTTTACTATACAAAAAATTGTGCAAAAAATTCTCAGGGAGAAGAAAAATTATTGCTTGAAAATGCCGATGATGAATCTTTAATTCCGGAGCCTTTTGTTGAACCTCTTTTGGTATACGGTTCGTGTATGCGGCTGAAGGGAAATCCGCAAAGCATACATTTTAACTATTGGCTGAGTATGTATAAAGATGCTCTTGCAAATCTTCATTCAAGAGTTTCGGCAGTTGTTGATAATGCTCCGACCGTAAAAATGTTTAGAAAATAGCCGGTTATGCACTAAACATTTTCG
The DNA here is from genome assembly GCA_947626225.1 of Candidatus Gastranaerophilales bacterium. Taxonomy (GTDB): domain Bacteria; phylum Cyanobacteriota; class Vampirovibrionia; order Gastranaerophilales; family Gastranaerophilaceae; genus Stercorousia. Next base: position 25,396 of record CANQRH010000007.1, read on the forward strand.
TTATTTCTTTCGTTATATTTGCACGTAATATAACAAAATACTGTATCCGCAAAAAAAACAGGAAGTTTAAAAATTCATTTTCCCCTCCTGTTAAGATTTACACTAGCCGAAATATAAATAGCATGCCTATTATATAATTTTTTCTTCAAAAACACAAATTATATAAAAATTTGTAACGAAAATACATATTATGAAACAAATAACACAACAGCAAAAAAACTTTGTAACCGAATATATAAAGACATTGGACGGGGAGCTTTCCGCTCAAAAAGCGGGTTACAAATCCAAAAATCTTAAAGAAACGGCTTCCCGTTTGTTGACTGAAGATTTAATAATCAAGGAAATAAAACGTCAATTAAAAGCCCAGATATCTTCTTTGAGGGTGAACAAGGGTTATGTAATACAAAAACTGTTACAGATATCGGAATTTTCTCTTGAAGAAGAAGATATATTGGACAAAGAAGGAAATTATACCGGCAAGAAGAAGCTTCGGGATACTTCTGCCGGATTAAAGGCGTTGGAAAGTCTTTGCAAATATTTGGGCTTTATGTCCGAAGAACAGGAAGAATACAAGCAGGCAAAGATTATAACCATTTCCAACTTGGATGATAAAAAGATTTAAAGAAGGAGAATAATATGAAAAATACTGATGCAGAGCAGATGTTATTGAACAATGCATCTCTTGATGAGCTTATTAAAATGAGAATTGAAAAAGAATTTTTGAACGACATGAAAAAATCGAAAGAAAATCCGCCAAAGAAAGTTTACACTGAAATAAAGACATTACCTAAGGACAAAATATTTTCAAAACATTCCGTTTACAAGTACTATAACAGAGATACCGGTTGTGAGACTTTTATCAATGGTGTTCAGGCGGAAGCTCTTATAGGCATTCAAGAGCAAGTAAGAGAAAAAATGCTTAAGGGTGATTTGAGTGCTTTTACAACCGATAATGCTTATATAAAATTTGAAAAAGCGGAATTTTAGTATGCCAAGATTTGTATCCCCGTTTGAAAATCCTGCTTATTTGGAGCAGGTCATATTTTTGTATCTTAAATACTCTGCTTTTCTTGATGATGATTATGCACTTAACGGGCAGAAGTTTTTGGATTATTTTTTCAATCTTCTTCACAGAACCGCTTTTTATGTAATAGTTGAACATGGCATTGTGAGCGGTTTTGTTTATTTGGACAATTTTATAGGAGATGCAAACAGGTTTCACAGTGCGGAATTAACAACCTGTTTTGATAAACGGTTTTGGGGAGATTACACCAAAAACTGTGCCCGTCTTTTTCTTGATTTTTGTTATGAGAAATTTGGATTTAAAAAAATAAAGGCGCTTGTTTATCCGGAAAATGTCAGGGTAAAAACACTTTTAAAATCTGCGGGTTTTGAAAAAGAAGCTCTTTTAAAATGTGAAACCATGCGAAATAACAGATTACAGGATGTCGAGGTATATTCAAAGTTATACGAAAAATATTGACATAAAATTAAAAATTGAATATAATGCACATTATGAAAAAATGGTTTATTTTGCTGCTTACGTTAATAGTCATACAAATATCCGCTTCAGCGGAAGTAATACCTCCCCGCGGAAGTATAATGACTAAAGAAACTCATCCGGTATTTTGGAGTTATCTGGAGAATTACTCAAACTCATTGAAAAAGGCATTTGAAGCAAGTCATATGTTCAGATTGCGCGGTTTTGGTGCAAGTTATTATTTTATCATCACCCCTGACGGCGAAATAAAAGATATGCGTAATAAAATCTATCAGAATAAGTATTTCAATGAGAAAGTAAAAGAAATAATATTGTCTGTAAAGCCTGAGCCTTTCTACAAAGATATGGAAGCTGATGATTTATTCGTGAGTGTATTCCTCGGTTATGCAAAATATGATGATTTAAGTATAAACCTTGGCTGGCATCCAAAATATGAACGGGAAATTTTTAATATTACCATAATATTAAATAAATAATAAATTTAAATTGAATAAAATGTAATGATTGCTATACTCATGCTGATGATACAAAAGTCAGGTGGTGGCGGGGCGATTGATAATAAAATAAAAACATAAGTATAATATCTGATATGAAAAAACTAATTCTTATTATAATAACTCTAATATTTATGCAAATTGCCGTATCGGCGGAAGTAATACCTCCCCGCGGAGGTATAATGACCAAAGAAACTCATCCGGTATTTTGGAGTTATCTGGAAAATTACTCAAACTCATTGAAAAAGGCATTTGAAGCAAGTCATATGCTCAGATTGCGCGGTTTTGGTGCGAATTATGAATATATTATTACTCGTGACGGCGAAATAAAAGATATGCGCAATACAATCTATCAGAATGAGTATTTCAATGAGAAAGTAAAAGAAATAATATTGTCTGTAAAGCCTGAACCTTTCTACAAAGATATGGAAGCTGATGATTTATTCGTGAGTGTATTCCTCGGTTATGCAAAATATGATGATTTAAGTATAAACCTTGGCTGGCATCTAAGATATGATCGGGAAATTTTTAGCATTACCATAATATTAAATAAATAATAAATTAAAAAAATTTATAAATCTTTTGAACCTCCGATTTGGAGGTTTAGTTTTGTTACAAAAAACGAAAGGAGAAACAATAATGGAACAACATTCAGGTAAAAATTTTAACGGTTTTCTTTCCTCTTCGGAAGAAAAACATAAGAACGGAAATATATACAAGGAGCTTTGTCAGGTATCAAATGAAATGTCAAAGGCGAAAAACAAAGGCAAGCAGCTGAAAAACGGCTGGACAGTCATAGACAACTATCGGGATAAAAAATCAAATTTTAAAGGTGTGCTGTACGGAAAAGACGGTCAGTATGCCATAACTTTTGTCGGCACCGATCCAAAGAGTATAAAAGATCATGCTGCTAATTTGAAAATGGTGGTTACCGGAGACAGCCCTCAGATAAAACAAGCAGAAAATTTTGCAAAAGACATGTTTTATCGTTATCCTGAAATAAATAAAGATAACACCGTATCCTTGGGACATTCCGAAGGCGGAACGGAAGCTACCACAGTAGGTTTAGGCCATGGGTTGAAAACATATACATTCAATCCTTACGGAGTGTGGAAAAGTAAACTGCCTGAAGATGCCGATTACAGTTTAATTACCAATTATCGTGATGCTCATGATCCGGTATCAAAAACACATGCAAATATAGGTAATACATACATTGTTCCAAGCACCCAAAACAAGTTTAAAGAAATAACACCTTTTGGCTGGTTTGGTTCTCATCGTCTTCAAAATATGGGTGATATAACAAAGTCAATTGAGTTGGAAGATTATAAAAAGAATAATAAATTATTTATTGACCATATTACGGATGCTGAGATTACACGCGAAGATATTGCATCAATGTCCCCTGATTTGTTCGGCATTTATGAGTCGGAGATAGATGAAAGATTACGAAACAACCAAATATATTCTGAAAATCAATTGAGAGGACGTGCACGTTATATTGAAGGCTATACTCGTGCTGACGGTACAAAAGTCAGGGGGTATTACAGAAGATTAAACTGATTGACAGTAAAACAAAAATCCACGTATAATATCTGATATGAAAAAACTAATTCTTATTATATTAACTCTAGTATTTATGCAAACTGTCGTATCGGCGGAAGTAATACCTCCCCGCGGAGTTAAACCGACAAAGGAGACCAATCCGGTATTTTGGAGTTATCTGGAGAATTATTCAAACTCATTGAAACAAGCATTTGAAGCAAGTCATATGTTCAGATTGCGCGGTTTTGGTGCGAATTATGAATATATTATTACTCGTGACGGCGAAATAAAAGATATGCGCAATACAATCTATCAGAATGAGTATTTTAATGAGAAAGTAAAAGAAATAATATTGTCTGTAAAGCCTGAACCTTTCTACAAAGATATGGAAACTAATGAGATGTACATGAGTGTATTCCTCGGTTATGCAAAATATGATGATCAACGTATAAGTGTTGGTTGGCATCTAAGATATGAACGGGACATTTTTAGCATTACCATAATATTAAATAAATGATAAATTAAAAAAAATTATAAATCTTTTGAACCTCCGATTTGGAGGTTTAGTTTTGTTACAAAAAATGAAAGGAAATTGTTATGAAAATTGAAACGGAAGATTTAACTCAAAAGTTGCAAAAGATTGATGAACATTATTTAATCGGTGCAATATCCGATAAATATGACAAATTTAACGAAATGAGAAGCAGTCAGTTGTCAGACATAAAGCTTGTTCGTGATTCAATTTACAATTCGGCTGTTCCGAAAGTCAACGGCTGGGACAGCAAAATTGAATTACCCGATATTTATGAGCTGGCACAAACATTAAAATCGCATATTAGCGGGAATTTGTATTCTCATCCCGATGCGATGTTTGACGTATCAGGTACAACTCCGAAGACTCAAAGCTTTGCAAATAAACAGAAAGCAATGCTTGTCGATACTTTTGAAAAAATGAAAATAGAAGATGAAATTGAAAAAGTTATTGACGGCATAGTCGAAACCGGTGAAGCAACATTATTTGTAGGATGGGAAACAAAAGTAAAATCAATAAGACGTATAAAAACCGCACAAGAAAGACTTGAAATTCAAGACAACAAAAATTTTGTACTCGATGAAAAAATAATTTACGACAATGCAAAAGTTAAACATATAAAATCGGAGGACTTTGTATTTGACCGTTATAACATTGACAATTGGGATAATTGCGCGAAAATTTACAGAACTTTTTCATCGGTTGACGAACTGTTCTCCGATAAATCCAACAATATGCTTGATGAGCAGAAACTGGAAGTTTTGAAAGGAGTGGTGGCCGGCAGAAAGAACAGAAATAATGAAGCCGTGGACGGTAATAAAGTTGAAATACTGGAGTTTTGGGGTGATATAGAACTTGCTGACGGTTCATTGTTAAAAAATTGGTTGATAGTAGTTGCGGCAAGACGTGAAATTATTCGCTTTGAGAGCAATCCGTTTGTAATTAACCCCTTCATTCATGCAAATATTATTGAATCTCCTCATACAGGCAGAGGTATTTCTCCTTTGCGTGTCGCTCTCATATTGAACAGTCTTGCCTCTACTATTTTAAATAAACAGATAGATGCACTTGCATTAATGATGAATCCGCCATATCTTGCACCTAAAGGCTGTTTTAAAGGACAGCAGGATGTAAGACCGGGGAAAATTATTGAATACGATTCCGCATTAATGACTTCAACCCCTACTCCTTTAGCTTTTGACAAAGCTATGGTCGGCTGGGACTTTTTGAATTATTTCAAATCCACAATTGAAAGTGCAACCGGAATTTTCAACAATATGGCGGGAAATCTTCAATCCGCAGACAGAACCGCAACAGAATTGAATTATTCCGTAAGCGGACAGGAAGCAAGATTAAATATGATTCTGGATTCCGTAAACAGAAAAATTATTGTTCCCATGGTGGAAAAGACCGCGGAAATCATTTCATACTTTAAACTCGGAAAAGAACTTATCGGTGTTAACGACCGCGGAAAAACAAAATTTCTTGAGATTGATGATGAAGTCAGAAATGCAAATTATATTTACCGTTACGGCGACAGAAAAGCTACATTTGAAAGAAAAGCAAAACTCAGAGAACTGTTTGAGGTAATCAAATCGTTTGCACAGGTTCCGGACGTTGAAAAACGCATTGACTGGCTTGAATGTTTTAAATTTGCACTCGAACAGTACGGAATTGAGAATGCCAACAATTTTTTGAATGATGAAACAGATTCCGCCCAAAACGATACCGAACAAAATCTGACTTTACGGTAAATTAACCGATAACCTTTGTAAGACTCAGTTCTTATATTTATATAATAAAAGAGATTAACATGTTGTATAAATTATTAAAGGCACAGCGGGAGTTTTTGGAAATTCCGCATGATTACAGCTTAGACATTGCGGTTTATCAGGGCGGGTACGGCTCGGGTAAAACTTTTGCCGGCTCGCTTCTGGGTATTTTGCTCGCAATGAAATACCCCGGCATAAGAGGACTTGTCGGCGCGCAAACTTATACTCTTGTCAGAGATACTACGCTGCAAACATATTTTGAACATCTTGAAAATTTTCACTTCACGGAAAATATTGATTATAATTGGTCTGGCTCTCTTCAAAAACTGACATTCCGAAACGGTTCGGAAATTCTTTTCAGACATTTTGACGAACCGAATAAGCTGAAGTCATTAAATCTGGGATTTGTTGAAATAGAAGAAATGTCCGATATTCCCTATGAAACATTCAAAATGCTGTTAAGCCGTATGCGTCAAAGGGTAAAGAAGAACTGGAAGGGTTTCAGACACAGAATATTCGGACATACAAATCCTGAAATTCATAGGGGTTGGGTTTACAAAACTTTTGCGGAAAATCCCGCACCGAATTACAGGCTTATATCCGCACCGACTACTCAAAATATTTATCTTCCCGCAGGGTTTTGCGATGAACTTAAAAAACTTTATGACGAGCAATATTATAATATTTTTGTTCTTGCCCAAAACGGCGAATATAACAACGGACTTGTAGTCAAAGACTTTACTGACGAAAATATAAAGGATATTTCTTATCAGCCCGAAATGGATTTGCATGTATCATGCGATTTTAACGTTGATCCCATGTGCTGGGTTCTCGCTCATAAAACCGATGATAAGGTTTTTTATTTTGATGAGATAGCAATGGAAAATACGACTACGGCAAAGGCCTGCGAAGAAGTTTGCAGGCGTTACCCCGAACATAAAGGCAGAATAATCATAAACGGTGATGCATCAGGCGACAACAGAAGCTGTACAAGCGAATATACAAATTATGTAATAATAAAGAAAAAATTTTTGCAATACGGATATGATGCGGAAATTCGTATAAAAGCTTTTAATCCGCCCATAAAAAACAGGATTATGGCATTTAATGCAAAAATTCGCTCTGCAGACGGAGAGATTTGTCTGTATGTTGATAAAAAATGCGAAAAACTTTTGTATAATATTTACAATCTTAAATACAAAGAAGGCTCATCAAAAATCGATATACCTACTTATCAGCAGATAAAACAGTCAAAAGAATTGAAATTTCTGTCCCATCCTTTTGATGCTGCATCTTATCTTGTTGATTTTTATTGGCCGATAACTTTATAAGGAAAAATTATGGATAAATTTGCCGAGCATTCCGCGGTAATAATTATAATTCTTATATTTCTTATACAGCAAAGAATTTTTATTACCCCCGAACAACTTGAAAAAAAACACAGAGAAATTATGGAAGATATTGAAGAAAAATTCGTATCAATTGACAGTTTCAGAGATTTAAAAGCTCAATTTTCCGAGGTTAAAGAAAAAATTGACAAAATGTACGACCTTTTAATTGATTTAAGATAATGTAAATTTTTGTTACGGAAATTTGTAATTTTATTAAAGTTTCATGGAAAAAGAGCCGTCAATACGAATACAGTTACTAAGATGAAAGGATTTTCCGAAAAATGGGATTGGCGGCTTCACAAGCTAGATTTTTAGCCATAACGGCACGAAAAATGAATTGCGAATTTCAATCCATGCAGATTGCACAGGAAAAACTTTCTGTTACACGTGATATGGAGCAAGCATCTCAAGAGTATCAGGATGCTTTGAATACATCTAAACTTGTTTGGGAAACTCCTGACGGTGAAGTTTATGATTTAACTTATGCAATGATGATGACTCCGTCTAATTTTAATGACTATAACGCATATCTTGTTACGGATACTCAAGGCAGAGTTGTACTGTCACCGGCAATGTTTGCTGCTGCCGTGGCTGCAGGTACAATTGATGAAAAAGGTAATCCGTTAGGTGATTTCAACATCAGCGGACGTAACGCATTCCTTGAAGCATTAGCACAAAAAGGACAGGTTTCAAAAACTATCGTTGAAGAAATTGAAAAATTGGGCAAAAACGGTTATTCAAGATCCGGTGTCGGCGGTGAAATCTTAGATAAGACAGCTGCAAATGTTATGCAGACTAATAACTTTATAGATTATTTAAGAAAAGCAACCAAAATAGATGAAAATGGTAAAGAAGTACCTGCATTTACAGTATTTTCCGACGGTGATAAAAATATGCTTTCGGATTTTCTTGGTGAAGGCAGCACATATCAAACCAAACCGCCAAGCAATCTCGGTAAAAATGAATATACGGTAAGTGCAAAAACCAATGCATTGAATAATTCTACTCTCAAAGAACTTACTATGGGTGATATTTTAAGTGGTGATTATGTATACACTTACAATTTCGGCGGACAAGACGGTATCGGCGGAGATAAAAATTATAATTTTGAATGGATGATTCGCGGATTGACAAATATGTTTGCTGAAGTATTGGGATACCAAGGTTCTTCGGCTTTATTCGGTAAAGGTATATGTTTAGATAAACAGTCAGCCGAAGCTATGGATACGGCAATATATTTGACGGTACAGCAGTTTGCTTCGAATTACAATAATGTTAAGAATTCGGCTGATAAGTCCGGAGATTATAATACCGGCGTAACTTCCGGCAAACAAAATACTAACTTTTCCGTTAACCTTACAAACCTTGCAAATACACTTTTGACTTACTATGCAATGTTACTTGACGGTTTTGAAGACCAATCATATTCAATCAAAGATGAAAAGAAACAAAGTATTTATGTTACGGATAATTTAACTTATTACTTTAATGTTGAAAATACCAGCGGTGTTTCTGAAACTGATATGTTAAACGCTGATTTTTATAACCAGATGTATAACGTTATCTGTATGTATGGTGCCTGCACCGATACAATGAAACAGGAAATGGTTACGGATAAAGCATATCTTAATAATGCTTTGAAAAACGGTCAATTGTTTATTTCTTCACTAAATACCGACGGTTACTTCTATCCGGGACATTATACCCTAAACGGTCATGTCGGCGAAATTCCCGATGAAGATGCTATTGCCCGTGCGGAACTTGAATATGAAATTACGAAAAGTAAATTGAATACCAAAGAAGAATCACTTGAATTGAAAATGAAAAATCTTGATATGGAAATATCATCACTTACTACCGAATATGACACAGTCAAAAATATGATAAGCAAAGGCGTTGAAAAAGTGTTTACAATGTTCAGTTCATAACAAAAAAAGAGTCCTTCGGGACTTTTTTTATGCAAAAAAAAAGGAGCCTTTGGCTCCTGTTGGAATTAAGAATAGCTGGAAGTATGAAAAAGATTTAATGATTATATTTAACCTTGTATATACCTCTTATACAATTAGACAAATGGATAATTTTAATTCCTGAAAATATTTATACTAAAGTATGAAGTTTCCCCTACTAAAGTATGAAGTTTTGTAAAATTTATTAAAGTTTTTCTGATTTGTGCCGTTATATACCATGGTAGGCATGTAAGGAAAATTTTTATGAAAAAAGAAGAGAAGAACGGAGTTTCACTGTTTTCACAATCTGATTATTTAATAAATCAAGACCCCATTGAAGAAATATTTGCCCTAAACTTAGGCGATTTTATAACCGAAAATCTTATTTCACATGATCTGGCACAAAAAATTGCCGATAATGTTAAGGATAAAAAAGCGGGATTGGTAAACCAGTTAAAAGAACTTATTTCAATATATTCACTGAAAAATACGCTTTGCGTTATGAGTTTTGACTCTAATGCCGAACATGCTATTTATACATCAATTGCTCTTTCACTGAAGCAGATGGTTGATGCTTTGCAGTGTCATATTTATATTGAAAAAGATAATACGCTTGAGCTTGCGGGTTCTACTTCTTCGTTTAATCAAAATTTTCCGATTGATATGATTACTCCTGCGGGAAAAGCTTATTTAAACAGAGAGACCGTTTTTGAAGATGTAATTGCAATACCTATGCACTCAAATATTAAATCAAACGGTGTTATTGTAATTGAATACGGGTCGGAAATTAACGAAAAATATATTGAGCTTGCCGAAAGTATCGGAGTTTTGTTTGCAACTTCCATGGATTTACAACAAACCATTGATGAAGCAAACAGAATAATAGAAAATGCTTCGGTATCCGAATTGCAAAATATGAGAGCGGAATTAACCGCATTAATAGGTGATTTGTGTGATTATCAGCAGGATTTTGTGGAAAATCTGGCAAATGCGGTAGACAAAAAAGGCGGTTACAAGGTTTCGCATTCCAAAAATACCGCAAAACTTGCAAGGCAGATTTGCAGACAGTTAGGATTAAATGAAAAAACTACGGATTTAATTTACTATGCGGGATTGCTTCAAAATATCGGCAAAATCGCACTTCCCGAAGAAATTTTTGCTCAAAACGGCAAACTTTCACCCGAAAATTTACAAAGAATTCAGGAACATTCAAACGTAGGCGTACATCTTTTAATGAATATAAACTTTTTATCCGAAGTTGTACCGTATATAACTTATCAAAAAGAACGATATGACGGCTCGGGAACACCCGAAGGTTTGAAAGGTCAATCCATTCCGTTCGGTTCAAGAATTATTGCGGTGGCCGATGCTTATTCTGCCATGACATCGGACAGACCTTACAGAAAAGCAATGGAAGCTCAGAAAGCACTCGAAATTATGGGTGCTGAAGCCGGTACAAAATGGGATCCCGTTGTTATAAACGCACTTGAGCAGGTTTTAAAATCATAAATCTTCAAATCCCGGAGAAGTTGAAGGCAGATTTTTGTATCCTTCATTGGACATTACTGTCTTTTTAATATATTTGCTTGAGTAATCACCGCGTTCAAAGAGTTTTTTAAGCATATTTTCCCTGACGACAAGCGGATGAAGCTCATCGTTGCTTTCGGGATAAAGCTTTACAATCTCATACCAGACGGCAGCTTCCATAGTCCAGGCATAAGTTTCTTCCGCAAGAGAATTGTATTCATCCTGATGAAGCGCTTCGTGAGATAATAGTGCGGCAATAGCTCCCGGAGGGGCATCTTTGTGCCGCGGATTTATAAATATAAAAAGCTGCTTGTTCTTTTTCCATCCCAGAGCGTCAAACTGTGCATAGTCAGGGTTAATTGTTGCCAAATCCCTGAATTCTATTTTGACGGGTCTGCCTGAGAGATTATTTCCGAGTATTGCATTTCTTGAAAACTCTCCGTTTGTTCCTTTGAGCATGTCAAGAGCAACGTATAAAATTTCATCTTTACCGACCGGTTTATATAACGGAGTGATTTGTTTTATATATTGTGCGGTATATTTTGCGGGATAAGTTTTAGGTAATTCAATCAGTTCTTCTTCCCGTTTTGCATTCGCACTAAGCTGTATCGCAAAAATTAAACCCGTTATGCAGATTATTTTTCTTATTTTTTTTCCGTCCACTATTCTCTCTCCTCAAAAACTACGTTCGTAGCAGATACTAATATTATAATTATTGTAATTTATTCGTCAAATTTTTTTTCTGCTTAATGATGCCAATTCTTTATACATTATCCTATATTCCGTAGTTTCGGTAATACTTTCGGCTTCTTTTATGTATTCAAGTGCCGTTTTGTAATCTTCTTTTGCTTTGTAAATTCTGCTCATAAATGCGTAATATTCGGCATTATCCGGACTGTATAAAAGTGCTCTGGTCATACATTCAAGAGCTTCATCATAATCATTTTCTTCAAATCTTACAAGTGCAAGCCTGTAATATCCGTCTGAAAAATTCATATCCAATGAAATTGCATATTGTGCATATTCTTTAGCTGTCTGCAAATCCCGGTTTTCAAAAGCAGCCTGTGATGCGATAATGTAGGCGGATATGTAATTTTCGTTTGTATTAATAACATCTTGTGCGATTTTCAAAGCTTCATCATATTGCTTTTCCGCTATATAAATCTGTGCCAGAGAACATTTATAATTAAGACTTTCGGGATTTTTTAAAACTGCCTTGTTCATCAATTCACGAGCTTTATCGTACAAAGCCAGTTCATAATATACTTTTGAAAGAGAAACGATTGTAAAATTGTCATCTTCTTTCATATTTTGTTCAAGTTCTTCTTTTGCCCCGAGATAATCTTTATTTTCAAGTTTCAAAAGTGCATTAAGTACGTGTGCGGGCTGATAATCGGGTTTGTTTTTCAAAATGATATCAATTTCGGTTTGTGCTTTTTCAAAACTTTTCCGCTCGTAATAAAGATAAGCCAAAGAATACCTGTAACCGTAATTGTCAGGAGCTTCACAAATTGCTGTTTTGTATGCCTGAACGGCTTCGGGTATCCATCCGTTGAAAAAATATGCACTTGCAAGGTTGTAAAAGTATTTAGGATTTTTCTTGTCGATATTTGAAGCTTTGGAAAAATATTTTACCGCATCGACAAATTTCATTTCTTCAAGTGCAAAAAGTCCGAGGTAATTCAAAACTTCAGGATTTTCCGTAGTTTTTGGGAATTTATCGAAAATTTCTTTTGATTTTTCAAATTCGTTTTGTTCAAAATATATTTTGCCTAAAAGCACAAGAGCATCTTCATATTCGGGATTTTTTTTCAATATTTTTTCAAGCAGAGGTTTTACATCTTCACTGTTTTCATAAAGAGCCTTTGAAATTGCAAAAAGGACTTTTTCATCGGCAATATCCGAATTTTCATACTCTTTTATTTTATTTAAATCACCTTTTTTTGTGTAAATATTAATCAGATCAACAAGATTGCCGGATGTTTTTTGTATTTCAAAAACCTTTTGAGCGGTTTGGAGTGCTTTTTCTGGCTCATTAGTATTTATGTATATATTTTCCAAAATTTTAAGAGCTTCAATATGCGAATTGTCTTTTGTTATAACTTTTTCAAGATAATGAACGGCGCGGGAATAGTTTTTCAGCAGGTAATAAAGTTCTCCGAGCTGATATAAGATTTCGGCATTATCGCTTTCAATTTCAAGTGCTTTGTAAAGCATTTCTATTGCCTGCTTGTAGCATTGCTGGGATTTTAACTCAAATGCTTGTTTTATATAATCAAGAATTTCCTGCATTATGACTCCGCTTTTTCTTTTTATGCCCTTTTTTTGTTTTGCCGGACGGTTGAGGCTGGTTAATTATAATAAGCACTTCATCTTCGCCTGCCATTTTAAGATTGTTTCTTGCGATGCCTTCAAGGCTGGACATTGATGAAAACTGTTTTATATCTTTTTTTAGAATTTGGTTATTTGTTTCCGCCGTATCGCGTATTCTGGTTAAAGTCAGAATTTTAGCGCGGTAAGCTATGGTTTTTGAAATATTAAGAATTGCTCCGAAACCTATTTGTAATAGGCAGAAAAGCAATACAAGAGTCAGAAATGAATAATAAAATCCCGTTTTGCTTACGGATTTTTTTGTTGTTTCATTCAAATTTTCTTCACTTTCAGCCATAAAACCTCTTATCAAAATTATAGACAAAATCACGAATTAAAACAAATATATTAGTATAAGTTTACAATTTAAAAATGGTAGAAAAGCTGAACTCTGTTTTATTAGTATTGCTGTCGGCATAATATGTTTGTTTTGCGCCGACTTCCAGATGCATTCTGTCCAAATCTTTTTTAGCAAAAGGATTAAGAGAAAATATGAGAGCGGAAGACCTTCTGTTCCGTGTTACATCGGCACTGAGAACGTTTTTAATCGACATATAGCGGTTAAGTTTAAGTTCAGGTGCTATTGTGAATGTATTATAATCCTGTGCGTAAGTTGTATTCAACGATTTTTTTACACTGGAATTTAGTGCAAATCGTTCTTTTTCATATTTTGTAAACAGTCCGGTTTCGGTTTCAAGCATTGCAATATTATCAATTTCGTTGCTGTACATTGCACCAAACGTAAAGTCTCCGACATTGCCGACTGATTTTATTGATGAAGGTGCTATGGCATACTCCGGATTTGTATATTGCAGAATTCTTTTCGTCTCCTGAGATTCAATATTCAGATTTTTAGAACCCGAAATTTTTTGAGGCTGTTTTATATTCAGTACAAAGTTATTGCTGTCATCTTTTAAATAAATTGTGTTTGAATCCTCAACAAATCTCGTATAACCTTTAAGTGTTGATGCATATACATTGTTATCTTCAGGTTCTTTTTCGGAACCGCTGATTTTTTCGTTTATGTATTCATATTCATCATCAGGCTCAGCGGATTGCTCTATATCATCGGGCAGAGTGTATATAAAAATATTCGGCACAAAGTTATCGCTTTCGGCAGGTATCATTTTTTTCGGAGCCGAGAAAGCCGGGGTATTAATCATTAAGAGTAAAAGAAATATTAAAACTTTCTTCATAACTATATTTTAAAACATTAACCGTTGCGGTCAAATCGTTTAAATAACTTATTTCTTGTCGTCTTCAAGATTTTTTAGCGCATATTCACAGCATTGTCTTACAAGGCTGTTAAGTGAAACACCTTTGTTTTGTGCAACGGTATATAGCTTTTCAACCAATTCAAGAGGAAGCCTGAAAGTTTTATTAGTCATTTCTTCTTTTTCCACTCTGAACATAACAATAATATACAATATTTTGCACTTGTTTTTATACATCATAATTTTAGACCTAAATACCGGTGTAAATTACACTTGAAATACAAGTGTAAATATGCTATTCTTTATTAAGAAAAGGAAGGAAAATATGAAAAAGCAGAAAATTTGTACGGAATTTTTCTCTTACCATTTGCTGAAGCGAGAGAGTTGTAATTTCGGTTATCAAGCCAAAAAATTCGGTTTTACTTTGGCAGAGGTTCTAATCACTATCGGTATAATCGGAGTTGTTGCCTCTTTGACTATTCCGCCTTTAGTTCAAAATCATAAAAAACAAATTACGGAAACAAGGCTTGCTAAGTTTTATTCAACTATTAATCAGGCGATAGAATTAGCAGAAATTCAATATGGTCAAAAGGAAGACTGGGCATGGAATGGTTCTGCTGATTTCTGGGAAAAATATCTGAAACCTAACATGAAATATTTAAAAACTGAAGATAATTCATCAGGTTTCGTTGTTTATTTGGCTGACGGAAGCCTGTTTATTATAAAATATAGTGAATATACATTCTATCCAGAAGCTAAAAATTATAGAGAATCTGACTCTGATAATACGCTCGGTTCAAAGTCATTTCGTTTCGCATTTTATCCGAACAATAAAGTTACCGCTTGCTTATATCATCGAAATAAAGGAGTTGAACCGTATATGTGTAATTGGAACGGTAATAAAAATGAATTATATACAAACGCGGATTTTGGCTGTTCAATAATTAATAACAGAGTCGGCGGGTCATATTGTGCTGCGGTTATTCAGCGCAACGGCTGGAAAATACCAAAGGATTATCCGCAAAAAATAAGATAATTATCAAACCGTAAACATATAATTTATACGCTGTAATTCAGTAATGCCGTACTTGAAATTATATTTTGTGCGTGCTATTTTGATTTTGCAGAAATATAAGTAGAATCGAGGGAAAATATGGCAGAAGTCAGAGTCAGAATAGCACCGTCACCAAGCGGAAATTTACATGTAGGTACAGCCAGAACGGCATTATTTAACTATCTTTTCGCAAAAAAGAATAACGGAAAGTTTGTTTTAAGAATTGAAGATACCGATGCTGACAGAACAAGTCAGGAATACATCGACAATATATTTGACAGTTTAAAAGCTTTGGGACTTAACTGGGATGAAGGCCCTGATGTAGGCGGACCTTACGGACCTTATACTCAATCTCAAAGATTTGATATTTATCCGAAATATGTTCAGGAACTGTTGGACAAAGGTTTTGCTTATGAATGCTTCTGTACTCCGGAAGAACTTGAAGCTGAAAAACAGCTTGCATCAGAGAATAAAAAGCCCTACGTTTATTCAAGAAAATGTGAAAACTTAACCGAAGAAGAAAAGGCAAAACTCAGAGCGGAAGGCAGAAAACCCGCAATAAGATTTAATATTGCAAAAGCTCAAAGAGCGTTTCACAAAACTTCCATGCTTACGTTTGATGATTTGGTAAAAGGAGAACTTCATGTTGATACGGACCTTTTGGGTGATTTTGTAATAATGAAATCAAACGGAGCGCCCACTTACAATTTTGCCGTTGTAATTGATGATATGCTTATGAAAATTTCTCACGTTATCAGAGGGGAAGATCATATATCAAATACTTTTAAACAAATATTGATTTTTGAAGCTTTAGGTGCGGAAGTGCCGAAATTCGGACATTTGGGTATGATTCTTGCACCGGACAGAAGCAAATTGTCAAAACGCCACGGTGCTACGGCAGTTTCCGAGTTTGTGGAAAAAGGTTATTTAACCGATGCTTTGATTAACTTTGTTGCACTTCTCGGCTGGTCGCCTTCTGACGGACAGGAAATCAAAACGGTTGATGAAATTGCAAAAGATTTCAGAATAAATGAAATATCCTCATCAAACTCAATTTTTGAATATGACAAACTCAACTGGATGAACAGCCATTATATAAAAATGCTTTCGATTGATGAGTTAAAAGAAAGATTGAAACCGTATCTTACAAAATACGATTTGACCGAGCTTTCGGTTGCTCAATATACAAGAATGGTTGAAGTGACTTATGAACCTTTGACGCTGCTTTCTGATATAACCGATGCAGTTGCATATTTCTTCGGCGAAGATGTTGAAATCGATGAAAAAGCAAAAGAAACGCTTGAAACCGAAACTTCACAGGATGTATTGAAAACTTTTACAGAGCAGTCCGCAAATTGGGAATGGACGGAAGAAGCGCTTCATGAAAAACTCGAAGCTTTCAGAGGTTATTACAAAGAAAAAGGTATAAAACCGAAAGTTACCATGTGGGCTATCAGAGCTGCCGTAACGGGCAGACTTTGCGGAGCCGATATGACTGCAATACTTGCAATTCTCGGCAAGGAAAAATCTCTTAAACGTATTAAATCAGCAATGAAACAAACGGTATAATTATGTCAATTTTAGTATTAGGCGGAGCAGGTTATATAGGCTCTCATACGGTTTATGAACTTATCGACAGCGGCGAAGATGTTGTTGTGGCAGATAATTTGCAGACAGGACATTTAAAAGCCGTGCATCCGAGTGCTAAGTTTTATAAAGGTGATATCAGGGACAGAGAATTTTTAGACGGTATTTTCAAAAACGAAAATATAGATGCGGTAATTCATTTTGCCGCAAATTCTCTTGTGGGCGAGAGTATGACAAACCCGCTCAAATATTATGACAACAATCTTTGCGGGACAAAAGTTCTTTTAGAAAGTATGACTGCCAACGGTATAGATAAGATTGTATTTTCATCAACCGCAGCGGTATACGGAGAGCCTGAAAATATTCCGATTTTGGAAAACGACAGAACCGAACCGACTAATACATACGGCGAAACCAAGCTTGCAATGGAAAAAATGTTTAAGTGGACGGCGCTTGCACATAATTTGAGGTATGTTTCACTCAGGTATTTCAATGCCTGCGGAGCTCATAAATCAGGAAAAATAGGAGAGGAGCATAATCCCGAAACCCACTTAATACCTTTAATTCTTCAGGTTCCGGAAGGTAAAAGGGAATATATCTCAATTTTTGGTGATGATTATAATACGCCCGACGGTACTTGTATCAGAGATTATATTCATGTCACTGATTTGGCTCAGGCACATATTCTTGCGGTTAAATATCTCAGAAACGGCGGTGAAAGCAATATATTTAATTTAGGCAGCGGAAACGGATATTCCGTAAAAGAAGTTGTTGAAAGTGCTAGAAAAGTGACTTCCCATCCTATTCCGGCAAAAATCGAAAAGCGCCGGGCGGGAGATCCTGCACGATTGGTTGCATCCTCAGATAAAGCATCAAAAATTCTCGGATGGAAGCCTGAAATTACTGATATGGAGCAGATTATATCTTCCGTATGGAATTACAAAATCCGAAGCGGTTCTTAAATAAAAAAACAGCCGATAAAGGGACTTGAACCCTTGACCTACGCATTACGAATGCGTTGCTCTACCAACTGAGCTACATCGGCATAATTCTATTGTAAAAACAATAGCGTTAAAAGTCAATCTTATTTAATGTTTTTTGTATTGTAAAGATTATTATAGGTCGATTTTACCAAACCGACAATATCAAAATATAACTAAATCGTTTTTTAACTTGTCGGATTAGTAAATCCCGACCTACCTGCTTGACTTGTCGGATTAATAAATCTGACCTATCTGCTATTTACACTTTACATTTTTATTTTTTGTAAATATTTTTTAATAAAAATATTTTTTTATTAAAGTTTTTTATAATTAGTGCCGTTATATTATCTTGTAGAAGATAAATAAAGGAATAATTATGACAGTATCAGGAATCAGTGCGGTAGGAAAAGGAGCTTCATCATCCGTAAAGACCGATGAAAACCAATTATTTGCGGGAGCACGTAAAAAAGGCTCCTATTATGTCAAATCAGGTACGACTTTATATTCGTTATCAAAGTATTTTGGTATGAAAGCAGATGATTTTAAAGAAAAGTATAAAATAACGGACTTGAAAGCGGGAGCACAAATATCAAATCTTCCGACCGTTCAATATAAGTCGGGCAAATTAAGAACCTTCGTTGAAAATGAACTGGGCATGGATTTTAAAGCGTTTTGCGCATTAAATAATATTCCCGAAAATTATCAGCCCGTGAAAGGTGAAAAGTTTTTCGGCATCGTTACGAAAAAAGAAACCACTCAAAAACCGCAGCATCAAGATGCCGGCAAGGAAAATACAAAAGCCGATGCAAAACCGAAAACTGAAATTAAACAAGAGACAGAAGTAAAATCTGAACCGAAAGCGGATAAGAAACCTAAAGAAGAAACCGTTAAGCCGGATTCTCCGGAAGGTATTGCTCAGGCACTGAAAAAATCGGCAAATAAATGGGGTGCCGTCGGCAAGGAAGCGTTTAATGTGCCTTTCAGCCAAATTAACAAAGATAATGTTATTGAAGTTATAAAAAGTTACGACAGCATTTCACCGCATGAAAGCCTTATAGAAATGATTGTTGATGAAGTTACAAGTAAAACGGAAGATAAAAAAGATGCAGTAATCAAACTTTATGACACTCTTGCGGAACGTGTCGGCAAAAATATTGCAACTCCGGAAAGACGTGAAGAATTTATTACTGAACTCGAAAACCAATATAAAGGTATCGGTTTTGTATCCACGGATAAGCTGGATAAAATTATCAATTCTATGGCAGGTCTGGGTATAGCCGAAGAAAACGATGACAGTTACGAAGTTATAACGGGCGAATATACCCCGCTTGATGATGAAAACGGAAGTAAAAAAATATATATTCAAAACATTAAAGAGATGAAAACCCTTGAATCATTAAGGAAAGATTCTGTAAATTCCGGCAAAAAAGAGATTATAAAGGCTTTTGATACATTCTGCTATATTCAGTCCATATTAAAATACTGTGAAAATAATAATATAACCTATAATGATTTAAAACTTGATTTTAATAATCCGGCTAAGATTGAAGAATTTTGTAAACAACACGGTCTGTCGAAAACAAGCGCAAAACTTGATTTAAGTGACCTGGACAGACCGCTCCCCAATCTTGATGCATCCGGTACAAAAATAACAACCTATGTATCCGAACCTTTAAAAGCTACAGGAAAGGGAGCTCTGAACGGAAAAACCATTATCGTAAACCCCGGACATGGCGGATATGATAATAAAAACGGTTTTTTTGATCCGGGAGCTTTCTCATTTGTCAAAACGGGTAAACATAAATACAAACCTATTCAGGAATTTGAAGTTCTTGACAATTATACGAAAGATTTAATCGGAGAGCTTAGGGATGAAGGTGCTGATGTGGTTATTATGCGCGGGCATATTAATACATTTTTCCGTGAAGAAACCGCCGGAAAATTGGCACAAAAATATTCGCCTGATGCCATGTTCATATCTCTGCACTGTGATAAGGAGATGAAAAAAGGTTCCGGCGTGCTTTATCATCCGGCAGATAAAAAAGATGTTTCACTTGAAAAATCTCTTATGCAAGCATTAGGTGAAAAATTTGAAAATGTTCAGGAATTCCCGCGAGATAAATTGAATGTATTAAAAACTACCCGAAGTATACCTTCCGTTCTTCTCGAAGTCGAATACCTTAACGGTCTGGAAGACAGCAGAATATTAGATGAAGATTATCGTGAAGATTACATTTCGGCTGTTATGGAAGGTATAAAACAGTATTATAAGGAAGATTAGGATTATGGTTTCAATATCGTTTTTTGATAATAAAAATACATATACCGTAAAAGAAGGCGATACGATATATTCAATCGCAAGGGCTAACGGGGTTTCGCCCAAAGCTCTTATGGCGGCAAATGATATAAAGGATGGAGATATTCTGTCCATAGGACGTTTGCTTACCATCCCTTCGAGTGATAAAACATCGGATAACGATATTAAAATGATGCCGGATATTCCTAAAGTTCAGCTTGAAAGACTGGAGTATCTCAATATTAAAGAAAACGGAAACTATAAAGTAAAACCGGGTGACAATATATATGCAATTGCAAAAAAGTATAAAGTAGAACCTGTTGTTATAATGAATTTAAACAGTCTTGATGAAAATTCGGTTTTGAATGTGGGACGTGTACTTAAAATCCCGCCTACAAGAACTCCGAAAAATATAAACAATCTTAAAAGTGTATCTGTAGCTATGGGGGTAAGCTATGATTTCATTTTAAAAATGAAGCGGCTTGAAGACGGCCCTGATAAAAAAGATAATGAATTTCATAATGATTATTATTATGACGGTTCCGGCAATAAAACGGTGAAAAAAGGTAATAAGACAATCGGTATCGGTCATTTATGGAAAAAAGGCGAGCCTGAATATCTTTCCAATGCTCAGGTTTTAAATCTTTATGTTAAGGATTTGCTGAAAGCGGAAGATCATCTCAGAGTCCTGTTCGGTGAAAAGAAATTTGATAATATGCCCGTACATATTAAAGAAGCTTTAATTGATATTGTTTTCAATAAAGGTACGGATATTATCAAAAACAGCAACGGGCTTATGGAAGATTTGAAAAACGGCAGATATGATGATGCTATTTGCAAAATGACTAATAACAGGGATAAAGGCGGGAACGGAAAAGAGCTTAGCGGATTGAGCAAACGCCGTCTTTTTGATATGGCTGCTGCATCGAAGTATAAAAAAACTGTTTCACCGCAAGTAACGGCTAAAGCACAGGAAGTATACAATAACGGTATAAAATTACTGAAAAAAGAATACGAAAGTGAATACAAGAATATACTTGTCGGATATAATGAAGATGTCCGAAGATTCTGGGGTGATAAAATTAAGTTGATTGAGGACTAACTTAATGTTTGTAATAAAAATTTAATGTTGTCAGGGAAAAAATATTTACAAATTTTAAAAGATAGATTTTTTCAACTTTTTATTTTATTATTATCCGTACAAAGAGCTATGAAAAAATTTTTAATTTTATTAATCGGAATAATTTTATTAGGTTTTTATACGGGAGCAGATGCTATGGAAAATTTAAATGACAGACAGCGCGATATTGTATTCATTTCGGCGTACACTGCAGTCGGAAATACGGAAAAACTCAAAAATGCACTTGAAAAAGCACTTGATGACGGATTAAGCGTAAACGAGATTAAAGAAATTCTTGTACAATTGTATGCATATTGCGGTTTTCCCAGAAGTCTTAATGCAATAAATACATTTATGCAAACAGTTGATGAGCGAAAAGTATCATCTGTGGGGAATGAACCTGAATCACTCCCGCATGGAACAGATAAAAAGGAATACGGAAATGAAGTTCAGATTAAACTGACCGGAGCGGAAGTTAAAGGTGCAATGTTTGATTTTGCGCCTGCAATTGATACCTTTTTGAAGGAGCATTTGTTTGCTGACATTTTCTCGAGAGGTGTTCTGACTTATCAGGAGAGAGAAATCGCAACAATAGCAGCTCTTTCATCAATTAAAGGTGTTGAACCGCAATTGAATGCTCATATTCAAATCGGAAAAAATACCGGGTTAAAAGATGAACAAACCGAAGAAATTTTGAAACTTACAAGCTCCGTTAACAAAGGCGGAGAGTTTGGATTGGGCGAAGAAAATACGGCATATTCAAAGTATTTTATCGGAAACAGTTATTTAAACCCGCTTACACAAGACGGGGTTTCAATTGCCAATGTAACCTTTGAACCGGGATGCCGTAATAACTGGCATATTCATCATAAAGGCGGTCAGATACTTCTCGTAACGGAAGGCAGAGGATATTATCAGGAATGGGGCAAACCGGCTCAAGAACTTAAAGCGGGTGATGTAGTCAATATCCCGCCTGAAGTAAAACACTGGCATGGCGCGGCAAAAGACAGCTGGTTTTCTCATATAGCTATTGCCGTTCCCGCAGAAAATGCATCAAACGAATGGCTTGAAGAAGTTAGTGATGAAGAATACAATAAACTGAAATAAGGAAAGGAGAGAATATGGAATTGAAAGGAAGTAAAACGGAAAAGAATTTAGCGGAAGCTTTTGCAGGTGAATCTCAGGCAAGAAACAAATACACCTATTATGCTTCACAGGCAAAGAAAGACGGTTACGTTCAAATAAGCAGAATTTTTGAAGAAACCGCAAATAACGAAAAGGAACATGCCAAAATATGGTTCAAGCTTCTTCATGGCGGCAAATTACCTTCGACTTTGGAAAACCTTCAAGATGCCGCAAGCGGTGAAAATTATGAATGGACACAAATGTATGCTCAATTTGCAAAAGAAGCAAGAGAAGAAGGTTTTGACAACATTGCATTCCTTTTTGAAAATGTTGCAAAAATTGAAAAAGACCATGAAGAAAGATACAAAAAACTTCTTGAAAATGTTCAAAAAGAAATTGTTTTTAAGAAAGAAAATGAAGTTGTTTGGGAATGCGGAAACTGCGGATTTTCATACAGAGGCTCTCAGGCTGTGGAAACTTGTCCTGTTTGTGCACATCCCAAAAGCTATTTCTTTGAAAAAGCTCAAAATTATTAATAAAAAAAACTCATCTTTCGATGAGTTTTTTTTATGTTACTTTTTTATGATTTACCGCCGAACAGCCATCCTAAGACAATTCCCGCACCGGCTGCTATTGCACCGTATTTACCGGCTTTTTTCCATTTGAAGTTTTTCAATGCTTTAGTTAAATTTTCGGGTGCTCCCGATTTAACGGTTTTGGTTGCCGCATCATAATAGGTGCTGACTTTTCCGTTTAAAGTTTCTCTGAGAGTTTTGATTGAATTTTGTCTTTTTTCAATCATAGTCTTGTATGCATCAATTGCTTTTTTCTTAGTTGAGTATTTAGCCGCAAGATTTTTTGCACCCTTTTCAATTTCTTCAGCATTACCTTCAAGTCCGAATTCTTTTGCGTTATTTTTGAAAAATTCAACCATATCTTTTTTAGTTGCTTTATCTGCGATTCCTAAAAGTTTTGATTGTGCCGATTGAAGATTTTTCAAATCATCCAGCTGACCGCCCAATGTTGTCAGATTAGCTTCGTGTATTGCCTGTTTTGCTATTTTTTCCGCATCAATTTTGCTTACTTCTTTGATAAAAGCTTTTCCTTTCGATATATCGGTTATTATTTCTGAAGGAACTTTTGCTTTTAATTTCGCCGGAATTTTTTCACCGTTTTCAACAAGTTTAACGTATTTTACGATTGCTTTAAATTCTTTTGTAGTAACTTTTTTACCGCCGAATTTATGTTTTGCAAAAACTTTATCATAAGCTTCAGCTACAGCTTTTTTTGCATTTGCTTCTCCGAGTTTTTTGGTATCTTGTTCTACCGATTTTAAAATCTCGTCAGCAAATCTTCCTTCCGAACTGACAGGCCCGTTGCCGAAGAAATAATAACCGGCACCCGTTCCTATACCTGCCGCAGCACCGAGTTTCAGTGCCGGATTTGTACCTCTCTTTTCAAAAGTATCAGTTTGAGGTTGTTGAGCCCCTTGAATTAAAGCTTGTTGTAAAGCCATTTGTTGAGGATTTGTTCCGAACGTCATTTGTGACATAAAATCGTTTCCGTAAATACTCGGATACCCGTAAATGCTGTTTGCTACCATAATAACCTAACCTTTCTAAAATTTTTAAACTAACCTGTGTCTATATAAAAAATTTTTAAAAGGAAAAATTGCCTTTTTTAAAAAATTCCCTTAATATTTCGTAACATTTGTAAAAAGTTTTTCAAATTCGGGAAAAGAAATGCTTACCCATTCAAAGCCGTTTATTGTAATCGGATTATCACAAATCAAACCCGTAACAAACAAACTCATGGCAAGTCTGTGATCGTGAAAACTTTCAACTTCGCATCCGCCGTTTAATTTTGTTTTACCTTGTATTATAAAGCCGTCAGGGGTTTCCTGAATGTCGGCACCGAGTTTTTTCAATTCGCTTACAATGCAGGAAATACGGTCTGATTCCTTATTTCTTAAATCCTCGGCATCTTTTATTACGGTTGTACCGTCCGCTTGAGTTGCTAAAACCGCCAGAACGGGCAATTCATCAATAAGTTTCGGAATAATTTCACCTTTCACCGTGAAACCCTTTAATTGGGAATATTTTACTCTTATATCGCCGACCGGTTCGTTGCATACTTCGTGTTTGTCTAAAATTTCGATATCAGCCCCGGCTTTTTTTGCTATTTCTATAATCCCTGTCCGCGCGGGATTTAAGCCGATATTTTTTAAAATAATATTTGAATTCGGAACAATAAGTGCTGATACTATGAAAAAAGCTGCCGATGATATATCTCCGCAGATTTCAATATCACACGGTTTCAACTCGGATTTTTCAATGGTAACGCTGTTTCCCTCAACAGAAATATTTGCTCCCATATATTTAAGAAGTCTTTCGCTGTGGTCACGCGACAATGACGGTTCGGTGTAAACTGTTCTTCCCGAAGCGTTCAGTCCGGCTAGAAGAACGGCTGATTTGACCTGCGCTGATGAAATATGAGAAGTGTAATTTATCCCGTAAAGATTTCGGCCCGAAATCTTTATTGGAGCATGGTTGTTATCTGAAATTATATCAGCTCCCATAAGTGTAAGAGGCTGAATAATACGTTTCATAGGCCGCTTTGAAAGACTCTCATCGCCGATAAGCACGGAATTGAAATTTCGGCTTGCAAGCACTCCCGCCATAAGACGCATTGTTGTACCGGAATTTTGGCAGTTAAGGACTTCTTTCGGACTGCGAAGCCTGCCATCAGAAATTATCGTCAAATCATCGTTATACTCAGCCTTTACTCCTAAAGCACGGCAGATGTTCAGTGAAGCCAGCGGATCCTTGCCTTTCGAAAAATTCTTTATAACAGATTTTCCGTTTGCTAAAGAGGCAAATATAACTGCTCTGTGAGAAACGGATTTATCTGCGGGAACGGTAATTTCACCCTTTAAAGGCCTGTTGATTTTTGAAATATTCTTTTTCATTTAAAAAAATTTTAGCACAAAACGGATGTTTGTGATAATATAAAATTAATAAACCAAAGAGGGGTGTCCGAGCGGTTTAAGGTGCAATCTTGATTTTAAGATTTTACAAGTTTTACAACTTTTACTGAATTTCCCTTATTAATAGCATTTTATAAAGTTTTTTATATTCTTTTTTTTACAAGATTTTACAAGTTTTACATATAATTAATCGCAGAAATAATCGCAGAAAATTTTATTAAATGCTATAAATATTTTTTTTCAACAATTACCAATTTGCCAATAAAAACCCCTGCTTAAAACAGGGTTAATAAAGAAAGGTTCATATTATGAAAAAGGATTAGTGGGTTAAATACCATCTGGCTTTATTTCGGATAAAATTCCCGACTTCAAAACTTGAAACTACATATGGCGGGAGCCAATTAATATCAATTTTCCCCGCACTTGATGTTCTCGGGTTCTTTAATCCGAACTCGTAATGCGTCATCACCGTCTGCACTGTGATTGGAATATTATATTTCCCCGACAATTCCGCAATTAGTTTAAAACATCTTTCACATTGAACTTTTGTAAGCGGATATTTTGTCTTTTCAACAGAAGTTTTATTCGGCACATACATCCCGCACATTGCAACCCCGATTGAACCTGTATTTCCCCCGCCAGTATGCGCTGCATATTTGCCGTCAGTACAGTTTAAATTATCCTCCGGGGTATATTTGCCCTCGACAACTACTCCGTCACCGTTAATAAGGTAATGGTAACATTCCCACTCGTGTGTGTTGGGCTGGTATGTTCCCCCTGTCCAATGTATTATGATTCGCTTCATTTATTTATTATACCAAAACTCAATCGGGGAAAGTTTTGCCCGATTTTAAAAAAGTTATTATCTAAGTAAGCAAACAGATTTGCTGACTTTTTGCTGAATAAAATACGGGGTTAAATATGGCTCAAAATACTTTATTTAATATGCTTGAATATTGCGAAAAAGGACAAAAAATACGAAAAAAACGTATTAGATACAAAATACCGACTTATATTAAAAGCTATCAGTTCAGAGTTTATAACGAAGAAACAAAACAATTTCAATACTACGGTGATGAAAAACATATTTTAAGAATTAAAACACTCCATAACTTATATTCTTTGATTTACGGATATTGTAATGTCCCGCTGTTTGAAAACTTTGAGAAAAAAGAACTTTACGGCCTTATCGTTTGGGGTGAAGATAAACAGGCTGAAATCGCAAATACTTGGGATTTACCGCTTAAAGAAAGAGTTTTACTGCATCTTAAACTTCTAAGGCTGTTAAGACTTAATAAATACTCTGTTACACAATGTTTGGAAAGGATTAATAATTATGACTAAACGCAAGATGTCTGAAAATAGCTTGAAAAACCTTGAAAAAGGTAAACCTTTTACTTGCGAGGAAATTGCGAGGAAAGCTCAAAAGAAAGCAGTTGAAGTCCGAAATGGTAAAAAACAACTTAAAGAGGAACTTATACTTTTACTGCAAGCCGAAGATAATCAGAAAAAAATTAGTGTCGCTCTTATTAAGCAGGCGCTTAACGGTAATGTTAAAGCTTTTGAAGTAATCAGAGATACTATCGGCGAAAAACCCAAAGACGTTGTAGAAAATATTACTCCGCCGATTATTGAAATCAGAGGTATTTCCGATGATTTATAATCTGTTACCGGCTCAAATTGAGTTCTTAAAAATCCCGCATAAATATTCTCTTGATGTTGCCGTATATCAAGGCGGTTACGGTTCGGGTAAAACCTTTTCAGGCTCTTTAATCGGAATACTGCTTGCTATGAAATATCCCGGTATAAGAGGACTTGTCGGTGCCGAAACTTATCCCCTTGTCCGTGATACTACTTTGGTTCAATATTTGGAACATTTAGACAACATGGGATTTTTACCCGGATATCATTACACATTCAAAACCGGTGAAGGTAAAATGAAATTCTACAACGGTTCTGAAATACTATTCAGGCATCTCAAAGAACCCGAAAAATTGAAATCATTAAACCTTGGGTTTGTTGAATTGGAAGAAATGTCGCAAGTACCCGAAAGTACCTTTAAAATGCTTCTTTCCCGTCTAAGACAAAAAAACATTTGGGGCAAAAAGTTTCAATATCGTCTGTTCGGACATACTAACCCCGAAAGCTCCAAAGGCTGGATGTACAAGTATTTTGTTGAAAAAAAATTAAAGAATTACCGCTTAATTCTCGCTCCGACTACTCAAAATATATTTCTTTCCACAGATTACGTTGAAAATATGAAAAATCTCTATGATGAAGAATATTACAGAATTAATGTACTCGGAGAATTCGGCGACTATTCTTCGGGACTTGTCGTTAAAAACTTTAATGATAAAAATATTGCTAATCTCCATTACCAACCCGATTTGACTTTACATCTTACTTGGGATTTTAACGTTGACCCGATAAGCTGTATTCTTGCTCATATTACGGATAATAAAATATTCTATTTCGATGAATTTATACTCGAAAATTCAAGCACTCAAGCCGCAATCGAAACTATTCTGCATAAATATCCTGCGCATAAAGGTAACATAATTGTTAACGGCGATGCCTCCGGTGATAACCGAAGCACTCAATCAGAGGTCAGTAATTATATAATAATCCGTAATGCCTTAAAACAACATTATCCCAATAATAAAATAAAGTTCGACCTTCGCCCGTTTAATCCGCCAATCAAAAACCGAATTGCCGCTTTTAATTCGATGATTTGTAATCACAACAAAGAACGCAGAATTCTCATTGATCCGAAATGTGAAAAACTCTTGTTTAACATTTATAACCTTAAATACAAAGAAGG
Organism: Candidatus Gastranaerophilales bacterium; assembly: GCA_947626225.1. Classification (GTDB taxonomy): domain Bacteria; phylum Cyanobacteriota; class Vampirovibrionia; order Gastranaerophilales; family Gastranaerophilaceae; genus Stercorousia. The sequence continues at coordinate 53,660 of CANQRH010000007.1, forward strand.
TTCGGATATCGTTGATGTTCCGTCTTATTCACAGATTAAAACCGATAAAAACTTAAAATTCCTTGAACATCCCTTCGATGCCGCAAGCTATCTCGCAGAATTTTATTTTCCGATTAAATAATGTCCGTTTTATCCGTATTTATAATAATTTTTAGGAGACTGTTTTATGAAAATTATTGATGAAGTTATAGAAACATTAAATGATTTATCCGATGAGCAAAAGAATAAGCTTGCATCTGATATTCAAGCTAAATTTATTAAATGGAATGATGACAGAGCCTCCCAAATCGACACCGCTCGTAAAATTATGCGGGAAGTATATCTGCATCAGCCGTCTAAAAAATTTAAAGATGAACTCGCTTGGAAATCAGATGTTAAGCTTAATACACTCTATAATATCAAGCGTACCCGAAAATCTCAGCTTTGGGCTCAAATGTGGTCTAATGCGGAACAGATGTTTGATGTCAAAGGCACTGACGAACAAACCGAAAATCAAGCCAGACAACAAAAAGCCGCTATAGTTGACAGCCTTAATAAAATGAGAATCGAAAAACAGTATGATATAGTGGCAGACGATTTATTTGATATCGGGGAAATGATTTTTAAAACCGATTGGGAACAGCGAAAAAAAATAGTTAAAAGACAAAAAAAAGATACCGGCTGGATTTTTCAAAACGTTTCCGGAAAACTTAACGGCGCAGGATATCAAACAGGTGTATCGGAAGAAATCCCATATTACGAAAACGCCAGAGTTGAAGCAGTTTCCCCGTTTATGTTCGTATTTGACCATTCTAAATTTAAAGCTAATGATAAAGAGACTTGGGATAGTTTATGGAAAATATATAAGCGGTTTGATACATTTGAAAATATTAAAGCTAACAAGATTTATTCACTCTCACAGGATATAATTACCAAATTTGAAACCGAAGCAAGCAGCTCTGAAGATAATACCGAGCTTGTTGATTTAAGGGATAAAGATGAATACAACGGACAGCTGTCCGTGCTTTATTGCCACGGAGATTTTAAAATCGGCGGTAAAATTTATAAAAACTATATAGCCGAAGTACTGGCTGGCCAATATTTGATAAGGTTTGAACAAAATCCGCTGTTTATTAATCCTTTTATATTTTGTACCATTGAAACCGATCCGTTAACAAAAAGAGGAATATCACCGCTTAAATGCGCGCTATCCTTAGCAAAAGAAGAAGAAAACCTTACCAATAATGCTATGGACGTTCAAAAGCTCAAAGCTAATCCCCCAAGCTGGGCCCATGAAGATTTGTTCGATGAGGATAATACCAATAAAGACGGCACAGTACCGCTTGCGCCCGGGAAAATCCTTAAATATAAAAGTAATTTTACGGGAAATCTTCCCACCAGAGTTGATGTATCAGGGGAAGGTATAAGCGATTTATTGAATATGTCTGACCGCAAGATTAGCGATTTGACTTCCGTATCCAATTTTATGTACGGTAACGTCACAAATACAAAACGTTCCGCTACCGAATTGTCACTCATTGATAAAGGTTCTTCAGCTCAAACTTCTAAAGAACTTGATATTATTAATCAGGATTTGACTATCCCTATGATAGAAAATGTTGCCGAACTGCTTGCTATGTTTAAAGACGGTGTGGATTACATTTACACAAAAGAACAGGGCAAAAATGTCGAGTATCAAATAACTAATGCTATAAGACAGGCTCAATACAGGTACGTTTATGAGGACAGAAACGCAATCGAAAACCGTAAACAAAAGTTTGACCAAGTATTTAATATGATGAATGCCGCAGGTCAAAACCCTGAATTGTTCAAAATGTTTAACTGGAAAGAAACCTTTACAACAGCTTTTGAAATGCTCGGATTTGATAACCCCGATAAATTCTTTGCCGATGAAACCCCTGCAGAGCAATTTGCACAACAATTAAAACAGATACCGCCTGAACTCCAACAGCAGGCAGTCGAAATGCTACAACAGTATTTGGCGCAAATGACACAACAATATCAACAGCAACAACAGCAACAGGATATGCAGCAACAGGCACAAAATCAAGTACAAATGCAAATGTACAGAAATCAGGCAAGACAACAAACTGATATGGCACAGGAGGAAGTAAATGGATAAAAATCTTAAAAAATATGTTGATGATTTCTTTAATTCTATTCCAAGAGTAGAAATGAGCGAGATAGAGCGAAAAGAATTTCAAAAACGAAATCTTAAAGAAGATATAGAATATTATCGCAATAGAGATGAAAAAGGATACTCAATCTGGTAAGTTAATCACCTATTATAACTGGTCTATTTATAAATTTCAACCCTTATGAACCATTTTGCTAAGGACATAAATGTCCCTCGCAACAATGTTTATAATTTTTTGCCCGATTTTCAATATGTCATAATCGTTTTTATGGCAGATAGAGAAATGTTACTCGCATTAAGAAACGAAATTATTAACCAACAAATCGGAAAAGATTTGTTTTCGTTCCTGCACGACAAAGTTACGCAGTATGCGGTAAAAAATCTTGATGCCGTAGAAATCAGGGGAATGTGCAGAATTATCCAAGATTTGAAAGACATCCCCGAGAAAGTATAAGGAGATTTTAATGGAAACAACAGAAATTTCAACACCCGAAAACACTGACATTGAAACCACATCTTCCGAAGAACCGGCACAAGCCGATACTTCATCGGAGGAAGTTGAAAGCAGTGAACCTTCGGCTGAAAAACCTGAAGAACACCTTTTTGCAGGCAAGTACAAAAGCGTGGAAGAACTTGAAAAAGGCTATGCCGAAGCTCAAAAAACGCTCACTCAAAACCTGCAAATCAAAGCTAAGTATGATGAGCTTGTACAAAAACAACAGCAGCAGGAAGCTAAACTCTTACAGCAAGCAAGAGAACAAGGCTACAATACCGCTGATGAACAGCAAATCGCTCAGCAAGTGGCTTTGGCTGAACTTAATGAATTTATCAACGGATTAAATTATTATGTCGAGCCTGAAAGTCAAATTACCGTTCAGCAATACCTGAATGCTTACCGCCAAACCGGTGATGTGAGATATCTTAATGAAGCTAAACGATATTTTCCGAGTGATTTTCTCGAAAACACCGCTGTAGCCAAGCTTAATTTGCAAAATCAACTCAAAAATAACTTTGAGCAAGAAAGCAGAAAAAAAGCTCAAAAAGCCGATGAAGAACTCGCTCTGTCACTTAAAAATGATTATGCCGAGTTTATCGAAACAGTTAAAGCCGATAAAGGTGCAAGTAAAGCTTTGGAACTTTTCTGCAACGCAGGGTTTATTCAATCCAAAGATGATATGGAAGCCTTTAAGTCCATATATGAGGATATTGTATCTTTTGCAAAACAGCAGGCTGTTAAAGAATACGAAGCTCAAAAAACCATTGAAAAAACCAAGCAAGCCGCTAAAATCGAAACAGGCGCTAATACCGATACCAACCTTGAAACTAAACCTTCACCGGAACAATTGGCAAAAATGTCTGCTCAAGATTATAACAAAGCGGTTCAAAAGTACGGACTGGAAAATTTATTTAAAGGAGATTAAAAAATGGCAGAAATTGAAGTAAAAAACGGTTTATTTAAACCCGAGATTATGTCAAAAGAACTTTTGAGAAATCTCGATGCAAACAGTGTATGGCTTGATTGCGTTAACCGTAATTGGGAAGGCGAAATCAAAAACCAAGGCGATACCGTAAAAATTAATCAACCCGGTGATGTCACCGTCAAAACTTATGTTAAAGGGACTCCGATTGAGTATGAAGATCCTAAAGGTAATCAGGTTCAACTTGTTATTGACCAAATGAAATACTTTGCTTTTAATATCGAAGATATTGATGCTGTTCAGGCAAATATTGAACTTGTTTCCGAATACTTTAAACGAGCTCGTTCGGGCATATCACTTGCTAAAGACAGTTACATTGCTACCAAAGGTTGGTCTGAAATAGATGCGGGTAATGTGCTCACCTTAGAAGGTAACTTGACTAAGGAAAACGCTTACGGCACATTTGTAAAATTGAGAACCGCTTTGCGCTGGGCTAATGCTTTACAAAATAACGGCAGAGGCTTTGACGGTAAACAGCCTTACGCAATTGTTGACCCTTCTGTTTACGGTGTATTGCTCGAAACCGAACAGGCTATTCACGCAACCACAGCCGGTGATGAAACAATCAGACGAGGTACTATGCTCCGTTTTGCCGGATTTGATATCAAAGAAAGCACAAACACGGAACAAAAACCCGAAAAACATAAAATCATTGTTGGTACAACCGAAGCGGTAACATTTGCAGACCAAATTACCAAAACAAGAACATTGCAGGATAAAGACGACTTCGTTGCTCACTGTTCAGGACTTTATCTGTTCGGTGCTAAAACCGTTCAACCTAAAGCTTTGGCAGGAGTTGAGGTTCAGTTGGAAGGTGAGGGGGAATAATCCCCCTGCCTTTTTTGAAAGGAGATAATCTTATGGTTAAGAAAAATACTATGGTTAAAAAAATTAAAAATGTTTCTGATGAAGAAAAAATCCTCGGTGAAACAGCCGAATTTAGAACAGTTGAAATCTTTGATTATGAAAGCCCCGATATAACGTACAAAATTACTAATTACCAAAACAACAAAAGAGTCATTTTTGTGTCGGGAAAATTCATTGAAACATTTATCGGAATTAATCAAAACGCAAGAGAAGCACTCAAAACGGGAGAAAAGAAAGTTAAGATTTACGATAATTACTCCCCGGATGATGAAAAACCGCTTCTTTATCTTATCGAGGTAGCGGAATAATGACAATTACGGCTCAAAGAATATTAACAGAATTAGGTAATAAAGCTTGGAGCGGTTTTAATGCCGATGATATGGTATTTGAAAGTGAGGACTCTCAACAGGCGAAAGCAGAAGTAAATTCTGCTTTACGCTATATCATAAATTTGGAAGATTTCCCGTTCCGGAGTAAAGAACAAAATTTATCAACTATTACGGGTATTAACGAATATAATTCACCAATAGGACAGATTACAAGTATTTATAACAAAGATAATATGAATACTCTTATCTTTGCCGATAAAAAATCTGAACCCGAAAAAAGCGGGGAACCGATTTATTATTGGGCTGACTACAATAACCCGAAACAAAAGTTGAAATTATATCCTACTCCCGATAATAATTATAATCTCGCAATCGTTTACAACCAATTTAAGCCCGTTAAGGACATTAAAGGTAATACAAAATTTGAGTTTGAAAACGCTGAAGATTTTATTAATCTGCCCGATAATTTGGCTGACTTTTTTATGGATTGTCTTGTACTGAAAACTATGGAGCAAAATAATAAAGATGATCAGGATGAAAATTATCAGCCTATTATTAAAGAATTCAACGAACGGTGGAATCTGTTCAAAAAAATGGCTAAACCTGTTAAAATCCAACCTCGAATTGTATTCTGATTCACCATTTCTAAATAGGGTATCATATAAATATGGCTATTGTAATTGAACCGCAAATATTTCAGCGCTTTAGAGGCATAAGAGAACTTAACGGGATTAATTCCGGCGGAGAAATTTCCGCTATTCAATGCCAAAATGTTGAAATAATTCAGACTGAAGTCGGCTCGGCTTCAGGTATTAAAACTATGGACGGTAACGCTGTTTTATATGAACTTCCTGCAGATTACAACGTTATCGGGATATTTAAGTCCGTTCAAGAAGGTACCGTATATAGATTTATTTACGCTGAAAATGATGTTGAAGGGGTTCTGTTTTATATTGATATAACCCGAAAACCGGTTAAATTAATTGAAGGGCTATCAGTTACCGGGGAGTGTAACGGGATTACTTTAAACTCCTCAGCTTATGATATTTTTGTGTTTACTAACGGTGAAGAAGTTAAAACCGTTTGTTTTACCGCTGATTTGGAATACGGAGAACAGATTCGCTCAATTAATCCTGTTGATTATCTCGGCAGAAATCTTAAATTTTTGTCAATGGCCGAATGGAATGGGTTTCTGGTTGTAGCAAGCCAATACGGCGTGCACGCTTCTCATCAAAATGATATCTACACTTGGAATGACGACCCGCAAGATGTCGCTGACAGTTTCTATATCGATTTTTCTAAAAAAGTTACAGCCGTTTTTGCATACACCGGAGGATTATATATTTTTACTGCCGATGATGTAAGCCTGTTAAATGTTACACCAAATGACACCGGTTCTACGCTTCAAACTATGGCGGGTGTGGGATGTTTTAGTTATACGTCAATTGTAAAACACGATACTTATTTATTCTTTTATGATAACAACCAGAAGAATATCTATTTTATTCAGAATATAGATTCGGGACAGCTCAGACCTGACGGCCCCGTGGCAAGAGAAATTCAAAGCAGATTTAATAACGTTAAAAAATGCAAGCTGGCCAGCTGTATTTATGATAATCGAAATGAAATATGGATGTTAATTAATGATGAAATCTATATTTATAACTACTTTCTGAAAGAGTTTGTTCAACGTAAAGAGCAAGATATTAATACTGTATGTCTTATAGATAATCTTGTTTTGAGCGGAGCTGATAAAGGCAGAATATTTATAGAAAATATAAATATAGATTTTTCCGGGGAATTTTATCCCGCTGTTTATCAGTCTACTTTTATCAATCTCGGCTCAAATTCTAATCTGAAAAAACAAAAAACCCCGCTTTTAATAGTGTTAAACGATAATTACAGAAACGATTTCTGGGTTGAATTAACCGTTAACAATAAGACTAAAAATCCTAAAAAGGTCAAAATTAAAGGCTCCGGCGGCGGTGTCTACGGTTCTAAAGACGATAATGAAATAATTCCTGATAACCAAAAATTCGGAACTGCGGTTTATGCGGCTAATAATCCCTACGCCAAAAAAGTTGTTGAAATCTCAACTCCTCAAACTTGGTACACTCTGGGTGTAAAAATTTATACAAATGAAATAGGTCAAGGGTTTTATATATATTCGGTTGAACTAAAAAATATAAAAGCAAAACTTAAAACAAGAGGCCGTTAATGATAATTGACCGCTGCAGAAATAAAAAAGAATTGCTGAATTTATACAAATCAAGACCGATGCCCAATCAATATGATTTTGACTGGCTTATTAATAACCCGAATTTGTTTTGCTTTTATCACGAACAGGAAGGTTATCTCCAAGGATTTATTACCGTCCAAAGAGAAAACGGATTATTAACTTTATCCGGCACCGCTGTCAGAAGGATTATGCCGGATGCAATAAACGCTATAATCAAGGTATGTAATGCGTTTGATGAAGATATGTACGCATTTACACCACTGAGACACGCGGCATTATTATTAAAAAAAGCGGGGTTTAAACATATCAAAAACGATAAGTATATGAGGTTAAAAAATGGGTAAAAAAAGTAAAGCACCAAGTTATCAAGCGGCAAGCTTTGACACGGGCGGATTATTCGGAAGCTCGACTACCGATAAAAACGGAACTACTTTCAGACCTGTAGGCTGGCAGTCTGAAACTATGACAACCGTTGGAAATTCTATCCCTACGACATTTAACAATATGCTCTCGGGTGATTTTTCAAACGATGCCAATTATCAAGCTTACAGAAACAATCTTAACAGACAATTAAGCCAATCATTTGATGCAAATGTTTTGGGACAGCTTGCTAACAGAGGGCTGATGAGGTCAAGCGGGTTACAAAGTGCAACAAACAGTTTTGCCGACACACTCGCCAATAACGAAATGAACCTTTATAATAATTATTATGACAGGCAGAAGAATAATTTAAGTGCCTTAATGGATTTGTCAAATAATATTTATAACCAAATTATGGGCGTTAATCAAGGTTCACAGTCGCAAGCCAATGCTTTGAATGGTTATAATTTGAATAAATATAAGCTTGACCAAGCAAACAATAATAATTCCTTATGGGGTTCTTTGGCTAACACTGCAGGAAATGCTGCGGGAAATATTGCGAGTTCGGCAATGTTGGCGTCGACTCTTGCTGCTTCTGATATTAACGTTAAAAAGAATATTAAGAAAATTGGCAAGAAAAACGGTTATAACTGGTATGAATTTGAGTATAAAGACGGGTTAGGACTTCCGAAAGGAAAGCAAGAGGGAGTTATCGCACAAGAAGTCGAAAAGGTTAATCCCGATGCCGTTGTGGTTATAAATGGTATTAAACACGTTGATTATAACAAACTGGGGGTGGTTAAATGAAATTCTGGGATGTGTTGACAGGTAAAAATAATACGACAGATTATACAAAAAATATGCCGCCATTGGCTCCGCAGTTAGATAATATCAGGATAAATGATGACGGGACTGCAACCAATGTTCCGACAGCTGACGAAAAAGCTCTTACTGCTTTTGATAAGCTCTCTAATCGAACAAAAAAGATAGGCAATAACCTTTTTAACAATTTATTCGGAAATCAAGCGCAACCTACCGATTTTGTAAATACAAATACTATGAGTGCGGGAATTTCAAGCAGCCCGCGTGTCGGCGGATTATTTAATGATATTGCAAGCGGCGCAAGAGAAAACTTTGTTACAGGATTTGCCGCTCCTAATCTTTACTCAAAGCAAACACCGGACGGAAGAAATAAAGGCTTTGCTTACCGTTTGGGTGAAGGGTTAGGCACTATCGGAAGATTTGCCGAAAGTCCTTTGGGTAGAAGTTTAATTACAGCCGGACTCGTGGGCGCTACAGGCGGTGACAGCTTAGATGCTTTAGCTTATGGCGGTCAAGCCGGTGCGTTGAACCAAAGATTAAGAAATCAAGACAGAATATACAGAAACTCAATGATTGAAAATGCACAGAGCTCATTGAGAAATAATCCCGAGTTTAATAAGTTATCTGCCGGTGAGCAAAATGCAATATATAATCAGCTATTAACAAATTCAGACGGTACAATGAAAAATTATGATACGATGAACGATAAGGAAAAAGCAGAGTTTAATGTTGCGTTAAATAAAGCATACGCTGACAAATTATATCAAAATCAGCAAGAACAATTAAACAATGCAGCTAATCAAATAAATTCTATGCGAGGCTATATTACTCCCGATGTTTACGGTAATATGCTTCATTCACAACAGCTGCAAGATAATGCCGCTTACAGAAAAATGTATTATGATAATCAGCTTCAAAATCAGAAGGAAATGCAACAGTTGAGAAAAGACCAACTCGCTATGCAAAAACAACAAAATGCTATTGATAATTATTACAGAGGTCAAAGTAATGCGTTGGACTGGGCGAAATTAGCTGCTGATCGAAATAAACCTAATGTTAATTTCAATGGTATAACGAGTTTAAGAAAAGAATTTACAAGTTTACCACCTGTTAAAAATTCTACTGAAATCACGAGACAATATAATAATGTATATAGCTTATATAATCAGTATAAATCAGGGAAAATTGGTAAAAACGCTTTTGACCAAGCGTTAATTACAACACTAAACAAAGTTTTAGATCCGACTTCTGTTGTTAGAGAAAGTGAATTTGATAGAACAGCAGCAGGTCAAGCTGTTTGGGATAAATTAAACGGTTATCAACAAAAGCTTACTCGTGGTGGCTCAGGTTTAACTGACGCTAATAGAGATGATTTAGTGAATGCTTTAACAATTATGAAACAAGCAAACGATAATGAAGTAAAAGAAATTGTAAATGATTACGCAGATTTAGCACAGAGATATGGCATAAACCCTGCTGATATAATGCCAAGACATTATAAAAATGGCTCTGCAAAACAAGCAGGAAGTTTTAAAGAGGGGCAAACCGCCGTAAATAAAAAGACAGGTGAACGTATTATATGGAGGAACGGGAAATGGGAACCGCTGTAAATCTACCGTCAGGGTTTGAACTTGAAGAAAATGGGCAGGCTAATACATCTGCATTAAAAGGCAAATCAAATTTTTTGAAAGATTTTGGCAAAGGATTTGCTCAAGGTGTTTCTTCGCTTGGGGTAGGATTAGGCAAAAATATTGTAAATCCATACATCCGTCCTCTGTTAGGTAAAAAACCGTTAAGTGACGCAGAACTTGATAAACGTTATGGCCTTTTGGATGATAAGCCCCAAAGCACTTCACAAAAAGTCGGAAGGTTTGTTGGCGAAACAGCACCATATTTATTATTGCCACAGGCAAAAGTCGTACAAGGAACAGGAACCGCAGCAAAGCTCGGTAATGCTGCAGTTACGGGAGCTTATCAAGGTGCCACAGTTGGTGGAACGGAAAGTATAAAAAATAAGGGCATTACTAAGGATATCGGCAAAGATGTATTAACAGGCGCTGTAGTCGGCGGAGCCATTTCTCCTGCCGTAATGGCAGCACCTATGGTTACAAAGGCAGCTATTGAATCACCCGCAGTAACAAAAATATTACCTGAAATTCAATCTTCATTGACATCTGTTCCCGCAGAGTATTATGAAAGAGCTTTAACAAAAGAATTAACAGGGGATAGTATATTCACAGGAAAATTCGATGCTAAAACAGCTTATCAACCCATAGAAACAAAATTAAGAGAGGCTAAAAATATGTTGCCTACGGCTGCTGATTTTGGAAATAAGTATTATGAACTCGCTCAAAAAGCAGAAGAAGGTATGCAAAATTTAAAAAATCAAGCAGGAACAGATATTTCAAATGCGTTAAATAAGCTTGATAATAAAACTATTAAAGATAATAATAATATTCAAAATGCTGTTGACAGTGTTGTAAACAGTTTCGGCGAAGGTGGGATATATAATACTGCTAAAGAAGATGCATCCAAAATTGTAGATTATATAAATGATAAATTAAAACGTCCCGGCTTGACCTTTAGAGATTTGCACAGGGTTAAAGAACGTTTATATGATAAAGGGTATGCAGCACAAGGATTAAAAGACGGTATAACAGCAGATGTAGCAAGAGGAACAGCAGAGCAAATAAATAATTATATCCGTAGAGCCATTCCCGAATATGCCAGACCAAATGATATTTATTCAATGATTACAGATGTCGAAAGAGGTTTGGATAATGTAAATACTTTGGGGAGTAAAATAAGAAATATTGGCAGTAATGAGAATGCTGTATCAGGATTAGACCAAAGGTTAAAAAATATTGATAACTTATTACCGAAACAAAATAAGTTTTATAAATCAGCACAAAATTTAATTAATAACGAAAACGAAGTAAATGAAATCAGAAATATTATAGGCAAACAATATGAAAGAAATCCTCGCCTGCTCGCAAATAGAAATGATTTACGTTTTGAGAATGCATTAAATGATTTACAAACCAACACAGGTGTAAATTTTATGGATGATTTAAACGATATAAGAGCAAGAGAAGCTTTAGAAAAATTCTTCCCTGGGCAGGGTGGCGGATTTGGTTCAGAACAAGGTTTTGGTAATGCGTTAAGAACAGGGCTTTTAGGCGGTGCGCCTACCGCTGCATTGATAACTCATAACCCTTTAGCTTTATTCGGCTTGGGTTTAGTTTCACCAAGGATTATGGGAAAAGGGTCTATTCGCGGTTTGGGTGCTTTATATAATTTATCTAATAAATCAGTACCTGCTCAAGTAGTCAGACCATTGCCTGTAACAGCATCAAGTTTGTTGTCAAATCAGATTAATGCCGAGGTTTATCCAAATGCTGATATAAATATGTATAATAGTGAATTACCTTATGGCTTTGAATTGGAAAACTGATCCCATTTTAATAAGTATTTTATGTCATCTTTTTCAAATGTAAAAGTTTTTGTTTTAAAATTTATCAAACTGATAAAACCGTTCTGGCATAAAGTAATAATTTTTCTATTATCTCGGTGCAATATTTCGCAGTTTTCTTTTCTCGGATACAAAGAAGGTCGAAGATTTTTTCCATTATCTACATAAGTTGCTTCAAGCATCTCACATTGTTTATTTGTTAAATTGCAATTATAATTTATGGATTTAGTATAACTTTTAATGGTTTCGTTGTTCCCTGTATATTCCAAAATACCTTCAACGGTAACAGTATCATTAGAACTATAAAAGGAATTACTATTTATTGGTCTTTCCGCAGCAAAAACCATTGAACATAATAAAAAACATAATATAAATATCTTTTTCATCTATCTTTAATTATACAATAAATATTAATTTTGCAATAAAATTTTTTATAAAATTTTTTATTATATCACAATTTTATTCAAAATAGAATTATCCTTTTGGCTACTTTTTTATAAATTGAATTAAAACTGTTTCAATTCTGTTTCAAAACTGTTTCAAATTTATTCCTGTAAATTATTGATTTTATTGAATTTTTAAAATTTGAAACACTTTTGAAACACTTTAAATATGCCCGATTTCTAATTTGCCATAATTGTCTTAAAGGAGTAATTATGACAAATGCTTTAAAGACTTTTCAAGACGGCGAAAAAATTACCGCTGAAGATACTAACAACAACAACAAATATTTGGAAGAATTAAATAGCGAAATCGCTGCTGAATTGAGAAATTATCTTGAAGGTGAAATAAGTAAACTGAAAGCAGATATATCAGGCAGTATTATCAAAGCGGGTACAGTTATCATTTTGCCCCATGAAAAAAGCATTGACGGCTCTTTAAAATGTGACGGTTCTTCTTTGTTAAGAAGTGATTATGAAGATTTGTTCAATGAAATAGGAACAATTTACGGTGCAGTTGATGATTACCATTTTAATGTTCCCGACTGGCAAGGAATGTTTTTAAGAGGTGCGGGCGGAAATGCCGCAACTTTAGGAACTAAGCAAGAATGTGCTTTGCCGAATATTAAAGGTACTCTGTCAGGAACCAGACCGGCTAGTACTTCAATCAGTGGTGCTTTTCAGCAAGATAGATTAGGTAATACTTGGGCTTCGGGTGATGATAGTATTCGTTCAAATCAACAATCTTTTAATGCTTCACGCTCAAGCTCAGTTTATAAAGATGGTGTGGATGAAGTGAGAGTCGTGAACTATGCCGTTAATTTTTGGATCAAATATTAGGAGAATTTTAAATGCTGATTTATTTATGGAATACGGAAACTAAAGAATATTTAAAGTACCAAGAGGCTCAGAAAAACCCGAAAAGACCGGGTGAATATTTAATGCCTGCAAATTCTACAACAGAACAAATCCCTGATGTTTCCGAAAATCAAACCATCATCTATAACGGTGAACACTGGGAAATTATCCCTGATTTCAGAGGTAAATATATGGTTAATTCCGAAATGTTCCCTGTTGAAGTTACAAAGTTTGGGGATTTGCCTGAAGGATATGTTTTGATTGCACCCGAGCAGATAGAACTGTTGCGGCAGAAAGGACAAAACTATTTTGTTATTTCGGATAATAAGCTTATAAAAAATCCGAACTATGAGCAGGAAGAAAAAGAAAAAGAACAAAAACGTATTGCTAAACTTAATATGACTAAATACGACTTTTTTAAGCTTGTTTGTTTGCCTAACGGTATTTCATATCAAAAATTAATGGAACTTGTTAATTCAAATGATGACACAGCTGCTGCTTGGAATTTATGTTCCGCAGTTTACAGGGGTGATGAACTGCTGATAAATTCAATTAAAACCTATTTACCTGATATTAGCGATGATGAATTAACTAAAATCTTTGAAAAGGCGGTATCGGATGTTTAAATATGAAAACGGAGTATTAAAAATAAGACAGGGCGATAGCGGAAAAATTATCGTAAACGGATTAAACCCGGATAATAATTACTTTGTGTATTTCGCCATTGTAGATGAGAACTATACGAGAATAGGCTCTGAAATTATGGTTACATCTAATAATAAAGACACTGTTACGATAACATTGTCAGCAAGTTTTACCGATAAACTCGTTGTCCCGCAAGGTGAAGATGTAGCAGTTTATTATTGGGGAATTAAAGTTATGCCTGTAGGCTTGCCTGATGAAGATACTGTTACGCCTGATTTCAGCAAAAAAAATGTTATTCAAGTATATCCCAAAATTGTTGAAGGAGCCGTTGAATGAGTGATAATCTTGACACAAATATTAATATTGACGTTGATAATTCTACAAGTGACAGCATTCAAATTACTGTTAATGATAACGGTAATAATAATTTCAGTTTGGATATTTCAGGCGACAAATATTATATGGGACTTGCCAAAGAATGGGCTGTTAAAATGGACGGCAAAGTCGCATCTGAAGATTACAGCTCCAAGTATTATGCTCAGCAAGCAAAAAATCAAGCTGATATTGCAACCGGCGCCGCTATCGATGTTCATGAAGCAATAACCCAAGGTATTCAAGATGCAATTGATGAAGTGACGGAAGAAATCACAGAACTCGGCACACAATATACGGGAGATATTACAACTACCGGCGACAATTATTTGGCACAGATTGAGAATGCGCAAAATGTTGCAAAAGGCGAAATTACCGAATTAGGCACTCTGTACACGGGTAATATTGTAAGCACAGGCGATAGCTATTTAGAGCAAATCGAGAGTGCTAAAACCGATGCGAAAAATGAGATTACCGAATTAGGTACTCAATACACAGGTGAAATAACTACTGCCGGAAGTGAATACCTGACAGAGTTTGAAAGCACTAAATCAGGTATAGAAAAAGAGATTACGGATTTGGGTACTCAATATACCGATAATATTAAAAGCACAGGAAGTAGTTATTTATCGGAAATCGAGAACGCAAAAACCGATGCGAAAAATGAGATTACGGATTTGGGCACTCAATATAGCGATAATATTGAAAATACGGGGAATAGTTATTTAACCCAAATTGAAAGTGCAAAATCTGATGCGCAAAGTGAAATTGAAAAGCTCGGTACGCAGTACAATGATGATATTACTGAAACAGGGGAAGATTACTTAAGCCAAATAACAGCTGCAAAAAATGAAGTTGAACAAAAAATTTCAGGCTTAGCCCAAAAAGATGATATTAAAAACGGCAAATTGACCATAAAAAATAACGGTAAAACTATTGCCGAATTTGGCGCAAACCAGTCTGATAATGTTGAAGCAAATATAGATACAAGTGAGCTTTCCGAAAGCATAACCGAATTGGAGAAATCGGTTGACGTGCGCAAATATGACGCTATGGAAACCTACGGACAGTCTGAATGGGTAACGGGAGTTGTTGACGGTGAAAAAG
>CANQRH010000008.1 GCA_947626225.1 Candidatus Gastranaerophilales bacterium
CACGGGCAAATTTTTCAATATATGTTTCATCAAGCATATCATCGGCATCAAAAGGAAGAATATACTCTCCTTTTGCCATGCTAATTAATTTATTTCTTGCTGTACAAACTCCGATATTCTCTTTTTCGTTAATATAAATAATTTCGGGATGGTCTTTTATTATTTCTTGAATAATATCCGCACTTTTATCTTCAGATGCATCATTTAACACTAAAATCTCAATATCTTTATATGTTTGATTAAAAACGGAATCGAGTGCTTCTTTAACATACTTCTCTTTATTATAGACAGGTATGACAACTGATACTTTAACCATAAAACTATTTTACCACAAAAATTTTTATATATGTTTTTTTTGAATTTTTTTAAATTATTGTTTCTTGGAGGACTAAAGTCCACCCCTACTACATATAATTTTCTGTTTTATCCGTAGGGTAACTTTAGTCTACCATTTATACATTTCTCTACAGCACTATATATCAATTTTAGTGCAAAAATCTTCATAAACTTTTTTTATCCCCTCCCTAAGAGATGTCTTTGCGTTAAACCCCAAAGAATTCATTTTTGAAATATCCATAACTTTTCTCATAGTGCCATCCGGCTTTGTTTTATCAAAAACTATCTTACCTTTGTAACCGACTACTTCTTTTATTAAATCAGCGAGTTCTGATATTGAAATTTCTTCCCCTGTACCGATGTTAATTATTTCCCCTATATCTTTTGCTGTTTTATTTTCCATAAGATATACAACTGCACGCGCTAAATCACCTGCGAACATAAATTCCCTTAAAGGTTTTCCGCTTCCCCAAACCGTGACAGATTCAGCATTTGATACTTTTGCATCATGAAATCTTTTCAAAAGCATTGGAAGAACGTGGGCGTTTTGTTCATGATAATTATCATTAAAACCATACAAATTGCAAGGCATCACAGATATAAAATCGGTGCCATATTCTCTGTTATAAGCATCGCAGAGTTTTAATCCGCCAATTTTAGCCAATGCATACATTTCATTTGTTTTTTCAAGTTTAGAAGAAAGTAAATATTCTTCTTTTAACGGTTGCGGAGCGCTTTTGGGATAAATACAACTGGAACCCAAAAATAACAGCTTTTTAACATTATATTTATAGGAATTTTCAATAACATTAAGCTGAATTTTCATATTTTCGGTAAAAAATTCAACAGGATATGTATTATTAGCATATATTCCCCCTACTTTAGCCGCAGCAAGAATAACGTAATCAGGTTTATTTATTGAAAAAAATTCTCTGACAGCAAAAGAATCAGATAAATCAAGTTCTTTATGACCTTTAAGAATTAAATTGTTATAACCTTTTTCTTTTAATTCTTTTGTTATCGCAGAACCGACAAGCCCCTTATATCCCGCAACAAATATTTTATCTTGTTTTTTCATTATATCTCCAAAGAATTATATACTTTATAACCGTTTTCTTTTAACATTCTTTTTTTTTCAGCCAATTCAAAGTCATTTTCAACCATTTCATCAATTAACATATCAAGATTATACTTTGGTTTCCAATTAAGTTCGTTTCTTGCTTTAGAACTGTCTCCTAAAAGTAAATCAACTTCTGCGGGTCTAAAATAACGCGGGTCAACTTCAATAACAACCCTGCCAGTTTTTTTATCTATCCCTTTTTCATCAAGCCCTGAGCCTATAAATTCCAAATCCATATCCAGACGTGCAAAAACTTTTTTACAAAAATCTCTTATTGAAGTTGTAACGCCCGTTGCTAAAACATAATTATCCGGTTTTTCGGCCTGTAATATTAAATACATTCCTTCAACATAATCTTTAGCATGTCCCCAATCTCGTTTTGCATTCAGGTTGCCTAAATATAACTTATCCTGTAGTCCCATTTTTATTTTTGAAGCTGCCATTGTTATTTTTCGTGTAACAAAAGTTTCACCTCGTCTTGGTGATTCGTGGTTGAATAATATTCCGTTTGAAGCAAATATATTAAAACTTTCACGGTAATTAACACAAATCCAATATGCGTATAATTTTGCAGCAGCATAAGGAGAACGCGGATAAAAAGGTGTTGTTTCTTTTTGTATCGGTTCTTGTATAAGTCCATACAACTCTGATGTTGAAGCCTGATAAAACTTTGTTTTATTTTCAAGCTTGTTAAGCCTTATTGCTTCAAGCAGTCTTAATGTGCCTAAAGCATCAATATCTGCAGTATATTCAGCACAATCCCAAGAAACTTTTACGTGTGATTGAGCTGCCAAATTGTAGATTTCATCGGGTTCAATATCGTGTATTAATTTTATCAGATTTGATGAATCGGATAAATCTCCGTAATGAAGAATAAAATTTGAGCTGTCGTGCATATCTTGATAAATATGGTCAATTCTTTGAGTATTAAAAGAACTTGCACGTCTTTTTATACCATGCACTTCATAACCTTTTGAAATTAATAATTCGGAAAGATAGCTTCCGTCTTGTCCTGTTACTCCCGTTATTAAAGCTTTTTTCATATCATTTATAACCTATTCTTTATTTTTGCCTTTATTTAAGAATAGCACAAACATTTATATATAGGTATACTAATGCACAGTTATTTTTGGCAAATGAAAATTACAATTTGCAATTAATAATCAAACGGGTAAACTGTTTTATGTTAAAATTCCTAAAAATTTTGTAAGTGCAAAACATCTTGAATCGGAAGCTATACCGCAAAGCTTTATAATCTGGCAGGCATTGAGACACCTTCTTTGCAGTTAACTTGTTTAGAAAATGATGAAACTTGTCTATTAAGCAAATATATAGAAGGTTTGGCACGTCCGGGATAATCCGTATTGTTTACCGAACCTTCCGTCCAGACACCTTTTGCAATAATTTGCCCGACATCCTGCCAGCCTAAGTAATTTAAAAGCACTTCGTAATGCTTCTTTATAGGTTCGGCATCATAAGAGGAAGTATCAGCATAAGTTAAAATAAGTGCTGATTTTTTAGGAGTGTGAATTTTTCCGTTAATTGAATAGAATCTATCTGTTACCGCTTTTAATTGAGCGGATATTCCGAAATAATACATTGGAGTAGCGAACACTACCATATCGGAATCAACTATATTTTCTCTTATAAAATTAAAATCGTCATTAAATACGCAATCGCCATCCATTCCGCATTTATTACAAGCAACACATGGATGAACATTTTTAAAAGCAGAATCAAATCGAACGACATTATGACCGTTTTCCGTTGCACCTTTTATAAAATTATCCGCTAAAATATTTGAATTTCCGTTTTTTCTCGGGCTTCCCGTTATTACTAATATTTTCATTTTTTTATTCTCCTTATTTTTTTTATAAAATGCTATCTGCCCATTTTTTGAGCTCATCTTTAGTCGGATGATTATTGAATAATTTACCTTCTTTAATTTCAGTCGAATTTGAAACACTTTTCTTCAAGTGTTCAACTGCTCCGCCTAAACCGCTTCCGCCTGAGGTTGCAAAAAGAATGATTTTCTTATCTGAAAAATCATAATTTTCTAAAAATGTATTAACAATTGTCGGTGCCTTGCCCCACCAAATTGGGAAACCCAGAAATATTGTGTGATAATTTGAGGGTGAAAAATCATCTTCCGACATTTCCGGACGAAAGTTTGGGGCATTCTTTTCAACTGAAGTTCGTGAGTTTTCATTTGTCCAATCCAGATCCTCTTTTGTATAAAGAACTTTTGGTTTTATTTCATAAATATCGGCATTTATTGCATTTGCTAAATGTTGAGCAACTTGTTTTGTGTTGCCCGTTACGCTAAAATACGCTACTAACACTTTTTTATTAGTGTCTTCCGTTGCTTGAGATTTACTGTTCAGAACAAAAAAAGTTCCTGATGCTAAAATAATTAATCCTAAAATTACCAATAAAACATTTTTCATTTTTTCTCCTTATTTCATTTCTTTTTCCCAATAGCGAATTATATTTGTTTTGCATTATTTATCCATACGTGATTTTTGTTTGAATCTTGCGGCTTATTTTGAGCCATTACCCCCGCAAGTGCGTGAGGGATGTATAATTCTTCCAAATAATTTATTTCATCTTGTGATAATTCAAGTTCAACTGATTTAACCGCCCCTTCAATATGAGATAGTTTAGTTGCACCCACAACAGGCGAAGTTACTTTTGTTAATAACCACGCTAATGATACTTCCGTCATTGAAACTCCTCTTTTTAAAGCAATTTCTTCAACTCTTTCAATGATTTTATTATCAGCTTGCGCAGTTTTATCATACTTAAATTTTGCATAAGAATCTTCTTTAAGTCTTTTTGTTGTTTCTCCGATATGTCTTGATAATCTTCCGGAAGCTAAAGCTGAATATGGAGTGAGAGCAATATTTTCTTCATTGCAGTATGGAATCATTTCTCTTTCTTCTTCTCTGTGGATTAAATTATAATGCCCCTGAACGGATATAAATTCAGCAAATCCGTTGTTTCTTGCATAGTTATTTGCTTTAGCTAATTGCCACGCAAAGCAGTTTGAAATACCGATGTATCTGACCTTTCCTTGCTTTACAACATTATTTAGCCCCTCGATAATATCTTCTATCGGGGTATTATAATCCCACATGTGATAGATGTATAAATCAACATAATCCGTTCCTAAATTTTGCAGGCTTTTATTTAAGTAGTTTTCAATATGTTTTTGCCCCGATATGTTGTTTTCAATTTCATCAGGGGTGCGAGGAGTAAATTTTGTCGCTATCACAAAATCTTCTCTTTTGGCAAAATCTTTTAAGGCTCTACCTACATATTGCTCGCTGGATCCTCCTTGATAAACTATTGCGGTATCAAAAAAATTAATCCCTTTTTCTAACCCCGCTTTTATAATTTCTCTTGTAGTATTTTCATCAACTGTCCAAGAATGCTGACCGTTTGAGCTATCTCCAAAACCCATACAGCCCATACATATTCTTGAAACTTTTAAATCCGATTTTCCTAAATTAGTGTATTTCATTTTTACCTCTTATTTTAAAAGCAGTTTCACACAATTATAAGTTATTTCATAAATACTATGGTAAATAAATCCGACATCGGCAGTTTTCATTGCTTCTTTTTGTTTATCGGATACCGTTGTATAAGGATAAATCCCATATATAAAAGGAAACAGGGAATAAATAAAATTTGTTCTGTCATTTTCTAGCATTTCAGGAAGGAATTTTTCAAGCAATCTGTTTAGGGTTTTCATAGAACTACCAAATGCAATTTTAAATTCAGTCAATATTTCAAGCCGGCTGTTTGCTTCCATATCAAAATGGTTCATCATAAGCTTTAACATATCTTCTCTTTTTTCTAAAGAAAGAGCGATATTTTTTGCAATATCATCTTTTGATAAAACAGAATTATTTTGAATAATATTTTCTAAATCATAAACCCAAGCCTCATATTGCCTTTTATTTAAAGTCAAAAAGATTTCTTCTTTTGTTTCAAAGTAGTTATAAATCGAAGTTCTTTTAAACGTAGTAAGCTCTGCAATATTGTTTAAAGTAATATCTTTAAAATTTTTTACTTTGTACAGTTCTTCCGCTGCATTTAATATTTCATCCTGTCTTGATTTTATCAGTACGATTGATCCTTTTGGCATATTTTAAATTCCTTTTGTCTGTATATTGACACAATGTCAAAAGCAATATATCATTATAATGACATTAAGTCAATATAAGGGGAAATTAAACCTATTACTCAAATTTAAAAGACGGTTTAGAAAAAGCAATTATGTTGTTATCCAGTCTAATATCACTATAAGAATTAAAATGAAAAATCAAATAACGAACTCAATTCTACATCAAGAGCATTTGCCAGTACAATCATTGTCCTAATGGTGACATTAGCTTCGCCCCGTTCGATTTGTCCGATATAATTGAAATTCATATCAACCATTTCAGCAAGTTTCATCTGCGAAAGTTTTTTTAACTTTCTGACGTAAGCCAATTTGGCACCAAAACGTTTTTCTATATTCTTATTTTTATCCACTTAAACATTATAGATTTGATAATAGTAAATTTCTAATTACTATAAACAATTATTTATAAGTCTATAGCCATTAAGAAATGTAAAAATTTTGACAGAAAACGGCAATTTATTTTAAATAATATTGTTTAATAATATATAAATAATACTTATTAACTATTATTTAATAAGTATGAGCAGTAATGAAAGGAGATTATTATGGTCAATGAAGTAAGTGGTAACAGACCGCCGCAGATGGATCCGGATGCTTATGCCATACAGTACGCAAAGGAAAACGGTATTAGTTTAGAGGACGCAAAAGCTCAATTAAGAAGCAAGTTTGGCGATCCTAATCCGCCTTCTGTATTCATGGCAAACGGATTTCAGTTCAGCGGAACAGGCAAAGAAGCTGAAATTAACCCTTGGGGCGTACCAACTGATGACCCCGAAAAACTTGCCGCTTTTGTTAAAAATGGAGCAAAAAAAACAGGTATGGATGAAAAAGAGTTTGCTGCAATGTCAGGATTGCCGCCAAGAGAAGAAAAAGACGCGGAGGATGCTAAATTGGATGAACTTCAAAAATTAGGAATACCCAAGGAAGTTATTAAAAAAGGTGATGATGCAATCAGAAAATATGCACATGATCATAATATCAATCTTCCGCCTAAAGAAAAAAGATAGACCGGTAAACCGGTCTTTTTTTATATCAAAACTTATAAAAGGGCACAAAAATCGATGGAATTTCAGGTATATCAGAGATACAGTTTGTTATGGCAGAAACCTAAACCTGCTTATGCAAAACTGTAGGTTGAGCATTCCTGCCCGACAAAACAGTATTGTCGGAACAGAAACACCAAACCTACATAACTAAAAAATATAGTTAAAATTAATATAAATTTTTTCATTTTATGCACTTCAAAATTTTTAATCCGGTAAAACAGTTTCTAAATAACGTTTTTTAGCTTCTTCATAAGGCGGGTTAAAAATTCTTTTTTCAGTATTTAATTTGTGAATTTTTTCCATTTCTTTATCAGACAGGCTAAAGTCAAAAATATCAATATTTTCTTTTATATAATCAGGATTGCTTGCACCGGGAATTGTAATAAATCCTTTTTGAATATGCCATCTTAAAATAATTTGTGCAGGTGATTTTTTGTGAGATTTTGCAATTTTATTGATTGTTTTATCCTTTAAAATCAAGCCGTTACTTTGCCTGCCGCCAAGAGGATACCAGTTTTCCTGCTGCATATTCTGTTCTTTAATGCGTTTTTGCCAGTATTCTCTTTGAGCGTAAGGATGACATTCCATTTGCATAATTTGCGGTTTAACTTCCACAGTCTTAAAAAATTCATCAAAAACTTTTTCGTCTTTATCAAAGTTTGAAATACCAAGAGCTTTGATTTTTCCATCTTTGTATGCTTTTTCTAAATCTTTCCAAGCACCCATAACATCACCCACAGGCTGATGAACATAAACTAAATCAACGTAGTCTAAATCTAATCTTTTAAGCATTTTTTCAAACGCCTCTGCGGTTTTACCTTCGCCAAACTCGCTCGGCCACAATTTTGATGTAACCCAAATTTCTTCACGAGGAATTCCGCTATCTTTAATCGCTCGACCGATACTTCTTTCGTTTCCGTAAGCGTGTGCAGTATCAATATGACGATAGCCTGCTTTCAGTGCGGTGAGTGCTGCTGTATATGCTTCGCTTTCGCCCTCACCTTCAGCAAGCATAAATGTTCCGAGTCCTAATTGAGGAATTTTTGTTCCGTTGTTTAGTTCAATATTTGGAACTTCTGCGGCATTAACACATAAAGTTAGTGCCGTACTTAAAACAATTGTCGCTAAAAATTTCTTTAACATTATTTATTCCCTTTCAAGTTTTTTCCGTAAAATTCGCTTAATTTTTCTACTGCCTGATTTACATATTCAGGTTTGTAATACATTTCAATATGGGTTGCGTTTGGAATAACCACATATTCTTTAGGTTCAAGTGCTTTGTCGTAGGCTTCTTTGCTGAAATAAGCAGATTCAGCGTTTTCACCGACTATAAATAAAACAGGTCTTGGCGATACAAATTCGGGTCTGTCAAAGGCAGTAAACGCTGCTTGTTCAGCGTAATTTGAAAAGATATATTTATTCTCACTTCTCGGGTGTTTTGCTAAATCAGTTCTGTAGTATTCGTAGCCTTGACGATACATCGGAGGTGCATTTTCAGGAATTTCCTCTAATGAATTTGGAACATAGCCATTGTATTTAATTTCACCACCGTTAACTTCTTTTGTTCTTTGTTCTGCTGCATCTTTTAGTTTTTGGTGTTGCTGCTCGATTGTCATAGAGTCGTTTAAACCCTGACGTCTTGCTCTGCCTAAATCAAATGCGGAAACTGTTGCAACTGCTTTAATTCTCATCTCTGTTTCGGCTGCATTAAAAGCATAACCGCCGCCTGCACAAATTCCCAAAACTCCGATGTTATCTTTATCAACAAAAGGAAGTGTTGTTAGATAATCAACGCTTGAGCGGACATCTTCAACTCTTGATGATGGTCTTTCTAAAAAATGAGGTTCGCCGCCACTTTCGCCTTGATATGCGGCATCATAAGCAAGAGTTACAAATCCTTGTTCTGATAGTCTTTTTGCATATAATCCCGCAACTTGTTCTTTTACTCCGCCTGCCGGATGAACGACAACAATTGCGGGATATTTTTTATTTACGTCAAAGTTTTCAGGTTTATATAATTCACCTGCAATTTTTATATTATTGAATGTTTGAGTGTAAAATATCTTTTCTTTTTGAGTCTTATCTTTCATTGTTTCACCTTTCGCAAATGTTTGTACTTCAAATGCACCTATCAGCAACAGGGCTGATAGAGTAATAATTAAACCTTTTTGCATTTAACCTCCTATTTAATTTGTTTTAACCAGTTATCAATTTCTTTATCTGTTTCAGAGTTTCCTTTTTCATAAACAACAAGAGGAGATAATACTTTTGAACCTTTTGCAAATTTAGCCATATCCTCTGCAATTGTATATTTTCCGCCGCCGCCGTGGGTTATAAACGGAACAATTGTTTTACCTTCAAAATTGTTTTCGGATAAGAAGGTTTTAACGGCAGGAGCCG
Organism: Candidatus Gastranaerophilales bacterium; assembly: GCA_947626225.1. Taxonomy (GTDB): domain Bacteria; phylum Cyanobacteriota; class Vampirovibrionia; order Gastranaerophilales; family Gastranaerophilaceae; genus Stercorousia. The sequence continues at coordinate 9,092 of CANQRH010000008.1, forward strand.
GTTCATACCACCAAGCGGGGGTTCCGACAAAAATTATGTCGTAGCTTGAAACATCGCCATTGTCTTTAAGAGCCGGTTTTGTTCCTTCCTCGTGCTGTTTTTTTGCAACTCCGTATGCCGTTTCGTTATAATCTTCAGGGTACGGAACAGCCGTTTCAATCCTGAACATATCGCCGCCGACAGAATTATGTATTTTTTCAGCGACTGATTTTGTGTTACCGCCCCAAGAAAAATAAGCGATTAATATTTTTTTGTCCATAAGTCCTCCTTTTGAATTTTCAGCTTTTACTAACGTACAACCCGTGCAAATTAATAACATTATTATAACAAACAGTAAAAATTTTTTCATTTCTACCTCGCTAAATTAATAATCATTTCAACAGTTTGCGGGTCCTGATGTGAGAAAAACAAACTCTTTTTTCTTGGACAAATTATTGCGATAGTGCAAAGTTAAATTTTTAAAGACATCTAAAAAGTCGCACTCTTGAATTTATCAAGAATTCAACTTTTAAATTTCAACATGACTTCGGGTACTATTAATTTTTACTTTTAATATTTTCAATATAATCGGTATATTTCATAGGGTCAATTTTGTTTTCTTCTAAAACGGAAATAAGAATTTTTACTCCGTCATAACTCATTGTTTTATCTTTTGTTAAAGCTCTTGTTTATCTTGCTTTTTCTAAATACTCAAGACTGCAACATCTTCTGTCGTTTTTAATTCTTGCAGGGGTTAAGATGTTTTCTTTTTCATAATTAAGAAGGGTTTTCACGTCTTAAAACCCATTTCGAGTGATTATTCCTTTTAAAAAGCTCTGCGTATCTTTTGAATGTAATGTTGCTTGGCAGATTTCTTCATTATATCCTTGCTTAATTAATATTTGTTTAGTGGGTCTTATTGCCGTATTAAAAGAGAATTTGTTTTGATGAAGTAAAAGAGTGAGAAGGATTTTCTTCATGTTTTTATCTAAAATTCCATTGTATTCTCCCTGTTTTGTAATTTTGTATTGAGGGATTAAACAATCAAAACTTTCATTCTTTTTATAGCTTTGAATGTATCTTCTTAAAGTCCCGATTGAGATACTTCCTAAAAACTCGTAGGCTTTTGGTAAAAATAATCCTGAATTGTATAAATCTAAAAATTCAAAGTCTGCTTGGTTGTGTGTCGGATATTTTTTCGATGCTCAAGTGCCGCTTTTTCAATATTTATTCTATGATTAGCAGTCTGCCGAGCCTTATCCGTTACAATCGGAGGTTTGTAATTTAAAGGCAAGAGCCGTTGACTTCGTTTCGCATTCTCTCAGCTTTTGCTGTAATTCAGGCTCTAAACTTGAAAACAGTATTTCATAGCTTGTTCCGCCTTTAACTTTAATTTCTCTTGAAATATATTTGCTTTCAGGTTTATTTATTTCTAACCTTATCGAACGGCTTGTTACACCCTTTGCTTGTGCCACATTATTAATATTTATATATAAGTCATTGTCTTGGATTATTGACGGTTCAAAATCTTTGTACTCCATTTCGTTTTTCCTTTCGTAAAAACTTCATTCCGTCAGATTTTTCACAAGGACGAGCTCGCTCACTTCGTTCGACTCCGCTCTTGTCAAAATCCGCTTTTCATAGCACAAACACCATAAATCCAACTCGGAAGCATTGGAACACCACTTCCGAGTATTGTGTCTGTTTTGTATCAATTAAAATTTTCTGAATCTCGTGTTAATTTTTCCGAAATTAGGTGTTAATTTTTTGCTAATTTTCAAATTGGACATTTCCGAAATACGCAAACTAAACGTACAATTCAAACACACAGCCGAAATACAGGTGGGAAAATAATTTTAAGTCAACTTTCCGTAATACGCAAACTAAACGTTTCACCAACAAAAGTCCAAAAAGACCGTTTTCCTGAACGGGTAGTTTGCGTATTTCCGACAGCTGAAACTCAAACAGGAAGCCAACTTTCCGAATGTAAAGAGACACTTAGTTTGATTATTTCGGCAAGTTAATTCTAAAAATTTTAATATTTATTTTGCAAAATTTCAAATTAACATAAAAACCAATAAATTAATTATCGGCTTTTATTAAGATTAAATTTATATTTTAGTTTTTTCTCTTTTATTAAAATTGCAGTTAATCGTGAATTTTATATGCTTTTAATAAAGTTTCGCCAATTGATAAATTATCGGGATTGTGCGAGCCAAATCCTTTATCAATAGCACGAATTTTTGTCATATCATCTCCATCAAGCGAAAAATCAAATACTTCAAAGTTTTCTTTAATATGAGTAATTGATGTTGATTTCGGAATAGGAATAATACCTTCTTCAAGGTGCCACCTTAGAATAACTTGGGAAACCGATTTATTATATTTTTTTGCAGTTGATTTTAAAACTTCGTTTTCAAAAAGTTCTCTGTTTCCATGTCCTAAAGGATACCAAGCCTGCATTTTAATATCATAAGGCGACATAAATTCTCTTAATTTTTTTTGTTGAAACAAGGGATTGCATTCCATTTGATTTATTACGGGTTTGATTTTCATTTCAGGAAGTAATTTTTCTAAAAATCCTATTGTATGGTTACTTATTCCGATTGATTTTATCTTCCCTTCCCCAACTGCTTCTTCTAATGCCTTCCAAGCGCCTTTTGTATCAAAATAAGGTTGGTGGAGCAAATATAAGTCAATATAATCAACATTAAGGTTTTTTAATGATGTATCTATTCCCTTTATGGCATTTTCATAGCCGTAATCTTGCAGCCATAGTTTTGAAGTAATATAAATTTCTTCTCTTTTAATTCCTGATTTTTGAATAGCAAAACCAACACCTTTTTCATTCATATAAGCTGCTGCGGTATCAATAAATCTGTACCCGACCGATAGTGCTTCTTCTACTGCTTTTTGACATGTTCCGTCATCAGGAATAAGAAAAACTCCAAAACCGATTGAGGGAATTGTTGTTCCGTTATTTAATTTTACCGTTTGCATAAATTTTACCTCATTTTTTATTTTAGTAACCTAAACTTTTTAACCACTCGGCAACTTTTTTATCAGCTTCGGCTCTATTTTTTTGTGCGGTATGACCGTATATTGCAAAGCCGTCTTTTACACCGCCCGATCCTTCGTGAGTACAGAAATAATGTACATCTTTATTTGCCAAATCATAGCTTTCTAAAAATGTATATACAGGCATCGGCATATCGCCCCACCAGTTCGGATAACCGATAAAAATGGTGTCGTATTGTTCAATGTTTTCTACTTTTTGTGCTAATTCAGGTCTTTTATTTGCTTGTTTTTCAGCTTTTGCGTATTCGGTTAATTCCGTATAGCTTCTAGGGTAATTATCGTTTTTTACTTTGATTTCAAATAAATCGCCGTTTGTTTTGTTTGCTATAATTTTAGCAATAATTGCGGTATTACCTTCCTCAATATTACCTACCGAATACTGCTCGCCTGTTCTTGAAAAATAAGCTACCAAAACTTTTTTATTATCTCCGACATCTGCCATTGTTTTACCTCCGTTATTTTTAAACATTAAAAATCCAACTGTGATTAAAATTAATGTAGCGATTATAATTATTTTAATGTTCATCTGTTTATCTCCTTGATTTTTTGTTGAGTTGCTTTGATAAAACTTAACCTGCATATTATTTTAATACAATCCCGTTTTAATATGAGGAACATAAGGTGCTTCAAGTCTTTTTATAATTTCATCGTTTAATTTAATATCAAGAGCTTTAACAGCTTCTTCAACGTGCTTAACATCTGTACAGCCTACGATTGGCGAAGTTATATAAGGTTTTGATAACATCCAAGCTAACGATACTTGTGCCATAGAATAATCCAGTTCTTTTGAGATTTTTTCTAAATTATCAACAACAATCTTATCTTCTTTGTCGGTTTTTCCCCATACCATTGGCGATACTTCATCAATAGAATTTCTATCCGTTTTAGTTCCCCATGGATGAGCACATCTTCCGCCGGCGAGCGGACTCCAAGGAACAACTGCAATATGCCTATCTTGGCATAGCGGCATCATTTCTCTTTCTTCTTCTCTATAAATTAAATTATATTGATTTTGCATAGATACAAATTTTGTCCAACCGTTTCTTTCGGCTATTTGATTTAATCTTTCAAATTCCCAAGCAAACATAACGGAAGCTCCAATGTATCTTGCTTTTCCTAATTTAACGACATCATGGAGAGCTTCCATAATTTCTTCCATTGGTGTTTCGTGGTCTAATCTATGAATTTGATATAAATCAACATAATCAAGTCCTAATCTTTTAAGTGAATGGTCTATTTCTGCCATAATATTTTTTCTGCTTGAACCTGCACCGTTTGGTTTACCTTCACGCATAGCAAAATGTACTTTTGTAGCAACTACAATTTCATCTCTATCAAGTCCGTATTCTTTAATTAAACGACCTGTTATTTCTTCTGATGTACCTAATTGATAAACATTAGCCGTATCAAAATAATTGATACCTAAATCAATCGCTTTTTTAAATATTGGTTTAGCATCTTCATAATCTTTTGCCCAAGGAAAAACCCCGTTTTGTATCCCGGGTTTTCCAAAACTCATACAGCCTAAACAAATTCTTGAAACATCAACACCTGTGTTACCTAATTTTACATATTGCATAATTAATTCTCCTTTTTTATATTCTCATGATAAATAATTTTATTCTACTTTTCAAATTGAAATATTAGATTATTGATTTAAAAATTCGATTAAGATAAAATTATGTTGCAGATAAAAACAGGTATAGAAATGAACACAAAACAAATTGACTACATTTTAGAACTCGCTCAAACACAAAATTTCAACAGAGCCGCAGAAAATCTATTTATTTCTCAATCCACTCTGACATATCAAATAAAAGAAATAGAGGGTGAGCTTGGTTTTTTACTTTTTGAAAGGTCGGGAAAAGGTGCAACGCTCACACCTGCCGTAAGACAACTTTGTTCAACATTAAAAGAAGTTAAAGAACAACTGCAAAAAGGGATTGAACAGGCTCAAAACTTTAGCAAAAAATATTCGGATAATATTACAATAGGACTTCCTACACGATCTTGTATTTATTTTCTTCCGCAAGCCATAAAAGAGTTTAATAAATTATACCCCGATATTTTAATTACACCTATCTTTAACGGTTTTTACAGACCTGAAGAATTTTTAAAAGGGAATCAAGATATATTTTTCACTTTTGATAATGAAATGAAACATGTTCCTGAAACAAAACTAATTCACTTATATACAAGTAAAATTTATTTGATTACAAAAAAAGACGATGAACTATCTAAATTAAAAACTGCAAAAATATCTGATTTAAAAGGCAGAACTTTAATGGTAGGCGGTGGCTCGCCACCACAATTAAAAGCATTACAAAAAAGAATAATAAACAGTATCAATATTGATTATTTTAACTCTGAAACCCACGAAACCACAATGACAAATATTTTAGCAGATAAAGGAATTTGTCTTACACCGGGGTTTTTTCAAGATTACACAAACGAATTTGCTTGGATACCTTTTGAGTGCGAGGAAAAATTTGAATGTTATTTGTGTGTGAGGGCAAACGATAAAAGAGAGCAATTAAAAGATTTTATCAAGATATTGAAGGATATTTATAAAGATTATAATTAAATTTTAATAGCAGGTTTTTAAAACCGACTTTTCTCGTAAAGAAACACATGGGCACGATTATTTCGGTACTGTTAATTTCAAATTTTATTCTCAAATTTAACAAAATCTATTTTATAAGCCTCAAACCAACTGTGCTTATAATTATTAAAGCAATAAATAAAATTTTTAAAAACGAAACATTTTCGTGGAAAGTAAATATCCCGATTAATGTAATTAATACAATCCCGATTGCTCCCCAAACTGCATAAGCAATACTAATATCTATTGTTTTAAAGGCTAAAGATAAAAAATAAAAGCACAAAATATACCCAACTATCGTTCCAACAGAAGGCAATAAAACAGAAAAACCGTTTGATAGTTTTAATAATGTTGTATGTAAAGAGACACATGGTTTGATTATTTGAATCACTTAGTTTGATTATTTCGGCAAGATAATTGTTAAATAACAGTCTGATTGAGAATAAAGAACAGAGATTTTGATAATTATTTTTGTAAAAAGCTTGATTTTGTTGGGTTTCACCCAACCTAGGCACTTTTGCCATTCTTGCTCAACAATGTTTACACGAAACTGAGATTATGACTAGGTTAGAGAAGTGGTGTAAGAAATTTAAAATAAAATTCTAATATTCACTTTGATTTTTTTTGGTGCAAAGTTTTTCAAAGTGGATATTAAAAGCCAAGAGTTTTCGATTAAATTGCTAAAATGAACATTTCTATGTTAAAATCGTTATATAAAACATACGAGGGTGATAAATGAAAAAATATTTTGCAATTTTTAGTTTTATAGTTTTAGTAGTATATTTACTTTGCAACACAACGGTTTTTGCTGATAATTTTGCAGGATTTATCAAGATTCCTGCAAATGGTTCTATAAAAGAATTCTATATCGGACAATATCCTGTTACAAATTCTGAGTATAAATCTTTTATAGATAGTACGAGTTCAAAAGCCCCGAATTATTGGAAAGGCGGAACTTATCCAAACGGCAAATCAAATCACCCTGTAATTTTTGTTTCATATAATGACGCATTAGCATATTGCAAGTGGTTAGAGAAGAAATATCCTAATTATTCATTCAGATTACCAACTGTTTCTGAATGGGAATATGCTGCAAGTGGTGGTAGGGGATATGCATTCCCTTGGGGAAACCAAATGAATGAAAATAATTTCAACTACAATAAACTTGTGGCTTCTGTTTACCTTAAACAAAATCCAACAGTTACATATAACAACCAAAAATCCACAAGTTACGGTCAGAGTATGCCGTTAAATAAAGTAATTTCAATAAACCCCAATGGCGGGATTAACGGTTGGATAGACCACAAGAAATACACAGGCTTTGTTTATACTGATTTGTTTAAAAAACTTATGGATAATGGCGGATATACAACTCCAGTAAATCAATACCCATCTGGCAAAAGCCCTTTTGGAGTTTATGATATGTCAGGGAATGTATGGGAATGGACAAGTTCACAAATTACTGCAACTAACGGGGCAGAAAAAGGGCAAACGGTTTATGCGGTAAAAGGCGGTTCTTGGTATGCCAATGCAAATTCTTGTAAAATTACAATGCAAGGTGAAGGCAGGCGACCAAATACAGGATATAATACTGTTGGTTTCAGAGTTGTTGCAGTTAATAAATCCAATAGCACTTCATACAATACCGAAAATAATAATACTAATATAACAAGAAAAGCACCGACAACAAATTCACAGGGTAAGCAATTTAATCCAAATGGTCAAAATCAAAAGAAGCGACCAGACAAAAAGCCTCCGCTAAAACCTGGCGGAAACAAAACACCTGCTAATTGGAACTAATAATTATAAGAATAAGTAAGTAGGGTGCGTTTATACGCACCAAAATGTTAATACTATTATTGGAAAGTATCCGACCGGTGAGAGTAAATAATGATGTACAATGACACTTCAAATGCGAAAGAGTAACACTTCAAATGCGAAAGAGTAACACTTCAAATGCGAAATTTGGAAGAGTTTAATTGTAAAAAGACACTTAACTTAGTTTGATTATTTCGGCAAGTTAATTTTAAATTTTTTATAATAATAAAAAGCTGATAAATTAATTATCAGCCTTTATTTTAGAATTAAGATTTTATTTATAAACTTTTCCCAAGTTCATAGGCATGTTTTGGATAATCCGTATTATTAACTGAACCCTCTGTCCAAACGCCCGAGGCTATGATTTGCCCGACATCCTGCCAACCTAAGTAATTTAAAAGCACTTCATAGTGGTTTTTAATCGGTTCAGCTTCTTTTGCGGAAGTATCTGCATAAGTTAAAATAAGAGCTGATTTTTTAGGAGTGTGGATTTTGCCGTTAATTGAATAAAATCTGTCGATTACGGCTTTTAATTGAGCGGATATACCAAAATAATACATAGGAGTAGCAAAAACTACCATATCGGAATCAACTATATTTTCTTTTATAAAATTAAAGTCGTCATTAAATACGCAATCGCCATTCATACCGCATTTGTTGCAGGCAACGCAAGGATGAACATTTTTAAAAGCCGAATCAAAACGAACGACATTATGACCGTTTTCTTTTGCACCTTTTATAAAATTGTCTGCTAAAGTATTTGAATTTCCGTTTTTTCTTGGGCTTGCTGTTATTACTAATATTTTCATTTTATTCTTTTTCCTCTCTGCTAAATTAAGCAATATCTGCCATATAATGGTTTTGAATACAGTCGAGTATTGTTTTGGCATAAGTTTCGTGCATATTATAAAATATATGAGAAGCTCCTTCAACTTCAATTACTTGGTTTTTATCTTTTTTATTTGTCCAAGCGTTTAATTGTTCCATAAATTTTTTGGGACTTTTACCTGTAACCGAATCTTTTGAACCGATAATAAAACTACCTTTGGGTTTTATATTGTAAAGAGATTTAGTTTCACCAATTCCCGATAAAACAGGGCAATTTTTAAGATTATCAGCATTATAAAATCCTAAAACACTTTTTGCTGTCATCGGAGTAAAACCGCCAAACAAAAAAGGAAGAATTTCATTTTCTCTATTTTCGCTAATGAACTTTTTAGCAAGATTACAGCATTCATTAATATTTGGCATAACGCTCCACCAGTGCATTATATCAATCGGGCAAGAAACTATAAAATATTTAACATAATCATCATTTGTTGTTCCAAGATAATTAATTATTTTATTTGAGCCAAGAGAATGTCCTGCTAAAATTATATTTTTATATCCTAAGTCCAGCGCATATTTTATATACGCTTCAACATCCTGATAAACCATATTAAAATCACCATTAAAAGTGCCTTTGTGACTCTGCTTTTTAATGGAGTGGTCGCTATAAGCAAAACAGGAAAACGAATCATGGGTATGAGCAATTATTGTTGCAATTCCTTTTTTACTTAATAATTTTCCCGTTGAGTCTAAAAGATCGTTTTGAAAAACATTAGAGCAAATTCCTGTTACCATAATTAAAACAGTATCTTTTTTATCGGCTTCATATATTGCGCCCCGAAGCTCTAAACCTCTTTTTGTTATAACTTTTATTATATCCATAATTTAATCATTTCCCCCTTTAAAGTAATATTGTGGTTTTTTAATGTATCGTAAAACCGCCGTCAACTGATATACTTGCGCCATCAACAAAAGTTGAATAAGGAGAACAAAGCCACATTACAGCATGAGCAATTTCATAGGGCTCGCCCATTCTTCCTTTCGGGATATCTCTTAAAAGTTCTTTTTCAATTTCAGGATTTCTTTTAACTAAATCCTTTGCCATAGGAGTTAGAATAACGCCCGGTAAAACCGCATTAATTCTTATTCCTTTTGAAGCATAATCAATCGCAGCAGTTCTTGTTAAACCGATAACTGCGTGTTTACAAGCAATATAAGCAGCTTGCCCCGGGAATCCCGTAACTCCGCCTTGAGAAGAAGTATTAACAATCGCACCGCCATTTTGTTTTAACATTTGTTCAATTTCATATTTCATACAGTTCCAAACACCGCGAAAATCAACATCAATAGTTTTATTAAATTCTTCAAATGTAATTTCCGCCATTGGTCTTTGAGGTGTTTGCACCCCTGCATTATTAAAAGCACAATCTAAACTTCCAAATTTTTCAACAATATCTTTAACCATTTTTTGAACTTGCTTTTCTTTACTTACATCGCAAATATAAGGAGTTGCGCTATAACCCGATTTTGTCAGTTCTTCAATTTGCTCTTTCATATCAACAATATCTGCCATAACAACATTAGCGCCGACTCGTGCAAATTCTTGAGCTGTTGCAAGCCCGATACCTTGAGCAGCGCCTGTTATTAATACAACTTTATTTTTAAAACAATCTTTCATTATTTTTCCCTTCCACTATTTCAATTTGTTATATTCACTATCACCAACAGGCTCAAGCCAAACATTTTCAGTCTCAATACCATCAACTTCTACTGCTATATGAGAAAACCAGCTATCAGGCGCTGCACCATGCCAGTGCTTAACATTTGCAGGAATATTTATAACGTCCCCGGGGTTCATCTCAACAGGCTCTTTGCCCCATTCTTGATAATATCCTCTTCCACCGATTGCGATAAGCATTTGTCCGCCGCCTGATTTTGCCTTGTGGATATGCCAATTATTTCTGCATTTTGGTTCAAATGTCACGTTAAACATCTTAACTTGACTTGTTGAAATGGGTGCAATATAGCTTTGACCGATGAAATATTGTTTATAAGCGTCATTTGGGTTTCCTATCGGAAACATTATGGTTTTTGCGTATTTATCTTTTTCACTTAAATTACTTATTGGGGAAGTTTCATCATTCCATACTTCTTTTGCTAAATTAAAAGCTGCCCATGCTTTGGGCCAGCCTGCGTAAAAAGCGGTATTGGTTATAATTGCGGCAGCTTCAGCCTTTGTTACTCCATGGTTTTTAGCGTTTTGAAGATGATATTTTAAAGACGTATCCGTTATTCCTTGTGAAATTAGAGCTGTCATTGTGATAATACTTCTTGTTTTTGTGTCAATATCAGGGTTATTCCAGTTTTCGCCAAATAAAATATCATCATTAAAATGAGCAAATTCGGGTGCAAAATTTCCAAGCTGAACTCGTCCTGCTGTTTGGGTAATTTTTTCCATATTTTCATCCTCATATTTTTTAGCTAATGCAAAACTATTTTGAAATATAAACAACGTTAGAATTACTATTGATATTTTTTTAAACAATTTTTAACACCTTTCAATTTTTAATAGAACTCGTTTTTTGTTTTAAATTGAAAATTAAAAAATCAAGACAATCGATTTTCTTTTGATTTTCGTATAATGACTCTAAAAGCTGCCTTCTGTGTTTTGCAATCAGATTTAATGCAGGTGCTTTTTCGCCTGAATTAATTAGCGAAATAATGTTACCGGCAATCTTTAGGTCGCAGCCTGCATCTTTTAAATTTTGCAAAATATCGTCATTATTCATATTCTTATTATTTACCATATTTTTAAAATAGCAAATACTTATATTGCATAATCTGTTATGCTTGACAAGCATTTCAAAAATAAATATTATAAGTTTATGGAAATTCGAGTTTTAAAATATTTTTTAGCGGTTGCAAGAGTGGGGTCTATTACAGGTGCCGCTAATTATCTTCATTTAACTCAGCCAACATTATCAAGACAACTTAAGGATTTAGAGAGAGAACTCGGGCAGACTCTTTTTGTCAGAACAAATCATAATGTTACTTTAACGCCTGAAGGAATGATTTTAAGAAAACGTGCCGAAGAAATAGTTGAAATGCTTGAAAAGACCGAAAACGAGTTTTCTTCGCTTAAACATGAGGTTGCAGGCGAAATTTATATCGGAAGCGGAGAAACGGAATCATTAAAAAGCGTTGCAAATTTAATGCGAGAAATTAGAAAAGATTATCAAAATATTATTTTTCACATGTATAGCGGAATCCACGAGGACATAGTTGAAAAGATTGATAACGGACTTCTTGATTTTGGAATAGTAATGAAACCTGTGGATTTAACAAAATATAATGCCATAAATCTGTCCGATAAAGATACTTGGGGAATTGTTATGAAAAAGGATTCGGAGCTTGCAGATAAAGAATTTATAACATTTGAAGATATGGAAAAAATTCCTCTGATTTTATCCAGAAAAGCATTTAGAAAACCAACGCCCGACAATGAATTTTACAGGTGGTTTAATGAAAAAAAAGATAGTTTAAATATTGCAGGAACTCATACGCTTTTTTATAACGGGGCAATTATGGTTGAGGAGGGTTTAGGATATATGTTCAGTTTAAATAATCTTGCTAATACCTCTAAAGATTCAAACCTTTGTTTTCGCCCTTTAAAAACAAAAATGGAAGCAAGCTGGTGCTTAATTTGGAAAAAATATCAGGTATTTTCGCCTGCCGCTAAGATGTTTTTAGAAAAATTGCAGGAAAATATTAAATAAAGGTGTAACGCTATGTATGAAATAAAATTAAATTCAAATAATAAAATTCCTCTTGTTGGTTTTGGCACTTGGGAATTATCGGGAAGTGTCTGCGAAAGGTGCGTTTTAGATAGAGGCATTAGATGTTGGTTATAGATTAATCGACACAGCTAAGATGTATGGAAATGAACGAGAGGTCGGAGTTGCAGTTAATAAATCGGGTATTAAAAGAGAAGATATTTTTCTTGTGACAAAGCTAAATTCCTCAAATAACAGCTATGATAGAGCTAAAAAAGGTATAGAGCAATCATTAAATGAGCTTAGAGTTAATTATATTGATTTAATTTTAATCCACGAACCTTATTCAAATTCTTATGAGATGTATAGAGCTATGATTGAAGCTCAAAAAGAAGGAAAAGTTAGAGCAATCGGGATTTCAAATTTTAGCGAAAGATTATATAGGGAATTTATTTCAAATTGCAAAATAATCCCTGCAATTAATCAGATTGAAGCTCATATTTTCTATCAAAAACAAAAATTTCAAAATCTGATGAAAAATTATGGTACTTCTTTAATGGCTTGGAGTCCATTAGGGGCAGGCTTAGGGGATATTTTTTCCAATCCGACAATTAAAAATATTGCTCAAAAATATTCAAAAACTCCAAGTCAAATTGCTCTTAAATTTTTAGTTCAAAGAAATATTATTATAATTCCAAGAACCTGCCATAAAGATAGAATGATTGAAAATATTAACCTGTTTGATTTTGAATTAACATCAGAGGAAATGGAAGCATTATCAAAATTAGATAAAAATAAAACGCTTTTTTCTTGGACAAATTATTACAATTAAAGTTCAGCTTTTAATTATATTCTATTTTTATTTTTACTTCAGTCATGATTTTCCTTATTTATTATATAAAAATATATAATAAATTTAGGGAATTTTCAAAACGGTCTTTTCCGAAATAATCAGCTAACGCATACAGGCTCATTGATTTCGCTTTCGGCTCAATAATTCGCTTTGTAAAACTAAGCGTACACTTCAAACACACAGCCGAAATGCAGACAGGGAAATAGTTTTAATTCAACTTTCCGTAATAATCATACTAACCGTTTATCCCAAAAAAGTCACAAAAGACCGTTTTGTAAACGGATAGTTTTACAAAGCGAAGCACCGCAACGAAGTGAGGATGGCTGAGCCTGTATGCGTTAGCTGATTATTTCCGACAGCTCAAATCCAAACAGGAAGCCAACTTTCCGTAAAAATCAAACTACTCAATTAACTACACTAACCGTACAAACCTAATTGGACATTAAAATACAATAATAATAAACCCGACTTTTCATTTATCAATAAAAAACTCCCCAGGTTGGACTCGAACCAACAGCCTACCGGTTAACAGCCGGTTGCTCCGCCATTGAGCTACTGAGGAATGTACTCGCTTATTATAAAATGAAAAATTTTTGTTGTAAAGCCCTTTTTTATTTTTTTATAACAAATTATTATAAAATCCTTAAATTGTGGTATATTTTAGAATATATATTATATAATATTGGTAAAGAAAGGAGTTTTATAATGTCTAATCCTATACTTAACAACAATTCTTTTTCACCGGATGCAACGGTATTAGAAGGCGAACCCATGACAATTCAAGGTACAATCAATAAAATTTTCATGCTGTTCGCTTGTCTTATCGCAGGTACAGCAATAAGCTTATATTATTTATTCAACAATCCTGATTTGGCCGGCGTATTAATGATTATAGGTCTGGTTGGAGGGTTTATTACCGTTATACCGACTTGTTTTAATATGAAACTTGCAAAATACACCGCAGCACCCTATGCCTTAATGGAAGGACTCGTTCTCGGCGGAATATCTTCTCTGTTTGAAGCACAGTTTCACGGAATTGTAATTCAGGCAATTACGGCTACTTTTGCCGTACTTTTTGTGATGTTAATGCTTTACAAGGCCAAAGTAATTCAATATACACAAAAATTCGCTGCCGTATTGATGACTTCTGTTTTATCAGTCATGGCTATTTATTTAATCCAATTTATAGCTTCGTTTTTCGGAAGAAGTATTCCGGGAGCGTTTGAATCAGGTGCATTCGGGCTTATGTTCAGCCTTGTGGTTGTTGCGATTGCTTCAATGTCATTAATTCAAGACTTTTTCTTTATAGAAAATGCTTCTCAAAGAATGCTCAGCAAGGATTATGAATGGTTCGGCGCAATGGGGCTTATGATTACCATGGTTTGGTTATATCTGGAAATTCTAAGACTCTTTGCGAAATTAAATTCAAGAAGATAAAATCGGTGCGCAAAGATTTCATAAGATAAAAAAAGCCCCTCTCGGGGCTTTTTTTGTTAAGCTGTCACAAGTTCTTTTGCAAAGATATTTACGCTGTGATTAACGTCATAAAGAACTTCTCTTTTAATATTTGCCAAATCTTCCTGCATCAATCTTCTTGGAGAACCGTCCTCCATGGAATGATTTCTGAGCAGATATGACGGGTGGAAGATGGTCATTGCTTTGTATTCTTTTCCGTCAACGGAAATATTCATCCACTGACCTCTTACTTTTGAAATTGTTTGTTTTTTGTCAAGTTCAACAAACGATTTCAAAGCCGTTGCACCGCAAAGAATTATTGCACGCGGATTGATAATATCAATTTGTGCATCAAGAAACTTTCTGCAAGCCGATTTTTCTTCATCAGACGGAACTCTGTTCTGAGGCGGTCTGCATTTTACCGTATTAATAACGTATAAATCTTCATCTCTTGAAATTCCCGCATTGGCAAGAAATTCATTTAAGAGCTGTCCCGCACGTCCTACAAACGGTCTGCCGAGTTCATCTTCGGTTTCTCCGGGAGCTTCACCTATTAAAACTATTTTTGCAGTTGACGGATTTCCGTCCGCAAATACAACATTGTTTCTGGTTTTGGCAAGTGCACAAGCTTTGCATTTCTCACATTTTTCTCTGACTATCTCCAGACAATTTTTTTTCATACTTTCTCCTCTTTAAATAATCCTACATTGTATTTTTTACAATATCTTTTTAGTTCTTTCATTATCACATCGGATAACATGAACACTGCTATTAAGTTTGGCACAGCCAAGAATAAAGTAAATGCATCAGATAGATTAATTATACTTTTAAAGTTCATGGCCGAACCTATAACAATGAATATACAATATATAACCTGAAAAGTGCGTGTTGTCAATTTTGTATCGCCGAATAAATAATTCCATGCTTTAATACCGTAATAAGAACCGCACAACATGGTGGAAAGTACAAAACAGCTTGCCATAAACGTAAGAAGAATCGGGAAAAACGAACAAACCGAGCCGAAAGCTTTAGATGTAAGTTCAATACCCGCAAGTCCTGTTGAATTCAGGTATTCACCCGATACAACAATAACAAAAGCCGTTGCCGAACCGACAATTACCGTATCAACAAAAGGCTGTAACATTGCGATAAATGCTTGTGCAACCGGTTTACTTGTTTTAACCGCAGAAAACGCAATAGGTGCGGTACCGAGTCCCGCTTCATTAGCAAACATTGCACGGCGGAAGCCCCATAAAAGACAGGCAAATACTCCGCCCGTTAAAGCTCTCGGTTCAAACGCTTCTTTTATAATTAAGGCTGCCGTGTGCGGAACATGTCCGATATTATATAAACAGACGGCAAATGCTGTCAGAACATACAATGTACACATTACAGGAGTAACTTTCGAGGTAAATTTACCTATTGCTTTAATTCCGCCGATAATTGTAAAATAAGTGATTAAAGCAACTATAAGTCCCAAAAGCCAGCTTTGTTCGGCAAAAAAGCTGTTCTGCCCGCCCGTAACTTCGGTAATTTGTGTTGTCATCGCATTTATCTGAAATAAATTCCATCCGCCAATCATAGCAAAAATACAGCATACCGCATAGATTTTTGACAAATGCGGAGCAAATTTTCCGATATATTTGTTATTTTTGAGTGCGCCTTCAATATAGTACATCGGCCCGCCCGCAATTGTGCCGTCCGGATTAATTTTACGAAATTTTATCCCGAGAAGAACTTCCGCAAACTTCAATGCCATTGAAAGAAAGCCTGCCAAAATCATCCAAAAAATGACTCCGGGGCCGCCGATTGAAACCGCAGCAGCGGAACCCGCAACATTTCCGATGCCTGCCGAAGCGGAAATAGTGGCGGTCAATGCTTGAAAAGACGATACTTCACCGCGTTTTTTCTTTTTTATAATATCTTTGTGTTTATAATTTTTGGTAATAAGTTCAAGGGAATGTTTAAATCCCCAGATGCCGATAAATCTTGTTCTGATTGTAAAATACAAAGCGGCACTAATCAACAGCGCAACAAGCAGTTCAATTTTGACACCGTTTATCGTAACTGATGAAAATATAATCCCTGAAATTTTATCCGCAATCGGTGAAAGCAGGGTATCTATGGCTGTGTCTAAATTCATTGCCGAATAATTATAACATAAAAATGTAAGTTGTATATTTTTTTATTATAATAAGATTATGAACATATCCGACAAGGTAATAAATCGTTTAACCCTATATCATTGCATACTCACCGATTTTATCGAGAAAAATATAGAATACATTTCAAGCAAGCAAATTGCGGGACTTCTGCACATGGATGATTCACAGGTCAGAAAAGATTTAAACCTTTTGAACAACTCGGGCAAATCCCGTATCGGATATATAGTAAAAGAGCTAAAAATTTCAATAGAAAAGACTCTCGGTTTCAAAAAAACTAAAAAAGCACTTATTGTCGGTGCCGGAAATCTTGGAACGGCAATTGCAAATTACGGAAATTTTACCGACTATGGTCTGCAAATTCTTGCAATATTTGATAATGACAAAGAAAAAATCGGCAAAGTTATAAACGGGATTAAAATACAAAATATAGAAACCCTTAAACAAAGCGTTAAAAAAGGTGAAGCCGATATAGCAATACTTACCGTTCCGGCTAAATTTGCTCAATCAACGGCTGATTATTTGATTGAATCGGGTATAAAATATATTTGGAATTTTGCACCGAAAGTTCTTTCAGTTCCCGATGACGTTCAGGTATGGAATGAAAATTTAATGGGAAACTTCCTGCAATTCACCTGCAATATCTGATTTGTTGATTTGATAAAGATATCTTAAACCTTCTAATGTTAATGTGGGATTGATAAAATCAAAAGGTCGTTTCATATAATTGGCAATTAATCCGGAATATCCGCCGGTTGCGACAATCACTGCTTTTTCACCAAGTTCGGCTTCACACTGTTCAGCAAGTCCGTCAATCATTGATGCGGTTCCTCTGATTACGCCGGATAAGATTGCATCGTTAGTATTGTGTCCAATAGCTTTTGGCGAAATAGCCACATCAATTCGCGGAAGCTTTGATGTAAACTTATTCAGCGCTTTCATCTGCGACATTAATCCCAGTGATATAACTCCGCCGATAAATTCGCCTTTTGCATTAACCACGTCAAAAGTTGTTGCGGTACCGAAATCTATAACGATAACGGGCTTTTTATACAGCACCGATGCGCCTGCGGCATTTGCAATTCTGTCCGCTCCCGCTTCTTCGGGATTATCCAGACCGATTTTTATTCCCGTATTTATCTTTGAGGATAAAACAACGGAATCAATTTTGAACGCATTATCAACAGCTTTTTTAAATTTGTCCGTCAATTCTTCCACAACGGAAGATATAATACAGCCGTCAATACAAAACTCTTTGCATAAAGATTTTAAAAGGACTTCGTATTCTTCCGAAGACAAATCTTTATCCGATGCAAGCCTGAATTCTTCAACTATGGCTTCATCTTCAAATAAGCCTAATGTAATACTGGTATTTCCTATATCTGCCGTTAACAACATAATAGACTGATTTTCTCCAAAATCAGTCTATATTAAACAAAATCTTTTTGCAAAATTAACCCAAAAATGCACCCTGAGTTTGTCCGCCTTCTTTACCGACAGTAAATGCACTGTTAAAATTATCGGGTAAATTATTTATAATTGTACCGAACCCGTTCATTGCAGCTCCGATTTGATCCCAAGGATTCTTCTTTTTGGCAGAACTTGCATACTGCGGTTTAGTAGCTGTTTTATCATCATATCCGATAGGTTCAATTCGTCCCATAATATACTCCTTGTGTTTGCATACTTATCTCTTATATATATATAAAGGATATAATTTCCATGAAATTGCTCAATTTCGCGGAAAAGTTTACAAAATTTAACACAATAAAGCTATTTTAAAATATTTTTTTCCAAAGCCATGGCTGTTTTAGTTTTGGCAAGACCGCCTTGGGAGCTTTCTTTCAGAAGCGGGGACATAAGTTTGCCCGTTTGTTCCATGGCATCAACCACTTCATCAGCGGGAATTTTGGAAATAATACCTGCCATAGCAAGTTCCGATGCGGTTAATGCATGGAGCGCCATAAACGGATTACGTTTGATACAGGGAATTTCAACCAACCCGCAAACCGGATCACAGGTTAAACCCAATACATTTTTAAGAGCAAGTGCGGCTGAATTAATTATTTGTTTAACGTCTCCGCCTCTCATTTGAGTTAACGCCGCGGCAGCCATAGCCGAAGCTGCTCCGCATTCCGCCTGACAACCTCCGACAGCACCTGATAAGGGCATTTTATTTGAAATAATTCTTCCGGTTTCACCCGCAGTTATTAAAGCATTTATCTGTCCGTCTTCTTTTATCCCGTAATCTTCTGCATAAGCAATCAAAACAGACGGAACTATTCCGCACGAACCGGCAGTGGGACAGGCAACTATTCTTCCCATACGCAGATTCTGCTCACTTGTTGCAAGCGCATATATCATTATTTTTTGTGCGGTTTTTCCTAAAATTGATTCAGCTTTAGATGTTTGAAGCTTATAACATTCATCGCCGCTGATACCGCTAAAAGACGGTTCTGTTGAAACAAGTCCTGATTTTATGGCTTCTTTCATTGCATCAAGGCTTTTCTTTGCCTGTAAGCGCACGGTGTATTCCGAATTTTCACCGTTTAAAGCTTCATTATCCAATGCCGTTTCGTATATGCTTTTTTTATTTTCCTTGCAGGCATAATATAACTGCCTGAATGTAGTAATTTTTTCCATTAAATTTCCAATTTTTTTATGTATCTGACAATATATAAATGTTCCAAGCTGTTTAAAGCTTCAAGACAGCTTTTTGAGACTTCTCCGTCAAGGCAAATACACATTGAAGCTTCTTTACCTTTTCCGCTCCTGTCACAGTTCATAGAAGCGATATTTACTTTGTCAAGCTGAATCATGCCCGTAACTTTGGAAATAACTCCGGGTTCATCATGATAAACAAGTATCAGACTATTGTATTTCCCGTCAAGATTTACCGAGAAATTATTGATTTTATCAATTATAATTTCGCCTGCACCTATGGAGTTTCCTGAAACCGTCATGTTCAAATCCCCTTCAAAGTGGAAATCAACGGCATTCGGATGCCTGTTAAAATCTTCCAGAAAATTAAATTCATATTTAATTTTTTTAGCTTCGGGAGTATCAAATACATTTTTTATTCGTTCATCATCAACCGCAAAGCCCAAAACACCGGCAAGCAAACCTTTATCCGTTCCGTGCCCTTTTCCGGTAAGTGCATAAGAATTATAAAGTTTGAAAATAACTTTCTCAGGCTTTGCATTATAAACATTACCCGCCAAAAGTCCTAATCTTACCGCACCCGCAGTGTGAGAGCTTGAAGGACCTGCCATTATAGGGGAAATTATATCCGTTATCGAGGATTGACGCATAATTGAATTATAACACCTCATTAACTAATGTAAATAATTTGTAAATAAATAGCAAAAATGCAAAAGCTTTTGTTTTTATATATATGTGTAGAAAGTGAAGGTGATTTTTAATGTTTAGCCCGGAATTTATGAGATATTTAATTAATTATCAGAAATCAGATTTTACCCCCGAAGAATCAAAAAAAGAAATCAGATTTAAGAATAACAAAGGCGGGAAACTTGCCGAAGTTTTTGTAATTAATAAATAAAAATTATCTGCCCGGCGGGAGCTACAACAGTAAATTTGATATTAGAAGTCCCACAAATATCTGCAAATGGGGAGGGGTGCCTTCGGCAAAACAGTAAACAGATATTATAAGTTCCACTAATATCTGCAAATGGGGAGGGGTGCCTTCGGCAAAACAGTAAACAGATATTATAAGTTCCACTAATATCTGCAAATGGGGAAAGTGGCTTCGCAAAAACAGTATACATGATATTATAAATCCCACTAATATCTACACAGTGGGGGAGTGGCTTCGCCACCAAAAAAAAACTCCGTCATATGACGGAGTCGGAATTCTTTTTAAGTAATTCCTCGTAATAGTGTGAAGTGTAGTGTGCAATAAAACGTTTGAGTTATCCTCGTTTTACGCTTCCTCGTGTTCATGTATATAAAAAATTTTTTGTATATAAAATTGCTATATTTTACACATAAATTTTATTTTTTGTTACATAAGTTAACATAAAATACTCAAAAGCTGATATTTCAAAGTAAATAAGTTATATTATAAGGAGAGGTGAAATATGAAAATATTAATATCAAATGATGACGGTATAGCTGCAAACGGGATAAGATGCTTATCGGAAGCACTTTCGCAGGAACATGACGTATATGTCATAGCTCCCGACAGGGAAAGAAGTGCCGCAGGGCATTCATTGACTTTACATACACCTATCAGAGTAGAGGAAGTGGAAGCTTATTACAATGTAAAACGTGCTTGGGTTACGACCGGTACGCCGGGGGATTGTGTAAAAATAGGTATAAACGCGATTTTATCAGCGGACGAACAGCCTGATCTGGTGATATCCGGTATCAATCACGGGCCTAATCTGGGTGCAGACATTTTATATTCGGGAACGGTAAGTTGTGCAATGGAAGGTGCAATGCTGGGGGTTCCGAGTCTTGCGATGTCGCTTGCAAGTATGAAGTATGAACATGAAGATTTCAGGTTTGCGGCAAAGTTTGTAACCGCGTTACTTCCTAAGTTATCAAAATTTAATTTTCCGAAGAAAAGTATATTAAACATAAATGTTCCCGCGCTTGATGAGGATGACATATCGGGAATTGCGATAACTGAGCTTGGCAGAAAGATGTTTACCGACAGTTATGAAAAGCGCATTGATCCGCGCGGAAAAGTTTATTACTGGATGGCGGGAGAACTGATAACCGAGCCGGTAGATGCAAATACGGATATTGCAGCTGTCAGAAACAATAAAATTTCAATAACTCCGGTAACTTACGAGATGACGAACGAAAATACCATGTCAGACTTGGAAAAAGTTATCTGTAATGAAAACTTGTGCAATTGGTTTTAAGAATGTCCCCATAAGGGGTTTTAGACATGTATAAACTTGTGTTCACAAACCTTACAAAGTAATTTATGCGTAACGTTTGTTAACAAAATTCACCTGTTTCACTATTCAAAAAATTTAATGTATCATGTTAAATGATTACGAGGGATATAATGAAAAAATTTTTTATTGCTTTTTTAACCGTAGTATTTGCAGGCTGTGTATATGCTGCAGACTTTAATGTCTATAAACTTGATAACGGACAGACGGTCGTTATTAAAGAAGTCAAAACAAATCCGATTGCAACAATTGACACCTGGATAAAAACCGGATCAATAAACGAAACCGATGAAAATAACGGGGTTTCTCATTTTTTGGAACACCTTTTCTTTAAAGGTTCAACAAATCATCCGACCGGAGAATTTGACAAAATACTGGAAACCAAAGGAGCGGTCACTAACGCTGCCACAAGCAAAGATTTTACGCATTATTACATAACGGTTCCGTCAAAAGATTTGGATTTGGCAATCGAATTGCACGCCGATATGCTCCTTAATCCTTTAATCCCGAGCAAAGAACTTGAAAGGGAACGAAAAGTAGTTATCGAAGAAATTATGAAGGATGCAAATTCACCGAATACTCTTTGCTATGACAATCTTATAAATATGTTATACAAAACTCACCCCTATAAAAGAAAAGTTATAGGTACTGCAGATATAATAAGCAATATTCACAGAGACGAAATTCTTGACTACTATAAAAAATATTACAATCCTTCAAACATGATTACCGTAATCGCCGGTGATGTCGACAGCCAAAATGTTCTTCAAAAAGTCAGACAAAACTTTAACCACGAATATAAAAAACCGATAAAAAATATTTACCCTCAAGAAAAAATACTTACCTCTCAGGTAAGGAAAGTTGATTACTTTGACTCGGCTTCGGGATATATGCTGATTGGCTTCAGAGGAGTGAAATTAAGCGCTAACGATTCTTTTGCTCTGGATGTTTTATCAACTGTTTTAGGCGGCGGACGCTCATCGGTATTTTACGAAAAAATTAAAGAAGAAAAACAACTCGCAACATCAATAAGTGCTTCCAATTCAGGTTACAGGGACGACGGAATATTTTATGTTTCCGCAAGTTTTATCCCCGACAATTGTAAAAAACTTGAGCAGGCAATATTTGACGAGATTGAAAATATTATGAAAAACGGCATAAGCGAAGAACAGCTTAAAATTGCCAAAAATATAATCGAACGAAATACCTGCTACGACAGAGAATCGATTTCAAATATCGCCGGAGAAATCGGATATATCTTTGTTACAACCGATGATACAAAATTGTATGACGATTATATAAACGGGATTAAAAATGTTACCGTTCAGGATGTAAAACGCGCCGCAAACAAATACCTCGGAGTAAATAAAAGTGCCGTTTCAATCGTTCTTCCCGAAAAATGCAAAGAAGTAAAAGTTTCCGATACAACTTCAGATGTTAAACCGGCAAAATTTGTCAGTCAAAATAAAAATACAAAGAAATACTTATTGTCTAACGGTGCGGTAATACTTTTAACACCAAACAGCGCAAATGATATTATCGCAATAAGTATCTTTTCAAACGGCGGTCAGCTGACCGAAAAAATATACGGAACGGCAGACTTAACCGCATCCGCTATGACAAAAGGAACTAAAAAATATTCATCTTCCGAATATGCAAAAGTATTGGATGATAACGGAATTAAAATCGTTCCGTCCGTAAAATCAGACAGCTTTGTCTTGACCATACTTACAACAAAAAATGATTATGCAAAAACACTTGAACTTATTAATGAAACAGTAAATAATGCAACTCTTAACGACTATGAAATTGAAAAGCTTAAAACCGAAAAACTTAACAACATCCGCCGAAGCCGTGATATTCCGTTGAATATTGCAACCGATAACTTTAAAACATTGATTTTTGAAAACAGTCCGTATACCGTTTCAAACAAAGTTCTTGAAAAAACTTTGCCCTCAATAACATCCGCGGATGTAAGAGAATATTATAACAACGCATTTTACGCGCCGAATGTCGTAATTTCCGTCAACGGAAACGTTAATGAAGAAGAAACTTTAAAGGAATTTACCCGGATATTTAACGGTAAATCGGGCAAAAAAACGGATTTTACCCAATACAGTATACCTTCCGTCACAAATACAAAAAAAGCCGAATACGATATTAAAGATTTAAAAACGGATTGGATAATTTTGGGATGGCAGACAAACGGTTTAAATAACCTTAAAGACTATGCGACTTTGCAGGTAATTGATTCACTGTTGGGTGCGGGAATGAGTTCCAGACTGTTCAAAAATCTGCGAGACCGTGACGGACTGGCTTACCAGCTCGGTTCTCAATACTCGCCAAATGTCTTGAAAGGCGCGTTTATCGTCTACATCGGAACAAATCCCGAAAATCTTGACCGCGCAATAAAAGGTTTGAAAGAAGAAGTTTTCAGACTGAAAAAAGAATATGTCGGCTCTAAAGAACTTCAGGAAGCAAAAGACAAACTTCTGGGAAACTATATTATCAGTCAGGAAACAAATTTGGATAAAGCTTCCGCAATCGGATGGTTTGAAGCCTCCGGACGCGGTTATGAATTTGACTCTCAATACGCCGAACTTATAAACAGCGTAACCGAATCAGATATTATTGAAACGGCAAATAAATATTTTAATGATTATTACGTTCTGTCAATTGTGAAAAATCAGATAATAAAATAAAGCAAAGCAAACATTACACAAAGTGACAAAGAACTTAAAACGAACCATGTATGCATTACGGGGTGCTGATATTCCCAGATTTCCTTAATTGTGGTTGCAGCATTTTCAATTGTTTGCATCTTTTTACTCTCCAAATAACTATATTTATATCTTATACGTTAATCATTTTTCGACATCACCTAATCGGTTGATTATTTATAGCCTTTAGATTAATATAAAATTATGTGTAATTTGGAATTGCTGCTGCCGGCAGGAAGCCTCGAAAAGCTTGAATATGCAGTCAGATACGGTGCTGATGCCGTATATCTCGGCGTTGTTGATTTCAGTTTAAGAGCAATGAGAAAAGGTGATTTGATTACTTTTGATAACCTGTCTCAAGCAGTAAATCTTGCTCATTCTCTCGGCGCAAAAGCATACATTACCATAAATATTTTCGCATTTAATAATGATATAAAACTTCTTGAAGCATCTGTTGACAGATTTAAAGATGCTAAACCCGATGCATTTATTATAAGTGATTACGGGATTTTTAACCTCGTAAGAAAATATATTCCGGAAATTCCTGTTCACATAAGCACTCAAACCAATACGCTAAATTACGAAAGCGTTAAATTCTGGCGGGATTTGGGCGCTTCAAGAGTAATTCTTGCAAGAGAACTTCCGATATCGGATATATCCGAAATACGAAAAAATGTTCCCGATATTGAACTTGAATGCTTTGTTCACGGAGCACAATGCGTATCATTCTCCGGCAGATGCCTGTTAAGCGATTATTTTTCCAAAGGAGAAAGAAAAGCAAATCACGGAAATTGTTCTCAACCCTGCAGATGGAGCTACAAACTCGTTGAAGAAACAAGACCGGGTGAATATCTTGAAATAAATCAAGACGGCAGAGGTGCTCATATTCTCAGCCCCAAAGATTTATGCCTTGTCAAATATCTTCCGCAATTAATTGATGCTGGTATTGATTCTTTTAAAGTCGAAGGAAGAACAAAAAGTCTTTACTATGTTTCGGCTGTTGCAAAAACCTACAGGCAGGCAATTGATGAAATTCTGCAAAACCCGAATGCCGATTTACAAAAATATTTCACGGAACTTCAAAAAGTCGGAAACAGAGGTTATACAACAGGATTTGCACTTGGGGATAACAATGGAGAAAGTTACAGTTATAATATTTCTAAAGGACTCGCCGGTGCCGATTTTCTGTGCGAGTTTAAAGGGGCAGATTCACCTGATGAATATAACCTCGTAAAAATTAAAAACAAAGTTCTTCTCAATGATGAAGTTGAAATTATTACGCCGGATGAACAGTTCAGAGCTGTTATAGAAAATATTAAAAACTCTGACGGGGAAGATTTACCTCTTGGAAATACAAATGATGAGGTTTATATAAAATTCTCAAAACAGCCCAAAAATCCTAAATATGCGCTTGCACGAACAATAGGAGTAAAATTATATGCTTCTTAAACCCGATTATGAATACAAAAGTATTTACGATATAGAACTTGATAAGATAAAACAAAACGGAATAAAAGCTCTGCTCTTTGATCTTGACAGCACCATCATGGCATCAAAAACAGGATTTTATACCGAACAAACTATTGAATGGATTGACAAAGTAAAAAAAGATTTTTTTGTCGGCGTTATTTCAAACAACAATAACCCCGTTTATATGCAGCAAGTTTTGTCCTGCTCAAATTTTCCGATAGTTTTTGATGCACATAAACCTGATATAAAAGTAGCTCAAAAATTTATGGAAACTTACGGTTTAAAACCCGAAACAACGTGCTTTGTCGGTGACAGACCGCTAACCGATATTGCCTGCGGAAAACATTTGGGTTGCAAAACTATTTTGGTGGATTCAATTACCGCTGACAGCGAAAGTGCAATTGTAAGATTTGCCCGCTGGCTCGAAAGATGCAGTATTGCACCTAAAAATTAAAGGTTAATTATATTGGCAACTATATTATAAATTATACCCAGTTGTTTATCCGTAGCTTTGTCAAGCAAACTTATAACAGCTGCTTTTCTATCAGCATCCGAATTAAGTTCTGTTTCAATAAATAATTGATAAGGCTCAACTTCCAATGCATTACACAAAGCCGGTAATTTTGTAAAACTTAAAATATTTTTTCCGCGTTCAATGTAACTTAGAGTATGAGAAGAAATTCCGATTTTTTCAAACAGAGTTTCTTGGCTATATTTCAACAGATTCCTATACAGCTTAACTCTTTTACCAAATTGTTTTTTAAAATCATTCATTAAATGAACTTAATAAATTCAGGTCAAAATATCTATGACATATATAGGTATATATTTGACTTAATATTATACAGATGTTAGAATTTTCGGGAAAGGCTAAGATTCAAAACATAATGAAACAATTGTTTTCAAAATTATTCAGATTCCGAGATAATTACAACTTGATTGTTAAATCTCCCATGTTTCTCAGATTAATGAAAAGGAATAAATTTCTCGGACATTTACCTAAAATGAAACACTCTCAAATTATCTTTAAAGGTAAAAATAATCTGTTATATTGCGAAAAAGGAGTAAAATTAAGAAATTCATATATAGAATTTGCCGGCAATAATTCCATTATTTACCTTAGCAAATCAAAAAATCCATATAAAATAAATATTTCTGTTAATAATTATAATTCGGTATATATCGGTAAGAATAATTATTTTAATTCCGGCACACCGTTTACAATTATCTGTTCCGAAAATAAAAATGTATTTATCGGAAATAATAATCTTTTTTCTTTAAATATTTGCCTCAGAAATGCAGATGCACACTTAATATATGATTGCACAACAAAAAAAAGATTAAATTATTCAAAAAGCATCTACATAGGTGATCATATATGGATTTGTCAAAATACTTCCGTTTTCAAAGGTACAAAAATCCATTCGGGAAGTATAGTCGGAGCAAACAGTATTGTAAATAAAGAATTATTTTCCAACTCAATTTATGCCGGTTCTAAAATAGAACTGATTAAAAAGAATACATTTTGGACAGATGATTGTGTCCATAAATGGACGGATACAGATACAGTTGAAAATACTGTTAATGAAGATGATTTATATATTTATAACAATGATGACAATTATTTATCTTTTGATGATATTGAAATGTTTTTAAGTAAAAATAAATCAACTCTTATCAGACTTGAGTATCTAAAATCTATCTCGGGAAATTACTCAAAAAACAGATTTTCTTTAGTAAAAAATCCGTAATTTAATATTAAATTTTACTTCGTATCAAGTCTTACGGAATTTACATCAACCGTTACGGAATTCCAGTCACGGTCAACTTCTCCTTCAAGAATTACTCTGTCGGAAGCTCCGACATTACATCCGTTCCAATCCTTATCATCAATTTCAATCTGAACCGTGCCGGATTCATCCTTAAACATATATTTTTCATTGCCTATTTTTGATATTATATAACCCTTTAATGTTATATATTGATTATCACGTAAATTTTTTACATCTTTAGCTAAAGTAAATCTGCTCTGAACAGTTCCCGTATAACCGCCGGAAACCTGATTTTGACCGACATAACCCGCAAATGCGGCTAACGATAAATTTGATACAATAACCAACGCAAAAAATAATTTTTTCATAAAAACAACTCCTTTTTGTCATATTAGAATATAACTTTTAAAATTTGTCAATAAGCAATGAAAGCAATTTTGGCAGAACCTCAAGGGTATATCCGGTTAAGATACTTACCGTAAGTATTATATAAACAATCTTTAACGTATCCTTGATTGAATTATGTTTTAACAGTACTAAAATACCCAGTCCCGCATTGGATAACAAACCCGACATTACGGCTCCGAAACTTAATGCTCCTTTTATAAGCATCATGGTTAAAGCAATTGATATTGCGCAGTTTGGTATTAAACCCGCAAAAGCCGTCATAACGGGAGCAAAAATTTTAACTTTCTCAGCTGAAATCAGAAAACCCGCCTGACCTAATATGATATTTAACACCGCAGTTATAAGTAATATAAAGACAAAAATATTTAATGTATGCACTACGGGGTGAAAAATCAAATCCCTCTTTCTTTTGGTTTGAAGTCCATGGCTGCAGCAGCCTTCATGTTCTTTTGCGGAACTTTCTTTGAACACATATTTTTCATTTTTCAAAACGAAATCGACAAGATACCCGAAAAATATACCGATAAAAAGTTTAATTCCGACTACAGGCCCGACATAATGAATATAATCCGGATTAGCTAACAATATGGGCAATGCTTCATCGGAAGTTGCAAGATATATCGCAATCAGAGTTCCTTTAGTTATATATCGTTTTACATAAAGCAAACTTGCAATAACAGAAAATCCGCACTGAGGAATTACACCGGAAAGACTGCCAATCAACGGCGCCGTCTTTTCTGACTTTCTCATAAACGAATTTATTCTGTCCGAATAAAAATACTCAATAAATTCAATCAGTACGAATACAACAAACAAAAACGGCAAAATGTGAATACTGTCAATTAAAGCATCGGAAAACCAATCCGGAAACCCAAAGCTTTCAACTAATTCATCAAATCCGGCAAACAAATCAAATGAACAAATCTTTTCAAACAAGTTCTCAAGCATAATTTGATAATAATACAAAAAAATTGTTAAAGTTAATTGTTTAGATTAACTTTCCCGTTCGTGAAAGCGATTAAGGTTCTCTGTTTGTAAAATTGAAAATATGAATACAAATAAGAAAATAATATTAAAAGCTCTTGCAATGCAAGTCAAAAAATTAAGAGGTAATAAAAGCCAGTTTATTCATGCCAGCGAAAACGATATTTCAACCTCAATTTTAAGCACGGTAGAACGCGCGATGAAAGATCCGCAATTAACTACGGTCTTTAAACTGGCAGAATCTTTTAACATTAAAGCAAGTGATTTGATAAAACAAATTGAAGAATTATTACCAAAAGATTTTCAATTGATAGATAAATAAACAGAATATAAAAATATATTAAGGGCTCAGACAAAAATTGCACCTGAGCTCATACAGGTCTGTAAAAAAAGAAGGTATAAATACCTTCCCTTTTCAAGGCATGAAGCGATAATGTTCGAACTTTTTACATTGTATTAAAACTTTTGTAAATACTATGCAACAAATCAAAAATCTTTTAATTTTAGAACAACTTAAATTATTAAAAAACGAATTTCTTGTTGCGTAATAAAATTGTCATGTTGAACTTGCGGATTTCCGTACGGACGAAGGCGAAGCATAGTCCGGATAGCGAGAACATTAAGCGGACTTGAACTGAAGGTTCAACCGCGAAACTGTTCGAGCGTGGAGGAAATCCAAGACAGTTTCAGCATCTTGCCAATTTTCAGATAATCATGTAGGTTAGGGAATCTGTAGGTCGGTTTTACCAAACCGACAAATATTAGAATACTCAACTTACATGTTTGTCCATTGTTTTATTATAACATATGAAAGATATCAGACCCTGAAACGAGTTCAGGGTGACATAAATTTGTAGGTTAGGCAGCCATACGATTCCGAGCATGCCAAAAATTTTTTAATTTTCCCCCCGATTTTTTACCGCTCAATGCGGTAAATTTTTTCATGTTATACATTTTATCTGTTATGTAAAATATGCCTAAAAGCCTTTATATAAATGGTTTAAGGAATCGGAATTATTTTTTATTTTTATTTTAAATATTTGCTTGACAAATCATATTGGTTGATATATTCTTAGCTCAGAATATTGCTATACAAATCAGATAAAATGTAAAACTAAATTATTCAAGAAAAAGCTGGTTATAACTAAATATTAGGAATTAAGAAAAGGAGAATTATGAAAAAGAAGAAATTATTGTTAGCAGCTTTGCTGTTGACGACCGCTCTTTCGGTACAAGCCGTTATGGCTGATAATGGCAATCATATTAATGAAACTAAAAGCGGTCAATTTGCTCAAAATGGTGGTAGCGGTAATATTGGTATTGGCGGTGTATTCCATACAGGAACGAGTCAATCTGATGATATAACTGTCGAGAACAGCCATTATGACAATAACGGTGCATATTATGACGGTGGTGCAATAGGTAACTACGGTAAAGGTAAAATGACAATTAAAGACAGCACTTTTACCGGAAATAAAGCTCAATATACAGACAATAATGGTACTACCCCAACCACCGGTGATAACAATCAAATCGGCGGTGGTGCTTTGTCATTGGGTTCTTCTTCCAAAACTGATATTCAAGGTTCAACATTTAAGAATAACAAATCAGGTACGGACGGCGGTGCCATTTCAACAAGACATAAAAAAGACACTTCAAGCAACGAAAATGCACAGTTGAGTGTTTCCGGTTCGACTTTTGACGGCAACGAAGCAAAAGGTAACGGCGGTGCGATATTTAATGCATTCATGCATGATACTAACGGCGGAAACAGTGCTAATTTTGAAGGCAATATTTTTAAAGGCAACAAAGCCGGCGAAAGCGGCGGTGCTTTCTATAACGAAGGCGGTGCAAAAGCTACGGTTAGCGGTACTTTCTCGGGCAATTCAGCTATGAGAGGCGGTGCCGTATTTAACGCAGCAGATGCTGAAATAACGGTCGGCGGAACTTTTGAAGGCAACTCGGCTCAATATTCAGGCAGTGCCGTACACAATAACGGAAATTTAACCGTATCAGACGGTTCAATCTTCCGTAATAACACAACTTTATGGACTGATAGAACAGGTGATAAATATCCTAAAGAAGCCTGCGAAATGGGTACGATATATTCAGAAGGCACAAGTCAAAACTCAGCTAAAGTTACAATCGGTAACAACGTAACCTTTGAAAATAACGAGGCAGGCGGCGGTGCAGGCTTATATTTATACGGTAACAATGATGCTAAAATAGGCGATAACGTTACATTTAGCGGCAATAAATCTTATAAAGATAAGAACGGTGCTGGCGGCTCAGGCGGTGCAATTTCTATCGTTACCGGTGGTAAAAATAACGGAAAAGCTGAATTAACCATTGGTGATAACGCAACATTTGACGGTAACGAAGGTGAATGGGGCGGTGCAATCGCTTTGGGCAGAGAATCAGGTGCAGAAGAAAATTCAAGTTTAACCTTAGGTAAGAACGCAACATTCAGAAACAATAAAGCAAAAAATGAAAATTACGGTTATGGCGGTGCTATATATAATGACGGCGAAACCACTATCGGTGAAGGTGCAACTTTTGTCAGCAACAGTGCCGCAAAATTCGGCGGTGCTATTTATAGCAGCAAGAATAGCGGTGAACTCGACCTTACTAACAGTGATTTTATAAACAACTCTGCACAAAGAGGCGGTGCATTATACGCAGGAGCAGAGACAACAACTCAGATTGAAGGCGGTACGTTCAGCGGTAACTCCGTAACAGGCTCAACTGATGATGAAGGTAACCCTACATACGGTCAGGGCGGTGCGATATTTACCGACAGAGATAGTAGCGGATTGCATGTTACAGGTACAACTTTTGACGGCAACAGTGCTGAAAACGAAGGCGGAGCTATCTGGGCAGGTAATTCAACAAGTATTGATGGAGCTGTATTTAAAAACAATAAAACAACAGGAACAGCATTCGGCAATGGTGAAGGTGGCAAACCCGATTATATGAAAGATGCAGAAGGAGGCGGTGCGATATTCGTAGGAAGCAATTCTGAGGTTACTATTGGAGCATCACAATTTGTCGGCAACTCATCTGCTACGGTAGGTGGTGCTATAGCAACACGTTCTAATGCAGATGGTGAAAATTCGCGGTTAGAAGTTGAAGGCAGCACCTTCAGCGGAAACACAGCTGCTAAAAACGGTGGTGCTATTGCATCTTATGTTGAAACAACTGTCACAGATACAAGCTTTACAGGTAACAGCGCGGGCGAAAAAGGTGGTGCTATCTGGGCTAACGGTGATGTATCAGTAACCGCAAAAGACAGCGATGTAGTATTTGCAGGTAACACCGCAGCCGATGGTGCAGATATCTTTATGGATAAACTTGAAGTCGAAGGCGGCAGCACAAAGGAAACACCGGGCACATTGACTTTTGACGCTCAAACTGACAGAAACATTACTATTGCAGATGGTATCTCAGGTGCTGAAGAATATACAGTAGATAAAAAAGGTGCCGGTACTTTAACCTTCAACGGTGAAATCAAAAACGCTAAAATGACTGTTGAAACAGGTACACTTCACTTAGCAGAAGGTAATTCGCTTAATAATTCAACAATTACAATGAATAATGGTACAACCCTTGATACTACAGACGGTGCAATCACATCATATGGTGACAGCATTAAAACCCAAGAAAATGCAGAGAACTTAAACCTGAAAGCAGATATCAGCTCTGCAACAGGCAACTCGGATTCATTTACAGGTATTCAAAAAGGTACGGTTACACTTCAAGACTTTAACCCGCTTGCTGATACTCTCGTAAGCTATGGTTCAATTACAAAAGATGAATTGAAAAATTCATTAGGCTTAGGCGATGGAGCAACTTTAGAATTTGGTGATGCAGCAAAACAAGATCACATATTCTTATCACCGTTAAGATATTTAAACGCAAAAGCTGACGAAAACGGTATCATGTTCGCACCGACAGGTAACAGCTACAAAGACTTCAACCCATCGGTTATGGCAAGCCCGATAGCTGCACAACTCGGCGGATATTT
>CANQRH010000009.1 GCA_947626225.1 Candidatus Gastranaerophilales bacterium
GCCACTCCCCCACTTTGTAAATGTTCGTGTGACTTTTTATATCATGTGTACTGCTGTGGCGAAGCCACTCCCCCACTGTGTAAATATCCGGGTGACTTTTTTATCATGTGTATTGCTGTGTCGAAGGCACTTCCCCACTTTGTAAATGTTCGTGTGACTTTTTATATCATGTGTACTGCTGTGGCGAAGCCACTCCCCCACTTTGTAAATGTTCGTGTGACTTTTTATATCATGTGTACTGCTGTGGCGAAGCCACTCCCCCACTGTGTAAATATCCGGGTGACTTTTTTATCATGTGTATTGCTGTGTCGAAGGCACTTCCCCACTTTGTAAATGTTCGTGTGACTTTTTATATCATGTGTATTGCTGTGCCGAAGGCACTCCCCCACTTTGTAAATGGCCGTGTGATTTCTTATATCATGTGTATTACTGTGGTGAAGCCACCTCTCCACTTTGCGGATGTTTGTGTTTTTATATCATCCGGTAAATAAAAAGGAGGCTTTTTAGCCTCCTCACACTACTTCACACATAATCTACACTTCATTTATACTATTTGCCTTTTGAAAAAGCTACTACACCTGCTATCACACCACCTATTGCCGCAAGAACCGGTATTTTGCATAATGCTTTTGCTATCGGCCCTTTAGCCTTCCAGATTGCATTCAATGCTAACGCACCGCCCGCACCTATAACGGCACCGCCTGTTGCATTACCTGCGATTTTTTTAATTTTTTCCCTTCTGCCTACCGGCTGACCTGTAATTTGAGAGATGTTTTCTTCTGCGGTTGTTCCGTCTGCTATACCTAAGCTGAGTGTCTGATATAAACCTTGAGTGAACGAATCTCTGCCGTAATTTCTTATATCATCATATATTGTTTTTCCGATAATTTGTGTATACAGTGTTGCGGCTCTGTCGTTAATTTCCTGCTCGCTTGCATTACCGTATAAACGCCTTACACTTTCTCTAAAGTTATTATAGGCTTCCTGAATTTGCTGTTGTTCATTTCTCATTATCTTTTCGTGAACATTTGCAGCTTGTTTTTTTATGCCTTCAAGAGGTGAGTTTAAATGCAAATCGGCATCGCGCCATTTTTGCTGCTGCCTCATCCGGCTGTTAATCATAAAATCCTGATATTCATCATAGTTTTTATAATATTGGTCGTAATTCATTCCGCCAAATCCCGTAAACGGCATCCCCATCATCGGTGACATCGGCATTCCGAAGATACTTCCGTCCATTGATAACATAGGATTATAAAGGTCTAAACCCGACAAATCATTCAGCGCTATTTGGTTGTTGTACATACTCGGAAACATTCCGTATGTAAGACCAGCTATGTTATTCATAACCTAACCTCCAAATTAAGTTTTTAACCTACCTTACTTATATAAAAACATTCCGTTTTGTAAAATTGCTTTTATATATAAAGGATGTTACAAAATCTTAACAATTTATATTATCCGATGTATTGCACTGTACTGTCAAAACGTGTAATATATTAGTTATGAGGATTGTTAAGAAAATCTTTTCGTTTTTATTAACACTTATTATAATCGGTGCAATCGGCTGGACATTTTATGCTCATCCGTCTTTTATCAGGAAACAAGCAGACAAAGTTCATGCTGTTTATCTGGTCTATAAAGGCGACAAAGCTTATAAAAAATTGAAGCTCAATAAAGCAATAAATTATTACAATCGTGCAGTTGCGCTTTATCCCGAACATTACGGCGCCTGGTATAATCTCGGAAATATTTATGTGGTTTATGAGGATTATTTTTCAGCGGTTGATGCGTATGAACAGGCTTTTGAGCATAATCCAAAGATGATTATTGCCAGAATGAACTACGGAATTGTTTCCGCGGGCAAACTCGGTGACTTTGACGGCGCAATTAATCAGTATGACGAAATTTTGCACACTAAAAGACATATTTTATCTATTCCGTTTGTATACAGCAACAGAAGAAGTTATAAGCTGAACAAAGGACTTGCATATTACAACAAAGGTGTTGCATACAGACAGAAATCAATTTATCTTGATGAGGAGTACAGTTTGAGGCGGGAATATCTTTTAAAAGCATTGGAAGCCTATAAAGAAGCCTGCAAGATATTGAAGAAGGATTATGATGCACGATACAACCTCGCTTTGACTAACCATCTTCTCGGAAATTACAGAGAAGCTGGACTTACATATTGTAAAGCTATTGAACTTGCTCCGATGAATTATGAAGCGCATTATAACCTTGCGGTTTTGTTAAGGCATCTGAAGTTTTATAAAGAATCGCTTGATGAATTAAAAAAAGCTACAACACTTGTAACCAATTCTCCGACAGGTGTTTCGACCAGACAAAGATATATTTTTGATGTTATGAATGACGTAACCAGAACTATATTGGCAAGTTCGGACAACGAATTAATAGAACATTTGTCCGATGAACCGTCCGAAAGCTCTGACTTAACTTATGTTAACGGTAAAGTCGTTTTGACTGAGGATTTGGACAAAGCTATTATTAAAAATTTTAAAGTCTGCTCTGCCAAAAATTTGATTAAAGAGGAAGTTGACGAAGAAAATGTCGGTTTTGATGATGCCAGATACAATATTCATGTACCGGGGGATGATTAACCTTTTACCGCCCCTTCATTTTCACCAGAAATAAAATATTTCTGCATTGCAAGGAAAAATATTAAAATCGGTATGGTAGACAGTATTGAACCTGCCGCAATAAATCTCCAGTTTGAACTGAACATTCCCTGCAGATTGTTTACTCCCACAGGCAGCGTGTACATTGCCTCTTTTGTTAAAACAATACTCGACCATAAAAACTCTCCCCACGAACCGATGAAGGTAAATATTGCCAGAACCGCAAGTGACGGCTTTACCATCGGGAGCAATACTTTCCAAAATACCTGAAATACATTACATCCGTCAACTATTGCGGCTTCTTCCATTTCTTTCGGTATTGTCAAAAAAGCCTGACGCATTAAAAATATTCCGAAGGCACTAACCGCAAAAGGCATTATAAGCCCGATATATCCCGCCAAATTGTTTACGCTGTCAACAAGATTAAGTTTCAACGTAATCAAATACACCGGAAGCATTATTGCCTGAAACGGTATCATAATTGTAGCCAGAATTGCAAAAAATGTTACTTTTTTCCCTCTAAATTCCATTCGTGCAAGCGGATAGCCCGCCATGGCGGAAAGTATCAAGTTAAGCAAAACCGTTCCTCCCGCAACTATCATACTGTTTACAAAATAACCGATAAAATTGACTTTATCCCATACGCCCGTATAGTTTGCCAAGGTAAAATCAGAGGGAATGATTTGAGGCGGATATGCAAAAATATTTTCGGCATTACCCTTTAAAGATGTTGATATAAGCCATATAAAAGGAAATATCGACAACAGCGATATCAAAATTAATATTATATGTATCCATAAATTTTTAAACTTTTTCAAATCTGATATTTATTCCTTTCAAAACACAATATATTAATCAACGAAAATATCATAACAATAACAAGTAAAACAACCGCCATTGCGGATGCAAAGCCTAAATCAAGGTTTTCAAATGCCCTTTCGTATATATAATATACGATTGTCTTACTGTAATTTAACGGCCCGCCTTTTGTCATTACGTAAATTTCGGCAAAAACCTTCATGGCCGAAATTGCGCTGATTGTTGTTACCAATGCGATTGTAGGCATTATGTGAGGAACGGTTACGGTCAGATGTTTTCTGAAAAAACCTGCTCCGTCAATATCACATGCTTCATAAAGCTCGTTCGGAACACTCATCAATGCCGCAAGGTATATTATCATGTAATAGCCGATACCTTTCCAGATTGTTACGATAATTACGGAATACAAAGAATATTTCGGATCCGTAAGCCAGCCTATCGGCTTAAACCCTAATCCGGTTACAAGATAATTCAAAATCCCCTGATCCGCATAAAGCCATTTAAAAGCTATCGCCGCTACTACGATTGAAACAATTACGGGCAGATAAATAAGAATTTTATATAAAGTTACTCCTCTTATTTTTTGATTAATTAATACGGCTAGAAATAACGGAAAAACGGCAAGGATCGGAACAGCAACAAAAAGATATATGAAAGTGTTCCAAAGCACCTTATAAAATACGGGGTTCTTAAACAATGCCGTATAATTGTTCAAACCCGCAAAAGCAGGTGAGTAGATATTGTTTGAATAATCTAAAAAACTTAAAAAAAATGTCTGAAAAAACGGTATGAAAAAGAACACAATCAACACTGCCGCTGCGGGCAGAATAAACAAATACGGCGCATATTTCCCATAGTATTTCAGCATAAAACGATTATTGCATTATTTTTATTCAAGGTCAATAATTTTATTTTTTGTTTTATTTGAGTTATTATAATCTCAGAGAGGATTTAAAAATGCTGAGAACAGGAATTGTAGGACTTCCGAATGTCGGAAAATCAACTTTATTTAATGCTTTAACAAGCTCTAAAAATGCACAGAGCGCGAATTATCCGTTTTGTACCATCGAGCCTAACGTGGGTGTCGTAAATGTCCCTGATGAAAGACTTGAGATACTTGCAAAATTATGTAAGACCGATGTGATAATTCCGACTGCTATTGAATTTGTTGATATTGCCGGACTTGTAAAAGGTGCAAGCAAAGGCGAAGGTTTGGGAAATCAATTTCTGCATAATATCAGAGAAGTAGATGCAATAATTCAGGTTGTCAGATGTTTTGACGATCCCAATACGGTTCACGTTGCCGGTAAAGTAAGCCCGCTTGATGATATAGAGGTTATTAATACCGAACTTGCGCTTGCGGATTTGGCTTCCGTTGAAAAACGACAGGCAAGAATATCAAAACAGGCAAAAGGCGGAGATAAAGAGGCGGTGCTTGAAAATAATGTGCTTTCAAAACTCACCGATTTGCTTTCCGAAGGTACATTCATAAATTTGAAAGATTATTTTAACGAAGATGAGATTGCCGTTGCAAAACAGTTAAATCTTATGTCTGTCAAACCCGTAATTTATGCCGCAAATGTTTCGGAATACGATTTAAAAGACGGAAATAATTATACTCAGCTTGTAAAAGATTACGCATTAAAACATAATGCTCAGGTTGTTTTAATTTCCGCCAAGATTGAAGAAGAACTCGCCGAACTGGGTGAACGGGAAGCTAAAGAATATTTATCCGAACTCGGTGTTGAAACGAGCGGTATCGACAGAATGATTAAATCCGTGTACAGTCTTTTAAACCTAAGGACCTTTATAACAGCCGGAGAAAAAGAGGTTCATGCCTGGACCGTTACTGCGGGAACAAAAGCTCCGCAGGCGGCAGGCGTTATTCATACCGATTTTGAAAAAGGATTTATCAGAGCGGAAATTACGCCTTATGAGGAGTTTGTAAAAAACGGTTCTTATACGGCTTGCAAGGATAAAGGAGTAACCCGTCTTGAAGGTAAAGATTACGTAGTTCAGGACGGCGATTTAGTGCATTTCCGTTTTTCTACTTAGCATTAATCAGAAGTTTTGAACCGGTGATAACTTCTTTTTTGTTTGCATAAGGATTGGAAACTATATTGTACTGCGGATTGTATAAAACACGTCTGCCCGTAAAAGATAAATTGTTATTTTGCGGTTCACTGTATAATATAAGAGTACAATCTTCTATCTCAATCGGTGCATCATGACCGTTAACAATACGTTTGAGGAAATAATTCCCGTTATATTCTCTGACAATATATTTATCATTTTTATTAAATGCGTTTATAAATTTTATTCCGGGAGTTATCCCGCATTGGAGGCCGTTGTTGTCATTAAAGTTGAAGGAAACCAAATTCAGAGTGGTTTTATGCGGTGAGTAGTATTGATAGTTATCATGATTCAATCCCGAAGTGTTGAACAGTGATAATGCCATTTGTCCGTTCGGGCTTTGTCTTAAAATTGCAGAAACTTTAACATCTTTTCCGTCAGATTTACCGCTTTGCAAATTTAAAAGGAACGGAGCACCGTCATTAAGAGCATTAAGTTCGGGCCTTTTACGAAGATTCAGCTGATCCGTAATGTTATTTTTAAAATTATGGATAAACATCATATATTCGGGATCATTTTCGTCATCGCCCCATTCTTCGTTTGTTTTGTTACGGTTTTGAACGGTAATATTTTTGGTCTTGTGTTCAAATCCCGTGGAACCGTATTCATCACCGGCATAAAGTGTGGGACATCCGGGAATTGCAACAAGGAATTTCAGATGTGCAAGCAGTCTTGATGCGGCAGGATCAATTATTTGATGAAGTGTTTCTTTCCTTAATACATTTTTATCGTCTTCAGATAATTTGTTATTACGTGATATAAAATCCATTTCGTCAAAAACGATATTTATTGCGGTTTTAAAATCCTTGGTTCCGAAGCCTTCCGCTTCAAAGACTTTACCTTTATGTATTCCGTTTGAGAGATTTTTTAACGCTTTAATCATCAACGGATATAACTGTTTTTGTTTGTCAGGCAAAACTATATTGACAGCTTTTCCCATACCGCCCGCAATGGCTTCACATTTGGCTATGGCAAGATTACTTACGCGGTCATAATCATAATTATTTACATCATCCATTGATGGCTCAACGCCGTACTTAATTCCGTTAAGTATTTTATATGCTCTTAATCTGTAATTATCCCAAGCGCGGTTGTCTTTGTCTGCCAGATTAGCGTGGAATACCATATCCGTATCTATGGCATAACCTTCCAAAGCACGGCAGTTATCGTGGTTTTTTGCAAATGTGTATGAATATATAATTGATTCAAGAGAACCGCTGTTGAAAAATTCCGTCATCTTGTCATGTACGGTTTTGTCTTGGGATATATCTTTATCGGTACTATATCCGTTATAATCAAAAATTCTGCCGAATATTTTATTAATATCTGTTGATAAATAATCGTAATTTGCGGTTGTTGTAAATCCCGTTTCATTAATCAGTTTCTTTAAAGCTTCGGTTACATTTGAATATCTTGAACCGGATTTTCCCCCGTAACCCATACCGTAAATATCTCCGGCATCGGTCACTTCTGCGGCGATATAAGCATCGGGATGATATTTTTTTGCCTGTTCAATGAATTTTGACCAAAATTCTATTATGTTGTTCCATGTTGTTTCAAAATCCATTTTATTGTTTCTTAAGGCTTCAATATCGGCAACGTCTTTTGTGGCATCAATTCTCCAATCAAGTCCGGCTTCCGCTCTGCTTACTATCATATCCGATATTCTGAAACTGTTAATGCCGGTATTTTTAATAGAAGTATACAGTGCATCCGTAAACTTTTGTTTATCATCTTTTAAGTCGGATGCATTATTTAGTCTGAGGATACCGTTTTTGAGTTTTTTTACAAGCATTTTAGCTTCATCTTCGGGACTGTTTGCGATAATTCCCATTTTGAGAAGTGAAGTATTATTTTTTAATTCGTCATAATCGTATTTTAATTCGCCTGTTGTTTTATCGTATGTAAATTCAGTGTTTGGAGATACCGATTTTATAACTGCAAATCTTGCAATTTCAGCGGTCAAAATCGGTAATACATATTTACCGTACGGTGTGGGATTGCCGTATTTATCGCGGAACTGTTTATCGGCGGGAAGTCTTTTTTCAATGCTTGAAAGTACGGATTTTGCGAAAGATTTCATCTCATTTTCGTACATTTTATCCGTAAGTTCATAGACATGGGCATATTCTTCACTAAGATATCTGTTTCCGTTTTTGTATGCTTCAAACCTTGATTGTCCTACATCGTCATATCGTGATGCTCTTTTTGTGATAAAAGGTGATGCCAAAACTGAGACTATATCATCTCCGACTTCAACGGAATCAAGCGGTAAATCCATCAAACCTTCCAGAATATAATCTTCGTATGATTCGTTTGTAATACCTTCTTTTAAGTCATAACGGCCTTTTAGTACGGATTGGATGATTTCGGGAGTAATATCCAAAGTATCGGGGAATACATCTCCCGTTTTTTGTTTAATCAGGTTGTATATTTCCTGAGCTGATTTGTTTTCAATATTTTTCAGATTTTGAGCCGAATGCAGTCTTAAAATTCTGTTTGTTTTCTGTGCCCAGAATTTAGCTGAAGTGATTGCATAATCTTGAGCTTCAGCATGTTTTTGCTCAATTATTTTCTTATATTCATCTTTTTCTTCCTGATCAAGAATATTTTTCATCGCGAAGGTTTCGGAATGCGAAGGCAGATAATTCAATTTGGCAATATCGGGGTTGGCATCCCAGGTTTCAAAACCGCTTTCGTGTTTTCCGTCCATCCCAAAGTATTCAAATTGAGAAACGACTTTTGTTCCCTTACCGCTGTAGAGGTTGATTTTTTCTGAAGCTTTAACGCTTTTGTTGTAATCGCTTAATGCTTGTACATTTTTCTTGTATGTTTCAGGATTTATTCTGAAGCTGTATGGAATAACGGTATCATTGTGATTGTTTATTTCCAAATCGGTTTTGGGCAATTTGTCATAAGCTTTTATAAGTTCTTTATCACTTAGATTTGAAGCTCTAACAAGCCTGTCGTCGTATATTTGAATATAAGTCGGCTTATTTGATTGGTATTTCTTGTTTGGAGTAATTTTTATCGTTCCGTCTTTTTGAACATCAAAATTATATTTTGAATTTACAATTCTGTGAGTAACATGTTCGGTATTTTTACCGAAAACTCCGAGTCTCAGAGGACTGTCTTTAAGATTTTCCATTCTGAACCATCTGAAATAGGGGGATTCTTCACCCCATTTTAAAACATGGGAGAAGTGAACACCTTCAAGACCTTCGTTAACCATTGCACCGTCCGATACAAGGTTAATACCTTTGGCAAAGAGTTTTTTCTGAAGTGAAGTGTAGTTATTTATATTTCCGAGGCTGTGAGCCATTTGAAAGTTATTTTTATTCCAATATGCATGAGCGGTAAGGCTGTCATCAGTAAAAAGCGGTGTTGTAATTATTCTTCTGAAATTGTCCAATTTACCCGCCTCAATGTCTTTTTCAATCCCCGCAAGTGAACCGCCGATTTTATTTGCAATGTTTTTAGACGTATTTTTTGCCCTGTTGTAATTGGGATTTTTAACTATTTTCCCTTTTTTATCGTAAACCCACAATACGTTGTTAAAATCGGGAACAATCAATTTCATTGCTCCGCCTTTGGTCAAAGTAGCGGCTTTATCAGTTACAATATTGTAATGTCTGCCGTTTTCAAAAATAACGTTGCCGCGGTCAATTGCATAGACAGGATTATCTTTTGTGCCTTTCGGATAAAGTACATAATTATAAGCAAAACTGTCATCGGGCTTAATTCCGAATCCGGTTGCAAGGTTTATTTTCTCGGGGTGATTACTGTTGATTTTAATTTCATACTCGCCTGTGTCGGTATTTTTTAAAGGTTTTCGGATTATGTAATTTTTATATCTGTCAGTACTTGTTTGGTAGAATCTTACGTAACAGTCATATTTGTTTTCATCAAATATGTAGTTAAATTCATAGGTTCTTTTCCCGTTGTCTTTTTTTAAAGGCTTATAGCCTTTAAAGTTTATATCTTGCCTAAAATCTACCTTCACAAGTTACTCCTTATGCTTTATTTATAACTCAAGTGAATATTATTTTTTGACAGAAAAAATGTAATAATTAACAAAATTTTACAAAATATTTTTATGTGTTATTTTCTTGTTAAAATTATATTCTAAGGAGGAAACAAATGTTAATGACTGATATGAAATATGATATAAAAGATATTACGCTTGCCGATCAAGGCAAAAACCAGATAGAATGGGCATTTAAAGATATGCCCGTTTTGAAAACCATTCAAAAAAGATTTATTGAAGAACAGCCGTTTAAAGGATTAAAACTTTCCGCATGTGTTCATGTTACAAAAGAAACCGCAGCATTATGCATAGTTATGAAATCCGGCGGTGCGGATGCCGTACTTGTTGCATCAAATCCTTTATCAACACAGGATGATGTTGCAGCTGCTCTTGTAAAACATTACGGTATACCTACTTTTGCCGTTGCGGGAGAATCCGTCGAACAGTATAAAGCTCACATCAAAGAAGCTATTAATCATAAACCGGATATTATAATTGATGACGGTTGTGATATGGTATCTATGGTGCATGCCGAATATCCCGAACTTACATCAAAAATTATCGGTTCGACTGAAGAAACAACAACCGGAATAATCAGACTTAAAGCTTTGGAAGCTCAAGGCGAATTAAAATTCCCCGCAGTAGGTGTTAATACCAGTTTGACAAAACATTTGTATGATAACCGTTACGGAACGGGGCAAAGCTCAATGGACGGCATTTTACGAGGTGCCAATATTTTGATTGCGGGTAAAACCGTTGTAATATCGGGTTACGGCTGGTGCGGCAGAGGATGCGCTCTCAGAGCAAAAGCTTTGGGTGCAAACGTTATTGTCTGTGAAGTTGATCCGTTAAAAGCACTTGAAGCCGCTATGGAAGGCTACAGAGTCATGCCGATTGAAAAAGCTGCGCTTGAAGGCGATATTTTCCTGACTGTTACAGGTGATAAGCATGTTGTTGATGTTAAACATCTGCTTTCAATGAAAGACGGAGCTTTTGTTGCTAATGCAGGTCATTTTGATTGGGAAGTTAACGTAAGCGGTTTGAAAGCATTCACCGATGAAATCAAAGAAATCAGACCTAATCTGGAAGAATACAAACTGAATAACGGTAAATCGATTTATGTATTTGCACAGGGCAGACTCGTAAATCTTGTAGCTGCGGAAGGACATCCGGCAAGTGTTATGGATATGAGTTTTGCAAATCAGGCTTTGGGTATTGAATTTTTGGTTAAAAATTACGGAAAGCTCGAAAATAAACTTTATACACTTCCTCACGATGTTGATGTTGAAATTGCGAAACTGAAGCTCAAATCAATGGGTATTAAAATTGATACTTTAACTTCGGAACAGGAAGAATATCTAAACAGCTGGAAAATGTAATCCTTAAACGGTAATCCGATAATACGTCTTTGTTCGGTTTATCTTTCATTGGCTTATTACTCTTGCAAAACGATATTAAATCGGAGTGATCATCAGATTTCACCCTTATTTGTTTTGCGGTTATAAAGTATTGAAGATATCAATGATGCCGAGATAAATCCTAAACCGGTCAATCCAGTAACGATTTCCGGCACTTCTTTTACAGCCGATACAAGCATAAGGCAGGCAAGAGAACCGATAGCCCAATGTGCACCGTGTTCAAGGTATAAAAACTGTTTAAGTGTTTTCTTTTCAACAAGCATAATTGTCAAAGAGCGTACAAACATTGCGCCTATTGTAAGTCCGATTGTAATTATTATAATGTCTTTGCTCAGTGCAAATGCGCCTAAAACTCCGTCAAGAGAGAAGGATGCGTCTATAAGTTCAAGATATATAAAACTTATCAATCCTCCGCAGCCTAAAACCGAACAATTCTGAAGTCTTATTTGTTCCCGTCTTTCCAAATAATGAGTAAAGCCGTCAATTGCAAGGTATGTTATTATACCCGAAATCCCCGAAATCAATACCGTGTTTTTAGCCTCCGGCGGTATGAAATTTTCCGTTAATAACAAAAGCAAAAGAGATATTAAAATTTCAATGCCTTTTATGCGGTCAAAATGTGCAAGCCATTTTTCAACGGGTTTAATCCAATGAATTTCTTTTTTATGGTCGAAAAAGTAATTTAAAACCAGCATCATCAAAAACATTCCGCCGAAAACTACAATCGGTGCATGCGTCTGATGAAGGTAGTATGTATATTTATCAGAATCGGAGAGCGCAATTGCCGCAACATCAAACATTTTTAGATGTGCAAACATTGACACCACAAAAATAGGGAATAAAAATCTCATACCGAAAACGGCAATTATAATCCCCCATGTTAAAAATCTGTGCCGCCATTTATCACTCATCTTTTCAAGTTTCATGGCATTGACAACCGCATTATCAAAGGATAGACTTACTTCCAATATTCCCAAAACCAGCGCCGTGAAAATGCAGGTAAAACCGCTTCCCGCATGGGTATGTTCTCCCCATAGGTATGCGCCGGTTAAACCTGCAAAAGTGACTATATA
This sequence comes from Candidatus Gastranaerophilales bacterium, assembly GCA_947626225.1. Classification (GTDB taxonomy): domain Bacteria; phylum Cyanobacteriota; class Vampirovibrionia; order Gastranaerophilales; family Gastranaerophilaceae; genus Stercorousia. Next base: position 12,110 of record CANQRH010000009.1, read on the forward strand.
TGACCACAAAAAATATTTGAGCATAAACCTCTCCTTAATGACAATTTTTACATAAAAATCGTCATTTGTACAGGTTTATACCATTCCTTCTTTTACCGCTTTTACGGCAGCCTGCACACGATCATTTACGCACATTTTCTGTAAAATGGAACAGACGTGAGCTTTTGCCGTGTGAACGCTTACGATTAATTCTTTGGCAATTTCGGTATTGCTTTTACCGGAAACCAAATGTTTTAATACTTCAAACTCACGTTCCGTTAACGGTACTCTGCCTTCTGAGTTCGATTTTGCGGGAAGAAATCCTATATTTTCGATTTTGGGCAATGCATTCAAAGTCATTTGTGCGACCATAGGATCAATCCAGCATACTCCGGTTGAGACATCTCTTACTACATCGGCAAGTTTATTCGGATCTATGTCTTTAAGACAATATGCGCTGGCTCCCGAACTTAGAGCCGCAATTACTTCTTCACATCTGTCGTGTGATGTAAGTGCTATGATTTTGCTGTCAATCATCATTTCTTTACATTTAAGCATTGCCTCTATGCCGTTCATTCCCGGAAGTCCGAGATCCATTAATATAACGTCAGGTTTGTGTCTTTCAATGAGTTTTAAACCTTCAAGTGCATCTTCGGCTTCGGCTACTACATTGATATCATCGTTTGCGTTTAAGGCACACCTTAAACCTACGCGGGTAAGTTTGAAATCCTCTACAATGATTACGCTGATTGGTTTTGTTTTTGTTTCTAATGCTCTCTGTGTCATAATCTAACCTCTTTATATAATCTACAAGTATAATTTAAGTAAATAAAAAGTATTAATCCATTACCCGAATGGCTAATATTAAAAATTCTGTACAGCGGTTTTTTCTTATGATATAATTTTGTTTGAGGGAGTATCATGTTTTTTTTAAGAAAAAATACCGATAAAAATTTGAAGTTAAACAGGATTAATGATATTTATAAGAGCCTTAAATCAGCTTATAATGATGTTTCCGAAGATAGAAAACGGGAGTTGAAGGGACTTATTGACGAATACGGATATTTACCTTATCCGTACATAAAAGCTCTTGAGGAGCTTACTTATTCTGAAATTCTTTTCGGTCTTGAAGAAAAATGGAAAAACAACGGAATATTTAAAGACGGTGTTTTTTCATTCAAACCTAATGAAATCAGTGTTCTTGAAAGAAACAAAGTTAAAAATTCATCATGGATTCAAAAAGAAGGTCATGACATTAAACTTATAAATCTGGCGGGACTCGGAAACGGAAATGAAACAAAAGAAACCGGAAAATTTATGGACTGGCTCAGACAGCTTTTGATTTTACCGTCCGGAAATCTTGAGAACGGTATTTTCGGCACGACAATATATCTTATCCCGTTTCATCCCAGAGAATTCGGGTGCGCGTATCTTCCCAAAAGCTCTCAGGTAAGCGAAAAGCTTTTTGATGAAAATATTGAAAAAATTACGGGAATGGATGTAAAAGAACAGGTTCAAATATTTATAAATTTGGCTCAGCTTGCAGGGCATCCCGTTATTTATGATGTTCTCCCTCAGACGGGAAGATTTTCCAAAGCTGTTCTGGCAAATCCCGAAATCGTAAGATGGTACGATATAAATGCTCTTTCGGACGAGATAGAGAAAAATATCGATAAAATTGCAAAAAATATGCCGGAAACTTTTGATGAAGAAGATATTGAACTTGTAAAAAATATTTATAAAGATTCCAATGAAAGCGGAGATTTGTCATCGCATTTTAAAGATATTTATGACACTTTTGACAGTCTTATGCGTGAAGCTAAAAAAGAACTTTCAAACAATATGCTGAAAAAAAATGTTCAGGAAAAACTTCACAAACGCGCAAGAGCAATTACGGCAAAAATTCATGGATTTAAAAGCGGTAAAAAGCTTACGGAAAATGATATTACAAAGCAGATAGAAACTGTTCGGGAACTAATGAAAGAAGGTCTATGGCCTGCTCCCGGGGGTGCATGGTGTTCCGCAGGCGTGCCTGTATACGATAAAATGAGCGAATGCGGCGGGTATCCGACATTTAAACATTATGATTACAAAGGAGAAGATGTAACCTCTTTTGCAAATCTTGACTGCCAGAGCCCTTATTATTTCTGTTATCTGGAAAACGGTTCTTATAACAAACCGGTAATTAATTATTTTATAAACTATATGGTCGAATTGCAAAAAGATTACAATTTTGACGGTTTCAGAGTTGACCATATTGACCATATTGTTGACAGAGTTTCCGAAGAAAACGGCCGTCCTATCAGTTACCGAGCGCCAAGATTAGTATTAGGCAAGCTTAACAGAACTATTAAAAGTAAAATCCCTTATTTTGGCATACTTGCCGAATATATGCTCTGGGATGATTATTTGAAAGAGTACCATAAAGATATGGGCTTTGACATTTTGTGGGGCAATGATATTGTTTCGCAAGACGAAAAAAATCCGGAAAAAATAACTTCTGATAATGAGCATTTGGCAAATTATAATGTCAATTGCAAGAATGATGAAAAGCTTTCTATTCTGAAAACATACAATAATCAAGACGGTGAATTCAGATGTATAGACAGATATCCGGGCCAATTAGGCGAAAACGGAGCTTTGTTCAAGTGGTTTAAATATAAATTCCTGCCGGGCGGAAAATTTGCTCAACGTCCGATGTTATATATTGACGGTGATGAAAGCTTCACAAAACGGGGAATTGAAAGTGTAATCGGTGATGAAATTTCCATGCCGCGCGAAAAACATTATGATTTTTATAATAAATTCAATGCTATTGATGTTTTTGTAAAAAACAATCCGATTATTACGGGCGGTGAAAGCAGAATTATTGTTCAGGAGGATGACGGTTTCTGTGTGTGGATTATTTCAAAAGTCCCCGAAAAAACATCATATCTTGTTGTTTCAAATTACAAATATACTTTTGAACACACTACACTTTTTGATGAAAATAATAACTCATTTTCCGAAGTGATTGAAGGCAAGCCTGTTTATGACAAAACCATAAATCTTCCCGCGGATTATAAAGTGACTAAGGAATACTATATTGACGGGAATAAATTTGTGTCTGTGCCTTATGAATCGGCAAATGCTTCATTGCATTTTGACAAACTTGATGCGAGCGAATTTAGAGTTTATGAATTGATGCAATAATATTTTTCTGGTATTATTGCCTTATGATAGAACTTTTAATTCTTTATGTGATTTTAAAACGTGATTACACGATGTACTCTATACAAAAACGCATAGAGGATAATTTTGCACCGTTTACAAAACCGAGTTTCGGCGCATTAAAACCCGCTCTCAGAAGGCTTGAAATTAAAGGCTTTTTAAAATCGCGTAAATTGATGTCTGACGGCGGAAAACTATCGGTGTTTTATGAAATTACAAAAGACGGAATCGGGGAATTAAAACGTCTTGTTCTGGAAGAATTGAGCGTGAACCCCGTACAATACTTGTCAAATGCAAGAATTAAACTTTCTTGTGCCGACTGCCTTGACAGTGAAGAAAGAAAAAGACTGTTTTTTGTAATTAAATCCAAAGCTGAAAAGTTTAAAGCCGAGGCACAGGGAATATTGAATGACGAATATAAACAGACTAATTTTTATCAAAAGATAGTTCTTGATAATGCCGTATGCGAGTATTCAAATATTATAACCATAGTTGAAGGACTGGAGAAAGATAATGCCCGCAACAGTTAATTCCGTTGTTGAAAATTCGATTGCATCCGAAATCGGAATCTGCACGGGAGATGAAATTGTGTCTGTTGACGGTACCAAAATGCAGGATATGATTGATTATAACTTCCTGTGTAAGTCGGAGCTTATCACTTTGGAAGTAAAAAAAAATAACGGTGACACGGAAGAAATTGAAATAGAAAAAGATTTTGACGAAGATTTGGGTATTGTGTTTGAAAGTGCCGTGTTTGACAGGGTGAAACCGTGTCTTAATCATTGTATTTTTTGTTTTGTGGATCAACAGCCCAAAGGACTTCGCCCATCACTGTACGTTAAAGATGATGATTACAGGCTTTCATATCTTCAAGGGACTTACATTACGCTTACAAATCTTTCGGAAAGCGATAAAGAACGTATAAAACGTATGCATTTAGGTCCTTTTTACATATCGGTGCATACAACTAATCCCGAATTGAGAGTAAAAATGCTCAGAAATCCCAATGCCGGTAAAGCTTTGGATAATCTTAAATGGTTCAGAAAAAATAAAATTCCGTTCCATGTACAAATTGTTCTCTGCCCGGGAATTAATGACGGAGAGGAATTGGAAAGAACGCTTAATGACTTGGCAAAACTCAAAAACACCGTACTTTCCGTTGCTATTGTACCGGTGGGAGTTACAAAATTCAGGGATGATGTATTAAAACAGGTTGATAAAATATGTGCGGAAAAAACTGTTGATATAGCATCAAAATATAAACGGGTATGCTGTTCGGATGAATTTTTTCTGATTGCGCAGCGAGATATACCGCCTGCAAAATATTACGGTAATTTTTCTCAGCTTGCGGACGGCGTAGGTGCAATCAGGCTTTTGCTTGAAGATTTCAAACGTTATAATCTGCCCGTTAAAATTGAAAAACCTTTGAAACTCGTTTTTGCAACATCTTACGCCGCTAAAGATGCAATATGCCGAATAGCGGAATGTTTGAATAAAATTGAAAATTTGCAATGCAAAGTCTGCCCCGTAAAATCAAAATATTGGGGACGTGATATTACCGTTGCCGGATTAATCACATCTGATGACTTGATTAGAACAGTCAAAGATGTTGAGGCGGATTATGTTGTTATACCTTCCGTTATGCTTCGTCCCTACAGCGAGGACTTTTTAGACGGCAAAAATCTGGATTATGTCAGAAAAATGACAGGCAAAAATTTTCATGTTGTTCAAAACATATATTCTGCGGAAGAAATTGTAGCCTTATTAAATGAATAAAGTCATATAAATTATCATTAACGAAAAAACAGCAATCTTTTGATTGCTGTTTTTTTTCTGAATTGGATTGATAAATATTAATATCTTTCAAGATATCTGTCAATTTCCCATTGCGAAACATAAGTTCTGAATGAATCCCATTCTTTTTTCTTTGCGGATAAAAATTCGTTAAAAATATGTTCGCCCAATGCGGCACGGGAAACAAGCGACTTGTCAAAATAATCAATCGCTTCAGCCAGACTTCCCGGCAATGAGTCAATTTTCTGTTTTTTGCGTTCTTTTGTAGTTAATTTGTATATGTTGCTTTCAACCGGTGCCGGCGGATCAATTTTGTTTCTTACCCCGTCAAGGCAGGCTTCCAAAATAGCCGCAAAAGCAAGATAAGGATTGCACGCAGGATCCGGTGAACGAAGTTCCACTCTGGTTGATATTCCGCGTTTTGCGGGAACTCTGAGCAAAGCACTTCGGTTAGCCAGTGACCATGCCAAATATACAGGCGCTTCATAACCCGGAACAAGTCTTTTGAAACTGTTTACCGTCGGATTAAGTACTGCGGTTATACTTTTTACGTGTTTAAGCATACCTCCGATTGCATATTTTGCGGTGTCGGACAGTTCATATTCCGATTTTGCATCGTAAAACGCATTTTTACCGTTTTTAAACAGCGAAACATTACAGTGCATTCCGGAACCGTTAATTCCGAATATCGGTTTAGGCATAAATGTCGCATGCAAATTGTGCTTAGCGGCTATTGCTTTAACAGCAATTTTGAACGTAGCAACATTATCCGCAGCTGTCAAAATATCCGCATATCTGAAATCCACTTCATGTTGTCCGTCTGCAACTTCATGATGTGATGCCTCAATATCAAAACCCATTTCCTGTAATGTTAAAACGATATCCGAACGTACATCTTCTCCCAAATCTTCAGGACCGACATCATAATATCCTGCACTGTCTTGAGTTGAAGTCGTTACATTACCGTCTTTGTCTTTTGCAAAAAGGAAAAATTCCGCTTCCGGCCCGATATTCATTGAAAATCCCATCTTTTCGGCTTCCTTCATAACCCTTTTAAGGTTGCATCTCGGACAACCTTCAAACGGTGTGCCGTCAGAATTGTAAATATCACAAATTAATCTTGCCGAATTCATTCCGCCTTGTTCTCTCCAAGGAAGTATCTGGAATGAATTTTTGTCAGGATGGAAAAACATGTCTGAAGTCTCAATACTTCTGAATCCTTTTATTGATGAACCGTCAAGCATAATTTCATTATTCAACGCTTTTTCTATATGCTGTGACGGAATTGTCATGTTCTTGACCTGCCCGTTTATATCAACAAATTGAAGCTTGATAAACTTAATATTATATTCTTTAATCAAACTCTTTATTTCATCATCCGTAAACTGTTTGTTGTCCAATCTTGTATGTGTAAATTCTTTCATAACTTCCTCCTTAACATTTATTAGAATACTTTTTTACAAAAAGGTCAATATATAAATCTTGCTTGACATTTCGTAATATTATTAAAAATGTAAATGTTTTTCTAAAAATAGAGTTATTTTATCGGTTTTTTAGGGAATAAATAAAATACAAAGGGAGGATTGTTAATTTAGGGATAAAAAAACAGGAAAATCTTAAACGCTTTTGTTATAAAAGTTTTGACGTTTTTTGTAAACAATTGTAACGAAATAATTAATATATAGCAATTATATACTTCAAAAATACTTTATATAAATGTAAGCGATAATTAAACGAATTAAATAAACACGAGATAATTTACACTACCTACTACTACACACTAACCTTCTACACACGAGGAATTACGTAACAGAATTCCGAACTCTATCTTTAAGATAGGGTTTTTTTTTGTGCCGAAGGCACTCCCCCTCTGTGCAGATGTTCATGGAACTTATTAAATCATGTTGTGGAAGTCACTCCCCCACTGTGTAAATGTTCGTGGAACTTATTAAATCACTTTTTATTGGTCATTTGTAGATTTGGTTTTCGGATACTTCATATTGCTGTGTTCAATAATCCATTTTGAACATGTCGATCCTTGATCATTCAAATAACAATCTGGATTGGAAGTGGTGCTGGTAACCCTGACTGGTACATTAAAATGTCCTGTCGGTCTTAACTTGAAATGAAATATATCCTTGCCGTATTGGTTTGGTTTTTTATTAAACCCGTTTACATCCACCCAAAATACAGCACAAATATCTCCGGGTTGCATTTTATCCCCCGGTTCATCATTACTGCAAGCGAGATGATCATTTCGGGATTTCCCTCCGGAAGATGTTCTCATCCAAGCATCCATTCCGTCAGAAGTCCTGAATTTCGCATATTGAGTGGTATTATAATTGGTACTCCATTTCTCTCCGCTAAGATAAAGCTTGTCTGACGGTACTTGCAATGAGCAATCCGTTGTCTCGGCATAAGATTTATTATCTTCTTTAAGTCCTTCTTCCACGCAATCATCAACAACTTTTATATACGGCTTTATATACTTACTATACGTAAGCTGTGATCCGCCTAGCATTGCATGTTTGTTATCCCAGTTTTCCGGTGAGCCGTTTTCAAGAATAGAAAGGGCTATTGCCTGTGACATCATGGAATCAAATTTTTTAACCTTATTAACTGTTACTATTTCCTGATATTTATTAATAATCGGCGGTATAACCAAAACTGCAATTACACCTATTATACCGATAGTGATTAAAGTTTCGGCGAGAGTAAAAGCTGATTTACTCCGAAAGCTTGTATTATTGCAATCCCCCGATAAAAAATTACGCAAAACATTAATTACACAAGCCTTGCGGGGGGGGGGGCAATAGCGAAGAATGTTGTTATTCATAAGTTTACCTCCATTTAACTATCCTGCAAACTCATTATTGATTATTTTTCGGATTTTGTCAATAGTTTATTTGCTGCGCTTCTGTTTTTGTGTATTTCGACAAAAAAAAATCAAGTTTACATATTTCATTTAAAAATTTCCGTTTTTTATCCGAACAGCCATTCTTAGCAATAAGGCGGAAATACTACATCGATATATTTTTGATATTCCTCCGGAGTAAAAAATCCAACGGAAAATTCCGCCAAATTATATCCGAGCTGTTGAGCTTCCAAAACTTCATAAGGCGGACCTGCGGGGGTTGAACGGGACGGATTGTGCGGATTTGATATTACTCCGGTACTTCTTAATAAAGTTATCAAAAGCGATTTACCCTTTACTTCGTATTCGGTTAGCCCTTGTGTAATAATGCCAAATCCTTGAGTGCCGACATATCTCTGCATTGGCGCAAAATTTGTTTTAACTTCTATTCCGCGGGTTTTGGGCAAGTGTTTTCTCATATCATAGTCAGGGTTGAATTCCCGTTTGATAACAGTGTTCATATCCTCGGAAAATGTTTCGGTAACCGGGTTTTTCAGGTTAAATTTAACCTGCCAGAGCTTATTTTTAAGTTTGTTATCCCATTCGATTTTAAAGTTAATGAGCTTGCCAAATTCAACTTGAACGTCAAAAAAGCTTGTTTTAATAATATTATTTTTAAAAGAGTAAATTTTGGCGGTTTCGCCTTTGTCGTTTTCAACGGCTCCGAAGTTATATGTATCGCCGTCATCTTCAAATCTCACAAATTCGATTTCGACATTACCGATTTTTATTTTGCCGTTTTTAACTTCAAAATTTATATCGCATTTTTCGGCGGAAGTTTTTTTAAGGGTGTAAATATCAGTAAAATCTTCGGTAACGGGGATTTTTTGCGTATCGTAGAGAATGGAATTTTCTGCGCCGAAATGTTTTGAAATAACTTTGTATTCCGGCAAGAGCTCTTTGCTTTGCATAATCGGAGTTTTAAAATCGTGTTCAAGCCTTAGTTCTTCAATAACGGTATTTGCGATTTGAAGAATTTTTTCATAACGGGTAATATTTTCCCGATGTACCAAATCGGTTGAGCATCCGCAGATGCCGTCATGTGCAAGATTTTTCAGTAAAAGTTTATAAGCATATTCAATTACCGCATCATATTTTGAGCCGTATTGTTTCTGTAATTTATCCGCCTGTTCAAGAAGATAAGAGCATTTTACATTATACTGTTTAAGTTTCATTCTGGCAGAGTAAGCACCTTGAAGAATAAAGGTTTTTGAATTATCCCTGAGTTCGTCATTATGTTCATAACCGTCAAATTTAACTTTTTTAAAATATTCAAACGGGTTAGAAAGTACGATTTCATAGTCATTAAGGATATTGTTAACTTTTTCGATTTGTTCGGCAATATCCGGTTCAACGCCGAGGTGATCTGCGCCTATTGGCAGCAGAAGGCAGTTTGAAGATTTTTCGGCGATTTTGTCCAAATTTGATTTAAGCATATTTGCTTTTTGTTCGACGGATGCTTCAGCGGAAAAAATATCCGTAAAATAGCCTCTGATAAGATTTACGGTATTGATTCCGTTAAATTTAAATTCGGACGGAATATCTCCGCAGCCGCGCCAGACAATACATTTATCTATTCCGAAATTTTTCAGAATAAGCGGAACATTTTGGCTGTGACCGAAAGTATCCGCAAGATAGCCTATAAAGTCGGTACATCCGAAGTCTTTCGATATTTTCAAACCGATTTCAAGGTTTTTTTCAAAAGCCGTTTTATCTGTCAAAAACTCATCAACGAGTGTATAGAAAGGCCCGATAAACAAGCGTTTTTCCGCAATAAATTTACGGATAGCCGATTCTTTTTCGGGACGAATTTCAAGGTAATCAAGCAGTGCGCTTACCTGTCCGTCAAAGTAGAATGAGGGAATTTTGTCATTTTCGAGCAGCTCAAGGACATTGTCAAACACTCTCAAAAGCCTGAGCCTGAAGACTTCAAACTCTCTGTACCATTCTCTGTCCCAGTGAGTATGCAGATATGCGATGACGGTCTTTTTCATAATTTAATTTTTAGCATGTTTTTTTAATTAGTGCAAAAAATTAATATAGTTATAAGTTTTGGCGGCGGGTAAACATCAAAGATTTTGCATCGGATTCGTAAATTTTTTTTATTATTTTATATTACCTGTTTGTACAATGTATTTTTCTTCTTTTTTATCAATCCTTATTTTTGAGGGTTTAATTATGAAAAAAATATTTATTTTAATAGGGGTAATATTATTTTTTGTGCAGTGTGCGGATGCGGGGATAATCACTTCGATATTGAATAATAATCGTGCAAACGCTTATTATTATCGTCCGAACAGATATTACAGACCGCATCAAAGGTATTATAACAACCGATATCGCTATAACAAACCGCGAAATTATTACTACAATCAGCGTCCGATAATTTACAGAAACACAGTTCGAAGATCTCAAAATGCGAGTTCCGAAAAGCTTGTTTCAACAGGTTTTTCCGGTATAGACAAGGTTGAAAAGAAAATATTTGACAGAACGTTTGAATACGACACGGCAAAAAATCGTATAGAGAGGCTTGAACAAAAAATGTTCGGTACGATACAGAGCGGGAGTTTGTATGACAGGTTTGAGGTATTAAAAAGTGCATCAAAAAATTACATGTCTTTCAACCCCGATTTTGAAAGCGATGCTTATCAACCGTCATACAGCGGTTATCGTCCGCCGATTTTTACGGGTTCAACGGGTTCAAGCTGGAAGCGGAATCTTTTGGGAAATTTCAGAAATCAGCTAATGGGAATGCCGACCGGTTTTACGCCTGCAATGGATCCTGCTTACATGGATTATTTTGAGGCTGAGAGGATGGGGCAGGATGTTGATTACAGAACCAATCACGGATATTATCGTTCAAACGTGAACCGAGGTGCCAAAACCGGAGTAACGATTTTGGATTGACTTTTTGCATAACGTCATTAATATCATACATATAGATGTTTAAAACACACTGAAAATAGTGAATAATACATTCGGTGGAACAAAATGCCTTTCAGATACAGGTTGCAGAAAGTTCTGGAATTCCGTATTCACAAAAAAGAAGAACAGCTGATAGTTGTTCAGAAAGCACAACAGGCGGTATATATCGCGGAAGAAAACATCAGAAAAAACGATGAGGAAATTCGGACAACAAAACTGAATATGCGAAAAGCTGATCCTATGATGTATGACACTTACGATAAGTACCTGATACATTTATACGAGAAGGCTGAACAATTGGAAGCAATCAGGGTTGAACTGCAAAAGAAGTTAGACGAAGAAAAGGCAATACTTGTAAAACTTGAACAGGGTGTAAAGGTTCTTGAAAAGCACAAAGAAAAGAACAGAGAAGCTTACATCGAAGAAGAAAAGAAAGCTGAATTGAAAACATTTTCGGAACTCGGTATTACAAGATTTTTCAGGCAAAGTCAGGAAAAAATCGAAGAAGACGAAGCGATTTTAAAACAGCTTGAAAAAATAGACGGAGGTTAGTTTATGGATTTAGGCTCAACAATATCGGTATCAAACACAACTTCATCAATGAGCACGCAGACTTCTGAAGTGAAGTCAAAGACTTCCGATTCTTCTTTTGACAAAGAGATGAAATCTCAGGAGAGCAAAGAAACCGCAAAAAGCACTCAGGAATCGGAAAATACCAAAGATTCAAAAGATGTAAAAGAAACGGATGTAAAAGATACAAAAGAAGATAAGAGCGAAAAGGTTTCGGATAACAAATCTCAAAACAACCAAACGATTGATAAAGAATCGGAAAAGATTATTTCCGCGGATATGCTTGAAGGTGCGGTGAATTTTACCGATTTTAAATATCATAACGAAAGCATGGATATTTTAAGCCAAAATATACAAAGTCTGCTTGACACAAAAGATTTGATGAATACCGTAAGTTCCGCAGAAATATTTGATTATGATGTCGTAAATATGTCCGACAGCGATGCTAATTTCTTTTTAAACCTTACGACAGGAGCTTCAATGAAAGACATAGCAGCTCAATTAACAAGCGAAAGCACGGGCAATATCGGCAAAAATGTTCAGGTATCATCCGTTTTAATGGAAAAGCTTGCCGAATCTTTAAAGACAAATCAGCCTTTCAGAATAGATTTTGACAAAGATGTTTCCGTCATTATAAAGGTAAATAAAGACGGAAGTTTGTCCGCAAACTTTATTCCGGGCGACAAAGCCGTTGAACAATATTTAAGAAACAATATATCGACTCTCAGACAGCGTTTTGATGATGAAAATCTTCCGTATTCGGAGCTTTCATACGGCAGACATAACGGCAGAGAAAGACAAAATCGTAATAAAAAGGAGAACGACAATGAATGATTCGTTTATTACCGCATTAAACACCCAAAAATCCACGACAAACTGGATGGACGTAATTGCTCATAACATGACCAATGTGTATACTCCCGGTTTCAGAGAACAGCAGGTCAATTTCAAGACCTTTTTGGGCGGTGCGATTGCCGATGATTACGACAAAAAGTTAGATCAGGGCAAATCTACTCCGGGCACTTCCAAAGAAAATCTTTTTCTTGAAGGCAAAGGCTTTTTTCTTGTAAAGAACGCAGAGGGCAAAAGCATTTATACGAGATTGGGAGAATTTCAGTTTGACAAAGAAGGCGTATACCGTGACAGAAGCGGAAATACGGTACAGGGTTATATCCTGAACGATAAAGGCGAAATTATGCAGGGTACAAAATCCGTAAGTTCCGATCTTTATCAGGAAACCGCGATGAAAGGCGGAGCGGTAGATATTCCGACAACAAATATAAAAATGTGGATTGATCCCAATAACGGAAAATATCTGGGTAAATATGACGATTATGAGATAAAAGCTGACGGCACAATATACGGAAAAGCTGACGGCGGAAAGCGTTCCGTACCTTTATACAGAATTACGACAAGAAACTTCCATAATTCAGCGGCACTGTACGAGTTTAAACAGGGGCAGTTTTTGGAAACCGAGGAGTCCGGAAAACCGTTAATCGGTGTCGGTGAAATCCGTTCGGGGCTTTTGGAAATGTCAAACGCGGATTTTAAAGCCAATATTTCTTATTATCAGATGGCAAAATTACAGATGGAAGTATCAAACAAGCTTATTTCATCAAACAAAGAACTGCTGGAAGAAGCTTTAAGACTGGTAGGCAACTAATATACATTAAACTCCTAAAGAGGCGAAAGCCTCTTTTTTTATGTACTTGAAAAATTTTCAAAAATGTAATATAATTTTGTCAAAATAAGGAGCTTAAGTATGAATGTGAGAAAAAATTTAAGAGCCCGTGAGCTTGGCATGCTCATCGGGAGCTCTCGGCAAACGAGAGGTTTAGGTAATTTCAGCCGTTTTAATTATTATGCGTTTTCGCTTGCGGAAATGATGGTAGTCATGCTTATAATGAGCATTGTTTTGGCTGCGATGGCGCCGATGATTACAACGAGGATAAAAGCCGATCAGGCATTGAAAGCAGCCGGAATAGCATCATCAGGCGGAAGTTCGGATAACGAAGGCCCGTGGAAATGGGTTGAAAATTCGGATACAGATGCGTATTCAGAGGCTTCAAGAAACATGATAGGTCAAACCGAAGCCGAAACTAAAGATGGCGATGCAATGCTGATTATCAATACCGGAGATGATAATAAAGATGGCATTTTGTTCAAGGGTATGGCAAATAGTTACAAGGACAAATTTGCCGGACATATTAAAATGCTCAGAACAAAATCCGGTTCAAGTTACTATGACAATTTAATTATGGGTACAATAGTTTCATATTCCGAAGGGTGGGATGGAGCTGTAGCAGTTGGTTTTGATAATCGACCGAATGATTTAAATTGTGTTTTATTCGGACGTGGTAATTCGACTTATTGGCCGTATTCTACGGCAATTGGATTTAATAATTCCGTAAGTGCCAAAAGAACCCCGGGCTATTCTACTGCAGTGGGGTATGGAAACAGTTCAAATTCTTCATATACTCTGTTAGTTGGGTATCAGAACGAAACCAAATCCGATTATCAAGGACCTGTAAATTTTAGTCAAAATCAAGGTCCTTATGGTGATTATATATATTATCCGACAGAAAATACTCTGGTAGGTTATAAAAATGCAGTAATTGCAAACGGTGCCTCTGTATTCGGATACTCTAATACGGTAAGGGCAAATAATGCATCGGCTTTTGGGTATAAAAATAATGTAATTGTAAGCCGAAGCCATACAAGTGATGTTCCGTCCTTTGCGTGCGGAACTTCCAATACCGTATATACAGGATTTGCAGTAGGTTCTAATAATTCAATTGATGGCGGCTATTTTACGGTTGGTAAGAGTAATTCATGTACAAACGGATCTGCAGTTGGCGTAAGTAATACCGCAACAGGCGGAATGGCATTTGGAACCAGTAATAAAACTTCTGCAGGTTATGTTTTTGGATATGGTAATAATTCTTCTTCATCCGATGTTTTTGGTTTTGCCAATAGTGTTACATCAACAGGTTGTGGCGAGACTACAGTCATAGGTTGTCGTAATGAAATTACCGTCGATTCTAATTATAGTTTTGTGGCAGGGCATAAGAACAGTATTTCTTCCCCTTCCTCTTATTATGGTTCTAACACTGTGGTCGGTGTTTCAAATAAAGTTAGTAATGGCAAGGGCATGGCAACAGTAGTGGGATTAGGTAATGAAGTCAGCGCTCAAGAAGCGGTAGCTATGGGGCGTAAGACTATTGCTTCGGGAGATTATTCTTTGGCTGTGGGTACTGAGACAACCAGCTGGGGTTCATACACAAAGGCTTCCGGAAAATACTCAGTGGCGGTTGGGGGCAGTTGTACGTCATCAGGAGAGTATGCATTATCTTTTGGTACAATAAGTACAGCATCCGGAATCGGTTCTATAGCTATAGGACACAGAGCTGTTGCTAAAGGAGATTATTCTGTTGCCATCGGCTCTACCCAAGATTCCGGTACAGTTGAACCACCAAAAGCTAATGCTGACTGGTCTGTAGCAATCGGATATGGCGCAGTAGCAGATAACCCTTATGATGTTGTGATTGGTACGCCTTATTATTCTACAGTCAGAGTCCCCATCTTACAAGCATCGATTCTTAGGGTTGGCAACGGATCTTCCGGCAACGAAGTTCTTTTAGTTAATGGCGGGGTGGTTACCGTCGACGGTACACTTAAAGTTAACGGTACAACGGTCCAATCGGACAAACGCCTAAAATATATTAAAGGTGAAAATAAAAACGGATTAGACGCAATCAAAAAGATAAAAGTCTACAACTTCACCTTCAAAAAAGATAAAGACAAAGAACCCAGAGTCGGCGTCATAGCACAGGAACTTCAAAAAATTCTTCCCGATGCCGTTAAAAAAGGCTCAGACGGGTTCTTAACCATTCGTATAGATGACATCATCTATACGCTAGTCAATGCCGTAAAAGAACTTGATAAAAAAGTTTCCGAACTAACCCAAACCTTAAAACAGGTTCAAGCGGAACAAAAACGAATTAATCAGCGGCTCGATGCGTTGGAGAGAAAGTAAATTCGGACGTTGAAAAGTTAATAGAAAGTTATTAAGTTACTAGGTTAATAGTTACTAAGTTCGTTTCGGTTCGCTATGCGAACGAAATATAAAAAAACGACCGCAGTGCGCGCAGCACCCGCCGGAGGCATAAAGGCTATTAAAAGTTACTAAGTTATTAAGTTAGTAGTTATTAGGTTCATATCGGTGCTTCGCACGGAAATAGAAAAGTTACTGGGTTAATAGTTACTAGGTTATTAAGTTCAAATAGGTGCTTCGCACGGGAATGAAAAGTTACTAAGTTAATAGTTATTAAGTTATTAGGTTCTTATCGGTTCGCTACGGTTCGCTATGCGAACGGAATTTAAAAAGATTCTCATTTAAGTAAGTCTTCGGACTTAATATCATTCCTCTCCTGCTATAAAACAGCAGGAGTTTTTTTTTATTTGCTCTTATTGTAAATTCCTTGCCCAAATTCCGTTATTGTTCTATCCTGTAAGTATGATAAAACAGCTTCGTATAAAAGATTATATTCTCATTGACGAACTTATCGCAAATTTTCATTCCGGTCTTAATGTTATTACCGGTGAAACAGGCGCAGGCAAAAGTATACTTATAAACGCTATCGACTTGGTCTTTGCACCCCGCGTTCCTAAAGAAGTTATTAAAACCGGAACTGATAAAGCCGTTATTGAAATCGTCCTTGAAAATACAAAACACGATTTATCAAAACTGTTTGAAGAAAACGGTATCGACAACTTCGGCTCCGAAATCGTTATTACTAAAGAAATTACCGCTAATTCCGTGCGCTCCCGAGTTAACGGCTCTTTGGTTAATCAAGACTTCATTAAACAGCTTAAAAACATTTTTATTGATATTCATTCCCAACATCAAACTTATACAATTTTACAGCCCAAATACCATATCGCCCTGCTTGATAACTACGCCCGAACATCTTACGGCGATAAACTCATCTCTTACCGCAAAAAATTTCAGGAATATACAAATCTGCAAAATAAACTGCAAGCCCTGAAATCAGCCTCCGATATGACAGAAAGCCAAATCGAGTTTTTGAAATTCCGTATAAACGAAATCGAAACCGCTAATATTACATCAGCTGACGAAGATAAACAGCTTGCGGATGAACTTGAAGTGCTTGAAAATGCCGAAAAACTTAAAGAACTTACCGGAACTTCATACTGGGCAATTAACGGTGATGACGGCTCGGTTATTGAAGCCTTAACCCGAATTAAACAAAATATCTCTAAAGCTGTTTCTTATGACAATTCTTTGGAAGAAGTTGAACAAAGTTTTGCGGATGCCGTCGAAAACCTTAAAGACTGCTCCGGCAGACTGCGCGATTACAGTCAGAATATGTCTTGCGATACCGAAAGACTTAACCAAATTCAAGAAAGACAATTCCTGCTTGATAAATTAAAACATAAATACGGCGGAACACTCGAAAATGTAATGAAAAGTTATGATGAATTTTCAAAAGAGCTTAACGGGATTGAATTTTCCGCCCAAAATATTGAAGAAACGGAAAAAGAAATTGCCGAAACCCGCTGTGAACTGGAGATTATGGCTCAACAGATAAGCGAAAATCGTAAAAATTATGCAAAAGTCTTGTCTTCGCTCGTCTGCGAAAAATTGGAGAAACTGGAACTTCCCAAAGCCAGATTTGAAATATCCGTCAAGGAAAAAGAACTTTGCCCCGACGGCATTGATGAAGTTGAATTCTTGATTTCCACCAACGTATCGGAAGATTTAAAACCGCTTGCCAAAGTCGCTTCAGG
Organism: Candidatus Gastranaerophilales bacterium; assembly: GCA_947626225.1. Lineage (GTDB taxonomy): Bacteria > Cyanobacteriota > Vampirovibrionia > Gastranaerophilales > Gastranaerophilaceae > Stercorousia. Next base: position 29,313 of record CANQRH010000009.1, read on the forward strand.
CGGAGAAATTTCCCGCGTTATGCTTGCCGTTAAATCTATTTTTGCCGAAAGTGACGATATTAATACGGTTATTTTCGATGAAATTGATACCGGAATTTCGGGTAAAGCTTCTCAAAGCGTAGCTGATGAAATCGTTCAGCTTTCCGAATATCATCAAATTATTTTGATTACTCATCAGGCTATTATCGCTTCTAAAGCCGATAAGCATTTTTATATTAAGAAATCGCAAAATAATGAAACCAAAGTTGATGTTTATGTGCTTACGGGTGAAAATCGCGTAAAAGCCCTCGCTGAGCTTGCCGGAGGAGAAATAAACGAACAATCCGTAGAATTTGCCAAATCTTTAATTTTGAATTAGATGGCAATTTTTTCCGTTCTCATGTTTTTATATAAATATGGTTAGAATTTATCGTGTAAATAGTGTGCCGAATTATAATTCAATTAATCTGTCGTTTAAAAGTGCGCAAACACAGACTAATCCGCAGATTACCGAACTCCCGAATACAATTCCCGATTTCTCGGTGAAAACGCCAATAAAATATTCCAAAATCGGAGAGATGAATTTCCCTTACGATACAAAAGCTTATTTTTATAAGCTTGCTAACGGTCAAAAAGTAGTTATTGTACCGCTTGAAGGTGAAACCGTTTTGAGAACCTACGTAAACACCGGTTCAATGAACGAACCCGATAACCTGCGCGGTATAAGCCATTATATTGAACATAACTTATTCAACGGCTCTGAAGGCTTGAAAGAAGGCGACTTCTTCAAACAGGTCAATAAAATGGGCGCATCTACAAATGCTTCTACCGGTTTCGGTGAAACAAATTATTATATAAGTTCTAACCTCTTAAACGAGTCGGATCTGGAAAATAAAATTAAACTCCACGCTTCAATGCTTGAAACTCCTTTGTTTGCAGTTGAAAAGCTGGAAAAAGAAAAAGGAATCGTTAATTCCGAAATAAATATGATTACGTCTAATCCGATTAATATTGCCGTTAATAAGATGCTCAAAAATCTTTACGGTATAAAAACAACTTCTGCCGATATGATTGGCGGAACTACCGATAATATTACCAATCTGTCACGGGAAGATGTTGTAAATTATTATGAAAATAACTATTATCCCGCAAATATGGTAACGGTTGTTACGGGAAACGTCAATCCCGATGATACCATGAAACTTATATCAAAATATTTTACGTCCGATAAACAACCGTCAAATAACAGGCATGTTGAAAACTTAAATCCTATTCAAAAAACCGTCAGAGAAGACATTATTTCCGATAAAGCAACGGCTTCCTCAATAGTTGCGGGGTTTGATGTGACGGGTGATGTTAAAGAAAGAATTTATCTTCAGGCACTGGCAAGACTTTTATCTAATTCCCCAAATTCCCGTATAGACAAAAAATTGAAAGAATTTAATACGGGTTCGGTTATCAGACAGGAAAAAATGTCTTCTGACGGCACAAGAGCTTTTATTTTTATGGCTGATTCCACCGAAGAAAATTCGGAAAAAGTTTTGAAAACATTCTTTACCGAAATCGCCAATATCGCCAATAATCCGCCCTCAGATGCCGAAATGAAAATTATTAAAAAATATCTGCTGAAAAACTTTTCGGATACCTTTGAAATGTCTTTTGCCGCCAACGATGCAATAGGAACCTCAGTTCTTGAAGGTATTGAAGACTCTTTGAACTCTTATGAACAAATCGTAAATTCCATGACAGCGCAAGATTTGGTTGATACCGCAAAAAAATACCTCGATATTAACAAAGTTTCCGTAACCGTTGTACATCCTTCAAGTGCGACTGAGGAAAGTATTAAACGAAATTATCAGTTGGCGTTTACCGGGAATATAACCCCGATTAAACCCGTAAGCCCATATAATTTGAACAATAATTACAGAGTTATTCTTCAAAATTCCAAAACCAATAACGCAGATATATTATTTAAGCTCGGTATAGATAAAGACTATATTACAAAACCTTCCGCATCTTTGGTGTTGTCGGAAATTCTAAATGAAGGCTCCGCTTTCAAAGATAAAGAAAATTTTGATAATGCCCTTGCAGAAGAAGGTATTGAAAAAGGATTTTATGCAAACGAAAGAGCTGTCGGCAGTGCAATTTCCTGTGACAGTACAAATATTTCCACAGCAATGAAAGCTTTAAAAGAAGTTATTGAACATCCGCGATTTGAAATGAAAAAATTTGAACAGGCAAAATCAAGGATTAAAGATGCAATTTTAACTTCCGAGAAATCCGCATTTGACAAGCTTGATGCAGAATTGTTTAAGGGGCTTCCCGATGGTTATACTAAAGATGATATACTGAAAAGCCTTGACAATCTTTCAATTGATGATGTCAAAAACTTGTATAATCATATTATACAAAATGCTCAAGGCTCAATTGCAATTTCCGCTCCGTTTGACAAAAATCCGGATTTAAAAAATATAGTATTTTCGGAAGTATCACAGTTTCCGGGTGTAAAAGAATTTAAAGAACAAATGCTTTGCGATACTTATAAGCCGACCGGCGAAATTAAAGTTTTGACCGATACGGATTTTAAAAATCAGGCGGAAATAGTTCAGGCATATAAATTCCCGATAAACGGAAATCTCAAAGACAAAGCTGCATTGCAACTTTTAAATATAATCCTCGGCGGTAACCCTTCATCAAGACTGTTTACTGATTTGAGAGAAAAAGAAAAACTTGCCTATCACGTCCGCTCAAATTATTCAAATAGTGATAATACCGGTATATTTACCTTAAAAATCGAAACAACCACCGAAAATAAAGAAACGGGAGAAACCTCTTTTGACAATGTTAAAAAATCTCTTGAAGGTTTCAAGCGCCATATTAATCTTATTAAATCAGAAAAAGTTTCGGAAGATGAATTGAATAACGCAAAGCTCAGCCTGAAAAACTCTGTATTAAACAGTGTTCAAACATCCGCTCAGAAAAATACAGAACTGATTATTAATGCAAGTTCGCCCTACGGTATTTACAGAACAAATGAATATTTTGAAATGATAGATACCATAACCGCCGACGATATTTTGAACGCGGCTAAATACGTTTTTTCAAACAAACCCGTTTATTCAATTCTTGCAACCGAAAATACTCTTAAAGCAAATCAGGATTATCTTCTAAATATCTCTGTATGACAAAAGCATATAGATAATTGCACTGATACCTATTAATGAATAGATAATCCTTGCAACCATTGTCATTTCACCGAAAAGCATTGATACAAGGTTAATATTGAAAAGCCCTACCAATCCCCAGTTTATTGCGCCAATGATAACCAAGATGTAAGTAATAATTCTTAGTGCGTGCATGATTTATCCTCCTTTTCGGATAAATTATTTACCGTATTAAGAAAAAATATAATCCGTCATTCGGGTAAAATTTTATGCATAAATAATATTAAATTGTTAAAAATATCCAAATTGCTTCTTAATTAGTCCGTAGGTTGAGCATACTTGCCCGACAAAATAAAATATACTTACTCTGCCGAGAAAATGATTATTGTAAAATGACAGTTGGTTTGATTATTTTGAGCAGGGAATTAGATTATTGAAAAATGTAGGTTGGCATTACTATGCCAACAATTAAAATTTGTCGGATTAGTAAATCCGACCTACATAACTTTATAACGACAACATGGATTATCCCGCAACAAAACCTGTGGAAGAATAGCCTGTCTGTTGGGCTGGTATGCCAACAGACAGACCTATTTCTATTTTTTAAGACTATAAACCGGAATGTTAAAAATCCGTATCGTTTTTTGTTCGGAGTTTTCAGAAATTTTTAATATGGTTTGTCCGAATATTCTAACTCTTTTTACTTGCAGTATTTTGGGTGTTAAGTCGATATTTCTTTCAGCAAAAAACTTTACGGAAAATTTGTGAGCGTAATCGACATCCTTCAAAGCTTTTTTATCTCTCCTTTTGACAAGAGTATTTGTACCTCTCCAATAATAATAGTAAGTATTCGGCACGGTAACTATTTTATTTGAATAATATAATACCTGAGGAGTAAAAATTATGTCCTCATAAATTCTGCCTTCCTCAAACTTTAAATTATTACGTATTAAAAATTCAGTACGGTAAATTTTATTCCATACATAAGATAGTTTCGGCAAACAACATAAATTCACTTTTTCTTTGAAATCGGAACTGCACACAAAATTGTTGAACTTTAAATAATACTTTCGCCTGAATTTATGCAGTCTGATTATACCGCCTACGGCAATATCCGCCTGATATTCCGCAGCCGCATTATACAATTTTTCCGTAAAATTGTTATCTACCCAGTCATCACTGTCAATAAAACATACATATTCACCTTGTGCGACATTCAATCCTCTGTTACGAGCGGACGAAAGTCCGGAATTACACTGATGAATAACGGTCATGTTTGAATGTTTACGGCAATAATCGTCAAGAATATGTGCGGAATTATCCGTCGAGCCGTCATCAATACAAATAAGCTCAATTTCTTTTAAAGTTTGCGCTGTGAGGCTGTCTAAACATCTTTTCAAAAACTTTTCCGAATTATAAACAGGTATTATTATTGATACCAAATATCTCATTTATAGTTCCAATTTTAACGGCTAATTCTACTTAATGGTTATAATATATAATAAATAAGTAGAATTTGTCAATAATTTACCCATAAATAGGTAGTTTTATGCGTGTATATATTTTATATAATTAAAATTATGGGCAGTGAAGTTGCAAAATTGTTAGGAAAGCGAATAAAAGAACTGCGTAAATCTCTCGGAATAACGCAAATTGAGCTTGCCGAAAAAGTTGATGTAGATCCGAAATACGTCAGCAGAATCGAAACCGGCATATCAAATCCTTCACTTAAAACCGTTGAAAAAATTTCGGAAATAATGAATGTTGATGTAGCAAGATTATTTAAACCGGATGAAATAAATGAAAAAAACAAAATTATTTCCAAAATTACTGAAAGGTTGCATTCTACTTCTTTAAAAAATGCCCAAACAATATACGAAATAAGCGAACAAATTATCTCCAGATATCAATAAAAAATCTTGCATGTTGGGCATACTTGCCCGGCAAAATAAAATATACTTACTCTGCCGCGAAAAATGATTATTGTAAAATGACAATTGGTTTGATTATTTTGAGCAGTGAGTTTGATTATTTAAAAATGTAAGTTGGCATTACTATACTAACAATTAAAATTTGTCGGATTAGTAAATCCGACCTACATAACTTTTACAATATATTATTTAACAATTCAAGAAATTTCTTGGTTGTACTAATTGCTAAATTGATTGCATTTTGTGTAATATTATCCCAATTTTCAATATTATCTTTTGTTGGTATTTGATTTTTTTGTGATAAATTCACCGTTTTATTAAACAAATCGTTATATGAATTTGCGGTTATCTCAACCGGTGTGTAATTATAGTAAAATTTATTTTGTTTTTTATATGCATCCGTTTCAAACTTATGATGTGGCAATCAGTGGTAATTCTGCCTATTTTTTTTGTTGGCTAAATCAACATCGACATTCCCGATATTAATATCTCCGCCGTTCAAGGCAAATTCGCCAAGATGCAGTTCGTGCATTCCCAACTGCGGAATATTAAAATCTCTGCTTTTCATAACCAAATCATTACCCGTAAAGCCTTCAACATTATACAATGTCGTATTACTTTCGGTGTGAGTAATGTGTTGATTTTGAACAGAACCAAAGATACCGAAAAGATGCCGACTTTGCTGTTTTGAATATTCAATTCCCCATCGCTGTTAACTGTGGAGTTCAAAGTTATCTCGTCTTCAACAATGTTTGTTTCTTTATTGTTATGGATTTCTGGGATAATATCCATTTTGCCTTTGAGATTAAGAACACCGTCGTTTATAATCTCGACTTCTTCGCCCATACCGACGGAATTCAAAGTCAAATTGCCTTCGTTTTCAATCGGTGTACCGTTTTTAATATTCAAATCCGAAACGGTAACATTTTGACCGTATCCGATATGTTCAAACAAATTGTGTCCTTGAAAGTTTAAGTTATTATTTGCACCTTTAAGGGTAAAGTCTTTACCTCTTAATTCATCAATATCTCTTGTGAGAGTATGTTCCGATTAGTCGGTGAAGGTAAATGATTTTGATTGGTCTTCATCATTCGGGTTCAGACTCAAATTCAGCCCATGCAGCCAAGTTATCTTTGCAGCCTCTTAAAAGAATTAAATCGTGATAAGTATCTGTTGTATACAAACCCTTTTGCAAGAATTTTGTCGTTTGTCATGTGAGCGTGAGCCTGATTAAGCGGTTTTGTGCCGTCATAATTTAATTGAGTTGCTTTTTGGCTTTAATTATTTGAACAACGTACTCTTTTTCATCATCCGGTATATATTTGAGATGTTCATTATCGCCCACTATGACGTTTATACGTCTCAAATGCTCAGTACCGTTAATTTTATCGTCACATTGGATTTCTTCGCCAACTTGAACATTATTGTCGCTCATCAAGATATCCACATTATCCATATTGAAAATCAAATTAGCTTCCGAATAAATCGCAGCGCCGTGTGATTCACCATTTGAAGTTACATAAATACCCTCAAACTTTGCATTGAGGGTATTAATTGTACCTTTGTTAAATATTGCACCGCCAATAGACACATTATCCAATGACTTGGCGTAGTTGCCCGAAAAAACGAAATATCAGGTAATGATGTGTCAATGCCATAAGCCTTTTTGAACGGTCAATTCCCCCCCCCCAGGCAACAAAAAATCAGCATAGCTATGCATATAATAAATTCTATAATTAAAATTGGTAAAAATATATTAAATAATTTTTTATACTTTTTAACTCTTTGCTTAAATTTTGCGAAATGGGAAAAATCTTCATCTGTAATGATATCAATAAATTTCTTGCTCTGCAAATATAATGAAATGTGATGTTTAAACAGTAAATATCTTATTGATTTAAAATTTTTTTTGTAAACCTGTGTCATGCATGGTTCTGAGCCAAGTTTACGATAAAAATAAAGAACATCATTAACTT
>CANQRH010000010.1 GCA_947626225.1 Candidatus Gastranaerophilales bacterium
GATTACTTTTACAATAAAGCAAGTCAAGAGTACGAGAGCAGGCTAACAGCACCGTACGATTATGATGAGCCGATTGATTATGAATTAATCGAAAGTTACAAACAGGACATAGCAGAAAGCTTAATGGATGACAAAAGAACTAAGTAAGCAAAGTGGAGTGGGATTGTGGATATATATACATTAAAGTTAAGACAAGCTATGTCTTTAGAGGATAAGATTAGATTTACTCAAAGACGAGTTGAAGAATGGGTTGAATTCAATTTAAGGTTAAAGGCGGGTAAAACAGTTGTTTGAATAGGGGATATAAAATGAGTTTAACGGAGAGAGAGCGGCAGGTGTTGTGTATGCTTTGTCTGCCGAATAAGGAAATCGCAAAGCGGTTAGGGGTTAGTAAAGGAACGGTTAAACGACATTTAGAAAGTATTTTTAATCAATTTCCTTTAAGCGTCACTCGCACACAGCTTTTATTTGATGCAGTGTACAAAGGGGTAATTGAATTAAAAGATATTGTAAGAGGCTAAAAGCCTCTTTTTTGTTAACAAAATTTCATGAAGATAAGTAAAAAAGGAGTAAGAAAATGAAAAATAATGTTATTAAACTAATTAATGAAAAAACACCAAGCGATTTGATTTCATTCAAAGACTTTGCGTGTAAATACAATATGAAGAAAGGTTATTTATACAAATTGCATTCCGCAGGAAAGTTCAAGCGGTATAAACGGGGCGTGTGGAAAATCTCCGAGTCGGAAGTGTTGAATGTCTTGGAAAGGGTTATATAATGGCAGGGATAAGTAAGAAAAAATACAAAACGCAAAAAGGTATTATAAATAAATACGTTATAACTTACCGGGATATTTTTGGGAAACAACATACATCAGGACTTTATGACACAATAAAAGAAGCTAAAAGGGATTTATGGAAATATGATAACGTTAATTCCGAAAAACAAAATGTCACTTATGGAGAAATTTTTACCCAATTTTTAAATAAGGCAAGTCAAGAATATTCAATTGGTACTTTTAAAAATTATTATAGTGTATACAAGCGTTTTTTTGAAAATATATCAGATGTCAAATATGACAAAATAACGTCGATTCAGTGGCAGGAATATTTTTACGATATTGAATCAAAAAGCGGACCTTACATTCAACAGACTTGTTTGAAATTTGTTAAAGCTGCTGCGAATTACGCAATGTTCCATAATTTGATTGAATATAACATATTTATGAAAATAAAAAAAGCTCAATTACCAAAGGCAGATATTAATCATCTGACGGTTGAAGAATTGAAGCTGGTATTGGAAGAATGCAAAAAATCATTCTCGCTTCAATGTTTTGTTATGTTGTATACATTCATTGGAACCGGAGGCAGAGAAGGAGAAATATTTGCCTTAGAAAAAGCTGATTTTGATTATGAAAATTTAACAATAAGGATAAGCAAACAATTTACTCAAAATCAGCTTGTGATGCACCCCAAAACAGCAAGTTCAAACAGATATATACATATATTTCAAGACTTAGCAGATGTATTAAAAGAATATATGAAAACTCTTGATAAAGATAATCCTTTATTATTTCCTAATCACGCAGGAAATTATCATAATGCCAGCAATTTCAGAATTAGATTTTGGTATAAGCTGCTTAAGCTTTGCGGAATTGAAAAACGGGTAAGGCTACATGATTTACGGGGTTCATATATTGACCTTGTATTATCAAGCGGTTTATCAGTGAAATTTGCACAAAATCAGGTAGGACATTCAAAAGCCGAAACGACTTTGAACATATATGCAAAAAATAATTCCGATATGATTTCAAAAGCTCAAGATAAAATCAATAATATATTCTCTGAAAAATGTGAGCATAATGTGAGAATAAAAGAAAATCCGCCAAATAAAAAAAATGATCCGCTTGCCCAAAAGGCTTACGGATAGTGACTTCTAAATGGAGCGGAAGACGGGGATCGAACCCGCGACGTCAACCTTGGGAAGGTTGCATTCTGCCACTGAATTACTTCCGCATACAAACAATATAATACTAAAATAAATCAAATGCAAAAATTGCACAGCAAATGGGTACTAAATTTTTGATTTCATTTATTTCATTTCTGCACTTTGGACTGTTTATTCAAAATGTAACACGTATACTTTATTATTTGTGGCTTACAGAATAAAATTATTATATGAATAATCTATTTCATCCTGTTCAATTCCTATATATCTTAATGTTATCTGCGGGCTTGAATGGTTAAATATCTTCTGCAAGATTACAACATCTTTAAACTTTTTATAATGATGATAACCAAAGGTCTTGCGCATGGAATGTGTGCCGATTTTTTCCTGCAATTTTGCTTTCTCACAAGCATTCCTAATGATATAATATGCTGAAACTCTGTCTAATCGATGGCCCCAACATGATAAAAATAACGGCTCGTCTTTTTTTCTGCCTTTGATAAATTCTTTTAACATTGGTTTTAACTTTGAATTAATCGGGAATTTTTTAAATTTGCTTGTTTTCTTCTCTGTGAGTTGAATATGTGTTCTGTTTTTCACATCTGATACATTCAAACTTAAAATATCAGAAATTCTTAAACCGCAATTTGTACCCATGACAAAAATCAATAAATCTCGCAGTCCTTGTTTTGCCAATACTTTTTCAACTTTTTGAATGTCTTTTCTTTTTTTAATAGGTTCTACTGTAGTCATTTGAAATCCTCCATATAATTTAATTAAAAATTAAAAAATGAAGGCTTTAAATGCCAATATATTATATTGGCTAAAAAATTTATTATTATGAGATGAGTCTTGAATTTCTTACATCTTTCCTGTAAAGGCTTATTTATTATTTTTACATTTTTACAGTATTGTAGGTCGGTTTTACCAAACCGACAATATTAAAATACTACGCTTTAGTTTATAGATTGGGCATATTTGCCCAACAATTTCACGAAGTCCCCATTGTTTCTTAATTTTGTCGGATTAGTAAATCCGACCTACATAACTTTGAACATATATGCAAAAAATAATTCCGATATGATAATACATGCTCGTGATAAGATAAACAATATTTTTTCAGAAAAATGTGAGAATTTTGTGAGAATAAAAGAAAAAATGCCGGAGAAAAAAATTATCCGCTTGCCCAAAAGGCTTACGGATAGTGATTTTTAAATGGAGCGGGAGACGAGGCTCGAACTCGCGACATCCTCCTTGGCAAGGAGGCATTCTACCACTGAATTACCCCCGCATCGGGTTATATCTATATATATAAACATGAACATTTTTATTTTGCAAGTGTATTTTTCTTTATTAAATTTTGTAAAATTAACTCTTTTGTTTAGCAAAAATTTAAATTCCGTGTACTTATCATATGTGCAATTATGTGTAAAAAGGTGAAATATGTCATTATTTAAAGTCTTATCTTCTTCCGTGAAAAAATTACCTAACAGATTTTTGGAAAACGGTTTTGAAACTATGGGCGCTGTTACTCGAAAACCCAGAACAAATTCAACGGCTGAACTTAAATCTTCCATTAATGCTTTTGCTGTTGAAAATCCGATTATTAAAAATTTTTTAAAGGATATTGAAAATATTAATCCGGAACATTTAGGGCTTGCACAGGATGTAATTGATTTGTCTTATACCCGTCAAATGCTTAATACCAACATTAACATGCTTGAAAATAAAAAAGGCAATAGCTCTATCTTAGAAATTATTCTTGAAAAATTTTCCAAAGTAAGCAAAAACAATCCCGATGCAATCGAACTGGCTCAGGAAGTCGTTAACCATTCAGATATTCAAAACTCAAAATATTTTCTTGCAAGATTTTTTTCATTCCCTATTGAAAATTACTCCCACTTAGCACCGCAAATGCACGCTGCAAAGAAAATAGTTCCGTGTATCGCAAAAGATACTTTATCCGGTGGCTATACAATGGATTTTTCTAAAAATGAAGAATTCTTCCGATTCATTACAAGTCTGCTTTCCCGTGATGCAAAACCTGAAAATATTGAATTGATTGACAAAATTATGGAATTTATTAATAAATTTTCTTCAAAATTAAAATTAAATTGCGACCTTAGTGAAATCAAAAATGCCGATACCGCAAAACTTAAAGAAAATTTGAATATTTTACCTAAAGTTCTTGAAATCATGCCTCCGGGTAAAAATTTTGAAGTGGCTGAATTCTTGTCAAAAAATACTAATTTAACACCGTAGCCGGCTCTTCTTTTTGTACATCAAGCGAGCTTATGTCCGTGGAAATTCTTTGAGGAAACTCTTTTTTTAAGGTATTAACCAAATCATTTGAACAATCAACCCAAAACGCTGAAGATGCAAGAATCTTTATATCTTCACCGTATTCGTTAAACTTTAATACCACGGGATCATATCCGCTGTGACGGCATAAAATTTCTTTCAGAAGATGAAGTTCTTCAAATTTAAATTCGTCTTCCAATTTTAAAGTTAGAATATTTGAATTTTCGATTGTTTTTGCATTATCAAGAATTACGGATATTTCATCGTTACTTCGTTTATTTACTTTACCCGAAATTATAACTCGCTGCTCATTCTGCAATATATTTCCGTATTCCGCAATTTTGTTGTTAAATACTACTACTTCCGTTTTTCCGGACAAATCTTCAAGAGTGAGAAATCTGATGAATTTTGTCGGATCTTTTTTGGTCGGAATTTGTTTTACGGAAGTTATAAGCCCGCATATTGTAACAGCTTTTTCATTCGGAAGCTGAGGAATTTCCGTCACTTTGTGAGTCATTAAAAACGGCAGTTTATCTCTGATAGTTGAAAGCGGATGACTTGTAACATAAAATCCCAAAAATTCTTTTTCAAAATTCTGCAAAGTTCTTGCATCATATTCTTCATCGGAACCCGCGAGATTAAATTTTACACTGTCAGATGCTTCCCCGAGTATATCAAACAGACTGGCTTGTCCGGTTTCTTTGGCTCTGGCTTCGCCTGAGGCTGTAGATGAGATATATTCTATATTGTTCATTAACTGTTTTCGGCTTTTTTCAATTGATGCAAACGCTCCGGATTTAATCAGACCTTCAAGAGTTTTTTTATTTGAACATTTTATGTCAAGCCGTTTTATATAGTCATATATTGATTTAAATTCACCGTTTTTTTCGCGTTCTTTTATGATTTCATCAACAACGCCTTCTCCGACATGCTTTATGGAAGCGAGTCCGAATCGTATGTCATGCCCGTCCGGAGAATAATCAAGATAAGATTTGTTAATATCGGGCGGTAAAATTTTTATACCGTATTTTAAAGCTTCTTCAATATAACTCTGCGTTTTTTCCTGTTCACCCGCTACGCTGGATAAGAGTGAGGATAAATATTCTATCGGATAATGACATTTTAAATACGCTGTTTGATATGCCACAAAAGCATAAGCCGATGAATGTGCACGGTTAAAGCAGTATTCCGCAAAGTTTTGAATTTGATCAAAAAGTTTTGTGGCATCCTCAGGTTTCATACCGTACTTGGCAGAGCCTTCAATGAGTTTATCTTTTTGAGCCGCCATTGCAACAGGATCTTTATGCCCCATCATACGTCTGACCTGATCCGCCTGTCCTAAAGAATAATCTGCAAGAACCTGAAATATCTGCATAATTTGTTCCTGATAAACCATGGTTCCGTAGGTATCTTTCAAGATGGGTTCAAGTCTCGGGTGTGCGTATGTAATAGCCTGACGGCCGTGTTTTCTTTCCACAAAATCATCAACCATTCCGGAGCCTAAAGGTCCGGGGCGGAACAGAGCAACAAGAGCGCCTAAATCTTCAAAAACGTCCGGTTTTAATTTCTTTACCAAACTTGTCATACCTGATGATTCAAGCTGGAATACCCCTACGGTTTCTCCTCTGCAAAGCATATCGTAAGTCGGTTTGTCATCAAGCGGAATATGGTTTATATCAACATCTATTCCCTGACATTGTTTTACGAGTTTGCAGGTGTTGTGAATCATTGTAAGGTTTCTCAAACCGAGAAAGTCCATTTTTAAAAGTTTAAGTTTTTCAAGAATTTCTCTGTGATATTGGGTTATGATGATTCCTTCTTTTGAAGGCTGTACGGGAACAATTTCATCAAGAGGTTTATATGAAATAATAACGCCTGCTGCATGCATACCGTAACCGCATTTTATACCTTCAACACATTTTGCCGTGTCTATAACCCGTTTGATTTCTTCATCCGTATTGTACAAATTTTTAAGCTCGGAGCCTTCAAACATTGAACCCTGAATCGTGTCATCTATAAGGGATGCAGTTCTGTTGCTCTTTGAATATTCCATTCCGAATACTCTTGCAACACTTTTGAATGCGTTTCTTGCGGCAAGAGTATTAAATGTAATTATTTGACATACTTTGTCCGCACCGTATTTTTCAACAACATAATTAATTACCTGACCGCGTTTTTCAATACAAAAATCCGTATCAATATCAGGCATGCTGAAACGTTCGGGGTTCAAAAATCTTTCAAACAACAGATGGTGCTGAATGGGATCAAGATCCGTTATATCAAGCGCATAAGCAACAACCGAACCTGCTGCGGAACCTCTGCCCGGACCTACGGGTATATCGTGAGTTTTGGCATAATGTATGAAATCCCAGGTGATGAGAAAATAAGCGGAAAACCCCATTTTCTCAATAATTTCGAGTTCATAGTTAACACGTTCTTTAAGTTCGGGAGTGATATTTTCTTCACCGTATTTTCTCTTTAATCCTTGCATAACAAGTTCATTGAGATATGAGTCTTTGGTGTGATTAGGCGGAACTTCAAAATCCGGAAGCGGAGATTCCCATTTTATTGTTACATGACATTGTTCCGCAATATCGACCGTGTTTTTAATACATTTGTCAAATGTTTCGGCATCCATCCATTTGAATGCATCACGCATTTCCGATACGGTTTTTAAATAAAATTCATTATTAGGGAAATGCATTCTGTGTTCTTCGCTTTTAAGCGATTGTGTCTGCATACAAAGCAGGGTATCATGCCAGTCTGCATCTTCTTTTTTCAAATAGTGTGAGTCGTTTGTTATAACAGTTTTTATTCCGAGTTCTTCAGCTATCCGAAGCAGATCCGGGTTTGTCCTTTTTTGAGCGTCAAGTCCGTGGTCTTGCAGTTCTATATAATAATCTTCTTTGAAAAGGTCTTTATAACGTTTTGCTGTTGATTTGGCACCTTCATAATCACCTTTTAATAAATGCTGAATAACTTCCCCGCCTAAGCATGCCGAAAGACAGATGAGTCCTTCATGATGTTTTTGAAGCATTTCAAAATTTATTCTGGGCTTAACGTAAAACCCCTTGCATGCCGCATCAGATGCGAGTTTAACAAGGTTCATGTAACCTTCGTTATTTTTTGCAAGTAAAATCAAATGATATCTGGGGTTATTGTTTGGATCTTTTTCCGAAATATCACCCGTATGAACATAAAATTCACATCCTATTATGGGTTTTACCCCCGCTTCTTTAGCTTCGAGGTATAAATCAAGCGCACCGTACATTACACCATGATCGGTTACGGCAACTGCCGGCATATTGTGTTCTTTTGCAAAACAGCAAAGTTCTTTTAGTCTTATAGCCCCGTCTAACAGCGAAAATTCACTGTGCAGATGTAATGGTACAAACTGAGTTTCCATAGTTATATCGTATCACATCAGTGTTTAAAAAAAATAACATGTAAATAATTTTGAAGCAGTACGTAATAAATGTTTGTAAACTTTTAATTACCGTCAGCTATGGTATAATTAAAAGCATGGTTAGAATTATTAATGATCATAACGTGGATTTTTTATCGAACTGTGTGTACGGACTGCTTCGCTTTCAGGAGTTATTTACGCATATTGAAGAATACAATAACCCTTGTGTTTTTCCATGTATATATGTTATGTGGCATAAGAACCAGTTTCTTGTTCACGGGATTCAAGGCAGAGCAAATTTAAATATACAGATAAGCAATTCCATAGACGGAGAAATTATTGCCCGTGCGGTTGAAAAATGGGGGTTTAAAGTTGTAAGAGGTTCGTCCGAAAAAAAAGGTGCGATAGAATCTACCATGCAGATGATATCAAGAATTAAACGGGGGGACTGTGTGGGAATTATGGTTGACGGCCCCCACGGACCGCTGTATAAGGTTAAAAAAGGTGCGGTTAAATTAGCTCAAAAAACGGGTGCACCGATAGTTCCCGTACATTGGTTTTCACCTCAAAAAACATTTATTACCCTGCCGTCGTGGGATAAGATGAGAACACCTTTCGGTTTTTGTAATATATTAAATGTATACGGCGAACCGATATATATAAAACCGGATGCCTCGGACGAAGAAATTGAAGATGTCAGAGAGGATATAAAAAATCAGCTTTTCCGTCTGGAATCGGATGCACCCGAAATGTACAAGGAGGCTTGTAAAAACGGATTATGGGACAAAAGAAATTAAAAATTGCCGCACTGCAAATGTGTTCCGTAACGGGAAATAAAAAAGATAATATTGAAAAAGTAAATTATCTGGCGCAAAGAGATATTAAATCCGATACGGATTTGATTGTACTGCCTGAAGTTTGGACAGTGGGATGGGCACCGGAATATTTTCGCGGCAGTGCTGATGAACCGGGCAGCAGTGAAACGCTTGAGTTCCTGTCATCCGTTGCAAGAAAGTTTAACAGTTTTGTTATAGGGGGCAGCTTTATAACAAAGGAAGGCGGATTATATTATAACACCTGCCCCGTTTTAAACCGCTCCGGAGAACTTATTGCTTTATACAGAAAAAATCATCTGTTTTCATATTACGGCTGTGACGAAGGTAAATACGTTACCGCGGGAGAATGTCCCATAATGGTTGACATAGAAGGAATAAAAACAGGATTGACCGTATGTTATGATATAAGATTTCCCGAAATTTACAGGGTTTACAGAAAAGCGGGAGCGGATTTGTTTGTAAACTGTGCGGCCTGGGGACGTAACAAACCCGTACCGTGGGAGTGTATGACACGTTCCAGAGCCGTTGAAAATCAAACTTATATGATTGCCTTAACGCAGTCGGGGCAGATAAAAGATGATGAATGGAATATCGGACATTCAAGAATTATTGACTATAAAGGCGAGTCGATAGCGGAGATTAAAGACCAAAGAGAAGGAGCCGTATCTGCTGTTCTTGATTTTGAGCCGATGTATGAATTCCGTTCCAAATGCACAATTTTAAACGATATAAAACAAAGTTATGAGGTTAAATGCGTATGAAAAAACTTGTATACATTTTAGCGGTAATGTTTCTGGGCTTGCAGGTAAATGCCGGCTCTATTGATTCCACAATAAAAAAATCAGGTATAAGCAGTAATGCCGTGTCTGTCAGTGTAAAAGATGTTCAAACGGGTAAAACTGTTTATGCACACAATGAAAATCAGCCTTCAATGCCTGCTTCGACATTAAAGACAGTTACGCTTTCCGCCTCCGCAGAAGTTCTCGGAGAAGATTACAAATTTTCCACAAAGTTGTACAAAACAGGCGCAAATGAATTATATCTGAAGCTTTCCGCTGATCCGTTTCTATCTTCATCAGACTTAAACTCTTTGATGAATGTTGCTCAGAATAAGAAAATCTTTGAACCGAAGGCATTTTATATAGACGATTATGTTTTTGACAGCACCGAATGGGGCGAAGGCTGGCAATGGGATGATGATTTAAATCCTTTAATGCCTAAATTTTCTTCTTATAATCTTGACGGTAATATGTTGAGTATTGTTATTATCCCGACAAAGCCGAATTCTCCCGCGGAAATACATTCTTCAAAGTTTTATCCCGTTACATTTATGAATTTGGTTACCACGGGAACATCCAATAATGTTGAAATCAGCCGTAATAACAGTATTTCTCCCGATATAATAACGGTTGAAGGCACGGTTAAAACTCAGTTTACCAAACAAATTCCCGTCAATTATCCTAAAAGATATTTTCTTTTAAGGCTGGAAGATGCCATCCGTTCCGAAAGAATAGGGTATTACGGCAAATTCCTTCAGAAGAAAACTCCCGCATCGGGAATTTATTTGGTTGGAGAAATTACCCACCCGCTTAATTCGGCTTTTGATGAAATTCTGAAAAACAGCAATAACTTTATGGCAGAAACGGTATTTAAAGCAGCCGGTGCAAAGTTCGCAAATTCAACCGGTTCGCTTGAAAATTCGCAAAAAATGTTAAAGTCCGTTCTTGAAAAATACGGAATAAAATCCGATGACATAAAAGTCGTTGACGGAAGCGGAGTTTCAAAAAATAATATCGTAACAGCGGACTTTATGACGGAATTCTTGACAAAACGCTATGATTGGTTGAAGGATTTACTTCCGGAATCGGGTGAGGGTACTCTTTCAAATCGTATGCTTTATTTTAAGGATAATTTGAGAGCTAAAACAGGCACTCTGTCTGATGTAAGTGCAATTGCGGGATATATTACTTCCCGAAGCGGAAAGCTTTATGCATTTGACATTATGATTAATGATGCAAAATCGTCAGCAGGCGGCAAAAAATCTCTCGAAGAATATATTATCAGAGATATATATGCCGAATATTAGTTTTACATGTCTTAATAATTCGTAAATTAGAATTAAGTATGCTATATTTTAATTGTAAGGAGAGTTTATGGAACCTTTAGTTACAGTAATAACGCCTACTCATAACCTGCTTGAAAACAATATGGCAGACAATTTTAACCTGCTTGTTCAACTCCTTGATATGCAGACTTATCCGAACATTGAGCATTTGATTATTGATAATGCTTCAACCGACGGCACCATAGAATTTTTAAAAGATTATAAAAACCAAGAGTATTTGACGTTTTTTTCGGAACGTGATACGGGGAAATTCAATGCATACAACAAAGGTGTTATGCATGCAAAAGGTAAATATATAACTTTTTTAAGCTGTGATGATTTTATTCATGATATTACCGCAATATACGATATCGTGAATCTAATGGAAGCTAACGAGGCTGATTTCTCTTTTGCACCCGCTTATTGCAGACATCCCGAAGGGTTTGTATTTTTATTTGCACCGGCTATGCATACGGCATTCATGGTGCTTCCGTGTGCAAGACAGGCTATGTTCTTTAAAAAATCAATGATTCAAAAAGAAAATTTCTTTGACGAAAAATTTAAGTATCTTGCGGATTTTGATTTTATTATGAGAATAATTATGAAAGGATACAAGCCCGTATTTTTTGATACAAACTATGTAACATACCGTTTTGGTATGCGAGTTATGGAAAATGAGCGGAAAGTAGAAGAAGAAACAAAGGCCATTTTCAATAAAAATTTGAGAAATCTTTATCCGTTAAATGATGAAGTTTTGACAAGAATGGCGAAATATTCCGAATTTCCGAAGCCTTTGCTTGATAAATTGGCGGGATATTTCCCCGAAGCTGACAGAGAAATTTTTTATGAAAGATGCGAGCAGCTGCATCAGTTAAGAGTTAATGCGATACAAACCAGAGATGCCGCCAATGCGGCAACGGAAGAAGGGTAATTTATGACGGAACAAAAAATAGCGGTTATAGGATGCGGAGTATGGGGCAGAAATATTGTTCGTAATTTTTATAATTTGAATGTGCTTGATACGGTTTGCGATATTGACGATGAAAATTTGAAAAAAGTTTTGGAGCAATATCAGGGTGTAAAAGTTACAAAAGATTTTCACGATATTATCAATAACCCGTCAATTACGGGTGTTTGTGTCGTCACTCCAAGCCATACACATTATAAGATGGTTAAGGCTATGCTTGAAGCCGGTAAAAATGTTTATGTCGAAAAGCCGATTTCAACGGTTGCGGAAGAAGCACGCGATTTATCAAGGCTTGCACATGAAAAAGGGCTTGTACTTATGGTCGGGCATCTTCTTCTTTATCATCCTGCCGTAAACCGTTTAAAGATGCTTATTGAAGAAGGAGCTTTGGGAAAAATTGTATATGCTCAAAGCGACAGGCTGAATGTAAATTATTTTAAAAATGACAGAAGTGTTATGTGGGATTTGGCTCCTCACGATGTTTCAATGATTAGCTATGTAACAGGTAAACAGCCTTTGCATGTAATATCGGCTGTCGGTTGTTCGTCCGATCAGAATGAAATTATGGATATAACACATATAGGTATTCAGTTTGAAGACGGTGTTATCGGACAAATTTCGGATAGCTGGATTACCCCCAGAAAACATGTTCAGCTTCTTGTCAGAGGTACTAAAGCTACCGCAATTCTTGATGATACGGTACCCGAAAATAAGCTTGTTATTTTTGATAATTTCGTAAAAGATAATACGCAGAATATAAAACTCGATTATTTGGAAATTGAACCATTAAAACTTGAATGCCAGCATTTTATAAGCTGTTGTACAAACGGTAAACAGGCACGTTCCGACGGAGATAACGGTTTTATGGTTACTCAAATATTGGAAGAAGCGGAAAAACTTATGCTCGGCGACAGGGTTAAAAAGCTTGATGAGGTTAATTTTGCGCTTTCAAGAACTAAGAAATAGAGGCATTGTATGAAAATAAAAGATAATTTAGCAAATATTGTATCGGTATCACGAATTTTTGTTGCGTTTGTTGCGATATCACTTTTGTATGTACAAACCACATGGGCGTACATATTAGCTTTTTTACTTACCGCGGTTGCATTTTCCATGGACGGATTGGACGGTTATCTTGCAAGAAAACTAAACCAATCCTCGCAATGGGGTTCTGTTCTTGACATTCTCGGCGACAGAATTGTGGAAGCTTCATACTGGATTGTGTTTGCCGTTCTCGGTTGGATTAGTATTTGGTTCCCGTTAATTTGTATTACAAGAGCGTTTACAACAGACGGCATAAGAAGTGTTGCATTGTCAAAGGGTTACACCGCATTTGGTGAAAAGACCATGCAGTCAAGTAATATCGGTCGATTTATCTGTGCATCAAGATTTATGCGTATAAGTTATGCGGTTGCAAAAGTTGCGGCATTTATGCTTTTAATAGCCGTCAATACTCCCGGCATGGAACTGTGGAACGGTACTCCGGCATTACATACCGTTACAATGGTATTTGCATGGGCTGCAATCATATTCTGTGTTGTAAGAGGTATTCCGGTAATAGCGGAAAGCGGAAGACTTTTTAAATCTTAGTCACATTTATGCTTGCCGTTAAAACTTAATCCTTCACAGTGCAAATAATCCATATTCTCAAAAAGGATTATCCAAGCAGTTGCACTAACCCCCGTCTGCAAACCTTCATCTCCATAGCCTTCTGTATCCTGCAGCTCATCATCCGGTATACCTAACGGTATAACTCGTCTTGGCAGTACAAAGAATACAAATAAATCTTTCCCTAATTGATTAGGACCTTTAAATCCGTTTACATCAACAAAAACTTTTCCGGATTTTGGGCGTTCTTCCAATGCAATCAATGTGCCGTCAGCCATTATAAGTTTATATGGTCTTTTACTGTTTTCAATATTATACCAGCTTTTGGTAATTAATTTACCGTAAATTGTATCGGGAAAACATCCTTTGCCTGTGTATCCGCAAACTTTATTTGTTTTAAGATGCGGTACTATTTTGTTTGCAAAAATAACGGATTGGTCGTCCTCACCTTGTGTTCCCCATTCACTGTAATCTCCGTTTTGTATTTTTAGTACTTCATATGCGTTTGAAATAACGGAATATATTTTTTTAACCTTTGTTACGGTAACTTTTTCCTGATGTTTTTGAATAAGTACAGGTATAGTCATTGCCGCCACAACTCCTATAACTCCCAGTGTGATTAATACTTCCGCAAGTGTAAAAGCTGATTTATTATTTTTCATGAAATTCTCCCTTCGATAAAAAATTATACCCTAAATAGCAAAGTGTAGCAAGTGTTTTGTGAATTTTTGTAATATCAATATTACAGAATAATAAATATATATATGAAACAATTATCCAATGGGCATTCGAAAGCTAAAAAACGATATTGGTAAGAAAGTAAAAGCTTTGCGACGAGAAAAAGGACTGTCACAGGAAAAACTTGCCGAATACGTTAATATGTCCAGAGAACATATATCTTGTATTGAAAGAGGAAAAAATTTGCCAACTGTTGAAACCCTTTATTGTTTAGCGAATTTTTTTAAGATTGATATAAAACACTTTTTTTGATATAAAAATTTCATGTCTAAAATTAATATCGTATTATATGAGCCTGAAATCCCGCAAAATACGGGTAATATTGCAAGGTTGTGCGCCTGTACCGGTGCTAAACTTTTTCTTGTCGGCAAACTGGGATTTTCACTTTCCGATAAATATACCAAACGTGCGGGATTGGACTATTGGGACAGTGTTGATATCCAAAAAATTGATACTATGGATGAGCTGTTAAATACTTACAAAACGGCAAATTTTTATTATCTGACAACAAAAGCAAAAAAATTATATACTGACATAAAATTTCATGACGGTGACTTTTTGGTATTCGGTCCGGAAACCAGAGGGTTACCCGATATATACGTTAAAGATAAGAATGCACTGACAATTCCGATGAAGGAAGGACAGCGCAGTTTAAATCTTTCCAATTCCGTTGCAATCGTTGCTTATGAGGTAATAAGACAAAATGGATTATGAACTCCCAAAACTTCCCGCAAGAGCGGAAAACTCAAATAAAGGAACATTCGGTAAAGTTTTAAATATTGCGGGTTCGCGGTATATGCGCGGTTGTGCTTATCTTTGCTCTTATGCTTCTTTGAAAATAGGGGCGGGATATTCAATTTTGGCATCCGATGATTATGTGCTCGATACCGTATCAAAACTTGCACCGGAAGTTGTGTTAACTCCTTGTGAAAAGATATTTGAAGCTCTTTCGGAGGTTGATGTACTTGCAATAGGGTGCGGGTTGACTGCGGCAAAAAGACAAATATTTATTGATGTAATGAAATTTAAAAGTGATTTGCCTGCCGTAATTGATGCTGACGGGTTAAATATCCTTGCACAAAATTTTATCAAGCTTGATAAAAATGTTGTTTTAACTCCGCATCCGAAAGAAGCTTCAAGACTGTTAAAATGTTCGGCAGATGATATTTTGAATGATGTAAATTCCGCATCAAAAGAAATAGCGGATAAATATAACTGTAATGTTGTTTTAAAAACTCATAATACCGTTGTAACGGATGGCGAAAAGTTTTTTGTTAACAATAATGCAAACAGTGCGCTTGCAAAAGCAGGCAGCGGAGATGTTCTATGCGGAATGATTGCCGGTTTGGCAGCTCAGAAAATGAATATATTTGATGCAGCCGTTCTTGGGGTTTACTTGCACGGAACGGCGGGAAATTTGGCACGCAATGATTTGAGTGAATACGGGGTTACTGCTTCCGATTTACTTGAATATATTCCTTATGCGGTTAAAAATTATTTAACCGAAAAAATTTATTAGCGGTTCACGATTAATTTCAGTTGCCGGTTTTGTTTCAATAATTTCTTCGATAATATTATTTATCGGGGTGAAGGGGCTGAAATATAGTTCCGCTTTATTTTCCATATTTGCTGACAATTTATTGGAAGTTTTGGCAATTTCAGGATATTCTTCAGCAATATTTGCAACTGCTTTTGTTATTTTTTGCACGGGAATTTGTGCGGTAAATGCTATTTTATTTATCATTTTTTTTCTCCTTAATGCAGTTTTATAAAACTTTGTAAAAAAAAATTTTGTTATAAGGTCAGAAAAATTTTTACATAAATTAATAAAGCGGAGAATTTTAAAAGCAATTGACCGTTTTTCCCATTACCGTGCGTTTAAAAGCGCCCGTGCAGGAAGGCAGATTGTTGGGAATATTGTAATATGTGCAGTAACCTAAAAGCGCAAATGCCATTACTTCTTTGAAGTTGTTGGAAATGCCGTAATCTTCATGGGTTTTAAGCAGAATGTGTTTTGGCAGGTAAGATCTTAAAAATTGCATTAAAACCGGATTATATGCACCGCCGCCGCCGATAATAACTTCTTTAATACTGTTTGTATGCGGATAAACAAATCTTTCATAAGATACGGCAATAGCTCTTGCCGTAAGGGCTGTAGCCGTGGCTATAATATCGTGCGGAGAATCCGGAGCGAGTTTGAGCGAATTTTCAATATAAGCCGGTGAAAAATATTCCCTTCCGGTAGTTTTCGGCGGGGAAATAAAATAATATTCGTCTTGCATCAGGCATTCCAGCCAGCTATGCGATACTTTTCCAGATTTGGCAATTTCTCCGTCTTTGTCGTAAGGTTTATTGAAAAATTTGTTTGTAAGATAGTCTATGATAACATTTCCGGGTGCATTATCAAATCCGAATGTGTCACAATCATCCGATATAACGGTTACGTTTGAAATTCCTCCTATGTTTTGCACAAGAGCGTTTTTAAACCATTTTTCATCGGCAAAACACACTAAAGGTGCACCCTGTCCGCCTGATGCAATATCGGCTTCCCTGAAATTTGATATTGTCATGCATCCGGTTTCTTTTGCTATTATTGAGCTTTCTCCGATTTGCAGAGTGCTTTTTATAGGGATGTTGTCGAGTTTTTCGTCAAACGGATAATGATATACGGTCTGACCGTGGCTTGAAATAAAATCAGGTTTGCCGAATTCCGATATTAATACGTTGCATGCCTGAGCAAAACAATGACCGACGGCAAAGTTCATCATGCATAAGTCTTTTATCGTTGCATTGCCCGAAAACAGACTGAATATTTTTGAGCGGATATGTTCGGGATATTTGTAATTAATTCCTGATATGAGTTTGACTGTCATGTCGGGATTGACTTCACACAATCCCGCATCAATACTGTCGCATGACGTTCCTGACATTAAGGCTATTACTCGTTTGGTTTCAAGCATGTTTAAATAATACAAAAAAAGCCTGCATACTTGCAAGCTTTTAATACAACTATTCTCAAATCTTAATTCTTTTTTTTATCCCCAATAACCCTAATCAATCAACTATTCTTTGCCATCACCTCTTTTTCTCGGATTTCCTCCTTCAATGTTTTTAATGTAAATCTAAGTAAATTATTTGACAAGTAAAAAAATTGAAAATAAAATTTACAATTGACCATGCCCCTATATTTTTTCGTAAAAAATTCAACTTCTTAAATCTTAATGAAGAAAATTTAATGAAATTACGTAAAAAATGCTGTTTTTTTTGTTGACAATGTTTATTTATTGAAAAAACTTGCCAGCTCATATTTGTTATTGTAATATTTAATCGGAAGTTATATTTATGAAAGAGTTTATAAAAAGTCAAAAAGTTACATATAATCTTATGTCTTTCACGGCATATAAAGCACTTTTAATGTTTGAGCTGTTATCTCAGGGACCGAAATCATTTGAACAAATAAGTGATTATTTTTTCAATCATCCGTATTTGAGAGAACGAATTTCAATTGACACGATGAGAGTGTACATAAACTCTCTCAAACGTGTCGGATGTGAGATTAAAAGAGTAAAAGGAGAGGACAAAATTTCAAGATATGTGATTTCTTCACATCCGTTTGAACTTAAACTTTCCCCGGAGCAAATCCGTGTTGTAATACGAGTTTATAAATCTCTGGTTAAAAATATTGATATAAAAGAGCTTTATTCCTTAGAAAGCTTTTTTGAAAAAATAGGAAACTATATAAAAGATGACGAATTTATCGCGGATATAAAGAAGATTGCGATGTTTGGCGAAACGGACAAAGAACTCATAAAGGATTTAATTGACTGCTGTGACAGAAAAGATCAGATTATTGTTCAATACAATTCTCCGCGTTCGGGTATAAAAGATATTGAAATTATTGCCGACAAACTTGATATTTCAAACGGCAAAATTTATCTTTACGGAACGGGTTTTGAATACGGACAGTATTCTAAATTTTTACTTTCAAGAATTAAATGCATAAAAGAAATTAAAGCCGAGAAAACACTGCCCGTATCTCTGAATTATTTGAAAGTGCTTTATGAACTTATATCCGATAACCCCGATTTATCGGAAGATGAAGTTGTTATCAATCAAAACGGAAACAAATATCTTGTTGAAGTGAATACGACCAATAAATTTTTGCTTACTCAAAAACTTCTTGAATACGGCCCGTCCTGCAAGATATTGGAACCCGAAGATTTCAAGGCGGAATTTGTTGCATTGTTAAAAGACATGAAAGCGGGGTATTATTGTGGTTAAAAAACTTACCGAAAAATATAATGACTCCTGCGTAAAACTTTTTGAATTTATAAAAATGCTTTATGAAGGTGACGTTGAGTTCAAAAAAGTTATAGAACATTTTTCCGACGGGAAGTATGACGGAACATCAAATACGCATGTTACGTTAAATAAATATCTTAATGCCATGAAAATTTCCGGCATCAAAGTAAAAAAATCAAACGGCAGATACAGAATGCTCAGTGCATTGAGCAGACTAGATCTAACTGCGGAAGATTTAAAAAGTTTGGAAATTTTGAACGAAGCATATTCCTATATGACTTCTTCCAAGAAAAAGGAAATCTTTGAATCTTTTTTAAGAGCCATAGATGTCCGATTGGATGAAAATGCCAGAGCACTTGTACAGACTTCTGCCGCTGCAATTCCTTATTTCCCGACAGAAATGCTTGAACAGCTTAAACAGTGTGAAGCTTTCTGCAATGATAACAGAAAACTGGAAATTGTTTATAAAAATATTGACGGGAGTGAAATTAATCTTATATGCTCTCCGGTTGAGCCGGTTTATCAGAAACGTAAAATATGTATGAAGGTTTTGGGAAATAACGGAAGCAGAATTTATGAAATTCCCGTTGAAGATATCATTACAATTAAACAGCTTCCCGTATCATCTTCGGGACAATCCGTTCCGTTTACCGTTGTTTACAAAATCAAAAACAGACTGGCAAAGAGCTATAAAATCAGAGATTGGGAAAGACTGGATAAAATTGAAGCCGACGGAAGCCGTATAATAGTCAATAAAAATGAGGACTTTAATAAACTTCTCAGCCGTTTGATGCGCTACGGCAGAGAATGTCAAATAATTTCACCAAAGTTCTTAAAAGATGAAATGGCAGATTTAATCGGAAAAACTCTTAATAACTATAAGTAACTTTTTTTCTTGCACAAATTCATTTTTGAGTTAAAATTAATGCAGATGTATTAATAAAAGGAAATAATTATGAAAGTTACTGTAGAAAAAGAAAAAGAGAATGTAGTTAAATTGGATATTACCATACCTGCAAAAGATGCGGTTGATGCTTATAATTCAGCCGTCAGGAAAATTTCGCAGTATGTAAATATTGACGGATTCAGAAAAGGGAAAGCACCCCGTGCGATGGTTGAAAGACATGTCGGAACCGAAAGAATTAAACAGGAAGCGATAGAAAATCTTCTGCCGCGTGCTATTTCTCAAGCCGTAGCGGATAATAATCTTGATATTATTACTCAGCCTTATGTTACAAATTACAATTTTAATGTCGGCGAAGACTTGACGGTTACCGCCAAAGCCGAATTAAGACCTGAAGTAACGTTAGGTCAATATAAAAATTTGAATTTGGAAGTTAAAGATTCTCCCGTTGATAAAGACGGAGTCCAAAAATCTTTAGACAGATTATTGGAACAGCACAGCACTCAAGAAACCGTTATTGACAGGGCAACTAAAGAAACAGATATTGCCGTAATTGATTTTGACGGATATTGCAACGGAGAAAAAATTCAGGGCGGTGAAGCAAAGAATTACCCGCTTGATTTGGCTCATTCAAACTTTATTCCCGGATTTGCGGAACAGCTTGTAGGTAAAAATCTTAACGATGAATTTGAAATCAAAGTTACCTTCCCCGATGAATATCATGACGAAAAGTTAAAAGGGCAGAATGCAACTTTTAAAATCAAGATTAATGAAATAAAAGAAAGAAAATTACCGGAGCTTAATGATGAGTTTGCTCAAAAAGTCGGACCTTTCAAAACGGTTGATGAATTGAAAGCCGATATTGAAAAATATCTTGAATCCGAAAGAGAAAGAACAAATAAAATGAACAGTGAAAATGAAGTTTTCAAAGCTGTCATTGATGCTTCAAAAGTTGATATTCCGCAATCCATGATTGACAGGGAAGTTAATTCTCTTCGCGGAGAATATGTACGCCGTCTTGAAGCTCAGGGTATTAAGTGGGACGACCTTGTAAAAGCTCAGGGAGAAGATGAACTTTTAAAGAATCTGAATCAGGATGCTTTGACAAGAATTAAAAATTCTCTTGTTATCGATAAAATCGCAAAAGAAGAAAATATAAAACTTGAGCAGAAAGATTTGGAAAGGAAATTCTCTCAGCTCGGTTCGGCTTACGGAATAACTCCGCAGGATTTTGTAAAACAGCTCGGACGAAATCCCGAAGCTATAGCTTCGATATCTCAACAGGCTCTGAACGATAAAGTGAGAGATTTTCTCCTTGAAAATAATAAAATTGTACTAAAATAATATATGTGCCGTATTTACAACGGCACATATTTGATTAATTCTAAATATAGTTGTATAATATAAAAAAAAGAGAGGATTTAAATTATGAGTTTTGTACCCGTAGTAATAGAACAGTCGAGCAGAGGCGAACGTTCTTTTGATATTTTTTCAAGATTACTCAGAGAAAGAATTATCTTTTTGGGAACGCCGATTGATGATATGGTCGCAAACCTTGTTGTTGCACAGTTGCTTCTTCTTGACAGCGAAAATCCCGAAAAGGATATCATGCTTTATATAAACAGCCCGGGTGGTTCCGTTACTGCTGGTTTTGCAATATATGATACTATGCAGCATATCAGAGCTGATGTTTCGACAATTTGTCTGGGACAGGCGGCTTCCATGGGAGCATTTCTTTTATCATCAGGTACAAAAGGTAAAAGAATGGCTCTGCCTCACTCAAGAGTTTTAATACACCAGCCTCTGGGCGGTGCTCAAGGTCAGGCTACGGATATCGAAATTCAGGCAGCTGAAATAATCCGTATTAAAAAATCGTTGAACGAAATTCTCGCTTCAAATACAGGTCAATCAATTAAAAAGATTGAAAAAGATACGGACCGTGATTATATTATGACTCCGGCGGAAGCTTTGGAATACGGTATGATTGATAAAGTCGTATCAAGAGATGCATTAAAGTAAAAAGAAAGAATTAAAATGCCAAAACACGATGACAGCAGATTAAAATGTTCATTTTGCGGGAAATCGCAGGATCAGGTAAAAAAACTCATCGCAGGGCCTGAAGTTTATATATGTGATGAGTGTGTTGATCTTTGCAATCAAATTCTTGATGAGGAATTTTTTGAAGGCAAGGATAAAGAGGGCGGTGAAAGCGAAGCTTCTTCGGAAGAAAAAGCAATTCCGAAACCGCATGAAATCAAAGCTTATCTTGATGAATACATAGTCGGTCAGGAAGATGCAAAAAAAGTTTTGTCAGTTGCCGTTTATAACCACTATAAACGCTTAAAACATAACAAAAGTGCCGATTTGAAAGAAAGTGTTGAAATTCAAAAATCCAACATATTGCTTGTCGGCCCGACAGGTTCCGGTAAAACGCTTTTGGCACAAACTCTTGCAAAAATGCTGGATGTTCCGTTTGCCGTTGCTGATGCTACAACTTTGACGGAAGCCGGTTATGTCGGTGATGATGTTGAAAACATTCTTTTAAGATTATACCAGAATGCTGAATTTGATTCGGCAAAAGCTGAACGCGGAATTATTTATATTGATGAAATAGATAAGATTTCAAGAAAATCGGAAAATACTTCTATAACCCGTGATGTATCAGGCGAAGGCGTTCAACAGGCTTTGTTAAAAATGATTGAAGGTACTGTTGCACATGTTCCGCCGCAGGGCGGCAGAAAGCACCCGCATCAGGAATTTATTGAAATTGATACAAGCAATATTTTATTTATTGTCGGCGGTGCATTTGTCGGATTGGAAAAAATTGTTGAGCGCAGAGCGGGAGAAGGCACTTCGATAGGTTTCGGCGCTAAGGCTCCAATGACTCAGGCGGAAAAAGATGCGGCAGCTGTTAAGATGCTCAAAAAATTGCAGCCGGAAGATTTGTTAAAATTCGGACTTATTCCCGAATTTATCGGACGTGTACCTGTTTATGCCGTTCTTGATGAGTTGAACGAAAAAACATTAAAGATGATTTTAACGGAACCCAAAAACGCAATTGTAAAACAGTATAAATGTCTTATGGAAATGGACGGCGTTGATTTGGAATTTGAACCGGGGGCGATTGATTTAATTGCACAGGAAGCTATTAAGCGTAAAACCGGTGCAAGAGCTTTGCGTTCAATTGTAGAAGAAATTATGCTTGATGTTATGTATGATGTTCCGACAAAAGGTGATATGACAAAGTTTGTCGTTACGGCAGATATGGTTAAGAACAGAAAAAATGCCGAACTTATAAAGCTTCCTACCGCAAAAGATAAAGAAATAACGGCTTAAAACCATTCGAAGCTTGCTGTTGCCGAATGTTTTCGGTTTGCGAAGCAAACCGATTTGTCGTTGGTTAAAACTTGTAATAATCATTTATTTATGAAAAAATGTTGTTATGGGAAAGACTTTAATATTGATAGACGGTCATGCTTTGGCTTTCAGACAGTATTATGCTCTTGAAAGAAGTAATATGAAAACTTCTGACGGTACTCCCACATGGGCTGTTTACGGTTTTTTCAAAGCGGTATTTGATTTATTAAAAAATAAAAATTTAAAAACTGATGCGATAGCGGTTGCTTTCGATGTAAGTCATCATACCTTCAGAACGGAAACTTATTCCGAATACAAATCCAACAGATCTGCAATGCCTGATACAATGCAAATTCAAATGGGTTTGATTTATGAAGGGTTAAAAGCTTTTAATATACCGATTTACACAAAAGAAGGGTATGAAGCCGATGATGTAATCGGTACAATCTCAAAAGAGGCTTGTGAATTGGGGCATAATGTACTTATACTCACCGGTGATCAGGATGCTTTTCAACTTGTTGATAAAGCGGGCTGTGTCAAGGTTATTCTTCCTTCAAAAGGTGAACTTGTCGAGTATAACTGGGAAAAAATTCATGAAAAATTAGGTATATATCCTAATCAGGTTATTGATTATAAGGCTTTACGCGGGGATACCTCCGATTGTATTCCGGGGGTTAAGGGAATAGGTGAAAAGACGGCTCAAAAACTTCTCGGAGAGTACGGTAATCTTGATGCAATTCTTGCCGATTGTGAAAATATTCCCGAAAAGTCGGTGCGGGAAAAGATTTGTACGGGTATTGAACAGGCGAAAATGAGTCGTTATTTGGCAACTATAGTAAGGGATTTGGATGTCAATTTCGATTTTGAAGGTACAAAAGTTGCGTTGCCTGATATTTCTGCGGTTACGGAATATTTGAAAAAGATGCAGTTTTATACTTTTATAAAAAATATAAACAGTATTCTGCAATCTTTTGACAAATCTAATACCGCATCAACGGGTGAAGGGGTTCAACTCGGATTTTTCAGCGAAGCCGTGAGCGAAGAAATCAACAAAGAATGTTCGCTTGATTATGATAAAAAGCTTATAACCGATTCAGCAGATTTGGAGAATTTGATTAAAACGTTAAATAATCAATCATTAATTGCTTTTAAAGTCTTTGCAAAACAAATAAATGCGGTCAATTCCTTTATTGAAGGTGTGGCGTTTGCTTTTAATCCCGATATTACGGCTGATGAGCGTATAAAATTCACGGATAAAAGTTCAAAAATTCAGACCTTTTATGTTCCGGTCGGGCATTCAAATATTGAAAATCAACTGAAAGATGCTCTAACTTCATTAAAAGTAATTTTTGAGAACGAAAACGTAAAAAAGACCGTATTTGATGCAAAATCTCAGTACAATATATTAAGAAATGCGGGTATTGAGCTTAAAGGTGTTATTTTCGATGTACTTTTGGCGGGTTATGTAAAAGATTCGGGGCATAAGCACGAACTTGATATCCAAACTCTTGATTATTTAAGCCATTCTATAGCGCCATACGGATTGTATGACAAAAAAAATCCGCTGCAGTTTGCGGATGCACCTGTTGACGGGGTTTTACAGCACGCTTGCGATACGTGTGCATCTATTTTGGAGCTTTCAAAATATTGGATAAACAGTCTTGATGAGAAAGAAGCCGATATTGTATATAATATGGAAGTTCCTCTGGCATTTGTACTTGCGGATATGGAGTACGACGGGGTTGCAATTGACAGGTTTTATTTATCCGAGCTCACTCAGATGATGAACGAGAAACTCTGTGATATTGAATCCGAGATATATAACCTTGCGGGATGTTCTTTCAATATCAATTCTCCGAAACAGGTCGGTGAAGTTTTGTTTGTAAAACTCGGATTAAGCACTAAAAAGAAGCGCAAAGATAAATTTTCCACAAATGCGGCCGTTCTTGAAGAATTGGCGCAAGATTATGACATAGCGAAATTGATTTTGGAATACAGAAGTTATTCAAAGCTTAAATCGACATACACTGAGGCATTGCCTGAGCTTATTGATGCTAAGGACGGAAGAATTCATACAACATACAATCAGGCTGTAACTACGACGGGAAGGCTTTCTTCGTCCAATCCTAATTTGCAGAATATACCGATAAGGACAGAAGAAGGAAACAAAATCCGCAACGCATTTACGGCGGGCAACGGCGGTTTAATTTTGTCAGCGGATTATTCGCAGATAGAGTTAAGGCTTTTAGCTCACATCTCCGGTGATAAGAACCTTATAGAAGCATTTACAAGCGGTGTTGATGTTCACACTCTGACGGCTTCAAAGGTATTTGGCGTGAAGGTGGAAGACGTTACGAAAGAGATGCGCTACAGGGCAAAGGCCGTTAATTTCGGCATTGTATACGGTCAAAGCAAATACGGACTGGCAAAAACGCTTGGTATATCAAATTCGGAAGCGGAAGATTTTATCAACAAATATTTCGCAACATATCCGCGGGTAAAAGCGTATATGGAAGCGGCTGTTATGCAGGTTGAACGGCAAGGGTATGCAGAGACGATATTCGGGCGTAAGCGTTATTTAGATTCGGAACTTGCCAGTTCCAATGCGATGATAAGAGATTTTGGCAAACGTGCGGCGATAAATCAGCCAATGCAAGGCAGTGCTGCTGATTTGATGAAAATTGCAATGATAGAGTTTTCAAAAAAATTAAAAGAAAATAAATTAAAATCAAAAATGATAATACAGGTTCATGATGAGCTTGTTGTGGAAGTTTTTGAACCGGAACTGGAGCAGGTTACAAAGCTTATAAAAGAGGCAATGGAGTTATCTCAGCCATTATCGGTTCCGCTTGTGGTAGATATAAATTCGGGTAAATCATGGCAAGAACAGTAAAATTTTTAATTACATTGATATTATTATTTTCACCGGTAATGGCTCAGGATGTTACATCACTTGTAACACCGCAGAATATGTCGTTTGATATTTGTACAAAGACTTATACAATTCCTGCAGAGCGATTGTTTTATTTGGCTATAGCAAGTGCGCAGGCAAACAGGTTTAATGTTGATGAAATCCAGTCAAAAACGGGGTATATATTATTTACGGCGGCAAACAAACAGTATTTGGCATCGGTTGTAAAGGTTGATGCATCGCATACACAATTAAAGATAACACCGACTAATAATAATTATTACTTTGCTCCGGGGATTGTGCTTAATTTCTTTAAATATATTGATATAAATTCCAATGCACCGTTGGTATCGATTCCTAAGCAATAGTTTTTTTGTGCAGAGCAAAGAAAACTCCTGCTAACTTGTAGCAGGAGAGGAATGATATGTTAAGCCTACCGCTTACGCGGAGCTTAAGTTGAATGAGA
>CANQRH010000011.1 GCA_947626225.1 Candidatus Gastranaerophilales bacterium
GTATTATACGGCGGTACTGACCTTACCGGTGCAATTGCAAGACTGGTTAAATAAAAAATCCTCCAAATAAAAAAAAAACAAAAAAGCAATCCTTTCGGATTGCTTTTTTGCATGAGAAAAATGTGAGAATTTTGTGAGAATAGAAGAAAAAATACCAAATAAAAAAATTATCCGCTTGCCCAAAAGGCTTACGGATAGTGGTTTTTAAATGGTGGGCGTTAGAAGACTCGCTTGCATCGTAGGCGAGAAACACGAGCCGTACGAGGCAGGATACCCGAACGGGCAGAACTTCGTAATTTTTTTTCAACAAACAAAAATTACTGGGTGAGAGGATTTGACGCACAAATAAATATTAAAAAAAGAGAACAACTTGCGCTGTTCTCTTTATTTGGGCTCAGAGGGGCTCGAACCCTCGACCAATTGATTAAGAGTCAACTGCTCTACCAACTGAGCTATAAGCCCGCCTAACTATTATACATCTTCAAACGAAATTTGCAATATTATATTTTTTACGATATAATTCTGGCGTTATGAGCAATAGCATAAAAGCAATGATAATGTCTGCAGGGGTGGGCTCAAGACTGGATCCGCTTACCAAAGCCGTTCCCAAACCGCTTGTGCCGGTTGCTAACCGTCCTGTTATGGATATTCTTTTTGAATCATTAAAAAATATCGGTGTAAACGATGTCATATGCAATACTTATTATCTTGCCGAACAAATTATAAAAAGATATGAAAATAATCAAATTATAAATTTTAATTACATTATAGAAAATAATTTGTCCGGTACGGCGGGAGGGGTAAAAAAATGCTGTCATTTCTTTGATAAAGACAAATCTTTTTTGGTTCTTTCAGCTGACGGGCTTACAAATGCAGATTTGAAAAAAGGCATTGAAATTCACAAAAATTCAAACGCAATTGCAACAATCGGAATAAAAGCAATACCGAAAGAGGAAGTTTCGCATTTTGGTGTTGTTGTAACCGATAATAACGGGTTCATAACCGAGTTTCAGGAAAAACCGTATGTTGAAGATGCGAAAAGCAATTTTATAAATACGGGAATTTATATATTTGATTACAAAATATTTGATTATATTCCCGAAAATACATTTTATGATTTTGCTAAAAATGTTTTTCCGAAATTATTAGCGGAAAACGCAATTAATACATTTCCGGTAAATGAATACTGGAGCGACATAGGCACTTTAGACCAATATAAACAGGCAACACAGGATTTGTTTAACGGTTATTGCCGATTTAATCATGATAAAATTATTTATACCTCACAAGGAGCTTACATAAGCGGAGATTCGACAATTGCTGAAAGTGTTAAGTTTATCGGAAATTCCACAATAGGCAATAATACAATCATTGGTGAAAATACGATTATAGAAAACAGCATTATTTGGGATAATGTTGAAATAGGTTCAAATTTGCATATAAAAGGCAGTATAATTGCATCGAACTGCATAATTAAATCGGATTTAATCTCACAAATACTCGGGATGAATGAAATATATGAATTAGATACATTAAAATCCGGGGATTTATATACAAGATTACACTAATTGTTTTACATAGCTTAATATTAAGCTTATAGCTCACAAATTTATCAGAATGCATGTTCGAAATTAGATATGTTTTCGAACGTGAGTTTTAATTTGCCCCGTCCTCATTGTAGTAAATCTTTTCAATCGCCTTAGCCAAGTCGCTCAAATTATCTTCTCTATTTACAGCTAAATATTTTACTAACGACTCTTTTTTTACATGGTATTTTAAGCTATATCTCTCTTCAAGAGATTTCATATTACCGCAGTTACTGACAAATTCAGTAACATCCGCAATGTGTTCTTGCATTTTTGGAATATACTGTAATCCTTTAAACATATATCTATTGGCGTCTTTTTTTAGATAACTTTTTGGCAAACTTTTTATCAGGTAATATTCAGTTGCTCTAACTAAAAACTGTCGTTTCTGCTTAACAACTTCCGGAGTGAAATCTAAACCACAAACAAAAAATAACTTACAGTAAAATTCTCTCAGTTGAGATAATAGTTTCATTACCAAGGTATCTGAATATGTCTTATGCAAAGCACGTCTTATTTCTATCTCTATATCAATATTGTCCGACACAAATTTCCTGCCACGTAAGTCTTGTAGATACAAGAAACCAAATGCATGAGTCTATAGGTTTCATTCTTCTTGTATTATACCTGAAAACACATTCATTTGTATAGTTGTACATAAACTAGTTGTACATAAACTTTTGTGAAACGTGTATATAAGTCTTTAAGATTCCAGACATCATTGCCCAAACGCTCTCTATAGTATTCGTGTGTATAATACCGTTTACATAGTTACCTTTGCTGTGAACTACTTGCTCGTGTTTATATAACGGTGGCATTTTGTTATAAGATAAAGTATCGTCAGTATATAAATTAGAACCGTGTTTAACATATTTTAAAACTTTTGCATTTATTGCATCGGCTTCAGTATTTGGAAGAACTGTGATAACCGCATTACCGTTACGCTCTACCATACCGTGCAATGGGATTTTGTTCTGATAACCACCTTTAGCTTTAACTGCTAACTTTTTATCATAGTGCATGTTCTTCAGTAAACCACCTGCAAAAAACTCGTCTGCTTCTACTGTACCTTTTAGCTCCTGGAAGTTCTCTTTACCCATACATTTTCTTATTTTATGTAACATATACCAGGCAGACTTCTGAGTTATGCCAAGCATTTTTGCTGCTGTCGTTGACGGAACCCCTTGCCTCATTGAGATTTCAAGATATATTATCTGAAACCATTTTGTCAGAGCTATCTTGGTATTTTCAAATATAGTACCTGTAAGTACTGTGAAGTATTTACCCGTATTCTTGCATTTATATTTATAATTTTTACACTTATATACCTTTGAAGATTTATCGAATGGACTAACAGGGACACCATCCCATATAAGCTCCTCTAAATACTCAATACATTTTCTGTCTGTATTAAGTACTGTCCGCATTTCATGAATGTTCTTAAAGTTCCTGTTTATATCTATCATATCATCTATATAAAGTTGTTGAGTTTCACAAATTTGCGTTAACGTTAAGAAGTATGAAGCTCAACACCTTTTATTCCTTCCTTTCTTGAATACTCTTCATTAACTCAGATGCCTGTTTCATAGTATCATAAGCATAGTAATTAAGCAGGTCCTCATCTGTTTTAGCATAGTTGTGTGTCCTGCTTTATAGAGTATTATATCTTGGAGGTTGAATTATAGAACTTCTGAAAGTCTCTTGATAGTCTTATATGCAAGCAAATTTTTTCAAAACTTTAGTCATCGTCTTCGTCATCATCATCGCCGTATAACAACTCAAATAAGGCAAATCCCGCTAATACATCTATAATAAAATCGAACATTAATTAACCTCTTTTTCTCTTTTTAGTTTAACATTCTTATATGTCAAAATCGGACTTATGAAAAGGTTTTTACGAAACATTAATATATTCTTCTTTTGTTGATTTCGTATTCCAACCCCCGATAACGAGTTCTTTATGCTTGGTTATTCCCGTGTAAGATAAACTTGAATCTTCATATCTTTTAAAAGCAAATACGGCTGAATTCATTAATTGTTCATTAAATATCCCGATACTTACTAACAGTTCAAAATCGGGTATGGTCAAACCGGTAACACTTTGGAACAATTCGGGTTCAAGTTCGGTTATTACATCTTTCAAGGTTTGTTCTCTGTTATCGGTTAAATACATAAATACAGGGATACGAGTAGCAAATTTAAGCAATTTTTCTTGTATTTCTTTGCGTTTGGATTTAATCTCTTTTTCTTGCTCGGTTAATTCTTTCTTTTCATCTTTTGTCAAGTTGCCTTGTTTTTCTTGTTTTGCTTTTTTCAGAGCTTCCGATTTATTTACAAGTGTGCTAAGTTCTTTGTTTAAATTTCTAAAACCTTCAATACGGGATAGGGCGTCCATAGCTTTTTCATCATCTAAAAGTTTAGATAAAGTAAAATTATCAACATTAACCAATAGTGCACTTTCCCAGCGTCTTGCCAACATAGATGAAGCAGTGCCTGATATAACGAGGTCCAGTAATTCATTCGCGTTAATTATATCCATGTGACTTCCGTCATAGCATAAAACAGGCAGAAAACTGATGAACTCGGACACTTTTTGTTCGGGTGTTTCTTCTGTTTTAACATTTAATCTGGCAGAATAATCAGCGATTTGTTTTAAAGCTCTATCGGGAGCGAAATCAAAAATATAACAAGTATCTTTAATAATCGCTTTTTCATTTGGGTTTAATCCGTCAGGGTTTTTAACGGTCCAAGGCGATTGCACTCTAAATGCTGATTGAAAATAAGTTTCGGGGCTTGATGTGTCTCTCAGCATAAATATTCCGCCCCATTCGGGTACGGTTACACCTGTCGTGAGTTTTCCGCAAGAAAGAGTAATTGTCTTAGTATTAAATCCGTTTTTAATCGCATCTCTAACGGGTTTTAGTGCTTCAACACCCATGCCTGCTTCATTTCCTGCGCAAACTATGATTTCATATTCTTTATAGAAAGGATGATTTCTTAATAATTCGCCCATAGCTTTGCAGCTTGCAACAGAAGGTAAAAACCAAAAAGTATGATTAAGCGCATTTAATAATCTTATATCAGAATACGGCATAGGTGGTTTTTTACCTGTTTTTAATTCGTCAATCGCACCGGGTTTATATTGTCCCCTGATTAAATTAAGCCAATTAATCACTTCCTGTTCGTACTTAAATTTTGCGTGTTTGCCATCATCAGCAGCACTGAAAAATTCATTTAAAGAAAACTCGTCAAATTCGCCCGATAATGCAATTTGTTTAATTTCATCAGGTATTTTATAAGTCATTAAAACCATTTTCGGGAGTTCTAAATATGGATTAAGTCCGTCTTTATCATCCCAATTTGCTTTTTGTCTTTGTTCGTCAGTATAAGTCCAGTTAAATATCTGGTCTTCCAAAAATTCGCCGTTATTTAAAGCTCTGAAAGGTGTTCCCGAAAGGTATAAATAGGCATCCGTAGTTAAAGGCATTTGGTTTTCATCGTAATAATCAATGCCATCGCCATCTTGTTTTAATTGTTCTTTTTTATCTTCCGCGTCATATAAGTCTTTCGCGGATTCTCTCCAAGCGCCGAAATGGTATTCATCAAGGATTATACAATCCCAATTAATCATATGTATAACTTCGTTTCTTGGTTTAATACCGCCGGCTTCGGTTTTTTGCAATACATCTTGAAAACTAGCGAACCAAACGAATGGTTTATGCCGGTTAATTTCATTGTATTGAGTGCCTGTTCTTGAGATAAACTGCCAGTCTTTGAAATCAACATGTGATTTCAAATCTTCTTCCCACGAGTTTTGAACGGCGGGTTTAAATGTTAAAACCAAAACTTTTTTCCAGTTCATTTCTTTAGCTAATTGGTATGCGGTAAAAGTTTTGCCGAAGCGCATTTTAGCATTCCACAAAAAGTGCGGTGTTTTTTCGTCTTTTTCGTAAGGGTATTTTCTGAAATATTCGCTTGTAAGTTTCACTGCTAGGGCTTGTTCTGGTCGCATTTTAAAATCGGCTATTCTTTTGGAGATTTCAGTTTTATGATTTTTAACGGCAAAAATAGCTTGCTCAACTTCTTCTGTTGTACATTCAAACCATTCGGTATTTTTAAACCTGTAACAGCCGAGTTTTTCCAAGATTTTATGAACATCAAAATCAGTAAAATACGTACCGTCATTTCTAATAGCAACACAATCAATTAAGATTTCAAACGGGTTGTCAACGGGTTTGTTTGTCCCAAACTGTTCTGTTACACGCTCGTAAGTGGATTTTGTGGTATATCCGACCTTGATTAAGCCTTTGCCTTGACGTCTGCCGTTCCAAGTTATGTTTTTATATTGAGGCTCGGTGTATGCGTATATTCTTGGTATTTTGTTGCTGTTCAAAATCTCTGACATAACTTTTTACTCCATTGGTCTTATCATTGATTCGATGAAGTCAATTTCATCTTGTGTTAATCCGTATTTTTTATACAACTTTTCGTCAGTCCATTCTTCGTTGAAGTCTTGCCATGGCACGAATTGAAAATTATTGATTGATATACTTATTCCGGCAAGAGTTTGCAAAATTAAAAATCTTGTAAATTTTGTTCTCAAATAATTATAAACATTTTTTGTTTCCTCTAATGCAATTGTAGGGCATATTGTTAAGTAAGATTGGTTACAAATTTCATTGGGTTTTAAAATTTCCATCCTGCTTAATACTCTGTACATTCCGTTTTTATCTGGCGTCCCTGCATGTTCGGATGATAATTTTGAAATTATAGTCTTATACTTTTCAACCATTTCATTTCCCTTGGAAACTTTTATTTTTTCAACATAACCCCAGCCTTTGCTGCTTAATATTCTACAGTCGTCCTCGAATGCTTTGTTAGGCGTTCCTTGAAAAGTTGATAAAAATCCGAAAGGAGTTTGGGAACTGCACCCGCCCTTATCAGATAATTTTTTTTCTTTCAATTCCACTACTTTATGAATAATGGAAACCGCTTCATTATGCCTTATAAAAATATTAAATTCATTCAATCTCCTTTCGGATATACTAACGATATTTTTTCTTCTGCTAATAAATTTACATGTTCCGTTATAATTTTTATCCCACAAAAAATAACAAATACCACCGTTTATATCTACTCCAATGAAACAGTCTTTTGAATCTATATAATCATTTATTACTCTAATTTTTTTACTGTTTAACATATTTTCACGAAATTTATTAAGCCCGACTCCGCCCGAAAACCAACGTGCAGGTATTATCATTGTTATATATTTTGGATTTAATTTTATAGATTGTTCTACAAATTTATGATATATAGGAATTGCACCCAACCCTTTTCCAGCTTCATTAACCTGCAACTGATACGGAGGGTTACCAATAATAACATCAAATTTCATATTCTTTAACCTCTTAAATAACTCGGAGTTTCGCTGTTCGTCAGTGTGAATAAAAGAGTAGGCATGCGTTTCGAGCACATCCGCTCTGTCATACTCCGCTTTGGAAGCTCCGCACATCATACAATTATCTTTTAACCATATATGATAAGTTTTTTTATATTCAATATTTCCGTCTTTATCGGGAAATTTGACAACCGAAAACTCTCCGCTTGCATCTTTTGAACAATACAAACTTCTGCGTGACAACAAACCCGTCAATTGTGTTATCGCCAAGCCGTATAACTGGTTTTTAAATATATGGTCTAATCTTTTTTCTACATCGGGTATCTCATCTTTTAACCCCTCAATCAAGCGTTTTGCGATTTCTCTTAAAAACACTCCCGATTTTGTGCAAGGGTCAAGAAACTTTGTATTAGGGCTTTTAAAAAGCTCCTGTGGCAGTGTGTCCAAAATCTCGTTAACCAATTTGGGCGGAGTAAAAACTTCATCCGAACTCAAATGTGAAATACAATCCAATATATCAGGTTTGTGCATTTCTTCTAAAAAGCTCATTTCAAACCTCCTAAACTTCTGTAATATATAAGCGGATAATCATTTATCGGCTGCGGAATATATACATCCTCACCTTTTTCATTAACTAAAGATGCAAACAACGGAGTGTTTAAAACCTCAGCTTGCTGATTAAGCTGAGAAAACGAATATTCTTCCCGCTTAAATTGATAACCTACTAAAGTCCACTGTGTAAAAATAATCTTGTCAATACCGTTGAGTGAGTCGCCTTGAATAATGTTTTTTCTCAAAATGTGTTTAAGAGCGTTTTGAAATTCCTCATCGGGAGCCGATTTTAAGGTCTGTTTGTAACAATCGCAAGCGATTTTAAATAATCTTTCAATCGCAAGTTCAATGTTATCCTGAAGAAGGTCAATGCCGTAAATGCACGAGATAGCTGACAACATTTGAACTTCAAAATCCGCTTTTTTCGTTTTGTATCTTGAAACAACGGTTTTGAGCTTGCGCTCTAATATGGCAACTAAAAAATTCCCGTCACCGCATGCCGGCTCTAAAAATCTGCTGTCGATTCGCTCTGACTCGTTTTTCACAAGGTCGAGCATCGCTTCAACCTCACGTCTTGCCGTCAAAACTTCGCCATGATTACGAACTCTGTCTGAACTTTTTACTTGTATTTCTTTCTCAATTTCTATAATTGCCACTGATTCCTTTTAAGTTTTGCCCCAAAATGAGCTATTTTGAGACAAAAAAGCTGAAAGGCTTTATATTATTGACAAAATGGGGTATCTAAAAAGTAAATTTTTATAATAAAAGAACCATAACGAGCATATTTTAAAAAGTTGACAGTCTTATTTATTTAGTATATACTCAAATTGTCATACTAGTGTCTCAAAATAGCTCAAAATCAAGCATTTCATCTTGGGGCATTCTATAATTTGCTTCAATAATTCTGATTTACAGTTCAAAGTTATGATAACTGATATCAATATCATCTTGGTCAATACCGATATAAGTCAAAGTAATCCTTTGACTTGAATGGTTAAATATTTTCTGCAAAATAACAGCATCTTTGTTTTGCTGGTAATGATGATAGCCAAAACTTTTTCTCATAGTATGGGTACCGACATTTACCGTAATTCCGAGCTCTTTACAAGCACGATTGATAAAACGATAAACCTCTCCTCTGTCCAATCTTTTGCCGTGTTTTCCCAAAAATAAAGGTTCCGTTGGAATTCGATTTTTGATAAATCCTTTCAAAGTCCTTTGCAGCTTATTATTGATGGGAAATTTCTTAAATTTGCCGGTCTTTTTCTCGTAGATTTCGATATGCGTTTTGTTTAATACATCTTCGACATTTAAGCCTATAATATCGGAAACTCTTAACCCGGAATTTAATCCGAATACCCAAATTACATAGTTTCTTATACTTTTTGACTTTAGATATTCACCTATTCTTTGAATATCATGCCTGCTTCTAATCGGTTCAACTTTGTTCTTTACCATACGTACCTTCTTTCTTTTCTAAAGTCTTAATTTCAAACCTACAAAAAATGTAACCTAAATAAGAATTTGAAAAATTTAACGTATTAGCAGAATTTTAAATTTAAAAATAAAAAGAACAGCAGTAACTTTGATTAATTACTGCTGTTCTTTCTTTGAACTTATAAGTTAATTTTTTAAAGCCTCAAACTTCTTTTGCATTGTTGGATTATTTTTAGTCAACCTTTTTATGCTTAAATCTTCCGCTTTGTTATTCGCTAAACGTAAATTATTTTCAGAAGATAACAACGCTTCCTTTGTTTTTTGTAAATGGTCGATAGTTTTATCAATCTCATCAATGGCAGTTTTAAATTTCCGACTGGCTAACTCATAATTCTTTGAGAATTTATCTTTAAATTCATAAAGTGCTGCTTCAAAATTAGATACATCAATGTTCTGAGATTTAATAACGGCAAGCTCTTTTCTGTATTCCATACTGTTTAACGCTGCATTCCTCAAAATAGTAATTATAGGAATAAAAAACTGCGGACGTACTACGTACATTTTCTCATAGTGGTGTGACATATCAACAATACCGTTGTTAAAGAGTTCATTCTCCGGTTCAAGCATTGAAACTAATATTGCATACTCACAACCTTTTTCACGTCTGTCTTTATCCAACTCTTTTAGGAAATCACTATTTTTCTTCTTTTTAGAGGTAGTATCAGCCTCATTTTTCATCTCAAACATTATTGAAATTAACTCGTTACCGTTTTCATCATAATCCCTGAAAATGTAATCTCCTTTACTGCCGCTTTTTGCATCATTATCTTTTCCAAAACTTGAACTTTTAAAGCCTGTAGCACGTAATTGTTCAAATGCTATTTCACAATGCTGCTCTAAACTTTCACCCAGCATTTTTGTAGATAGTTTAGCTTTAAAATCCCTATATCGTTCAATTTCTTCATCTTTAAACTTTAACTGTATTTCGTACTGTTCTTTAATAGACTGTTCTTTTAACTTGTATTCTTTTTCAGCCAGTTCATTTTCATTTGTAAGTTTTAAAATAACGTTTTCTTGAACTGATAACTTATTACTCATTTCAGTTTTAAGATTTGCTATCTCAAGGTCCTTATCTTTATTGAAAGAGCTTAACTTTGCTTTGAGTTCTGCAATTTCTTGGTCTTTAACTGAAAGTTTACTATCAAACTCTTTTTGCAATGTAAACTTATTTAATTGTATCTGATTACTCATGTCGCGCTCAAGTAAAGATTCTTGGTGCTTTAACTCATTGGAGAATTCTTTGTCTCTAACTTGTTTTACCAGTGAGTTGTAATAGGTTTCGTCAACAGAGATTGCTTCTCCGCATTTAGGACACTTTAATTCTTTCATTGTTCTGTTCCTTTCTATTTTTATATTGTAACTTATAGGTACCTACTTTTTTTAACAACTGTAGAACGAAAAATTTGACAGGACAAATTAAACCCCTGTTTTGGTAATACAAAGGCTAGAATGGCTTAATTAACTATGTTTGAGGACTATGTGGTGTAATCTTGTATATAAATCCCAAAATCCGGCACTTGATTTTTAAATATATTGATGATACCTTGAGGTTGGACTTGATGAAGTGTAATTATTTTATAATTCAACACTGATAGTCATGAAAACCGAACGATTTCGGGACTGTGGCACTCTGCCGACGAGAAAGATTGAGTATCTTTCGAGGAGAGGAAGGTAGCGCAGAAGCTACCGCAAGCAGTCCAAACTTAAAACTTAATAACTTCGGGACTGTGGCGCAGCGGTAGCGCAGGGGACTCATAATCCCTTGGTCGTGGGTTCGAATCCCTCCGGTCCCAATTTTTTATGCATTTTTTGTGTAGTTTGTAGGTCGGATTTACTAATGTAGTTTGTAGTTAATTGAGTAGTTTGCTTTTTACGGATAGTTTGCTTTTTTCGGAAAGTTGGCTTCCTGTTTGGGTTTGAGCTGTCGGAAATACGCAAACTACCCGTTCAGGAAAACGGTCTTTTCGGACTTTTGTTGGTGAAACGTTTAGTTTGCGTATTACGGAAAGTTGGCTCAAAATTATTTTCCCACCTGCATTTCGGCTGTGTGTTTGAATTGTACGTTTAGTTTGCGTATTTCGGAAATGTCCAATTTGAAAATTAGCAAAAAATTAACACTAAGTTTCGGAAAAATTAACACCTAATTTCGGAAAAAGTAACACAAATTTCAGAAATTTTTAATTGATACAAAACAGACACAATACTCGGAAGTGGTGTTCCAATGCTTCCGAGTTGGATTTATGGTGTTTGTGCTATGAAAAGCGGATTTTGACAAGAGCGGAGTCGAACGAAGTGAGCGAGCTCGTCCTTGTGAAAAATCTGACGGAATGAAGTTTTTACGAAAGGAAAAACGAAATGGAGTGCAAAGATTTTGAACCGTCAATAATCCAAGACAATGACTTATATATAAATATTAATAATGTGGCACAAGCAAAAGGGGTTAAATAATACAAGAACTTTTGAATTCGAAATATATAAACATAAAGATAACCATTTTTATAAAAACTTTATTGTCAAAATAATTACTATTTTGCTTAAAAGTATTAATTTAAAGGTATTTCATAACAAATTTTTAATATCTATTTTGCAATACAGTTTTTATAAGGTTGTAGTTTTGTTTTTTGAGAAAAGATAAACAAATTTTTGCATGCTCTTGTCATTGCTACATATATCTCCTTTGGGCTTTTAAAACTTTCTGCATCTAAAATAATTACTGTATCAAATTCTAACCCCTTTGTTAAAGCAACAGTTCCCAAACATTTTCCATTAATTTTTCTGCCTACTCTGCGAAATTTATTCCTTTGTTCAACCATAGTTTTATATACACTATTACCTTGTTCAGTCAAGTTTATAGCATTTAATACACAATGAATAAATTCAGTTCTATTACATTTGAGCTTTAAAGTGTAATAAAAATATTCAATTATTTTTCCAAATAAAAAAGGTTGTTTTGAATTATTAAAAGTAACAATTAGTTCTTGCATTTTATTGCTTATTTGTTTATCATCTTCATTTGTTTTTCGGATAA
This sequence comes from Candidatus Gastranaerophilales bacterium, assembly GCA_947626225.1. GTDB lineage: Bacteria > Cyanobacteriota > Vampirovibrionia > Gastranaerophilales > Gastranaerophilaceae > Stercorousia. Next base: position 12,065 of record CANQRH010000011.1, read on the forward strand.
AATTGTATGATTTAAAATTTATCCATTTATTAATATCTGTTTTATTAAATAAACTTACTAAAAAATCGTATAATTTTTTTAGATCTAAAACTAGACCTTCGGTTATTATTTCATCTGCCAATTTTGCTAAATTATAAAAACTCTTTTCGTCAATTGCTTCTAACAAATACAATGCCGGGTAGTATAGATTTGATTTCAACTCAGCCCTAATTTTAACCTGACTTTGATTTTTTCTAAATGGAGGTTTTGATATAATTAACAAGCTTTCATAGTCAGGTAAATTTTTTTGATTGTTTAAAATACGTTTTATTAATTCTTTGTATGTATAGTTTTTGTTTGTTTGTATATTAAGTATATTTGTTTCTTTATTTAAACCCTCATATGAATAAGCATTACCAAAT
>CANQRH010000012.1 GCA_947626225.1 Candidatus Gastranaerophilales bacterium
GACCTACTTGATCATTAACAAGGCTCTCTACGGTAGGTTGGGATTACTATCCCAACATCTTGATTATTCAAACCGCATTTTACCTTTTTGTCGGATTAGTAAATCCGACCTACATAACTTACGCTTTTAAGCTTCTCGTCCTGCTATTCAAGCAAATAAAAACCTCCAATTAAATGGAGGTTTCTATTTGCCGAAGGCCACTCTGCCGAGTGAAACGATTAATAATCGTTTCACGAGAGGGTAGAACCGGCTGTTGCGAAGCAACTTGCCGTTGAGAGTCCGAATAAAAAAAACAGTTCCCAATCAAGGAACTGTTTTATTTGCGAAGGCCGGACTGTCTTGCTCACTCGCGATTAACGGCGTTTCGTGTCGAAAACTCAACGTTTCCGTCACTTCAGCCTCAGCTCGTTCGCGCCGAACCGTAAATAAAAGCTTACGCTTTTAAGCTTCTCGACCTGCTATTCAAGCAAATAAAAACCTCCAATTAAATGGAGGTTTCTATTTGCCGAAGGCCGGACTCGAACCGGCACGTGGTTGCCCACACAAGATTTTGAGTCTAGCACGTCTACCAATTTCATCACTTCGGCAGATTTGTATTAATATAATATCAAAAACATTTCAAATTTCAAATATTATTTTTAAATTTTTTATATCCCCCTTTTCCGTGCAATTTATTCCAATTAATTTTTTTAATTTTGCATTTTAAAATTTTTTTATTAATAAGAGTTTAAGAGGTTTTATGCGAATTTTTATCATTTTATTATCAATGTTTTTAATTTTGCCTGTGCAATCAGCGGTTATGGAAGGCGGAGTATCTAAAACCGGTGCGGGACAATTTAACAGAGTTATTGATTCTCAAACGAATATGCCCGTTGCGGATGCAAAGGTGAGCATTCCGAAACAAAATTACACTACATACACTGACAGTAACGGGATTTTTAATTTGAATGCTTCCGTAAAAGCTCCCACTATTATGTCCGTAGAAAAAGACGGATACAGACCGTTTTCGCTTACAATAAATTCTAAAACCGCTCTTGCACCCATTGTTGTGGGGATTGAAAAAAGTAATGTTCAGGATATTGTAATCTCATCCGAGATGTTTCATTTAGGCGACAACAATTTTTCGGAAGCTTCCGCAAACTCAACGGAATTCAAGGCACAATCCATAGGCCCTTTTTATACAAAAACATTTATGATGGGCGCTAATGCATTAAACGCAACTAACTATCTTGTAATAGGTTCAATTATAGGTATAGATACGCTTATGGCGCGTTCGATGAAACAAAATTCCATTACCAACTCTTTTTCAAGTGCCCCGGAAATTTACCTTAACGGCTCAAAGATAGCCGAAATCCGTTTAAACGGTGACGGGCAACGTATAAAGCTTCCTTCAAATCTTATACGTAACGGTAAAAATGAAATAACCGTTAAAACCGGCAGAAACCTAAAACAGACTGCTTATATAGATTATGACGATATAGAATTAATGAATCTTTCCATACAATCAGAATAAAAAAAAACGGCATATAGCCGTTGATTTAAAAAAGGGAAAGGAAACAACTTTGTATAGTACCGCATGTTGCGGTAACAATGTTTATATGAGCGCTCCGTATTAACCGAAGGTTTTGAATGTGGATTCGGTGTTCTTTTCAATAACTTTTTGTACCGCATCCATTTCGGTTTGGATTGCATCTTGTTCAGTGTCTAATTGTTTAAGACGGAGTTCTAAGTTTCTGTCTTCAGCCTGAACTATTTCAATCTTAGCATTAATTTCCTGAATAGTCTGATCGTATTGATATTTATCATATTCGTACTGATTCATTGCATCATCATATTTAGCCTGATCTGTAGTGGTATTTGTAGTTACCGCATATGTTGATTCAGTACCGTCTTCATTTTGAAGCGTAATGTTTATAATACGTCCGGATGCATCCTGTTCCATTCTGGCAGTAACACCTTTTATTTCTTTGGTTTCTCTTTGAGAACCGACGGTATAAGTGTTAATTGCACTTAAAGTTGCACCTGTATCGGGATCGTAAACAGTAGTTTCTTTTTCTAAGTCGTCTTTTTTAACGAACCGCGGAGACCAAGTACCCGTAGATGTGTTTTCAACATATCTTACAAGCCATCCGTTTTCCGGTGTTCCGTATTTTTCATTCAATTCGCTGATATATTGTTTTTCTTCATTTGCTAATGCGTCACGTTCACCTTGTGACATCGGTGACATAGCCTTGAGATAAGGATCATTGCCTGTGTAATTTCCTTGTTCATCAAAGTCTTTAACCTCTTCACCGAGAGTTCTTAATGCAACAGCACCGACTCTGTACGTGTAATTTCCTTCTTTACCTTCTCTTGTATAGATAGAAGGCGCAGTTGATACAATCGCAAATTCATTTTGCCAAGAAGCTGTATAGCTTATTAAATATGTGCCGTCTTTTTGTGCTATCATTGATGAAATTGAATTGGTTAAAGCACCGTCTAAAAACGTATAAGTGGTTTTTGTAAAATCGGAAACAGAAGGAGGAACAGGTACAGTCATACCGAGCAGCTGATTATAATAGTTAGCGGATTGATTACCCAGTACTGTTCTTTGCTGGTTAATCTGTTGCCCTTCATATTCAGTATTTGTTTTCCTTGCAGTCAGTCCTAAGAACCTGGCCTGCGATGCTGCCATACCCATGACTTTGTTCCCTTTCTGATTTTGTTTCCTTGTAATTTGTATTACGGCAACATAATCAAAAATCTTTAATTATTGTACCAAAAAAGTTAACATTTTGTTACAAATCTCATTCAAACAGAGTATGAAAAATTGGCAAAATCATAGATATAGACTAGTTTATAGCGGTCTTTAATTTTTTAATAACAAACTCCATTGCGCCTTGTTGTTCTTCAAAAACATTTGTGCAATTTTCATGACATTTATTGTAAAATTCTTTATCCGAAAGCAATTTTTCCATATAATTAGTCAGTTCAGCGGGAGTATTTACGACTTTGCCCGCTTTGGCGTATGTCAAAATACCGTATATGTCTTTAAAGTTATGTACGGAAGGCCCTGATATAACGGGTTTGCCGTAGACAACCGCTTCTAAAGGATTGTGCCCGCCCGTTTTGTTAAAGCTTCCGCCTATGAATGCAAACTCGCATACCTGATATGTTTTGGCAAGTTCCCCGATAGTATCAAGAATAATAATATCATTGTCGTTGAAATTTGCACCTTGTGAGCGCATGCCATATTTTAAAGATGTCTTTTTTACAAGTTCACATACCGAGGATAGTCGGGTTAAATGTCTCGGAGCAAGTAAAAGTTTTATATCCGGATAATCTTTTTTCAGTTTTGTGAAAGCATTCAGGATTATTTCATCCTCTCCTTTGTGGGTGCTTCCGGCAATTATAATTCTTCCTTTACCGAAGTTAAAATCGGCATCAACTCTTTTTACATCAAATTTCAAATTTTTCATGACTTCGGTTTTATTCTGAGGTGCACCGATATTTATGAATTTTTCATTATCCTGACGGCTCTGTGTAAATATGCCGGTATAATTATTAAACAATTGTTTAAAGAAAAATCTTAGTAATTTGTAAGATTTATAAGTCGAATCGGAAATTCTTCCGTTAATTAAATAAAGCGGAATATTTCTTTTTTTGCAGTAAATTGCAAAAGTAGGCCATAACTCCGTTTCAGCCATAAGAACAATTGACGGCTTTACGGCATTGAGAAATGATTTAACGCAAAACGTTATATCCAAAGGAAAATATGTAATAAAATCAGCTATACCGTCAAATTTTTTATGAGCTGTTTCCTGTCCCGTTTTGGTTCCGGTTGTTATAACTATTTTGCAATCGGGAAAAGTTTCTTTTGTCTTTTTTATCAAATTTTCAAGTGCGATAACTTCACCGACTGAAACTCCGTGAAACATGATTACTTTACCGTTAAGTTCCGGCGGGTTGTAAATCCCGAACTTTTCTTTGGGCAGAGCTTTTCCTTTGCCTGCTCTGATAAGCGCATAAACGGGTAAAACTGCCAGAAACAAAATTGTTGATAAAATTCGATAAATCAGCATGGCATAATTATATAATAAAAAATTTGTATTGACATTATGCTCTCAAATTTTTAAAATACTGTTATGACAATAGTGTATTTAAGTTTAGGTTCAAACAAGGGTGACAGAATAGGATTTGTTCAGCAGGCTGCAAGTTTAATCGGTTCTGTCGAAGGTACTGCTATTGTCAGAACTTCCGCATTTTATGAAACCGAACCTTGGGGAATGAAATCGGATAATTGGTTTGTTAATGCAGTGTTGGAAATCAAAACATCACTGTCGCCGCAAAAGCTTTTGGAGGAATGCCTGCGAATTGAAGCCCAGCTTGGCAGAAAACGCTCGGAAAGCTCTGATTATACGGACAGAACAATTGATATTGATATACTTTTTTACGGAAAAGATATTATTAATGAAGAAAATTTAAAAATCCCCCATGAATATGTGCATCTTAGAGCTTTTACTCTTGTCCCTTTATTAGAGCTTATACCTAATTTTGAACATCCCGTATTGCATAAAACAATATCTCAGCTCCATAATGATTTGGAAAATCCGGAAATGGTAGTTTTATATGGCACAAGAGTCGAAATATAGGGTCTCTGTTATAGGCGGAGGCCCTGCGGGATGTATGTGTGCTTATTACCTGCAAGATAATTTTGATGTTACCGTGTTTGAAAAAAAATCTCCTCTTTCAACACTTTTGCCTACGGGAGGAGGAAGATGCAATTTAGCTTTTTGTGAATACGATTTTAAAGAGCTTGCAAAGAATTATCCGCGCGGTCAAAAATTTTTGTATTCCGTTTTTTCACGTTTCGGTACGGCGGATACAATTGACTTTTTCCGAAATATCGGTGCGGAAACTTATGTACAAAATGATAAGAGAATTTTTCCCGTATCTGATTCTTCAAAAGATGTAAGGGATAAATTCTTAAAGTCACTTAAAAAAGTTAAATTTATTAAAGAAGAAGTTCTGAGAATAAATCCCGGTTTTACTGTTGTTACCGATTCGACCTCTTATAAGAGTGATTTTATTGTAATTGCTTCCGGCGGGCATGCCTCGTATGAGCTAATAAAACTTTTGGGACATAAAATTGTTGAACCTAAACCTGCTCTTTGCGGTCTTGTTACGAAAGAAGATTTTTCAAAAATTGCCGGAGTTGTCGTAAATGATGTGCTTTTTACGCATAAAGGAATTTCCGGCCCTGCCGTTTACAGGATTTCATCTCTTAAAGCAAGAGAGAATTTCCCGTATAAATTGAGTTTTGATTTTATCGGGGATATTGATTTTCAAGCGGAACTCAATAATAATCCCCATAAAAGTATTAAAAATCTTCTTTCAAAATATGTACCCAAATCTTTTGCCGAATATATTCTTGACGGTTTGAATATCGAATGCTGTCAAATTAACGGCAAGATGCGGGATAAAATTTTTGATAAACTCAAACATTTTACCGTAACGGTTACAAATACGGTGAAAGACGGAGAAGTTGTTACATCGGGCGGAGTTTCACTCAATGAGATTAATCCGAAAACCATGGAATCAAAAATTGTTCCCAAAATTTATTTTTGCGGAGAAGTTATTGATGTTGACGGTTTCTGCGGAGGCTTCAATCTGCAAAATTGCTGGTCTACAGGCTATTTGGCAGCTGATGCAATTAATTCTTTTCTCAAATCTTCTTTTACCTGAAATCCTTGATTGTTTTTATCAGCTTTTCTTAAAAGCACCATAATTGCGGGAGCAATTACTCCCAAAACTCCGATACAAGAGCCGATATTTTTCAAAACGGATTTTCTTTTAAGCTTTTTAACCGCATTCAGAAATTCTTCAACGGTTTGACCGCTTGATTTGTATTCGTTATAAAGTTTTTTAAGTTTTTCTGCTGTGGCTTTGAAAGAATCTAAGTCGGTAAATTTTCTGTAATCTGTATTATCCGCCTGCGAAGCTTTTTTCAATGTCGGTATAATATCTGATTTTTTAGCCATTTTTACCGTAAAATCATCCGGATGAAAATGCATATATTCAAGAAGTTTTTCATTGTTATCCGCCGTAAGCACTTTATTAACACTTTTTTCCAGTTCACCGTTTTTAAAAGCTTTTTCAAGTTCCGGACTTTCAATTACTCTTGAATCCAAATCAATGGACTTATTATGTTTTTTCTCTGCCGATTTCTCAAGAAATTTTTGTATGGGTGCGCTTGCAAAATACATAAATGCCCAGAAAGTACCTTCCTTAATTGTATATCCGATAAATTCCTGTTTGTTTCTGGAATTGGATAGTCTTTCCGCCGTAATTGCCCCGTCAAGAATCATAAGGTTTTTTACCGGATTAAATATAAAATCCGAAAAGCCGCCCGTAAACGTGATGTTATGAACACCTTCAAACGCTTTGGGTGTTTTAAGCTTTTCTTTTTTTGCCGTTTCCTGTTTAATTTCGGAAAGTATTTCTTTTTCTGCGGATTTTCTCGTTTGGTTATGCTTGAATTTTGTAAGCCCCATATATGAAACTATCGTCAGTAACGTTGATATACCGAATTTGGCAAGTGTAAGATTTTTGGTAAATTTCGGGTTCTTAACAGCCTTTTTCATGCTCTCTTTAATGGAAACATCAGCGTAACTGACGGATTTATCAAGAATATTTTTTTGTGAAAGGTTTCTTACATCAAATTTGGGATCAATTTTGAAAAGTTTATATAATGTTAAATCAATTAATTTTTTATAGGCCGGAATTCCGAAAAGCCACAGAGCCTGCGTTCCAAACTCATCTATAAATCTGTCTTTTCCTTCTAGTTTGTTTCCGGTGATATATGAACCTGTTGTGAGTCCTATACTGTTTGCTATATCTTTTACGGCAAGGGGTACAAGTGAACTGTTACTGCCTAATGTTGAATAAATTGCGGGTATCATTTTTTCCTTTCCGCGGTAAACCGCTCAATAATCTACAGTCCCCAAATTAAATTCATTAATTTGACGATTGGGGCATTCGCCTTGATTATTGAGTTTCGTCGGATATTTCTTTTCATTTTTTACCTTTCACTTTCTGATTAAATACACTGAATAAATTTTATTGCTTAAAAAAAGTTTTATTTTAACTTTTATTTACAAAGAAAAGACCTTTCGGGGGGAAAGGTCAAGTAATAAAAAATTATTTTCACGACAAAATGTAACTTCTAAAACAAGCCTTTCTTAAAAACTATTACAATTCGTCGGTTTCTTATAATCATAGTTTAACTTTATAAATGGTACCCCCAAGCGAATTCGAATCGCTGTCTACACCGTGAAAGGGTGTTGTCCTGGGCCTCTAGACGATGGGGGCAGGTCACGTTTCCTATTCTATTTTAAAAAAAATTGAATGTCAACTTTTTTTATAATTTAGCCTGAAAACTTTAGGGTGTTGAGTATTTGTTCATCTTACAAAAAATTTCGGACATGTTCTAAAATTCATCTCCTATACTGCCTCAAACGGTAAAATTATTTTGTTGCGGATTATTCTCAAACGAAATTTACGGGTTTATTAAAAGAATAGTTTTTTATCGGGTTGAAAGTTTTTCTTTTTTTGTGTAGAATGTAAACAAGAGAGAGATAGGAGTGAACAAATGTTTGAACGTTTTACGGAAAAAGCTATAAAAGTTATTATGCTTGCTCAGGAAGAAGCGCGCAGACTCGGTCATAACTTTGTCGGCACCGAACAGGTTTTGCTCGGTTTAATCGGTGAAGGAACCGGAGTAGCGGCTAAAACACTCAAATCCATGGGAGTTAATCTCAAAGATGCCAGAGCGGAAGTCGAAAAAATTATCGGCAGAGGTTCCGGTTTCGTTGCGGTAGAAATTCCTTTTACACCGCGTGCTAAAAGAGTTTTGGAACTTTCATGGGATGAGGCAAGACAACTCGGACATAATTATATAGGAACCGAACACCTTCTTTTGGGTTTGATCAGAGAAGGCGAAGGCGTTGCCGCACGTGTTCTTGAAAACCTCGGTGTTGATTTGAATAAAATCAGAAGCAACGTTGTTAAAATGCTCGGAGAATCCAAACCGCAGACGGTATCTTCCGGTACGACAGCAACATCTTCCGCTGCCCCCGGCGGAAAAACAAAAACACCCAGTCTGGATGAATTCGGCAGAGATTTAACGCTTGCCGCTCAAGAACTCAGACTGGATCCTGTTGTGGGCAGAGAAAAAGAAATTGAACGCGTTATTCAAATTCTTGCCCGCCGTACAAAGAACAACCCTGTTTTAATCGGTGAACCCGGTGTCGGTAAAACTGCCGTAGCTGAAGGTTTGGCTATAAGAATTGTTAATGCCGAAGTCCCCGATATTTTGGACGGCAAAAAAGTTATCCAGCTTGATATGGGACTGTTGGTTGCGGGAACTAAATACCGCGGCGAATTTGAAGAACGTCTTAAAAAGATTATGGATGAAATTCGTCAGGCGGGAAATATTATTCTCGTGATTGATGAAATGCATACACTTATCGGTGCAGGTGCTGCGGAAGGTGCTATTGATGCTGCTAATATTTTAAAACCGGCGCTTTCCAGAGGTGAAATTCAAGTTATCGGTGCAACCACTCTCGATGAGTACAGAAAATATGTTGAAAAAGATTCCGCGCTTGAAAGACGTTTCCAATCGGTTATTATTGATGAGCCTACCGAAGATGAATCAATTGAGATTATTAAGGGCTTAAAACCGAAATACGAAGAACACCACAAGCTTATTATCTCCGATGAGGCTATTGTGGCTGCGGTAAAACTTTCAAATAAATATATAACAGACAGATTTTTACCGGATAAAGCTATTGACGTAATTGATGAAGCATCTTCAAAAGTACGCCTGAAAGTTTCTAACCTTTCTCCCGAAGGCAAGGAAATGGAAAAGGAACTCAGAGCTATAATTAAAGAAAAAGAAGATGCAATAAGAAATCAGGAGTTTGAAAAAGCTTCTCAGCTACGTGATGACGAAGCTGAAATGCGTGACAAAATCCGTGAAATGGCACAAGTTTACAGGCAGGAACATGAGGCTAACAAACCTACGGTTACTGCGGAAAATGTTGCCGAAGTTATCGCAACAATGACCGGTGTGCCTGTTACAAAATTGACGGAAGGCGAAAGCGAAAGACTGCTTAAACTCGAAGATACTTTGCATGAAAGAGTTATCGGACAGCATGATGCGGTTGTTGCTATTGCAAAAGCTATACGTCGTGCGCGTGTCGGTTTGAAATCACCGAACAGACCTATCGGAAGCTTTATTTTCTCAGGTCCTACCGGTGTCGGTAAAACCGAACTTGCAAAAGCTCTTGCGGAAGCGGTATTCGGTTCCGAAGATAACATGATAAGAGTTGATATGTCCGAATTTATGGAAAAACATTCAACCGCAAAACTTATCGGTTCTCCTCCGGGCTATGTCGGTTACGATGATGGCGGACATTTGACGGAATTGGTTCGTAAAAAACCTTATTGCGTTATTTTGTTTGACGAAATTGAAAAGGCTCATCCGGATGTATTTAATATCATGCTTCAAATTCTTGATGACGGACGTTTGACTGATGCTAAAGGACGCCATGTCAATTTCAAAAACACAATTATAATTATGACATCAAATGTCGGCGCAAGCATGATTACGACAACTTCAAAATTAGGTTTCTCTACCGCAGATGATGAATCAAAAGATAAATACGAAAAACTTAAAGAAACCGTAACGGAAGAAATGAAAAAAGCTTTCAGACCGGAATTCTTAAACCGTATTGATGAAACAATCGTATTCTCACATCTTTCTCAGGAAGAAATCAGACAGATTGTTGATTTGATGCTGAAAGATTTGTTCAAACGTCTTGCGGAACGTGAATTGTCGATTGAGGTAACCGATGAAGTTAAAGACCATCTTGCTAAGAACGGCTACTCCGAAGCCTACGGTGCAAGACCTTTAAGAAGATTAATCCAGCGCAAAGTCGAAGATATGCTCGCGGAAGAAATATTATCGGGTAAATACTCGGCCGGAGACACGATTGTTCTGAAACTGGTTGATGATAAAATTGCTTTTGAAAAGAAAAGCAAAAGAGCCAAAAAAGAACCCGTGGCAGAAACTGCAGAATAAAAAAAGAGCCTAGAAGGCTCTTTTTTTTACATTGAAATTTTAATACTGAAAATGTTTCTGTCTATTTCATCAAAATTCCTGATAATTTGCGATACCGCAGGAATTTTTTCATAAAGCGAAATATCTTCCATAGAAGCTATTGCAATGATTTTGCCTGCTCCAGCTCGTTTTGCTGATTCAATTCCGGACAGCGCATCTTCAAAGACTGCACATTCCTCAGGTTTTAACCCCAGTCTTTGTGCCGCTTTCAAATATATGTCGGGTGAAGGCTTACTTTCAATAAGCCCGTCGGCATAGACAATTTTGTCTGAGTCAAACCATTTTTCAAGTTTAAATTGTTCTATATAAAAATTGACATTATCTATTTCTGACATGGTTGCAATTGCACGGGGAATGTTATTTTCTTTCAGAAAGTCCAAAAACTTTTCTGCACCCGGTGCAAGATGAGTATTTTTATAATCTTCACGACACATATCTCTGTAGACGGCTTCTTTTTCTTTACCCAGCGACTCGACAAGTTCCGGCTCGGGAGTTTTGCCCAGAAGGTAAGTTATTATTTCTTTGTTAGTTCTGCCGAACATGTGCTCGCGCATCTCATCATCGGTGAAGGGATAAGACCTTACGCGTTTTGAAAATTCTCTCCATGCTTCAAGATGTTTTTCGGAATCAAAAAATAATGTTCCGTTAAAATCAAATATTACTCCTTTATACATTGCTATTTTCCATAATTTTGTTGTAATTTTCCAGATATATTTTTGATGTCTTTTCTTTTTTCAGCATTTTATAAACGTATGCCAGATTGTAATGAAACTCCGGAACCGTGTTTTTTAAATCTATTGCAGTTAAAAGTTCATATTTTGCTTTTGAATATTTGCCGAGTTTGATATACGCACAGGCAAGATTGTAATGTGCATAAGCATATTCCGGTTTTAGCTTAATAGCTTTTTTATACCGCTCAATTGCCATATTGGGTTTATCCTGTGAAAGATAAATATTGGCAAGGTTATAGTATGCTTTGTAATACTTTTCATCAGTCTCAACGGATTTGTTAAACATAAAAACAGCTTCGTCAAGCTTTCCCTGATCCTGCATAATATTTCCGATTAAAAGCCAGTTTTGTGCCGTTCTTTTGTTCTCGGGAATGCTTAAAAGCAAGTTTAGAGCGCTTTTTATATCGTTACCCGCATAAAAAACATTTGCCTGCTCGGATACTGTTTCAATGTCTTCTTCATCTGCCTGCGATGAAACGGAACTTTCTTGCTGCTCGGATACAGGTTCTGCTTCCGGCTCACGGTTTTTTACGGGTGTAAAAAGCTCGGGCGACGGATCAAAAAGCTGCTGATCAAATTCTATATCCCATTTTTCTTCAGCAAACCCGCCAGTTCCGATGACTAATAAAACCAAAATTAACAAAAATCTTTTCATAAAAGGATTATAAGATAAACCGTGAAAAATATCCACAAAAATTTGACTTTATAAAAAAATAAATCATAATGTCATTGATGTCTCTTTTACTGAAATCCCGCATCTCTAACTCCTTGGTGCGGGTTCTTTTGTGGCGAAGCCACTCCCCCACTTTGTAAATGTTCGTGTGACTTTTTATATCATGTGTACTGCTGTGGCGAAGCCACTCCCCCACT